>NZ_OZ034702.1:0-1391420 GCF_964026835.1 Wolbachia endosymbiont (group A) of Dendrolimus pini | reverse complement strand
TCTATTCTATTTATTCTTTTGTATATTAAAGTATAGTAATAATAATAGTTCTATCAATAACTTGTTACTAACTTAAAATTCAGTAAAAATTGGCGTTGTTCAACTTGTGGATAAATATGTGAGTAACTTTCGTATATTATTGATTTTCTGTTATGATTTATGTGTATAAGTAAGGTGTTTAGAGTGTTAGTAATTTTCTTTTATGGAAAATACTTTACCATCATGCATTGTTACACAACTATGTATATGTTGTTGAAAAAGTTGTTGATCAATTGTTGGTATTTTATATCAACAAATAATTCACAAATTAATTTGACATTATTCACATGCTTATTAAACATTTAATAACAGTTTTCTTGATAAATCTAATCTGAAAACGTTTTTGCCATTACAGGGAATAAATTGAGTAAAAAAAGAACCTTAGTAGAAAAAATAGCATATAGAATTTTTCTCTTCCTTTTCAAAAAAGCTTCTGTGTTGAAAAAGTGTGCGACTGAGGCATTAATGAAAGATCTGCCAGACCTTAATATATTTAATGGTCTATTAAAATTCCGCGATTGTGGTATAATGGATATAATGACTCCACGTACAGAGATATGCGCAGTAGACATTGAGTCAAGCGAGCGTGAAATAATAAAGAAGATAAAAAACACTTGCCACACTAAAATACCAATTTATAAAAATAACTTTGATAACGTAATAGGCTTTTTTTATGTAAAAGATGTTATTTTTAATAGGGATAAAAATTTTAATCTGAAACATATTATACAAAGCGTAATATTTGTTCCACCCTCGATGAAGACAACTAATCTTTTTGTTAGGATGAACTCTTCTAAATCATGCTTAGCTATCGTATTGGATGAATATGGTGGAACTGATGGTTTAATTTCAATGACTGATCTTATAGAGGAACTAATACCAAACATTGATAGTGAAAACGAAATAAATTCAGAATATACCATTACTGAATTGTCTCAAAATAAGTTTGAAGTATCAGCAAGGGCTCTTATAAAAGATATAGAAGAGGATCTAAAAATAGAATTACGTGAACCTGAAGAAGACTATGTTACACTTGGTGGTTTGATTCTTTCGATTGCTGGTAAAGTACCTTCTGTAGATGAAGTCATTAAATATAAAAATGGTATGAAGTTTATCATCAAAGATGCAAATGAGCGCTACATTAATAAAATAGTACTAGACTTAAGTGATTACAAAAATTAGATTTGGTACCCCTTGTCGGGGAATGCCTTGACACGAAGAAAAAGTTGTAATAACCAAATATGCAACTCAAGTTATAGTTAAACCTATTTCCAGCAAATTATTTTCGCAAGTATAATGCATTTCAGTGTTATAGTACTCTAATAATAAAGAGGTCATATAGATATTAATATCTTTTGTATTTAAATTAGTGTCATTTTTTTTGATTAATTTGTCTACTAATGATTTGCTTATTGGTTTGTGTTCATTTAGAATTTTTATAGTTAATAGCATTTTATCTTCTGTTTGACTCAGTAAAACAGATACTAGTTCAACTTCCGCCACTGCACTGGCTATAGTTAGCACCATATTAGAAATTATCTTATTTATCTTTTCAATTAAATCTTCCTTATTTTTTGCAGAGTATGCGTCTATTTTCCACGTAAGCTTTACTTTTTTTTTAATAAATAATTTTCGATATTAGATTTGGTCTTATCAAAGCTATAATTATCCATTGAAGAAGAATATGCCTGCTTCATAACTTTATGTTTATATATTAAATCATCGGAGCTTTCTTTAAGAAACAACAACGCTTCCTTCTGCGCATCAGCATCATTCTTATCTATTACTTCAAGCTCTTCTACGCCAAACGTTATTCCATTCATAGAGTTAGCAAAGTCATGAAGCAGCCGTCCTGATAGCAGTTCCGTTATTAACAGTATGTTTTTGGTATTTTCGTTCATTGGATAATTATAAATGATTTAAGTTACCCTATATTGGTAAGTATATAATAGTCAATTAAGAGAAAGTTTCGTTGCACTTTTTATATCAAGGCATTAATATAGTATTAACAATTTTAAAATTTATAAAAGGATTATGAATACTTATACCAGATCAGGAATAGATATTGAACTATATAATAAGTTAATAAAAGAAGTCAAGCCTATTGCTCAAGAAACTACTAGAGAAGAAGTAATCAGCGAAATAGGTTCATTTTCTGCGTTATTTGATTTTGCTGCACTAAGTAAGAAGTATGACCATCCAGTACTCGTTTCCTCAACTGATGGAGTAGGTACGAAACTGTTGATAGCTCAAGAAGTGAATAAACATGATACTATAGGTATAGATTTAGTTGCAATGTGTGTAAATGACTTACTTGCACAAGGAGCAACGCCTTTGTTTTTCCTTGATTACTTTGCAACAGGCGTTTTGACCAAAGATGTTTTATTATCTGTGGTTAAGGGCATTGCAGAGGGGTGCAAGCAAGCTAAAATAGCATTGGTTGGTGGGGAAACTGCAGAAATGCCTGGAATGTATGGTAATAATCACTATGACCTTGCAGGGTTTGTGGTTGGTGTAGTTGATCGAAAGCAAATTCTTCCAAACTGTAGTATGATGAAAGCAGGTGATTATATAGTTGGCTTAGAGTCAAGTGGAATTCACTCAAATGGGTTTTCTTTAGTGCGCCATGTTTTCAAAAGCTTAGGTATAAATTATAACGATACATCTCTATGGAATAATAAATCTTGGAGTGAAATACTACTTGAACCAACAAAAATATATGTTGATTCTTTGCTGCCTATCATGTCACAAGTAAAAGGTATTGCGCACATCACGGGTGGTGGTTTGGTAGACAATATTCCGCGAATTCTTCCAAAAAACTTATTTGCAAACATAGACATTAATTCCTGGAAATGGCCAGATATATTTTTATGGCTAACAAAGGAGGGTAAAATAGAGAAGAAAGAAATGCTAAAAACATTTAATTGTGGTATTGGTATGGTATTGATCGTAAGTTCTGAGAATATGCAAAACGTGAAAAATCATTTCCAAAAACGTGGAGAAAAAATTGAAATTATTGGAAAACTTGATGAGGCATGTAACCCTCCACTTGATAGAGTAGTATTTAGTTAACCTAACTTTACTGACAGTCTTTTTGCAACTTCTAGGTATGCTTCCTTTAAATCTCCTAAATTCAAACGAAAGAC
Source organism: Wolbachia endosymbiont (group A) of Dendrolimus pini (assembly GCF_964026835.1). Taxonomy (NCBI): domain Bacteria; kingdom Pseudomonadati; phylum Pseudomonadota; class Alphaproteobacteria; order Rickettsiales; family Anaplasmataceae; genus Wolbachia; species Wolbachia endosymbiont (group A) of Dendrolimus pini. The sequence continues at coordinate 1,388,235 of NZ_OZ034702.1, read as the reverse complement.
ATCTTTGTCTAGCTTTTTATAAGTATTTTTATCCCATAATCTGCAGTTATCAGGGCTAATTTCATCAGCTAAAACGATTTTAGTACTGTCATTTATTAATCTGCCAAATTCTAACTTGAGATCAACTAAATATATACTTGCATTTGAAAATAGGTGAACTAATATTTCGTTGATTTTTAAAGTTGTAGTTTTAACTTCATCCATTTCTTTGCTAGATAGCCAATCAAAATACAGTATGTGATTTTCACTTACCATTGGGTCGGCTAGGTCATCATTTTTGTAAAAAAAATCGATTATAGGAGATGCAAGCCTCTCACCTTCTTTGATATTAAAACGTTTGCAAAAGCTGCCAGCTGCGACATTTCTAACTACTACCTCAAGAGGTATTATCTTGAGTTTTTTGACTAGCTGTTCTCTTTCGTTTAGAGTTTTTATAAAGTGTGTGCTAATTTCTGCTTTCTCAAGCTTTTCCATGATAAAAGCACTAATATGATTATTAATTATTCCTTTACCATCGATTATTTCATATTTTTCCTTATTGAATGCTGTAATATCATCTTTAAAGTGCTGTATGACAATTGATAAGTCTTCAGTTTCAATAATGGCTTTCGCTTTACCTTCGTATATCGTTTTATTCAGTGACATGTTTAATTTAACTATATATTATATCAATTTACTATTCTTAGAGTATAGCCCCAAATAACTTAAAATAAACCTTAATGGCATTCAATGTTACAATATTAACCATATTCCCAGAAATGTTCCCGGGGTTTTTGAACTATTCTCTTGCCGGAAAAGCGTTAGAAAAAAAAATATGGAACCTTGAAGTAATAAATATTCGTTCTTTTGCGAAAGATAAACATTCAACTGTGGATGATGTTCCATATGGAGGTGGAGCAGGAATGGTTATGCGTTCTGATGTAGTTGGTGATGCAGTAGATAGTATGCTCTCTGTTCATAAAAACACTAAGTTTATTTACATGACTCCATCTGGAACTAAGTTTAATCAGAATATTGCCAGAGAATTATTAGAGTTTCCTCATATAACAATATTGTGTGGTCGATTTGAAGGTATTGACCAAAGGATAATTGATGCGTATACTCCTTATGAGTTAAGTATTGGAGATTATATACTTTCAGGAGGTGAGCCAGCTGCAATGGTGGTTCTTGATGCATGCATTAGACTTCTTCCAGGTGTAGTAAATAATACCGATAGTATTACTGAAGAAAGTTTTAATTATGGTGGTGGTGTACTTGAATATCCTCAATATACTAGACCTGAGCAGTGGAAGGGATATAAAGTACCTGAGGTTTTGTTATCTGGCAATCACAAAAAAATAAGTGATTGGAGGCAGAAGCAGTCTCATGTTATAACAAAAAAGCGTAGGCCTGAATTATTGAGTGGAGAGATAAATGACAAATTTACTTAAAAAATTTAACGAACAGCAAATGCAAGTGTTAGCTAAAGAAATACCAGAATTTCGTCCTGGCGATGATTTGAAGGTCACTTTTAAAGTAGTTGACGGTACAAGTGAACGTATACAGATATTTGAAGGTGTATGTATATCAAAAAGGAACCGCGGGTTACATTCTTCTTTTGCAGTCAGAAAAGTGAGCCATGGAGAAAGTATAGTGTCTCAGTTTTTTGTTTATTCTCCTGCACTGGTTTCAGTGCAAGTGACAAGAAAAGGAAAGGTTCGTAGAGCAAAACTGTATTATCTGTGCAAACTATTTGGAAAAGCTGCAAGGATCAAAGAGCGTACTACTTATGTTAAAAAGAAATCTAAGTAGATACAATAGGGAGTGATGTCAATTGTGTCATCTCAGAACTCTCTCTTGTCATCCCAGTGCGTGACACACAACTGTACGAACATTGTGTTTGCCTCCCGCTGTGGTGTCATCCCAGTGCTCCGACACTGGGATCCAGCATTCATTATTCTCCTTTTGGTTTGTGCTTTCATGGAAAATGTAAAAATTATTTGCAGGCAAAGCCTGCTGGATCCCAGTGTCAGCTACTTGCATGACAAAAAAGGGGAAAGTTTTTTCAAATCCTCGTGTAAAGAAAAGTAAATGAGTATAAAGAAAAAATTCCTTAAATTACTTCAGTCAAGGCGTGTACATGCTCGTATAAAAAGGAAAAATAAAAAGAACAGAGCGCTACGCTTTTGTTCTTTCACGGCACTAGTTATCTCACTTGGCTGTCCTGTGTGTATATTGTTGAGTATATTAGTTAACTCTTACAGTGCCTTAACAGTAACGAAAATTTTATTGCCAGTTGAAATAAATGCTGATCTTGCTTTGGCGAGTAATCCTAGTGATTTGCGGTATAAGTCCATTGGCTTACTCAACGATTCTTTACGTAAGGTGTTTGGAGGAACTGATTTTAAAGACGGTGACGAAATTTTAAGTCGTAATTCTTACAAAGAACTAGAGAAATTTTTTCGTAAGAAAGTAAAAGATAGTGGTGAATATGAGATCTGGTTTACCGCGTCAAGTATAATTAATTCAATAAATAAAGATAAATATTTGAACGATCGTTATGCTAAATTACTTGATTGGCTAAAAGAAAAGAGGAGAGTGAAAAAATTTTTTAATAAGTCTTTATTCCTTAAATCTGACTCTCGTGAACCTGAAAATGCAGGGATTTTAGGAGCGTTTATCGGTTCATTAATGACAATTATAGTGTGCCTAGCATTAGCATTACCAATAGGAATTATGTCGGGCATCTGTCTTTACGAATTTATGCCTAAAAATAGGCTAATGACTAATATTGTAGAAATTAGCATAAATAATCTTGCTGCAGTGCCTTCAATAATATTTGGTGTAGTGGGCTTAACTCTCTATCTTGGCATATTTGGGCTACCACGCTCTTCACCACTTGTTGGTGGAATGACTCTTTCATTTATGATGTTACCTAATATTATAATTGCAACAAAAAATGCCTTTGCGAATGTTCCTATTACGATAAAAGATGCAGCGTTTGCGCTCGGTGCACCTCACATCAAGGTGATATTAGATCACTCTTTACCGATTGCGTTACCAAGAATAATACATGGTACTGTGCTTGCAATTGCAAGGATTTTAGGTGAATCTTCTCCTTTACTTATGATGGGTATGGTGGCATTTATTGCTGATACACCTACGTCCTTTTTCGATCCGGCGACTGTTCTACCTGTGCAAATATACATATGGTCAAGCAATCCTGAAATTGCATTTGTTGAACTTGCTGCTATCGCAATTATAGCTTTATTATTGGTGTTATTTGCGTTAAATTTAGTAGCAAATTTTGTAAAAAGGAAATTCGAATTTTTTAATTTTTAGCAATTCATGAAAATCACAGTCCTATCTGGTTATGGCTTAAATTGCGAAAAAGAAACTGCATTTGCATTTATGGAATGCAGCAGAAAACTTGGTGTTGGTAATATTGAAGTAAAAATCGTTCACATTAACGATATCATAGATAATCCAGGTGAACTGAAATTAAGCAATATACTTGCAATTCCAGGGGGTTTTTCCTATGGTGATGACACTGGTGCTGGTAATGCGTTTGCTTTACGTATTAAAAACAACTTGTTGGATGAGTTTCAAGAGTTTTTATCTCAGGACAAGCTGATTATAGGAATATGTAATGGTTGTCAGATATTAGTAAAATTAATTCCAGAGTTCTCTAATCTAGCTTTAATCCATAATGATATAGGCAATTATCAATGCCGTTGGATTAGAGTGAGAGTTAATTCAAAGAGTAATTCTGTTTGGCTACGGGGCCTGAGTGAACTATATCTCCCTATTGCTCATGGGGAAGGCAAATTTTTTATGGATCAAGATATTTTGAACCAATTGATTGAGAGCAATTCCACCGCATTACGTTACATTGATAAAAATGGCAACTATGCTAACCTACAATTTCCTTACAATCCGAATGGATCTACATACGACCTAGCAGCTTTATCAGATAAAAGTGGAAGAGTGCTAGCTTTAATGCCCCATCCAGAAAGGGGAATATTTTTTACCCAGCAAGATAATTGGCCCCTTGAAAAAGAAAAGAGCAAGCGTTTAGGTGTTGCTGTGCCAAAATATGGCGATGGAATGCTTATATTTGAAAATGCACTAAAGTATTTTTGTTAAAATTTATTGATAGGGATTTATGGTCGAAATTATCCCCTGATATTGCAAAAAACTTGCTTGACAAGCCTTGCCAGTCCCCTTATCATGAAACTGAAGCTATTTATTTATCTTCTCTGTACAGATTAAATGACAAAAAAACTCACGTATCTGGCGTCCCATGTTTAATTTTTTGCACTATGTGCATCTTATGTCTTTATAAAATTTCTAGGTTTTTACCTAATATAAGCTGAAATGCGCTTATAAAGCATTTAAAACATCAAAAAACGCCGATTTAAAAAATGGATAGTGAATAACTAGCTACCCTAGGGTTTCTTTTGCCTTTTTTTCTGTTTAGTAAATTTCTTAATGTTTATAATTTAGATTAGTTGCGGCTTAAAAGCAACTAAATCGCGGTTATTAAGCGTTTAGAATAAAAAAACGCCATACTTGAAAGTATAATGTAAGTAATTAGCCAACCACGGGGCTTCTTTTGCCTTTTTTTTATTTGGTAAATTTCTTAATATTTATAGCTAAACGACAACCGTCATCCCGCTACGTGTTAGCGGGATCTAGAGATACCGTGACGGTATGACGGTCTGCGGCGGTATGACGGTTCGCGGTGGCATGACGATAAGCCTCGTCATCCCGCTACGTGTTAGCGGGATCTGCCGAGATACCGTGGCGGTATGACGTCTCGCTTGCAACCTATAGCCTTGTCATTCCAGTGCTCCTTTTTTTGTCATCCCACCGTCACGCGTTGGTTTCAACATTATATCATGAACTTTCTAAAATTCATTGAACTGTGCTTTCAAACGGTGGTGCCGGGGTGTGAGTATAATGATTATCAGTATATAAAAGTCATAGCAGACAGACTTGAAGCGGCAAATGTTGGCAAAATGAGGCGAATAATATTCAATATGCCTCCGCGTTCAATGAAGTCCCTGTGCGCTAGTGTTGCGTGGCCCGCATGGATACTGGGAAATCAGCCAACTGCAAGAATAATAGTTGCAAGCTACTCTCGGCTGCTTAGCGAAAAGCACTCGCTCGATACAAGGTGTATAATGCAGTCTAGTTGGTATAGAGAGCTGTTTCCAGAGGTAGAACTATCCAAAGATCAAAATACCAAATACAAATTCCAAACAGTGCAGAGAGGATACAGAATCGCAACGTCCGTTGGAGGGACGTTAACAGGTGAAGGTGGTGATTTCATCATCGTGGATGATCCACTGAGTCCCGCCCAAGCTTTGAGTGAAACGTTTAGAAAGCGTGCTACAAATTGGTTTGACCAGACTTTAGTAGCCAGGCTCAACAATAGAAAAAAAGGAGTAATTGTTCTTGTGATGCATAGGCTACATCAAGAAGATTTAACCGGGCACCTTCTCTCCAAACCGAAAAACATATGGAACCATACTTGTTTACCGATGATATCTGAAAATAAGGAGATTATCTATTCAATCAAAAAGCCAGCGCCTCCTTTTCTTGTTCCTGTCACCCGAGTAACTACAAATGAGTACAAAAGCTGGATTACAGCATCAAGTGCTAGAATGACACCACCCGTAATATTATACTCAAGAGAAGAAGGTCAGTTGCTATATCCCCTCGATGGAGGAAAAGAAGAAGTTGAGATGATAAAGGTTGAACTTGGAAGTTACGTTTTTGCTGCACAATATCAACAAAACCCTCTGCCACTTTCAAGTGGTATAATTAAACGAGAGTGGCTGAAGCGCTATAGAAATTTTCCTGACAATCTCTCGCATGTAACTCAAAGCTGGGACACTGCAGTTTCAACAAGCAACATGAGCAACTTTAGCGTCTGCACCACCTGGGCAAAAATAGATAACAAATTCTATTTACTTGATGTATATCGTGCAAAGCTTGAGTATTCAAAGCTTAAAGAGCAAGTTTTGTCCTTAGCAGCAAGATGGACACCACACGCAATTTTGATTGAAGCAAAAACGAGTGGTCAGCAATTGGTGCAAGAGCTAAAGACAAACAGTGATTTACCAATTATCGAAATAGTACCACATGATGACAAACTCACTCGATTTTATCAAATTGTTCCGATTATAGAGTCTGGCAAGGTTTTTCTGCCGCACCAAGCAGTATGGCTGAACGATTTTGAGTATGAGATTTTAATGTTTCCTGAAACTCGACACGATGATCAAGTGGATAGTACCGTGCAATATTTGCAGTGGGTGAGAGATAGTAGCTCTAGGGTCGCAGCTTTACGGGCATTGTGATTTGAGTCTACCAGATCCAAGTAGTCAGCTACTTGCATGACACCCTGACAACCGTCATCCCGCTACGTGTTAGCGGGATCTAGAGATACCGCGAATGAATCGCGGTATGACGGTTCGTGGTGGTATGACAGTTCGTGGCGGTATGACGGTTCGCGGTGGCATGACGATAACTTCGTCATTCCGCTATGTGTTAGCGGCTAAGAGATACCGCGGCGGTATGACGGTCTGCGGCGGAATGACGGTTAAGCAATTCGTCATCCCGCTACATGTTAGCGGGATCTCTTGTTAGCGGATGAGATACCGCGAATGAATCGCGGTATGACGGTTAAGTACGTGTTAGCGGCTAAGAGATACTGCGGCGGTATGACGTAGAGCTCGCGTTAGCTATAAGATTAGCTAAATTCTGCACGTCCATAAAAAACAAACCTTCTTTTTCGTCTTGAACGCTAATAATAGCGTGAGTGTTAAAAGGTAAAGGATCATTTGTATGTCCATGGCCTACCCCTTTCATTGTAAATACAGGAAAGTTAACACTTTTTGCAAACCTTTCTTTTACAACTTCAACAAGGTTATCGTTATAGCAGTTAACGAAATCCCCAAAGATTACTGCATGTACTCCATCAAAGATGTGAGCTTGTTTTAGGTGATCTAAACTGCGCTCTATTGCGTATGGGTAGACTCTTATGTCCTCTAAAAATAGAATTTTACCTTTCGCATTTATTTGCCAAACAGTTCCTATACTGTTTTCAACTAAAGTCATATTACCACCGATGATTTTAGACTTTAATCTGCCATCTTTTAGTCTAATGCCATTATTTATCGTCTTTAGGTTATCAAATCTGATAGAATCCCGCTTGTTAAGAATTAACTCTTTCAATTTTTCAACAGAGCTTTCAGAAACGGAGTTATTTACTATCATTTCCAACATGGTGCCGTGAAGAGTTTGCCAATCATATTTAGCTTGTAGATAGATGTGCAAGGCAGTTATATCGCTATAGCCTATGAGGATTTTTTTGTTTTGAGCAATCCTTTCTTTTTTATCATTGGGTAACTTTTCTAGATAGGGAATTAACCGAGAAGCCCCTTCTCCTCCTCTGATACACCAAATTATTTTACTATCACCGGTTAGTGCACTAACCAAATCATTTGCTCTGAATTCATCAGAGTTGGAATAAAATGGATTATCATTACTATATATTTTCTCCGAAATATGAGGATTAAAATCCAAAGCTTCTACATATTCTTTTATAGTAGTCAGATCTGATTCTTTTCCCTTCGAAGAAGGAGCAATAATATCAACTTGGTCGATTGCATGAATACTTGTGTTAGCACATAAAGTGAGAATGAAATATAAAAGATAAACAATCATTAAAATATCTTATAAAACTCTTTTTTTAGTATATCATCCAATTCAGAGAGTGGAACTTTCACTCCTAGTTCTTCCATTGACGTGACGCCATAATCTTGCAGTCCACAAGGAATAATACCCTTATAGTGAGAGAGGTCTGGAAAGACGTTAAGCGCTATGCCATGATAAGTTACCCATTTTCTTAAACGGATACCAAAAGCTGCAATTTTTTTTTCTACTCCGTTATGGTTTACCCAAACACCTATTCTATCCTCTTTAAATTCTCCAAGTATATTAAATTGCTTTAAAACATTTATGATCCACTTACTTAGATCTCTAATATATAGCTTTATATCGCATTTGTTTCTTTTTTTAAGGTTTAACATTAAATATATAATGCGCTGTCCTGGACCATGATATGTGTGTTTGCCACCCCTGCCTGTTTTATATATAGGAAATAATTTTTCAACAACGTCGTCATCTGTTGCACTGATTCCTGCAGTATAAAGTGGAGGGTGCTGGAGTAGCCATACTAATTCGTCTGCTGAATTATTGTGAATTTGTTGAATTTTTTCTTCCATAGATTTTACGGCACAGTTATAATCAATAAGCTGATTAGATATTAGCCATTCTGTCATGTTCAATTTCTTTTTTTTTAGTATAGCAGTTCGTTCTTTTCCTGTCACCCAAGTGCTTTCCTTCCGTCATCCCAGTGCGTGACACTGGGATCTATGTCTTAGTTTAACTACAGAATCTAAAACACTTTTAACTTTTAAACATCTTTCATGAGGCACATATGAATTTCAACATCTTTCAAAGAAAAAAAAGCGCAGTATTTACTAAATATTCTGCTTTGCAGCTAATGATGGAGCCAAGTTGGAGTAAGCGTGATTATGTAAGTTTTGCTGAGGAAGGTTACATAAAAAATGTTATTGCCTTTCGAGCAATCAATATGATTGCAAGTGCTGCATCTTCGGTACCTCTTACTCTCTGCCAGCTTACTGACCAGGGAAAATCGCAACTAAAAGCCCATCCATTACTGAAATTACTTTATTCTCCTAACCCAATGACATCAAAATCGGAATTTATTGAGGGGATTGTATAGCTCTTTCCATAAAAGTCCGGATGTGATAGGATAAGGGTAGATGATGATAAGGAGGTTGAATGCCAGCAGCATATAGTTATGATTTAAGAAAAAAAGCAATGGAAGCGCTAGACGAAGGAGAAAGCAGAGAAACAGTGGCAGCAAGATTTAAGATTGGACGAACTACTTTATGGGAGTGGCAGCAAAGAAGAAAAGAAACAGGAGACTTTCAATCAAAAAAACTTGGAAATGGGGGTTACAATCACAAAATTACCGACTGGGATACCTTTGCCAAATTTGCCAGAGAACACGGAGGAAAGACTCTATCGGAAATGGCTAAACTTTGGAACAACGTTAGTATCCAAACGATCTATCGAGCCCTTAAAAAAATTGGATTTACGCGCAAAAAAAGACATATGGATACAAGGAAAGAAACGAAGAAAAACGTGCTGAATTTTTGAAAATTATAGCGACAAAAGAACCTAAAAACTTAGTGTATATAGATGAGTCTGGCATTGATAACACCGAAGACTACCCCTACGGATATTGCCAGAAAGGACAGCGGTTTTATGCCTTAAAATCTGGAAAGAAAACTCAACGAATCAGTATGGTTGCAGCCTTAAGTGGAAGAAAGATAGTTGTTCCGTTAACCTTTGAAGGCCACTGTAATATGGATGTTTTTAATGGATGGTTTGAGCAATTTTTGACACCGATCTTGGAACCTGGACAGACTGTCATTCTTGACAATGCTACTTTTCATAAGTCTGATAAGATTATCGAGCTTGCTAAAGGGGTTGGTGCAGAAATTTTGTATCTGCCGCCTTATTCTCCAGATTTCAACAAAATTGAGCATCATTGGTTTGCTATAAAAAACAGAGCCAGGAAAAACATTCCTCTATTCGAATCCTTTCGTCGTGCTGTTGATTCTGCCTTCCTATGACCTGTTCGGACTATTATGAGAAATGCTATAACTTATCGGTTAGTTAACGGCAATTCTTATATATTGATGGTTGAGTCACAGAATAGTAGAAAACCACCAACAGAGCTTTATCTTCTGCGCCCCGATAGGGTTGAAATTGTTCCAGGGAGAAATAACGTTCCTTATATCTATCGTTATACCATAAATAACAACAGTTATGACTTTAAAGTTGATAAACTAACCGGACGTTCAGCAGTGTTGCACCTAAAGACCTTTAACCCTTTGAATGATTGGTATGGGCTATCACCAATTGAGGCAGCTGCATATAGCATAGATCAGCATAATCAGGCGGGTGCTTGGAATCAAGCGATGTTGCAAAACGGAGCAAGACCAAGTGGTGCAATAGTTGTGAAATCAGCAAAAGATGGAAGTGGTGGAAGTTTAAGTCAAGAGCAGTACCAACGCTTAAAGGTGCAGATAAATGATCATTATTCAGGTCCTGTCAATGCTGGAAGACCGATATTGCTTGAAGGAGGCTTGGAGTGGAAGGAAATGAGCTTATCGCCAAGGGATATGGATTTCATTGAGTCCAAACACAGTTCAGCCCGCGATATTGCCCTGGCTTTTGGCGTTCCGCCGCAGTTGCTTGGCATACCAGGTGATAACACTTATAGCAATTTGGTTGAAGCACGCTTATCCCTCTGGGAACAAACGGTTTTACCAACACTAGAAAATATTATCTGTCACCTGAATTCTTGGCTGATACCAAGATTTGGTGAAGATCTGTGCTTGTCGTATGACAAAGATGCAATAGAAATTCTCATGGAAAAGAGACAAAAGTTGTGGAAATACGTAGAAAATGCAAGCTTTATGACACTCAATGAAAAAAGAGAAGCTTTTGGCTTGCCACCACTGCCAGGTGGTGATGAGTTAGGTTAAGTTTGTATCCGTTCAGATGAGTTCATTGTCCCCTAAACCGTACGCCTAAGTAAATCAACTATTTTTCTTGCCAACCAGAGCGGTGAAGATTTGGTCTACATCAAAACTCATCTTAGGACGCCAAATAGGGCCATCCAAATGCATATCGATATAGATTGGATTACTATGGTTTGGCGGTATGAAAAAGAACCTGAATATAGAAGCTAAAGCGAAGTTAGATAAGGTTAAATTAGAAGAGATTGACCCTGATGCTTGATCAATCCCGAATTGTAAACTAGTTGAACATATACCACTCTTAATACTTGCTTTTCCGCTAATATTTTCAAAAGATGTTTTACCGTTATATATATCAACATAAGCAAGTGTGGAAATTTCAGATTTATTCTTACTGTTTAACAAATTAGTGATAAATGAATTGAAATCTACATTAGTAACTTCTATTCCTTGCGCTTGTAAGTTTACATCTCCTGATAAGTTACTAGCCCAATCATGAAAACTTTTTCCTTGAGTTTTGATTTCACCATTTAAGCTTACCTGACCATTTACATTGTCAATTCCTATAACCTTACCAATCTTTTTAGTGTCCAAATTTACAATAGAAAACCTTGTATTTATTGAGTCTGATCTTAAATAACCCTGAAAAAACACTTGCCCGTGTTCTAATACGTAACTTGCCTGCCTGATAGTGATAGTGTTGTTTCTCATTACCGCATCCAAATTAAAATCTTTCAAAACATTATGCTCGGTTTTAAATTCTGCAGTATTGATTTGCACATTTGCATCAAAGCCTTCTTTATCATCCAAAAAATCAAGCTGCTTTGTTGACCATTGAATTTGATCTATCTCATTTCTTGAATTTCTTTTCGTCTCTACTAAATTTGGTAATGTAATAATTTTTCCATTAAATTTACTGCCCGTAAGGTTAACATCTAATAAAGGTTTGGCGTATTTTTGATCTGCTAATATTTTTGCATTACCGGTAATATCGAAATCTTCTCCAGATAGTTTTATTTTATCTGCAACTAGCTTACCTTTTTCCATTTTCAGCAAAAAATCCAAATTTTTAATTTTCGTATCATTCAATGTAAGGTTATTAACACGGGCCTTTATATTTGCATCATACTGAAAATTTTTCAGCCATTGCATTTTAGGTAAACTGCTAAATAATGAATGATCATATTTATCTGCATCAAGATTATGCATGCTAAATTCACCATCGATCACACTGCGTTTTTTTGTGTGGCTTACTCTAATTGATCCTTGCAAGGATTCCTTATTATTTAGCAGTCTAATGTCTGAGATAGATAATATTCTTGGTGCAAGGTGCAGTTTAGAACTTAGTGTAAATTGATTTTTCTGGTTTTCTTTCATCTTTATAGAAGGGAAAAAACATGAAATGAATGACCCAAAATCATTTCCTTCGACTAATAAATCACCGTTGAATTCAGATAGGACATTATTGTTTGAGATCTCTCCTGATAAGTAAGATATATTATTGATTCCAGGAAATTTAAGAAGCGTATTAACTTTTACTTTGCCATCAGTGGATTTTAGTACAGCACGGAAATTGTCCAATATTTTGTTTTGATATTGAATGTTAGAAGCTTCTATATTAAAATTTAAGCTCAAGTTCTTTGGCACAACTGCTCTAAAACATTCCAGAAGATCCTTCATATTCATTGTTCTTTGTGAATCATTTTGTATGGAATCTAAATCAACTTTACTGAAGCTAATATTGAAATTAGTGTGATTGCCTTTTCTATCATTTTGTATTGTACCGCTGGCTTGCATGCTTTTGGAATCAATTTTTAAGTCAGTTGCCGTAAACTCACTTTCATTAAGACTTATATTGGATGATATCTTGATATTTTCGCTAGGAATAACACAAGAGAGAAAGCTAAGATTAATGATTTTTGCTAAATCACTCACAGAACCGGAACTGTTATTAATTGTTAATGTTAAATTACCCTGGAGTTCTTCTTGATTTCTATTACCTGTAAATAGCAAATTTACAAAATTTGATTCAACACTAATGTGTACATTCCTTTTTGTGATATTAACCTTTCCTGAAAAATCGTAATTATTATCACCTACCTTTACTTTACCAAAAAACTGCTTATTTTTTTTTACAGCAACTTCCTTTATGTTAACAATATCAGCGAAATCATTCTTGAAACTTACTTGGCTGTCTTTTATTACTATATTGACTGTGTTACCACTGGCGTTTGTATTTATAATATTAAGTAAATTTTCTTTGTTGCTTTTCATGCCAAACAATGTGATTGACTTTGGTTGCAACGAAAATAAAAACAACGATAGGAACGATGGCCTTATTTCAATTTTTCTTACACTAATTAAATCTGACAACTTTTGCTCTTTATTTTCGTTGTATTGTACGTATACATTATAAATAGTGAGCTTTGGGGTAATCAACGAAACTTTAATTTTTCCCCCAATATGCACTTTAGCATCATACGTCTTCTCTAACTCTTTTATGATATATTTCCTGTAGCCACTCCAATCCTTAAAAGTTGCAGCAACATGCATGAGAATTAATAGCAGTGAGATTGATAATATAGCATATAAAGAAAGTCTCATAATTTACACATGCTTAAAGTTTCCCTTAAATATTAAATAGAGAATACCAAAATAAACAATAACACTCAAAGCTATTAAAGTCGTTAAATAAACAATACGAGCCAACATTTTATCAAAAAATAATCCTGCCAACAAAGAATTAAAAATATAAAGGGCTATTGACATGACTGCCGTTGCTACAAAAATTTTCATGACATTTAACAATAACGCTTGGCTAACCTTATACATTTTATTTATTGTTAAATAACTAATTAATAGAATAGAGTTTATCCAAGTGGAAACGGAAGTAGCAATAGCAATCCCCGTATGCTGATACTCGTTCATTAACAAAAGGTTTAGCACTACATTAATTCCAAGACACATTAGCGAAAATATGGTTGGTATTTTCAGATTGCCTTTAGCAAAAAATGTAGGTAGCAATACTTTATTTATAATAAATGCAGGTAAAGAAAGAGAAAATGCTATTAAAGTGGGAACAGTTTGCTGCACTGCATAATGATCAAACCGGCCGTAAGAAAAAAGCGTAAGTAAAATTATGTCGGGAATAATGATAAAGGCAGCAGTTGTTGGCATAATTAACATTAATCCTATGTTGAGAGCCTTGTTCTGTATTTTGACTATATTTTCAGTATTATCCACCTGTTTTGAAATTAAAGGAAGAAGCACTGTACCAATTGCAGTACCGATTATTCCCTGCGGTAGTTGATTTAGTCTATCGGCATAATATATATAGGACACCGCATTTGGTATAAAACTCGCCATGATTGTATCAATCCATAAGCTTATTTGAGTTACACAATTGTTGATAATTGCAGGTATCACACGCTTAAAAAATAACCTTACTTCATTGCTTAATTCAAGGCTAAAAGAAAAAGCTGCCTTTAACTTGTATGCACTAAATAGTATCAAAAGTAGCTGGAAAATTCCTCCTATAAGGACAGCTATAGAAAGGTTGTGCGCTGGAGTTTTTACGTAAGGCACAAACAAACTGATGATTAAACAGAGATTCAAAACGATTGGTGCAATAGCTGTTGAAGCAAAATGCTGCTTTACTTGCAGCATTCCACCAATAAGTGATGCAATTGAAACAAAGATTATGTAGGGCATCATAATTCTTGATAAAGTAACAGTAAGGGTAAACTTACTTTGGTCAAATCCAGGAGCAAAAATTTGAATCATATAAGGGGAGAAAGTTTGCATGATAAGGCAAAAAATTACTAAGATAATAAACGTAATGGATATTACACTACTTGCAAAATTAAATGCCTTTTTATTATCATATGATTCTGTCGAATATAATGGTATGAATGAGGTAGTGAACGCTCCTTCTGCAAAAAATGCTCGAAATAGATTGGCAAAACGAAACGAAGAAAAAAATATGTCTGCAAGAGAGTTCGCACCAATAACCGTAGCAATCAATACATCTCTTATTAACCCTGAGATCCTTGAAATAGCCGTAAAAAAACTAAATGTGAAAATACTTTTAAACATACCACTACTTCATTAGTGTCAATACAATTAACTATAATGGTAAAAGTATCAATGAAAATATTTATTGGCTAAACTTAAAACCCTCTGCAAAAGGAGAGTTAAATAATCAATTGACTATTTGCGCTCTTATGTTAGAAATTTTATATCTTGGCGGGCGTAGCTCAGTTGGTAGAGCGTCAGTTTGTGGTACTGAATGTCGCCAGTTCGATCCTGGTCGCTCGCCCCACTAAAACCCGATAATTTGAAAAACCGTCATCCCGCTGCTTGTTAGCGGGATCTAGAGATACCGTGACGGTATGACGTGAGTTAGCTATACATTGGCCACTGATGATTGAAATAGTTAATTACTGTAAAATTTGACATTAACCGCTAATAGTTAGAATATTAGTAGAGTAAGAATTACTCAAGAAGGCATGCATAAATATGATGTAGTAGTAGTAGGTGGTGGTCATGCAGGGTGCGAAGCTGCTGCTGCTGCAGCTCGCCTTGGTGCAAACACGCTGCTTATAACTCATAAAATTTCAACTATAGGGGAAATGTCCTGCAATCCAGCAATCGGAGGAGTTGCAAAGGGCGTTGTAGTCAGGGAAGTTGACGCTCTTGATGGAATAATGGGAAGAGCAATCGATCAAGCAAGTATACACTCAGTCATTTTAAATAGCAGCAGAGGTGCGGCGGTGTGGGGGCCACGTGCACAGGCAGACCGAAAATTATACAAGCAAGCAATACAGGAAATTATTCTAAATTATAATAATTTGACGGTAAAAGAAGAGTCGGTTGACGATTTTCTTATAGAGAGTAATAACAATGGAGAATTGTGCATTAAAGCTGTAATAACAAGCTCAGGGGAGCATATACTGACAAGTAAAGTCGTTCTAACTACAGGGACTTTTCTGCGGGGTGTGATTCATATAGGAGAGCAGGTAACTCCTTCAGGGAGAATGGGAGATAAGCCTGCCGTAGAACTTGCAAATACGTTGAAGAAATATAATTTTAAATTAGGTAGATTGCGTACCGGAACTCCGCCAAGGCTTGATCGTGGCACTATAAACTGGTCAATATTGCAAGAACAAGTGGGTGATAATCCACCTGTGCCGTTTTCTTATCTCACAGAAAAAATTAACCAACCTCAGGTATCATGCTTTATTACCCATACTAATGAAAACACGCATAAAATAATTAGAGAGAATCTGCACAGGTCAGCTTCTTCGTATTTGGATGATATTATAGCACCAAGATACTGCCCATCCATTGAAACTAAGGTTAAAAAATTCGCAGAAAAAAGTAGTCATCAAATATTTTTAGAACCAGAGGGCTTGAATGATGATACTATATACCCGAACGGAATTTCAAATTCATTGCCTATTGAAGTGCAGTGTGAAATGATAAAGAGTATCAAGGGACTTGAAAATGCAGAAATACTAAGACCTGGATATGCAGTTGAGTATGACTATATTGATCCACGAGAACTAAGCCATACTCTTGAAACTAAGAAAATTAAAGGCCTATATTTTGCTGGCCAAATTAATGGCACTACTGGATATGAAGAAGCAGCAGGGCAAGGAATTATTGCCGGAATTAATGCAGCACTCTCTGCATCTGAAAAAAAAGAAAGCTTTGTTCTTCATCGCACAGACTCATATATCGGCGTAATGATAGATGATCTAGTCACCAAAGGGGTGATCGAACCTTATAGATTATTTACCTCACGTGCAGAATATAGGCTAGCTATCAGGTCAGACAATGCAGATAGAAGATTAACACAAAAAGGTTATGATATTTCCCTTGTGTCGCATGAGAGATACTCTGTTTTACAGAATAAACTTAAATCTATTAAGCAACTTGAAGAAAAACTAGAGAGTTTGACGATTACTCCTGAGCAGCTTAGGTCTTATGGTATCAAAATATCTTATGATGGGATAAGAAAAACGGCACTAGATCTACTTAGCTATCCAAATATCGACTGGAATAAATTACAAGAAATATGGCCGGAGTTAAGCAGCGTCACGCGCTGGGATGACACCGCAGTGGGTAGCATAACTAAGAATGAAATATGCGAAGCGGTTGAAATTGAAGCAAAATACAAACCTTATCTAATAAGACAAGAAGCAGATATGAAGTTTTTACGAGAGGAAATCAATACTCAAATTCCAATCAACTTCAACTATTCACAAGTTAAAGGCCTGTCAAGTGAAGTAATAGAAAAGTTGCAGACGATAAAACCAGCAACGATTGGCATTGCAAAGCAAATACAAGGCATCACTCCTGCAGCGATAGTGAGCATATTAGTGTATTTGAGAAACAGGAAAACGAAAGTGGCTGCTAATTTTGTATGAGGTGTTCTATGTCAAAAATCGAAGAATTTCGTTCTTTTATGCACGAGATAAACGTTGATGCATTTATGTTGCATACTAAAGATGAATATTTAAATGAGTATTCAGAGGAGCTAACAAAGCTGTGTGGCTTTACAGGAACAAATGGGCTACTTATCGTTACAAAAGACAACAAGTGCCCATTTTTTACGGATGGACGCTATATTACACAAGCTCGCAATCAGCTCGATCGGGGCAATTTTCAAGTATATAATATACAAGAAGAGGATCCACGCGAATGGATAAAAGCAAACTTAACATCGACTGCCTCACTAGGTTATTATTTGCAATATTTTACCATCGAAGATATAAGAAAGTATGAGAATATCTGTAAATTCATACCCTGTTTAGCTGGAAAAAAAAGTGACTATCGAAAACAAGCAGTGGTTTTACATTCTATTAAATATGCTGGTAAAAGTAGTAAGGACAAATGTGAAAAAATAGCTAGAAGCGTAGATAAAGGAGCTGAAGCAGTGCTTTTAACTGATCCAAATTCAATTTCATGGTTATTAAATTTAAGAAACGAAAATGCTAAATATACTCCATGTATATTGGGTCGTGCTATATTGTATAAAAGCGGTAATGTTGATTTGTTTATTCAAGATAAAGAACATTCAACTATAGAAGCAAATTTAGGCAATCATGTAAATATTTTTGATATTAGTGAGCTAGAAAATTCGCTGCACAAGCTAAATTCAATAGTCATGGATCCAAGCACAACTCCAATGAGTATCATGGCTGTAATAAAAGATAAACAGGTAGCTGAGAGAGAAGATCCTTGTCTAATTTATAAAGCAGCAAAAAACCAAACTGAAATAGCTGGGGCTATAAATGCGCATATCAGAGATGGAGTGGCAGTTACAAATTTTCTATATTGGCTTGAAAATAATGTTGGTACAGAACTTGAAGCTGAAGAAAAGATTTTAGAATACAGAAAAGAGCAGAATTTGTTTAAGCAACTAAGTTTTCCAATAATTTCAGCATTTAATGAGAATGGGGCAATAATTCACTATCGTGCAAGCAGTAAGACGAATAAAGTAATTCAGAAAGATGGACTGTATTTGATTGACTCTGGTGGCCAGTACCTTGACGGCACAACTGATGTGACAAGAACTGTAGCAATTGGCAATCCAACTGATGAACAAATAACCCACTATACAATAGTACTCAAAGCTCACATTGCTATAGCAAGTGTCATCTTTCCTCCTGGCACTACTGGTGGAGAATTGGATATATTAGCACGTACGCATTTATGGAAATTTGGAATGGACTATATGCATGGTACAGGGCATGGAGTAGGAAGTTACCTATCAGTACACGAAGGACCACAAGCAATATCAAAAAGTAATAAAGTGAAACTCACGCCAGGGATGATACTTTCCAACGAACCTGGCTATTACATTCCGGGAGAGTATGGAATAAGGATTGAAAATCTGATGTATGTCAACAGACAAGAAAACGGCTTCTTAAACTTTAAACAACTGACCTCTATTCCATATGATAGAAGACTAATAAATGTGCAAATGCTTACTAAGGATGAAATTGAATGGATAAATGGCTACCATCAATTTGTCTATAAAAACTTAGAAAATAGCGTAAAAGATAAGAAATGGTTAAAGAAGGTATGTGACCCTTTATAAGCAAAGGAGCATTTTTTATTATTTAAAAAGTATTAATGCAATTGTGACAGGTATTTTGTATTGTTTTTAATTTTAAAATAATATATAATAAAGAACACGTATTTTTAGGTAGGTTATAATTATGATAGACAAAGGGCAAGAAGATGAATTTATGAAGCAGTATATGGATACTTGCAAAGAGCAAATAGAAAAATTAGCCAAGGATCCTGAATTGCTTAATCAGACTTTAAAACCATTTATGCAAATGTCTCAGCAGCTTATGGCTGGCGGTATGTTAGAAGGGGCTATGCCTGGCATGATACCTGATTTGGGCAGTATGGATGTTAACAAGATGATTGCTCAGATGAAGGAAATGATTGACTACATAAGAGGTAACTATAAGGAACTAATGAAAGAGCACAGCTCGCAGATTCAAGAGCTTGATGAATCCAGTAAAAAGCTAAGAGGCTTAGTTAAAAAATTGATAGAAAAGATCGAAAGTAAGTAAATAACATCTGGATTTCTGTCATTCTATATACAACTTTCTAGTTGGACGGTAAGTCGAGGTCAATTATTGATGCCATGAAAGTAGCTGACACTGGTTCCTTTATGACGGCAGTGCCCAGAGGTGTCATCCCAGTGCTTGACACTGGGATCCAGTTCTTATTACCTGGTGTAAAGTTAAGTTTCCTGGATTCCAGTGTCAAGCACTGGAATGACAGCAATCCTACGTCATACCGCGATTCATTCGCGGTATCTTAGTATAGATTCCGCTAACAAGTAGCGGAATGACGGTTTTTCAAATCGTCGATGAACCTAAGTCACTTTAGCTATAGTATCGGGAACGTAATTGCACATTGGTTTTACAAATTTGAAAATTAGTGTTAGATAAAAATATAAACGCAAAAGGAAAAAAAATGATTGAACTTAAAGGCCCAGAAATTTGTGCAGGCGGAAATAAGAAAAATTTGATTATTTTTTTACATGGTTGGGGCTCAAGTGGTGATAATTTTGTTCACCTTGCTAAAGTTATGAGCAAGTTTTTACTGGGTTCATATTTTGCAGTACCCAATGCTCCGTTTAAGAGAGAAATAGGTGATGGTTATCAGTGGTTTAGCTTGGAAGATCGTAGTGAGGAAGCGCTATATAATGGAGTAAAAAATGCTACATCAATTGTAAATCATTTCATTGATACAAAATTAAAGGAGCTTAATTTAAAAGATACGCAACTTTCTTTAGTTGGATTTTCTCAAGGAGCAATGCTTGCAATACATACAGCTCTCACCCGCTCTCAATCCTGTGCATCAGTTGTTGCATACTCTGGTAGGTTTCTTTTACCTTCAAAAACTGCACCAGAGATCAAATCAAAACCTAACATATGTGTTATCCATGGTGATGCTGACGACGTGGTACCTTTTTCGTCCCTCGACTTAGCGGTTAAAGCTCTGAAAGAAAATGGAGTAAATGTTGAAGGACACCCAATTCATGCATTAGGGCATATTATTAATGAAGAGGGAATAAAATTAGGAGTAGAATTTATCAAGAAGAATTTTAAAAATTAATTTTCATGCACTTGTTTTGCTTTGGTTATGGATATGTAGCTAAATTTTTATCGAAAAAATTACTGAACTTAGGTTGGAAAGTCAGTGGCACATCAAGAAGTAAAGATATACAAAATGTAATCCTCTTTAATTATGAGAAGGTTAGCCAAGATCTGCTTAAAAGCGCAACGCACGTTTTAATTTCTATTCCTCCAGATGGTGATGATGTTGTGGAGAGATACGGTGATTGCCTGCAAAATGTAAAATGGCTTGGTTATTTGTCTGCAACTAGCGTCTATGGTGATCACTCTGGTAATTGGGTGAATGAGGAATCTGAAACAAAACCTATAGAAATCAGAGGAGAAAAACGCCTTAAATCTGAAAGGAAGTGGCTAAATAGCAAACTGCCTGTACATATTTTTCGTTTAGCTGGAATATACGGCCCTAGTAGGAACGTGTTAATTGACTTGCAGCTTGGCAAAGCAAGAAATGTGAAAAAAGAAGGGCATTTTTTTTCTCGTATTCACGTTGAAGATATATCAAATATTTTATTTTCTTCCATGCAAAACATAAAACCTGGTGAAATATACAATTGTGCAGACGATTTACCCACTACACAATCTGAAGTGGTAATATATGCGACCAAACTTCTCAATGTTAGCCCTCCAGAACCAATTGAGTTACCAGATTATGCACAGAGTTTTTATTTAGGATCAAAGAGAGTAAGTAATGTTAAAATTAAAAAAGATCTTAATGTCTCTCTAATTTATCCTAACTACAAGGTGGGATTAGAGAGTTTGCACGTAAACAAAACTGAAATCACATCAGAATGATAGATAGGCTTATTGTCACTGCCATTAAGTTAAGGAAAGAATGGTTAAAAAATGAACTAAAAAGTCAGAAATAATTAAGGATTTATGACAAATGCTGAAACAGAATAGAGTAAACTTTAAAGCAGATAAACTCTGAAGTGTAAATTATAGCTCTTTTTACAATAATCCGAACAGATCATAATATGCTACTGCTCTACCATAGCCATAAGCACATATCTTATCCTATTCGGACTATTGCGAGAAGTGCTATACTTAAGAAATAGTGACCTTACCCAGAAAAAGTGGAGAGAAAGAAAGGAGTTTTTTCGGGTAAAATAAAATTTTGGAGGATTAGAAATGGTAAGAGAATATACGGCAGAATTCAAATTGGAAGCTGTTAAGCTGGCAAATGAACAAAGAAAGGTAGGTCAACCAGTTGCAAAAGTAGCAAGAGATCTAGGAATAAGGGATAGTGTATTAGGAAAATGGATGAAGAAATATAACGAAAAAAAGTCAGCGGCAAATGCATTTCCAGATGTAGCACCTTATGACAAAGAGAGGTTTGATTTACAAAGCAAGAGTAACAAGGGAAAGAGACATTTAAAAAAAAGCCCTGGCCAGTCAAAAAGAGTAAAATATTTTTTTATATAGTAACTGCTATAAAGTACAGGAATTATGTAGGATTTTCTGCTAGTGGCTACTATAAGTGGACCACAAGAAAAATAAGCAGTAGAGAATCAGCAAATAAAGAGCTACTCGAAGCTATTCAAAAAATATATCAAGTTTCTAAATGTAGATATGGAGCTCCTAAAATTCATGCTGAATTGAAGGCTTTGGGTAAAAGTTGCAATTTGAAAACGGTGCAAAGTATTATGCAGAAAAATGACATCAGGGCTATACTGAAAAGAAAGTTTAAAATTAAAAAACAACAAACAGATAATAGAGCTGTAGCTCCCAATATACTAGATCAAAACTTTATTGTTGATCAACCAAATAAAGTATGGGATTACTTACATCAAAACCAAGGAGGGATGGCTATATTTGGCAGCAATAATTCTCACGTATGGTAGTTAATGAGTAGTGCAATAAATAAACAATTGGTTATGAACTCTTTATTAATGGCCATTAATAGGCGTAAACCTGTTAAAAATCTACTGCTGCACAGTGACCAAGGTTCACAATATACTGCGCAAGGGTATCAATATCTCTTAGCTGTAAAGAATATAGATGAGTAATAAAGGCTGTTGTTACGACAATTCTGTTGTGGAAAGCTTCTTCAGTTCTCTAAAAAGGGAGTTACCAATAGACACCTCTCGGCACTCTAAACAGCATATCAAAACTGCTATATTTGAATATATAGAAATTTTTTATAACAAACAACGTCACTATTAACTATTGCATTCCAGAACAATTTGATGCATCATTCTTTTTGTAAAAAACATTCCAAACTTTCTCTCCACTTTTTCTGGGTAAGGTCAAATTTCTTCTACTAGGTTTTGATATTACATATGTGTACATCCCCATCATGAATGCTATTTTCGGTAAAATCTCTTACAACGCTCAAAAGCAGAAAAACAAAAACTTGATTTTCTCAGCTAAATAGTGGACCATCAAAAGCACGCATAAATATCTACAATGAAAGAAAAAACTTTCACAATCATCGATGGCTATGGTTTTCTTTTCAGAGCTTACTATGTACTACCTCACTTAATTACCACAACAGGAATGCCAATAGGTGGTGTATATGGCTTTCTGAATATGGTTCTTAAGTACATTGCCCATTCGGACTACTTAACTATAGCACTTGATGCAGGGAAAAAGAATTTTAGGCACAATTTATATTCTGAATACAAAGCAAACAGAGTAACGCCTCCTGAGGATCTAACTCCACAGTTCACCATACTGAGGGAAGCGGTAGAAGCTTTTAACCTCAGCTATGAAGAGATTGAAGGTTATGAAGCAGATGATATAATCGCAACACTAGCTGCAAAATACGCCAACCACCAAGACTTTAAAGTGGTAGTCGTTTCATCAGATAAAGATTTGTTCCAGCTTTTGAATTACAACATTCTAATATTTGATCCTATTAAAAATATATACATAGATGAAAAACAAGTAATAGAAAAATTTGGTGTAAACTCACACAAGCTTCTTGATTTATTTTCTCTAACTGGTGATGCATCTGACAACATTCCAGGCGTTCCGGGAATAGGTCCGAAGACTGCAGCTAAATTACTGGATGAATTTGATTCATTGAATAATATTATAGAGAACATTGATAATATCGAGCAAACGAGGATTCGTAATATTCTTACCGAACATAAGGAAAAAGCACTAATTTCAAGAGAACTTTTATCACTATGCGAAAAAGTAGACCTTCAACATGATATTGCAAAATATGAAGTCCATTCTCCAAATATGGAGAAACTATTATCCTTTTTAAAGAAGTATGAATTCAATTCCTTAATAGGTAAAATGGAAAAGCTTTTTTCCTATAATGGGTCTAGCACAAAAGAGAAAATAGAATATAGTAGTGAAGAGTTAGAGAAATTTTTGGAGCATTGTAGATATGAAGGCAGAATTGCAATTCATTGCCACTTTGAAGACAACTTATTAAATAAAATTTCCTTATCTTATAGCGAAAGTAATATTTTTTATATAGAGCAAGACAGCATACAAGATGCACTCATTATAATTAACTCAACTTTACTCTCAAATGGGGCGCTTAAAATAATACATAACATTAAAGAAATCAGGAAAATCTTCCCTACAGTAGAGAAGATGCTAGATTCAGTTGATGATTTGATGATAATGTCGTATAGCTTGGATACAGGAAAACACGATCACAGTATTCCAAACATAGTTGCGCATAATTTGAGTGAAAATGCAGAAATTTTCTCGGCAAAAACTTTAATAGCAATTCATGAAAAGCTAAAGCAAAGGTTATTTCAGGAAAATTTGTTCACAATTTACGAGCGCTTCGATAAGCCACTTATGAAAGTAATATTTGATATGGAGAAAAATGGGATATTACTGAACATACAAAAATTACAGGAGCTGTCCGATAAATTTCAGCAGGTAATTGCCGTGCTTGAAGATGAGATATATAATTTGGCAGGAGAAAGATTTAATATTGCTTCGCCAAAACAATTAAGTGATGTTTTGTTTAACAAAATGGGGCTTAATAAAAAGAAAAAGTCAAAAAAATCTGGATCGTATAGCACCAATTATGAAGTTCTAGAGGCACTCGAAGAAGAAGGGGTAGAAATCGCAAGTAAAATCTTAAATTGGCGACATTTAAGTAAATTAAAAGGCACCTACACTGATGCATTAATAAAGCAAGTTGATCCACTTGATGGTAGAATACACACAAGCTTTTCAACGACTGCAACTGCAACTGGAAGGCTGAGCTCCAGCAATCCTAATTTACAGAATATTCCTATCAGAAGCGAAGAGGGAAATCTTATCAGACAAGCATTTATTGCGCCAAAAGGGCATAAGATAATTTCTGCTGACTATTCACAAATAGAGTTAAGACTCCTGGCACACGTTGCAAACGTTGCAGCATTTAAAGAAGCTTTTGCAAACGGACAAGATATTCATGAGATCACCGCTAGGCAAGTTTTTGGAGTGCAAGAAATAGATGAGCAATTAAGACGCAAAGCAAAATCCATCAATTTTGGAATTATATATGGCATTAGCCCATTTGGTCTTGCAAAGCGGCTTGGAATTACCATTGCGGAAGCTGCTGAATACATTAATTACTATTTTTCCTGTTACCCAGAAATAAAGGCCTATATGGAAAAAGCAGTGTCTATCGCAAGATTGCATGGTTATGTAGAAACTTTGTTTGGCAGGAGATGCTTTGTAAGAGACATAAACAATACAATTCCTTATATAAGACAATTTGCAGAAAGGGCAGCAATAAACGCACCACTGCAAGGAACCGCTGCTGATATAATAAAACGTGCGACAATTCAGCTTTTTGACCAATTGAAAGTAGGTAAAATAATCCTCCAGGTTCACGATGAACTACTGGTTGAAGTAGAAGACGAAAAGGTGCAAGAAACAGCAAAACTTATAAAAGATATAATGGAAAATGCAATAGAAATTTCTATACCACTTGAAGTAGAAATAAAAATTGGCGACAACTGGGCTCTTAATTATGACTTAAACATCGTGGATTCTAAGAGTATAAATCATTTGAACTAATACGAAAAATATGTTAGAATAAAACATAGCAAATGCAAATAGGTCAGCCATGACAGGCCCACAAGTAAAAAGTTCAAAACCTCCAAAGTTACCTACTCAGGTAACTAACGAAGATGAGAAAATTTTTGAAAAAGAGGAACATCAGGTAATCCATGATGCCTTTATACAATTGCTAAAAAACAAAGTACAACCTAAAGAATTAAAGGAAGATGACGAGGCAGTACTCGCTTTCATGCTAAGTCAGAATCAAATTATATTCAATAATGTCAAGCTAGAAGATGTAGAACCACTCAGTGAAGAGAATTTTTCTCAGTTTTTACTTTCCGTATTTGAGAAAATTAGAGAGAAAAAATTAGCTAATGAGGAGAATCTCAAGAATGGTAAAATAAAAGAAGTAGTAGATGACTGTGTAGCTGATATACGCGGTACAGAAGCTAAAGATTCATCCATAAAGTTTGTATTGGAAATGCTGCTGCTGCTAATTGGAGGGATCAAAATAGACCCGAAAAATATTTCTGGCTCCTTTATGGATGGGATGAAAGAAAAAATACCATTCTTAGGTAAAGACAAGAAAGAAGAGGATGAACCACCGCTCAGTGATGAAGAGATGGTAAAAACGTTCTTAAGTAAATCTTTACTTCCTATTACTCTTTTTGCTTTTTCAGCATTAATATTTGGCACTGGCCCAATTGCACTAGCAATTAGTGGTGGTCTCCTTGTATGGACTGAAGTAAGTACAATCAAAAGTCTTTTTTCAAATAACAAAAAAGGTACTTTGTATGACCCTAGCTCACAAGATAAAGATGATACAGAAAAGAGAGCAAAACTGAATGGAAAAATTCTCGAGGGCATTGATGATATTTTAAAAACCCCAGTTACAGGAGTTGAGAAAGGCACCCCTGTTCCTGAGCAAGTTACTTCGGTAGGAAAAGAAAAGAGTGAACAACAACCTGTTCCTGAGCAAATTTCCCAGGAAAACAACAGGGGAAACGAAAAGAGTGAGCAGCAAGATCGATCTTGGGCAGGAAAGGAAAACAAACGAAGGGAAGAGACCATAGAGCAGCAACCAAGTAAGACCTAGGTTTGCCAAAAGTGAGTTGTGTAAGAGGTCTACTATTATTCTATAGCACATACAACAGGAGTATGATCAGACGGATTTTCTAGCTTACGCAATCTATCATCTATGTAGCATGTTTCCAATTTATCTACAGCTTGTGGTGATAACAGCATATAATCTATTCGCATTCCTTGATTATTTCTGAGTGAATTGCCTTGATAATGCCACCAAGTGAATTGTTGCAAATTTGGGTGAGATATTCTAAACGCATCTTTAAACCCAAGATTCAAGATCGCTCTTAACTTCTCACGTTCTCTTATATGAAAGCACACTTGGCCATTCAATAAGTTTGAATCAAAGACATCAATTTCATCCGGTGCAACATTATAATCGCCAGCTATAATAGTTAACTCTTCGTTCTTTAACAAAGTGCTCATCCTTTCATATAGATTATCAAAAAACTTGAGTTTATATTCAAATGCTTGAGAGTCCGGGCTTTGACCGTTTGGAACGTATACACTTCCCACCCTTACTTTCTGATTATTGTGCTTTATTATGCACTCTATATAACGCGCTTCTTGATAACCTTCTACGATATCAATCTTAAACTTCTCCAGTATCGGATATTTAGATAAAACACAAACGCCATTTCTTGCAACTTGTCCATAGACAGCACATTCATATCCCAGCTTCTCTATCTCTGCATAAGGAAATTGCTCTTCCGTACATTTTATCTCTTGCAGCAAAATTATATCTATCTGACTATCAACTATAAAACTACAAAGTTGGTTAACTCTTTTACGTATGGAGTTTACATTCCAAGTTGCAATCTTTAGCATCAACAATCCTTATTAATTATATCAATTAAACTCTCCCCAGTAGGCAACCTCGATGTTATAATTTTTTTCCATTTGATTAACTTTAAACTATCAGCAATGTTTTTACTCATGGTATATGCAACTGCATTATTCATCACATGAGATAGCCCACTTTTTAGAACTAATGAACAAAATATCCTTGCTGTCTGTGAGGAAAAAAAAGCAACACTATCAATTTTACCATCCAATAGTAAATTTTTACACCTATTAGTTAGATTCCTTTTTATAATTGTTTTATAGAGTACAACTTCTCTTACGTTGAAATCTTCTTCAGATAATCTCTTTTTTAGGTCACATGATACTTCTTGTCCCCTTATATATAAGAACTTTATTGCGTTTGAATAATGAGCTTTTATGAATGATATCAGACCATCAACGTTGCTGTCTGCTGAGATTATATCAGAAAATCCCAAATTTTTTGCAGCCTGCATGGTTGAATTACCAACTGTAATAATCGGAAAGTCATCCACTTTGCATATTTGACTAAAAGCCTTTACACTGTTTTTACTTGTGGATATTACAACGTCAAATTCGTGCGCAGATATATCAGGATTTAAGTACTTTATTGCGAATACTGGTTCTATAAAAACTTTGTATCCATACTTTCTCAATATATTTCTTGTATTGAACGAATCCAATAAAGGCCTCGTTAATAAAATAGACTTCATTCTGATTTATTTCACTACTAGTAAAATAGTACCCTTTATACACAAATTACTGAATAAAAACTTTTATTTTGATAGCTTGAGCAATTATTCAAGTAATTGATGTGGAAGTAGGAGTACTAAGCGCTCCTACCCCAATAAGCCCACAATTTCTGCTTACACTTTTTTGACGCTAATTACATCGAACTCTTTTGAATGGCTTCCTTCAGTGGAATTATATAGCTAATATTCCTGTATAAGTTAAATAAGTTAATACTTAAGCTTGTACTCTTGCAGTATTTGAAGAGAGATTCTCAAGGACGTTTTTTGTCTGTGGTTCACTAATCATAGTTTGAACGATATTAGCTGCCATAATAACACAGCCTAGAATAAAAAAAGGCGTAGAAACAAAATAAATAACAGAAGACTCAAAAAGCGACATAGATGCAATACCTCCTATTAGAAATGAAGCACTGGATGCTATATCAAGATAGATCTTTGTTAACTTTTTTTGTCCTGGAGTGTTTTTTATGCCAGATTTCTTATTAAGATTCTGTTGTCGGGAATGATCATTTAGTGACCATATATTTAAAGCAAACGAAAGTGCACTGAATATAGTGCCGGCAATACTAAAATACAGACTTAAGACAGGAATATTCAAGACCAATGCCGCTATGTATCCAATGAAAGAGATAGTAGATAGTGTAGTAACTAAGCGTTTCGAGTAAGTTCGTACCTTCTTTCTGTAGGCTAACTTATCTTTTTCACCATACATAGCATAAATATTACCTAATATGTTATATTATAACATTAATTAATTCAATAAGCAATATGGAAGCTAAGAGTGCCCGAGAGAAGACTTGAACTTCCACAACTTAAAAAGTTACTAGCACCTGAAGCTAGCGCGTCTACCAATTCCGCCACCCGGGCTTTTTATAGTTTACTATGTTAAAGTTAAATAATATACTTAAACAATTTTTAGTTCAAAGGTAATGCCAAATCTAGATCAAATATTTTTTGCTCAAAACAATGTTAATATTAATAACGTATATAAAATAGTCAATAACGCTTTGAGCAATAGCGATGGTGGTGAGCTGTTTCTAGAATTTTGCCAGTCGGAGTCCCTGGTTTTTGAGGATAACATATTAAAACACATGGACTTGAATACTAGAAGGGGATTTGGTTTAAGGTCTTTTTGTGAAGATAGTACATCTTTCGTTTGTTCTTCTGAGATCAGCGAAAAAGAAATTAGTAATGCTGCTTCTATGGTAAAAAGCTCAGTGTCTTTAAACAAGACAAATTCAATAAATTTAAACGAAGAGACAAAAAGCCTATATTCGAGGATTAACCCTATAAATGAAATGGATCTGAATTCAAAGATTAAGCTACTCAATGAGGTTAATGAGTATGTAAGGTCCAAAAATAACTGCGTGAAGCAAGTAAAAATAACTCTAAGTGGAGAATGGCAAGTTGTACAAATAATAAAGGGTGATCACAGATTAAGCGATATCAGGCCTCTGGTACGTTTTAATGTGCTAGTCATTGTAGAAAAAGATGGCCGTACCGAAAGAGGTTCTGCAGGGCATGGTGGAAGGGACTCTTATAGTAAGTTTATTTCTGAGAAAAAGTGGAAAGAAGTTGCAAACCAAGCGTTAGAACAAGCACTGGTAAATCTTGAAGCAATTCCAACTCCAGCCGGAGAAATGACAGTCGTTTTAGGTCCAGGCTGGCCAGGAATATTGTTACACGAAGCCGTGGGTCATGGACTTGAGGGCGACTTCAATCGCAAAAAAGTCTCAGCATTTTCAAATTCTGTGGGTAAACAAGTAGCAGCTAGTGACATCACAGTAGTTGATGACGGAACTCTGCCCAATTTGCGCGGCTCTATCAGCGTAGACGATGAAGGCACTCCACCCAGTTATAATATATTGATAGAGGATGGGATCCTAAAAGGATACATGCAGGATCATATGAACGCTAAACTCATGGGTGTAAGCCCAACTGGTAATGGTAGAAGAGAAAGTTATAAAGAAGTTATTATGCCGCGCATGACAAACACCTATATGTTGCCCGGAAAGTATACACCGAAGGAAATAATATCTAGCGTAAAGAAAGGTCTATATGCAGTAAATTTCGGTGGTGGGCAGGTTGATATAACGTCAGGAAAATTTGTTTTTTCATCTTCGGAAGCTTACCTAATAGAAGATGGCAAAATTACACAGCCAGTAAAAGGAGCAACACTAATTGGTGACGGTCCAACAGTGTTGAAAAAAGTATCTATGGTTGGTAATGACTTAAAGTTAGATCCTGGTGTTGGCACATGCTCGAAAGATGGACAAAATGTGCCCGTTGGAGTTGGTCAGCCGACACTCAAAGTCGACGCAATAACTGTTGGTGGAACTGAGATATAGATAAGGGCTAAAACGGATTCCAGCGCACGGCGCACAGCTGTACAAACATTATGATTTGGAAGCAATTGCCACCAATAGGGTGTCATCCCAGTGTCTGGGCACTGCCTTTGTGTTTGAGGCAAAACTGGCTATAACATTTAACACACTGCTTTCGCAAATAAATGTTCGTACAGTTATGTGTCAGCTACTTGGATGACACTTTTGTACTTGATGCAAGATTATATCTTGAAAAAATTAAGTTTTAATGCTATAAAATAATTGTAAATTTTGTCTCCGTGGTAGCTTTATGAATGTTGAAAGTAAAAAAATACACGATGCTAAAATAAAATTACCAATATTTCTTGATTATCAATCTACTACTAAAGTAGATCCCCGTGTTTTAGAGGTGATGATACCTTACTTTGGTGAGTTCAGCAATGCACACTCTCGCAGCCATTCATTTGGTTGGACTGCTGAAGAAGCAGTGGAAAAAGCAAGGAAACACATCGCTGATCTGGTGAACGCAGATAGCAAAGAAATTATCTTTACCTCAGGTGCAACTGAGTCAAATAATACAGCAATCAAGGGCGTTGCTCACTTTTATAAAAATAAAGGAAATCATATAATCACTGTCTGCACGGAGCATAAGTGTGTTCTGGATTCTTGTCGGCATCTGGAAAATGAAGGCTTTAAAGTTACATATTTGCCTGTTAAGCAAAACGGAATTATAGATTTATCAAAGCTTGAGGAAGCAATTACTGATCAAACAATCCTGGTTTCAGTGATGATGGTAAATAATGAAATCGGAGTAATTCAGCCTGTCAAAGAAATTGGTGTAATATGTAGAAAGCATAATATATTTTTCCACACAGATGCAGCTCAAAGCTTTGGAAAAGTTCCAATTGATGTTAATGAGATGTGCATTGATCTTATGAGTCTCTCTAGCCACAAAATTTATGGACCTATGGGAATAGGCGCATTATATGTACGTAGAAAGAATCCTCGTGTTAGGCTGATACCACTAATTAGTGGTGGTGGACAGGAAAGAGGCATGCGTTCTGGAACAGTTCCAACACCTCTTGCAGTTGGTTTTGGTGAAGCGGCACGTATTGCTAGAGAAGAAATGAAAAAAGAAACAACTAGAGTGGAAGAATTAAGGGATATTTTGTATAACAAGATAAAAGAAGCGTTTCCTGATATCGTTTTAAATGGTGATTATGAAAATAGAATTCCTGGCAACCTAAACTTGAGCTTTCCTTATGTTGAGGGTGAGTCTCTCATCATGGCAATCAAGGATTTAGCAGTAAGTTCTGGTTCTGCGTGCACGTCTGCGTCTCTTGAGCCTTCCTATGTCGTACGGTCGCTAAATAATGGCCATGACCTTGAGCATTCATCAATTAGATTTGGCCTAGGCCGATTTACAACTAAAGAAGAAGTTTTGTATGCAGCAGATCTTGTTGCTAAAAATGTTGGCCGACTGAGAGAAATGAGCCCACTTTGGGAGATGGTACAAGAAGGAGTAGATTTGAACACCGTGAAATGGGACTCTCATTAAATGTATCCGTTCCAACTGCAAATGCACTTTGAAATTACTCTGTACCGTTCACACTTAATTCTTCAATCTCACTAATAGAAAGGCCAGTAAACTTGACAATAGTGTTGACATCAACATTATTAGCCAGCATTGCTTTTGCGACTTCAATTTTCCCTTCCTCTTTACCAATTTTGATGCCTCTTTCTTCGCCAATTTGGATGCCTTTTTCAGTAGCAAGGTCAAGTCTGTATTCAAGAATGGCTTCTTCTTTGCGTAGATCCATTATTCTTTCTTCGTAAGCTACTAAATCTTTTTCATTCCAGCTAAACCTGTCTAATTCATCGTAGGCTAACTTTATTATTGGTGCTTTTTCTGCTATTTTCCTTAAGTCTTCTTCCGTAGTTTCATCTGCATATTTGAAGAAAAATAACCAACGATCCACTATGCTTTCTAGCTGTTCTTCCTTATTCTTAGGAAATTTAGGTAGTTCAATAAATACAAATTGAAAATCTTTTAAGTCATGCTCATTGGTTTTCTCATCTCTTATAGTGTGGCTGGATATATAATCAAGCTTATCAGGAAATAAATTACAATTAGAGATAGCAATAAAGAAAACCTTCTTTAAATCAATGTACTTACCAGATTTATCAGCTTGCCTTGAGTAAGCCTTAGCAGCATATAGTTGAGCTCGTTTTTCGAAGCCTTTATCGCGAGTAAGCTGCATTTCAATCACATACCTGGCCCCACTAGAATCCCTGCAAAGAACATCAACTATACTTTGTTTATCAGATGCAATTTCAGGATCCATTATAGTACTGAGGAATTCCACTTCTTGTATAGTATTTATCTCGGTAAACCCTAAAATATCATTCAAAAAATGTATGAGAATATTCTTATTTTTTTCAGTGCCAAAGATTCTTTTAAAGGTTAAATCCAGCTTAGGGTCGAGAAACTTAGATAAAGCCATAGCCAAAGTGCTTAAAAATATTAATAATTATACACTATTATTAACAATTATTCAACCATATTTTTGAAGATAGCTATGCCGCCGCGGTATCTCTTAGCCGCTAACACGTAGCGGGATGACGAATTACTTAACCGTCATACCACCGCGAACCGTCATACCGCCGCGGTATCTCGGCATAGATTCCGCTAACTAGTAGCGGAATGACGATTGTGCATCGTGCTTTGCTAAAAAAAATCACAGAATACAGTCTGGTTACATTACTCTAGCTATACGCAACAACTTTACTTTCAACAACTTTATTAGCAATAATACGACTTTCATAATCAATATTTATTATATCAGATAGTGAATTAATATCAGTATAACTACCAAAACTTTCCATTGTTGATTCCACTACCTCTACTATTTTTAAAAAGCCGATTCGTGACTTCAAAAATTCATTAACAGCTATTTCATTTGCAGCATTGAGCACAATACTGTTTGTTTGTGGAGCAGAAGAGTTTAACACTGCCATGCTAAGCTTTAGCGCAGGAAAACGCTTATGGTCTGGCTCTTGAAAGGTCAATTTTCCTTGCTCTGTTAAATCTAGTCTACAATTTAAAGCTGATCTTTCCGGCCAAGATAGAGCATATGAAATAGGAATTGCCATGTCAGTTTCTGCAAGCACAGCAAAGTTGAACCCATCCTTATAAGTTACAATTCCATGTACTATTGACTCAGGATGCACTACTGCTTCAATTTTATCCGGGCTGATATTAAACAAGTTATGTGCTTCTATTATCTCTAGTGCCTTATTCATCATTGTTGCGCTATCAACCGAGATTTTCTTTCCCATATTCCAAGTGGGGTGACTAAGCGCCTTATCTACCATAACATTTTTTAATTGCTCAAGGCTATAATTTAAGAATGGTCCACCAGAAGCAGTAAGTATGATCTTTTCTACGCATTTGTCGTCATTTTGCAAAATTTGAAAAATTGCATTGTGCTCAGAGTCAATAGGGATTATTTGTACATTTTTTTCTTTAGCTTTTTTGAGTAATAACTTTCCACCACAAACAATGCTTTCTTTGTTTGCCAATGCAATGACTTTGGTACCGCTTTCTATAACCTCCATAACTGGCTCAAGGCCTGCAATGCCAACTATTGCAACAACTGAGAGATCAACAGGTATGGTAGCAATATTTGTAGCACCAATTGCTATTTTTACATCTGTACCAAGTAGATTTTCTTTTAAATCTTTGTAAAACCTTTCATCGGAGATAGCAACGTATTTTGCATTCAGCAGTTTTGCTTGGTGTGCCAGTAGAGCAAAGTTCGAATGGGCACTTAGTGCTTCCACTTGGTATCCTTCTCTTCTCTTTGAGAGCAAATCTACAGTCTTTTTTCCAACACTTCCTGTTGACCCTAAAACTGAAACCTTTTTCACTAAGACAAACTCATGTTAATTATAACAACAGCAACTTTTCTTATTAGGCCTTCTCGCATACTATTCAGCAGTTTTTAAGCGTTTAACCAAGTTCATGCCCGTGGTCATCGCCAACAGATGGTGAAGGACCAGGTGAAAAAGATTGACCATGGTGATCACCTGCATCATGCATGTCTTGCAAACCATCAGCATTATGAGCTATTTCGTTATTGGCATGAGGGTAATCATCTGAGTGATGTCCATCATCACCATGAGCCATATCCATTCCTTCTGATGGCATATCTTCCCCACCTCCACCTGAAAAATATTCTGCAAGGCCTTCAAGAAATTTTATGCCAAACATATTACCTGACTTTCCAAACAATGTTACTAAACTACTGCCACTCACCAAACCTTCAAACACGTTACTATAAGCAGCAATTGCTCCTTCATGAAAGTTGAACAACCATTTCATTCCATCGACAACTGTTGAAACAGAGTCACTATGACCAAGACCAAAACCACTTTTCTCACCAGCAGCCTCTTGGTGTTGCTGCTGCGCTTGCCATTCTGCAATATTTGGACCTTGAGCTTCACTCATAAATTTTTACTCTCAACCTTAAGCTATTATTTTATCACAAATATTGCAAAATATCAATAGAGCTTTTGAATATAGCTAATACAAACAATTTCTGTCATCCTATATATAGCTAAACTGACTTACGACAATTTGAAAAACGACAAATTCGTCATTCCGCTAATAGTTAGCGGAATCTATGCCGAGATACCGCGAATGAATCGCGGTATGACGTGTTAGCTATAGGATCCAGTTTGAAAAAAATCTGAATTCCAATGTCCACTACCTTTTACAAAGTTAAAACTTAAAAATATGACTGTTAGCAATAGTGTATATATCTTTAGCTATATATAATGAATGAATTTTTTTATATATTCGTTATTAGTATTTTGTATTTCCTGAACAGTTCCATGGGAAATGATCTCCCCTTCATATAATACTGCTATTTTATCAGCTATTTTAAATGCGCTATGAATATCATGTGTAATCGTGATAATTGTAGGGTTAAAGTCTTTAGATAATTTTATTATTATCTCGTTTACTATATCTGACATAATTGGGTCCAATCCTGAAGTTGGTTCATCCAAAATAATGATTTCTGGATTGTGTGCAATCGCCCTTGCAAGTGCCACTCTTTTTTTCATTCCACCTGATAGCTCTATTGGAAACATATCTGCTATGCTTTCCTCCAGTCCAACATCATTTAACTTCTCGATTGCTAGCTGTTTTGCCTCTTTTTTGCTGATATTAAAGCGCTTTTTATAATTAAAAGATATATTTTCCCACACTGTAACGTAGTCAAATAAAGCGGAATTTTGAAATAAAACCCCAAATTTATTTTTGCTTTTACTATTTATTTTAACAGACCCTGAGTCTGGAGCAAGCAAGCCGATAATTGTTTTTGTTAATACAGATTTGCCGCTTCCTGAGCCACCAAGTATGACTAATGATTCCCCTTTTAATATATCAAAATTTAGATCTTTTAGTACTGTCCTGTCATCAAAAGATAAGCTTAAGTTCGATATTGATATTATGGGGTTACGCATGTATCAAAGTAATCATGTAGTTTGCTAAAATGATCAGTATGGACGATAAAACAACAGTTGATGTTGTAGCAACACCTACTCCTCGTGCACCTTCTTTGCAATGGTAACCGTAATAGCAGCTTGAGACAGAAATTATGGCGCCAAATACAGTTGCTTTTATTAGCCCAGTTATAAAATCATACGTATTAAAGAACTGAGCTGTGTGTTTAATGTATATATTTAAATTGTGGTTAAATTCGAAGACTGCAGTGATACATCCTCCAAATATTCCTATTAAATCTGCACATACTGTAAGTATGGGAAATACTATGATTGACGCTAAAATCCTTGGTGCAATTAAATATTTAAAAGGGTTGATGTTCAAGGTTGTAAGTGCATCTATTTGCTCGGTGATGCGCATTGTACCAATTTCTGCTGCAACTGATGATCCAACCTTTCCTACCATTATTAAGCTGATCAAAACTGGTCCTAACTCTTTAATGATAGTGATCGTAACAAGTTTGGGTATTATCTGTTCTTGGTTAATTAATGGGTCACTCAAGCTACTTTGTAAAACTATTGCCGCTCCTATAAAAACTCCAGTGAGCCCAACAATTGGCAGAGAGAAAAAGCCTATCTCTATAATTTGTCTTGCTATGTTGCTAAAATAATATGGTGGCACAAGGCAGTGGTATAGAGATTGAATAAAAAATATGAATGCACTACCAAGCCTTAACAAAAAATTGATAAAGTACCTACCAATTATTCTAACACTATTTATATCAAAAAAGCTCACTTTGTATTCATTTTAGCTAGAGTTACTGACTTTATTAAAATTTTTATTAACTTTATCGCAAAGTATAGCTGAGATATGTTTTAAGTTCAATATACTTGATGTTTTAATTTAAAGCTTAACCCAAGAAAGGTTTCCCTACGTCATACCGCAATTCATTCGCGGTATAGATTCCGCTAACGAGTAGCGGAATGACGGTTTTTCAAATTGTAGAGCCACTTTAGCTATAGAACTCAATTACATAAGCAAACCTTACTTATTTTACTATCCCTGTTTACTTCCTGTAAAAAACATGTTACTAATGTATTGTATTTTGTAGTAGAATGGAGGAAATTTTGGCAGTTCCAAAAAGAAAAAAGTCAAAGTCAAGGCGTAATATGCATCGTTCTCATCATGCTATTGAGCCTAAGAATATTGTGGTGTGTTCAACAACTGGGGAATTCATGTTGCCTCATAACGTAGCAGTTGATGGCAGTTACAAAGGAAAACGGGTTTTCATCAAGCAACAGGCAGAGTGACTATTATGATATGTTATCTACGGTCAATAATAATATAGTTATTGCACTTGACGCTATGGGGGGCGATTTTGCGCCTCTTTCCGTAATTCATGGTGCTGGTTTTTTTTTAGACAACCTTGTTGACCCAGGCATTAAAGTTTTTTTTCATATTTATGGAGATAAGGAAGAAGTATCTCCTTTGCTTTTGAAATATAAAAAAGTAAGTAACAATTCTGAGTTTACTCATTGTTCTGACAATGTCCTTGCAAATGATAAGCCATCTTTTGCGCTGAGACATCGTAAAGACTCAAGTATGAAAGCTGCCATTGAGGCAGTAAAAAAAGGTAAAGCTTTCGGAGTGGTGTCTTCAGGCAACACCGGAGCATTGATGGCAATTTCCAGATTTATTTTAGGAACATTACCAAACATTTATCGTCCTGCTATTGCCTCTATCTGTCCAACTAAGACAAAAAGCTTCGCTTTGCTTGACCTTGGTGCAAATGTTGATTGTAATGCCGACTCATTATTTCAATTTGCGTTAATGGGTAGTATATTTGCAAAAATAGCATTAAAAATTGACAATCCTGAAGTTGCTTTGCTAAATATCGGCACAGAAGAAGTTAAAGGTAATGACTCAGTGCGCGGCGCTTTTGAGTTGCTTAAAAACGCTCCAGGCATTAATTTCAAAGGGTATATAGAGGCAAGTGAATTTTTAGAGGGTAATATAGATGTGATTGTTGCTGATGGTTTTGTTGGCAATGTAATGCTCAAAACGGCTGAGGCAACCGCTAGTACCTTTATCAATCTAATAAAGCAGGAAGTATTCAATTCGTGGATAGCGAAAATGCTTGTTGGTATATTGTTAAAATCCAAACTAAATAAAGCTTTAACGCGTTTTAATCCCAAAATTAGAAGTGGAGCTATGTTTTTAGGGCTGAATGGTATCATCATTAAAAGTCATGGAAATTCTGATGCTATTTCTTTTGCCCATGCCATAAAATTTGCAGTAAATGCAATTAGTGAAAATTTAAATCAAAAGATAATTAACGGGGTAAGTCATATTGAATAAAAGTTTCATATTAAGCACTGGATCTTACCTACCAAGAAAAATGTTGAGTAACAACGAAATTGCATCGATAGTTGAGACGAGCGATGAATGGATAAGGCAGAGAACAGGAATAGTTCAAAGGCATATAGCAGATGAAGGAGAACTAACGTCAGATCTAGCTGTAAATGCAGCAAAAAGTGCTATAGAAAAAGCTAAAATTTCAGTAGATGAAATTGACTTGATTATAGTTGCTACAACAACTCCTGATAAAACTTTTCCTAGCTGTGCAACGATTGTACAAAGTAAGTTAAAATGTAAAAACGCATTTGCTTTTGATGTACAAGCAGCATGCTCTGGTTTTATATATGCAGTTACAGTTGCTGATTCGCTCATAAAATCTAACAATAGAATTAAATATGCATTGGTTATAGGTGCTGAAATAATGTCTAGGATTGTTGATTGGGAAAATAGGTCAACTTGTGTACTCTTTGGTGATGGTGCTGGTGCAGTAATAATGAAATCAGCATGTCATTTTAACGTCATTCCAACAAATGATGCTGATACTTGGGTGGCAGAGAAGGGGGTTACAAAAGGTATAATTTCAACTAGCCTATATTCTGATGGCAATGTGGACATACTATGTACGAACGGAGGGATATCCTCAACTGGTGATTCTGGAAAAATATGCATGAATGGAAGAGAAGTGTTTAAACATGCAGTGGATAAGTTAACAGCCTCAGTAGAGGAAACTCTGAAATGCAATAATTTGAAAATCACTGATATTGACTGGTTAATTCCCCATCAAGCAAACATTCGTATTATTGAAGCAGTAGTAAAGAAATTAGATTTTCCTATAGAGAAAGTGATTAATACCGTTGATAAGCATGCAAACACCTCAGCGGCATCAATTCCACTGGCCTTAGACTATGCAATACAAGAATCAAAAATAAAATCAGGAAATCTGGTACTGCTGATTTCAATAGGTGCAGGCCTGACCTGGGGTTCCGTGTTGCTGCACTATTAGACTTCCTGCATTACCTCCTGTCATCCAAGTACCCTCTTTGTCATTCCAGTGCCTCTTTCTCCTGTCATCCCAGTGCCCCCTTTTGTCATCCCAGTAGCCCCTTCCATACGCGTCAAGTTAAGGAAATAAAGGTATGAAAGAGATAGAATAATAAGGTATAAGTTCTCCCAGATATACTTTTAGTGAGAGAACCAATGAATAAAATAACTTGCTTATCAAAAAAGCTCAAAGAATTTTTTAATGAAAAAGCAGAGAAAATCTCAATTACAACAAGGTTTATAAAAAGAAAGAGAAAGCTAAAAGGTTCATCATTCGTAAAAGCCATGGTCTTGGGTAATATAGGAGTTGATAATTGTAGCGTAGAAACAATGTGTCAATTACTAAACGAGGACTCGATAGATATAACAAAACAAGGTTTGGATTTTAGATTTACTGAAGAAGCAGTGGAATTTATGAAAAGGATGTATAATGAATCTGTGATTCTCTTTAAAAATATCTTGCAAGTTGATTGCAAAATCTTACAGCAATTTAATAGTGTTAAATTATTGGACAGTAGCTATATTACTCTACCTAACAGTATGGAAGAGATGTATAAAGGTTATGGTACTAGCTACAGTGGCTATGAAAGCAATACTAAGTCTGGAATAAAGTTACAATTAGTTTTCGACTACATGAATCAGATAATAGACCAACTTAATTTAACGGAGGGGGTAAGATCAGACCAGGGATATAGGAAACATTTAAGTAATATATTAAGCAATGATTTGCTAATATCTGATCTCGGTTATTTTGTGCCAAGTTCTTTTAAACAAATCAATGAAATAGGAGCTTATTTCATAAGTCGTTATAAATCCGATACCAACATATATGATGTAGAAACAAATCAAAAAATGGAGTTATTAGAATGTTTAGAGGATAAGTTATTTTTAGAAAACGAGGTATTGTTAGGAAAAGAAGCAAAAATTAGAGTAAGAATTATATGTCAGAAACTAACTGAAGAACAGTCTATGGCCAGAAGAAGGAAAGCTAATAGATTAGCAAGATCGCAGGGATATACATCCTCTAAAAGAAATCAAAAATTGTTGAACTGGTCAATATTTATAACTAATGTTCCAGAAAATAAAATTAGTGCTGAGCAAGTATTAACGATTTACAGAGTAAGGTGGCAAATTGAGTTATTATTTAAATTGTATAAAAGCCATATCAGGCTTGATAAGCTAAAAGGAAAGCCATGCAGAGTATTATGTGAACTATATGCTAAATTGTGCGCAATTCTTATATTTCACGGCATAGTTGGTTGCACAGAAGTGAAAAAGAATACAGAACTTAGCTTAACAAAGGCATTTATTGAGCTAAAAAGGCGGGTTAGAGAGTTATTTTTAGTATTAACCAAAATTAATAGTTTAAAAGCATTTCTTAAAAAACTCACTATAACTTGGTCGCGATTTTCATTAAAAGACAAACGTAGAAGGGCTAGAGTATCCACTTTAACCTCTCTAAATTTGCTCACAATCTCTTAACTTGACGCGTATGGAATAAAAAACAGTCTGCCAGGTAAGGAAGGAGATAGAGGAAGAAGCGCAAAAGATAACAGGAGATTCGTAGCTGCAATAATGTGGATAGGTAGAACAGGAGCAACATGGAGAGCATTGCCGGCTGAGTATGGAAAATGGTCAAGTGTACATAAACGTTTTATAAGGTGGGCAAAATCTGGTGTTTGGCAGATGATTTTCAACACATTAGCTGTTAATGGAGACACAGAGTGGCTCATGATAGACTCAACAATAATCAGGGCACATCAACATGCTGCTGGTGCAAGAAAAAAATGTGGAAACTGGTAGACAAGAACAAGAGCTGGGACGGTGCAAAGGAGGATTTTCAAGCAAATTACACGCTGCTTGTGATGCTTTGGGCAACCCACTGAGATTCTTTGTTACTGCAGGGCAAAGATCGGATTACGTAAAAGCTTTAGACCTGATAGAAGGCAAGAACATGGAGGCACTTATTGCCGATAAAGGGTATGACGCAAATTATATGATTGAGGCTGCAGAAGCTGTAAATGCTGAGCCAGTAATCCCACCGCGTTCCAACAGAAAAACACCAAGAGAATATGACAAAGAATTGTATAAAGAGAGAAACTTAATCGAAAGGATGTTCAACAAAATCAAGCACTTCCGCAGAGTTGCTACACGCTACGACAAATTGGCCATAGCTTTTCTGTCTTTTGTTCACATTGCTGGCATTTATCTTTGGTTAAAATAAATGTCGACACTGCCTAGGCAAGAACTGCTGCAAAGTTTTATAGGCAATAAGCCTAGTACTACATCGTTTTTATCATCCAGCGATACAAGCTCAACTTTTTTAATAGGCATTGTAGGATCATTACCTTCAGGCCACTTTATCCTTGTAGTCGGGGTTTTTCTAAACACCTCTTTTCCAGGTATCATCTTAAAAACATGCTTTTTTCCACTCATAGGCGTTACCAATAAATTAATTGTTAGTATTCTAACATTTATTGATTAATTTATTGTTAAGTTAGTATATATTACAATTGTAATAACCAACATTACTTGTGTAGAGAAAAGTTACGAAAAGAAATAGAGATTTTCAGGGAAATAGTATAAAATCCTCATAGATTAAAATAAGCTGCTTTGACAGGTTTTGTGGCGGCTAGAGCTGTATAGACTGGTGGAGGCAAGCGGGATCGAACCGCTGACCTTCTGCGTGCAAAACAGATGCTCTACCAGCTGAGCTATACCCCCAGGTAATTCTTGCTTAAAGCATAAATCACTCAGGCTGAAATGCAAGAAATATTTATCTATTAGGCTATTGCTAAATAGTGTACAAATTCTGCAGGGTGTACACACTTCTCTATTTTTTTGTCTCCTTAGCGTTATACGTCACACCATCCAAATAAATCTGTGAACTGAAAATTAACAAGAAGTTTTCCTTTAAAAATTTTTTAACTAAATTATCACTAACACAGTATATTATATAATTTATTTAACCACACATGAAAATTTTAGTTTGATTAAAACGGATAAAAACTATATTACTATTGAGTATAGCTGAAAAATGAAATGATCCCGTAGCTCAGCCGGTAGAGCAACTGACTTTTAATCAGTGGGTCACGCGTTCGAATCGCGTCGGGATCACTCACAAATTTTGAAAAACATGCTAAAAGAACAAGACAAAATATTCACCAACCTAAATGGTAAAGAAACTCCACTACTTGAGGGTGCAAAAAAACGTGGTAGCTGGCAAAAAACAAAGGAATTACTGGATTTAGGATCAGAAAAAATCATTGATGAAGTAAAGAAATCTGGTTTGAGAGGTCGAGGGGGTGCAGGATTTTCCACCGGCCTTAAGTGGAGCTTTATGCCCAAAAATCTCCCAAAAGCATATTTAGTAGTCAATGCAGATGAGTCAGAACCTGGTACATGTAAAGATAGAGATATATTGCGATATGAGCCACATAAGTTACTTGAGGGAATTCTCCTGGCCAGCAGAGCGATCAGCGCATCAGTTGCATATATTTATATCAGGGGTGAATTTTATAATGAATATTTAGTTCTAAAAAAGGCACTTGAGGAAGCCTATAAAGAAAACTTAATTGGAAAAAATGCCTGCAAATCAGGTTATGATCTTGATGTGTTTATCCATAGGGGTGCAGGAGCTTACATATGTGGAGAAGAAACAGCTCAACTTGAATCAATTGAAGGAAAAAAGGGCTTTCCTCGCATGAAACCTCCATTTCCTGCAGGTGTTGGACTTTTTGGCTGCCCAACTACAATAAACAACGTTGAAACTATAGCCATGGTTCCAGATATTCTGAATCGCGGAGGAGAATGGTTTGCATCTCTTGGTAAACCAAATAATACTGGTACCAAGGTCTTTTGTATTTCAGGGCACGTAAACAACCCGTGTAATGTTGAAGAAGAGCTCGGAATTCCATTACGTGAATTAATTGAAAAATACGCAGGTGGAGTGCGAGGAGGTTGGGATAATTTACTTGCTGTAATACCTGGTGGGTCTTCAGTGCCATTAATTCCAAAATCTATATGTGATACTATTGAAATGGATTTTGATTCATTAAGAACTGCACAATCAGGGCTTGGTACTGCTGCTGTAATAGTGATGAATAAATCAACTGATATAATAGCTGCAATAGAGAGGTTATCACACTTTTATATGCATGAGTCCTGTGGACAATGCACACCATGCCGTGAAGGTACTGGATGGATGTGGAGGATTATGAAGAGGATGGTGGCAGGAGATATTAAGCCTGATGAAATAGATAAGCTGCTTGACCTTACAACTCAAATAGAAGGACATACAATTTGCGCACTTGGCGATGCTGCAGCTTGGCCGATTCAAGGATTAATAAGACATTTTCGCCATGTTATCAAAGAGAGAGCGATAATTTAACTTTACTTATACTTCTTAAGCCGTTTTGCTACTTAGCAACCAGAGCTAAAAAATATTGATTCCCTTCTCTTTTAGGTGCCAATTCTACCTTTGCGATATCTTCAGTGTCTCGAATTAGCCGTTCTAATTTTTCCAGTCCAACTTCAGTGTTTATAAGCTCTCTCCCTCTAAATCTCATTGTGACTTTAATTTTATGTCCGTGGGCAAGTAAGTCTCTTGCTTGACGCAATTTTGTTCCGTAATCGTGATCACCAATATTGGGACCCAGTTTAATTTCTTTTATAGTTAATGTTTTTTGTTTCTTTTTTGCTTCACTTGCTTTCTTTTTTATATCATACTTTTGTTTGCTATAATCCAGAATTTTACATACTGGAGGGGTTGAATCAGGTGCAATTTCTACCAAGTCTAAACCAACACCCTGTGCAAGCTCCAAAGCTCGTTCTATTAGCACGATTCCGACCATTTCACCACTATGATCAACTAAGCGTACCTCCTTAGCTGTGATGAATCCATTAATTCTGTTTTTATTGTTCTTTTTAACTTGCAAACTTTAACTCCCTTAATTCAAATTAATACTTTTTAACAACAATTCAATAGCCTTCTCCAAAGAAAAAGACTCCTGTCTTTCCGATCCTAAATTTCTCACTGACACAGTTTTACTTGTAACTTCATTTTTGCCTACAATCCACAATATAAGAACCTTGTTTAGACTATGCAAACGTATCTTATAACTAATTTTTTCATTGGTCAAATCAGTCTTGACTCTCACACCTTGTTCTTTTAAGACATTGCTGATTTCTGTGGCATAACCGTCAGCCTCATTTGTAATGGTTAGAATAGCAAGTTGCGTTGGAGCAAGCCAAACTGGAAATTTTCCTGCGTAATTTTCTATCAAAATTCCAATAAAACGCTCAAAAGTCCCAAGAATTGCCCTATGTAACATGACAGGGTGATGCTTGTGCCCATCTGCCCCTATATAAAAAGCTCCCAGACGTTCTGGTAAAATGAAATCAACTTGCAATGTTCCACATTGCCAGCTTCTGCCTATTGCATCTTTCAAAACAAACTCTAGCTTTGGACCATAAAATGCACCTTCACCAGGGCTCAGTTCATAACTCAAGCCCGCTTCTTTAACGGCTTCAAGCAGCGCTTTTTCAGCTCTATCCCACACTTCATCATTACCTGCTCTAATATCTGGACGGTCTGAAAATTTCACAGAAATTTCATTAAATCCAAGCTCTGAATATACTTCTTTTAAAAGGTCACAAAACTTTATAGTTTCAGAATTCACTTGTTCTTCCATACAAAAAATGTGTGCATCGTCTTGCGTAAAACCACGCACTCGCATCAGTCCGTGCAATGAGCCTGAGCTTTCATTTCTATGGCATGTGCCAAACTCTGCCAT
Organism: Wolbachia endosymbiont (group A) of Dendrolimus pini; assembly: GCF_964026835.1. Classification (NCBI taxonomy): domain Bacteria; kingdom Pseudomonadati; phylum Pseudomonadota; class Alphaproteobacteria; order Rickettsiales; family Anaplasmataceae; genus Wolbachia; species Wolbachia endosymbiont (group A) of Dendrolimus pini. The sequence continues at coordinate 1,343,284 of NZ_OZ034702.1, read as the reverse complement.
ACGTATTGGTAAATCACGGTAGCTCCTGGTGTGAGAATTAAAAATCTGCACATGACAAGGACAATTCATGGGTTTTATTGCTAACTTTTTATTCTCAGATTCGTCAACAATAAACATATTTTCACGAAACTTATCCCAATGTCCAGATCTTTCCCACAGCTCTTTACTTACTAAAATAGGAGTTTTTACCTCAAAATAGCCATTATTTATTAGCTTCTTTCTGATGTAAGACTCAAGAACATTATATAGAATATATCCTTGTTCATGCCAAAAAACCTGCCCAACAGCTTCCTCTTGGATGTGAAATAAATCCATATCCTTGGCAATTTTGCGGTGATCACGTTTCTCTGCTTCTTTGAGGCACTCAAGATAAGCGTTTAATTCATCCTTATTTCTCCATGCTGTGCCATATATTCGCTGCAACATTGGGCCCTTTGCATCACCTCGCCAGTATGCACCCGCTACTTTCATAAGTTTAAACGCTTTAACTCTACCGGTTGATGGTGAGTGCGGACCACGGCATAGGTCAACAAAATCACCTTGCCTATAAACAGTTAGGTTTTCACCCTCTGGTATGGATGAGATAATATCAACCTTATATTTTTCGCCTATACCACTAAAGAAATCAACTGACTGCTTGCGAGTCCAAACTTCTCGAACAAATCTGTGGTTACTTTTTACAATCTCTTTCATTTTCTTTTCTATTGCGGTAAGATCGTCCGTAGTGAAGGTACGATCTGTAGCAAAATCATAGTAAAAACCGTCCTGAATTGTTGGGCCGATAGTAATCTGAGTATTAGGAAATAGCTCTTTCACTGCCTGCGCCATTATATGAGCAGCATCATGCCTTATTATATCTAAACCCGCTTCGTCACTCAGTTGTATTACCTCTATCTCTGTATCAGATTCAATTTCACGTGAGAGATCATATAACTCACCATTTACTTTCAATGCAACTGCTTCCTTTAAAACATTCGGCTGTAGTATATCAAAACCAGTAATTTTACCACTGTATTCTTTTACTTTTTGTTCGGTTGAGAAAGTAATCCTAACCATAAATAAACCTATACGGACATGTAGCTTGAAGGCGGTTTGCTTCTTCCAACGGTGTCATCCCAGTGTCACGCACATAGCCATACGAACATTCATTTTCGAAGGTAAATTGCACAGCAAATGGTGTCATTCCAGTGCTTGACACTGGAATCCAGCTTTTTTGTAATTTCATTGAAAATGTTGTATAGTGTGCTTGTTCACAATCAATTTTACTGGATCCCAGTGTCAAGCACTGGGATGACACCTTTGTGTTTGAGGCAAAACAGGCCATAACATTTAACATACTGCCCTCGCAAACAAATGTTCGTACAGTTGTGTATCAGCTACTTGGATGACACCACCCCTAGTGGGCACTGCCCCTAAATCATAATGGATAACAGGGTTATAAGCTCTGAACATTAATAATAAGGTCTATTCTTTTTTAACCTGAGTGCAATTGCGTCTTCCCAAATTTCACCATTACGCAATAACTTTTCTTTATTGTACATTAGCTCCTCTCTCGTTTCAGTAGCAAATTCAAAGTTAGGACCCTCCACAATTGCATCAACTGGACATGCCTCTTGGCAAAGTCCGCAGTATATGCATTTTGTCATATCAATATCATAGCGCGTAGTGCGGCGACTACCGTCTTCTCTTTCCTCTGCTTCAATAACTATTGCTTGAGCAGGGCAGATAACTTCGCATAATTTACAAGCTATGCATCGTTCTTCACCGTTTGGATACCTACGCAACGCATGCTCACCACGAAACCTTGGACTTAAAGGGCCCTTCTCCATAGGATACCTCAAAGTAACCTTTGGCTTAAACATATATTTTAATGTAATAACAAACCCTTTAATTAACTCTACAAAAGACCAGTACCAAGCTAATTTCTTGAGCATAAAATATTTAAAACTTGTGTCAGTCATTATAAATCATATTATCAGTTTTCAAAATAAATATTTTCACCTGGGTGACTTTTTAGGTATTTTGGTTTCTTAAGTGTAATATTGCTAAGTAGTTTATATAAATAATGACAAACACAAATGAAACTATTTTCGCTTTATCGACCGTATTTGGTAAGTCAGGAGTTGCAGTAATTAGAATTTCAGGCAACTATGCGCTTAAAGCTTTAAATCATTTTCATATTAAGAAAGAAATTAAACCAAGATTTGCTACTTTAGTTGATCTATATGATGATTTCAATCAATTGATAGATAATGGAATAATCATCTATTTCCCTGCTCCAAACAGTTTCACTGGCGAGAATGTTATAGAGTTACAAGTGCATGGAAGTAAGGCAGTCATAAAAATCATCTTGGAGGAATTATCAAAAATTTTCGTTATGGCCAGGCCTGGAGAATTCTCACTTAGGGCTTTTCTAAATGGTAAATTTGACTTAACTCAAATAGAAGGAATTGCAGACTTAATTGACGCTGAGACGAAAATGCAAGCTAAACAAGCGATTAAGCAGATATCAGGAGAATTGGAGAGACTATACAGCAATTGGAGGCAAAGATTGATAACGATACAATCCAAAATCGAAGCATATATAGACTTTCCAGAGGACATTTGGGCAGAAAAAAGTGAGTTGGAAAAAATTAATAATGAAGTGCAATCTCTCGTGCGATTGATACAAGAGCATTTAAATGATAATAGACGGGGCGAAAGGTTGCGTGAGGGTTTACATATTGTAATAACTGGTGAACCAAATGTCGGTAAATCAACTCTGTTTAATTTCTTAGCCAAGCGTGATATTGCTATTGTTTCTGAATATGCAGGCACAACAAGAGATATACTTGAAGCTCATATTGACATTGGCGAATACCCAATCATTCTCTCTGATACTGCTGGAATTCGTGAGAGTTCAGATCCAATAGAATCAGAAGGTATAAGTCGAGCGAAAAAGAGGTCTTTTGAAGCTGATTTAAGAATAGAACTATTTCCTTTTGAACAGCGTCATAATATCAATTGCAACGTTGTAAATAGCGATACTATTTATGTATTGAGCAAAGCTGACGATGTTATCAATAATCACAATATAAAAATTAATGGCATAGATTTTCTACCTATTTCTATTTTAAAGGGAATAGGTACAAACAAATTGATCTCTCTCATAAAAGAGAAGGCAGAGGAAAAATTTGGGCATGATAGAGACACTCCTGTAATCACTCGGCAAAGACATAGGAATCACATGAAGAAAGCACTGGAACATTTACAACGTTTTAATATCGATAATCCAATTGAGTTGATATCTGAAGATTTGAGGCTTGCTGCATTTGAACTTGGTGCGGTGATTGGAATTATTGATGTTGAGGAAATATTGGACAGTATATTTAGCAACTTTTGCGTGGGCAAGTAAAGCTTTTATAGATTGCTTAAAATCAAATGTTGTGATAGAAAAGAAATGGACGGATGGCCGAGCGGTTTAAGGCACCAGTCTTGAAAACTGACGTACGTGATGAGCGTACCATGGGTTCGAATCCCATTCCGTCCGCACAGCATCTCGCTATGCTAGCTGATTTTTAGAGCTTATTTGGACTATGTGGTTCATAACGCTGGAAATCTTGTCTAATCTAGCCACATCTTTTAAAAATACATCCCTTTGTAAATTGACCTTGTTAGCAAAGAAAGCTAATATCTATAAATAGATCACCATCTGAATATGAAAACCGATATAGTAATAATAGGTGCAGGACCTGTTGGAATATTCACTGCTTTTCAAGCGGGAATGCTTGATATGAGATGTCATATAATAGATGTTTTGGATCAAGCAGGAGGACAATGCACAGCTCTTTACCCAGAAAAGCCAATATACGATATACCTGGTTATCCTGTAATTACTGCCCAAAAATTAATTGAGCAGCTAATAGAGCAAGCTTCGCCATTTAAGCCTATTTACCATTTAAGTCAAAAAGTAGAAAAGATTTCAAATAACGAAGGTGAAAACTTTACTATCATAACGAGCATAGGTACAGAGGTAAAATGTAAGGCTGTTATTGTTGCTGCAGGTAATGGAATGTTTGAACCTAACCGTCCACCCTTAAGTGGTATATTAGAATATGAAAATAAATCTGTATTTTACAGTGTAAATAAAATTTCTGATTTTCAGGATAAAACTGTAGTTATTGCAGGGGGGGGTGATTCTGCAGCTGATTGGACTGTAGAACTTTCTAAAGTTGTGAAGAAAATTTATGTGATACATAGAAGAAAGGAATTTCGCTGCACTCCTGAAACTAGAAATAAATTAGAATCACTTGAAATTGATGGAAAAATAGAACTGGTAGTGCCATATCAATTACACGAACTAGCAGGAGGTAATGGGCAATTGAGCACAGTGATAGTAAAAAACATTGCCTCTAAGGAAGAAAAAGAAATATCCGCTGATTTTTTGCTGCCATTTTTTGGATTGTCAATGAATCTTGGTCCAATAAACAATTGGGGTATACAGTTAGAACATAGCCGCATAGTTGTCGACCCAGCTACACTTAAAACCAGTAGAGATAGGATATATGCAATCGGAGATATAGCTATTTATTCAGGCAAACTAAAATTAATACTAAATGGTTTTGCTGAGAGCGCCATGGCTTGTTATGACATATACAAAGTAATCTACAACTCTCCAGTCAATTTTCAATATTCAACTTCAAAGGGAATTCACGGGAAAGAAAAACTTCCTTGACAAACCTCGCCAGCTCCCTTATCATGAAACTGAAGCTATTGTATTTGCTTTCGCCAATCTGCAGATTAAAAGGTAAGGATTACTTAATGTATCGGCGTCTTATGTTCAATTTTTTGCAGTATATAGATACTGTATGTCTTTACAAAACTTCATCTACATCTAGATTTTTATCTAAATAAGCTGAACGCGCTTACAAAGCGTTACAAGACATCAAAAAATGCCAATACTCGACAGAGATAGTAAAAGACTAGCTAACTCGGGGATTCTTTGTCTTTTTTTCTGCTTAGTAAATTTCTTAAACGTTTGCAGCGTAAGTTAGTTGCAATTAAAAGCAGCTTAATCTCGCTTGTCAAGCGTTTAAAACATAAAAAACGCCAATATTTTAAAGCGGATAATAACCCCAGGGCTTCTTTTGCCTTTTTTTTCATTTGGTAAATTTCTTAAATATTTGTGGCTAAACGACAACCGTCATCCCGCTGCTTGTTAGCGGGATCTAGAGATACCGCGAATGAATCGCGGTATGACGTAGGACTGCTGTCATTCCAGTGCTCCTTTTTTTGTCATCCGAGTAGCTGACACTGGGATCCAGGAAACTTAACTTTACACCAGGTGAATGTACAATAAGAACTGGATTCCAGACTGGAATGACACCGAAGGGGCTACCATACGCGTCAAGTTAAGAGATTGTGAGCAAATTTAGAGAGGTTAAAGTGGATACTCTAGCCCTTCTACGTTTGTCTTTTAATGAAAATCGCGACCAAGTTATAGTGAGTTTTTTAAGAAATGCTTTTAAACTATTAATTTTGGTTAATACTAAAAATAACTCTCTAACCCGCCTTTTTAGCTCAATAAATGCCTTTGTTAAGCTAAGTTCTGTATTCTTTTTCACTTCTGTGCAACCAACTATGCCGTGAAATATAAGAATTGCGCACAATTTAGCATATAGTTCACATAATACTCTGCATGGCTTTCCTTTTAGCTTATCAAGCCTGATATGGCTTTTATACAATTTAAATAATAACTCAATTTGCCACCTTACTCTGTAAATCGTTAATACTTGCTCAGCACTAATTTTATTTTCTGGAACATTAGTTATAAATATTGACCAGTTCAACAATTTTTGATTTCTTTTAGAGGATGTATATCCCTGCGATCTTGCTAATCTATTAGCTTTCCTTCTTCTGGCCATAGACTGTTCTTCAGTTAGTTTCTGACATATAATTCTTACTCTAATTTTTGCTTCTTTTCCTAACAATACCTCGTTTTCTAAAAATAACTTATCCTCTAAACATTCTAATAACTCCATTTTTTGATTTGTTTCTACATCATATATGTTGGTATCGGATTTATAACGACTTATGAAATAAGCTCCTATTTCATTGATTTGTTTAAAAGAACTTGGCACAAAATAACCGAGATCAGATATTAGCAAATCATTGCTTAATATATTACTTAAATGTTTCCTATATCCCTGGTCTGATCTTACCCCCTCCGTTAAATTAAGTTGGTCTATTATCTGATTCATGTAGTCGAAAACTAATTGTAACTTTATTCCAGACTTAGTATTGCTTTCATAGCCACTGTAGCTAGTACCATAACCTTTATACATCTCTTCCATACTGTTAGGTAGAGTAATATAGCTACTGTCCAATAATTTAACACTATTAAATTGCTGTAAGATTTTGCAATCAACTTGCAAGATATTTTTAAAGAGAATCACAGATTCATTATACATCCTTTTCATAAATTCCACTGCTTCTTCAGTAAATCTAAAATCCAAACCTTGTTTTGTTATATCTATCGAGTCCTCGTTTAGTAATTGACACATTGTTTCTACGCTACAATTATCAACTCCTATATTACCCAAGACCATGGCTTTTACGAATGATGAACCTTTTAGCTTTCTCTTTCTTTTTATAAACCTTGTTGTAATTGAGATTTTCTCTGCTTTTTCATTAAAAAATTCTTTGAGCTTTTTTGATAAGCAAGTTATTTTATTCATTGGTTCTCTCACTAAAAGTATATCTGGGAGAACTTATACCTTATTATTCTATCTCTTTCATACCTTTATTTCCTTAACTTGACGCGTATGGTTTTTTATTCTCTCCCATTGCTCATCTTTTAAATCATATAGCATTCTCTTTACCTATTAATAAAGAGTACTCTATATCACTATTTTTTTATGTCGACAAGACCTAGAACAATTTTTGACTTGCAGTTGGAATTACTACGATGAAGACAATCAGATTATTGTTAAGGTTTATCGTTATGATCCACCTGAAGGAAAAGAATATCGCCCATTTGATGTTAAAACATTGAATTATGCTGCACCAGAAATAAGGCCACTCTACAACATTCCAGGAATTTTAAAGTCTGATAAAGTTGTTCTGGTTGAAGGAGAAAAATGTGCAGAAGCGCTGATAGAACAAGGGATTGCAGCCACAACAACAATGTCTGGAGCAAACGCAGATGTCAAAAAGACTGATTGGTCACAACTAAAAGGTAAACATATTATTATTTGGCCAGATAATGATGAATCAGGTAAGAAGTATGCTGAAAATGCTACAAAAAAGCTTTTGGATGTTGGAGTTGCATCACTTGCTGTGCTTGAGATTCCGCAAGGTAAACCTGAGAAATGGGATGCTGCTGATTGTGTAGAGGAAGGTATAGATGTCAAAGAGTTTTTAGCTTCAACTCCGTTACTTACTATTGATACTCCAGCTACTGATACTTCAAATATGAAAAGTTTAGAAAGATCTACAAAACAGCCACTTAACATTTTAGATTGGAGTGCAGAGCGCTTTGTAGGTCCGGTACCAGAGCAAAAGTTTCTTGTTGAAGGTCTATTTCCTTTAGGTGTTACTTCAATAATAGCAGCAATGGGAGATACAGGCAAAGGTATGCTTCTTCTTGACCTAGCGCTTAAGGTTGCAAGTGATAAGGATCAGATGTGTGGCTTTGGTTCACTTGTTACTGAACACGGAACAGTAGTAATTTTTTCAGCAGAGGATGATGCAGGTGAGATACACCGCCGCTTGAAACGACTTGACCCTAAGTGTGAAAGGTTGAAACATAAAGATAAATTATTTATTGTACCACTGCCAAACGTTAGAGGATCACTTACAATACTCAGAAATGTTCGTGGTAAAATCGTCGAAGTTTCTCCTGAATTCGAATCCATAATGAAACAGCTCGAGGAAATTAAAGATCTGAAATTGATAGTATTTGATCCACTTGCTTCATTTATCCATGCAGATATAAATGCTGATCCTGCTGTAGGGGATTATCTAATGTGCTTATTATCTGATTTAGCATGTAGTACTGGAGCTTCGATAATTACTGCTCATCACATGAGAAAGCCAAAAGGAGAAAAACCAATATTAACTGCTGAACAAGCACGCGATGCAATTAGAGGTACCTCTGCTCTTGTTAATGGTGTTAGATGTTCCTATGCTTTTTGGACAGTGGAAGATACAGCTAAGCCAGAGATCTTTAGGTCAATGGGGGAGATTCCAAGACAAAATGCTTTATTTTATGGGGCGGTTGTTAAGGCAAATGGGTTAGCTGATCGCACTGTACGTACTTACCTAAGAAATCAAGAAACAGGGCTACTAGAAGATATAACAGCACAATTGAAAGTTAAAAACATTAGCGATAAAAGTCTTAAGATATATCTTATCGATGCAATTAAACGATCTGCTATTGCAGGGCATCCATTTACTCATACAGGAAGTGCAGGAGTATATAAACAACGGCATAGACTGCCTGAAATTTTTCACAATATGGGAAGAGATAAATTAGAACGTATGATACAGGAACTTTTACAGGTAAAACAGTTAGTAAAAGGAATGTCTAAAGGTTCAAGAGAGGATAAGTGGCTTGACGTTACAACAGGACCCTTTGCTTGTGGTATAGGAAAATTCACCCCTGGAGCTGAAGATCTTAACTGCAAATAAAACTTCTGTAGGTAAATTCTTTACAGCTATTTTTAATAGATCTCTTATTCAAATACTTGTTCTGTAGGCTTTGTTGCATTGCTCCTAACCATACTTTTCTATATATGGATATATACAATATTCAGTTGCTAGTTTACGTTGAATGCTACAATAGATAGATATATAGTAGAATGGAGAAACAACCAGAAATAGCTAAAACCATACCAGATGGGCTATTGGTTTTTCAACAGCTATGCAAGAATATTTTTACAAACAGACATTAATCTCTTAAAAATTGATATCTATTATAGGTAGCATTATATTCCTAATTCCTAGGTTATCAGCTAAATAGTTAGAAATCAAGGAAGCTAGACTCTGCATAAAACCTAGGCTTTTTGACCTACATTCCTAAAAGTATTCCTAGCAACTACGCACCTAAAGTTAGCCAATATGGCTGATTTTGCTATTCCTAAAACCCTTATATATTATATATATATAATAACAATAGTAATAAATATAAATTAATAAATATATAAACTACAAATAAATAAAACTTATCAAAAAGAAAGAAGAGCAAAAAGACCACTACAAAACTTATTAGGATATTTAAATTGAATAAGAAAGAACAAATGGCTCATAATTGCGTTTTAAGACGATCCTGTGACTTCAGGGTACAATTATACCACCAAGACCTAAATTACTCATGTAGGGTAGCTTAAAACTCGATTACGAGGCATTTCTAAACTATTTTTTACCCCAAACTTTTATTTACTACAAGAAAGCCTAAAACCAGTCTATCATGTTTTTTTGTTGGTTGCAAAGAAAATTTTTCAAACCTAAAGAACAAATGGTTAGTAGACTTTTTGAAACGTTATTTTTGCAACAGCCAACTTATGTCACTTCTATCATAGAGAGGGTAACAAAATACTCCTACCCTTTAAAACGCTTTAGGAGGTCCTTACAACACTATTTGTAATTTAGATATAAAAGTTCGTCTTTTTTAAATTAACGCGTGTAGCCTCCCTAAAAACTCGAATAAAAGGCATCTTTAGTAACCCAACTATTGCAAAGTAAACTTACCAGTAAGTTTAACACATTTTTTACACTTTGCAAAGAAAATTCTTCAAAAAAGATTGAACGACTTGTGAATGGGTTAATGGAGACTTTATGAAAATACAACAACTTTTATTGCAAACCTCTGAGCAATTGATTGCAAAATTCTCAGTAATGAAATCAGCAAATTGTAGATGAAGCTCAAGGAAAAAAGTTACTGCCATAGAAGAAGAAACAGAAGCTACAGAACTCTTAACCCGCTTAATAGTTCAAAATGGAGACAAAGATCGAAATTTATTTACGTCTCTAATTTTATCACGTATAATGGAGATAAAACTTCCACTATTTATTAGTAATAAAAAGCAACTTAGTTTATATTTGGTTTTTAGAATAAACTTATTTTCAATATGATTGACACTTTAACTTTAAAAGAAGGAGATATTGAAACTACTGCTTTTGATAATAGCAATTTTACTAGAGTATTACACGATGGAGAATGGTGGTACGTAATAACAGAAGTAATAGCTTTTCTGACAGGTAGTAAGAACCCATCTGACTATCTAAAAAAGATAAAAAGCAGAGATATAGGGCTTTCTGAAGGATGGGGACAATTTGTCACCCCCCTTGAAATTAAAACAAAAGGTGGTAAACAGAATGTTAATTGTACAAATGTTGAGGGGTTGTTTCGTATTTTGCAGTCTATTCCTTCCAAAAGAGTTGAACAATTTAAACGTTGGCTTGCAAAAGTCGGGTATGAAAGGCTACAAGAATATGAAAACCCTGAGCTTGCACTCAAACGAATCTATGCCGATTATGCTGCAAAAGGGTACCCTCAGGAATGGATACAAAAGAGAATAGAATCGATAGCTGTCAGAAATCAACTAACAAAAGAATGGGGTAACAGAAATATATCTGACCACAATAATAAGTATATTGAAGGTAGGGAATACGCAATATTGACAGACGTAATTTCTGAGGGAACGTTTGGAGTAAAAACAAAGCATCATAAGGAAATAAAAGGCTTGAGGAAACAACCACTAAGAGACCATATGACACCAATTGAATTAATTTTTAACATGCTAGGAGAACAGGCTACCATTGATGAAATAAAAGATAAAGATGCACAGGGCTATAATAAAAATTTAGAAGCGGCAAAGGAAGGAGGCAAGAACGCAGGCACAGCAAGAGAGGCATTTGAAAAAGCGAGAGGTGTGAAAGTCGTTTCTTCAGATAACTTTTTAAAGAGGATTAAAGATTAAAGTTCTCACTATGAGAAACCTCTGAATTTTATGGTTTAAAACGTTTTAGAAGGCTATTATAGCGTTATTGATGATTTAGATAGGTTTTGTATGTTTTTACCAAAAACTCATGTAATCTCTTCTCAGATCAAGTAAAAAGTTGTTTCCAAAATGGAAAGAACTCAAATAGTGAAGATTTCTGTTGTAAAAGACATAATGCTCTTTTTAATTTCTTAGCTGTCTTAAAATTATTTTAACTTTTTTTCAGAAAATCCCGGAAAAAGTAGTAAGAAATCCGGTATATATTAGTATAGAGACATTGAGTGTAGATGTGCTTCAAACACAAAAGTCGGCAAACAAAAAGATTGAAGAAAGCAAAAGAAATTTAGGCTTTTACGTAATTGAGAATTTGTATTTTTTTAGATAAGGCAAAAACTGTGTTTTAAAGCTAGATGCGACTTTAGAGTCAACCAAAGCTTAAAACTCAATTACATGAATTTTACTTTTTCCATTATAACATCTTTTACTTCTCGTCAACACAGTTAACGAACTACCACAGTAAAAGGGTTAATACGGTAACCATAATCTCTACGCGATGATCCAGGCCAACCAACTGTTTGAATCACATCATTACGTTCGATGTTTAGTCCTAACTTTTTAGCTAAGGTGGTTTTTATTGTCCTTTGGATTGTGTTTAGTGGTTTTCTGATGTGATGTTCTGGATCTGCTTCTTGATCAAGATTTAGATGTTTTTCTATTTGAGCTATGCTAAGCAACGTGTGTTTTTCAGGAGGCAATTCTTTTTTACAGTCATTCAAAAATTGTTCAAATAATATGCGAAAAACTTTCATACATGCTACAGCTTTCTTATTCAGAATCTCTATATTGTTTACGTAAAGTGAGCCTTCTACCAATTGTAACTCTAGTAATTCTTTCTCTCTAGCAGGTTCAATTTGCTCAAGTGAAGTATGTAAAATTTGCATTGAAGTATTTGGTATTAACTCTGGTACTCCTCTTTGTACTGCTTCTTGAAATATTTCAATTAAAGTCCTACGCTGACAGAAAAGGTCAACCATTTCTACTATAGGCAAATCAAGAGGTATGTCTGGTATGTTTTTTCTCAGTATTACTAATACGGTTGGATTGACTCTTAGCCTATCTATGGTTAAGAATGTTGGATTGGTGCAAAAATCAAGAACAATGAGATTTACAAATTTACCTTGGCCACCAACATGATAAACTCCTCTTTCCACCTTTTGCCACATGAAATGCGTATTACTTAGCTGACCTTCAAACCAATGCATGATTTTCTCTGGGTTTAAATATACAGATAAGCGATGAAATCTTTGCTTCTTGTAGGTGTTAGGCAAAATATCACGGTTGCAATTTTCACAAATTATATTATCGCATACTTCATCAAAATCCTCATCAATGAAAATCTCATTGTTACAGTATGGATCAACTATATTTGGCCAATCTAATTTATCTTGTCTATGAGAGCAGATAATATAGGCCCTCTCTTGCATCTTAATTAATTCAAGATCTGACAAATACTTTGCTGCTTTAATGTAGTTTTGATTTGGATTAACCCAAGAGCTACCAGAATTAAAAAGGTCAGAGATTTGCTCTTGGCAAGATTGTAAGACCATAAGACTGTTTCATATATGCTTTAAAATCTTCTCTTTCCTTTTTATTCAATGGATGTTCGGAATAATAAATTGCTATGTACTCATCACTTCGCTTAAAAAATAATCCTATCTTTTTGTCTTGAAATATTATCTTCATCAATTCAATAGATTTTAGTATATCACCAATAGAAGGGTGTAAAATATAGAGCTCAGATGCAATAGGATCATGTGGTATAACGGTTAAAGTAATGCAAGTGTTGCTATATTTAAAACGATTTGACTGAAATTTTAACTCAAAAGTGAATATATTTGAATCAGAGCCATCAACACAAACTTTAATGAATTTATATACTTGCTCTGCAAAGTTTTTATCCTGCGCGTTTACAAAAACACATTCAGAGCTAAAATAACGACTTGCAATGCTATTTGCTATCTCTGTAGCTTGATCAATATTTTTGGCAGTAAGATCTACCTGAGTACCATTAACTAGAAAATCCAAAATCATCCAATCTGGCTTATGACCATGAATAACCTTATTTGAGTTTAGTAGTAAATCTATACCACTAGCTCTACGAACTAATACATATAAACGATTTTGATGGTAGAAGAAACCTTGTAATTGATTTTCAAAACCGTCATTGCGTTTAATGTCGTCTTCTTTCAGTATCTGCACTATGGTTTCCTGAGAGATGAAGTCTTTAAATGGAACATTTGGCTGTCGTGGTGTCTTTTGAAGAGCAAATGATACAGAACCTTTTCTTTGTATTTTTTCAAAGTGATAGACAGACTTTAAAAGGTTGTGATCTACATGAAACAATAGAAATAACAAAGACTTCTTGTCGTATTTATTGTTACCTTTTAGAAGGTAGGATTTCATGAGTTCGTCAGTCAATGCAGATCTTGCAATTTCACTGACAGTAGCTTCAAGCTTTGCACGTTCAAAACAGCTAATCAGATAATAAATAACTAGAGAGTCTAAATGTTTAGCAATCACTTTACGTTTATATTGTATGGATGTGTTATCGTAGTCTTGATCATCAAAGAGTTGACCATTTAGCTTGTCTTTAAAGCAGTGTTGAAAGATAACACTTAACTGCCTACCAGAAAGTGAATTCATCCAGGAATGACGGACTTCTGTATTGTGAAAACGCTCAAGTAAGTAGTTAACTGGTACTTCTAAATCATCTTCCCAGAATTTACGGTTTGGGTAAACGTTCATAAGAAATTAGCTAAGCTACGTTAGCATAATAGATTAATTACATTGTTAAGATAGAAATCTGAAAGTCTTGACCAATAATTATACAATGCTTGTTTACTGATTTTTAACCAAGTTTTTTTCTAAAAAGTTTATTTAAGAAGAAGATTTTTTGGACAAAAATTTTCCAAATCCTGAATATATATTATATAAGCTTAAAACTTTATGATAAAAGCAATCCAAGAACAGAGTATGGAAATCTCTTTCAAATAAAATTGCTACTTAAAGCAGATAACAATTTGAAAAGATGTATGAAACCAGATAACAATGAAATCTTATTTTATGAGACAGAAGATGGAAAGGTACATATAGAGGTCAGGTTTGAAAATGACAATCTGTGGCTTACACAAAAACATATAGCTGAGCTATTTGGTTGTTCAAGTGATAATATTTCATTGCACCTAAAGAATATTTATCTAAGTAAAGAGTTAGATAAAAGTTCAACTACCGAAGAATTTTCGATAATTCAAAAAGAGGGAGAAAGAGAGGTAAAACGTAATGTAGTGTTCTACAATTTAGAAGCTGTTATATCAGTAGGCTATCGTGTTAGTGGCATAGCTTTTCGTACATGGGCAACCGATAAACTAAAGAAGTACATTTTTAAAGGCTTTGCAATAGATAGTAACAGGTTTAAAAATGGTACAAAATTTGATGCCAGGTTTTTTGACGAGCTAGTTGAAGAAATAAGAGAAATTCGAGCTAGTGATCGTATGGCTTACCAGAAAATTACAGATATTTATGCAACTTCAGTAGATTATTCAAATTGCGCAATTGAAACGAAAAATTTCTTTGCTGTAGTACAGAACAAATTGCATTTTGCCATTACCGGGAATACAGCAGCGGAAATTATAACAAATAGAGCAAATAGAAATAAACCAAATATGGGCCTAACAAATTGGCGAAAAGCACCTAAAGGGAAAATATTTCTTTCTGATACACATATAGCAAGAAACTACTTAGATAGAAATGAAATTGCTCAACTGAATAAGATAGTGAATATGTATATAGACCACGCAGAGTTTCAAGCTGCTCGAGGTAAGGTAATGTATATGAAAGATTGGAAGGAAAAGCTTGATGCATTTTTAAGATTTAATGAGCAAGAGATATTAAAGAACTGCGGTAAAGTTTCTCATGAGATAGCAATTGCCTTAGCTGCAGAAGAATATAAAGAATTCAGAAAAACACAAGATAAATCATACAAGTCAGACTTTGATAAATTGGTAGAAGAAAATAGAAAGAAAACTCTAATTAAGAAATCTCCTTATAAGTAGAAAAACTAAAGGTCTATAAGTATATAAAAAATAAAATATGTCAATCCTAACACTAGACCTCGGCAAACAAACAGGCTGGGCAATGCTTACAGATGGAGTAATTCAAAGTGGTAGTGAAAACTTTCATGGTAGCCGTTTCAGCGGAGGTGGCATGCACTTCTTAAATTTTCGTAGGTGGCTCAATGAGATGAGGGAAAGATTTTCAGATATTGAAGCAGTGTATTTTGAAGAAGTAAGAAGACATTTAGGTACTGACTCTGCACATTGCTACGGAGGCTTTCTAGCTCATTTAACAGCTTGGTGCGAGGAAAACAATATACCTTATCAAGGTGTACCTGTCAAGACCATAAAACGCTTTATCACCGGTAAGGGTAATGCAAGTAAAAGTGAAGTTATTGAAGCTGTGAAGGGAAAAGGGTTTATTCCTCAAGATGACAATGAGGGGGATGCTTTGGCGTTGATGTTCTATGTTAATAATTTTAGTAAAGATTTTAATATGCTAGATAACACATAGGAAGTGGGTCCTTTCGGCCAGACTGGCGGACTTAGGAGCGAAACCCCGGGTCCTCTCTAGCGTCAGACGTATTTTGATTATTAACTTTTTAACAAGTTATTAAGAATTTAAACATAACAACTATTAGGAATATGAACTTAGCAATCCACTACTATCCTATTGAAAATCTTGTCGAATACGATCGTAACCCTCGCAAGAATGACGATGTAGTAAACAGAATGTGTGCCTCTATTCGGGAATTTGGTTTTCGTATCCCAATAGTTGCAAAAAGCGATGGCACTGTGGTTGATGGTCATTTACGCCTCAAAGCAGCAAGAAAACTGGGTATGGAGAGTATTCCCGTAGTGCTCAGTGATAACTTAAGTGAAGCCCAAACCAAAGCTTTTCGGTTACTTGCCAATCAATCAGCTAACTGGGCAAAGTGGGACGATGATCTTTTAAAAGTGGAAATTCAAGAGTTAGAAGATTTGCAGTTTGACCTTAAAATGACCGGATTTGAGCTAGAAAAAGTCCAACGCTTTCTTGATAATCTTGATGGAAGGGAAGAACAAGGGGAAAAGGGAGAAAAATTTTCTGATTTAGCTGGTGATGACAAAAAAGTGGAAATAACAAAACCAGGGGATCTGTGGATTTTAGGTGGTCATCGAATCTACTGTGGTGATAGTTGTCTGGTTGAATCATTTAAAGCGGTACTGGACGATAAAATGGCAGATATTACCGTGTGTGACCCTCCGTATAACGTAGCATATGGTGACAGTCAGGAAAGAGAAGACAAAAAAATACTAAACGATGATCAAGGTGAAAATTACGAATTGTTCCTTTATGACATTTGTACTCATGTTTTAGCATACACCAAAGGGGCAATTTACATCTGTGCATCATCATCAGAGCTTTCGACCTTGCAAAAAGTATTTGAAGAAGCAGGGGGAAGATGGTCGACATTCATCATTTGGGCAAAGAATCATTTTACGCTAGGAAGATCTGATTATCAAAGACAATACGAAACAATACTCTACGGGTGGAAAAACGGCAATAAACGTGAGTGGCATGGGGGACGCAATCAGAGTGATCTCTGGTTTTACGATAAGCCAACGTACAACTCACTGCACCCAACGATGAAACCAGTGGAGTTAATGGAGAGAGCGATAGTAAACAGCAGTAGACCAGGGGACATAGTTCTTGATCCATTTAGTGGTTCTGGAAGTACATTAATTGCATGTGAGAGGACAGGAAGAATATGCAGAACTATAGAACTTGATTCCGCCTTCGTCGATGTAACGATAAAGCGTTGGCGGGTGTATACGGGAAGAGAAGCGATACTTTCGGATACTGGAAAGACTTTTGCACAAATTCAAGAAGAAAAACGGTAAAAAAGGGGTGAAAGAGGGGAAAATCACGCAGACAGAATGGGCAAGAGAACTAGGAGTTTCAAAGCAATACGTCTGTTACTTAGTAAAGAAAGGAATAGTTGAGCTGGAGGATGGTTTGATTGACCGAGAACAAGCAAATAGAGCAATAGAAGCAATTAGAGATCCAAGTCAACCACTGAGGAGAAAAGGTGGAGAAGAAGGGGAAAAAAGAGGAAATAATGATCTTTCAACGATGTTGCTTAAAACCCGAATTAAAAACGAGATGGAGCGGGGAAAACTGCTCGAGGCAAAAGCAAAAGCTGAAATTGGTGAACTTATCTCAGTAGAAGAAGTAAAGACTGAAGCATTTAATGTTGCAAGAGTTGTCCGTAATAATTTGCTTAACATTCCAGATAGGGTTTCAGCGTTACTAGCATCGATAAATGACACAGAGAAGATCCATGAAACGTTAACTGAGGAAATCAGAACTGCGTTGGAAGAGTTAGTGGAAAATACATTTCAATGATACTAAGGAAGCACTTGATAGGTTTAATAAACATATTAGTTGCAATACTGATTTTAAGTAAGGCATCAGCAGATACTTATTGCAGACAAAAAATACCTCTTTTTCTCCTTAAAAGTGCAACAATTGCAGCATTATGATATACAGCAGTAGTTTTTATGCAGGGCTAAGGCCAGATCCACCACTAAAAGTATCAGAGTGGGCAGATAAGAACCGTCAGCTTTCGACGATAGCATCATCAGAGCCAGGAAAATGGAGAACAGAGAGAACCCCATATCTTAAAGAAATCATGGATTCACTATCTTCATCTTCACCGGCTGAAAAAGTGGTATTCATGAAAGGAGCGCAGATAGGAGGAACAGAAGCAGGAAACAACTGGATCGGCTACATTATCGACCAAACACCAGGTCCAATGTTGGTAGTGCAGCCAACTGTAGAGATGGGAAAACGTTGGTCAAAGGGAAGATTTGCACCATTAATTGAAGATACGCCATGTTTAAGGAGTAAAATAAAAGACCCAAGGTCGAGAGATTCAGGCAACACTGTACAAAGTAAGGAATTTCCGGGAGGAACGGTAGTAGTAACAGGTGCCAACAGTCCAGTGGGTTTACGTTCAATGCCGGTAAGATATCTTTTTTTAGATGAAGTAGATGCATATCCAGGAGATTCAGGAGGAGAAGGAGATCCAGTTTTACTCAGCATTGCCCGAACTAATACATTTACGCGGCGAAAAATATTCTTAGTTTCAACACCAACGGTTCACGGAATAAGCAGAATAGAGAAGGAATTTGAGAATTCAGACAAACGATACTTTTTTGTACCTTGTCCACATTGTGATCACTATCAGGTGCTGAAATGGCCACAGATAAAGTGGAAAGATAAAGATCCCTCAACAGCCCACTACGTTTGCATAGAGTGTAGGGGAGAAATAAAAAATCATCAGAAAACAGAGATGTTAGCTAGAGGTGAATGGAGGCCTACTAATCCAATAAAAGGTGAAAAAAAAGGATTCCACCTTTCAAGCTTGTATAGCCCAGTTGGTTGGTATAGTTGGAAACAAGCAGTGGAAGATTATCTGCATGCAAAGGAAAATGAACAATTACTAAAAGTTTGGATAAATACAACACTCGGAGAAACCTGGGTAGATAAGGGAGAAGTACCAGACTGGAAGCAACTATTTGAGCGTCGAGAAAATTTTCCGATAGGCATGGTGCCAAAAGGTGGAAAAATAGTGTTAACGGCAGGGGTTGATGTACAAAAAGACCGCTTAGAAGCAGAAGTAGTAGCATGGGGTATGGGTCGTGAGAGTTGGTCAATAGACTATCAGGTATTAGAAGGTGATACTGGAAGTGGAGAAGTATGGGAAAAACTTTCAGAGCTTTTGAATCATCATTTTATCGGTGAAAATGGTCTTGAATACATGATAAGCATGATGGCGGTAGCATACGCGTCAAGTTAAGGAAATAAAGGTATGAAAGAGATAGAATAATAAGGTATAAGTTCTCCCAGATATACTTTTAGTGAGAGAACCAATGAATAAAATAACTTGCTTATCAAAAAAGCTCAAAGAATTTTTTAATGAAAAAGCAGAGAAAATCTCAATTACAACAAGGTTTATAAAAAGAAAGAGAAAGCTAAAAGGTTCATCATTCGTAAAAGCCATGGTCTTGGGTAATATAGGAGTTGATAATTGTAGCGTAGAAACAATGTGTCAATTACTAAACGAGGACTCGATAGATATAACAAAACAAGGTTTGGATTTTAGATTTACTGAAGAAGCAGTGGAATTTATGAAAAGGATGTATAATGAATCTGTGATTCTCTTTAAAAATATCTTGCAAGTTGATTGCAAAATCTTACAGCAATTTAATAGTGTTAAATTATTGGACAGTAGCTATATTACTCTACCTAACAGTATGGAAGAGATGTATAAAGGTTATGGTACTAGCTACAGTGGCTATGAAAGCAATACTAAGTCTGGAATAAAGTTACAATTAGTTTTCGACTACATGAATCAGATAATAGACCAACTTAATTTAACGGAGGGGGTAAGATCAGACCAGGGATATAGGAAACATTTAAGTAATATATTAAGCAATGATTTGCTAATATCTGATCTCGGTTATTTTGTGCCAAGTTCTTTTAAACAAATCAATGAAATAGGAGCTTATTTCATAAGTCGTTATAAATCCGATACCAACATATATGATGTAGAAACAAATCAAAAAATGGA
Source organism: Wolbachia endosymbiont (group A) of Dendrolimus pini (assembly GCF_964026835.1). Classification (NCBI taxonomy): domain Bacteria; kingdom Pseudomonadati; phylum Pseudomonadota; class Alphaproteobacteria; order Rickettsiales; family Anaplasmataceae; genus Wolbachia; species Wolbachia endosymbiont (group A) of Dendrolimus pini. The sequence continues at coordinate 1,323,571 of NZ_OZ034702.1, read as the reverse complement.
GTTATTAGAATGTTTAGAGGATAAGTTATTTTTAGAAAACGAGGTATTGTTAGGAAAAGAAGCAAAAATTAGAGTAAGAATTATATGTCAGAAACTAACTGAAGAACAGTCTATGGCCAGAAGAAGGAAAGCTAATAGATTAGCAAGATCGCAGGGATATACATCCTCTAAAAGAAATCAAAAATTGTTGAACTGGTCAATATTTATAACTAATGTTCCAGAAAATAAAATTAGTGCTGAGCAAGTATTAACGATTTACAGAGTAAGGTGGCAAATTGAGTTATTATTTAAATTGTATAAAAGCCATATCAGGCTTGATAAGCTAAAAGGAAAGCCATGCAGAGTATTATGTGAACTATATGCTAAATTGTGCGCAATTCTTATATTTCACGGCATAGTTGGTTGCACAGAAGTGAAAAAGAATACAGAACTTAGCTTAACAAAGGCATTTATTGAGCTAAAAAGGCGGGTTAGAGAGTTATTTTTAGTATTAACCAAAATTAATAGTTTAAAAGCATTTCTTAAAAAACTCACTATAACTTGGTCGCGATTTTCATTAAAAGACAAACGTAGAAGGGCTAGAGTATCCACTTTAACCTCTCTAAATTTGCTCACAATCTCTTAACTTGACGCGTATGGATGGCGGTAGATGCTGGGTATGCAACACAAGAGGTATACAACTGGGTAAGAGGTCACCAAGGGTCAGGGAGAGTAATGGCAGTAAAAGGGGCAAACAAAGCGCTAGTGCCACTTAGCAGCCCAAGTAGAGTAGATGTAACAGTTAGCGGACAAAAGCTAAAGAGAGGAATGAAGCTGTGGCCAGTTGGGGTATCGATATTAAAGTCCGAGCTTTTCCAATTACTTAATGTTTTAACAGAAGGGGCGCCGGGGTATTGTCATTTTCCCGAATATCCACCTGAATATTTTAAGCAACTTACTGCAGAACAACTAATTACCAAGGTAGTAAAAGGGTATACCAAACAAGAGTGGCAAAAGATAAGGGATCGAAATGAAGTACTAGATTGCAGAGTTTATGCAAGAGCAGCATCGATAGCACTGGGAATAGATAGATGGCCAGAGAGTAAGTGGGAAAGTTTAGTAGGTGAAAAAACTAAAAAGTCAAAAAGAGTGAGAAGAAGTCAATGGTTGAATAAGAAAAGTTGATGTATAGCCAAGAATATTTAGATCAAGTAGAAGAAGCGATAAAGAAGCTACAGAGCGGGAAACGGGTAGTATCGATTGCATATGGCGATCACGTGGTTAGGTACGGAGAAGTGCAGATAAATGACCTCTTGAGCTTAAGACAACGCATTAAAGCTGAGCTGAAAGTTGCAGGTGTGAAGAGAAAGATTGTTATTTCAACGAATAAAGGGATCATATAATGATAAAAATCGTTGAAAGGAACGCTATGACAAAAATTATAGGAAAAGAATATACAGAATTTTTAGAGCAGTTGAAAGGTTATATTGCTACTAATCGTTACAAAGCAGCACTTGCGGTTAATAGTAAGCTTATTTTGCTTTATCATTATACTGGTACAGAAATCTTAAAACGGCAAAAAGAATATGGCTGGGGAGCGAAAGTTATTGAACAACTAAGTAAAGATTTGCGAGATGCTTTTCCTGATATGAAGGGGTTTAGCATTCAAAATCTAAAGTATATGAGAAGGTTTGCGGAAGAATATAGCGAAAACGAAATTCGTCAACAAGCTGTTGACCAATTACCTTGGGGTCACAATATCGTAATAATGTACGAAATTAAAAACAAAGAAGAAAGATTTTGGTATGCTAAAAAGTCGCGTGAACACGGCTGGTCTCGTAATATCTTGTCGATGCAAATTGAAACAAATTTGTATAAACGTGAAGGTAAAGCAATAACAAACTTTAGGAATAAGCTTACATCGCCTCAATCAGATTTAGCACAGCAAACGCTTAAAAATCCTTACGTATTTGATTTTTTGAGTCTTGGTAAAAAAGCGCATGAAAGGGAAGTAGAAAAAGCTCTTGTAGCTCACATAGAACGTTTCCTTTTAGAACTTGGTGAAGGGTTTGCATTTTTAGGAAGGCAGTACCATTTACAGGTTGAAGATAGAGATTTCTATTTGGATTTGCTCTTTTACCACGTTAAGCTTCGTTGCTATATTGTAATTGAACTAAAAGCAGGGAAATTCAAGCCAGAATACACTGGAAAGATGAATTTTTACCTTTCAGCAGTTGATGATTTATTAAGACAGCCAGGTGATAATCAATCTATTGGTCTTATCCTCTATCGCTCTAAAGTTGGAGTTGTAGCCGAGTATGCATTACGTGACATGAACAAGCCAATAGGGTTAGCAGAGTATCAAATCACTGAAAATCTACCAGAAGAGGTAAAAACAGCTCTGCCAACAATAGAAGAGTTGGAAGCTGAATTATCAAAAGTTTCAGACAAGGAAAAGTAATGCTACTAAAATCATTCAAACAATTATTCCGCAAACCACCAAAGCCTAAAGGTTCAGCATGGGATGCGTCAGGCTCAGGAAGAAGATTATTGCACTTTCAACCAGAGTCAGGAAGTATAAATAGCTTACTCTCTCACAGTCTTGAAACTTTGCGTAGTCGATCTCGAGATATGGTGAGAAAGAACTCCTATGCAGCAAACATCATCGATACGATAGTGAGTAATTGCGTTGGGACAGGAATAAAACCGCAGTCAAAGGCGAAAGATGCAGAATTTCGGAAAAAAGTGCAAGAATTATGGCTGAGATGGACAGATGAAGCAGACAGTAGCGGAGTAAGTGATTTTTATGGATTACAAGCTTTGGTTTGTAGGAGCATGATAGAAGGAGGAGAATGTTTTGTAAGACTTCGAACAAGAAAACGAGAAGATGGTCTTTGTGTGCCGTTGCAACTGCAAGTACTTGAATCAGAGCATTTAGACAATAAGAGCAATCAAACTTTAGCAAATGGTAATGTAATAAGAAACGGGATTGAATTTAACCGACTTGGGCAAAGAGAAGCGTATTACCTATTTCGAGAACATCCGGGTGAAGGATCATTTGGAGAGTCAGTTAGAGTACCAGCAAATGATGTTTTACATATCTATAGACTACAGAGGCCCGGGCAGATTCGAGGAGTACCGTGGTTGTCCAGTGTACTGTTAAAGCTCTATGAACTAGATCAATATGATGATGCGGAATTAGTCAGAAAAAAGACTGCAGCGATGTTTGCTGGGTTTATTACGAGACTTGATCCTGAGGCAAACATCATGGGAGAAGGGGAAAGCAATGAGCAAGGGGTAGCATTATCTGGTTTAGAACCTGGAACTATGCAATTACTTGATCCCGGAGAAGATATTAAGTTCTCGGAACCATCAGACGTTGGGGGAAGTTATGAAGCATTCATGAAACAGCAGCTCAGAGCAATAGCAGTAGGCATGGGAATAACTTACGAGCAGCTAACAGGAGATCTAAGTGGTGTCAATTATTCATCGATACGAGCAGGGTTAATAGAGTTTCGCCGGAGGTGTGCAATGTTACAGCATAACGTGGTAGTATTTCAGTTTTGCCGGCCAGTATGGTGTAGATGGTTAGAATTAGCAATACTATCTGGAGAATTAGACATAAGTGAAAAAGGGGCAAAAAAGGTAAAATGGATAGCGCAAGGGTTTGATTGGGTAGATCCACTGAAAGACCAGCAAGCACAGCAAATGGGGGTAAGAAATGGGTTTAAAAGTAGGTCAGAGGTGGTTTCAGAGCTGGGTTATGATGTAGAAGAAATAGACCAAGAAATTGCCGAAGATCAAAGACGTGCGAGTGAATTGGGATTAAGTTTTGATTCTGATGTACAAGTGCGATCCGAAAGTCGTGATTACTGGGAAGGTTAAATTCCTTCTCCCCAGACATCGGGGTAAAAGTATGTTTCACACTTCAAGAGGTGGCAACTTTTGATAGTGCAAGCATGAAACAAAAAGGGGTAATGTTAAACCTTATAACAAATCCCCCTGAACAGGTTGTATATGGTTACGAAAGAAACCTATGATAGAACTGTCGTTACAGAGAATATGCGAAAAGGGGTTGATACGCATAGACCAAAAGGTGAGAAGTGAATGAGGAATTAGGGTGGTGTACGCCTGATTTAGATGTTCTTAAACTTCCGGCAGATAGTAGGAACCTAAGTACAACGAGAAACGGTAATCATGAAACGGAGTAACTACATGAAAGCTCTTATTGTCCCTTATTTTAAGGAGTAACTAAGAAGGTAGCCAACCGCAAGCTTTCATTGTGGAAGGATTGTCCAAGAAGCTAATGCCTAGAGTAATGTCTAGGATATGCAGACGTGGACACTGTAGTTTGGAAGGTAAAGTTATGAGTAGTAGTGAATATGTTATGAACCGACAAAAAGTCAGGTATGAATGGAATGAAATTCCTTGGCGCAAGCTAGAGAAATCTTCATTTAAGCTACAAAAACGAATTTATCGAGCTTCTAAATGTAAGGATATCAAAAAGATGCATAATCTTCAGAGATTATTACTAAAATCAACAAGTGCAAGAATGCTAGCTGTTAGGAGAGTGACTCAGGATAACAGAGGGAAAAAGACTGCAGGTATTGATGGAAAAGCGAATCTTAATCAGAAAGAAAGGTTACAAGTAGCATATTCTTTAGATATAAGAAAAAAAGCAAAACCATCAAGACGGGTCTGGATTCCAAAACCTGGTAGACCGTCGGAGTATCGCCCGCTCGGTATTCCCACTATATCGTGTCGAGCAAAACAAACACTTGTTAAAATGACACTAGAACCGGAATGGGAGGCAAAGTTTGAGCCAAACGTTTACGGCTTTAGACCTGGTAGATCATGTCATGATGCCATTGAAGCTATATTTCAAACACTTATTAAGAAAACGGCATTTGTGTTGGATGCTGACATTTCTGGGTGCTTTGATAATATAAACCATCACGCATTGCTGGAAAAACTTAATACCACACCAACTTTGAAAAGAATTATAAAAGGATGGTTGAGAGCAGGGGTGATGGAAAATAGAATATTTTACCCAACTAGGTGCGGTACAATTCAAGGTGGAACAATTTCTCCATTACTGGCATGTATAGCACTAAATGGTTTGGAACAATATATTAAGGCAGAACTGAGCGATGAACTCTTTCAGTACAGAAAGAGAAAGTATAGCACAGTGTCGCAACAGTGGACAAGGCAATCTCTAAGTGTAATTTTTTACGCTGATGACTTTATTGTTTTACACGAGAGTGAAGAGATAATACTCAAGGCAAAGGATTTAATCGAAAAGTGGTTAAAAACTGTTGGATTAGAACTGAAACCTTCAAAGACAAAAATCTCCCACACGCTCAGATCAATAAATGGACAGAGACCAGGTTTTGATTTTCTAGGCTTTACTATACGACAGTACCCGACAAAACAAAATAAGATGTCATTCAAACCAATTATCAAACCAAGTCGCGATTCTATAAAACGACATGCATGGACTATCAAAAAGAAACTCAGAGAAATGCGAGGAGCACCACAAGAAGCTATAATAAGGGATCTCAATCTAATTATTAGAGGATGGTGTCAATATTATACTTCTGTAGTTTCGAGCAAGATCTTTGAATTACTGGATAGTATCATGTTCAGAAAGATTTGGAACTGGGCAGCTCGTAGACATTCAAACAAAGGAAGATGCTGGATAAAGAAGAAATACTTTGGAAGGTACATCAATGACAATTGGGTGTTTATGACAAATAAAATGAATCTTATCAAACACAGAGGTCATGCTATAAAACGGCATATCAAAGTAGTTGGAACCAAATCCCCATACGATGGTGATTGGGTATATTGGGGAAATCGTCTAAAGAAAGTACCAGACAAATCAACAAGAGTAATAAATTTATTGAAGCTGCAACATGGTCAGTGCAATCATTGTCAACTCTGGTTTAAGAATGATGATATTTTAGAAGTTCATCATAAAGACCGGAATAAAAGAAACAATATGATAAAAAACTTGTCATTGTTGCACGGGCATTGTCATGATCAATTACATAAAAGTATGCGTGACAAGCACCAAATTACAGAGGAGCCGGATGATGGGCAAACTATCAAGTCCGGTTCTGAAGTCGAGTGGGGAGAGGCGACTTTCCTCACTTAGATAACAGTAGTTTTGCGGAAATGACATGAAACAACAAGCAATGTGGCTGAACAGACCGGTAATGATGGAGCAAAGAAGTTTTGATCTATTGTCATTACAAGCAGGAAAGCAGCCGATTTTTAAAAACATAAAACATGCAGTAAGAAATAATGAAAGGGGAATAAAAGTACATGGAATCTTGACGAAGAATTCAGAGGCTTTTGACGATATTTTGGGGATGACATCGTATGAGAAGATACGTGAAGAGATAGAAAAAGCTTTAATAGATGAAGAAGTAGAAACAATAATTTTGGACATAGACAGCCCCGGAGGAGAAGTAAACGGTTTATTCGACCTTTCGGACTTTATTTACGAAGCAAGGACAAAAAAGAGGATTGTGGCGATAGCAAATGATGATGCTTACTCTGCTGCGTACGCTATAGCTTCTAGCGCTGAAAAGGTGTATGTAAGCAGAACATCGGGAGTTGGAAGCATAGGAGTAATAGCAAGTCACATTGATCAAAGTGGATTTGATGAAAAGCAAGGGATAAAATATACAACTGTTTTTGCTGGAAGTCGAAAGAACGATTTAAATCCGCATGAGCCGATAACATCAGAAAGTGTGGAAAGCTTACAAGATGAAGTAGACCGCCTATATGAGATGTTTGTCGAGCTTGTAGCAAGAAATAGGAATCTTTCCACGGAAAAAATCAAATCAACGGAAGCAGGGCTATATTTTGGTGAGAAAGCAATAGAGATTGGACTTGCTGATGAAGTGATAACATATTCTGAATTTATAGATAGGAGAAACAATATGAGTAAAGCTGAATTTAACTATAAGGGCCACACCATCGATGCTGATGAGTTAATGGAAGAATCAAAACGAATAGGTTATGAGAGGTGCCGCAAGGAAGTATTAGAGGTAATAAGATTGTGTAATTTGTCAAAGATGCCAGAGAAGATAGGAGAATTTATTGAGCAGGATGTAAACGCAAAACAAGCCCAAGAGATATTAATGTCGATACTGGCGGAGAGAACGAAGAAGACAGAGATACTGAGCACAATACCACAAAGTTCATCAGAAGATTTAATGATGCAGGTAGCAAGAACTCGAGCGCAATCTGGCATTTGAGAAATTTAGGTACCAGCAATTACAAATGCCGCGGTCCGCCAGAATAGCCAATTATAAAGTTTTTACCGCGACGTATAGCAACTTTAAACACCGCGGTAAACAAATCTTATAACCGCCGTATATAACACTAACAAAAGCGGCGGTAAAACAATTAAGGAGAAACATTTATGAGTTGTATAACTGAACAAAATAACCTTGGTGACCTATTAAAGTATGAGGCATCAAACCTATATTCAAGAGACCAAATAACAGTAGCAAAGGGGCAAAACCTTAAACTTGGTGCGGTTGTTGGTCGTGATAAAGATGATCTAATTAAAATTATAAACTTAGCGGCTACAGATGGCACGCAAACAGCAATAGGTGTGATAACAAGCGATGTAAACGCAACGGAAACCACCAAAGCAGTAATCATTACTCGTATAGCAATGCTAGCTGATCATGCGGTTGTGTGGCCAACAAATATCACTGAAGAGCAAAAAGCTGCAGCAATCAAGCAACTTGAAGCACGGGGCATCATCATTCGTAAGGAAGTTTAAAACTGCTCAACTGAAGAGCAAAACCAACTTAAAACACTAAAGGGGAAAAACATGCAAAATCCATTTACAAATCCAGCATTTAGTATGACGGAATTAACTAAAGCAATAAACATATTGCCGATAAATTATGGTCGAACAGAAAGCTTAAATTTATTTCCAAGTAGATCGGTAAGATTTCGACATATTACGATAGAAGAGCAAAACGGAGTATTGAGTTTATTACCAACGCAAGTTCCCGGAGCACCAGCAACAGTGGGAAAACGCGGAAAACGAAAAATAAGAACATTTACGATACCACATATTCCCCATGATGACGTAGTGTTACCTGAGGAAGTGCAAGGAATAAGGGCATTTGGGTCAGAGAATGAACTGAAAGCATTGGCTAACGTGGTAACAGATCATCTGGAATTGATGAGAAACAAGCACGCGATAACGTTAGAACATTTGCGAATGGGGGCGCTCAAAGGAATAATTTTAGACGCAGATGGGTCAGAGTTATTAAACCTCTACAACGAATTTGAAATTACGCCAAAAGTAGTAAATTTTGCGCTGGGAACAGCAACCACCGATGTCAAGCGTAAGTGTCTGGAAGTATTGAGGCATGTTGAGGACAACTTAAGTGGTGAATACATGACCGGGATTCATGCGCTGGTAAGTCCAGAGTTTTTTGATGCACTAACTTCGCATGCCAAAGTAAAAGAGGCATATGAGAGATGGCAAGAAGGAGAAGCACTCCGGAACGACATGAGGTCAGGATTTACGTTCTGTGGAATAACATTTGAGGAGTACAGAGGGCAAGCAACCGACCCTGAAGGAAATGTGAGAAGGTTTATAGAAAAAGACACAGGACACTGTTTTCCACTTGGTACAGCAAGCACATTTACTACTTACTTTGCGCCAGCGGACTTTAATGAGACGGTGAATACCCTTGGTCAGCCATTGTATGCAAAACAAGAGCCAAGAAGATTTGATAGAGGGACTGACCTTCATACCCAATCAAACCCTTTACCGATGTGCCACCGTCCGAGGATATTAACAAAAATCGTTGCAGCATAGAGGAGCCAAAAAGGAAAGAATGACTTTCCTCCTACCAATATAGCCACTTTGTGTGCCTTTCAAGTTTATTGCATAAAGAGGTAAAATGGTTTTTGTGGGCAGAGCAACTACAAGAAAAGAGGTATGAAAAAGCTGCTCTGCTCGAAGTAAAAGTTAATACATAAAAAGAAGACATGCAAGGAAATATTAAGAGATTATTGAAAGATTGTTTTACACATTTAGGGCAGCAAGCTTTGTATGAGTCAAAGGATAAGTCGTACATGGTGCAGATATTAAAACAGCAACCAGACAAACTCTATGGTATCGGTGAAGGACAATTTGTAGGGGAGATGGTTTTTCTCGAGGTGAGTATATTCGATGTATTGCAGCCAGTAGTAGGAGATATCTTTATTATTGGTAAGCGTAAGTACAAAGTATATTCACCACCACTTAGGGATAATTCAGGAATATTGTGGAAAATTCAAGCATCAGGGGTGTAGATGCGTATTAACATCGAAGTCACCGGTAGTATTGAAAAGGTAATACAAAGTATAGATGCTGAAAGGAAAAAAGTGGAAAAAGCGACGGTGAGGGCATTAAACAAAACAGCACTATGGGTAAGATCGCAAACTGTCAAACAAGTTAGCGAAGAAAAACAAATACCAAAAAAAGCAATGAGAAAAAAGTTAAGTGTGGATAAAGCAAATAGAAAGCGTTTGTGGTCTATAATAAAGCTTAGTTCGCAGTGGATAGGAGTAGTAAAACTTGGGAGTATAAAACAGACAAAGATAGGAGCAAAAGTAGGAAGCCGTACGTATGAAGGAGCATTTATAGCAACAATGAAAAATGGTCATATAGGAATATTCAAAAGAAGGTATACCACGTCTTTGCCAATAGATGAAATTAAAATAAACACTCATGCTCGGGAAACAATGAAAGAGTTAGTTGATAATGAAGTAGAAAGAGTATTTGAGAAGTATTTTGATCAGCAAATGAGTTATATGAAATAATGTTCTGGGGAAATTTACATCAGGCAATCTGTAATAAGCTCAGGGAAGAGATACCAGCAATACAGACATGTGAAGTGTATAGAACGGTACGTCGGGAAATAATAGCGCCAGCAGTGTTTGTAGAGCTTGCAAGTTTAGAACCAGGGAAAGATCCGGGAACAGAGGAATTAGCACTAAGAGCAAGATTTGAGGCAAGAGTGATAGTTGATGGAACAGTCGAGGATTCCTCGGTGGTTGTAAGGTCACTGGCAGCGGAAATTACAAGGGTAGTGAATAAGAATACTTGGGACGTGGAAAATGTTTCAGCAGGTGAATTTATATCAGCAGGAGGGGATGATTTTAGGCCAGAATTAGATGCATATCTAGGTCTTGTCGACATAAAAAAATAGTGATATAGAGTACTCTTTATTAATAGGTAAAGAGAATGCTATATGATTTAAAAGATGAGCAATGGGAGAGAATAAAAAACAGTCTGCCAGGTAAGGAAGGAGATAGAGGAAGAAGCGCAAAAGATAACAGGAGATTCGTAGCTGCAATAATGTGGATAGGTAGAACAGGAGCAACATGGAGAGCATTGCCGGCTGAGTATGGAAAATGGTCAAGTGTACATAAACGTTTTATAAGGTGGGCAAAATCTGGTGTTTGGCAGATGATTTTCAACACATTAGCTGTTAATGGAGACACAGAGTGGCTCATGATAGACTCAACAATAATCAGGGCACATCAACATGCTGCTGGTGCAAGAAAAAAATGTGGAAACTGGTAGACAAGAACAAGAGCTGGGACGGTGCAAAGGAGGATTTTCAAGCAAATTACACGCTGCTTGTGATGCTTTGGGCAACCCACTGAGATTCTTTGTTACTGCAGGGCAAAGATCGGATTACGTAAAAGCTTTAGACCTGATAGAAGGCAAGAACATGGAGGCACTTATTGCCGATAAAGGGTATGACGCAAATTATATGATTGAGGCTGCAGAAGCTGTAAATGCTGAGCCAGTAATCCCACCGCGTTCCAACAGAAAAACACCAAGAGAATATGACAAAGAATTGTATAAAGAGAGAAACTTAATCGAAAGGATGTTCAACAAAATCAAGCACTTCCGCAGAGTTGCTACACGCTACGACAAATTGGCCATAGCTTTTCTGTCTTTTGTTCACATTGCTGGCATTTATCTTTGGTTAAAATAAATGTCGACACTGCCTAGGAAAAGGCGCAGAGTATTATTCTACAGATGATTTGAATGTTGAAGCTATACAACAAAAACCTCCTAGAACCTCTGAATATGAGCCAATAACTATGTACGCTGAGGTGAACAACAATGTAATACCACCTCAAAAACCTCCTAGAACTTTTGAGTATAAGCCAAAGAGCACTAATTATGATGCTTTGCCTTCAAAAGAGCCAATTTACGCTGAGGTGTATGATGCTAAGGTTAGTAACTCATTAGGGGAGAATGGTTATTTGAGTGTATCAGAAGAATCTATTTATGCTGAAATATATGATTCACATAAAAAATCCACTGAAAATTTATCATTGGAAGATAGTGGTTATTTGAGTATATCAGAAGAACCTATTTATTGCACTATAGATGATCTTTCAGAACAAAAAAAGCCTGCTAGCCTAAAACAGAAAGAGCCAGAACAGTCGTCAGAACCTATTTATGCTAGGGTAGATTTGTCCAAGAAAAGAGCAGAAAGAAAAGCAAAAGACATAAAAGCTAATTCTGGAACTTGCCATGGGTTAGTGCAAGATAAAGTGAATGATTGGCAAGTGAAGCTAAATGAGCTAAGTGCTAATAAGTCGATAAGTCAGCAACAGACTAATGATCAAAAAATTAAGACCAAGGCTGGCTTTAGTGTAGAAGAAATAAGGCAGAAATATGAGCGTAGAGATTCTGGCTACGATTCTGGCTATGATTCCGATACAAAAGTTGAACAACAATTAGAATTAGCTCCTAAATCTGAGATAGGTTCAGTGAGTATTGAGCATGGAGTAATAGGAGGCTGTCGATATAAGATTACTGATATATCCCTCTAACTATGTGATTCAAAATAATTGAATTGACTTTATATATGTAATCGATATAACCTAGTTAGATTCAAGTTGACTCTTTCGTCTAGTGGTTAGGACACCACCCTTTCACGGTGGTAACACGGGTTCAAATCCCGTAAGAGTCACTCAAATAGAATATAATTAAAGTTTTAAATGGGAAAAATTAGGCTTTATGTTGAAGAAGCTTTATCACAAGGCGTGAGTTTAGCACTTAATCCACAACAAAGTCACTATATTTGCAATGTAATGCGGCTTAAGAAGTATGATAATCTCTCTCTTTTTAATGGAAAAGATGGAGAATGGTTAGGAGAAGTAGTTAATATATCGCGTAAATTGACAAAAATTACACTCAAAGAATGTGCCAAACAACAGCAATATGAGGGAAATTTATACCTGTATTGTGCCATGGTAAAAAGTGCTGCTTTGAACAACATAGTAAGACAGGCAACTGAAATGGGAATAACTTGCATTCAATTTATTTCAACGGAACGTACAGTAGTAAAAAACATTAAACTAAGTAGAGCAAAATTACAAGCAATCGAAGCAGCGGAACAATCCGGTAGGATGAGTATACCAGAGATTTTGCCTCCTATTAACTTTTGCGAATTACCTGATTCCCAGAGTAAAAATTTTGTTTTATGTGATGAAACAGGTAAAGCTGATAAAGTGCTGAAAGGTAAGAAAAATGTTGCTATTATTGTTGGCCCTGAAGGTGGTTTTTCATCTTATGAACTTGATCTTGCCGATAAGTTTTGTCAAAAATTGAGTCTAGGAAAAAGAATTTTAAGAGTCGATACCGCTGTGGTTGCTGCACTAACTTTCACCAATTGGTGTAGCTAGATTTTTAAATATGGCTAAGATAAAGAAATCTGGTTCAGTGTTGCGCGCACAAAAACCCTGTAGACTTTCTACGAAGCAGTCTGTTGTTAAAGAGGAGCTAATAAAAAACATATTCTAAGATAATATTAAATCTCATATTATATTTTTTCTAAAGTAAACAAATGAATCTTGCATTTTGCCTGAGTTATTGATACTCTGAGTAAAGAAGTCGGGGCGTAGCGCAGCCTGGTAGCGCATTTGGTTTGGGACCAAAGGGTCGGGAGTTCAAATCTCTCCGCCCCGATGTTAGTATAATTGTAAGAACGCTGTAACATAAGAGTAATCTCCATCAGTAAGCAAGTAGCTGACACTGGAATGACATTATTCACCATGTAAATTATGGCATATTACATTTTAACGCTCAAGTTTATAAAATAATTGACAATGTTAATTTTCTAATTTATAAATAGATTTTGAAATGATTACCGAAGGAGGTATAGAGTTTGATAGAAGTATCAGTCCATTATGGTGATGTAGACAGAGCTCTTCCAGTATTGAAAAAAACAATTCAAAAGGAAGGAAGAGGGTTGAAAATGAAAAAACAATATCATGAAAAAAAATCAGAAAAAAGAGCTAAAAAGAAAGCTGAAGCTAAAAAAAAGAGGTACCAACAAGAGTGCAGAAGGCAACGTTATGGTTGGTAGTTTGTACTCAAGTTAATAGTTTATCATTGGTTATTTTATGAATATTCACGAATATCAAGCGAAAGAAGTTTTGCATAAATTTAATGTCCCAGTGCCAAAAGGTTTTGTTGCTACATCTGCAGAAGAAGTAAAGACTCAAGTAAGTCAATTAAAATCTGACGTGTTTGTAGTTAAAGCTCAAATTCATGCAGGTGGTAGGGGTAAAGCCGGTGGCGTAAAGCTAGCAAAGTCAGTTGAAGAAGCTCAACAGTTTGTAAAGGACATGATTGGTATGACTTTAGTTACTCATCAAACAGGGCCAAGCGGGCAGCAAGTAAGAAAAGTGTACGTTGAAGAAGGCTCAAGCATTAAGAAAGAGTATTATTTAAGCCTGGTAATCGACCCGAAGCTCAGTAGGCCAATATTCATATTTTCCTCAGAAGGTGGAATGGACATTGAAGAAGTGGCGAAAAATTCTCCTGCAAAAATTGTGAAATTTGATATTGATTCTGCTACAAGTTTTGATAGCAGCAAGTTAAGCAGCAGTTTTGATTTGAGTCCAGAACAAATAGAAAAGATATCGAACATTGCAAAAAAAATATATGATGCGTTTATTGCAACTGACGCGAGCCAAATTGAAATTAATCCACTGGTTGAAACAAATTCTGGAGATTTTATTGCGCTCGATGCGAAAATTAATTTCGATGACAATGCTTTATATCGTCACCCAGAAATTATGGAACTTCGTGATTATGATGAAGAAGTGAAAGAAGAGATAGAGGCTTCAAAATATGGGCTCAGTTACATCAAAATGGATGGCAGTATTGGTTGCATGGTAAACGGTGCAGGTCTTGCTATGGCAACAATGGATATAATAAAATACTACGGAGCAGAGCCTGCTAACTTTTTGGATGTTGGTGGTGGAGCGAGTAAAGAAACTGTAACTGAAGCATTTAAAATTATATTGTCTGATAGCAACGTAAAAGGAATTCTGGTTAACATATTTGGTGGTATAATGCGTTGCGATATTATTGCAAGTGGAATTGTTGCTGCTGCAAAAGAAATGAGCATTAAAGTTCCTCTAGTGGTTAGATTATCAGGTACTAATTTTGAAGAAGGAAAAAAAATTTTAGAAGAGTCGGGATTAAATATTATTGCTGCAGATGAACTGGGTGATGCTGCACAAAAGATAGTAAAAGAGGTAAAATAAAGCATGTCCGTTTTAGTAAACAAAGATACAAGATTAATATGCCAGGGTTTTACTGGTGCACAAGGCACATTTCATTCAGAGCAAGCAATTGATTACGGAACGAAAATGGTTGGCGGTGTAACTCCTGGAAAGGGTGGTAGCACTCACCTTAGTTTACCGGTTTTTAATACTGTAGCAGAAGCCAAAGAAAAAACCGGTGCAAATGCTACAGTTATATATGTACCTGCTAAATTTGCTGCTGCTGCAATACTTGAAGCAATAGATGCAAAAATAGAATTGATAGTTTGTATTACAGAGGGCATTCCTATACTTGATATGGTGAAAGTTAAGCGCGCGCTTGTTGATTCAAAAAGTCGATTGATTGGTCCCAACTGCCCGGGAATTATTACGCCTGAAGAGTGCAAAATAGGAATTATGCCTGGCCATATCCATAAGCGTGGACACATAGGAATTATGTCTCGCTCTGGAACTTTAACTTACGAAGCAGTAGCACAAACAACTGCTGTTGGTCTTGGTCAATCCACATGTATCGGAATTGGGGGGGATCCAGTTCATGGTATGACATTTGTTGACTGTATGGAGCTCTTTTTAAAAGATAACGATACTCATGGTATTGTAGTTATTGGTGAAATAGGTGGAAACGAAGAAGAAGATGTATCACATTTTGTGAAAACAGAAAAAACTAAAAAGCCAATCGTTGGTTTTGTAGCAGGCCAAACGGCACCTCCAGGAAGACGTATGGGACACGCTGGAGCAATCATCTCTTCCAGCGGTGGAAGTGCTGGTGCAAAACTAGAAGTTATGCGGAGTGCCGGGATTGCAATTGCTGAAACCCCTGCAGTAATTGGTAAGAAGGTATTGGAAGTAATGCATCACTAGAATTAGGGTCACAAAAACCCTATATCACCGGTCATGAATACGTTATTTGCCCATTCGATTAATAACTTCCCTCCTGGTAAATTTACTGAAGTCTGTTGGACAGTCAGATATCCACGTAGTGTGGATGTAACAAGTGCTGCACAGGCTGCACTACCGCATGATGCAGTAATGCCTGTACCTCTTTCCCAAACTCTTAAAGCTATTTCTCCAGACTTTTCAACTTGTGCAATACTAATATTAATTTTCTGAGGAAATAATACGTGACTTTCCAACTTTGATCCTAAACTTTGCAATGGTATTTCATTTACGTTATCAACAAAAAAAACTATGTGAGGATTACCAATATTTACTGCAACAGGATCTTTTAGCATTTCAAGCTCTATAGGTAAGTGAAGAGTGTCACACTCAGTAGACAAGGGAATTTCATGCCATTTTAGCAAAGGTTTGCCCATGTTAACCTTTATGGATTTATCACCCACTTTAAAACACTCTAAAATGCGTTTGTTTACCAGCTCAATAGTGATATACTCAGTACCTTTTTCTGACATTATCAAATATCCAACACAGCGTGCTGCGTTTCCGCACATTTCAGCTCGACTGCCATCAGCATTATAGATATGCATAAAACAGTCTGCAGCATTAGACATTGTTATAATTATCACTTGATCACAACTGCTTTGATCAGCAATTTGTCTATGGTTCCAGTCTAAATTGTTTGTTGAACGTGAGTCTATGATAACGAAGTTGTTACCAGTGCCGTGCATTTTGATAAAATTTTCAGGACCTTGGCCACTCATCATAAAAAAACATTTCTTCTATTGGTCTCCTTTTTTTCTTACTTGTTTCAGCGCCCTCTTCTTCGTAACCAACCGCTATCACTGACATTACGTTAAAGTCATTGGGTATATTGAACTCTTTCACTATTTTATCTCTATCAAATCCACCCATTTGATGGGCCATTAAGTTCATAACTGCAGCTTGTAACATAAGTCCATAATTTGCTGCACCAGTATCATGATTAGCCCAAAGATTTTCTCCTTTACCTTGTTTACGGAAGTTTTTAGCACTTAAAGATATGATTAACACTTGTGCATCTTTTGCCCATTTTTGATTAGATTCATCAAGGCAATTTAGCAGCTTTTCCCATGCGCTTTGATTGTTCTGTTTGTTGCATATTACGTATCTCCAGGGTTCATCACCAAAACATGAGGGAGTCAGCCTTACAGCTTCCATTAAAATATCCATGTCTTCCTGAGATATTGCTCTTGTAGGATCGTATGAACGTCCGCTGTGTCTTGCTTTCATCAACGATAATAGATCTTGTTTACTCATCATTTTTAATTTAATAGTGCATAAATAATTCATTGTAGCACAATATAAGCAAAATTTAAATTGCAAAACCTCTCATACACATATATTACATTTAATAAGTTATTTTTATTGGGAAGGTATGTTTATAACACAATCTAGCAGCAGATCAACACTGGCTGAAATATTGTCTTGCATTTTACTTTTATTCTTGATGGCTCAAATAAGCATACCATTGCAGCCTGTGCCTATCACATTGCAAACTTTAGGAGTAATGCTTATTGGGCTTAAATTTAACCGCAGAACAGCATTTTATTCTGTGCTTACATATCTATCACTTGGTGCAGCAGGATTGCCTGTTCTTGCGAATTTTTCTGGTGGTTATCACATTTTTCTCGGACCAACAGGTGGATATTTAATTGGCTGTTTAGCTGCCGTTATGGTAATGAGCAAAGTAAATGAATTACTGAACTCTAAGTATAAATCATTTGTGTGTAATTCTTTAAGTTGTCTGGCTGGTACAGTTATAATCTTTATTTGTGGTGTTAGTTGGCTTGCTGTTTACTTGGGTCTGAGACAAGCAATAATGGTGGGTGTTTTGCCATTTATCCTTCCTGGTTTGGTAAAAATTTTTCTACTTGTAGCAGCTTTGCAATATTTGAAAAAATGATAAAATTCCGCCCTCATCATTTCATGTGCACCCTCGCGTTTCGGGGATATGGGTATTCTCAGGGTTTTGTAGAAAATTATAAAAGGATAGCAAGCAAAGTAATTAGTACTCAAATCGAAGTAGTTGGTAACCTTGATAATATCTGTAGTGCTTGTCCAAATCAGACTAAACAAGGTAAATGCACCACACAAGCTAAAGTTTTAGAGCTAGATAGAAGGCATATGGAAATTTTAGGAATTAAAATTGGCGAGACTTTGACCTGGAGTGAAGCGGTAGAAAAGATTAGGGAGAAAATGTCTTTAGAGAAATTCGAGTACGCATGTGAGGGGTGCAACTGGCAGCCATATGGAATATGTAAAAATGCCCTTTTAAATTGTCATTCCTATAAAGGTAGTTGACAAAATGTTAAGATAAATCGAAGCATTTTTGTGGAAATAAAGCGAAATATGGAAGACAAAAGATAAATGCATTCTGAAAGGCTACACAGCATGTTCGTCCCGCTAATTAATAATATCTTTATTATTGTATGAGATAGGTAATTTAGCATTTATGAATTTGTAATGTGTTGCATATAGCTCAAAGAAATAAGGTTTACTGGTTACACGCTGCAGCCAATGCCACAACACTAGGACCTATGTTTATCTGCATGTTAATTTGCGTTGTGATTTTATGGAGGTCTTCTGTTACCTATGCTAGTGAAAATTTGGAGATACAGAAGGCCTTTGATAGTGTTGTCAAGCATATAAAAGCTGATAAAAAATATAAAGATCTTGATGTTATTGAGAGAAAAAGTGATAAATTTAACATCAAAATTGCGCAGAATTCTGGCAAGAGTTTTGACATATACTCTACTTTAAAAAAAGCAAAAGATTCCTTTGAATCAGGAGATAATGAAACAGCTATTTCTCTCCTTAATCAGATCATTGCAAAGTTTCCTTATCATAAAAATGCTTTAATTGGATTGGGAAATATTTATTACGCTAATAAAGAATACAAAAAAGCTGTAGAGATTTACACAAGACTGTTAAAAGAACACCCTAGTAACCCTTACATATTAAAAAATTTTCTGACGATAATCTCACAATATGATCCTGATCTGGCGTTGAGTGAAATGTTAAAATTGTATGATATACATAAAAATTATGCTCCTTTATTAGCAAATTTAGGTCTGATCTATATGAAAAAGGAGGATTATGTAAAAGGTAAAGAGTATATGATAACTGCTATTTCCCTCGATGAAAACAATATTTTTTATACTTATAATTTAGCTGTTATTCTAGATAAACTTTCAGATTTTCAAAATGCTACAATATTCTACTTAAAGTTGTTAAACATGGCTACAACTTCGAAAGATGTGAGTGAAAAAATACCTTTATACAAAGTGACAGCAAGACTAAAATTTATAAAACTTCACAGCACGCACCCAAAGATTTCATAAAAGCTTATAGCTTACCTAAAGCTAATTTATCGTATCTGTTCAGGCAATGGCGTCAACTTAAGGACACATTTTAGACTTCTGTGTTGAAATAAAACAGAAACAAAAGTGCTGTCCCTTGCACTCTTTGGATAATTTAATGGTAAAAGTTTTAGAGAGAAATTTTATACACTATCGCTGATATTTTTCCTTAAGTTGACGCCATTGGCTGAACGGATACAATTTATCGCTATTTTTGTTTACAATAATAATATTGAGCTATAGAATTAGATCTAAAGGGGCAATTAGCTCAGCTGGTAGAGCATCTCGTTTACACCGAGGAGGTCGGCAGTTCAAGTCTGTCATTGCCCATTTGCTTAACTGAATGTTAGTATTGTTAATTACTTCAATTAAAGTATAGAAAATGCAGGATAATATAGTACCAATCTCAATAGTAAAAGAGCTGGAAGATTCTTATCTTTCCTACGCAATGAGCGTTATCATAAGCCGGGCTATACCTGACGTGCGAGATGGATTTAAACCTGTTCATAGGCGCATATTATATGCAATGTCGAGAGCTGGATTCGATGCTGGTAAGCCATATAAAAAGGCAGCTCGTATAGTAGGGGATGTAATGGGGAAATATCACCCACATGGTGATGCAGCTATTTACGATTCCTTGGTTAGAATGGCCCAAGATTTCTCTCTTCTTTTACCACTTGTTGATGGGCAAGGTAACTTTGGTTCGATAGACGGAGATCCACCAGCTTCAATGCGATACACAGAAGCAAGACTTCAAAAAGTGTCGCACTTTTTACTGAATGATATTGATGAAGATACAGTTAATTTTAGGCCAAACTACGATGGAAATGAAACAGAACCAGTTGTGCTGCCTGCAGAGTTTCCGAATCTATTGGTAAACGGTGCAAGTGGTGTTGCAGTTGGTATGGCAACCAATATTCCTTCTCATAATCTTGGAGAAATAATAGATGCTTGTATATTATATGTAGATAATCCTGAAGTTACTTTGGATGAGTTACTTGAAGTGATGCCAGGGCCGGATTTCCCAACTGGGGGAACGATTCTTGGAAGGTCTGGAATAAGATCAGCATTTGCAACGGGTCGTGGATCAATTGTTGTGCAAGGCAAGACTCACATAGAAGACCTGCCACAAGATAGGCAAGCAATAGTGATTGATGAAATACCTTACCAGGTAAATAAAGTAAAATTAATTGAGAAGATAGGTGAGCTTGTAAAAGAAAAAAGAATTGATGGCATAACAGAAATTAGGGATGAGTCCGATAAGTCTGGTATTAGAGTAGTAATTGACCTCAGAAGAAATGCTGAAGCAAGTTTTATACTTAATCAAATATTGGGACTAACTCCACTAAGAAGTAGTTTTAGTGTTAACACTTTAGTACTCAATAACAACAGACCTGCTTTGATGTCGTTAAAAGAAATCATAGCTGCTTTTGTTGACTTTAGAAAAGAAGTGTTAATCAGGAGAACAGAATTTCATCTAAGAAAAACGAGAGAAAAAGCTCATATATATATAGGGCTCTACATTGCGGTCCTCAGCATAGATGAAGTGATAAAAATCATCCGCGGTGCAAAAGATCCTGCGGAAGCAAGTAGAGAACTTTTAAATAAAGAATGGAAAACTTCGAATGAAATCAACACTATCATCGAGTTGATTTCAGATAGCGCAAGCTTTTTGAAAGATGGAGTGTATAGATTAACTGAGCTACAAATTAAAGCTATCCTTGATATGAAACTGCAGCGTTTAACAGGCCTTGAAAAAGACAAATTAGAAGCTGAGCTAAGTTCAATGATCAACCTGATAAAAGAATATATCGCTTTTCTTGGCTCAGAAGAGAAGTTGATGAAGGAAATAAAAAACAATCTACAAGAAATAAAGAACAGATTTGCTGTGCCGCGAAAAACTTCAATAGAGGAATCAGATACGGACATTGAAGCTGAAGATCTAATTCCACAAGAGGATATGGTGATAACCGTAACTATGAATGGTTATATCAAGCGTGTGAAGCTTTCTCACTACAGAACTCAGCGTCGTGGTGGAAAAGGAAAGCTAGGACAAGGATTAAAAGAAGAGGATGTAATCACAAAATTATTTGTTGGGAATACCCACACTAGCCTCTTATTCTTTTCTAATATTGGTCGAGTTTATAGATTAAAAGTTTATAAGTTGCCTCTTGCAGAACCAACTGCACGTGGAAGAGCACTTGTTAACATATTTCCGCTTAGCGATGGTGAAACTATAACTAATATCATGCCATTGCCAAGTGAAAATGACGAAAATCAAAACATAGTTTTTGCTACTGCTCATGGAAACATAAGGCGTAACTCTTTAGCGGACTTTCACTATATTCCAAGCAATGGAAAAATAGCAATAAAGCTCGATGAAGGAGACAAATTAATATCGGTTAAAGTATGCAATGCAATTGATCATGTTTTTCTTTCAACAAGATTCGGCAAAAGTATCAGATTTGTTGTAAGTGATGTGCGTCAATTTAAAAGTCGCAATTCAGATGGCGTAAGAGGTATCAAACTTGCAAAGAATGACAGCGTGATATCCATGACCATATTAAATGGGATAGGTGTAGCAACAGAAACAAAAGAACTTTACTTAAAAGTTCCACTTGCAAAAAGACTGGGAACTGCAATTAATAACTCCATTGATTCTAAATTGGAAAAGACTTTAAATGATTTAGGAATAGATAACGAATTATTCTTAAAACTTGCAGTGAATGAGGAGTTTATATTAACTATTACTGAAAATGGCTTTGGTAAAAGAACTTCTGCGTATGAGTATAGAATAACTAACAGGGGTGGTGTTGGTATCACCAATATTCTTACTACTAGCAGAAATGGTAATGTTATTGCTAGTTTTCCAGTTGAGCAGGGTGATAATATAATGCTTATTACAGATAAAGGAAAGTTAATTCGTATTTCAGTAAATGATATCAGGATTGCAGGACGTAGCACTCAGGGAGTAACTCTATTTAAAACAGAAAGTAGAGAAAAGGTGGTGTCAGTAGCGAAAATTGAAGATCCTGATTCCACTGAAGATAGTATTTCTGAAGTTGAAAACTCTATCTCTTCTCAACTGTAGTACAGGTTAAACAAAAAGCGCAAGTTTTTGTTGATTAATACGCAGTATTTAAATTAAAATATATACTTATGGCTAAGTAAAGATCAATGGACAAAAATTTAACTAAAAATAAAAAACCACTGGCAGACAAAGAGGATAAAAAAACACCTCCTGTTAAAGATCTTACTAAAAATAAGAGTAGGAGAGATTTTATAACATTAACTACATGCGCTATGGCAGGTATAGGAGCTGCAAGTGGACTTTGGCCACTGGTTAAATCTATGAATCCTTCTGCTGAAGTTCTAGCAACTTCCACAGTGGAAGTGAATTTGTCTGGAATTCAGGAAGGACATGGAGTAAAAGTAAAGTGGCAAGGTAAACCAGTATTCATTCGTAGACGCACAAAGCAAGAAATTGAGGCTGCAAGAGCTGTGAATGTGAAGAGCTTGAGGGATCCTCAATTAGATGAGCAGAGAGTATACGAAGGAAAAGACGAATGGTTAATCATGATCGGAATATGTACACATCTTGGGTGTGTACCGGTTGACCACGCTACAAGAGATGGTAATGGTTGGTTCTGTCCTTGCCACGGTTCATATTATGATACATCAGGCCGAGTGATTGGGGGTCCTGCACCAAAAAATATGGTTGTACCTGATTATTTTTTTCCCAGTGAGAATGTTGTGGTAATTGGCAAGAAGGCTTAACGGAACTCGTTAAAAAAAACTCACAGGATCAACATCTATTATCACTGCAATACTCGAATTCAAGTTACAATTTTTAATCCAATATTTCAGCTTTTTTTGTATAGATAAACTGTGTTTATTGTGTATTTTTAATAATACCCTATACCGATACTTATTATTTAAAAAATTTATCGCTGCTGGTGATGGGCCAAGAATTTCAAATTCCTTTTTGTCTACACCTACATTTTTTTCCTGGATACAAGTAGTTAAGCTACTTGGATGACAAAGAAGAGATTTTACTATTTCATTCGCTGCTTTTTGTGTTGCAATCTGATTCTTACCACAAATGATAAGCGCTATTAATCTGCTAAATGGTGGCATTTTGGCTTCACGTCTTGACTTAAGTTCAATTTCATAAAATGAGTCCCTTTTTTGATGCAGCAATGCTTTTATTATTGAACTTTCAGGGTTATTGGTTTGCACTATTACCATTCCTTTTTCATTAAACCTTCCTGACCTGCCTGCAACTTGGTGCAATAATTGATACGTCTTTTCCGCTGCTCTCAAATCAGAATTTTCGAGGCTCAAATCTGCATTCATTACTCCAACCAAAGTTAATTTGGGAAAATTGTGCCCTTTAGCAATTATTTGTGTGCCGATTATAATGTTCACCTCTTCTTTCAACACTAAGTCAATTACGTTACTAACCGACTTTTGATCGCTGCTTATCATCGCAGTTTTTGCGTTTGGTATTAATTTCACCATTTCTTCAAGTAACTTTTCAATTCCTATGCCGTAGAGGGACAACGGCTGTTCACTTTGGCAATTAGAGCATTTTTCTGGAAGTTTCAATTGATAAGAGCAGTGGTGGCACAAAAGAGCATTTTTTTTCTTGTGATATGTAAGCCAAACAGCACAATTTAAGCAGGAAATTTTATATCCACACTTTTTACAAACTGCCAGTTGTGCATACCCTCTGCGGTTTAGAAAAAGCATAACCTGCTGTTTTTTCTCTATGGTTTGTTTGATGCTTTCAAAAAGCTCAGAGGAGATCCATTGCTTGTTGTTCCTCATATCTACTACTTTAATGAGTGGCAATTCTGCACCACCAAATCGTTTAGTTAGCTTTACATGATTGTAATTCCCGTTTTTAACATGATGAATCGTTTCAAGCAGTGGAGTAGCTGATGATAAAATAATCGGAATATTTTCAAATTTGGCTAAGATTATCGCCATATCTCGAGCATTATATATAATTCCCTGTTCTTGTTTAAAAGATGAGTCGTGCTCTTCATCAACGATAATCAATTTTAGGTTTTTATAAGGCAAAAAAAGCGCTGACCGTGCACCAATAATTATCTGCGCATTTCCATTTGCTATATTGAGCCAATTATTCCGGCGAGTTTTTGGAGTGAGCCCTGAGTGCCATTCAACTAAGTTTTTTGATATCTGACCGCGAACACGATTTACCAATTGTGAAGTTAAAACAATTTCAGGTAGGAGGATTAAAATTTGTGTATTACCTTCTCCTGATGTCATTTCAACATATTCTGGTGTCATACTAGTACCTGGCAAAGACGGTATGCTAAATGTTACAGTGGGTTTTGCCTTGAGTATAAAGGTGTCATTCCAGTGCTTGACACTGGAATCCAGGAATTTTGATTGTAAATTAGGTATTGGTTTTAAGTTAAAATAAACATTTGTAATGAGGTTATATGAAAAACTGGATCCCAGTGTCAGGCTACTCGGATGACACCCTCTTGGTAGACCCAAATCACAATGTTCGTACAGTTGTGTCTCTGGGCACTGGGATGGTAAAGTCTGAGCAGCATTTGGAACGGCAGTGTAATTCTTAATCAATTGTGCAATCACAGAGAGATAAACTTCCGTTTTTCCAGATCCTGTCTCACCGTCAAGCAAAGTCACTGAATACTCGTTCAAATTGCTGATTATTTTATCACTAGCTATCTGCTGTTCAGGGCTTAATTGGCAACTTATTTCACTTGTTTCCTGCTTTTGTTCAACACAAACCAATTTATCTATGTGATTTACTTTTAACACTCCTCCCATTATCACTTTGGCAAGCATACCAATAGGTATTAAATTGTATTGTGCAACCCACTCTGCAAATGCAATCAATTTTGGTCTAATATTTGGTAAATCGATTTTTTGCTCAATAAATTTTAATTCTCGGTTACTTTTATCACTGTATTTCCAAACTATTCCGATTAAGCGTTTTTTGCCAAATGGCACCACTACGTAATCTCCAAGTAAAATCTCAGTATTTTCCTCAATTGCATATGAAAATAACTGATCAATTGGAAGTGGTAGTAATACGTCAACTGTTTTTGCCATAGTGATTGAGTTTAACATTGTTTTAAAGAGCTTGTAACTTTATTAAGCTTGGCAATATAGATGAATCGGTACAGAGAAAATCTTAACGTTTAACACATTTTTCATAGTACAGACCGTATGATTGATAAATAAAATGATTTATAGAATTTGTGGAGGCTACCAATGGTCAACGACAAGATTACTTTGAACTTTGAAATAGAAAAAGGCGAACCTATAGATCGATACTACTTTTCTGCACATATAAAGCTTACAGATGAAAGCAAAAATCTTTTGCGCGAGAAGCTTGGCAGTACAATTCAATTCGATAATCTAGATGATCACTTCAATCTTAACCATGAGAATTTTTATATCTACTACAACAAATATAGTGAGCACAATGGTAGAAGTGAGCTACACGTTAGGGATGATAACGGTAAATATTTAACCTCCAATCTTCCACTTAATTACTATGGATTCTCAATGGAACTATCACCTGACGGAGCGTCAATTGCAGATTATGGTTTTTATCCTCTGTATGCAATCTATAACCCAAATCACTATGATAAAGCAAAGGAAAAAGTATTTGATGATCACGGTGAATTGTCACCAATTGCATCAAATGTGTTAGATAATTTTTTAAGCAACACAAATAGCTTAACCACACAAGATATATTACAAAATGTATTCTCACAACTGCAGAAGAAAGCTGATGAAGAAGCAGAAAGATTGGCAAGAGAGAGAGAAGCAGAAAGACAAAGGGAGGAAGAGTTAAATGAAAAGAACGAGGAGTTAAAAGAACTTGTAGAAAAGGATGAGATTAAAATATTCAAAGTGGTAAAAGGTAATGATTTAGGTAATGGGCATTCAGCAGTAGTTTTACAACTTGATGGGGAAGAAGGTGACAAGATACCTCTCGACTCTAGTAAATACTACATAGCAGAGTATAGACACCACCCAGAATGGGAAGGCGATGAATATTTAAATTTTGTTAGCCCTGATAGTGATATGCTGGTTAATTATGAAAACTTATTTTTTGTGCTCAATCAAAGCTCCTACTCAGACTTTGAAAGTGGGTTTTATTCAGAAAACAGAACCGATCCCCATAATTATGCTAAATATTCAAAGGAACCATATTTGAGTGGTGACCAGCTATCTGAAAAATTATCTAATGAATTGGAGGAAGATAGCAATCAGATAGGTACTGAATTTACAATTGATGATGAGCAAGTAGACGAAGAAGTTGTGGTAGAGAGTGAAGCCAAGTCTGGGGAGAAAGGAACGGTTGGTGAGGATAACGCAAAAAATACTATACAGGAAGAAGAATCTAACTATATAGATCAAATGCAAGCGGATGATAGCAGCAGTTATAAACCAGCTTTGCAAAGCAATCGTGATGATTATGCTGATACGAAAAAAGCTCTGCAGGAAAAATTGCATGGAGATGAAATACACAAGCAAAGTAATGAGAAAGCTCAAAAAGATATAGAAGTAAAAAAAGTAACTGTGGAAACTGACAGTAGCAGTAATAAGACTGAAAAACAAACAAAACCAACAGAAGATGAACAAGAAACTGTTATGGCAAGTGTGATAGAAAATATGGATAAAAATTCTGATATTGAAGCAGAAACTTCTAACAGTGTTGCAAATTCACAACATCCCTTAAAAATAAAGACAGGAAGTCCTCTTGAAGTGGGAAAGTATAAGGTGGAGCTGCAAGTGACATATGATGATGTAAAGAATTTTTATGATACCGTACGTGGTAAATATCATGCTGGCGATGGATATAACTACGAACAAGTAATGGTTTTATATAATGAAATTGTTAGGCCCGCTCACAATCATCATTACGAGCTGTTTACTCTTGATGAAGCACATGTTGCTAATGATCACCTGTTTATCAAGGGTCAGGATTTTGGAACTCTAAATGATTTTAATGAGATGTTCTATAAAAGTGATGAGTTAATGTGATGTAAAAAGCAAGATTCAATCTGGTGAACGAGAGTTAACTGACAGAGGAGATTGACACGTATGCCTTTATCTTTAAGATTGTTTATCAAGTATAGACATCAGCTCGCCCCATTCTCTTTTACCAATATTACTTTCTTCTCTAGTAACGTTTTCCCCTTTAATTAATTTGCGAATTATTTCTAGACCAGTTCTTGAAATACAGGCTGATTCTAGGCAATATTCAACAAAGGCATTGTAGGCCAGTGGAACCCATTTTTTTATTATATCCAGCATAACTTCTGCATAAACTCTGATTTCATATTGGGCATGCTTATCAGCTCTAAGCTTCAAAAAATGAAGGAGATTATGCAGATCTATTTTCCAATAAAATTGCGTGTAGTAATTAAGCATTAGGTTAGTTCTGGCAATTTCTCTTGCAAGCCCCTGCTCAATAAATTTTTCATAATGAGAATATACTAAATTAGAGTCATTTGTTAGAGAATCTATTATTTCCTTTGAGGTATCTGGATCAAAAGCTTCCCCGCTACCTTGTTTATTATTGTCAGATTGTTTTGCAACTTGTTCTGGTTTAGGTGTATAAAATTCATTATCAAGTATTGAATACCTTGCTGAATATTCATTCACATTTGCAGTTCTATGCCTTATCCATTGCCTTGCAACAAAAATTGGAAGTTTCACGTGAAACTTAATTTCACACATTTCAAATGGAGTTGTATGATGATGTCTCATTAAATACTTTATAAGTGCTTCATCCTGACTTATCTGTTTTGTTCCCTTGCCATAAGAAACACGAGCAGCTTGAACTATAGCGCTATCAGAGCCCATATAATCCACTACTCGAATAAATCCATGGTCTAATACCTTATGTTCTTCATATAAGATTGCATCTATTTCTTTTACTATAGTTCGTTTGGTTGCTTCATTCATAAAATATCCTCAAGACGAAATGGAGATATCAGCTCCACATGAATTGAGTTTTTCATGCATTGCTTCATATCCTCTCCATAAATGATGTGAATTGTTTATTATAGTTTCTCCACCGGCTACCAAAGAAGCAAGCACCAAAGCTGCTGTTGATCTTAAGTCAGTAGCATATAGATTAGCTCCAGATAAGCTTTTTATTCCACTTATAGTAGCTTTGCTTTTCTCGATGCTGATATTAGCACCTAACTTTCTCAATTCATCTGCATGTGTAAATCTGTTTTCAAAAATGTTCTCTTCAATTACTGATATCCCATCAGCGATGCACATTGCAGACATCAGTTGTGGTTGCATATCACTGGGAAAATTGGGATATGGATCTGTCGCAACGTTAGCAGACTTAATAGAGCCATTTTTTCTGGAAATAACAATGCCTCCATCATACAGTTCAACCATAGCTCCTATAGTCTCCAACTCATTTGTAATACACCTTATATCAGATAGATTTATTCCTTCCAACTCCAACTTACCACCGGTTATTATAGCAGCTAGTGCATAGGTGCCTGCTTCTATGCGATCTGGTATTATTTTATGAACACATCCATTTAGTGCTTCAACTCCTGTTATTATGACCTTTGTATTATCAATTTCAATATCAGCACCCATTTTCTTCAGAAAATCTATTAAATCAAGAACTTCCGGCTCAGTTGCAGCATTGTTTATTGTTGTCACTCCTTCTGCAAATGTTGCTGCCATTATTACATTTTCTGTTGCGCCAACACTTATTTTCTCAAATGTGATTTCTTTTCCTTGTAGCTTTCCTTTCACTGTTGCAATTATATTATAGCCGTCAATTTCAATTTTAGCTCCCATTTCTTCTAATGCTTTAATATGCATATCAACGGGACGCTTTCCAATGTTGCATCCACCAGGAAATGCTGTTCTCGCTTTGCCAAATCTGCTAAGCATTGGACCCAATATTAGAAAAGAAGTTCTTAGCTTACTTGCGGTTTTATATGGCATCACGTGATTGTTGATATTGCTGCAGTCAATTTTCAAAGTATGGTTCGCTTTATAATTTTTATTGTGCATAAAGTTCACTTCTGCTCCAAGACTTTCAAGCAACTTAGACATTAGATGCACATCAATTAAATCAGGTACATTATGCAAAATTACCGGGGAGCTACTTAATAGACTTGCTGCCATTATTGGTAAAACAGCATTTTTTGAGCCATTAATCTTGATTTTTCCGACCAAAGGTTTGTAGTTATTTCTTATTAATATCTTGTGCATTTAATTAGATATAAAGTATAATTCATTAGTTTATTGAAGTCTTACTAAGTATAATAGATTGACCGTAAAAGGCAAAATTTGCTTTTTCTTCCTCATCATCCCAGTGTCATGCTACCTGCATGACACCTGATGCGAATTGCCCCCGAAATTTTATACTATGAATTACTCAAATGACGCTCTCGAGCTTTATCAAACCAAATAACACCAATTGCAACAATGAAATAACCAGCTGCTCCTAATGTAAGGCGAATTACTGCATCGAAAGTTGACAGAGGAGGAGACGGCATTAGAATGCTCAAAACACTATACACAAGATTATTTGTTGCATGAGCAATAGTTACTGGCCAAATCGAGTTGTCTTTTTCAAACAACCAGGTAAACATTATAGACATTGCACAAATATAAAGGGTATAAGCACAAATAGTCGGGAATGTAAAGCCATCCTTCCACAAAGCTGAGCCAGCAACCACATAAGTTGGTATGTGCCATACTGACCAAATAATACCGACAATAATTGCTCTGATATAAAAATTTGATATTTTGCTTTTAAGATTTTTCAAAAGATAGCCACGCCAACCGATCTCTTCACCAAGAGACATAATGATCCACATCACAAAGGTTGATAATAAAACAAATAACATCACTAATGGACTCAAAACTGCACTCAAATCCTTTACACGGTCTAACGTAAAAGACTCTCGGAAAAATGAAAAACCGCAGTAAATTGACAAAAGACCATTGGAAATTAGCATACTTACCAGAATAAGTATAAACCCTAATAGACAGTTTTTTGGCGAACTAAGTTTAAAAAGATCCCTTACCTTCTGTTTATTATAAATGGTTAGCAAAATTGCAACTGAAGCCGGAACAAATGTTGTTAATAATGTTATGTCTTTGAAAGGTAAGCACCAAGCTATAATGCACGTCAAAAAATATGTAATTACAACAAATAATGTACAATTAATAGTGGTTAAATTCATGCATACGCCCATCAATTCCTTTTCTGCATTATTGATCTTTATTCATAAATTGTCAATAAAATACTTCTTCAGGGATGAATAGAATATTTTTTCTTTTTGAATTGCTATTGATAGTTTAATTTTTATATGTATTCCCTTTCACAACCGTTTGTCATCCCAGTGTCACGTGCTGGGATGACAGTAGGAGAGCTGCTTGCATGACAAGAGGAGGGTACTGGAATGACAAGAGGAAGACACTGGGGTGACATCAACTAAACTTGTCCAAATATGAGCGATGCATTAGTGCCACCAAAACCAAACGAATTAGAAAGTGCATATTGAATTTTATGCTCCTGAGCTTTAAACGGTACAAAATTTAAATCACATCCTTCTGAAGGCTTGTGTAAATTTAAGGTTGGCGGAATAATTCCATTATTTAACGCAAGAATACTGAATATTGCTTCAACGCTCCCTGCAGCACCAAGTAAATGTCCTATAGAAGATTTAGTTGAAGAAACAGGTATTTTATAAACGTAGTCACCGAATAACTGTTTCATTGCTATTACTTCAATTTTATCTCCAAGTGGCGTTGAAGTTCCATGTGCATTGATATACCCTACTTGATTGGGATTAATTTGTGCGCTCTTTAAAGCAAGCTGCATTGCCTTAAATGCGCCTCTTCCTTCTGGATGTGGTGCTGTAATGTGGTGCGCATCTCCTGTGAGTCCGTACCCAACCAGTTCAGCATGTATTTTTGCCCCCCTTTTTTTCGCATGTTCGTATTCCTCCAGCACCAATATACCTGCTCCTTCACCCATAACAAAACCATCGCGTTCTTCATCCCATGGCCTTGAAGCTTCTTCCGGTTTATCGTTAAATTTAGTTGATAACGCCTTCATAGATGCAAAACCTGCAATTCCAACTCTACACAGTGCACTTTCTGCTCCACCTGCAATCATAACATCCGCTTCACCAAGTTTTATAGTTCTTGCTGAGTTTATGATTGCATGCGCACCTGTTGCACATGCGGTTACTGCTGAATCGTTTGGACCTGTAAATTCGTATTTAATAGAAATATGGCCAGATATCAAATTTATTAGACTTGCAGGGACAAAAAATGGACTGACACGTCTGGGCCCTTTTTCCTGCATGGTAATAACATTTTCCTGAATTGACGGAAGACCACCTATACCAGAGCCAATAGTCACACCAACACGTTCCCGATTGATATTTTGGCTTTCCAAAATTAATGAATCATCTACTGCCTGAATAGCTGCTGCAATACCGTAATGGATAAAACGATCTGTCCTTTTTGAGTCTTTCTCAGAAATATAATCTAGTGGATTGAAATGGTGCTCAATGTTATCTGATTGCAACGGCACCTGCCCTGCAATTTTGCAAGCAAGATCAGAAGAGTCAAATCTATCCGTATTGATTGCTTTTATGCCAGACTCACTTTTTATTAGCCTTGACCAAGTGTTGTCAACATCTGCCGCTAGTGGAGTGATTAAACCAACACCAGTGACTACTACTCTTCTGCTCATTTAACACTAACTATTAGCCTTTTTTATTATTAATGTACTCAACTATTTGCTCCATAGTTTCCATTTTTTGTGCGTCTTCATCTGGAATTTCTATTCCAAACTCTTCTTCTGCTGCCATGATGATTTCAACTGCATCTAAGCTGTCTGTACCATGCTCCGAAAGCTTTGAAGAGCTGTTGAATTTCTCTACATCCTTACTAATATGCTCTAGTATAATCTTTTTCACTTTTTCTTCTATGTCTTCTCTAGTGCTCTTTGCTAGTTCGCTATTCACATTTCTTACCAAAAAAATAACCTATTCTTTGATGTTATAAAAAATTTTTAT
Source organism: Wolbachia endosymbiont (group A) of Dendrolimus pini (assembly GCF_964026835.1). NCBI lineage: Bacteria > Pseudomonadati > Pseudomonadota > Alphaproteobacteria > Rickettsiales > Anaplasmataceae > Wolbachia > Wolbachia endosymbiont (group A) of Dendrolimus pini. Next base: position 1,291,566 of record NZ_OZ034702.1, on the reverse strand, counting down.
GTTTGCAATATCTTTTATAACTGGTAAACTACAGTAAAGTTTTCTACTGCCCTAGCTGGCTAGCGTTACGTGCTAAACAATTAACAATTCAAAAATGCTAGACGAAACAACAAAAAATTTGCTTATTGTAGAAGTAAATAAACTCTTACCCGAAAATAGCGAGAATAAGCTTATATCAGCTATGCGTTATATACTCCTTGCTCCTGCAAAACATATACGCTCCTTTTTAGTCGTAGCTTCATCGCGAGTGTTTAACGCGGAAGCTAAAAAAGTAATATCAGTTGCTGCAGCAATTGAATTTGTTCATGCTTACTCTCTAATTCACGATGATTTACCGTGCATGGACAACAGTGATACTCGCAGAAGCCAGCTAAGCTGCCATAAAAAATTTGATGAAGCAACAGCAGTGCTTGCCGGAGATGCACTACTTACTCTGGCTTTTGAGGTATTATCTTCGTTAAATGAGAAACGCTGTGAGATCATAAAAGTTCTTTCTCAGGCAATAGGAATTAGGGGAATGGTGGGAGGACAGGCTTTAGATATTAACAGTGAGCATATAGATTTTAGCCCCCAACCCTCTGTCATTCAAGTAGCGGACACTGGGATCCAGAAGGCTTTGCCTACAAGCATTTCGTGCAAAAAGCCATGCGATAGTGGAGCTGAACATGAAATGGATTCCAGTGTCAGCTACTTGAATGACACCCTTTCTACCTTAAAACTACAACATTCGTACGGCTGTATGTATGACGCTGGAATGACGTCGGGCCAAGCTGATAAAATAAAAGAAATTCATTTGATGAAAACCGCAAAACTATTTGCAGCTTCATGTGAAATAGGTGCTATAATCGGGGGTGCTACAGACAAGCAACGTAAAGCGTTATATAACTATGGAATAAATCTAGGGCTTATCTTTCAAGCTAAGGATGATATTGAAGACTACGAACAAGATAAAACAAATAATCTTATGTCTGTGCTTGGTAAAAGTGAAGTAGAGGACTATATAGACGGCCTCTTTAAACAAGGCTTGGATAATTTGAGTGCGCTTTCAGGGGATACTAATTATTTATATGATTTATTGAATCAAGTAAAGAAAGATGGTTAGAAAAATTATATTACAAATGCTTATTTCCGTAGTAATGATTCTCACTTTAACTTCTGCTTTTGTGTTTACTATTGTCTATATAAACAAAGGTAAACCGGAAAAAAAGGACAAGCTTTATGAGATAAATGCCACGCATGGTGGTTTGATACAGACGATAGCACATTACCTAGTGAAGCCAATACTTGAATCAGCACTTGACCGCTATATTGAAAAGCATGGGCTGACAGAATATTTAGAAGAAATAACGCAGCAAAAGGAAGAAGATTCAATAAATTTTTATGAAATTACTGAAGGCAGTGGCAGCAAGGCTTTTTGTGGCCTGGAAGTCCTATTGCAAATATATAAAATTTCTAATAATAACTCAGCAACACTCCCTAGCAAAGTTTCTGATGTTACTTTGAAAATAGGTCAAGATGACCTAAAAGAAGTGAGTTTAGGGGTAATAGGTATGAAAGAAGGCGGAGAGCGTGTAGTTACTATTGCCAATGAGAACAAAATGAATTTTAATTCTTATTACGTCAAACTGATCGAAGTAAAGGATAAATATCCCGACTCAGTAAATAATCTGATGGTTTTTAATGACTTAATTAACAAGACTGGAAAACAAGTAAGGTGCAGTGATGAGATATCGGTTAAATATAGCGTAAAGGAGCATAATGGGGAATATATAGTCAAAGATCAAACAGTGCAATTTAGGGTTGGCGATAAAAAAATACCACTTGCTATAGAGCTTGGAGTTGTGGGAATGAGAGCTGGTAATAAAAGAACTATTCTTTCTCCGCCTGACCTTTTGACTATTACTGACGATATGTTAATAAAAGACATAGATTATGATGAAGAAAATATCTCAATAATTGACTTAAGCTTAGATGTTAAGCAAGAGGTCGCAGCACACCATTCTACTGTTGAAAAACAGCCTAAAGAATATAGCTGAAATTTTAGGTCTACTGGCTAATCTTCTGAACACTCTCTATACTACTTAAAGTAGGCTTTTCGTTTTTCCTAAAGTATAAACTTAGATAAATCAAGCTGCTTCGAAATTGACTCAAGTTTATCTTTTACATACTTGCTGTCTATAATGAATTTTTCGCTATTTTTCTCAGAAGCAATGAAACTTATTTCATCTAAAAGCTTCTCCATGACAGTGTGAAGCCTTCTTGCGCCTATATTTTCCACTTGCCTATTAACTGTAAACGCTATTTCAGCTATGGTTTTTATACCATCATCAGTGAACTCAAGTGTCACATTTTCTGTTTTCATTAAAGCTATGTACTGCTTTAACAAACTAGATTCTGGTTCCTTTAATATTCTTATTAAATCCTCTTGAGTAAGTGCCTTAAGTTCTACCCTGATCGGTAATCTGCCCTGCAATTCCGGTAAGAGGTCAGATGGTTTAGACTGATGAAAAGCACCAGATGCAATAAATAATATATAGTCTGTTTTTACATGGCCATACTTAGTTGTAACAGTTGTTCCTTCAAGTAATGGTAACAGATCGCGTTGCACTCCTTCTCTGTTTACTTCACCTTTTACTTCTGTACGCGCTGCAATTTTGTCTATTTCATCCAAAAATACTATACCGTCATTACTAACAAGATCAATGGCTTCTTTGATTATCTTATCTTCATCCATTAGCCTTTCACTTTCTTCATTAATTAATATTTCACGCGCTTCTTTTACCTTCACCGTAATAGTTTTTGTTTTTTTGCTCCCGTTAAACATCTTGCCCATTATTTCTGTTACATTCATCACACCAACTTGCCCACCTGGCATGCCTGGTATATCGAAAGTAGGTAACATACTCTTGCTCTCTCTGACGTTAATAGAAACTTCTCCGTCCTCAAACTCTTTATTCCTCAACCTTTCTCTAAAAATTTTTTTACTCTCTTCGGTTGCATTTTCGCCTACCATAGAGTTTACTATTGTTTTCTCAGCTAAAATTAAAGCCTTTTTAGCTAAGGCTTTACGGGCTTTCTCTTTAACTAAAACTATTGCTGCATCAACTAAATCGCGTATTATCGAATCAACGTCACGTCCAACGTACCCTATTTCAGTAAACTTCGTTGCCTCAATTTTTATGAACGGTGCACCGGCAAGTTTTGCTAAGCGACGAGCTATTTCAGTTTTACCAACCCCTGTATGACCGATCATCAATATATTCTTAGGTATGATTTCATCACGCAATGGAAATGGAACCTGATTGCGACGCCAACGATTTCTGAGCGCAATAGCAACAGCACGCTTTGCATCATCCTGTCCGATTATGAATCTGTCCAATTCTTTAACTATCTTCTGTGGTGGCAGGTCATCTAACAAAACTTGAGTGCTGTCATTAACTTGAACATCGCTGTCATTTGAATCAAAACCACTCTTAGTATCTTTATAGAGGTTATCTTTTTCATCGTAGGTGTCACTACTACAAGACCGCCCTTCTGAAAGGGTTATGGGCTGATTGGAAAAATTGGTGCATAAAGTTTTTTGCTTGGAAGACATATCACTCCTCTATCTTTTCAATAACTACATTATGATTTGTATAAACACATATATCGCCAGCTATCTTCATAGCCTTTTTCGCAATTTCCTCTATTGATATTCCTTTAATGTCAATTAAAGCTCTTGCTGCAGATAGAGCAAAATTTCCCCCAGAGCCAATAGCTGCGACTCCATCTTCAGGTTCAAGAACATCACCTGTTCCCGTAATTACTAATGAAATAGATTTATCTGCAACGATCATCATAGCTTCTAATTTCCTCAGATATTTATCCATTCTCCAGTCTTTTGCAAGTTCAACACATGCTCTCATTAATTGCCCTGGGTGCTTGTCAAGTTTAGATTCTAATCTTTCAAAAAGAGTAAATGCGTCGGCTGTTGCCCCGGCAAATCCAGCAATTACGGAATCACCAGAAAGACGCCTAACTTTTTTTGCTCCAGATTTTATAACAGTGTGGCCCAGTGAAACTTGTCCGTCACCTATTACTACTACACTTTTATCTTTTCTAATTGATAATATAGTAGTGCCATACATTTTATTGTTATCGTGTTGAATCATTTTTCTATCACTTTAAATAAGAATCTCATTATACTTTAATCTTTAGTCAAATTTACTAAATATGTTCAACTATAGCTTATAATATAATACCTTCCTTATAACATTTAAAGTGCAGATGCAAAACATAATTTACCCAGATTTGGAAAAAAGTATAAATAATTGGTTCGAAGCAAAATTTAATGGCCTTACATCGCCATTTTATAGCTCTATAGATCTTAGAAACTCTGGCTATAAAATCGTTCCAGTAGACGCTAATTTATTTCCTGCGGGGTTCAATAACTTAAGTGAAGAATCAAGAACGATGGCAGCAAGATTGATAAAAAGCTATTTTAAAAGACATCAATACAAAAAGGTTCTTATAATACCGGAAAATTATACACGCAATAAAATGTATATAGAAAACGTATTTGTTATAGAGAAAATACTACAACTCGCAGGTTTTGAGACTAGAATTGGCCTTTTATATAATGAAGTATACAATTTAATAGAACAGTATGAAACTGTTGTGAAAGAAAACTCTCTGCTAAAGACAACTTCAGGATTTGTGCCTGATGTTATTATACTGAACCGTGATATGACGAGCCACATTCCAGACACGCTGAAAGACGTAAAGCAAGATATAGTACCAAGCCCACTATACGGTTGGCATAGCAGGCAGAAATTTAAGTATTTTGAAATCTATCAAGAATTAGCATCTGAGTTTTGTGGCAAATTTAAAATAGACCCATGGCTAATTTCTGTGCTTACAGAGAGCTGTGATGGAGTTGATTTTGATGATGATTTGTCACTAGGAGCAGTAGCAACTAAAGTTGACCAAATATTATCTCTAGTGCAAAAAAAATATGAGGAATATGAAATAAAAACACAACCTTACGTTTTTATCAAAGCAAGCAATGGCACATATGGGATGGGCATTATAACAGCAACAAGTGGAGAGGAAATATTAAACCTCAATAAAAAAAAGCGTCATAAAATGAAAAAGATAAAAGAAGGAATAGCAATCAATAGCGTTATTATACAAGAAGGTGTACCAACCATTGACATGTTTAAAAGCAGTTCTGCAGAACCGCTAATATACTATATAGGAGATACTCCAACATGTTACTTATACCGATGTAATAGCAGAAAAGATGTATATTCTAGCTTGAATGCCACTGACTGTGAGTTTCATGATGTTAGCCAGGTTGTAGAAGGTAAAATTCTATCACTTTGGAGTATTGTTAGCAAATTAGCAGTACTAGCGTTGGCAGTAGAAATAAAATCTTTTCATCCCTAATTCTTATACCTCTACAGTGCTGTCATTAGAATGACCGTTTATATTATGAACATCATCAAGTTCAGTGGAAGGATCATCATTGACAGGTTGTTGAAACAATTTGTCAAGCTGAACTGCAAGAAATACTGCACTATATATTATGCTGACTGTTACGCTTAAGTTGAAATTATAGATTATATCATTACCTAAGTTTATTGGTATAGTTGGAGTCTCTATCCTTCTTAATATGAAGTTTAATAAACCTAACGACAAAGTTAATGTGCTAATAATAAGGTCCTTCTTACACTCAGCAGACTTTTCAGGATCCTTATTATCCAGATATTCCTTGCATGTATAATAATAGCTTATAGGTTCTGAAATGAACAAAAATAGGATCGTTGAGGTTAAGTTAATATAACTTATTATGTCTGTATTGCTTCCAGTGCAAAAATGGATGATTTTCAACATCATTAGCGCTTCTATGGTGCTGCTTGCAAGATTAGCCGATTTACCCACAATTTTTGCCAGCTCTTTTTTACTCTCAGGGTTTCTGTAATCCTTAATTAGATCCTGTAGAGTAAATGCAGAATGGGCAATGTATAGAATAGATGTCGGAAACTTTACTAGTCGAGCAACATTCCGTATAAGAAAAATATTGGATCTATTATTGTCAATGAACTCGCAGCAAAATTGCAGTGAAATCTTACACAATAGGGCTGTTAAACCTGTTGTGATGCAGATTACCTTCCTGAAATCATGATCATAAATATCATGCACCCTTTGTGCGAGTATGTTAGATTTCTTTTTTAGCTTGTTTGGCATGAAATAGTTAATAACTTCCTGTTATTCTATCACATAAAATCCTAAAAGAAAAGCCCTATGAATCAGGACTTTAAGGGAGATTTATGCACAAATCGGCTAAGCATTTTATAAACAAGGGATCGGTACTGAGAGTTGGCACACGAAAGTAATATCCATCCTTGATAATTGCTTTATATTCTATATCAAGTTCAACTAGAGTTTCTGAATGCTCAGAAACAAAAGATATAGGTGATAGAACTACAGGTACACCATCAGCTTTTGCGCGTAATAGCTCACTTTCAGTGCTTGGCTCTAGCCATTTTACAGGACCAATCTTACTCTGATAACATATCGACCAATCTAAGTTATTGATAGCTAACTTTTCTACTATTAACTCTACGCTTCTTTCTACCTGTGAAGCGTAAGGGTCGCCCTTTTTAATGATACTAAGAGGTAAGCTATGGGCTGAAAATAGGACTCTTGGTTTACCGATTTTTCTAGCCAATTTATAGTACTTAGCTATCAGATTAGTGTGAGCTTCAATAAAATCTTGGTTATCATAATAACGGTGAATCATTTTTGTATTGCATTTTAGGCCATACCGTTTAGCATTTTTTTGCCAATTCTCGATGGATGACAGAGTTGTGGTAGTTGAATATTGTGGATACAGTGGCAGCAGAATTACTTCGTCAGGATCAAACTGTTTTACACTTTCAATAACTTCGTCAGCAAATGGACGCCAATAGCGCATGCAGATGAATACCTTGTGTACATGGTTTCTATTTTCGTTTAATTTTAGTTCTAAAGCATTAGCTTGCATTTTTGTATTCTCTAGAATTGGCGATTTACCTCCAATTTCCTCGTATATTTTTCGTGCAGTATTTTCTCGTTTCGCAGATATAAACTTTGCTAAAAGAAACCGAAAGGGATTCGGTAGATTGATTATTCTCCTGTCATAAAAAAGGTTGAATAAAAAAGGACGGACCGCATTTAGTGAATCAGGCCCGCCAAGATTAAATAAGATAACTGCCTTTTTCACCTACGCACTACTACAACAAGTTACTTCTGGGGTGCCTATAAAATTAGCTACACACTCATCAAATTTAGTTATAGGCACTAAATTTCTTACACTGGCATACAATAAGTGGCCTGATCTCTTCAGGTTACTCTTGGTGGATGTGAAGTTCCAATCGAAAAATGTATCGACAAAAAGACTTGGTACCGTTTCAAGAAGTTCAACAGCAGCTAAAGATAGCATTATACAACTTTGCAGGACATTCAGAAGAACCTTGAGGGGAAAAAGTAAAACTTTAACGAAAAGAGAGGTGCTACTTGTTTCATCCAGTAGTCGCCCTGAGTTAGGCGAATTATACTCGGTGTGTTTTCTATTTTGATCAAAGATAGGAAATTTTATAGTATCTTTCTTAAATTCCGCGTCTATTTCTTTTCTACTATGGTTAGTGATTTTTTCCATTAACTTCTCACGCAGATGAAAAGTTCTGACAATAAAACATGTGGCAATCATTAAGGAAGCACATAAAAGTGCGCATTGCATGAGGCTCATACTGCCTAGCATAGCTGGCAGCGCAAAACAAACAAATGGCACTATGATAGCCATTTCAAGCAATGGAATAGTATTCCTTTTCATTGCAAAGGCAGCAGTATCTCTTAAAAATTTGTGTTGCTGGTTAAAGTTTTTTTCTTTTTGCTCTATTTCTTGTGTAGCAAAATTGCCATCTGTATCCTCAGCAAGTGCAAGCTTGGAAGCCTGTATGTTGTTACATCTTTCAATATTTTCCTTTTGTTGTACATGAGCAGATGAAGTGCATTTATATATGCTATATTCCAAATAACTTAAAAAGGCCAAATTAAAAGTTAAAAATCCTTTTGTTCCACAAAAAAGTGATGACTTAAAGTTACTTACTAATTTTTTAGTAGTAGATTTAGCTTGTTTTTTAGTGGTAGGCTCAGCTTGTTTAGTAGTGTTATTTTTACAACATTCACCCATACAATACCTCCTTGATGGTTTATTCTTAACTATAAATAAAAAACTACTTTTATCAAATCAAAATTTGCAATAAAATGAATCCATAAATATACAATCTTATATAAGGAAATAATATGGCAATTGAGAAGACACTTTCGATATTAAAACCTGATGCAGTAAAAAATAATATTACAGGCAATATAAATTCCTACATCGAACAATCTGGGCTGAAAATCACAGCACAAAAAATGATGTTACTAACAAAAAAACAAGCAGAGCTGTTTTATGAAATTCATAAAGATAGGCCTTTTTTTGGGGAATTAGTAGAGTTTATGACCTCTGGTTCTGTGGTAGTTCAAGTTTTAGTTGGTGAAAATGCAGTAAGTAAATACAGACAAATCATGGGAGCTACCAATCCAAAACAGGCAGATAAAGGCACAATCAGGGGTGATTTTGCTGATGATATTAGTGAAAATAGAGTCCACGGCTCGGATAGTCTAGAAAATGCTCGTAAGGAGATAGCTTTCTTTTTTGCTGAATGTGAGTTGGTGTAGTTAACTCAGATTGGCGTCATCCAAGTAGCTGACAACATAGAAACGAAAAAACTTACTTGACACCCTTCGCCAGCGCCCTTATCATGATAGTGAAGCTATTGTATTTGCTTTCGCCAATCTGCAGATTAAAAGGTAAGGATTACTTAATGTATCGGCGTCTTATGTTCAATTTTTTGCAGTATATAGATACTGTATGTCTTTACAAAACTTCATCTACATCTAGATTTTTATCTAAATAAGCTGAACGCGCTTATAAAGCGTTACAAGACATCAAAAAATGCCAATACTCGACAGAGATAGTAAAAGACTAGCTAACTCGGGGATTCTTTGTCTTTTTTTCTGCTTAGTAAATTTCTTAAACATTTGCAGCGTAAGTTAGTTGCAATTAAAAGCAGCTGAATTTCGCTTGTCAAGCGTTTAAAACATAAAAAACGCCAATATTTTAAAGCGGATAATAACCCCAGGGCTTCTTTTGCCTTTTTTTTCATTTGGTAAATTTCTTAATATTTATAGCTAAAGTAATTTAAAAGTCCGTGAAGGGTGTCATGCCAGTGCTTGACACTGGCATCCAGTTTTCCATATAATCTCATCAAAAATGTTTATTTTCTAGCTACTTTTATACTTATCAACCCAGTATGCTTACTTACAATTAAAATTTCTGGATCCCAGTGTCTGGGCACTGGGATGACAGCTAGCCTGACAACCGTCATCCCGCTACGTGTTAGCGGCTAAGAGATACCGCGAATGAATCGCGGTATGACGGTTCGCGGCAGTATGACGTAGAGCTCACGTTAGCTATACTTTTATGCTTACAAACTTAATAAAATTCCTGGATCCCAGTGTCTGGGCACTGGGATGACAAAAAAGGAGGCACTAGGATGACAAAGGAGAGCTACTCGGATGATACCTTTTTCTACTTAGTTTGGGTTATGCAAGAAGTCTATTATAATCAGGCTTTAGGTCTTGTCGACATAAAAAAATAGTGATATAGAGTACTCTTTATTAATAGGTAAAGAGAATGCTATATGATTTAAAAGATGAGCAATGGGAGAGAATAAAAAACCATACGCGTCAAGTTAAGAGATTGTGAGCAAATTTAGAGAGGTTAAAGTGGATACTCTAGCCCTTCTACGTTTGTCTTTTAATGAAAATCGCGACCAAGTTATAGTGAGTTTTTTAAGAAATGCTTTTAAACTATTAATTTTGGTTAATACTAAAAATAACTCTCTAACCCGCCTTTTTAGCTCAATAAATGCCTTTGTTAAGCTAAGTTCTGTATTCTTTTTCACTTCTGTGCAACCAACTATGCCGTGAAATATAAGAATTGCGCACAATTTAGCATATAGTTCACATAATACTCTGCATGGCTTTCCTTTTAGCTTATCAAGCCTGATATGGCTTTTATACAATTTAAATAATAACTCAATTTGCCACCTTACTCTGTAAATCGTTAATACTTGCTCAGCACTAATTTTATTTTCTGGAACATTAGTTATAAATATTGACCAGTTCAACAATTTTTGATTTCTTTTAGAGGATGTATATCCCTGCGATCTTGCTAATCTATTAGCTTTCCTTCTTCTGGCCATAGACTGTTCTTCAGTTAGTTTCTGACATATAATTCTTACTCTAATTTTTGCTTCTTTTCCTAACAATACCTCGTTTTCTAAAAATAACTTATCCTCTAAACATTCTAATAACTCCATTTTTTGATTTGTTTCTACATCATATATGTTGGTATCGGATTTATAACGACTTATGAAATAAGCTCCTATTTCATTGATTTGTTTAAAAGAACTTGGCACAAAATAACCGAGATCAGATATTAGCAAATCATTGCTTAATATATTACTTAAATGTTTCCTATATCCCTGGTCTGATCTTACCCCCTCCGTTAAATTAAGTTGGTCTATTATCTGATTCATGTAGTCGAAAACTAATTGTAACTTTATTCCAGACTTAGTATTGCTTTCATAGCCACTGTAGCTAGTACCATAACCTTTATACATCTCTTCCATACTGTTAGGTAGAGTAATATAGCTACTGTCCAATAATTTAACACTATTAAATTGCTGTAAGATTTTGCAATCAACTTGCAAGATATTTTTAAAGAGAATCACAGATTCATTATACATCCTTTTCATAAATTCCACTGCTTCTTCAGTAAATCTAAAATCCAAACCTTGTTTTGTTATATCTATCGAGTCCTCGTTTAGTAATTGACACATTGTTTCTACGCTACAATTATCAACTCCTATATTACCCAAGACCATGGCTTTTACGAATGATGAACCTTTTAGCTTTCTCTTTCTTTTTATAAACCTTGTTGTAATTGAGATTTTCTCTGCTTTTTCATTAAAAAATTCTTTGAGCTTTTTTGATAAGCAAGTTATTTTATTCATTGGTTCTCTCACTAAAAGTATATCTGGGAGAACTTATACCTTATTATTCTATCTCTTTCATACCTTTATTTCCTTAACTTGACGCGTATGGAATAAAAAACAGTCTGCCAGGTAAGGAAGGAGATAGAGGAAGAAGCGCAAAAGATAACAGGAGATTCGTAGCTGCAATAATGTGGATAGGTAGAACAGGAGCAACATGGAGAGCATTGCCGGCTGAGTATGGAAAATGGTCAAGTGTACATAAACGTTTTATAAGGTGGGCAAAATCTGGTGTTTGGCAGATGATTTTCAACACATTAGCTGTTAATGGAGACACAGAGTGGCTCATGATAGACTCAACAATAATCAGGGCACATCAACATGCTGCTGGTGCAAGAAAAAAATGTGGAAACTGGTAGACAAGAACAAGAGCTGGGACGGTGCAAAGGAGGATTTTCAAGCAAATTACACGCTGCTTGTGATGCTTTGGGCAACCCACTGAGATTCTTTGTTACTGCAGGGCAAAGATCGGATTACGTAAAAGCTTTAGACCTGATAGAAGGCAAGAACATGGAGGCACTTATTGCCGATAAAGGGTATGACGCAAATTATATGATTGAGGCTGCAGAAGCTGTAAATGCTGAGCCAGTAATCCCACCGCGTTCCAACAGAAAAACACCAAGAGAATATGACAAAGAATTGTATAAAGAGAGAAACTTAATCGAAAGGATGTTCAACAAAATCAAGCACTTCCGCAGAGTTGCTACACGCTACGACAAATTGGCCATAGCTTTTCTGTCTTTTGTTCACATTGCTGGCATTTATCTTTGGTTAAAATAAATGTCGACACTGCCTAAGTGTGCGGAAGTAATTTTTTGCGTTAGAGTAAAAAATTTTTTCTATAGCTAATCAAAGTGGATCAAGAGAAACTTACCACTTTCTTTACAAAGGGTTTGATGTTACCATTTGACTACCTATTCTGAATTTATTGGATGAACATTAACATAAAAAATCTAGTTCATGCTTTCTCTAAATTGCCAAGTTTAGGGCCATCATCATCACGCAGGTTAGTTATACATTTACTCCAAAACAAAGAAAAAGTTATGCTACCACTTGCATCTTTGATTAAAGAGCTAGCAGATCTTATAATAGAGTGTGAAGTTTGCGGAAATCTAGATACTAAGTCACCTTGTTCTATTTGTACTAACCCAAAACGTGACACTAAGTTACTGTGTGTAGTAGAAGAATTAGGTGATCTATGGGCGTTTGAAAAAGGAAATATATATTCAGGTTTATACCATGTTTTGGGTGGCAGATTGTCTGCAATAAATGGCATAGGTCCAAAAGAACTCAACCTTGACACTATTCTGAAAAGAGTGACAGAGTCTAAAATTGAAGAGATAATTATCGCAATTAATCCGACATTAGAGGGCCAAGTTACTGCACAATATATAATTGAATTGCTAAAAAATTTGGATGTGAAAATATCACGCCTTGCTTGCGGCATACCAATGGGCGGAGAAATTGACTATCTTGATGAAGGAACGCTGAGGATAGCACTTACTTCAAGACAAGAATATGAGTTAAATATAAAATAAGACATGTGCTTAAAAAAACTTATATCGCTAATAACATTCAAAAAGAAAAAAATAGTGCCACCACTTAAAGTGGTGGCTTGGGAAAATGACCGCCTAAACTATAAGCAATTTTCAGGTAAATTCAACACTATAATTAAAACAATTGATCAGTCTTTTACAATAATATCTTTAGAAGGATATGATGGATGGGGCAAGACGTTTTTTTTGAAAGAATGGGTAAAAGAGTTAAAACAGCAAAATGAAATTGTAGCTTATTATAGTGCATGGGATATCAATGCATTGGACCAACCACTTCCTTCTTTTTTAAATTTTCTATTTGAAGATTTATTTGCATCGTATGAAGTAAAAAGAAGCGTTATACAACAGTTCAAGAACATAAACCAAGAGCTATTTTCTCTAAACACACTAGGAAAGCTGATCAGTAAATCTCCACTTGCTATGCTTTCAGTATTTCTTGATGCTGCAAAAGAGGCTGATAAAAAAGACATAGGTTTTGTCTTGAGTGAATTAAGTCTTCTCCAAAGAAGAAAAGAGAGTACTAGAGATTTCAAAATACAGTTAGCGGATGTGGTTAATAAAATCAGAAAAGACAAAAACATTTATATAATGGTGGATAATCTTGATGTGTGCCGTCCTAAATTCGTTGTCGATTTTTTGGAATCTATAAAGTATATGCTTGATGTGGAGGGGCTGGTTTTCATTATTTCTGTAAGTAAAGATAAGAGTAATGTACAAAGAGCAATCAGCACAATACTTGGACCAAATTTTGACCTAAAATCTTTTACTGATCTCTCTTTACATTTGCCAAAACAACCGATAGAAAAATTTACAAAAGAACTATTTGAAAATATTAAATTACCGAAAAAGTCAAAAAATTTGATTGTAGATAGTTTTATATTTTATGCAGAAAGCCTGTCACTATCGTTAAAAACAATAGAATACTGCGTAAAAAAAATAAAGCTGTGTCTTCTGAATCACACAAGAGAAGAATTACCTGATCCGAATTTGTTTGCATTTTTGGTAATACTGCAATCAATAAATATTGATATATATGAGGAACTAGATTCCTCATGTCAAAGATCCTTGGAAAAAATTGAAAATGAATATAAATCTTTAGTTCTAAATGGTCAAGAAGAATGGGAAAAACTTAAAACCTCTCTAGAAACTGCTTTTGCAGAGAGGGAGTCAAAAATTAACAAAGCTATAAAGGATATACTATTTTGAAAAGATACCCTACCTTCACATATACAAAGATAGGGTAACATTTGATTAACGCCCTTTTACTATGTCATTACCTTGTTCAAACTTTCTGATTAATTCGCTTACATTGACATTAGATAATTTTTTACCTGCAGATTTGTCATTATGTGAAGCATCAGGTTTACGAAGGTCTTCCTTACTGTTACTCCTAGTAATATTACATCTAACAATGTTTGAATTATTAGACTTATCGCTTACATCTGAAATATTGCTTTTTTCACTACATGAAGACGAATTACTCGACATATTGCCTAAGCTAAAGAGCTTTTTACCTTGATAGATTGGATTCCAATCAAGTGGATTATAAGTTTTTTTGCTAGTCTCAACCTTTTGGTTATTTTGCTGTTTAGGAGAAAAACCAAGTTTTTCTCTTTCTTTCTTGCTTAGCGTTTTGAGAAATTTTACGGTTTCTAATTCATCAGTTGCTTGTACTTTATGTAAATCAAAGCTTTTTTGATGGTTATCCTGCTTAACATTTTCCATCATTTTATCTTTTATTGTTCTATCCTCATCATCAGAAGTGCTGCTACTAACATCACTGATACCACTATCCCCTGAATCACGGCGTTGTTTGTTAGGAGTGCTATGAATGTTGTCTTCCATGAGTTTTCGCATTGTTGGGCCAAATGTTCTTCCAAGATTGCTACTTACTGTTTTATTACTATCATTTGCTTGGGAATAAGATGCATTTTGCTCAAAAATTGCTCTTATTCCAGCAAATTTAACTTGGGAAGATTTTGGAGGAACAGGTGGAGCAACCATACCTTTTGAGTTAATCTTTCCTTCATTTTGAGGAAAAATTTTTGGATTATTTTTTTCTACTGTAGTATTCATTTTTTTACCTCTAAACCTATTAACTAATAAAAGTATAAACTTAGAGGTATTAATTTTGTAATAACAATGCTAATAGATTACCGCAGTTTCAATAAGCATCACCAGAGGATTCTCTATATAATGCTTAAAGGCATTTAAAAACTTTGCTCCGAGTGCCCCATCAACTGCTCTATGGTCAACAGAAAGTGTTACTGTCATTATTTCTGCTATCTCTATTTTCTCATTCATAACAATTGGTTGTTTTTTAGATGCACCAACTGCCATAATGCAAGATTGCGGCGGATTGATTATAGCACTGAAGGCTTTTATACCAAACATCCCTAAGTTGGAGATAGTAAACCCTCCTCCTTGAAACTCTTCAGGTTTCAATTTTCCAGATCTTGCTCTGCTTACTAAATCTTTCACTTCTTTTGATATAGATAAAATACCCTTTTTATCAGCATTTTTTACTATAGGAGTAATTAGCCCATCTTCAAGTGCCACAGCGATTGAAATATCTATATTTGAATATCTCAGTATTTTATTATCTATCCACGAAGAATTTATATCAGGAAATTTTTTCATGCTGAAAGCTGCAGCTTTTATGATTAGATCATTAATTGTTACTTTATTGTTTTCATCTGCTGAGTTAATCTCGTTTTTTAACGATATTAACTTATCAACCTGGCAGTCTACAGTTAAATAAAAATGTGGAACATTCTGTTTTGATTCAGTCAGGCGCTGTGCTATCACTTGGCGCATGTTGCTTACTTCAACTATGGTATCTTTCTCAGGACTTTCAGTATGTATACCACTGCCTAAAAACTCCAACACATCAGCCTTAATTATGCGACCATATGGTCCTGTACCTTTTAATTGCTGCACATTAACCCCTTCATTTTGAGCTATTTTCTTAGCTAATGGGCTTATTTTTGTTCTACCTTCTGCATAACCCTCTGTCATCTGAGTAGCTGACACTGGGATCCATTCTTCTTTTCTAGATCCCAGTGTCAAGCACTGGGATGACATTGAGGGGTTGGATTCCAGCGTCACGCGCTGGAATGACACCGAAGAATGACTTATTGGCTTTCCGTTTAAATCTTGGTGTTCTGATTTTTGATTATCAACAGCACTTTTTGTCACTTCCTTTTTAACTGCACTATTGATGGAAGTTGAAGTATAGTTGTTAAGTGCACTTTCATCTTCTCCTTCTTCCAGCATTAAAGCTATTGGTTGATTTACAGGCACGCCACTTGTTCCTTCTGTTACTAAAATTTTTGCTAAAACTCCTTCATCTATAGATTCAAACTCCATTATGGCTTTATCAGTCTCTATCTCAGCAATTACGTCGCCTACTTCAACTTTGTCTTGTTCTTTTTTATGCCACTTTACAATTTTTCCTCCAGTTTTGCTCATTGTCGGTGAAAGAGCAGGCATTAATATTTCTATAGGCATTGATTTTGCATTTAAAGATCTATTCAATTTTTAATTTACTCTTTATCTTATGTCAACCTAATCGTGAATTATGATGAATAAGTCTGTTACACTATCCCTCACGTTATCCCAGTGCGTGACACTGGGATCTTGGTTCAGTACTATTATCCTATTGTTTTTATTATTTAGCCATAGCTTGTTTGCTAACAACTTTGTTTCAACCAAATCAAATAAGATCAACATGAGAACGGGGCCAGGGTTTCACTATCCTGTAAAATGGATATACACTTGCAAAAATCTGCCCCTGAAAGTGATAGAAGAGTTTGAGAGTTGGAAAAAGGTCTGCGATATAGATGAAGACTGCGGATGGATAAAAGGCAATCTTCTTAGTGATAAGCGCTACGCGATTGTAAAAGAAGATACTTATGGATATCAAAAACAGAGTGTAGACAGCAAGATTACTATGAAAATAGACAAGTTTGTTGTGATGAAGATAGAAAAATGCAACGAAGAATGGTGCTTTCTTTCCACCCCAAAACGCAAAGCATGGGTACAAAAAAAACATATATATGGGGTTGATTAGGTTGACAAAAGATCTGAATTAACACTAGTTTCTGGGCCTTCTGTAGCATGCTCTTCAGATGAAGCAGAGGGTTCTTGAGGCTCTGGAGACTGTACAGGGCTATCACAGAAACTCCTTAACATCTCCTCAGCGGATGAATCTAAAATTTGTACAATAGACTTTTCACTCTGCTCTTTTAGCGATTGATCCACTCTAGAAATCAACTCAGAAAACTCGCTACCTGATTTTTCAGCTTCACTTTTTATTTTACTTTCTATGCTTGCAATATTACCTTGGTCAATTTCTTCTTTTGTTATGTTGAATGACTTTGCAACATCTTGATATCCAATCTTGCAATTTCCACAACCAATTATGCAAAAAGTAATAGAATCAGATATTTCGCTTGCAGCCCAATTATGTATAGTGTAAGCCAAATAATTGTCATGGTATTTAATGCTAAATTGTTGTTCTATTAACTCAGAAATTTTATTCTTTAGAGACATAAAGCACCCTCCTCTTACATTCGTTATACCTTTTTGTTAAGATACAGCAATTACACCATTTACTACATGCTTTACTTTAATTAATTATTAAAACAAGAGCATCATTTCCAGAGCTATATCTTTTTACCTTGATAATTCTTTTTTGACTTCCTCTTTAATTATCCCACTTATATTCACGTTAAGATCCCCTACCCAAAAATCAGTCATAGTTTCAAGATCGTATAGATCCTCTATTACTTTTTTAATAGCAGCATTTATTTCTTCTTCGTCAAATTCCTTTATAATAGGTCTAATCTTCACATACCCTGGAGAGCCTTTACCATAAATTCCTTTGCTTTTATTAATGCAGCCACCTGCACCAGATCTACTGCTTCTCAAACCACTTCCACACTCTACTGTTTCATACTTGATTTCACCATTTTCTATATATGCTATTTGATTGTCTTGTGTAGACTTCAGTTTATCTGCCTTTACAATTTTCTCCTCTAGCTTTAAATCTTGCTTATGAATTACTGTTTCCTCATAACCCTTACCACCGTATGTTCTATACTCACCTCCACCTGCAACAGTAATCAGTTGCTGGCAATGTTGCTTCTGCGAATTGCACATTTCTATGAAAACAGGTCCCCCGTCCTTATCTGAGAGGTTACTTTCCTGGTTACCCCCTCCCTCTGTGACTTGCACCTTAATTATAGGATAATTAGGATCGATTTTCAGTTTAGCTTTAATATAATCTCCTGGCATCCCTACTCTGCTTTCAGTAGAATGGCATTTTTGATTGTCACAGCCACTACCTTGTATATGACCTGCTTCACCACTTCCCCACGCTTCTATTTTAATACGATCAAATTTTATTGATAAGTCATCTGTATAAACATCTTTATTTTTATGATCATAGGATTTTTCATTATTTTTTTCAAGATCTGGTTTCTTATTTTTCAGCTGTTCCTTGATTATCTCTTTTAATTTTTCTTTTAATTTCTTTTTGAGACCTTCTAAATCGAACCTACACAATTTATCAGCGTAAAAGACCTCCGTTCTGTTTGCTTTTATTGGTGCTTCTGGTTGCGTGACAACGCCATTTGTATTTTGTGAAATCTTTGTATAAAAAGGTTGAGTGTTTTTTTTGTCTACATATCGTGTTGAACGGCTGCATGTTCCAGTAAAGCAGATACAACCATCATCACCTTGATTACATTTTTCTCTATGCTCTACATCCGTCAATTTGTACACTACTTTCAGTCCTTTACTAGATTTAAATGTATCGTCTATCTCATCATTTCTTTTTACACAGTAACTGCATTTCCCCTTTTCCTGTTTATTGTTGTCAGGGAAGAAAACATACCCTTGCTTATTGAATATTATTTTATCTAACTCACTCTGATCTCTGTTTAAGAGATCGGCTCTTTTATTTTCCTTGCTTGGAAGATAATAGAACTGATTTGATTCCTTGGAGTAAACAGCATTGTATTTAGTATATCTTGTTCCCATTAATTTTAGTGGTATTATTTTATTTTCTCTTTTAAGAACAAACTCCTCTGGTTCTGGCTGCCATCCAGAAAGACAAAGCATTTTACTGTTAGAATTTCCTTTATACTTTACTTCTATTTCTGGTTGTCCTAAGTTGTTCAATTTGCACTTATTCCCCTGAAACTCTTTACATTCCGTTTCAATATCAGGAACATAGCCATATTCTTTCAGAACTTTAAATTGTTGCGGATTACTTTCTAATATACCTTCTATAATATTATCAATGTAACTTTTTGTGTTACTACTGTCAGTCGTTTTTGCTACTATTGCTGGTTTTACTACTTTTAAAGATAGAGGGCCGATGTTCTTAGTAGAATTAGTGATAACATTGAAAGTACAGACACCATTGCTGTAGACTCCATGTGCTCTATAAGTACAAGTGCTCTCGCTCATCTTCATTTTTATTTCTAGCGTGTTTTCATTTGCTACCTTCACTATCTCAGGCTCTGGAGCAGGTGGTGCCGGGAAACAGCGGACGAACTGTGGATTTTTTTTGTCTATACTTTGAGTTCCATGGTATTCAGCGCAGAGCTGGCCCTTTTTTCTATAGGTTTTGAAGTAATAGTGAGTATCCTTATCTGTAACAGTATATGAGTGATTTGGAATGTTCTCATTATTTGAAACAACGTGTGGAAAACCTAACTCTTTTCTTTCCTCCAGTCCGCTAATTATCACCCCAACTCTTGGATCGAAGTAATCATTGTCTTTATCTGTTATAGGAACAATTCTAACTTGTGGAGGTGACATTGCAAGTTGCTCGCAAAATGGAGGGGGGCTAGGTGCAAGTGGCACGGGAGCACATTTTACTGCCGTTTGGTAGCAGGTATCACAGACTTTTTCCATCTCCCCAGGACGAAAAATATTCTCACCCGAAAATACTCTAGAACCCCATGAAGAAATTCCTGACATACAAGCCCCTTTTTGACTGCAAGCACATATTTTAGGAGAGTTAGCGAATCTTCTTTTTTCCTCATCAGTAACACCGTCTGCCCATTCCCATTTAAGACCCCGAGCAATTTCTCCTCCAGCTTTTGTTTTATCCCCTTCCCAATCAATAAAAGCTGCAGCAGAAACTCCAGCTCCTGTACCTTGCGTTCCATATATCTGGCGGCAGGATTCCCCACTTTGTAAGTCATAACAATAACTTTGTCCATCATAAGCACATACTCTAATTTTGGGATTAAAGTAACCATCAACTCCTTGATCTTTTATTGCTTGCACCTTAATTTCCTTTACCCAATCTCCACCAACTATTGCTTCCCACCAAGTATTACTTTCTACAAATGTTGGACAATCAGCATATCCTTGATACGAAAGACCAAGTATCAAAAAAAATATCAATAAGAAATTAAGCTTTACACTTCTCATAAAATACCGGTAACCACTCATTAACTTCTTCTCCTTTTTCTTTTATTGCCTCATACATATACTTTATAGTCTCTTTGTTAGCTGAAAGTACATGTATTTCTTGCATATCCTTCAAATCCAGATTTAAGGTTACTAATCCTTTGTACTGTTTTATCAAAAATAAACCTTCCTGTGTTGGCGTCTGCAGAATTATATTCAGCTCCTCTTTCGATAGAGAAAATGCCTTCATGTATAATCTATTTGCATTGACGTTCGGCATCAAGATTCTTGTATCAACATGTTTATCTAAATATTGAGTAAATTTGCTAGCAAATGCGAGATTTAAATTCTCAGTACTTAGGATTACTACAACATTTAGTTCCGTCATTCTTTGCATCCAGTTATCAAACTCTTTCTCTGTAGGAAAAATATTACTTATCTCCCATGCTTCATCCAAAACAAGTATTGCAGGCGAGCCATCACATTTTGCCTCAAAAGAATATAAAAAATAGTAAAGTATCACGGACATACATTCCTTTTGTTTTGTAAGGTTTGCGGTGTTGAGAGATATAATTTTTGTTTCCCAGTCAATATCTGATTCATCACCATCTTGAAATAAGTAAGCAAAGTCACCATCGTCACACCATCTACTTATCTTACCCCCAAGGAGCAAGAGCACCTCAGAAATTTGTGAAATAGAACGTGATTCCTTGGGTATAGCAAATATAGAATCCACAATTTTTCTTATCTTTTCTTCTACGTCCACCAAGCTCTTATCGGCTACCATTCTTCTGATCAGTTCAACCAACATATTGCGATTGGAAGCACTATCTTCAATGTTTAGTGGATTAAATTTTAGGCTTTTGTCCTTATATTTTGGATCGATTATGTAATATTTACCACTCACTGCTTTAGTAAAAATTATTGATTTTCCAGTGTTATCCAATATGACAATTCTTGGGTTAAACTTTCTTGATTCTGATAATAGAAAATTAATGAGTGAAGTTCTGCCTGAATTTGGAGCTCCGAGTATCGTAGTATGGCCATTATTTCTTTTTCCATGAAAATTAAAGAAGTAAGGATTTCCTTTTTTTGAGAAAAAAATCATTACCGCTTCTTTCCACCTTCTTCCTTTTAATGTACCTGACGTAAAATCGTGCAGCATAGCAAAGCTGCAAGCGTATTTTGTTAAGATATTTTTCGGTTGCGTAATAAAAGCAAAATTGCCTGGAAGTTGTGCCCAAAAATGACTTTCCATATGTAAATCAGTTCTAAACATCATGAAGCCAACTAATGACATTATAGAAGATAAATCACTAATACTTTCAGCTAACTTATTCCTATCATCTGCAAATATTGTAAAAATAATTTTCTGTTGGCAGAAGTCTATACTAGAGGTCCTTTCAAGCTCTATTATTTCTTCAATTCCTGAGCTTTTAAGTAAGGTATTATCCTCACTAATTTGCAGCATGTTGATTTGTTTTTTAAATTCTTTTATTGCTTTATTATTACTAGTAAATATCATTATTTCTGTAATGATAAATTCAGATTCAAGCTGCAAGCATCTATCTATATTACCTAAAGAGATTTCCCGGTATTCTTTTATGCTGAAAATAGAGCCAAATTTCTGTTGATTTTCAAATATTGTTTGAAACGTATTGAAACCAAAAGCTATTTTAAAATTTCTAATATATTGCGACAGGTCCCTTTCATGTATTGGATAATCTTTGTGCGTTAATGTAACAATATAGTGGAGAAATTCTATCATTTCAGAATATATTTTACCTTCACTAAACCTTAGACCCAGTTTTTTAGCTCCAAAAGGTTCTAAATCATTTTGAATTAAGTCAGTTATCTTTTGCAACTCCTGATGGCTTTCTTGTAAAGACAACTTATGCTTATTCTTTATTCTATTGAAAAAAAACGAATTATTAGTATGCTTGCCAAAATCGCTAAACAATATTACAATGTATAGTTCATTTATATACTGTAATTTACTATCAGTTAGTTTATTAAACCACGTTGAATGTAGGTTGTCAGAGAAGTCTTCAGTTTTATTCCATTTCAAGCTCAGTTTATTGCGCTTTCTAACGGTATGAATCCAAACGGTAAAATACAGGCTATTAATATTTTTTGATATGCTTTTTCTAATTTCAGTTCTGAGGTCGCTGTAGTTATCAACAGAAGAATAATCTTCTAACTTGATTATTTTTAACAATTCTCCCTGTTTTGTGAGTATGGTTTCTTCATCGTAATGACAAGCATAAGGAACAAAATCTAAATCAATGCTTTCTAGTAATGCTAAGTTGTTCTTTTTTTTAAGCTTAGAGTTAACTGTTGGTACTTTTAACTGCATATGCGTATTCAATAAAGATAATTAAAAAAGATAAAAATACTATCTTAATTTTTATCTTTTTTTTCGCTATCGGATTGTAATTTTATATCTTTTGCAAAGTTAAATTTTTCTTTTAAGTAGTCTGTTGCCTTTTCTGTACTACCGAACATCAGGACCAGTACACCAAACATTATCATAAAAAAGATTAGACCTCTGAACACTACTGCAAGTATCACTGCAGCTATACACAACCCTATGATTGTTGAAGGACTCATATTTTCTACAGTATCTTTAACTGAAAATGAAGAAATAAAATTTTTTACCGTTTCTTGTATACCCTTTAATTCATCACTCGCCGAACTTGCTTCGCTAGAATATGATGCAAAAATGAAACTTAATAAGGCTATAAAAACCAAAACTTTATTCAATTGAATGCGCATCAACTAAACACCTTTTAAACATTCCTCAAATATAACAACTTTTATATCAATAGGCAAGAACTGAATTCACTTATCCACTACAAGTAACACATATTTAATTTTTACCGCTGCGAACATGCTGTAAGCTCTTATCATCAACAAGAGGACTCACATTAATGGATGTTAATTTACTTGATAGGAAGTTTGAATGCAATTCAGCTACTGCTGCTATAGCAAGCACTGCAACCATAGCAAGTAGTCCTGCTCCTATCAATCCTGATGTCATTGCTCCTGCAACAATGCACCCTATTGTGGAGAGAGCACAACCTGCTACAAGTGCAACGTGAAGATTTCTGTTATTGGGTTGGTTTTTAAGTAGGATATCTTTCTTAACTTGATCTGGATTTGCTTGACCATCTGAGTTTTCATTTTCTTGCATTTTTGGCTCTTTTTTTACAGTCTGCTCTGGCTGCACTTGAGTCTCGTTTTCTTTTGGGGATTCCAAATTTGATTCTAATAACTCAGTTTTTTCTCCACCCTCTGGTTGTAAGCCATTATCTTCTTCAACAGAGCTCAATGTTGAGTTTAAACTTTCCTCAGATGAAGTGCTTGCTATTGATGTTAAACTGTTTTTTCTACTATTTATTGGTGATATCGAGTTTTTTTCACTCAGTCCAGGTGAGTTTATTCCACTATCTGAACCACTACCGTTACCAAGCTTAGGAGTTTTTATATTCTTCTTTAATTGCTCCATAACTTTACTATATTTTCTAGATACCTCTTTCGGAATATCTAATTGGCCAAGTATTTTAGTATCACCACTTTTTTTCTCAGCTACATTCAAGGGTGTTTCTTGTGTGTTGTTTTGCTCTTCAATATGTCCTAGCTGCATTTGATCTTCAATATTTTCTTCAACAGCATTTGGTATTGAGCTTACACTGCTGCTCCTGTTAGTAATATCCAAAATTGTTTTTACTATTTTTCCTCTTTTTGTTTGTGGTCTTTGTGATTGTTCTCTTTCATTGTTAAATACTGTAGGTACAGCTAGTTCTTCTGATTTTATTACTTCATCTTTCAATGCAGGAAGAAAGTTTTCGATATAATACTTATAATGTTTTTGATATTCCTCTTGTTTTTCTGGTGATTTTTCTAATTGTTCTCTCAGCGATTTTTCTAATTCAGTTAATACCTCAGGACTAGCTCCTTCCTTGAACAACTCTATGCATTTTTTGATAGTTCCATCTCCATTTTTTTTTGGGCTTTCATGATTATGTGTTTTTTTTGTTACCTTTTTGTATATAGTGTCGTGCAATTGTTGGTTAATAACTTCTTTATTATTCTGAGGTTTTTTTAAAGTACCTGGCATAGACTCCTCCATACAAATAAAATGTATAGATACCTCTTTAGCGTTAATTTTACATTAAAATTGGATAATTATGCCATATTATGGATAATTAATGGCAACTTGCTTATTGTGAGGTCGCTTAACTATTTGCTTTCTGGGTTTTCTACTTCTACAGATTTGCTCTCAATATAATTGTTTGCTTGTTGAACTAACATATCCACTACTTCTTTTACAGGCTTTTCCCTATCAACCATGCCAACACTTTGACCGGCCATTAAAGATCCCGTTTCAACATCTCCTTCAATCACTGCTCTTCTTAAAGCTCCAGCCCAGAACTTTTCTATTTCAAGCTGCCCATCTTCTTTTGAGATCTGTCCCTTTTGGTATTCATCAATAACTTCTTTTTGACGCTTCATGAAATCATCGCTTGCTTTGTTGGCTATAGCTCTTACTGGAATTACAGGAAAATCAGCACTTATCTGTACAGAAGGTATTGCATTACGTGCGGCCGATTTAATAAACACTTCCTTAAAATTTTTGTGGGCAATTGACTCATTAGTGCAGACAAATAATGTGCCTATTTGACAGCCACTTGCTCCCATTTCTAAGTAATTAACTATCACTTCGCCTCTGCCTATTCCACCTGCAACAAACACTGGTATTTGTTCATTTTTAAAATGAGGCAATATCTCTTGTGCAAGAACAGAAGTGCTCACTGGACCTATATGTCCACCTGCTTCCATTCCTTCTATTATTAACGCATCTACTCCCATTTTCACTAACCTTTTCGCAAGGCTTAATGCTGGTGCAAAGCACATAACTTTAATGCCTGCACCCTTGATTTTTTCTATATTAGGCTTTGTTGGCAGTCCACCGGCAAGCACTATATGGCTCACTTTCGTTTCAATACACACATCTATCAACTCACTCAACTTTGGGTGCATAGTAATTAGGTTTACACCAAATGGCTTGCTAGTTAATTTTTGTGTCTCTATGATTTCTTTTTCCAGTAAGTCTGGGAACATTGCACCACATGCAATCACACCAAAACCACCAGCGTTTGAGATTGCTGAGACCAAGTTTCTCTCTGAAACCCAGCTCATAGCACCACCCATTATAGCAAACTCACTGCCAAGAAAATCTGTTCCTTTTTTCCAGAGGCTACTTAACATATAACCTATATCATGCGTTTAAAAATGTTTTGTTTATCTATAAATGTGTGCTTCAAAGCGCCAAGTATATGTAAGATTATAAAGAGTACCATAAAATATGCAAGCATCGAATGTAGCTCGTTAGCCGTGTTAGCTAGGTCTTTGTTTTGATTAATCAACAAAGGGATATGAAAAAAATATTTGATCTGTTTGCCAGAAGCAGAAGACATGACATAGCCAGATAGTGGCATTAGCACCATCAAAGAATATAAACCAAAGTGTACTGCTTTACTTATATTGATTACAAACCGAGAAAAATTTGCTGGAAGTGGTGGAACATAAGTAAAGACGCGAAAAAATATGCGTACTATGATTAATCCAAGAATAGTGATACCGCAAGCCTTATGAATAGCGTATATGTTGAACTTAATTTCATTGCTAAGTGGCAGGCTTTTCATATAAAGTCCAGAACAAAGCATACCGATAATAAAAACAGCCATCAACCAATGGATAACCCTTAAACCTAGGCTATATTTATCGTCTTCCATTTTGATTACCCTAAAGTAGCATTTATATAATAGAAAAACTATTTTTCAATCAAAATTATTAAAGCAATTTAGATTTACCGACAATGTAAATTCAAGAGCAATCCTGTCATTCAGAACATAGAAACGAAAAACTTCCTTGACAAACTCCGCCAGCCCACTTATCATGATAGTGAAGCTATTGTATTTGCTTTCGCCAATCTGCAGATTAAAAGGTAAGGATTACTTAATGTATCGGCGTCTTATGTTCAATTTTTTGCAGTATATAGATACTGTATGTCTTTACAAAACTTCATCTACATCTAGATTTTTATCTAAATAAGCTGAACGCGCTTATAAAGCGTTACAAGACATCAAAAAATGCCAATACTCGACAGAGATAGTAAAAGACTAGCTAACTCGGGGATTCTTTGTCTTTTTTTCTGCTTAGTAAATTTCTTAAACATTTGCAGCGTAGGTTAGTTGCAATTAAAAGCGGCTGAATCTCGCTTGTCAAGCATTTAAAACATAAAAAACGCCAATATTTTAAAGCGGATAATAACCACGGAGCTTCTTTTGCCTTTTTTTTCATTTGGTAAATTTCTTAATATTTATAGCTAACATGAAGCTAAGTACGAACTTTGTTAAACACAACAAATGGTGTCATTCCAGTGCTCCTGTGATGTCATTCCAGCGCGTGACGCTGGAATCCAGGAATTTTATTAAGTTGGTGAGCATAAAAATAGCTGTTTTACGTTAAAATACAATGTTTTGATGATTATGGAAAGGCTGGATTCCAGTGTCAAGCACTGGAATGACACCATAGGGGCACTGCCATCATAAAGGAACCAGTGTCAGCTACTTAAATGACATCATAGGGGTGCTGGGATGACACCCTGACAATCGTCATCCCGCTACGTGTTAGCGGGATCTAGAGATACCGCGAATGAATCGCGGTATGACGGTTCGTGGTGGCATGACGATAAAGTTCCAGTGTCAAGCGTTTGGCATGCAAATTTCCTTAAACGTTCGTAAGCTTAAAACTTTACTTTAGATCAAACTGCTGTATAGTGACTTTATAGCTTCAATTTTGTAATGAACATACCTAGTATAGAAAATTGTGATCTTCACAATAAAGCCGTCTTACTTAGAGTTGACTTCAATGTTCCTATAAAAGATGGAGAAATTCGTGATGTCACTCGTATTTTGAGAGCATTGCCTACTATTCAGTATTTAGTGAATGCGAGTGCAAAGATTATTATTATATCACATTTTGGACGCCCAAAGGCCAGAGACAATAATCTGTCGCTAAAAAATGTAATTGACACTTTATCGCAGTTACTAAATAAAAAAGTGAAATTCATTGACGATTGCGTTGGTGAAAAAGTACAAAGAGCAGTAAGTGTTATGGATGCAGGAGATATAATATTACTAGAGAATCTAAGATTTTATAAAGAGGAAGAGCAAAGTGACTCAAATTTTGCCAAACAACTAGCATCTCTAGCGGATATATATGTAAATGATGCATTTTCTTGCTCTCACAGAGCTCACGCTTCTATTTCACGCATTACAGAATTTTTACCCTCTTATGCAGGGTTTTGCTTGCAAGATGAGCTAAAGTATCTTGAAAAAGCTGTATCGTTTAAAGCTAAACCTATTACTGCGATAGTTGGGGGAGCTAAAATATCAACTAAGATAAAAATGCTTATAAAGCTAACAGAAAAGGTTGATTACCTAGTTCTAGGTGGTGCAATAGCCAATAATTTTTTGTCATTTAGCAAAGTAAATATAGGGAAATCTTTCTTTCAAAATGGTGTTGACGACCTTCTGCATAATATTCTTGAAACAGCAAATAAAAACAATTGCAAAATAGTTGTGCCAGAAGACGTTCTGGTTGCAGTAAACTCTGATTACAGCACTAGTATTTCAAGAAAAACTGAGTCCATTTTGGACGGTGATATAATTTTGGATATCGGATCACAAACTTTGAGTACAATAAGCAGTATAATAGCAAGCAGTAAGACTCTGCTGTGGAATGGACCTATTGGTGTTTTTGAACATTCAGCTTTTGCAAGCGGTACAATAGGGGTAATGAAAATCGTAAGTGACTTAACGCACAAAGGAAAGTTAACCAGCATAATAGGGGGAGGCGATAGTCTATCTGCAATAAGCGCTGCAGGCCTTACCGATAAGGATTTTACATATGTTTCCACTGGTGGAGGAGCATTTTTAGATTGGTTAAGTGGCGATGAAATGCCGGGAGTTGCTGCTCTGCAAAAACGATTAGATTAAAACTTTTTTAAATTATTTCTTATAGGCTAGCTTTTTTGTGAACGTGATTATGTCGAAGACAGTTAAACTAATTTTGTGTTTAATAATACCAATAATAGGATTTATTTTTTATATTAAGGATCATTATTTTCACACCGGCTATGTAGAAGAAAATGTTGAAGTCAATTTTGAACCATTTTTCAGTTCACAACCAGCCACCGTTTCAGAATTAACTGACTTCGATAGAGGAGTGTTGAAAGTTTGTGGAGATTGGGGAGCACATCCAGATAAAGAAGATTTCAAAATTTTACTTAGTTGTCCGCAGCATCAAGAAGTAGTGAAAGGAATATATAAGTGATTACGCCAGATGCGGATTTGGAGTTACTTAAAGATGAACTGGCTAACATTTGGTTTACAAATAGTGGAAGTGAAAAAGAAACTATAGGAACAAATGGGTGTCATGCAAGTAGCTGACACTGGCATCCAGTTCTTTCGCGCAGTTCCATCAAAAACGTTGTAAAGCGCTTTCGTGTTTACCAACTTAGTGCCCAATCTGGATCCCAGACTGGGATGACAAGAAAGGAAGCACTGGGATGACACCATCATAAAGTGAACCAGTGTCAGCTACTTGCATGACACCCATTTGTTGTAAACTCACTTTTTCTTGATTTTTTGGTTTATCTTATCTACCTACTTTGCTACTCTGCTGAACGGATACCCTTTCTTAGGTATATTTTCAAACTCACCAATTAAAGTTTTTATATCTTGCGGTAAATCAGAGACAAATTCCATGTATTCCTTACTTTTTGGGTGGTATAAGCCCAGTGTATAAGCATGTAGTGCTTGTCTATTGAAATTACGAATGAAACTAGAGTTTTTAGCATATTTTGTGCTTTTACTACTATTTTTTCCATAAACTTGATCACCAACTATGGAATGTCCTATGTGGCTCATGTGGACTCGAATTTGGTGTGTTCTGCCTGTCTCTAAAGTGCATTTAACGAGGCTTACTTGTCCTATAACTTTTTGCACTAAATAGTGAGTGATTGCTAATTTGCCTGTGATTTTTGTTACACACATCATTTCTTTATTACCGCGTTTGGGAGCAATGTTAGTTTTTATCGTGCCTTGCTGAGAAGATAATGTTCCCCAAACTACTGCTAAGTATTCCCGCTTTATTTTGCGATTCGATAACAATTCAGACAAAAAACTATGGGCTGCTTCATTTTTTGCAATTACCATTAGCCCACTAGTATCTTTATCGAGTCTATGAACAATTCCTGGTCTTACATCAAGGTGAGCGATAACTGCGTTCAAAAGCGTATCATTGTTTGTCCCAGCACCTGGGTGCACTGTTAATCCACTTTGTTTACTCAGAACTATAATGTCCTCATCTTCATAGACGATATCAAGTTTTATGTCATAATTAGGCTCAATTGATGTGGATATGTCAGGTTGAACGAGATGCACCACATACTCTTCATCTGGTTTTACTATGTAGTCATTATTAATTATCGGTGTGCCAAGTAATTTCACCTGCTCATTTTGTATCAATCTTTGCGCTTTGCTGCATGATATGTTGCATTTTTCAGCTATATAGGTGTCTAACCTTAATTTCTCTTTATCATTATTAACACTTAAGGTTACTTCTAAGTGGTCTATAACAACTACCCCGCGCGAGCTACTGCAAATGCTGCTTGAATATTTTGATCTACAAAATCAACTTTTGTACTAGGAAGATCACCTTGTTTTTTAATATGGCAAATTGTTTGAGAGCCATCTTTCCAGTGAATTATTATTTTGTTATCAAAATCCCGTAATGTTGCCTCAACCTTTTTTTCTTTATTATCTTTTTCTTCCAGCTTAATAGATTCTAATAAATAATATAGAAAGTCACTTGGTTTGCCGTTGATTTTTTCTTTCCATTCATCTGTTTTTTCTTGTTCAGATTTTTTTTGCTCTAACTTTTCCTTCTTTTGCTGCAGCTTATTTTGTTCTGCTTCCAGCTCTAACTTTCTAACTGTGTCACGTAGTTCTTTGACTTTATTTTCTAATACTAATAATTTATTAGTATTATTTCCATTGTTAGCTTCTAAATCAGGCGTACTTGGTTGAGCTTGCTTCTTTTTTATTTCTTCTAATTCATTCCTTACTACGTTTAATTGCTCCTTCAATTCCGTTTTTTCCTCTTCTGTATCCTCTTTTAACTTTTTTAGCATGATAAGGAACTCGTTATCATTAGACTGCGTAGTTGATCGAAGCCAGCCTACAAGGCGGCTTGGTTCAAATCGTTCAATTTTATCTTCAGCAATTTTAATAGCATTCTCTAACCTAGAAAAAGTACCTTCAATATCTAGTGAATGTGCTTTTTTTGTCAATTCTTTAGTGTTATTTAAAACTTCTGAAATTTCTGCATGTAGCCAATCTAAATCTTTTTTGATGTCTTCTCTGATTTTTTTTAGGTGATCAAGCGTTTCTTTAATGTTAATATTTGCAGGCTTTAAAAGACTATTATCAAGTAAATCGCAAGCTTTTTTAAGGTTACTGTCAAATGAGTTGCAAAGCGGACTAAGTAGTTTTTTCATTAGAGATATTAGTTCATTTTCCCTTTTACCAAGCTTATTTTCTACTACTGATACAACCATGCCCTTTCCAGACCAGTATGGAAATAGAAGACCTAAAGAACTGTGTTTTCTAATAGTATGATTTTCATGATCCACGCTATTACTTATTAGATTGCTAAGTGTTGATATGATGCATAAAAGAATAGCGACTAATAAAGCTATTAATATTATTGGAGCATTAATGGATTGTGATATTGCTGAAACTACTATAATAGTACCAAATACATATGATCCAGTAAACAAGAGAATCCTATTTCTATTTTCTGCTTCTATATCTTCTAGTATTTCTCTCTGCGTCTTAGAAATTGGTAAAACTATTGAAAGCTTTTCCCCCTTTTTATCTAAATTTGTTACAATTTCAATTTTTTTAGCTTCTTGAGCAATCTGGCTGTACTGTTCATCAACTTGATAGTTTCCTATTTTTTTATCTATTTCATTCTCTTTTATTTTTTGTGTATTTATAAAGTTTATAACAGCAGTAAATAAGAGAACTATAAGAGGAATAAAGGCAAGAGGTGCTGGCGTGAACGCAAACCCAGCAATACTTACTGTAACAGGCTGAATAGAAAAGGCAGTAAATGCTATAAGAGTAGCAATGGTACTTGCTATCGATATAGTACCAGAATACTTTCTTATAGAGCTCAAAATTCTACTGGGCTGGTCAGAAAGTTTTCTAAATCCTAAAAAATCAAAATAGTCTTTGAAAGGATCTTGAGTGTCTGTAACCATAACATTTTTCTAGTTTAAACTTATTTAGGTATACGTTAACCAAACCTTAAAATCAAGTTTCTTAATTTTTCAACATGTGCCAAGGCCTATTGGAGCGCACTGTATTAATCTTTACGTAACGATTTGTTAACCAAACAGAATGTGTGCCATACGTTTCTAGATCAGCATGTTTAATAATTTTAGCGTTGCAAGCTGAATAGTCGAATTCACTTAATTGAATTATTAAATCAACTTTATCACAATTTTCTGAAATATCTTCTTTTTTATAAGCAAGTAGCACTGATTTATTATTTCCTTTATTATATATACAATCATAATCTTCACACTGTAGCCTTTTATTTGAATTGTTATATTTTGTATGATTCAAAATTTGGTTCTGTCCGTTTTGCTTTGCCCACGTTTTGATAACAAAATTTCTGCTTTTTCTAGTGAGAGAATATAGTAAGTTATCACTCTCCTTTGCAGCAACATTATCAGCATTTATCAAGATATCAGGAGTTCTATACATAGCACTAGAGAAAATACCCAGCACAATAAAGAAAATTCCGAAGAAGCGCCAATTTCTTTCCCACAAGCACAGCCACAATAACCCAAATGTTATTATAATAATTGATGAGGCAGGAAAAGTACGAATGGGAATAACCAAATACTGAAGACTAGCGATTGCATTTGTTATATACAAAATACTGTCAATTGGGCGCTCTATAAATGGCGCTATAATCCATTCAATACCGAAAGGAATCAACAAAACATAGATTATTCCAAGTGGAATAATAATTAATGTAACTATTGGTATAGCAACTAAATTTGTGATAATGCCACTAATTGAAAAATAATTAAAATTATATATCGTATACGGAACAGTTGCTAAACTTGCTATTACTGAGCTGATCATTATCGACACAAAATATTTCATTATTTTTATTTTGAATAATTTATTAGCATTAATTTGATAACTGGCAACCAGTGCCAAAACAGCAGAAAATGACATCTGAAAGCCTGGCTTTAAAATTGCTTCAGGTTCTATGATAAGTATCACTGCAGCAGCAAACGCAATTGCTATTAACCCTCGATATTTTCTCTCTATCATTATTGCAACGAGTACTAAAATCACCATGATGTAGGCACGCTGAGCAGAAATTTGCATACCGGTAATCAACAAATAAAACGTGGTTGGCAAGATAGTAAGGAATGCAGATATTTTCTTGGTGTTATACTTAAGAGTCAAAGTTTCAGATATTGCGAATAAATTACGAAACACTACAAAAAACAGACCAGCAACGAATGATAAATGCAAACCAGATATGGCAAACAAATGTGCTATACCTGAATCTCGTATCGCGTCCATAGTTTTTTGATCTATGCCATCTTTTTTACCGATCAGTAATGCAGAGATTATATCCGCATGTGGTTTCTTGATATTTTGCTGCAGGTTTTCATAAATGTATTGACGGAAAGATTCTATATATTCTTGAAATTTCCTTGCTTCAGCCTTTTTGTGCAGGGCTATTTTGCTTGTTGCAAAGCCTGTTGCACTTATTTTCTGGTAATATGCTATTCTTGCAAAATCGTATGCATACTCCGAGGGCGCAATCTTTAGAGGGAAGAGTTTTGCTGATAATTTTACTTGATCGCCTATTTTAATGCCTTTTTCCACTTTGGTTCTAACTGATATTCTGATGTTATCTAGAGCTCTATCCGGTGTCATTCCAGCGCGTGACGCTGGAATCCATATCTTTTTTTTCTGGATCCCAGTATCAAGTACTGGGATGACAAAAGGGGGCGCTGGGATGACAGGAGAGGATTTTGAGATAGTAGGGGATTTTTCAACAGAAAGCAGAAATTGTTTATATGAGCCCCTGTCGTTAATATCCTTCACTGTGGCAACGATATCTTTTACATATCTCTCTTTATCAAGAATTTGAGTATCAACTAAAGCTGTTCTTAATTTACTAGCTGTAAATCCTATGAGCACTGCAATTAAAGCGATACACAATATCGCGTACCTTTTATACAATATTGCAATCAAAATTAGTGTGGGTAAAAGCAAAAGAAAAATAGATATGCAGCTTGGTTCAAAACTTAGGGAAAAATAGGTTAGAATTCCTACACACTGAAAAACAGGAAACCACAGTATCAAGTTATATTGTTCATTGCGCAGATTGTTACGTATATAACTAACTATTATGTCAAGAAAAGTTAATAAGTGTGTCGATATTTGCATGTGGTGAAATTTTATTTTTCTTTTTTCATTATTTGTATATATAATAACTAAATAAGCAACGACGCGGGATGGAGCAGCTCGGTAGCTCGTCAGGCTCATAACCTGAAGGTCGTAGGTTCAAATCCTACTCCCGCAACCATTTTTAAGGATATAGTTGTTCCACTTTCCAATCGCTTCCCTCAACAAGAGTGTATCTAAATCTAATATGCTTCCTATATTCACCTTCTTGCCAAAATTCAATTACTTTTGGGATTACGCAAAATCCCACCCAAAAATCAGGACGAGAAACTTGTGTATTGTGAAATTCTTTTTCCTTCAATTTTATAGCTTGCTCAAAATCTTGCCAATCTTTCAGAATGCTCGATTGTTTTGAGCACCATGCGCTAATTTGACTACCCAGCGCTCGAGAAGAGAAGTATTTGTCAGTTCTTTCATCGTTTAGAAGTTTAACCTCTCCTTCAATTCGCACTTGCCTAGCAAATTCTATCCAATGAAACACTAACGCAGCTTTGGGGTTCTCAGTCAATTCTTTCCCTTTTTTACTGTTTACGTTAGTGAAAAACACAAAACCTTCTTTGCTATATTCCTTTAGTAATACCACTCTTGCAGATGGAATACAGTCTTTGCTACAAGTTGCTAGCGTCATTGCAGTTGGTTGTTCACACGGAGAATTAAGTACTGCTTTGTACCACTTTGAAAACAAATCAAATGGATCTTTTTCAAGTGAAAATATCATATCAAAAAATAAAATCTTAATTCTGGCACGCGTTGCAAAAATAAGTGCTACGGCCATTTTGTCGTATAAGTGTTATGATATTATTGCAAATCTTGCAAGGTTTTTGAACTTTACCATATACGTAAAAGTTATTTTGAAAGTATCCAGCAGATCCAGATGGCTGTGCATAATCTTTCAGTGTTGAACCGCCTGCAGCAATTGCATCACTCAGAGTATTTTTTATTTCAGCAGCAAGTTTTTCGCACTCTCTATAGGTCAAGTTTTTTGCTGACCTGAGTGGTGATATACAGGCTCTAAACAAGCTCTCAGAAGCATATATGTTGCCTACGCCAACTATTGATTTATTGTCCATTAACGCTGATTTGATATTCACTTTTTTGTTTTTCAGCAACTCCTGTAAATAGTCTCCACTGAATTCATCCGTGAGGGGCTCTATTCCAAAATCGCTAAAAAAATCCGTTTCTTGTTCTTTATTTAAAACGATAACTAATCCAAATCTTCTTGGGTCATTAAAAATTATTGAAGTATTGTCAGAAAATAAAAATACCACGTGATCATGCTTATTCCGCATTTGATCGTGGTCAGCATATATAAGCTTTCCGCTCATGCCAAGATGTATGATTACAGCCACACTACCATCTGTATTCCAGATGGTATACTTACCTCTACGCTTGATGTTGCGTATGACTTTGCCCTTTAGCATATCATCAATATTTTTTGTTATTGGGGCACGTAAATTCCAATTATTCACTATAACATTACTGATTTGCTTGTTTTTAATTTTATCAAGCAAAAAATTAGAGATTACTTCCACTTCCGGTAGTTCTGGCATGATACCTCCTTCAAAACTTAAGTTTCTGATGGTAATTTTGTCGTTCTCAAATACATTCGAGTATTCTGCGGTGCTTTCTCCTAAAAATTCCTCACCACAAACGAGTTTTGAAAGGGTTCTCTGTCTACTCTGTTGCTGCTTTTTTCTTTTCAAAATATTTTGCTTTAAAGCTTTCGCTAATCTTTTTTTCTCCTCTTCTTTTTCCTTATTCTTTTTTGTGTTATTCATTATCATAATATATAAACTTGCCGTTGTAGCTCAGGTGGTAGAGTACGTCATTGGTAATGACGAGGTCCCAAGTTCGAGTCTTGGTAACGGCACACTGATTATACTTATAATATTGCATAACTTGTAAGCAAGGCTTAGAAGAAAGTTACAGAGGTAAGTTGTCATGCTTTTTCCATATCCTTTCTACCTTCTTGTTTTTGAGTAGCTCTAATGCTTTACAAAAGTGATACCTTGTTTTACTTGGCACTATAATGTCATCAATGTATCCATATGATGCAGCAAAAAATGGGTTAGCAAATTTTTCTTTATATTCTTTAATTAACGTTTGCTGATCTTTTTCGTGTCGAAATATAATCTCAACTGCACTTTCAGGGCCCATCACAGCTATTTCAGCAGTTGGCCAGGCATAATTTATATCACCTTTTAGATGTTTCGAATTCATAACAATGTATGCACCACCATACGCTTTTCTAGTGATAAGGCTAATTTTCGGCACGGTCGCTTCAGCGTAAGCGTAAAGCAGTTTCGCTCCGTGTTGTATTATATTATTGTATTCTTGATTTGTACCCGGCAAAAATCCTGGAACATCAATAAGTGTGATGATCGGAATGTTAAATGCGTCACAAAACCTTACAAACCTCGCAGCTTTTCTTGAAGAATCAATATCCAAACATCCTGCAAGGTGCATAGGTTGATTTGCAACAATACCGACAGTATTTCCTCCAATTCTACCAAAACCAGTTATGATATTACGAGCAAAATCAGGTTTCAGTTCAAAGAAATTCCTTTCATCACAAACTTTTTCAATGAGTTCATACATATCATAAGGAGTATTAGGATTGGTAGGAATTAGAGTGTTTAAGGATTCATCAATGTCGTCAACATCATTACAGATTGGTGCAGATTTTGGTGATTCTTGATTATTTGCTGGTAAGAAAGTAAAGAATTCACGCATTTTTAGCAGCATTTCAACATCATTATTGAATGCAAAATCCGCTACTCCTGTTTTGCTTGTATGAATTTTTGCTCCACCGAGGTCTTCGAAACTTACATCTTCGTAGGTAACCTTTTTTACTACATCTGGCCCGGTTATAAACATATATGAACTGTTTTTCACCATGAAAGTAAAGTCAGTTAATGCTGGGGAATAAACTGCACCTCCTGCACATGGGCCCATAATTAAAGAAATTTGTGGTATAACACCCGATGCATTTACGTTTCTTTGAAAAATTTCTCCATAACCAGCAAGAGAATTTACTCCTTCCTGAATTCTGGCTCCACCAGAATCATTTAGTCCGATAATTGGAACTCTGGCATTAATTGCCATATCCATAATTTTGCATATTTTTTTTGCATGTGACGCACCAAGTGAACCACCAAAGACAGTAAAATCCTGAGAATAAACAAAAACTTTTCTGCCATAAATAGTACCATGACCAATCACTACCCCATCACCTAAAAAATTAGCATTTTGCATGCCAAAATCATTTGCATGATGTTTTACGAATTTATCGTATTCTGCAAAAGAACTTTCATCGAGCAATATACTGAGCCTTTCTCTAGCAGTTAATTTCCCTTTTTCATGTTGTTTGGTAATCCTGTCAGAACCGCCTCCTTTTTCAGCTTCTAGTGCTTTGGTTTTTAGATTTTCTAGTATTTTAAAGTCTTGCATACAATAAAGTAGTTTTCAAATTAGTTGTAGACTTTATTAAGTTTACAAACCCTACTAACTATACACATACACTATTGCTATATGCAACAATGTATGTATGATAATTGTTAATGCTCTGGTGATTCATGGTCACTACTTTGAAAATGTTGCGATGTGTCAACACTTTTCATATTAGAAAGAGGTGGACTAACTGCACTGCTTTTTGTTTGTGCAAAACTTTTAGCAGCTTCAACAACCTTGCTTATACGAGGTTCTTTTTCTAGCTCTTTTAGGTACTTTGAGAAGATTTCACAACTTTTGTCATCCATATGTACCATTATTTTACCAAAACTTTCAGCTTTTTCAGAAGATAAAATCATTTCGATCTTTTCATCGCCTACCCTAAAGGTCATTTTTACTTTGCCTTGCATATCATGATATTGCCAGCTTTTTATTCAGATTAGATTATCTCCTTCTCCTATTCGCAATGCACCATATTCTAAGTCCTTAAATTCCGGGGAGTTCATAAATTTTGCAGGAGTGATCACACTTTTTTCTGGACACTGTACATAATAAAATTTATTATCTCTTTCTACTACAATTTCTTTTTTTTTGTCATTTTCAATACTATCACTTACAATTTGTTTTAGACGTGACAAATATTCGCCGCGTTCTTTCAGTATATCTTCTGGCAATAATCTCCGAACTTCTTG
This sequence comes from Wolbachia endosymbiont (group A) of Dendrolimus pini, assembly GCF_964026835.1. Taxonomy (NCBI): domain Bacteria; kingdom Pseudomonadati; phylum Pseudomonadota; class Alphaproteobacteria; order Rickettsiales; family Anaplasmataceae; genus Wolbachia; species Wolbachia endosymbiont (group A) of Dendrolimus pini. The sequence goes on along the minus strand of NZ_OZ034702.1, from coordinate 1,253,608 downwards.
GCTCACATCAGTGCCTGTTGAAACTAGATTAAACATTTCTAACATAAGAGGCCGTAGTTTTTCTTTTCCAGTCTCAGTAACATTTTTATCTTGCTCCATGAGGTGGTATAAGATCAGTATCGAATAATCTATTATTGATGACTTTTTTCTCCTTGGAATACATCAACACTAAACATGACCTTGTGCTTTTTTGCATCGTCTATAGATTTTTGAAGTCTCTTTGCTATGTTTTCGATAGCTTCATCATTAGGTAAGTGTTCAGGCAATGGCATCAACTTAAGGAAAAATATCAGCGATAGTGTATAAAATTTCTCTCTAAATTTTTTATCATTAAATTATCCAAAGAGTGCAAGAAACAGCACTTTTGTTTCTGTTTTATTTCAACAAAGAAGTCTAAAATGTGTCCTTTTTAGGTGAAATATGCAAAAAGGAAAAAACCTTATTCTACAAATTAAAAATATAATATACTCGAAAACTTTTCAGAAAATCCATTGTGTTGAGTTTTACACGAACAAGAAAACTTCCTTTTTCGACAGTATTTTCTATGATTTTAAAGTTAGTTAAAAAAAGTTTGGGAATAGAATGTGAACTTATGGAGCCATTGACATGTACCCTCAAAGCAAGCTTTTTCTAAAGCAAGATATAAGATTTGCCATACAGGCTTTCAAGAATTTAAGCATCCAAACAGCCTATCAGGATGAACCTGAGTTGGAGAGGCTATAGACTTATTGCAGCAGATGGTTCTGGTATGAGATTACCCAGCTCTGGGGAAATTGTATCCGAGTTTGAACCAAATGGAACAACAGGCACCATTGGCAATTTGTTTGTTGATTTGTGTACTTCGCTGATTTGTAGTGCTCGTCTTGCAGCTTGGAATATAGGTGAACAAACGTTGGCGGCAGAGCAATTACCCGAAGTTATCACTCAAATGCGTTTATTAAATCAAGAGAAATTATTATTTATCTATGATCGTCTTCAGTAAAATTCATTCAGCAGCATTATGATTTGGAAGTAGATTTTATTTTTCGCTTGCAAAAAAGAAATTATAGTAAGCTATGGGAACGCTGGCGAATTAGATTTTGATTTTATATTAGAAAATGAAAAGCTAAAAAATAAAATGAAAGGACAGAAAGTAAGAGTTATAGTGCTGACATTAGCCAACTGAGAAACAGAGTTTTTGACCGAGACTTTGGAGCAAAGCTTATGTGTTAAGGTGGCACATAGAGGAGTGCTATAAACGACTCAAAGTAGGAGCAGAGTTAGAGAATTTTTCTGGAGAGGCTGTATTACAAGAATTTTGGGCAAACTTGGTCATGTGCAATATATTATCGCTTCATATGTGTGATGCACAAGGGCCTTGGAACCCAGATCAAATTACTGAGTATCGTTTAAATTTTTCAGTTTTATTTAGTGTAATGAGACAGAAACTCTATCAGGTACTTATTGCGCCAAAAAACTTTCAAGCCCTTTTTAAGTATACGCGCTAAAGTTAAAATCCGACCGGGACAGCCGCAATAAAGTAGATAAGCCTAAACGCCATCATGTCTTTAGGAGAGTTTGCTAATGAAAGTTCTTAAGTTGACGCCATTGGCTAAACGGATACGGAATGACACCATCCTTTTTTCTGGATTCCAGACTGGAATGACACCTCTGGACACTTCCGTTGTAAAGGAACCAGTGTCAGCTACTCGGATGACACCTTTTTTCTACTTAGTTTGGGTTATGCAAGAAGTCTAATGAAGTGAAAATAAATTTATTTACCAAAATAGAGTTGCCTTGGTCTACAGATCTTAGTTTCTTTATCATTTATCATTTCATACCACTGAGTAACCCAACCAGTGGTTCTTGCAAGTGCAAAAATAGGCGTGAACATATTTGAGGGGATATCAATAGCATTCATTATTATACCTGAGTAAAAATCAACATTTGGATATAACTTACGCACGATAAAATATTCATCCTTTAAAGCTATTTCTTCAAGTTTTTTTGCAATTTTAAGCAGTTCATTATTTTGTTCTAGTTTACTTAGAACCTCATGGCAAGCGCCTTTCAATATACGCGCGCGCGGATCATAATTTTTATAAACACGATGTCCAAATCCCATCAATTTAAATGGATCTTTATCATCTTTAGCTTTTTCGATGAATTTATCTATATCTCCACTTTGCTCTATCTCTTTTAGCATATTTATAACTGCCTCATTAGCTCCACCATGTGCTGGTCCCCAAAGTGTAGCAACTCCTGCAGAGAGGCTTGCAAACAGATTAGAACCAGCCGATCCCACCAATCTGACAGCCGCCGTAGAAGCATTCTGTTCATGATCAGCATGGAGAGTAAATATTTTATCCAGAGCTTTTGCAAAAAGGGCGCTTTTATCATTATCAACAGCATCGCCAAATATCATCTTTAAGAAATTTTCACTGTAACTTAATTCATTGTTAGCATTTATGAATTCCTGATTGTTGATATGCCTATAAATCATTGCAATAATTGTGGAAACTTGCGCTATTGCAGAAATTCCAAAATCTAGGTCTTCACCATTGACATTGTTGCCATGCTTTTCATGATAAGATGCTGACAAACTTGCAAAACATGCAACTAAGATTGACATAGGGTGAGCAGTTTTTGGAAATGCTTTAATTACATTTGTAACTTGCTCTGATACTTTGGATGATTCTTGTATTTTGAGAAGAAATTTTTTGTGTTGCTCTGAACTGGGTAATTCACCATAGAGCAATAAATAAATCACAGCAGTAAAATTATTATTCTCTGCCAAATCAGCTATATTATGTCCCCTATATTTAAGAACTCCTTCATCTCCATCAATGAATGTAATTGTAGAAGAGCATGAAGCTGTAGAAACAAACCCTGGATCGTAAGTGAATAATCCTGTCATCTTATATAAATCCTTGATATTTAACACATCAGGACCTGTTGTTCCGCTTAATACAGGTAGCTCGATTTTTAATCCATTACTTAGTTCTAATAGCACTTTTTTATCCATCACTTAAGCTACTTAAATTTTATACAGAATATACAAACTGAGGAGTATATATTAATACAGTTAACTTTACATTAACCGTATTAAGCGGTCATCAATGCTTTTACTTTTGCATTTAAGCGACTTATTTTACGCGCAGCAGTATTCCTATGAATAACACCTTTATTCACACACTTGTGTAAATTAGATTCAGCATTCCGAAATGCCAGAACAACATTTTCTTTGTCGCCAGACTTGATTATATCAACCAATTTTCTAATAGAGGTGCGAGTTTTACTTTTCCGCATCTTATTTATTAAAGTGCGCTTTGCTATTACCTTTATCATTTTTTTAGCACTCTTATGATTTGCCATATATTAATACCTAAAATACTGTACTTTTCTTTTAATTATAAAGTTTTTTTGTTAATTTGCAATATCAGTTTTTCCTATGGTTAATCTACTGCTTCTCTCTTCAATAATTTTTTCTAAACTTTGCAAGAATTCATTTTTGTTTAACCCAGGATATATTGGGGGCAATATTTCTATTACTGCCTTTCCGGGATTCTTTCTCAGAGAAAGTATGCTTTTTGGCCAAAACAAACCAGTGTTTAAAGCAACCGGTAACACAGGAACAGATAATACGCTATATAAAGCAGCAATACCTGGTTGATATTTTATATTTTGGTTTATAGTTGTTCTTGTACCTTCAGGAAATATTATTATGCTTCTATTTTCTTTTATACGCATTTTTGCTAGTTTGATTATATGGCGTATAGAACTGATACCATCTGAACGGTTAATAAAAATCATTTTCAGCGCTATAAGATGCAAACCAATGAATGGAATCCATTTCAATTCACGTTTTAAAATAAAAACCGCTTTTCTAAATAGTAGTATAAAAATAAATGTTTCAAATGGAGATTGGTGTTTAGATGCAATGATAAAAGGTTGCTTAGGGATGTTTTCCATTCCCCTCACTTCATATTTAATGCCACATAATAAACGCAGCATGAATAATACAACTCTCACCGAACAGACGAGGAAAATGGTTATTACACACTCAGAAAAGAAAATTACAGGGAGAGTAATGAAAGTATAGAATACCTCCCATAATATAAGAAAGAAATTAAACAATAAACTTGAAATCACAAACTCACATAAATTTATTTAAATTTAACTTTATTACAAATTAAAAACAATAAATTTAATTATTGATCATCTGAGTAATAGGATGCGAATCAGCTAATTTGTCCTTTAACTTTTCGTTAGCAATATGAGTATATATTTGTGTTGTAGAAAGGTTAGTATGGCCAAGAACTTTCTGTATCAACACAATATTTGCTCCGCTATTTAGTAGATGGGTAGCAAAAGAATGCCTAATCACGTGTGGAGAGATCTTATTTTCATCAATATTGCATTTTCTTGCCAACTCCTTCATTAATTGACCGACCCTCTGCCTTGTAATTGGTTTATTAGGTTTATCACCTGGGAATAGCCAATCGGATTCCTTTTCTTTAGAGATCAGATTATCACGAACTGATAAATAATTTCTAAGGCTCTGCAATGCTTGTTCATTAAAAAGAATTTGCCTCTCTCTACCACTTTTTCCTTTTATTATTATATAGCATTCTTTGTTATTACTGTTTATTAAATGTGACACTTCACATAATTTCATACTAATTAGTTCAGAAACACGCATTCCAGAAGAGTAAAGGATATCTAAAATCGCACATAGCCTTTTACTGCTTATCTCTTTATTCGATTCGCTTGCTGATTTTCTCACTGTGTCCATTAGCAAAAATATTTCTTCGACACTTAAATACTTAGGCAAAGGACGAGAAACTTTTGGATTCTTTAATTCAGCATCATTAGCCGGCGCTGGATTAAAATCTATTATTCCGTCATTAAATAGACACTTGTAAAAATTTTTCATAGCGGATATTTTTCTTGATATAGAGCTACTTTTATATTTTTTTTGTGTACATAAAGATTTCACATAATCTTTAATATTGGTTTTGTTTACACCAACCAAGGTAGTGCCGCTTTCCAATAAAAATTCTTCAAACTGGTGTAAATCCGAACGATAACTTTCCAGAGTATTTTGTGCAGCGGACCTCTCTGAAGCTAAAGCATCTATGTAATATGTTATGTAAAGATTTTCTTTTTTATTTTGCGACTGTTTATTTTTCATTATCAGTTCCTATATTTATTTCTTTGGCTATAATTTGATTAGAAGTGTTCCCTGTGTTTCTTATGAGAAAATATGAGACAAATAAAGCATTTATCAATAGAGTGAACATCACAAACTTTTGCTTTAACCTTTTTCTTAAATTTAATCTTACTCTTATCATAGTTAAATTATAACGTTAAATCTATAAAAAACACCTTATAAAGTGAGCTCTACTATAAATATAGAATACTTCTTAGCTGTATCTATCTATATTTATTATAACATAACATTGATTATAATTCTAACATGGACAGATAGAGATTCCAATTACGTTAGTGTTATGGGTGTTAATAAATTTTTAATATACACCTTTACAAAAGAAGAAATCAAATGGCATCTTTTTTTAATAAAGTGCTAATAAAAGGAACGGTCACATTTGACCCTATAGATTCATTATCTATCTTTTCTATAATTTTATCAATGCTATAGAAAGAACGTTCTATTCTTGCTAAAATATAATTAATCACTTTTAAATCAATTTTTAACTGTTTATCTGAAAATCGTTTTATTAGCATAATTCTTAATAATTCCTCGCTTGCAGGCAAAATTTTTACGCTGATAGTTGATAATATTCGAGAACTTAAATCTCTTAGTTTGAAGTTAAGCTTTTTTGGTGAAATTGAAGAAGTGATTAGCAGCCTCTTGTCGTTTTCTTTCATGTAATTGTAACAATGTAATAACATTGCTTCATCTTTAATGTTTTGTACGTCTTCTAAAATAAAAGCATCGCTATACCTAATCTCGCTTACGAAGTTATTCACATTGATAAAGATTGCATCGTTTATTGATTGCCAAATATGAGCAAGATGAGTTTTACCGGAGCTTTTAGGTCCAAAAAGAATCAGACATTTCCAAGATAAATCATTAACTACCGAATTATATACGTGCTTATTTTCATCTAAGATGATGTAATTTTGCCGGCTATAATCAGCTTGATTGTTGTTAAATAAATTTAATTGCACGTTGAACCTCTTACGTAACCTCTTTCTGGTAGTAATTTTTGCGCAGAAATTTACTTACGCTCCTCAAATGTGTCAGGTATTCTGGGCTCATTTCTCCTCTTACCATAAATTGATTATGCAAAAGGTCTGTTAGCCGTTTTTATAAAGCTCACTTTTAAAATATTTATTGATTGCATATTCTACTGATACATTGAACATTGCTATTATTGGAATAAAAAGTAATATACCTGTAAATCCAAAATATGAAGCGCATATAGTAATTCCCAGAATAATTACAGTTGGATGTATATGAACTTTTTTTCCTATTAATAAAGGAACTAATATATTTGAATCTATTAATTGTCCAACACCAAATAATAGCAAAACAGCAGCACTTTCAAACCATCCACTAAATTGAGTGATAGCGCTCAAAAACCCAATAATGGTATATAATAATGGCCCTACGTAAGGTATGAACGTTAACATTCCTGATAAAATTCCAATAACAATAGAGTGTTCCAATCCGATTATGCTCAGGCTCACAGAGTAAAAGACCATCATGACAATACATACATTTACCTGCCCCTTTAGATAATTAGATATAATGAAATCCACTTTGGAAAAATAATCTGCAATTTTTCCTCTGTAAGGAATAGGGATTAATTTACTAGCTTTTTCTATAATTAAAGGCCAATCACGTAATATATAGAAAAACACTACAGGAGTAATCACCATTAATGATACCGTGTTAAAGCTTGAACTTAACACTTGGATTATAAAGTTACTAGCAATATCAAGAGCATTCATGAAATAAGATACATAGTTGCTGTAATTTTCTGCTAGATTTTTAGATAAATGATCAAATAAGCTATCCTCGATTTTCATATTAAGAAATTCTAATACAGAGGGGATTACTTTAAGCTTTAATGAAGGCACTTTACTCACTAAGAAATTTAATATTGAAGTAATTTGAACATATATAATAGGTAAAACAAATGTTATGACTAGTATAAAAGCTATTAATAAAATAAGTATTATAAAAATTACAGAACATGAACGTGGTATTCTATACTTTTCAAACTTGACTACTAGCGGATTAAACAAATATGCAATAATAATAGATATTAAACATGGAAAAATCATAGGACGCATCAGGAATAACATCCCTATTATAAAAAGCAGTATGAAACAAATAGTTATATGACGTTTTTGCATGTGTTTAGCATAGCTAATTTACTGAAAAATATGCAATTTATTTTTCCTATGTTGAAAGTATTTTACGATTTGTAATACTATCGTTTTTTACTAAAATTTAGTTGTTTAATCCGCAGGCAAAGATAGATTTTGAGCTCTCTAAATATCTCTTTTGCTATTATAATTATGCTAGTTAATAGGGGAAGTAACTTTTATATGATGTCAGAAATTTTATTTTTCGGAAAGAATCTTGGATAGAGAGGAAAGCTTCTACAAAAAGAAATATGTGCGCTAAGAAATACAAAATAGCAGCATTAATAGTTGCAGCGGGAGTAGGCAGTAGATGCAATTCTACGATTCCTAAGCAATATATAAAACTGGCAGGTAAATCTGTTTTATTTCATACAATTAAAAGATTTCTGGCTAACCAATATATAGATTACATAAGAATAGCAATTAATAGAGACCATGAAAGTTTCTATGAGAAAGCTATATCACTAATTACAGACACTAAATTACTAAGCCCTGTATACGGAGGAGAAAACAGGCAAAGTTCAGTTAAACTAGGGCTTGAAAGCTTACAAAAAATTAACCCAGATTTTGTAGTTATACACGATGCTTGTAGGCCTTTTGTGTCAGATGTTCTGATAGATAACTTGGTTGAATCTATGATTAATGATCAATATACAGGAGTAGTTCCAGCAATAGAAGTTGAAGACACTATGTCATTGGTGAGTAATAGTTTTATTGAATCTACGATCTCAAGAGGAAAGCTCAGAGCCATACAAACCCCTCAAATTTTTAATTTCAAAGAATTATTATCATGCCATCAATCAGTCAAAGAATTTACTGACGATTCATCACTAATGGTAGAGCACAAAAAACATGTTGCGATTATTAAAGGTGAGAAAAGCAATTTTAAGTTAACCACAAAAGAGGATATCAATATGGCAAAGCTTCTTTTTGAAGAGCCAAAATTTCGTGTCGGAGCCGGTTATGATATACATAAGTTCATTAAAGTTCAAAATGGTGCTGAAAGCTTTATAAAAATTTGCGGTGTGAAAATTGAACACAACATGGCAATAGAAGCGCACTCTGATGGTGATGTTGCAATACATGCAATCGTTGATGCAATACTCGGAGCACTGGGATGTGGCGACATAGGAGAGCACTTTCCTCCTAGTTCCTCTGAATGGAAAGATTGCAATTCATCTCACTTTCTTGACTTTGCTGCTAAAAAAGCAAAAGAAAAAGGGTACAGCGTGTCTAATTTAGATATTACTATAGTTTGTGAAGAGCCTAAAATATCGCCTTACAAAGTAGAAATGAAGAAATTCATATCAAAAGCATTAGAAATTGATGATGAATTTGTAAATATCAAAGCAACCACTGCAGAGAAATTAGGTTATATTGGAAGAAATGAAGGAATAGCAGTGCATGCTTCTGTGTTATTGCATACAAACTTTTATTGGAAATAGAAACGAAAAAACTTACTTGACACCCTTCGCCAGCCCCCTTATCATGAAACTGAAGCTATTTATTTATCTTCTCTGTACAGATTAAATGACAAAAAAACTCAACGTATTTGGCGTCTCATGTTTAATTTTTTGCACTATGTGCACCTTATGTCTTTATCAAATTTCTAGCTATACAAGCTAAAATGCGCTTATAAAGCATTTAAAACATCAAAAAACGCCAACTTAAAAAATGGATAGTGAGTAATTAGCTACCCTAGGTTTTCTTTGCCTTTTTTTCTGTTTAGTAAATTTCTTAATGTTTATAATTTAGATTAGTTGCGGCTTAAAAGCAGATGAATCGCGGTTATTAAACGTTTAGAATAAAAAAACGCCATACTTGAAAGTATAATGTAAGTATAGCACTTCTCGCAATAGTCCGAATAGGATAAGATATGTGCTTATGGCTATGGTAGAGCAGTAGCATATTATGATCTGTTCGGATTATTGTAAAAAGAGCTATAACTAGCCAACCACGGGGCTTCTTTTGCCTTTTTTTTCGTTTGGTAAATTTCTTAAACATTTATGGCTAAACGACAACCGTCATCCCGCTACGTGTTAGCGGGATCTAGAGATACCGCGGCGGCATGACGTAGGACTGCTGTCATTCAAGTAGCTGACGCTGGAATCCAGCCTTGCTGTAATCTCATCAAGAACGTTGTGTTTTAACATAAGATCAGCCACTTTTATGCTTACCAACTTAATAAAATTCCTGGATCCAAGTAGTCAGGCTACTCGGATGACACCTTCATAAAGTGAAATGAGATCCCGCTAACAAGCAGCGGAATGACGGGAAAAGAGGTGCTGGGATGACACCTTCACAAAGTGAAATGAGATCCCGCTAACAAGCAGCGGGATGACGGGAAAAGAGGTGCTAGAATGACACCGTTTACTATGTAACATCTCATCATATCACAATGTTCGTACAGTTGTGGCAGTATGACGTAGAAAAACTGTTAACTTAAATCTATATTGACATGTCCCATTTTACGCTTATCCCTAACCTCTTTTTTCCCATATATGGTTAAACTAGCTTTTTCGTTGCTCAAATACTTATGAGAATCATATATATCATTACCTATTATATTTTTCGTCATACAAGGAAAGCGTAATACTACTTCCTGCATAGGTAACCCGCATATTATCCTAACTAGCTGTTCAAATTGACTAACGTTACATGCATCCAAGCTCCAGTGGCAAGAATTGTGAGGTCTGGGAGCTAGTTCATTAACTAACAATTCGTTATCCTTAGTAACAAAAAATTCAATAGCCAGAATTCCTATTACATCAAGCGCATTTGCTATTTTCTTTGCAGCTCGTTGTACCTCTTGAGTTAATTTACTATCTATTTTAGCTGGCACTGTTGAAGTATCAAGTATTCCATCAACGTGGTAATTTTCTGCTATAGGAAAAAAAGCTACTTTACCGTTTTTATCTCTTGCAACGACTATTGAAACCTCTTTCAGTAGATCAACACTTGCTTCAAGAATGTACTCTGTATTCCAATCAAAGGAAGCAAATTGCTTCACTTCAGAATCATTCTCAAGCACATATTGCCCTTTTCCATCATAACCCATTTCTGTTGTTTTCAGCCTTGTTGGATAGCCAAAAGCTCTACTGCTTTTCAGTAGCTCATTATAATTTTGTATACTCTTATAGTTAGCAGTTTTTATACCCAAGTTTTTAATAAAATCCTTTTCTCTCAGTCTGTTCTGCGAAATGTGTAACGCTTTTTTACCCGGATAAAAATTTACATCGATATCAATTGCACTACATGGAATATTTTCAGACTCAATAGTAACTAAATCCACACTCTGTGCAAAAGATTCAAGAGCTTTCTTATTAGAGAAATCTGCTATTGTGAAATCATCAGCAACAGAGCAAGCCGGATCGTCTTTAGCACTGGCAAAAACATGTATTTTTTGTCCAAGTTTTGTTGCAGCGATAGCAGTCATTTTACCTAATTGTCCACCACCTATTATTCCTATTACTTTTTTGCTAAGCGCATCTGGTTCGTTCATACTATAAATTGATATTTCCTAATTAAAGTATACTTGAAAAATCTATGAAAAAAGCATATAATTAGAATATTATCTTTTTATCATGAATATTCTATAATGATTCTAGAATACACATTGACTACCAACTTTGTTGAAGTTACAGTTTTACCAATTTACATTGAAGAGCAATCCATTCCTTATGAAAATTGCTATGTATGGATGTATAACGTTAAGATAAAAAACAAAAGCCAATCAACTATTCAATTGTTAAGTCGTCATTGGCAAATAATAGATTATAAGGGAAAAGTAAATGAAATTGCCGGAGTTGGTGTTATCGGAGAACAACCTGTGATAAAATCTGGAGAGGTATTTAAATACACAAGTGGAACATACTTAAATGTACCGTCAGGAATAATGCAGGGTAAGTATGAATTTCTGAATGAAGAAAGCATAAAAGTTTTTGAAGTTATGATACCACCCTTTTCTTTGGATAGTCCATACATCAAAACTAGACCCCATTAACTGTCAAAATAGTTTATTTGTAACCAGACTGCATTCTGTGATTTTTAGCAAAGCACGATACACAATCGTCATCCCGCTACTTGTTAGCGGGATCTATGCTAAGATACCGCGAATGAATCGCGGTATGACGGTTCGTGGCGGTTATGACGTGTTAGCTATAGCTATCTTCAAAAATATGGTTGAATAATTGTTAATAATAGTGTATAATTATTAATATTTTCAAGCATTTTTGCCATGGCTCTTTCAAAATTTCTCGATCCTCGCAATGATTTGTGTTTCAAAAAAATCTTTGGAACGGAAAAAAATAAGAATATCCTGATCCACTTTTTGAACGATATTTTAGGGTTTACTGAGATAAATGCAATACAAGAAGTTGAGTTTCTTAGCACTATTATGGATCCCGAAGTTGCCTCTGATAAACAAAGTATTGTTGATGTTCTCTGCAAGGATTCTCACGGAAATAGATATATAGCAGAAATGCAGCTCGCTAGAGACAAGGGCTTCGAAAAACGCGCTCAATTATATGCCGCTAAAGCCTACTCAAGACAATTAGATAAATCTGGCAACTACATTGATTTAAAGAAAGTCTTCTTTATTGCTATATCAAATTGTAACTTACTTCCTGAAGAAGTTGATTATATTTCTACTCACAATATACGTGATATAAAAACTAACGGCCATTACTTAAAAGATTTTCAATTTATCTTTATAGAATTGCCCAAATTTTCAAAAAGTAAAGTAGAGCAGCTAGAAAGTACAATAGAAAGGTGGTGTTTCTTTTTTAAATATGCAGAAGAAACAACAGAAGAGGACTTAAAAGAGATAGCAGAAAAAGCACCAATAATAAAGCTGGCGTATGATGAGTTAGACAAGTTTCGTTGGAACGAAAAAGATTTAGTAGCCTATGAAGAAAGGATAATGGATCTACGCAAAGAAGAAGCCATTCTTGAATACAGACTTGATCTTGCTACTGAAAAAGGCAAAAAAATTGGTAAAGAGGAAGGGAAAATTGAAGTCGCAAAAGCAATGCTGGCTAATAATGTTGATGTCAACACTATTGTCAAGTTTACTGGCCTTTCTATTAGTGAGATTGAAGAATTAAGTGGAAATCTGTGAACGGTTACGTTTATTTTTTATCCTTATCATCAAGTGTAAATAAGGTTATTGTAGAGATTAAGCCTATTATAACTATTATTAACGAAAATGGGGCAGCTTCTCTATAGCGCTCATCGCTTACAAGTTCATATATTCTAGTTGATATAGTTTCAAAATTAAATGGTCTTATAATGAGTGTTGCTGTGAGCTCCTTGATAGTATCCATAAATACGAGCAAAAATCCCGATAATATACTCTTCTTGATGAGAGGGATATGAACATTCAAACATGTGGAAATAGGTCCATGACCCATGGTATATGCAGTCCACTCAATTTCATTTGGTGTTTTTTTGAGCCCTGACTCTACCGCCTTGAAAGATATAGCAAAAAAACGGAATAAATATGAGTAAACTAATGCGCCAATAGTTCCTACTAAGCTAATTTCCACAACATATTGAGTAATGAAAGAGGATATTCTGCTTAAAAATATTATTATACTAATTGCGATAATTGCATTTGGAATTGCGTAGCCTAAAGAAATGAGACGTGCTACATTATTGATTACCTTATTTTTACGCGCCGTATATCCAATCATTATTGCAATGCTAATTGAGATTAGTGCGGTAATAACTGATAAACTAATGCTATTTGCTATTATGTTATAGAATCTTGCTTCGTATATGAACAACCCCTTCTCTATGCTCCAATATATGAGCGGAATCATTGGCAAAATAAAACCTATTAATATCGGCAATACACACATAAGATAAGCAAAGATCAACGGTATAGCGCCACTTATACTCCGTTTATTGTGATAATCTGAATTGGTATTGATTGAAGAGTAAGATATTCCTTTTTTTTGTAGTTTTTTTTCGATAGCTATTAGTATCACAACGAAAATTAATTCTGCAACTGCTAAAACAGTAGTTGAATATTTGTCATGCAGTAAAAACCAGGTGCGATATATTCCTGTCGTAAAAGTATCGATAGCAAGAAACTGTGGTGTGCCGAAATCTGTAATTACTTCCATTAGTACCAAAGACAACCCAGCTATAATTGATGGGCGTATGGAGGGTATGATGACAGAAAACAGGCTCTTCAATGAGGAGAACCCAAGCGTTGACGCAATAGTGACTGAGTTACTAACATTCTTTAGACTTGAGCGGACTAACATATAAACGTATGGATATAGGCTGAATCCCATTACTAATATTCCACCACCTAGAGATTTTATTTCAGGAAACCAATAGTCACCTTTGCTCCACTCTAAAATGTCTCTTAATGAGCTCTGCACCGGACCTGAAAACTCTAGTGTATTTACATAGACGAACGCTACTATATATCCAGGAATCGATATTGGAAAGAATAAAGCAATCTCAAAAATTTTACTTCCAGGAAATGAAAAAAATGTAGTGAGCCAAGCTGGAATTACTCCAAATATGAAGGATATTCCCCCCACTCCTATCATCAAAATTAACGTACTCAGTATATATTCAGGGAAAAGTGTGCTGATTACCCATCCGGAATTTGTTGTATCTGTAAATAGAATTGATATTAATGATAATATTGGACAGACGAATAATATACTTACTAGAAATAAGAATATATTTTTAAATACTCTTAAAAACATTAATTTGAATCTATATTTTATATTAAAATGTTATATGTAAAAACTGAAGATATCCAGTAATTATAGCTAATCCAAGAAAGGTTTCCCTACGTCATACCGCGATTCATTCGCGGTATCTCAGCATAGATTCCGCTAACGAGTAGCGGAATGACGAATTTGTTGTTTTTCAAATTGTAGAGCCACTTTAGCTATAACAGCCGTACTATTGAATATCTTTATAATTTTGTATATCATGTTTTTAGTTGATAAGTGAATAATCATGAGCTTCGTCATTGCAACTTTCTATCATTTTGTAGAACTTTCTAATTATTATGACATGAAAGACGAAATAAAAGCTACATGCAACAACGTTGAGTTAAAGGGCACTATACTCCTTGCAGAAGAGGGTGTTAATGCAACAATATCTGGTGAAAGAAACGCAATTGATAAAATATTCGATTTTCTACGTTCTGATTATAGGCTAAGGGACCTTACATGGAAAGAGAGTGCAGCAGAATATCAACCATTTAGCAAGATGAAGGTAAAATTAAAAAGAGAGATTGTGAATCTTGGTGTAAGCAATCTTGATATTTCCCTTAAGGGTAAATATGTTGATCCAGAGCATTGGGATGATTTTACTTCTCAACCTGACGTTTTAGTAATAGATACACGAAATGAGTATGAAGTGAAGTTAGGCAAGTTTAAGAATGCAATTAATCCACACACACAATGTTTCCGTGAGTTTCCTCAGTGGACAGAGTCATTTTCTGAGAGTAAAGACCTGAAAGTAGCTATGTACTGCACTGGTGGAATTAGATGCGAAAAATCAACAGCGTACATGAAAAATCTTGGATTTAACGATGTGTACCACCTGAAAGGCGGCATTCTTTCTTACCTCGAAAAAACTCATAATAAAAATAATAATTGGGAAGGTGAGTGTTTTGTTTTTGATGATAGAATTGCTGTTGATAACTCACTTACTCCAAGCAACACAATAAAATGCATACTCTGCTCAAATCAAGTTTCAACTGATAAACTGAAATCAGTTCCACGTGGCCAAGTGGTTTGTTCTGATTGTAAACTTCAGTGTTATAGCTATAATAAATAAAACATCATACTGCTGCAGTTGTATGCACGTTGTGATTTGAGAGCAACCTCTACCAGAAAGGGTGTCATGCCAGTGCCCAGACACTGGCATCCAGGTTCTTTTTTTCTAGATTCCAGCGTCACACGCTGGAATGACAAAAAAGCTGATTTTTAACGTAGATAATGGTTATGCAAGAAGTCTATTTCTTACCCTTAATCAGCTCTAAAGCCTTCTTCAAATCTATGCTTTCAATATCTGCACTCTTGCCCAAAGCAACGTTTGTTTTACCGCATTTTATATAGAATCCGTACCTACCGTTGCAGATAAAAACTTCTTTTCCTTTTTCATTAAGCCCGAGAGATTTTAGCTCTTTGCGTGGACTGTTTGCAATAATTTGTACAACTTCGCTCAATTCTGTATTCAGCACCTCTTTGGAGCTTTTCTTAAGAGAAAAGTATCTACCATCATAGAAAATATAGTACCCAAATCGCCCAAGGCCTATTTTTACTTCCTTTCCGGTTTCAGGGTGTTCTCCGATTACTTTTGGCAAGGAAAGTAACTGAGTAGCGGTGCTCAGATCAATCTCATTAACATTTATATCTTTTGGTATGGAAACCGTTTTTTTCTTTTTTAACTCGTTATTAAACTCCAGATAAAGTCCAAAAGGACCCTTTTTAATTACTACCTCTTGTCCTGTTATATCATCTATACCTAAACTTTTTGGATATTCTGAATTGTCGTTACTACCTGTAATTTCTTTTGTATGGTTGCATTCAGGATAGTTAGAACATCCAAGGAACACCCCGGCTTTTCCAAAGTTCAATTTCAATATGCCATCAGAGCAAGCAGGGCATTTTGTATTCACCTCTTTTCTTCCTTCTTCTGAACAAAACCAATCGACTACCAAATTGTGAATGCCGCTGAAAACTTCATCATGCGTCATTTGCTTGACAGAGTTTACATGACCAAAAAATGGCACCCAAAAGTGGCCTAACTCTTTTTTCCAATCTGCATGTCCATTTGAAATTAAATCAAGCTTTTCTTCCATTTGTGCTGTGAAATCATACTCTACACAACGCTGAAAAAAAGTTTCTAAAAATATAGTAACGATTTTACCACGACTGCTTGGAATAAACCTTTTGCTATCCAATGAAACGTACTCACGATCTTGTAATACCGAAATAATTGTTGCATAAGTTGATGGTCGACCTATACCGATTTCTTCCATTTTCTTAACGATACTTGCTTCACTATAACGAGGTGGCGGTTGAGTGAAATGCTGTTTTGGCTCAACTGAAATCAGCTTACACGCTTCCCCTTCCTTCATGGCAGGTAGCAGGCCTTCATTTTCGGCTTCCATGTTATCTTGATAGACTTTATAAAAACCATCAAAGAATATACTTGATCCACTTGCTCGCAGAATTACTTTCTGGTCAGTAGAACTAATTTCAACTACCACTTGATCAAGGATCGCCGATTCCATTTGACTTGCAATGGTTCTTTTCCAGATTAAATCGTACAATTTAAATTGCTCTGGCGTTAAGTAATCCTTAATACTACCCGGCGTTCTACTTATATCAGTTGGACGAATTGCTTCATGTGCTTCTTGAGCATTTTTGACCTTTTTTACATATTTACGAGGAGACTGCGGTAAATATTTATCACCATATAATGACTTAATTGACCCTCTAATTGAGTTTATAGCCTCATCTGCAATATGAAACCCATCTGTACGCATGTAAGTTATCAACCCTACAGTTTCACCACCAATATCGATACCTTCATATAAATTTTGCGCTATGCGCATAACACTTTTCACATTAAAATACAGTTTATTCACCGCATCTTGCTGAAGACTTGAAGTAATAAACGGAGGAAGCGGGTTTCTCTTAACTTGCTTGCGTTCTACTGTGCTTACAGCATATTGCCTTGATTCAATCTCCCTGACTAAGTTCTTTGCTTCTTCTTCATTCTTAATATCAAATTTTTCTAGCTTTTTATTGTCATAGTGGCTTAGCATAGCAAAAAAAGCCTCATCTTTGCTATTTTGCATTTCTGCTTTTATGCTCCAATACTCCTGTGTTATAAATTTACTAATTTCATCTTCTCGTTCGCATATAATCTTTAATGCAACAGACTGCACTCGCCCTGCAGACTTGCTTCCCGACAATTTTGTCCACAGCAGTGGTGACAAACTAAATCCAACTAGATAATCCAAAGCTCTACGTGCTTGTTGTGCACGCACTAAATCCATATTAATTTCACGTGGATTTTTTATTGCTTCTTGTACTGCTCTCTTTGTTATCTCATTAAAGACTACTCTATAAATGTTGTTTTCATTACTGATTGCTTTCTTTTCTTTTAATGTCTCTATCACATGCCAAGCCATTGCTTCCCCTTCTCTGTCTGGGTCTGTTGCAAGATATATATCTGATGCTTTACTTGCTGCTTTTACTAGCTCTTTTATATATTTTTCTGCTTTTTCAATGGTTTCATACTTTATAGCAAAATCATTATCAGGATCGACAGAACCGTTTTTTGCTGGAAGATCCCTCACATGTCCAAAGGATGCAGCTACTTTGAACTCTTTACTCAAATATTTACCTATTGTCTTTGCTTTTGCAGGTGATTCAACTATTAATAACGCCATACTGTTAATTATTTTAGTACTTAAAGATAATATGTTGAGAAATATACAATGAAAAGTAAAAAAATATTTTAATAGGTCTTGTGAATTTTACAAAGTAGGTTCTTGACCCTCTTTAGAAAACCCTTGGATGTTGATATTTTCAAGCGACTTTGAAGGCTCATTACAATAGTATATGATCGCAGCAGCAACGAGAAGCTAGATTCCAGTGTCAGCTACTTGCATGACAAAAAAAGGAGCGCTGGGATGACATCCTCCCTTGTGGAAATTGCTCTCAAATCACAATGCCCGTACAGCCGTAACCCTGGAGGTACTGTTTCTCACCCACTGGAGATATTGCACGGTACTATCTACTTGATCATCGTGTCGAGTTTCAGGAAACATTAAAATCTCATACTCAAAATCGTTCAGCCATACTGCTTGATGTGGCAGAAAAACCTTGCCAGACTCTATAATCGGAACAATTTGATGAAATCGAGTGAGCTTGTCATCATGTGGCACTATTTCAATAATCGGTAAATCACTGTTTGTCTTTAGCTCTTGCACCAATTGTTGACCACTTGTTTTTGCTTCGATTAAAATTGCGTGTGGCGTCCATCTTGCAGCTAGTGACAAAACCTGTTCTTTAAGCTTTGGATACTCAAGCTTTGCGCGATATACGTCGAGTAAATAGAATTTATTATCTATTTTTGCCCAGGTGGTGCAGACACTAAAGTTGCTCATGTTACTTGTTGAAACCGCAGTATCCCAACTTTGTGTTACATGCGAGAGATTATCAGGAACATTTTTATAGCGCTTTAGCCACTCTCGTTTGACTATACCACTTGAAAGCGGCAGAGGGTTTTGTTGATATTGAGCAGCAAAAGCGTAACTCCCAAGTTCAGCTTTTATTATCTCAACTTCTTCTTTTCCTCCATCGAGGGGATATAACAACTGACCTTCTTCTCTTGAATATAATATCCTTACAGGTGACGCTGGTTTATTATATAATCGCCTGGTCGCACAGTGCTGAGCTACTCGGATGATAGGAACGGGAGGTATTGGCTTTTTGATTGAATAAATAACCTGCTTATTTTCAGAAATCATTGGCAAACAAATATGATGCCATATGTTTTTTGGCTTGGAGAGAAGGTGTCCAGTTAAGTCCTCCTGGTGTAGCCTGTGCATTACAAGAACGATGACTCCTTTTTTTCTATCGTTCAGCCTGGTTACTAAAGTCTGATCAAACCAGTTTGTGGCACGCTTTCTAAGCGTTTCACTCAAAGCTTGAGCAGAACTGAGCGGATCGTCCACAATGATAAAATCACCACCTTCACCAGTTAGTGTTCCACCAACTGATGTTGCGATTCTGTATCCTCTCTGCACTGTTTGAAATTTATATTTGGTATTCTGGTCTTTGGATAGTTCTATCTCTGGAAATAGCGCTCTATACCAACTAGACTGCATCACGCACCTGGTGTCGAGCGAGTGCTTTTCGCTGAGCCGCTGAGAATAACTTGCAACTATTATTCTCGCAGTTGGTTGGTTTCCCAGTATCCATGCGGGCCACGCAACGCTTATGCACATGGACTTCATCGAGCGCGGAGGCATATTGAATATTATTCGTTTCACTTCACCAGCGCTCGCTGCTTCCAGCCTGTCTGCTATGACTTTTATATACTGATAATCGTTATACTCACACCCCGGCACTACCGTTTGAAAGCACAGTTCAATGAATTTTAGAAAGTTCATGATATAATGTTGAAACCAGCGCGTAACGCTGGGATGACAGAAAAAGGAGCACTGGAATGACACCCTACTTAACCGTCATACCGCGATTCATTCGCGGTATCTCTTAACATAGATCCCGCTAACACGTAGCGGGATGACGAATTACTTAACCATCATTACACCGTCATACCGCGATTCATTCGCGGTATCTCTTAACATAGATCCCCTACTATACCTTAACATAGATCCCGCTAACAAGCAGCGGGATGACGAGCTTATCTTCATGCCGCCACGAACCGTCATGCCGCCGCGAACCGTCATACCGCGATTCATTCGCGGTATCTCTAGATCCCGCTAACACGTAGGGGAATGACGAGGTCATGCCGCCGCAAACCGTCATACCGCCGCGGTATCTCTTAGCCGCTAACACGTAGCGGGATGACGGTTGTTGTTTAGCTATAAATATTAAGGAATTTACCAAATGAAAAAAAAGGCAAAAGAAGCCCCGTGGTTATTATCCGCTTTAAAATATTGGCGTTTTTTATGTTTTAAATGCTTGACAAGCGAGATTCAGCCGCTTTTAATTGCAACTAACCTACGCTGCAAATGTTTAAGAAATTTACTAAGCAGAAAAAAAGACAAAGAATCCCCGAGTTAGCTAGTCTTTTACTATCTCTGTCGAGTATTGGCATTTTTTGATGTCTTGTAACGCTTTATAAGCGCGTTCAGCTTATTTAGATAAAAATCTAGATGTAGATGAAGTTTTGTAAAGACATACAGTATCTATATACTGCAAAAAATTGAACATAAGACGCCGATACATTAAGTAATCCTTACCTTTTAATCTGCAGATTGGCGAAAGCAAATACAATAGCTTCACTATCATGATAAGGGCGCTGGTGGAGTTTGTCAAGCAACTTTCTATATAATATTTTCTAAAATAAATAGACTTCTCGCATCCAATTTCGGTAGCGCGCGACACACAACTGCAATGACAAGGTTTTGTAAGATAAACATCATATTCACACGAAGTACTTGACTTCACTTGTACTAAGAAGCATTTTATATATGTTGTGTGCCCGTAGCTCAGCTGGATAGAGCAACAGCCTTCTAAGCTGTGGGTCGTAGGTTCGAATCCCACCGGGCACACTCTTTTATCAATACTTTCTATAAATCTTCAAGTACTCTGGCACCACATTTTCAATTGCTAATGGTCGAACCTTCATTGTTTCAAGGTCAACTGACTTTTCGATTGAACTATTCATCATAACTTTCACCTGATCTTGAGTAAGCATAGGGTTCGTATCTCCGGTTATTGGTTTTAGCAGCATAGAAATAATTTTATTTTCTAAAAAGAAAGCTATTAACTTTGCCATTGGAAAAGATACATTGATCAACAAACACTTTCTGTTAGTAACATTCAGAATAAACTTCAATAAGCTTTTGAAAGAGTAAACCTTTGGTCCACCCATGTTATAAATTTTCTTGTCTTGCTTATTAAAACTGATAATACGATATACCACTTCAGCTAAGTCTGTTACACATATTGGCTGAAATTTAGTTGTTCCATTGCCAATTAGTGGTAAGAAAGGAAGAATAGTTGCTAATCTTGCAAATTTATTAAAGAAGTTGTCTTCTTTACCAAATACAAGGCTTGGCCTAATTATTATTGCTTTTTGAAATGCTGAAGTTACAGCTTTTTCACCTTCCAATTTACTTTTGGCATATTTTGACAACTTGCTATTTTCTATTCCCATAGCAGAAAAATGTATCATCATAGGTACATTTTTCATTTTTGCAGCTTTTGCTATCCTTTCAGCTATTTTAACGTGAACAGCGTAAAAATCGTGCTTTTTTGCTTCATATAATATTCCCACTAAGTTTATAGCTACATCACATTCTTCCATACCATCCAGAACTGATTTTTCATCAAAAAAATCGCCTTTAAATATTGATATTTGTCCTAAATTGCCACACAATTTTAAACAAGCAGCTTTTTCCTGATTACGAGTGAATATCTTTATTAAATATCCTTCTGCTGCCAAGCGTCTTACGATGTGTTTCCCTATAAACCCCGTTCCACCAAAAATAATTACACGTTTTATCACAATTAAAGTTCCTAATAATTTGTTACTGTAAATTAATACAATGATTTCGCTTAATATTTTATTACGAATTCCCGTACAATAAGATCCATTTTCATTCCTCGTGAGCCTTTAACTAGAATTGCGTCATTATTCTGAATAATGTTAGCTAAATCACTTTTCAATTGATTAGAATCATTAAAATGCGTGCCTCTTATATTATCTGGCAAAAACTCATGCAATTCTAACATAAATTTACCAACTGTATAAACTTTATCTACATTATTTTCTGTGATAACCTTAACCAGATCTGTATGAAATTTTATGCTTTCATCACCAAGTTCCAACATATCACCAAGCAAAGCTACTTTTCTCTGATTAGAATATGTACTCAAAGTTTTTATCGCAGTTTTCATCGAAGCAGGGCTGGCGTTATAGGAGTCATCAATTAAATGTATATATTTTCTATTGTATTTGACCTTATGAATATTGCCTCTACCTTTCGTTACACTAAAATTCTTAAGTGCAAGTGGTAATTTTGATAAATCAAGTCCGAGGCTCTGCACAACTGCTGCTGCAACAAGTAGCGAATAAGCAAAATGCTCACCTTGCACACGTAAATTACAGTTTATAGTTTGATTATCACTCAGCCTGATTTTTAAATTTAGCCCGTCATCATTTCTTATTAGGTCCAACAAACAAACTTCAGCATTTTTATCTTTACCGAAGCTTATTACATTTCTATTGGCATGTGATGAGAGATAATCATAATATTTATTATCTCTGTTCAAAATCAAAGTACCGTTATTTTTCATACCATACAGAATCTCTAACTTCGCTTGTGCAACGTCAAATAGTGATGAAAAATTTTCAGTATGTGCAGGTTCGATGTTGGTAATAACTGCAATATTCGGATTACTAATCTTTGATAATTCTTTTATTTCACCAGCTTTATTCATTCCCATTTCAAGGATTAAGTACTGGCAGTTTTTTGGAGCTTTTAGAATTGTCAAAGGCAATCCTATATTATTATTTAAGTTACCTTCGTTTGCATGGGACACTCCATATTGCGATAAAACAGTGTGCAGCATATCCTTTGTAGTAGTTTTCCCGACACTGCCTGTAATTGCAATAACTTTAGCGTCAACAAGAACATTTCTAATATAGTATGATGCCATATCGTGCAAAGCTTTCAGGGTATCTTGTACAATAACGAGAGGAAAATTTTTATATTTACCCTCACTTACTATTGCAGCTACTGCCCCTTTTAAAAACGCTTCATGCAAAAAATTATGGCCATCAAAATTCTTTCCCTTGAGTGCAATAAATAAATCACCTTTTTTTATGCTTCTTGTATCCGTTGAAATATTTGAGCTATGTATCCAATTACAACCATTTACGTCTCTTCCGCCAGTTGCATCAATGATATTATTTGTGCTCCATTTAAACATAATTTAGAGAGTATTCTTTATAATAAATTGAACAATAAAAGTAGCGAAAATACTACATGTTTTAGACAATGTACAAATAATGGTTGCAATCCCTATAATTCTATCTTATAATGAATATAGAAGTTTAAATTTTTTCGTCTATAATTAAAATGTATTTAGTTGTAGAAAGTACCTTGGAGGTATGTAT
This sequence comes from Wolbachia endosymbiont (group A) of Dendrolimus pini, assembly GCF_964026835.1. Taxonomy (NCBI): domain Bacteria; kingdom Pseudomonadati; phylum Pseudomonadota; class Alphaproteobacteria; order Rickettsiales; family Anaplasmataceae; genus Wolbachia; species Wolbachia endosymbiont (group A) of Dendrolimus pini. Next base: position 1,230,355 of record NZ_OZ034702.1, on the reverse strand, counting down.
GTTCACAGGAAAAAATGAAAAATCTACTTCTATACTAGCTAAAGTTGGTAATGCAGCTTCGGGAGTAGGAAGTTTTCTGGGTAGAGGTGTAAAAGTTCTAGTCAAGGGTGCAGTGTACCCTATATGGCCAAAGAATTGGTTTAAGTCCTGGGATGAAATGCGGCACGACATAAAAAATGGCGGACGTTCTATTATTGGCAACCCACTTGAAGAATATGATCCACCTATAGAAACCACACAAGCTAGTGAGGATCTTGGTGTCCAAATAATGGAGCAAAAGAAAGGAACAGGAAAGGTAACTTTTTTAGCATCAAGGACTCTGACAGGGGATATACCCTATTTGACGCCAGAACGATTAGGTGAAATAAAGCAAAACCTGCCAAATGTAACTATCTTTAAAGAAGAAAACAAAGTTGTAATTGAAGTTGATGTTAAAAAAATAATTGAAGACATCAAAAAGAACAATCCAGGAATTGATGAGAAAAGAATAAAAGAGCTTGCTCTTGAAAAAATTGCTGAAGGAGCTGAAGGAGTTGGTGGCAACCTTAAAAAGCTAGCAAAAATTACTGGCGGAGAATTTAAAGTTCACACAGACTTAAAATTGCTGTATGGTATTGCAGAAAAATTGTATAAGGAATATGATGATCAAAAGCAGTCATCAGACAAAGTTGTGAAGTCTGATGTTGGTCAGCCTTCAGAAACTATAGCTTCAGGTGAGAAAAAATGGGCGCAAGAAGCTATAAAAGCAGGTAAGTCGCAAAGTTGTGGAATGCAAAAATAAGTTATAGGGGAGTATTATGAGTGAAGCTAAAAAAATAGAGGAAAGACATCATAGTCTAACTGTTCCTGGGGATATGTATCACTTACAACCAGGAGTTATTACTGGAAAAAGGGTAAGTGGAATAGAACCCTTTTTGAAAGAACAGCAGGACATGGTAAAAGTAAGGGAACTTGTAAGCTCTTTAAATCTTGAAGATGCTTCTGGTGAAGCGATAAAACCACTATCTACACCTAATGTAGAGAAAAACGAAGAAAGAGGGAAAGGTCGCTCTTAAAATATGAGCAATGAAGTTTATGATAGCGATAACATCTTTGCTCAAATATTAAGAGGTGAGTTACCTTGTGAGAAGGTACATGAAAATGAAAATGTACTAGCTTTTCATGATAAGTACCCTGACGCACCAGTTCATATTTTAGTTATATCAAAAAATCAATATATTTCATATGATGATTTCATTCTAAAAGCTCCTGAAGAGGAAATAGCGGATTTCTTTAAAACTGTAAGAGAGATAGCACACAAATATAATCTAGAAAAAACAGGATATAGATTAGTCACTAACTACGGTGAAAATGGAGAGCAGGTTGTACCACACTTTCACGTGCATATTTTAGGTGGTAAAAAGTTAGGAAAGCATGTAAACTCATAGTGTTATATGTTTTGTTAAATGAGCGAATATTTAACCATAGTAATCTTTATCTGCGTATCAATTGTAGTATCTTTTGCTTTAGGTATATTGCCTATGTTTCTTGCAGTGAGTAAGCCAGATGGTGAAAAGCTTTCCACATATGAGTGTGGCTTCAATCCACTATCCAGTGCAAGAAAAAATTTTGACATTAAATTTTATCTAGTTTCAATATTATTTATAATATTTGACTTAGAAATTGCTTTTCTTTTTCCTTGGGCTGTTTCTTTATCTAAGATAAGCTATGGTGGATTTTGGTCTATGATGGTATTTCTTGCAATACTCACTATAGGTTTTATCTATGAATGGTGTAAAGGTGCATTAGAGTGGGAGTAGTTTATGACAAATCAAATTCTATCTAATGATGACTGGGGTCGTTATAAAAAAGAAGGGTTTCTTGTCACTAAATTTGGTGATTTAACAGATTATGTAATGAATTGGGCAAGGTCTGGTTCATTGTGGCCAATGACATTTGGTCTTGCATGTTGCGCAGTTGAGATGATGCATACTGCATCCAGCCGTTATGATCTTGATAGATATGGTATAATGTTTCGTGCAAGCCCACGTCAATCAGATGTGATGATTGTTGCTGGCACACTAACTAATAAAATGGCAGCAGCATTGCGCAAGGTTTATGATCAAATGGCAGACCCGAAGTATGTTATTTCCATGGGAAGTTGTGCAAATGGTGGTGGTTATTACCATTACTCTTATTCAGTAGTCCGAGGCTGTGATAGAATTGTGCCAGTTGACGTGTATGTCCCTGGATGCCCACCAACCGCTGAGGCGTTGCTATATGGAATGCTATGCCTACAAAACAAAATAAAACGGACTCGGAATGGATAAAACTGCAAAGTATATACAAAAAAAGACCAAATGCGAGTGCATTCAAAAAGATGATGGCATTATTGTAATATATTCAACTTTAGATGAAATTGAAAAGTACCTATTCTTTCTACGTGATGATGAAAAGTGTAGGTTTGAACTATTAGTTGATATTTTTGGGGTTGACTATCCAAATAGAGAGAAGCGTTTCGAGCTAATATACAATCTGCTCAGCATTGTGCATAATATTAGAGTACACATAAAGCTTCAGTTATGTGAAAGCGACATGCCTCCAAGTGTAGCGAAGATATTTAGTACGGCTTTGTGGTTTGAGCGTGAAGTGTTTGATATGTATGGAATAGAGTTTTCTGATCACCCTGATTTGCGTAGGATTCTAACAGACTATGGATTCAAAGGTCATCCAATGTTAAAAGATTTCCCTCTCACTGGTTATGAGGAAGTAAGATATGATATAGAGACAAAAAAGGTTGTGTATAATCCTATAGATTTACCGCAAGATTTTCGTATGTTTGATAGCTTATCGCCTTGGGAAGGTAAAACCATAAAAGTAAATACAAAGGAGTAGAAAATGACAGTACAAAGAAAAAAAATATCTTTAATCGGTGCAGGAAATATCGGTGGAACTCTCACCCATATGATTGCACTAAGGGAACTCGGTGATGTTGTTTTACTTGATATTAGTGATGGAATACCACAAGGTAAAGCACTCGACATAGCAGAATCATCCCCTATTGATGGATTTAATGTCAATATTACTGGCACAAATAGGTATGAAGATATAAAAAACTCCGATGCAATTATAATAACCGCTGGCATCGCTAGAAAACCTGGAATGAGCAGGGATGACCTCCTGCAAACCAATGCTAAAGTAATGAAGGAGGTTGGCGAAAATATTAAAAAATATTCTCCAAACGCGTTTGTAATAGTGGTTACCAACCCTTTGGATGCCATGGTTTCAGTGGTGCATAAATTTTCAAACCTTCCAACTAATATGATTGTTGGCATGGCAGGAGTGCTTGATTCTTCCCGTTTTCGTTACTTTCTTGCAAGTGAGTTAAATATCTCAGTTGAAGATATATCTGCTTTTGTGCTTGGAGGACATGGCGACACTATGGTACCACTAATCAATTGTGCTTCAGTTGCTGGAGTTCCACTTACTCAAATTATCGACATGGGTCTTATCACACAGAAAAAAGTCGATGAAATAGTTGAACGCACTCGCAATGGCGGTAAAGAAATAGTTGATCTGCTTAAGTCTGGATCTGCATACTACGCTCCTGCATCTTCAGCTATATGCATGTTAGAATCATATTTAAAAGATAAGAGGCGCATATTACCATGTGCTGCTTACCTTAATGGTGAATATGGTGTAGAAGAGTTGTTTATTGGTGTTCCTGTAATTATTGGAAAAAACGGAATTGAAAAGATCCTAGAAGTTAAAATGAATGATAGTGAACAAGAAATGTTTAATAAGTCTGTAAACTCGGTGAGAGAGCTGGTGAAATCTTTAGGTTCATAAGCAAATTAATGGTTTTATAGAGCTTCTTTATAGCTCAAACAGCCTAAAAAAGTTGCTTGTGGTTACCTTCGCTACTTGTTCTGGTGACTCATTCCACAACTCTGCCAAACAATCAACAACGTATTTCACCATTGCTGGTTCATTCTTTTTTCCCCTATAAGGCTCAGGTGATAGATATGGTGCATCAGTTTCGACTAAAACACGCTCGCGTGGTACATTTTGTGCAATTTCTCTGAGTAAGCTCGCATTTTTAAAAGTAATAATTCCAGAAAATGAAATATATAACCCCAAATCTATAGATTGATCAGCAAGTTCTTTAGAGGAAGCAAAGCAGTGCATTACTCCACTAAAAGCACCGGCTTTCATTTCTGACCTTAACATATCGATCATCTCATTATCAGCGCTTCTTGTGTGAATAACTAAAGGTAGTCCAGTTATTCTTGACGCTTCTATATGTAATGCAAAACTTTTTTTCTGATTGTCTTTGTTGTCAGATTTATAAAAATCTAACCCGGTTTCACCGATACTAATTACCTTTTGATTTTTGGTAAATTCAACTAATTCATCAACATGTATACACTCACCGTTTTCTATAGCAGCATCAAGCGGATGTATACCAACAGAGGAGTAGACCTGATCATAGGATGAAGAAATTTTTAATAACTTAGGAACATCGTCAATGCTTACGCATATGTTATGCAAAACCTTTACACCATTTTGCTCTGCCCTTGAAATTACTTTTGGTATTTCATCGTCAGAAAAATAAATCAAGTGGCAATGAGAATCTACTATCATGAGCTTATTGTTGAGGCTTTTATTATAGAAGAAAACTCTTCTATCACTGTTTTATAAACTTCTTTTTTAAATGATATAGCACTGGCTACTAAACTATCTATACCTTGCCAACGCCACTCTTTGAACTCTGGATGACCAGTATAATTAATATCAATGTCCTCATCCTCTCCGCAAAACTTCATTAAGAACCACCTTTGCTTTTGACCAGAATATTTTCCATTCCAGCATATTGGTATAACTTCTTCAGGCAAGTTGTAGTATATCCAATCCTTGCTTTTAGTTATAACCTTTACTTTATTAGTACCAACCTCCTCTAGCAACTCACGTAACGCTGCTTGTTCCAGTTCCTCACCATCATCAACACCTCCTTGTGGCATCTGCCAGTAAGAATCGCTATCAAAGCGTTTTCCAATAAAGGCATGTCCTTGTCTGTTAAATAGCATTATGCCAACACAAGGACGGTACTTATCTTTCTGCTCAACCACGAGTACGCTCTGTTTTTAAATGATTTGTTACAGAAGTTTTAATTAATTTTCCATTTTTTTCTTTCTTCATCTCTTCAACAATTTTCTTTGCAACTTCCTTTGCACTCAAGTTCGAGTTATCAATTTCAAGCGAACCCTCAGGTATAAATAGCCTTTTCCCTTCAATTTTCTTTATAGCAAAATCCGGATCAGTAATTTTATTTTCCTGATATCTCTCTTCTGATTGGACACGTCTTACTAGTTTTTCATTATTACAATGTAATACTACAGAAAAAATTTCCATGTCCATTTTTTTACTTAAATTTACCACTGAGTTATATAATCTTTGGTCATAGGGATCACCCTCTATCAATTCATTTGTAAATATATAATGTTTTGATTTTACGTAGTGTTTTTCCAGTATTGCTAATACATTTTCCCTAACTGCAAAAATTTTTTCCCATAGGTCATCTGGAACTTCAGCGTTTTGTAATTTAACAATATCAAATATAATATTATTGAATAGATTATTGCTTACTATTACTGCACCAATGATTTTACACAGTTCCTTTGCAGTAGTAAACTTACCACTGCCTGGAAAGCCGATTAAGTAGATGAGAGTCTTGCCCATAATGAATACTAGTAAAAAGCTATTTTCAATTATATAAAAAGTATATACATTGTACATGCTAAAAACATGATGATAAAATAGATGCAGGTAATACCTTTAACAAGTAGTTGCGTTGAAAATAGTTCATATTTAGAAATTTTGAGTATATAATTATAAATGAATCATATAACCTGTAAACAATGCTTAGCGATATGGAATCGATAAGAAGTACAATTGAAGAGATAATAGATCAAAATAAAGGTCATGATATAGTAACTTTTGATGTGCAGAATAAAACCGTTATTGCAAAATATATGATTATTGCATCTGGTGATTCAAGCCGTCACGTTAAAGCTTTAGCTGAGCACGTAATAAAAAGCCTCAAGCCACATGATAAAATAGATGTAGAAGGTATGGATGAAGGCAATTGGGTAGTTTTGAATTTTCAAGGCATAATGGTTCACATATTCAGGCCGGAAGTAAGGGAGTATTATAAAATAGAAGAGTTATGGAACTGATTGCCTGGATAGCTGGTGCACAACTGCACAAACGTTGTAATTTTGAAGGCAACTCCTGCACAGGTAGTGGTGTCATGAAAGTAGCTGACACTGGAATCCAGTTTTTCATGCAATTTCATCGAAAACGTTGTATAGTGTGCTTGTTTATAATTAAGTTCCAGTGTCTGGGCACTGGCTTCTCTATTAGGGTTACCTTCGGCATTAATGACAGGATAGACTGGGGTTTATAAAATGAAACACGCATCTGAATTTTTAAATTTCATCCAAGAAAGAGGGTACCTATACCAATGCACAAACATTGAAGGACTAGATCAATTATTATTGCAGAGCAATTATATAGTTGCATACATTGGGTTTGATTGCACAGCACCAAGTCTTCATGCTGGTCACCTAATTCAGATTATGATGCTCTGTCACCTACAAAAATTTGGTTATAAGCCGATAGTCTTACTTGGAGGTGGCACAACAAAAATTGGTGACCCATCCTTCAAAGATAAAGCAAGAAGCATCTTGCCTGTAGAGAACATCAATCAAAATACATCCAGTATAAGGAGAATATTAGAAAAAATGGTGTCTTTTAATGACAGCAAGACTGGTGCAATGATAGTAAATAACGCAGATTGGTTGGATAACATAAAATACATAGATTTTTTGCGTGATATAGGAGCTTATTTTTCTGTAAATCGTATGCTAAGTTTTGATAGTGTGAAAACCAGGCTGGATAGAGAGCAAACCTTAAGCTTTCTGGAATTTAATTACATGCTATTGCAAGCTTACGACTTTATTGAATTAAACAAAAAATATGATTGTCGTCTGCAGATTGGAGGGTCAGACCAGTGGGGAAATATAGTAAAAGGAATTGAACTTGGAAAAAAGTTGAATTTACCTGAGCTATTTGGCCTTACCATGCCTCTTTTATTAAATGCACAAGGAAAAAAAATGGGCAAAACTGAAAGTGGAGCAGTGTGGCTTGATGATAATATGCTAAAGCCTTACGACTACTGGCAATATTTTCGCAACGTTGATGATCAAGATGTTGGACGTTTTTTAAGATTGCTCACTGATGTGCCAATTGATGAGATTAGAAAATTAGAGTCTTTAAAGGATCAAGAAATAAATGAAGCAAAAAAGGTCTTGGCAACAGAAGTGACAAAAATATGTCATGGTGACAAAGAAGCGGAACTTGCACAATTTGCTGCAATTTCTGCTTTTGAGAATGAAGATAGCTCACTACTTCCTGATTACATCATAAAAAAAGAACAAGTGGCAAGCGGCATATCCTTAGTAGACCTACTACATGACACCGGTTTTGAACCTTCAAAAGGCGCTGCAAAGCGTTTAATACAGGGCAACGGATGCAAGATTAATGATAATGTTGTAAACAATATTGATCATGTAATAAATTTCGAGAGCTTTAAAGATCAGCCATTTATAAAATTATCTGCAGGAAAGAAACGCCATATAAAAGTTGTGGTAGATTAGGTCTCGAAGTAAGAAAACAAATTTTATACAAGTGAGAAATTAGATATGGAGCAAATTTTCAAAATTCGAGAATTATGTATAAAACAACTGGAAAGATAGTAGAAAGCGAAATTCTATTATATATAGCTAAAGTGGCTTAGGTTTACCTACAATTTGAAAAACAACAAATTCGTCATTCCGCTACTCATTAGCGGAATCTATACCGCGAATGAATCCATAACTGTACGGACATTGCAATTTGGGCCTACCAGGAGGGCAATGCCTCTTATCCAAGTACCCTCTTCTTGTCATCCCAGTGCTTGACACTGGGATCCAGGAATTTTATTAAGTTGGTAAGTATAAAAGTAGCCGTTTTATGTTAAAACACAACGTTCTTGATGAGATTACGGCAAGGCTGGATTCCAGTGTCAGCTACTTTCATGACACCATTTGCTGTGCAATTTACCTTCAAAAATGAATGTTCATACAGTTATGGAATGAATCGCGGTATGACGTAGGGAAACCTTTCTTGAGTTAGCTATAGCACTATAAAATTGTCCGCAGGGCCATATAAAAGTCGTGGTGAGTTAATAAATTTTTATGGAAGAAAGGATATATTAGAAAATTGAGGGTTTTAAAGGAGGTAAAAATGAGACTGTATTATAAAGATATCACAGGTCTTATCAAAGAACCCTACCGCTCCAGAGGAAGGGATTATTTTGACAAAAGAAAGGTACAGATTATATCTGTTAATGAATCTCAAGCTAAATCAAAGGTAGTTGGATCAAATGTATATCGAGTAACACTAAAGCACGATGGTCCTCTTTTGAGTGGAACATGTTCCTGTCCTGCATTTGTGTATTATGGTCCATGTAAGCATATGGCTGCAACAGGTTTTGCTTTGGTTGCACTTGATAGAAAGGAGTATCGATCGTCTGCGCGCCCAGATGAACAGACTCTCTTTGAAAGGTTTTACTAAGAAAAACAAAGCAAGAGCTAATTTCAATAATTACTCGTTCCAGTAAACATTATCCTGAGATTTTTGAAGAACTAGAGGATAAAGAATATGAGCAATTTATTCAAAGTGAACTTTCAAAATCCGAGAATTATGTATAAAACAACCGGAAAGATGGTGAGATCAGGTAATCTATGGCTAAGACGTCATACCGCCGCGGTATCTCTTAGCCGCTAACACGTAGCGGGATGACGAGATGCCACCACGAACCGTCATACCGCGCGATTCATCCGCGGTATCTCTTAGCATAGATCCCGCTAACAAGCAGCGGGATGACGGTTGTCGTTTAGCTATAAACATTAAGAAATTTACCAAACGAAAAAAAAGGCAAAAAAAGCCCCATAATTGGCTAATTACTTACATTATACTTTCAAGTATGGCGTTTTTTTATTCTAAACACTTAATAACCGCGATTCAGCTACTTTTAAACCGCAACTAATCTAAATTATAAACGTTAAGAAATTTACTAAACAGAAAAAAAGGCAAAAGAAACCCTAGGGTAGCTAGTTATTCACTATCCATTTTTTAAGTTGGCGTTTTTTTATGTTTTAAACGCTTTATAAGCGCGTTTCAGCTTATGTAGGTAGAAATTTTATAAGACATAAGGTGCACATAGTGCAAAAAATTAAACATGATACGCCAGATACGTGAGTTTTTTTGTCATTTAATCTGTACAGAGAAGATAAATAAATAGCTTCAGTGTTTATGATAAGGGGGCTGGCGGAGTTTGTCAAGTGGTTTTTTAGCCACGTTTCCCTGTTATAATGTTCGTTTGCTTGACCTAAGATCCAGGAGTATTTAAACTGAACCCTATACAGTGCTAAAAATGATAGGAAATCTAAGCGGAATAGTTGATGAAGTGCGCAGTGATCACATAATCCTGAACGTGAATGATGTTGGCTATATGGTGTATCTTTCAGCCAAAACTTTAAGTGCTTGTGCAATTGGAAGTAGAATCAAATTACTTATCGAAACCTATGCAAATAACAGAGAAAATGTCGCTCAGCTATATGGTTTTATAAGCAAAGAAGAACAGCAGTGCTTGAGGTTGCTTGTCAAAGTAAGCGGCGTTAGCTATAAAACTGCAATGTCAATTTTGAGTAAATTAACTCCAGAACAGCTATTTTTGGCAATTATGAATGAAGATAAAGTAGCACTCAAGATGAGTGGACTTGGCTTGAAACTCATAAATCGAATCATCACTGAATTGAGTGGCAAAGTAAGTAAACTAGAAATAAATAACAATAACTTTAATCCAATTAATGAAGATGCCCTTTCAGCATTGATCAATCTTGGGTATGAAAAAATGAAAGCTTATGATACGATAAAAAAAATACAAGACGAATCGTCAAACCTGGATACTAAGGATATTATTCGCATGGCGCTTAAGGAGCTCTTAACATTATGAAATCAATATCGTGCGGTAAAGAATATACTGAAGATGTGCGCAATATTAACATCAGGCCTGAGCAACTTGATGATTTTGTCGGGCAAAAAGACTTAATACAAAATTTAAAAGTGTTTATAAACGCTGCACAGACGAGAACTGAAGCTTTAGATCACGTCTTATTGTACGGTCCTCCAGGGCTTGGCAAAACAACTTTAGCACAAATTGTTTCTAAAGAATTAAGAGTTAGCTTTCGCGCAACTTCTGGTCCTTTACTTAGTAAAGCTGGGGACTTGGCTGCAGTGCTTACCACTTTAAATGCAAAAGATGTTCTATTTATCGACGAAATCCATAGATTAAATCGCAGCATCGAAGAAGTTTTATATACTGCTATGGAAGATTTTTGCCTGGACATATTAGTAGGTGAAGGTCCATCTACTCGCACTTTAAGGATAGATCTACCACCATTTACGCTAATTGGAGCAACAACGCGGCTTGGATTACTTTCTGCGCCACTCAGAGATCGTTTTGGCATTCCTTTGCACCTTGAGTTTTATTCTTTTGAGGAGCTAGTCGATATTATAAAAAGAGGCGCAAGAGTTCTTTCTGCTGAAATTGCAGAGGATGCCGCGCGGGAAATTGCCTGCCGTGCACGTGGCACTCCAAGAATTGCTTTGAGATTACTGAGGAGAATAAGGGATTTTGTTGAAGTGAAAGATGATAAAAAAATCACTTATGAAGTTGCTGATTCTGTATTGCTAAAATTGGGTGTAGACAAAATGGGACTCAATAAACTTGATATGCATTATCTAAGATTTTTATTCAACACCTCAGGGCCTGTTGGAATTGACACTATATCTATTGCGCTATCCGAGGATGTTGGCAATATTGAAGAAACAGTAGAACCTTATTTAATCAAAATTAGTTTTGTAAAGCGCACACCAAGAGGGCGCGTTCTAACCGATCAAGCAAAGGAGTATTTGAGCCTTTAATATTAGAGAGCTTTTCTACCATAATTCAATTATATATATATTGATTGGCATAATATCATATACTGGCATCTTTTTGTATGAAGGCATATGTGTTAAATAGCACTGAAACTGTAGTTCAAATTAAAACTTCTCCATTTCGTACTCGCTAGTTATGCTATTCTAACTAATTAAGCTATGGTTTGGGTAATAGGAGAAAACTGGATTCCAGCGTCACGCGCTACCCTATGGGTGACTGCTTGCATATATTCTCTCTTTCACCATCTCAATGTTTCTTTCTTATTATGCCAGTACCATTTTCTTGTCATTCAAGTAGCTCCCCTTCTTGTCATCCCAGTGCTTGACACTGGGATCCAGAAATTCTTAAACTGAACTCTATATAGAACCTCAGAACAAAAATAAAAAATGGGTAGCACAATACTGCCAAGAAATTTCTACGAGCGGCCGACCTTAACTGTAGCTGGAGAGTTATTGGGAAAAGTCCTCAAATTTTCTAACTTTAGTGGAATAATAACCGAAGTTGAAGCCTATATAGGAATGAATGACCCAGCTTGTCACGCGGCAAGAGGCTATACTAACCGAACCTCAGTAATGTTTGGTATGCCGGGGTTTTCATACGTGTATTTTATATATGGAATGTATTACTGTTTAAATATTGTAACAGAAACAGAAGGGTTCCCAGCAGCAGTGTTAATACGGGGATTAAAGCTTATTGAACCACTTGAAGCAAATTTAGGTGGGCCAGGAATATTGTGTAAAAGATTAAATATTATAAAAGAACACAACAAACTGGACCTCACTATAAGCCACGAATTTTGTGTTTATGAATCTCACCTCAAACCAGATTATATTTGCACTCCGAGAATCGGAATTAGTAAAGGCCAAGAGAAATTTTGGCGGTTTAAGATTTTCTAAACTTAAGATCTTGCGTAGACTATTTGCCAATCGGATAATCACCAGTGAAACAAGCATCACAATATTGTGGTGTAGCATTGTTACGCACTTCTCCTTTAACAGCCTGATATAATCCATCAATACTCAAGAAGGCTAGGCTATCTACTCCTATAACTTCCTTAATTTCCTCTACAGATTTATTTGCAGCAATTAAATCTTTGCACTCTGGCGTATCTATTCCATAAAAACAAGAATGCTTAATTGGTGGGCTTGAAATTTTGAGGTGAATCTCTTTTACTCCTGCATCCTTTAGCATAACTATTATATTTGTTAACGTACTACCACGCACTATACTATCATCTATTAAAATTATGTTTTTACCTTTCAAAGTGTGCTTATTAGCATTGAATTTTAATTTTATTCTAACTTTACGTACTTCAGCGGTTGGTTGTATAAAAGTTCTTCCTATGTAATGATTACGAATTATTCCCAGTTCCATAGGTAACCCTGAATGCTTTGCATATCCAATAGCTGCAGGTATTCCAGAATCAGGTATTGGTACAATCATATCCACATTGTTTTTTGGTGGACTTTCCTTCGCAAGTATTCTTCCTATTTCTTTTCTTGTATCGTATATAGACCTATTCTCCATTATGCTGTCTGGTCTTGAAAAATAAACGTATTCAAAAATACAAAAACTTGATTTTTGCTGTGGGAAAGGAAACATTGAGGCTAGCTTACTATCCGAACTGATGGTAACTAATTCGCCTGGTTCTATTTCTCTAACAAATTCTGCATTTACTATATCAAGAGCACAAGTTTCAGATGCAAGAACGTAAGAACCGTTTAACTTTCCTAAAACAAGAGGCCTGATTCCAGACGGATCACGTACTCCAATAACTACTTCTTGATTGATTGCCACAAAAGAATAAGCACCTTGTATTTGCTTTAATGCATATATAAAACTCTCTAAGAAGCTATCTTTTTCACCGCTTGCTGTCAGATGCACTACTACTTCTGTATCAATATCTGACTGAAAAACGCACTCTTGTTTAATTAATTGTTTGCGTATCGGAGAAATATTAATTAAATTACCATTATGTGCTATGGCAAAATTCCCAAATTTGCCACTTTTGCCAAACATGGGCTGCACTCCAAATTTACTACCACTTGTTGAGTATCGAACATGACCTATTGCACAATCCCCAGGTAAGGATTTCTTTATTTCATCTATATCATCAAATACGCTGCTCACTTGACCTTGAAAGTGATAAGAGTGCAGCTTATCGTTGTTACTGGTTACTACGCCAAAAGACTCTTGACCTCTATGCTGCAAAGCGTGGAGAGCAAGTATAGAGTTAAAAGCAGCACTTTGGTTGCAACTTATGCCAAATACCCCACATTCCTCACGCATTTCATCTAGCATAAAAACTATTAAGTAAAGTTTAATTTTACTTTAGCATAGGTAAAATACAAGCATTTTGTTGTTCATCTGCTTTTATTGCCAGCAATAATCCTATGCATATCAAGCTTGCAGCAGTTGTACTTCCTCCATAGGAAAGAAATGGCAGTGGATCGCCTATCACAGGCAAGAGGCCTATTGACATTCCAATGTTTACAAAAAAATGAGCGCTAAAAAAGGCGAAAATGCCGATAGATACCGACTTAGAAAAATAATTTTTCGACCTATAAGCGATAGAGAAAATTACTCCAAGTAATGAGGTATAAAGCAAAATTAAAGCCATGCTACCTAAAAAGCCCCACTCCTCACTCAGCACTGCAAAAGCAAAATCCGTACGTTTCTCCGGCAAAAATCCAAGTTGAGTTTGACTTCCACTCAAAAAACCCTTGCCAAGTAAACCCCCTGAACCAATAGCTATCTGAGATTGCTGCGCATTATAACCTATTCCAAGTGGATCCACTGATGAATCCAAAAATGACAATATCCTTTGCTTGTGATAAGGACGTAAAAAAGGCCAAATAGCCGGTACTGCAAAAATGCCAAGAGTTCCACATATTACTGAATGAGATCTTTTTATTATTGTTGTGAATATAATTGATATCCCTATAAATAACATTATCATAGCTGTGCCTAAATTAGGTTGCTTTAACACCAAGAACACGGGTAAGAAAATAATTATAAGTGCCTTAAGCAATCTTTTAAATTCCATCATTTTATACATACTCTGCTTATCAAAATAGCGAGCAAGCGCAAGTATTAAGCCTACTTTTGCAAATTCTGATGGTTGCAAACTAATTGATCCAATTCTTATCCACCTTGTTGCACCCATTATGTGTGAGCCAAAAAAATTTACTGCTAATAGTGAAATCGCTGCTGCTATATAAAAAAAGTAGGCGTACTTCAAATAAAAATCTAGCTCTATGAATGACATAGCTATAGCGAGTAGGAAAAAGAAGGAAAATATGACCAGTTGGTGAATCGCAAATGGCACCCACTTTCCTCCAGCAGAAGAGTATTGAACAACAATGCCAACGCAAAACAGCGCTATCACGTTAATGACTAATAACCAATGAATCTTCTTCAGCCTACCCACAATAAAGACCTTATAACCTTAAAGTATAGTAAAATATGAAACAAAGATAAAAATCAAAAAACCAACTTCTCAACTACTAACCGAATTGGAGTGCTATATATTCCAGTTACTACTGTTAAAGCTGCCATAAACAATAGACAGAAAAGCATAGGAAATGGCACATCATTAATTTTGCCTAGTGTCATTCTAGTGCGTGACGTTGCATCATTTTCAAAATACATTTTCTCTACCATCTTCCACATGTATATTAGTGCAAGAAAAGAACCGGCAGCAAAAGCTATCAGGGAAATCCACGCGCGAGATTCGATAATTGCTTTCATTATATACCACTTGCTTACAAAGCCATTTGTTAAAGGCACACCGATTAATGCTAAACTGAGTAGAGTGAACGCAAGTGCTGTATAAGGCATTGATTTCTTGAGTCCCGATAAATTCTCTATTTTTGTTGTATCAAATTTGTAAGAAATACATCCTGCAGCCATAAATAAAGATGTTTTTATTATGCTGTGGTTTACTATGTGAAGAATTGCTGCAAATACACCTGTTTTTGAGTTAAAACTCAGTGCTAAAATTATATAACCAATTTGGCTAATACTAGAGTGAGCAAGCAGTCTTTTTATGTCTTTTGCGGTTATTGCAAATATCGACCCAAATACAATAGCGCAAAGTGCGAGGATAATTATCACATTGTCCAGTAGCGGCTTAAACAAGAAAAAATTTTGATGAAAAACAGTATAAAAGATTCTGATGAAAACATATATCATCACTTTTGTCACTGTGCCTGAAAAGAATATGCTAATGAAACTTGGCGCCTCACTATATGCATTAACCAGCCACCTGCTTAATGGAAACAGTGCCATTTTGATTGAGAGACCAACAAAAATGAACAACGTGCCAAGTTTTATGATGTTGTTATCGTATAATGGAACTATTCTTTCAGCCATGTCAGACATATTGAGCGTTCCAGTCATTGAATACAAGAGCCCGATGCCAAATAAATAAAATGTTGCACCTATTGTTCCACTAATTAGATATTCAAATGCTGCAACCAAGGCTTTTTTATCCCTTCCCATTGAAACTAATACATAAGAAGAAAGAGATGAAATTTCCAAGAAAACGTAAAGGTTAAATATGTCGTTTGTTACTAGAATCCCGAACAGTCCGCTTAAGCACAGTAGAAATAGAGAGTAAAAACCAGTGATTTTGTTTTTGCTAATTTCTTTTTCGTTAATATAAAAGCTATAAAGCACGCTAATCAGCGCTATAAAATTCACCAAAGTTAGAATCAAGGAGTTCAACACGTCGATTCTTAACTCTATGCCGTACGGGGGAGCCCAATCCCCAAGGTGATAAGTTATAATTTCGCCTTTATATGTTTTAATGAGTAGTATTGATGAAATGATAAGAGTGATTGTTGTTGCAATAAAAGAAATAAACCAAGATACCTTGTGTTTCTTGGCAAGAAAGCAAAACATTGATGCAATTATTGGGATAATAACTTGTAAAATTGGTAATTGCATTAAATTGTTGTTAATATATCGTTAAAGTATTAGTATATATAATACTTTTTGTTTTAATACCCTTATGTTATCTAAAATTTGTAACGCAATAAAACGCCTATTACGAAGAGAAGATAAATTTGTAGGAAGAGATGAAAATGGAAATTCTTACTATGAATCAAGTAAAGGAAAAAGGTGGGTTATGTATAGCAGTGTCTCTGAGCCTACAACAGTGCCTCCGGAATGGCATATATGGCTTCACTATACTGATAATGTAGTACCAGTTAATAATAAAAAAAGAAAAGTAAAACATACTCCTAATTTAACGGGTACAAAAGATGCATACTATCCAAACCAAAAAGTGAAAAATTACTATAAAAGCTGGAGTCCTGATAACTAAAGATGCGAAGGTCAAATATACTTGAAATAACCGCTGGATTATTTGTATTAATTTTTACTATTTTTCTGATTTTCTTTGCTATTGATAAGCTATCTTACATAAAGAAAAACTATAAGGATTGCTATAAAATATATGGTCTTTTTGCTAACGCTAACGGTATAGGAGTTGGTGATAGTGTCAAGATCTCTGGTGTAGATGTTGGAAGCATAACTGGTGTATCACTTGACAAAGCTACCTACGTAGCACGAATCGATATGTGTATAAGCAAAGACATAAAATTGCCAATTGATAGTTCAGCTCTGATCACTAGCAGTGGAGTTGTTGGCAGTAAATTTGTTAATATATCACCTGGATCAGATATTAAACTAATCTTGCATGGTGGTAAAATAGAGTATACTCAAGCTGAAGCAAATATGGGTGGAATAATGGACAGAATTCTTGGTATGTTTACAAAGTGAAAATGGCAGGATTCCAAGTATATCCGTTCAGGTAAAGCCTCCTGTAGTTCTAAAGTATTTAAGGAGTTTGCCTTATTTCTTGCCTTTTCTACCGCTTGCTTTGGGGTTTATAGTATAGAAAGTGCCTTAATAGTTGCAGTGCATGTCTATCAATGATAAAATGAAAATTAATTTATTTTGATATTATGATTGGTTTACTGTTTGCCGTACTGTTGTTCCTCTGTGGTAGTGATGCACTTGCAAAACAGGAGCCACGTTCAATAGCTGGAGATAATCACATAAAGGTGATAAATTATAACCCACAAGCTATACATAAGTATACGGGTTTTTATGGTTATCAGTCCAGTATATTGTTTGAACCAGGGGAGGTAATACAAAACCTTTCAATGGGTGATTCAACTGGTTGGCAACTCCTTCCTCAAGGTAATAGATTGTTTATTAAGCCTATAGATGATATTGCCGATACTAATGCAACTATAATTACCAATAAAAGAGTTTATTACTTTGAACTTCATGCTGAAGAAGCAACTGGACTAGATGATCCAAGATTAGCATATGAAGTAAGGTTTCTTTATCCACTATTTAGCAGTGATGAGATTTACACAACAAATAACGGTGATATCTTCGAACAAGCTAGTCATACCATTATTCCTGATATCAATGATATTGAAGTTGTAAAGAAGGGATTAAATTTTAATTATTCCATCTCGCACGTCAAAGGTAGTCAGTCAATAATACCAATTAAGGTTTTTGATGACGGAAAATTTACATATCTACAATTCAATAAAATAAACTCTGATTTTCCGGCAGTTTTTATGGTTGATTCTGCAGGATATGAGTCTTTAGTAAATTTCCGTACAGTTGATAACTACCTGATAATCGAAAGGGTAAGTTCAGTGTTTACCTTAAGGAATGGATCGAGTACAGTTTGCCTATTTAATGAAACCATACCTTTCAAAAAAGGGTAAAGGCTATAATGCCCGAGATATGGGTGCAAAATTTTTTCTATGATGTTCTGTAATTCCATAAAGGCCAATAGCGTTAAGGTGCTCTTTTGTCCCATATCCTTTATTTTTATACCAATTATATTCAGGATGCTTATTGTGCAATTCTTGCATAAGCCGATCTCTCGTAACTTTTGCAACGATTGAAGCTGCTGCAATTGATGTACTCAAATTATCACCATTTACTATGGATTTCACTTGCCATTTCACTTCAGGTGGTTGATTACCATCAACTAGCACATAATCTAATTCTAGGTCCAAGTCTATCAACGCACGTTTCATTGAAAGTTTTGTTGCTTGCAAGATATTGTATGAATTTATTTCTTCTACGCTTGCCATTCCTATACCAAATTTTGCAACGGATATTATTTTTTCATATAGGACTTGCCTACATTGAGGAGTCAACTTTTTCGAGTCGTTGATTCCATCAATAATTGTATTTCTATCAATAAACACTACGGCTGCGGATATTACTGGACCAGCTAGCGGACCTCTTCCAACTTCATCCACTCCTGCTATCACTCCTGATAATTTATTTTCTAATGTAAAGTCTGGGTATTTCATAGGTTTTTATAATAAGAAAGTTATAGTAAAAACTGAACAGATAATAGAAATTATCCAAAATTTCATAACGATTGTATTTTCTGACCATCCCTTCTTCTCAAAGTGATGATGTATTGGTGCCATAAGAAAAACTCTTTTTCCTTCTCCATATTTAAACTTTGTATATTTAAAATATGATATCTGAATAATAACAGATAGAGTCTCTATTACAAAGATTATTCCAATAATGGCAAAAAGCATTTCTCTTTTAATTAGGACACTAGTTAACCCTAAAGCCGCACCTACCGACAAGCTACCAACATCACCCATAAATATTTTTGCTGGATGTGTGTTAAACCACAAGAAACTTAGAATAGCTCCTATAAATGCAATGCAGAATAAAGTAATATTCATATCTGCCTGAGTTATATATGCAATTAGCCCCAAAAAAGCAAAGGAAGTGATAACTTGAGTTGCAGCAAGGCCATCCAAACCATCTGTGAGATTCACAGCATTAGAAGAGCCGACAATTACAAACGCAGCAAACGGAACATATAGATAGCCAAAATCTATTATTACTCCTTTAAATAGGGACGTTTTTGTAAAACATTCAGCAGAGTATAGCTTAAGTATAAACACACCAACCAGAGCAACAATAAACTGAATAAGTATTTTGGTTTTTGCACTTAAACCTCGATAGTGATTTGTCTTCAATTTTAAATAATCATCAATAAATCCAAGTAGAGCAAAAAATAGAGTTATCAATATCAGCAGCAAAATTTCTGGTGTTAACTGAGCCCAGAGTAAAATTGGTAATAAAGAAGAAATCAGTATTATTATTCCGCCCATAGGTGGTACATTCTTTTTTGTTATTAAATGACTTTCTGGTCCACATGATCTAATTGGTTGCCCATCTTTGCTTATTTTTTTTAGAAGCTTTATAAAATAGGGAAAAAGAATAAACCCAAAAACAAATGAGGTAAAAAATACTTTTGTAGCTAAGATCATCTGCTTACTTAAATTGACTAAGTGTCATACCACCTATAGCTAATAAAGTCAACTTCTGTCATCCTATAGCCTGACCCACAACTGTACGAACATTGTGATTTGGGCCCATCAGTAGGGTGTCATCCCAGTCTGGAATCCACAACTGTACGAACGTTGTAGTTTGGACCACCAGTGGGGTGTCATCCCAGTGCCCAGACACTGGTTCTATGCAACTTAATTAAAAACGTTTGTTTTAGTGTAAGACAATTACCTTTAGCTTATCAGCTCAGTTATAAGCAAAATTTCTGGATTCCAGACTGGAATGACACCATTTGCTGTGCAATTTACCTTCAAAAATGAATGTTCGTACAGTTGTGAACCTGTGGCAGGTATTACATAAGAGCATTTCCCTCTTCTAAATTAAAACGCACTTTTGCCTCCTTTGCAGTCTATACTTTAGATGTATTTAATTTACAAATACTAATTATTTATTAATAATGGTGATATGTAAATATAGTTATAAAATAATTGTTACACTTGAATTCCTTCCTGGTTTCTGTTGTTATCAGAACATTTAAAACACTTTAAGAAAGTTGCTTAGTTAAATTAACTTAGACAAGTAAATAGCAGTTTTGCAGCCTGTTTTTATGAATGATGATAAAATGTTGTAGCCAAATGCGCTTTCAGCATTGTGCTGAATTGCAATATCTTTGTGCTCTAACTCCTCGTCGCGAAATTTACTTATAGTTTCTCTTAATTCCCCATCTTCTAAATGTGAAACTTGCTCTTTGTAGTGCTCCCCGATAACTTCTTCAACTGCAGCAGTGCAAGCCATAGCAGCTTTTTTGCCCATAATGGCAGTTGCAACGCCAAGCGACACTCCTAAAACACGCCAAACAGGCAACAAAACAGTAGGACGAACTTTTTGCTCTTTGATTTTCTCATTAAAATAGTGAAAATGCTTTTTTTCCTGCTCTTCCATTTCAATTATTTCATTGATTATAGAAGATTTCTTAAGAATAAATTTTTGACCAGAATAAATGCAAATAGCTCCATATTCTCCAGCGTGATCTACTCTAATTGCCTGTTGCAAGAACTGATTGTTGCTGTACCTTAAATTATTTAGATTTCTTTCTTTCTCCACAATACACCTTACCTGATACGAACAGAGCTACTATGAGATAAATTAGATTCCATGTTGCTAAGGAAACACCTAGAACGTAATGAGGTCTGTCACAAGATGGAGAGTAATTAGGATTTAGTAGATTATTTCTGAGCTCTTCTATACTAACGTTACCACTTGCTTGCTCTGTACAACCTAAAACATCATGAAATAAGTGGAGTTCAAGACCTATATGATAAAAAGATATTACTGCACCTATGAGGTAGCTGCAAAACATTGCATAGATTAGAATTTTGTTGTCTTTAAGCATGCACGCTACTGCAAGTAATCCGGCGATATAGTAAACTATTCGCTCGTATGTACATAACTTGCATGGCAGCATGTTGAAAAAATATTCTAGCACATATGCAAAAATTAGAGCAGCGGCACTCGACAGCAGAAAGATTGCAGGAATTCTGGAATTATTACACATAACTTTAAGTAAATTATCCCTGAAAGTATAAAGCAGAGTATTCATTTTACATAGGGATTTTTATTTTTTTTCAAAAGCAATCTAACTGGCACACCGTCTGCAAAGAAATTTTTTCTGAGATCGTTAATTAAATAGCGTTTGTAACTTTCATCAACACTTTCAGGTATGTTACATATCAAAGAAAAAGCTGGAGGTTTAGTACCAATTTGAGCGATATACTTCATTTTAACTGCTTTGCCTTTTACAAGAGGGTGAGAATGTTTTCCTACAGCATCTATGAGCCACTTATTCAGTTTTGCAGTGCTGATCTTCTTGTTCAAGGATTCACTCACTTCAAGACACTTATCTATCACATCACCGCAGCGCATGCCTTTTAACGCAGAAATTGTTATAGTTGGCACTTCCAAGAATAACCTAGTTACTTCCTGTTGTTTGACAAATTTTATTAACCTGCTTCTGTCATCCTTACCTATTAAATCCCACTTATTTAAAACAACAATAATCCCTTTCCCTCCCTTAATTGCAGCTTCACCAATTGATAAATCCTGCTGCTCAATACCAACTAGGGAGTCTAGCATTAAAACTACCACATGAGAGCGCTTGATTGATTCCATGCTTTTCTCAACAAATCTTGATTCTAAGCCATCTACAACATTCGCCTTTCTGCGGATTCCGGCAGTGTCAATTAGAGCAATTAACTCTCCATCATGATCATATGTAATATCCACAGAATCACGTGTGGTACCTGGCTCTGAACTTGTTATTAGTCTGTTTTCTGCAAGTAAACCATTTAAAAAAGTTGATTTTCCAACATTCGGACGGCCGATGATCGCGATCCTCAGCCTACTCAGTTCATTGTTAGGTAACTCAGTGTTCTCGTTAAAATTTTCAATAACACCAGCTAATGCATCATAAAGATCAACCATGCCAAGATTATGCTCGGCAGAGATATACACCGGGCCAAGAAAATCAAAAAACTGCAAATAATCAACATTTTCGGATTTATGACTCTCGCATTTATTTGCTATCAGTATCACAGGTTTATTTATTTTTCTCTTCAGCCACTTTGCAAACTCTTTATTTCGCTCATTTTGCACTTTTGCGTCAACAAGAAAGAAAATTATGTTTGAACTGGATAAAGAAAACTCTATTTGCTCAATAACTTGCAGTGAAAAACTAGTTTGGTCGTTCCATCCTCCTGTATCTATAACTTTAAACTCCAAATCGCTAATTCTCCCCATTCCCTCTCGCCTATCCCTTGTCACTCCTGGAATGTTACTCACTACTGCTGCTTTTCTTCCTACTAATCTGTTGAATAGGGTCGATTTTCCAGCATTTGGTAGGCCTACTATGGCGATTTTTAGCATAATTCAAGGGCATGTTCTATATGAAGTAAATTATAACCGAAACTTTTCAATTTAACTATTGACTTCGTAGATTATATAAGCATACTACAGTTAGAATTTTTTTATTTCGTTATGTAAAATATGAGGTAGTTATGCTAGTGTCAGAGCAAATAGAGAGTGTAGATAGAGAAGGATTAAAGCAACAAAATCATATACATAAAGATACAGAGTGTTCGGAAGAGACGACAATATATGGGCATATTAATCAACATATGGAAAAAAACATCTCAAATACATTGCATGAAATATATGATGCTCTTATGTCATATAACGAATCGGAACAGTCAATGACGTCAACTTAAGAACTTTCATTAGCAAACTCTCCTAAAGACATGATGGCGTTTAGGCTTATCTACTTTATTGCGGCTGTCCCGGTCGGATTTTAACTTTAGCGCGTATACTTAAAAAGGGCTTGAAAGTTTTTTGGCGCAATAAGTACCTGATAGAGTTTCTGTCTCATTACACTAAATAAAACTGAAAAATTTAAACGATACTCAGTAATTTGATCTGGGTTCCAAGGCCCTTGTGCATCACACATATGAAGCGATAATATATTGCACATGACCAAGTTTGCCCAAAATTCTTGTAATACAGCCTCTCCAGAAAAATTCTCTAACTCTGCTCCTACTTTGAGTCGTTTATAGCACTCCTCTATGTGCCACCTTAACACATAAGCTTTGCTCCAAAGTCTCGGTCAAAAACTCTGTTTCTCAGTTGGCTAATGTCAGCACTATAACTCTTACTTTCTGTCCTTTCATTTTATTTTTTAGCTTTTCATTTTCTAATATAAAATCAAAATCTAATTCGCCAGCGTTCCCATAGCTTACTATAATTTCTTTTTTGCAAGCGAAAAATAAAATCTACTTCCAAATCATAATGCTGCTGAATGAATTTTACTGAAGACGATCATAGATAAATAATAATTTCTCTTGATTTAATAAACGCATTTGAGTGATAACTTCGGGTAATTGCTCTGCCGCCAACGTTTGTTCACCTATATTCCAAGCTGCAAGACGAGCACTACAAATCAGCGAAGTACACAAATCAACAAACAAATTGCCAATGGTGCCTGTTGTTCCATTTGGTTCAAACTCGGATACAATTTCCCCAGAGCTGGGTAATCTCATACCAGAACCATCTGCTGCAATAAGTCTATAGCCTCTCCAACTCAGGTTCATCCTGATAGGCTGTTTGGATGCTTAAATTCTTGAAAGCCTGTATGGCAAATCTTATATCTTGCTTTAGAAAAAGCTTGCTTTGAGGGTACATGTCAATGGCTCCATAAGTTCACATTCTATTCCCAAACTTTTTTTAACTAACTTTAAAATCATAGAAAATACTGTCGAAAAAGGAAGTTTTCTTGTTCGTGTAAAACTCAACACAATGGATTTTCTGAAAAGTTTTCGAGTATATTATATTTTTAATTTGTAGAATAAGGTTTTTTCCTTTTTGCATGTTTCACCTAAAAAAGACACATTTTAAACTTTTTTGTTGCAATAAAATAGAAACAAAAGTGCTGTTTTTTGCACTCTTTGGATAATTTAATGATAAAAAATTTAGAGAGAAATTTTATACACTATCGCTGATATTTTTCCTTAAGTTGACGCCATTGCCTGAACGGATACAACTTAATTTTTAATCTGCAGGAGTCAAGTTGAGAATGTCCAATTTTCCACTTTCTTTATAGCATAACATACTTCAGCGCCTCTTGCTCCTCTTGAAGTCCAATGGGCTCACCACTTATGTGTAAATTAATCGTTAATGTTGTACACGTTCTTTTCTTTTTCTACTCTCTCTTGCTCTTCAATACAATATATAGCAAGCGGATTAGCTTTAAGTCTTTCGACTCCTATTTCTTCTCCTGTTCCATCGCAGTAACCATAAGTGCCTAATTTTATTTTTTCTAACGCCTCCTTAATTTTTTCTTTTCTATCTTTTCGACGCTTGATTAATTCCTCGTTTCCACTATCTTCATCAGAATAGTATGTATCAATACTATTATCTTCTAGTTCTTGTTTCTCTAACTCAGCGAGTATTGATTGTAACTTTAAGCTGAAGTATTCCAGTTGTTTTACGCTCATATATTCTTCATCTTCTGAAGGAGTGTAATCTTCTGGTGACTTTATTTTTGGTAACTTTTCCATAATTGCATTATCAAAAAAATAATAAAACCTATATAATTTATGAACAAAAAATTATACTACCTCAAAGTAAACACTATAATTTATAATAAACATTTAAAAGCCTAGTATGATCGACTCAGTAAAAAAATTAGTAATAGATGATAAGAACTTTACCTATATAGTATGTATTTTTATCATAATGTTAAGTTTATCTTCATTTACACTTAAAAACAACAATAAACAAGAAGTTATGTTAACATTAACATGGATATGTGCTACATTTGTTTTGCAGATTTCTACAAATAATTTGTTTACATCTGATTATCATGATGGAATATTAGAGCAAATCTTTGTACAGCCACTCTCTTCTAGGCTTATAGTTGCTTATAAAATTTTCGCTCACTGGTTATTATTTGGGTTACCGATTTCAGTAATTTCTTCCATATTCAGCTTTGCAATTCTAGGCAATAGTATTGAACACTCAATAGCAGTTGGAGTGTCTTTATTATTTAATACGCTGATAATCATTAATATTTCAGCTACTGGAAATGCATTGATGATTGGTCGAAACAACTTAGCATCAGGAGTATCGCAAATTCTTGTTTTGCCAATGATAATGCCAACCTTTGTGTATTTTAAAATGCTAACTCAATTTGAAAATTTATCCTTGAATATTTATACACTACTAATCACCATCTTAGTTTTTGTTATTTTGATTGTTAACAGCACCATAACTACTCACATGGCACTAAAATTTGCTGTGGAACAGGATTGAAAAATCTTACTGTTATTCAGTAGACTTCTTGCATAACCTAGAAAAAAGGCAAATAGTTATTATAGATTTAGGTTTATCGACAATTTGAAAAACCTTCATTCCAGCATCCTTCCCTGTCATCCAAGTAGCCCTTCGTTGTCATCCCAGTGTCAAAAACTGGGATAACAGCTAACCTGACAACCGTCATCCCGCTACTTGTTAGCGGCTAAGAGATACCGTGACAGTATGACGGTTCGCGGTGGCATGACGATAAGCCTCATCATCCCGCTACGTGTTAGCGCCGCGGCGGCATGACGAGAAAGGGGCTACTTGGATGATACCTTTTTCCTACTTAGTTTGGGTTATGCAAGAAGTCTATTCCTTCATAAGGAGAAGTAGTTAAAGGAATTTACTCTATTTCTCCCTCTTTTTTTATTATTTTTAATCTATAGTTAACGTAAAAGAGATATGCAAAAACTCTATTGATCCATAGTCTGCAAATTATTAATAACACTTACTTTAAAGAACCTCACTTTACGCTGATCTTTGAGCGCTCTTCTGTGGTATTTTGTAAGAGTATAACTTGTGAAATCGTCTTCCCTATAGATTAAAGAGTTACACTGCTTTATATGTGATGCTATCCACTCTGCATAGTCCTGATGATCGGTTGCAATGAATATTTCCCCTGTTATAAGTATTTTTTTTGCTAATAAATTTAAAAATTCCGTATTAATTAATCGTCTTTTATTGTGACTTCTTTTTGGCCATGGATCTGGAAAGAGAATAAAGAATCTTTCAACACTGTTATCAGGAAAATTTGCAATCAATTCTCTTGCATCTTCTGTCCACATTAAAATATTTTTTATGTTCTGTATTTCTATGTTTGTTAGCAAGCGAGAAACCCCCTTTAAGTAGGGCTCACATCCTATAAATAATAGATCAGGTTCATTGAGCACCTGGTAAAGCATATTTTCACCGTTGCCAAAGCCTATTTCTACCCATATTCTTTTTTGTGAATTTACAATTTTCTCTATAGATTCCTTGCTGTTTTGAATAGAATATTTTTCCAATATTTCATCAACATCAGGTTTTAGCCTGGACCTTCTGGAGAACGATCTAATCCACTTGCTATTCTTAAATAGCATATTCTTGATACATATATAATTTTCTCACTATATTTTATATAGCTTAAACAATTCTCGAAATGAGTTAATGAAAAATTACTTGTCAATAATTGTTAATATTATATAATATATGAGTTCTAATAAAGTTTAAGTTAAAGGTATGAATAATAATAATCCAGTCGTAAATCTACCGGTTACTATCAGAAAGCTATCATCAAACAAATTTATAGAAGAGATATGTCAAGGCCAATTTGAGGATCAAGATAATACCTTGTTTGAAGATTCTTTTGTTAACAAAATTAAAGAAGGAGATGTGGTAGAAGGTGTAATTACAAGAATAAACCCTAACGACGTTGTGGTTGATATTGGTTTAAAATCTGACGGGAGAATTCTGATCAAGGAACTCGGTTGTAATGATGAGGTCATTATTGGCTCGAAAATCAGAGTTTATGTGGAAAGAATTGAAGATTATCATGGTAATGTTGTTCTTAGTCGTGAAAAAGCAATTAGGGACGAAAAATGGAATAAGTTGGAAGAAGATACAGTTACAAGGGCTGAAGTAAGCGGAGTTATTAAACGCTCAATTAAATGTGGCTTTATTGTTGATCTTGGTGACGGAATAAGCGCTTTTTTACCGCTGAGTCATGTGGATTTGAAGCAAGTAAAAGATGCGAAGCACCTTATTGAAACTGAACAAAAGTTCATCGTGCTTAAAATGGATAAGAAGCAGGGCAATATTGTAGTATCAAGAAAGCTGGTGTTAGAAAAATTGCACGCTGGTGAAAAAATTAAATTTTTAGAATCTTTAAATGAAGGCGATATAATAGAAGGGAAAATAAAAAGTATCACTCATTACGGTGTATTTGTCGGTATTCATGAATCAGATGTAGTGGGAGTTATAGATGGATTGTTACATATTACAGATATCTCTTGGAGTAGGGTAAGTCATCCGTCTGCAGTTTTTACTTGTGGTCAGACTATAAAAGTTAAAATTATAAAAATAGATAAGGAAAATGCTAAAATTTCCTTGGGTGTGAAGCAGCTAGAAGATAGCCCTTGGCAAGATGCAGAGTCAAAATATCCAGTTGATAGTGTGCATAAGGGTTATGTAACAAGCATAGAAGATTATGGATTATTTGTTGAGCTTAGACCTGGAATTGAAGGTTTAGTGCACTCGTCAGAAATAACTTGGGTTAAGAGTAATTTACCAGTTAGTAGTCTCGTAACAAGGGGACAAGAAGTATATGTAAAAATTCTCAGTATTGACATTGCTAAGAGTAGGATGAGTTTAAGCATGAAAAGGTGTGTAGACAACCCTTGGCAAGTATTTATCAATAAATATCCTCCTGGTTCTATTGTTTCTGGTGAAGTGAAGAATAATACCGGCTCATATGTATCTGTTGCTTTCGGTGATTCTGAAATAGATGAGAACGTAGAAGGGACAATATATGTGAAAGATTTTAGTTGGTCTAAAAATGGTTCAGATGAGATAAAGAAGTATAATGTAGGTGATAAAATAGAAGCAAAAGTAATAAGGGCTAACGTGAATCGGGCAAGAATTTATCTTGGAATAAAACAAATAGAGTATGATCCTCTTGAAGAACTGATAAAGAAAGTTAAGGTAGGTGATAAAATACAGGTTATTGTAGGTAAGAGAGAAGATAATGGACTAGTCGTTGAAGTTGAGAACGATGTAACCCTTCTAATAGATCAAGAGCATTTACCAGAGAATAAAAAATTCTCTATATCAGAAAAAATAGAAGTTGAAGTATTGGGTGTTGAAGAATATAACATAGCATTATCTGCTAAGTGATAAGGTTTACTTATTTTGGCTTCATATAAATGGCAACAAAGTCTGATATAATAGCGAGGGTAGCAAAAAGACATCCTTTTTTAGATAAGATTGTTATAGCAGCTATAGTTGATAGATTTTTTGGGATACTTTCAAGCACATTGAAACATCATAATAGAGTTGAAATTAGGGGGTTTGGTTCTTTTTCAGTTAGAAGTTATAACTTGAAAGAAACAAGCCATTTAATGTTACAGAAGTTTACAAAGAATCAATACTTTAAAACATATTTTCGTAGCAGTAAAAAATTATCTGATTTGATAAATGAATAAAAATTTATACCATAAATAAGATGAAAGTAGGGGTTTGAGTTTATACTGTACGATAGAAATTTTTAGCACCATATGCAAGTAGTAGAAATAGTTATACGTAATAACACATATAAAATATCTTGCGAAAGTGGGAAGGGGAATCATTTATTACGCCTTGCTAATAGTTTTGACAAGTTAGTTAGTTCTGTATCTCAAAAAACTGGAGGTAAGGGTTCGGATGCATTAAATTTCTTACTTGCAGCACTAATTCTTGAGGATAAAATTTTAGAATTAACAAAGCGATTAGATGAAGTAAATCAAGAGCGCGAAAAGTATAGAAACGAGAAAAGAATAGAATATACTGAGGTACTAGATAAGGTAAATAAGATTATCACTAATCTTGAGTGCATAAAGGATTAGCTTCAATAAAGCAAGCAATTAAATTGACTATCTGACTATTCAAGCCAGGAGGGAGGTTTGTCTTACGAGTTATGTAACAATATAATTCGTAATCATCAAGATCAACTATTTTTTCGTATTCGATTAGTTCGCTTAAGGAAAATTTATCAAGATATTTCAATGCGAAATGCCCTAAAAGTATATCGGTTTCTTTGCAACCCCTATGCCAGCTTCTATATATTAATTTTCTTCTGAGTAGTGAGGTATCTGTCATTACAATTAAACTTTTTTTAATTTAAAAGTTAAACTAAATACTTGTCAAGCGAGGCGCATTTTAATATACTTAACATTTTGTTAAGATCTAAATATACAGGTGGAATTAATTTCTAATCTTATCCATCAATTTAGCGATGGAATATATTATTTTTTATCATTTTCTTTAATAATTTCTGTCATAGTATTCGTGCATGAATATGGGCATTATGTTGTTGCCAAAGCATGCAAAGTTAAAGTTGAATCTTTTTCCATAGGTTTTGGTCCTGAAATTTTTGGTTTTAACGATAAGTCTGGAACTAGATGGAAATTAAGCGTTGTTCCATTGGGTGGTTATGTTAAAATGCTAGGAGATACTAATGCAGCGAGTGTCCCAGCTGATCAACAAGAATTAACGGAAGAAGAAAAATTGTATTCATTTCATACAAAACCGCGTCATAAAAAAGCAGCAGTAGTTTTTGCAGGGCCTTTTGCAAACATGGTATTTGCTGTTATAGCTTTTACAATATTTTTTAGCATAGCAGGTTATTATCGCACTCCACCGGTGATTGAAAATGTAATCGAAGGTAGTGCAGCTAAGCAAGCTGGTTTGTTGCCAGGTGACACTATTACACAAATCAATGAGCATAAAATAAAATACTTTGAAGATATTTCACGTGTGATAATGTCGAATCCTAAAATAAGAATGGAGATTGAGTATAGCAGAAATAATGAGAAGCACAGGACCAGTTTAACTCCATTAATAATCAAGGACAAAGACGTTTTTGGCAACACAATAGAAAGAGAAACTATAGGGATTATTTCAGTCAATACATTAAAGCAGTCGTCTTTTCTTGGGGCTGTGAGCTTATCAGTAAGTGAAACTTACCACACTATGTGCTTAACGATCAAAGCTCTCTTTCACATTATTGTTGGTAAAAGGAGTATCAATGAAATAGGTGGGCCAATAAAAATCGCAAAGTATTCAGGGCAATCAGCTAAAAAGGGGTTCGTTATGGTTGTGTATTTCATGGCAATTATTTCAGCTAATTTAGCTGCAATTAACTTGCTGCCAATACCACTGCTAGATGGTGGGCATTTATTTCATTATATCATAGAAGCGGTTATACGTAGGGATTTAAGCTTGAAATGTCAAAAATATGCAGCTATTTTTGGTGCTTTAGTGTTGTTTTTGCTTATGGCAACTGGAATGTCAAATGATATTAGGGATCTTTTTTGAAATAAAATATGAAAAAGCTATTTTATATACTGGTAGTGGTTTTTATTTCTTTTCCTGCCCTGCTTGTTGCTTTAGGAACTGCGGAAAAAGTGCAGGTGAAAGATGTCAAATGTATTGGTAATGAGAGGGTAAGCAACCAGACAATAGGGTTCTATATAAAACTAAAATCTGGTGATTATATAAACGACGATGATATAGACTCAATTATAAAAGATCTATATAAAACAAAGTTATTTGCTAGTGTTAATGCTTACATAGATGATAAAAAAAATTTAGTAATAAAAATTCAAGAAAATCCACTGATTAACAAGGTAGTGTTAAAAGGCAATAAGTTATTTAACAGCAAAGAGCTGCTAAGTAATGTGATTCAATCAAAGTCGCTAACTATTTTAACTGAAACAAAATTGCAAAACGATTTAGTGAATTTAGTCACTACTTATAGAAATAACGGTAAGATTGGTGTTAAAATTGAATATGACCTGAATAAGCTTGATGGCAATAGGGTCAATCTAATTTTTAAAATAAAAGAAGGCAAAACCTCTAAAATTAAGGATATAAGATTTATAGGCAATAAAAACTTTTCTGAAAATGAGCTAGAGCAAGTTATCAAAAGACATAGTAATGACATATTTAGTAAGTTATTTAGAGCTATTTTTAAAGGCGGAAATCATTATTCACCGCAATATCTATTGATTAACACAGAATTGCTCGATCATTTTTATTCATCTAAAGGATATATTCAAAATAATATTCAACCAATTGTTGAGGTTGATAATAACAATCAAACAGAGTTAACTTTTTTGATTGACGAAGGACAGCAGTATTTATTTGGAAATAATGAGGTTAATATTGAAACTGAAATTCAGGATTTGAGCCTAAAAGAAGAAATATTGGATTTTATAACAGAGGAAAACGATAAGATATTTAATAGAGTTAAAATTAATAATACAGTAGAAAAAATAAACAAATATTTAAATGAGAAAGGATATATATTTGCAAAAGTTAATCCAGAGTATGCACAACGTGACAATGTTGTAGATGTAACCTACAGAGTGCTGCCGGGTAAAAAGATTTATATAAATCAAATTACAATTGATGGTAACGATCGCACTTTAGATAAAGTGATCAGAAGTAAGCTAAGTGTAGCAGAAGGTGATGCGTACAATATATCTGAGATTCAAAAGTCACGTAAAAAACTAATGAGTAGTGATTTTTTTGAAACAGTGAAAGTAAATAGTTATGCAGTTAATGATAATGCAGTAAATCTTGACTTAAGTGTTAAAGAAAAAAACACTACTTCGTTGTATTTGGGAGGAGGTGTGTCTCTTCCTGGTGGAGCATTGATTAAAATTGACCTCAAAGACCGTAATTTATTTGGTACTGGAAAAGAGCTCTCTTTTGCTCTTGAAAAAAGTCAATACGTATTTTCTACTGATTTAGAGTTTGTTGAAAATAATTTTAACGATTCTGATACGTCACTAGGCATGGGTGTATTTTATGAAAAACAAGATAAACCAAACACTACTTTTGATAGTTGCGATATGGGATTTTTTACAAAGTTATCATATAAAGTCACAGAGAACTTAACTAATTCCCTTCGCTATTCTTATAAGTATAATCATATACACATGGATAATAAGGGTGGACAAGACACCGATATCTCTGAAATAATACTGGACCGAAAAGGTAAACATCAGATTTCATCAGTGGGATACACGTTGGCATATAATAAACTGGATAATCTATATGCTCCAAAAGAAGGGTATTTACTGCGCTTAAGTCAGGATATTTCAGGATTGGGAGGAAACGTGAATTTCCTAAAATCTGAATTCTTATCTTTTTATACGCACCCTATATTAAGCAAAATTGACGATGATATAACGCTACGCTTTAAGATGGCGGCAGGTCATATTTTTTCTTATACTGATGAAAATCTAAACATTGGCCAGCACTTTTTTAAAGGGGGTAATGAGATTAGAGGGTTTGACCTTTCCGGTATTGGACCAAGAGCAGAAGACAAAAATAAAAGCTCATTAGGAGGCAAAACTTATTTTAATCTAACACAGCAAGTGGATTTTCCTCTACCAAAACTATATGACTATGCTGGTATCAAAGGCTCACTATTTGTTGACTATGCAACACTTTTTGGCTTAGATGATAAAAATAAGAAGTATGAAGGGAAATACTACGATAGCAAGCTTGTGAGAGTGTCACCAGGTTTTGGCTTTTCAATGCTTTCTCCTTTTGGTAGACTTAGATTGGATTTCGGGTTTCCTTTAGTAAAGGAATCTTATGATATAATACCATCACCAAATGTTAAATTTTCTATTGAAGCGGGGATTTGAATGAAATATATACAGTTATTTATATCAGTTATTGCCTTAATTATTTCCTTATTTGTGGGGTATAAGTTTGTAGGATATCAACCTCAGAACACAAAAGCTGCAATTATCGATAGTGACAAAGTCATCAATGAATCTCTTGCTCTGCAAAATATACAACAACAAATAAAGGAGCAGAATTCTAGATTACAACAAGAATTTGAAAGTGAGTTAGAAAAACTTAAGCCATCAAAAGAAGAATTTGAACTTTTGTCAGAAGAAGCAAAAAAAGAAAAGACAGAACAGTTTAATAAGCACACTGTAAATACTAGAGATAATTACGCTAAAAAAATGTTACATTTAGAAGAAAGCTATAGAGACGCAGTAGAGAGTGTTTTTAACAAGATAAAAGAAGTCGCTAAAAAAACGGCAGAAAAAAACAACATAGATTTGGTACTATTTATTTCAAAAAAGAACCAAGTTTTATACTCCATGGATGAAGTTGATTTATCAGATGTGGTATTAAACAATATAAACAAGAAAATACCTGAATTTGCTTTGAAAGGCATTGAGTAGGCTTATGCAATTTAATATCAGTGATATTATAAAAATATTACCACATTCTTATCCGTTTCTCTTAGTAGATAGAGTTATAGAGTGTGATCCTGGTAAAAG
Source organism: Wolbachia endosymbiont (group A) of Dendrolimus pini (assembly GCF_964026835.1). Lineage (NCBI taxonomy): Bacteria > Pseudomonadati > Pseudomonadota > Alphaproteobacteria > Rickettsiales > Anaplasmataceae > Wolbachia > Wolbachia endosymbiont (group A) of Dendrolimus pini. Next base: position 1,196,959 of record NZ_OZ034702.1, on the reverse strand, counting down.
TATAAAAGCAATCAAAAATGTGACTTTCAATGAGCCATTTTTTATTGGCCACTTCCCTGGTCATCCAATAATGCCAGGAGTCTTGATAATTGAATCTCTAGCTCAGGCATCTGCTATATGTGTTCTAGGTAAAGAAACAATAGAAAATAAAGTTGTTTACTTGAGATCCATTGAAAATGCAAAATTCAGAAAGCTAGTTACTCCAGGGGACACATTGATTCTTCAAGCTAACATTCAAAGTGTGTGTTTAGGTGTACACAAATTTAGGTGTATTGCATCTGTTAGCGAAGAAAAAGTTGCAGAAGCAACAATCTCAGCAGTATTGCAAAATAAATAAAATCTTCATCTGTAAGAAACAGCATGTACACTGTATAGTATAGCAATGAAGCTGAATTTCAACATCTCATTTTCTAATCTATATACTCGCAATGGATTAATAAAATTAGATGAGACATTTTTGAATTATATCAAATCATGTGATGAGAGCTTGTTTTGTTCATTAATTGAAGCAAGAGAAAAAGCAGCTTCTTCTTCGATGTCATCCCAGTGTCACCTCCCATCATCCCAGTGTCACCCCCCGTCATCCCAGTGCTTGACACTGGGATCTAGAAAACAAGAAGGACGGTCAGCTACTTGGATGACAGATAGTCAGTTAATAGTAGACCTCTCATATTTACTTGATGAATTTATTGCAAAACTTTTCAATGTTGAAAAAGAAATAGAGGAGCTAAAGAAAAAGCACAATGACTTTGCTGTAATATATAAGTGCAAAAGATTATTTGTCCAACGCTATGCATTGAAGAAATACACTAATGTGGCGAATATAGATATTACTAACAAACTAAGTCATTTTCTCACTTTGCCAACAACAGAAAAAAATTTTGCTGAGCAGGTGATGCATTGGTTTGAAGATAAAGAAAATCACAAAGAAGAAATAGAACTTGCAGCACAATATGCAGTGTGGAGAGTAAAAAATAAACAGAGCATATTATTTAGCATACATAAAAAAATTGACCACGAAAACCTCATACCATTTTCTAAAAAAGAAGTAGACAAAGTTGAAGTGCTGTATTCAAATGAAGTAAAAAGACGATACGGTTTTGACCTAACAAGTGAAAAGGCTAGTTTAGATAAAGCATTGGATAATGCTCATTACTGCATATTTTGTCATAAGCAAAGTAAGGATAGCTGCTCAAAGGGGCTAATTAATGATGACAATACTTTCAAAAAGTCTCCACTTAGAGTTGAACTGCACGGCTGCCCACTAGAGCAGAAAATATCAGAAATGAATCTGGTGAAAAGCGAAGGGTACAGCATAGCAAGTCTTGCAATTGTGATGATAGATAACCCATTATGCGCGGCTACTGGACACAGAATATGCAATGACTGCATGAATTCGTGCATATATCAAAAACAAGAACCCGTAAATGTGCCAGCAATTGAAACAAGGATTCTGGATGATGTGCTCAGTTTACCGTACGGATTTGAAATATATTCTCTGCTCAGCCGTTGGAATCCTTTAAATTTTCAGCGTTCATTGCCAAGAGAAAACACCAGAAAAAACGTTCTAGTTGTAGGCCTTGGTCCTGCTGGTTTTAATTTAGCTCATCATTTGTTGAATGATGGGCATAACGTTATCGCCATTGATGGACTAAAGATTGAACCTTTGATCGATAATTTCCAGCTAATTAAAGATTTCAAACACGAAAAATTGAGTGAACGCACGGCAGATGGGTTTGGTGGGGTGGCAGAATATGGCATTACTTCTCGGTGGGATAAGAATTACTTAAAGATTATTAGATTACTGCTGGAAAGACGTGAGAATTTCGCACTTTATCGAGGCATTCGTTTTGGTGGCACGATTAATGTTGATGATGCTTTCAACTTGGGTTTTGATCACATCGCCCTAGCACTTGGCTCTGGTAAGCCACGAATGATCAAAATAAAAAACATACTAGCTCGTGGAGTACGCATGGCATCTGATTTTCTGATGTCGTTACAACTGACTGGCGCTCTTAAATTCGATTCTATAGCAAATCTGCAAGTTCGCATGCCGATAGTTGTCATAGGTGCGGGGCTTACTGCGATTGACACTGCCACTGAAGCTTTAGCGTATTATCCAATTCAAGTAAAAAAATTTCTTCTTCGTTATGAGATATTAGTTGATAAGTATGGAAAGGACTGTGTTGAAAAAGATTGGACAGAAGAAGAGCACGAAATTGCGAATGGGCTCATATCGCATGCAAAGTTGATCCAAGCAGAGCAAGAATTAGCAAAAAAAGAGAGTAGAGAAATAAAAATATTAGAGTTGATGCAGAGCCTCGGGGGAGTGAAAGTTATATATAGAAAAGAGCTAAAAGATTCACCGAGTTATCGATTAAATAGCGAAGAGGTGCAAAATGCACTGTCAGAAGGAATTTACTTTATTGAAAACTTAGAGCCAGTTGAAGTTGTGACGGATAAATATAACCATGCTGAGTCAATAAAACTGATAGACACAAAATCCGGCGAAATCAAACGTATAAAAGCACGTTCTATTTTTATAGCAGCAGGTACTGAGCCAAATACGGTTATTGCAACAGAAGATGAAAAGCATTTTAAATTAAGTAATGGGTATTTTACTCAATTGAATTCATTGGGAAAAGAAATAGATCCAATATTTTCTCCAAAAATGCAAAATAAAGATAGAATATTAGTGTATAAGCAAGGCAATAAAACAATCAGCTTTTTTGGTGATCTTCACCCTTCGTATAGCGGTAGCGTCGTGAAAGCTATGGCAAGTGCTAAGAACGGCTACCCTATTATTTCCCAGCTTTTGAATAGAGTTAATAGCTTCGTTTCTGTCATTCCAGTGTGTGATGTTGTGGGCCAGAAAAAAAATGCGTGGTCAAGCATTGAAGATCTGGCTAACAAAGAATTCTTCAATAGAATCAAAGAGCAATTCGCTGCAAAAGTCATAAAAGTTCAATATTTAACAGATAAAGTGATAGAAATAGTGATTAAAGCACCTCTTGCGGCAAAGAATTTTAAACCTGGACAATTTTTTAGGTTGCAAAATTTTGAAACCAATAGCAGAAAAACTAACCTTGCTATGGAAGGTATAGCTGTGACTGGCACTGAAGTAGACAAAAAAAAAGGAATTATTTCCACTATTGTGCTGGAAATCGGCGGCTCCACTAATTTATGCAGACACTTAAGAGAAGGCGAGCAAATAATTCTTATGGGCCCAACTGGCAGACCTACTGAGGTTTACTAAGTCTCAATATTAAAGTGATGCCAAATTTTATTTCAAAAAGTAAATAATTTACTAACGCTCGTGCACAAATTAAAAATAAATTATGCACGAGTGTAGCGTTATGAATTAGGAGTGCTATATTAAAGCTTACCTCACTATTAAAGCTATCGGTCAGATTAGATTAAAAACCTAATCTGACCGGTTTCTCTATAACCCTCTAAACTCTGATATAATTATATGATAATTAGTTTAATTAGTGGTTAATATGCAAATTGATTTTATTCATATATTGAGATAGCATAAACCATATTGGTTTTAATTATTGTGCAACTTTATAAATCGTCACTGTTACTTCTACTGACTGTATTAATAGTTATAGTCCTAAAATTACCTGAAAATTTGAGCATTGCAGTAAATTGGTCTCTCCCAATTCTAGATTTTGATTTATCTTTTCGTACCATACTAATATCTTTTTTATCAGTTGCATTTTTAGCTGTTCTACCAGCACAAAATTTGACTTTTTCAGAGATGCTATCTTTTGCTGCTTACACTATTAGTTCACTTTATGCAGTTTTATCTGAACATATGATATTGGTTATAATATTCTGTGAATTAATGACCATCAGTGCATTTTTTATTATCGCAGCTAGCTGTAGAGATAGTGGACCTGCAATAAGGTACGCTTGTGTACACTTTTTCGTTGGAGTTATATTAATAGCAGGATTGGCACTTCAAAGCACTAACCTGATAATTTTGGGTTTATTGATAAACTGCGCTTGTTTTCCTTTTTCATTTTGGGTTGTTGATGCATATCCTGCTGCATCGCTACATGGCACCACATATCTCTCTTTATTTACCACTAAAGTCTCTTTTTTAGTGATGCTTTTACACACTTATAACCTATGGCAAGATTGTACTGAAATGTTAGCGCTTGTAGGCGCCATCACTGCAATTTACAGCATTATATTTGCTTCTCTTGAGCAAAATATTCGTAGATTTTTATGCTATAACGTTGTAGGACAAATGGGCTTGCTGATTATTGCAGGAAGTTTGCTCAGTCCTTCGGAAAAAGCAATACCAATTTTGATACTGCATATAATCTTCTCTCTTGTTTATCAATCATTATTGTTTGTGGTCAGTAATTCGATTATTTCACAAACAAAAACAATTAGTTTTAATGGAGTGGGTAAACTGATGTCAGTGGAAGGCATGTGTGCTATAATCGCAATACTTACAATGGCTGCATTTCCTGGAACCGTTGGATTTATCAGTAAATCATATATCACAGCTGAAATTGAAATGAACACTGTTGCCTTAAAAGGGTATAAAAATTTATATAAGCTTCTAAATTTGCTGCTTTATTTAAGCGTGGGGCTAAAGTTTCTTTATTACTTATTTATTGCAAAAAGTAAGTCAAAACCTTTAGCAGAGAGAGGAGGCAAAATGACTATGATTATTTTAGCATTTATATGCGTAATCGCTGGCAATCCTTACTTACCTATTTACAATAAACCTTCGATTTTCGATTTTGTGTACAACACAAAAAATATTTTGTCGCAATTTAATTTGTTACTATGTACCACTTTATTGTTTATTCCTTTACGCAAGTTATTTTACCCGAGAGTAAATTTTAAAATGGATGTTGATTGGATTTTTAGAACTTTCATATCCTATATTGTCTTGTTGTTCAATCAGTTAGTCTCTAAAACTAGAGAAATGTTTGCCAGCGTAGTGCAAAACTTGACTAATCCACTTACTGGTTTATACTTTAATAATATTACTAAACTTAAAGAAGTGCTGGGTTATAACTCAGTGAGTTTTGTTTCAGCTTCTTCTCTCTTTTTAATGAGTATTCTACTAATGCTATTATGTTTAAATCGTTAACTGAAAGTTTAAATTCTGTATTTAGTAAACTGAGAGGAAAGTCAATCATTTCTGAAGATGATTTTAATCTTGCCATGCGTGAAATACGCATAGCCTTAATTGAAGCTGACGTTTCACTTGAAGTTGCAAAAAAATTCATCAACGACATTAAAGATAAAGTGATTGGGGAAAAAGTCATAAAAAGTGTTTCTCCAGCACAAATGATAATTAAAATTGTACAGGATAATTTAGTTGCAGTTCTCGGATCAGAGAAAAGTGACTTAAATCTAGCAGTTAAACCCCCTGCTGTGATTATGATGGTGGGCTTACAAGGTGCAGGTAAAACAACTACCTCAGGAAAGCTTGCTTTAAAACTAAAAAAGCAAAAGAAAAAAGTGATGCTTGCCTCTTTAGACATTTATAGGCCTGCTGCCCAGAAACAACTTGAAGTGCTAGGTAAACAAATAGATGTGCAAACTTTACCTGTAGTAATAGATGAGAAGCCCATTACAATTACAAAAAGGGCACTGGCAGCAGCAAAGAACGATAATTATGATGTATTAATACTAGACACTGCAGGCAGGCTTCATATTGACAATAATATGATGAATGAGTTGAAAGCCGTAAAGGAAATAGCTTCACCTGCAGAAGTTATTTTAGTAGCCGACGCAATGATAGGCCAGGATGCGGTCAACATTGCCAAATCATTCAATGAGGTAATAGGTGTAACCGGCATTATTCTTACCCGTGTTGATGGTGATGCACGTGGTGGTGCTGCTCTTTCTATGAAAATGATCGCCGATTGTCCAATTAAATTTATTGCTTGTGGTGAAAAATTAAGTGACCTCGATGATTTTTATCCAGATAGAATTGCAAAAAGAATACTTAGCATGGGTGATGTTGTCTCATTGGTTGAAAAAGCTGCTGAGATTGTTGGTCAGGAAGAAATTGATAAGTTACAAAAGAAAGTGAAAAAAGGTAAATTCGACCTAAACGACCTAGTGGGAATGTTAAAAACTCTGAGTAAAATGGATGGCATTAGCAACATAATGAAATTCATTCCTAGTTCATTTACAAAAAAGCTAAGTAGCAGTGTGCCAGATGACAATAAAGTGAAAAAATATATAGCCATCATAAACTCAATGACTGAAAAAGAAAGGCAAAATCCAGATATTTTAAATGGCAAAAGAAGACTTAGAATTTCTAAGGGGTCCGGAACAACTGTAACTGACATTAATCTTCTAATTAAGCAGTATAATCAAATGAGCTCTATGGTAAATAAGTTCAGTAAAGTTGACCATAGTAAACTCAAAGAATCTGATTTGATGGATATGCTAAGCAGAAAGTAAGTCAGCAGGTAGTGGAATGAGACAAATCATCAGTAAACCTTTAGCTATATCAAAAGCGGCTTAGGTCTCGCAAAAAAATTTACAGCTTCTTGCTAGCCAAGAAATTTATTATTAATTTTAAGAAATACTATAGCTGACCCAAGCAACACGTCATACCGCCGCGGTATCTCTAGATCCCGCTAACACGTAGCGGGATGACGAGGCTTACCTTATCGGATTGTTTCAACACGTCATACCGCGATTCATTCGCGGTATCTCATCCGCTAACAAGCAGCGGGATACTATCTACACCGTCATACCGCGATTCATTCGCGGTATCTCATCCGCTAACAAGAGATCCCACTAACACGTAGCGGGATGACGAGCTTATCGTGCTGCCACGAACCGTCATACCGCCGCGGCGCTAACAAGAGATCCCGCTAACACGTAGCGGGATGACGAGCTTATCGTCACGCCGCCGCGAACCGTCATACCGCGATTCATTCGCGGTATCTCTAGATCCCGCTAACAAGCAGCGGGATGACGAATTACTTAACCATCATTACACCGTCATACCGCGATTTATTCGCGGTATCTCAAAGCATAGATCCCGCTAACAAGTAGCGGGATGACGATTGTCGTTTAGCTATAAACATTAAGAAATTTACTAAATGAAAAAAAAGGCAAAAGAAGCCCTGAGGTTATTATCCGCTTTAAAATATTGGCGTTTTTTATGTTTTAAACGCTTGACAAGCGAGATTCAGCCGCTTTTAATTGCAACTAACCTACGCTGCAAATGTTTAAGAAATTTACTAAGCAGAAAAAAAGACAAAGAATCCCCGAGTTAGCTAGTCTTTTACTATCTCTGTCGAGTATTGGCATTTTTTGATGTCTTGTAACGCTTTATAAGCGCGTTCAGCTTATTTAGATAAAAATCTAGATGTAGATGAAGTTTTGTAAAGACATACAGTATCTATATACTGCAAAAAATTGAACATAAGACGCCGATACATTAAGTAATCCTTACCTTTTAATCTGCAGATTGGCGAAAGCAAATACAATAGCTTCACTATCATGATAAGAGGGCTGGCGGAGTTTGTCAAGTAAGTTTTTTGTTTCTATTGAATGACAATTGTGGCTTGGGCAAGAAATCCATTGATTTACAGCAGGTTCTTTGTTACAGTCCACAGTTATGCAAAGAAACTTAAAGCCTCATGAGTTTATTTACAGCCAGTGGTTTACATAATTTGGAACTGTATAGCTGAGTATTGTATATGATAATATTGATAACAAACGATGATGGCTTTGGAAGTGAAGGAATAAAATTACTCAAAGAGATTGCACGGAATTTTGCGTCAGAAATATGGATAGTGGCACCAGATACTGATAGAAGCGGAGCTGCAAGATCTCTTGATTATCCAGTGAAACAATCTATTGGAATAAAACAACATAGTGAAAGGGAATTTAGTGTGTCTGGTACTCCTGCAGATTGTGTCATTATTGCGCTAAATAAAGTTATGAATAAAAAACCAGACTTAATATTGTCCGGAGTAAATATTGGATCAAATGTCGGGGACGATATTTGTTATTCAGGAACAATTGGTGCTGTAATGGAAGGTGCTGCAAGGTCTATACCTTCTATTGCGCTAAGCCAAGTTTATCATGATAAAATAGACTGGCACAATACAAAGGTTTTTGCACCAAAGGTTATTGCCAAGCTAGTTAAGGTTGGTTGGCCTAAAAACATAGTGATGAGTGTAAATTTTCCTGCTACGGAAAAAGTAAAAGGAGTAGAATTTGCTGAACAAGGTGAATATAACATTGATGGGGATTTAACTTTTACTGAAAATTCGAATGGCTCTTTTAGCTTAAATTGGTCTCGAGAGCACTCAGGCAGTGGTAGTATAAATAAAATAAAAGAAGGATTTATTACTATTACACCGGTAAAATTAGATTTTACAGATTATGATACATTGAATACTATGAGAAATTCTTGTGCAGACGAATTTTCTTCTATAGCTGACTGAGAAAAACATTTGCATTGCTCCTAATAGATATTTTCTATTGTGTTATCGCGAGCAATTATTTTTTCTTCACCTGTATCCATGTTTTTAATCTTTAAAGTTTTACTACTCAATTCTTCATCGCCAAAGATTAAAGCAGCTTTAGCATTTGCTTGATTTGCTTTTTTCATTCGGGTTCTGAGCGTTCCGCTATATTCATAGATTACATATAAACCATTTCTGCGCAATTCATTTGCAAGTGTTAAAGCATGTTTTTCAGCCTCTCTACCGATTGGAATTAGGTAAATAGGTCGCTCTTCTTTCGGAGAATAATTGATTAACTCCATTATGCGCTCAATACCCCCTGCAAATCCTATTGCTGGAGTGTGTTTTCCACCTACTGAAGATACTAAATTATCGTATCTTCCACCGGCAAAAACTGCCCCTTGTGCACCTAAATCCTCTGTAACAAACTCAAACACTGTGTGGCAATAATAATCCAAACCTCGAACTAGTTTATTGTTTACGGTATAAGGTATATCAAGAATTGTTAATCCATTTAGTATTTGTTCAAAGAAATCTGAGGACTCTTTCGTATAATAATTGCTGATTTTAGGCGCATCAGAAATTATTGATTTATCTTTCTCATCCTTGGAATCCAGTATTCTGAGTGGATTTTTAATCAACCTATTTTTGCTATCTTCTGATAGGTCATTTTGATACTTTGTAAAGTACAAGATCAAAGCTTCTCTATATTTAGTTATTGTTTCACCATCACCTAAAGAGTTGATTTCCAGCTTTACATCTTTATTGATGCCAAATTCAGTTAGTAAGTGCTGAGCGAGTGATATCAATTCAATATCAGCTTTTGGATCTTCTATGCCAAAAACCTCAAAATTTATCTGATGAAATTGCCTTTGTCTTCCCTTTTGCGGTCTTTCGTAACGAAATGCAGGCCCTGTTGAAAATAATTTTATCGGTGTTTGCAGTTTTTTTTCAATTAATAGCCTGACAATCGCTGCAGTGAACTCAGGACGTAAAGTTATGCTCTTTCCCCCTTTATCATTGAAGCTATACATCTCTTTAGTGATGATATCTGAGCTATCACCTAAGGTTTTTGTAAAAACCTCCGTGCACTCAAATATTGGAGTTTGGGCGGGCAAAAAGCCGTATAGACTTGAGATTCTATTTGCTGTTTGCTGAATGTATTTAAACTTATACCACTCATCAAATAGAAGGTCTTTCGTTCCTCTAACTGTTTGATTAGTCATAGTGTAGTCTCTATACCCGCAACCTCTGGTATGTGGTAGCTCAGCATATTCTGCACTCCTTGCTTTAAAGTAATTGCAGCACTTGGGCACCCAGAGCAAGCTCCTTGTAATTCAACATAAACTATCCCGTCTTTATAGCCACGAAATTTGATATCGCCACCATCTTGAGCAACTGCAGGTTTGATATAACTTTCCATCAATTCTTTTATTCTATTTACAATTTCTATATCATTCTCATCGAAAAATTCTTCATCCGGTATATTATTATCATTTACTCCTTCTTTATCTAGTGCTTTTCCACCTGAAGTAAAGTGATCCATGATTGTAGTTAAAATTTCTACTTTTAATGTATCCCAATTAATTCCACCCAATTTTGTTACTGAAATAAAATCATGACCAAAAAACACTCTTACCACATGTTCTATTTGAAAAAGATTTGCTGCTAGTTTAGAATTTTTTATCTCATTTGCATTTGAAAAATCAGCCGTTTCTCCTTCGTTTAAAATTTCAAATCCAGGAAGGAATTTTAGCGTATTTGGGTTTGGTGTTTCTTCAATCTGGATGAACATGTTATTTACCATGACAATTATAATTGTTACTATTTAATCATAAAATGATAAAAAAATATACATGTCATTCATCTTTTTTCTTTTTTTAGTATTCATAGTAATTACATTTGTCTTGCCTAGCGTTGTTGTATTTTTTCTTTTCCTGACAAAAAAAAATAATATGAGTTTCATGATGAACTCTATATTGAGTAAGTTTTTGAACGAATTTAATAGCAGTAGAAGTTGTACTGAAAATTACACTGGTGATAACATGTCCAAGGATGAAGCATTAAAGATACTGGGGCTGAATCCTGAGGCAAGTCAAAATGAAATCAATAAAGCATATCAAAATTTAATGAAATTAGTTCACCCAGATAAGGGAGGCTCGGAATATTTTGCGCAAAAGCTAAATGCGGCACGTGATAAATTGTTAAAAAAGTGATCTTAAAAAAAGTTTTCGTTTAACGAATTTCTTCCTTTGCTTTTTCTAAATACTCCAATATTGCTTCATGTAGTGCAGTCCATGTTATCTGTTCTTCCAGGGAAGGTATAAATTCTTGTCTCCAAGCATTCTTAAACTCCTGAAACCACTGTTTTTCAAAACCCTGAAATTCTAAAGAAATATCTACTTTAAAGCTATCAATTAAACTGGAAACTTCTGCAGCTTTAGAGCTATCTAGTGATTTTAAAGATAACACTCCACTCTTTAAAATCTCTAACTCTTCCAATACATTAAGCTTAAATGGTTTATAGAGTGAAGACCATATGCGATATCTTAAATAAGAATCATAGTATAACTTAATTTTGTACATTAAAGTGGTAGATGCATCAGGAGAAATGTTATTCTCATATTGTGCAAGAGAAGATAATAAATTCTCATAATCTACTTTGCTTAAACATGGTTGTAGAGTCGATTTAATTTTTTCACTAAAGGTTAGATAACTAGAAGAAATGCCATGACTATATTCACTAAAGAATTCAGGAAATATATCTGCTTGTTCTAGTTTAAGAGGTAGATCTTTTCTAATTTCTCTTGGTAAATTATGTATTGAAAACTGATAAATAACCCATACAAAATTCTCATCAAACTCATCTGAGTAATCAGCATTATTATCAGGAAAAATTACATTACCTTTCTTATCATTCCAAGGTTCTATCTTATAGAAAAATCTGTTCAGCCTTTGTTTTAATTTCAAAATACCTTCATTTCTATCACCTGCTTTATACAATGTTTTGCCCATTTTGTGTTTAGCATCTTTAGGGTTTATTCTATCACTTATGTGCAATCCAATTCCATTTTTCTCTAATAACTCCCAATCAAACAATTTGTGTGGATCTGGTTTACGCATTGTATAGCTAAGCTCTGGATCATGCACTATAGTTCCTATTTCAGAATGACTAAATATCATATCCCTTTTAATTTTAAAACGCTCCATAAGGTATAAAATCAGCTCTTTAACAGATCTCATTTGCTCTTCCGGAAAAGGCTCAAGTCCTGTGTTTACAATTTCAATACCTACAGAATAATTGTTAAGCTTCTGCAGCTCTTCAAGCTTGCTATTTATCTTAACTCTTGCATAACTAATACCAGCATGCCATGCTTCTTTCTCTAATGGAACCATTAAGGTAACGCTGCCGTCCCTATCGACAATAAGATGAACTGACAATCCTCTAGCATTCAGCATATCTTTTGTACCTTTTAATGTTGATGTTTCAGTATGGTGAACTATAACCATTAACACTTTTTCACCGGCCCTATCACCATAATTTAAAGCTGAAGCTGGATCTAAAAATAACAAATCCTGATCTTTCAATAATGGTAATTTTTCTTGTAAATCTTGAAAATCATTCTCGATACTGCTTGAACTGGATACTTGCCCAGATATGAGAAATGCTGAGACAGTAATCAGTAAAACTAATAAATATTTGTTGATTTTAGATAGTTGGATTTTCATACCATCTTCATAAACACTTTGTAGATAACTTTTCATTATATAGTTAGAGTAGTGTTGTTGAATAAATTTACAAGACAAAATCATACTAGTCCAGTAATAGTAACATGTCCAAAGATAAAGCATTTAAAATACTGGGATTAAATCCTGAGGTAAGTCAAAATGAAATCAATAAAGCATATCAAAATTTAATGAAATTAGTTCACCCAGATAAGGGAGGCTCGGAATATTTTGCACAAAAGTTAAACGCAGCACGTGACAGGTTGCTGAAGAGGTAATTAATATTGCTTTAAAGTTTTTATTTGTGCGTAAAGGATAAGTTGCTACAATAAAAAAATAAGATAAAAGTAGCAATGGACATGTGTTCAGAAAGGTTTAAGTTATGCAGGAAGATAACAAAAAAGAAGTAATAAAAGAAGAAAAAGGCATATTAGGGTGGATAGAATATAGACTGCCTATATTTTCTTTTCTAAAACACACCGCTTCTTATCAAGTACCAAAAAACTTAAATTATGCTTGGAACTTTGGCTCTTTGGCTGGTATAGCGCTAATTTTACAAATAATAACAGGTATATTTCTTGCTATGCACTACACTCCGCATGTTGATTATGCGTTTAATAGTGTAGAGCGCATAATGCGGGATGTGAATTACGGGTGGTTAATACGCTACACTCACGCTGTTGGAGCATCACTTTTCTTTATGGTAGTTTATATTCATATAATGCGTGGATTATATTACGGATCTTACAAGAGACCACGAGAGATGGTGTGGTTTGTTGGTATATTTATATTTTTTGCAATGATGGCAACTGCCTTTATGGGATATGTTCTTCCCTGGGGACAAATGAGTTTCTGGGGTGCAACAGTTATAACCAACTTATTTTCTGCTATACCTTTAGTTGGCAATAAAATAGTTATATGGTTATGGGGTGGTTTTTCCGTTGATAATCCAACTCTTAACCGTTTTTTCGCTCTGCATTATCTTCTGCCTTTTGTTATTATTGCTTTAGCTATGCTTCATGTGATAGCTCTGCATAGGTTTGGCTCTGGTAACCCAAGTGGAGTGGAGGTAAAATCAGATAAGGATACCATTCCTCTCTATCCTTATTATATAGTCAAGGATTGCATAACTTTTGGTCTATTTTTTGTAGTTTTGTTCGCATTTGTTTTCTATGCTCCTAATTATCTTGGACATCCAGACAATTATATAGAAGCTGACTCTATGGTCACTCCGGTACATATAGTGCCAGAGTGGTATTTTTTACCTTTTTATGCAATGCTACGTTCAATTCCAGATAAACTTACTGGTGTGCTTACCATGTTTGCATCTATTTTAGTGTGGTTTTTGTTACCTTGGCTTGATAGATCAAAAGTTAAAAGTGGTGCTTATCGCCCGGTATTCAAGAAATTTTTTTGGGTTTTTGCAATAAATTTTGCACTTCTTGCCTGGCTTGGAGGACAAGAGGTGAAAGAGCCTTACATCACTATGAGTAGGCTATCTACTCTTTATTACTTTGCATACTTTGTGATAGTTTTACCACTGCTTAGTAAGTATGAAAAGCCAAAAGAACCACCAAAAACCTTAAGTGATTCTGTGCCGGAGATGAGGTGATGTCAATTCAAAGCAGATCTCTTACAAAATTCTCTGTCATCCCAGAGCCCTCTTTTGTCATCCCAGTGCTTGACACTGGGATCCAGAAAAAAAATAAATGGATTCCAGCATCATGTACACAATTGTATGAACGTTGTATACAACACACAGTGTCATTCCACTATCTTCCGTTGTCATCCCAGTGCTTGACACTGGGATCCAGGTATAAAAATACTTACAAATCATGCAATGGACAACAGATTCTAGGAGTGCATGATAACCATAATGTCAGTGATGAAATAAGCTGGATTCCAGTGTCAGCTACTTGCATGACATCAATTCGAAATTTACTAAAACAGTGGTTATGCATGGGATCTAATGTATTTGCAATCTTCTGCATGTTATTTCTATCTAGTCTTATATCTGCAGAAGAATTTAAATCATCACCAAATAAGAAAATAGACTGGAAATTTGATGGAATTGTCGGATCTTTCGATAGAGAGTCAATTCAGCGTGGCTATAAAGTGTATAAAGAAGTCTGTGCTGCTTGTCATTCAATGAATAGGGTAGCATTTCGTAATTTGCAAGATGTCGGTTTTTCTGAAGAAGATGTAAAACAAATAGCAGCTTCTTATCAAGTTAAAGATGGTCCGAATGATTTGGGTGAAATGTTTGACAGACCTGGAGTACCTTCGGATTATTTTATTGCGCCTTTTGATACAAAAGAAGCAGCTGCAGCAAGCAACAATGGTGCAGTCCCACCAGACTTATCATTAATTATTAAAGCAAGGCATGATGGTGCAAATTATGTCTATTCATTGTTAACAGGCTATCAAAACGGCGAACACGATGAAAATGATTTATATTTTAATTCGTATTTTCCAACAGGCAGATTAGCTATGGCGCCACCACTTTCTGAAGGAATGGTGGAATATGATGGTGCAAGGCAAGCCACAGTTGAAAATATGGCGTATGATGTGATAAATTTTTTACAGTGGGCGGCAGAGCCAGAATTAGAGCACCGGCATAAGCTTGGATTAAAAGTAGTGGCGTATTTTATAATTTTAACAGTGTTTTTTGTATTAACTAACAACAAAGTTTGGAGCAAGCTCTATAAAAAGAAGTGATAGTCAATTTTGCCTCAAGCACAATGGTTGTCATCCAAGTAGCTAACACTGGTTCCTTTATGACGGTGTCATCCGAGTAGCTGACACTGGGATGGCTTTGTCGCATCATACCTTATACGGTAATAATTTACGATAAATTCATGTAGCCATTTCGAATTTAGCCATACCAATGTCAGTAAATTTATTAAGCAAATAGCACTTAATGAGCAGTTCTTTTTCACGATTTATAGCTCTTTTCATAGAAGTCCGGATGTGATAAGGATAGATAATGATAAGGAGGTTGAATGCCAGCAGCATATAGTTATGATTTAAGAAAAAAAGCAATGGAGGCGCTAGACGAAGGAGAAAGCAGAGAAGCAGTGGCAGCAAGATTTAAGATTGGACGAACTACTTTATGGGAGTGGCAGCACTGTAGGCTTGACCATAAATTATGTTAAGATAGAAAATGACTATTTTAGATAGAGCTTGATGTAATGCAGTGCGATACAAAATAACGGTAGAATATAATGGTAGTAGTTTCTCTGGTTGGCAAAAACAGCAACACTCTGCTAACTCAATCCAGGAGAAGATAGAAAATGCTATATTTAATTTTAGTGGTGAGAAAATTGCCTTGTACTGTGGTGGCAGGACTGATGCAGGGGTTCATGCTTTAGGACAAGTTGCTCATTTTGATATGGAAAAGGAATTTGAGCTTTATAGAATAAGAAACGCAATAAATTATCATTTAAAATCAATTCCTATAGTCGTGCTCAATGTAGAAGTTGTAGATGATGCGTTTCACGCACGGTTTTCAGCAAAAAAAAGATATTACGAATACAGAATAGTTAATCGCTATGCTCCTGCCGCTCTGGAGACAGGTTATGTATGGCAAGTGTTTAGTCCACTTGATGTAAATATTATGCGTGAAGCTGCTAAACATCTACTTGGAAAATATGACCTTTCAAGTTTCCGTTCAAAAGATTGTCACGCCGCAAATCCGATAAGAACAATTGATGATATCGATATAGTACAAAACGGGAATCATATACACATCAAAATATCTGCTATTTCCTTTTTACATAACCAAGTGAGGATTATTGCGGGTACTTTAGTTGAATTTGGAAAAAATAGAACCAATCCGCAAGAAATGCTAAATATATTAAACCAATGCAAAAGAAGTGCCGCTGGAGTTACTGCACCACCTTTTGGCTTATATTTGGTAAAGATAGATTACTAATTTAATAAAAGCTAGTGAAATAAGTGCCATACCGCCACGGTATCTCCAGATTCCGCTAACAAGCAGCGAGATGACGAGTTTAAGTTCTCATTGGCATTACTACATATAATGCACTTGAATCGTCTTCATCAGTGATAATTGTAGCACTATTACCATCGGCTAAGCTAAACTTACATTTATTTTTTATGCAGGATAGAACATCAAGTAAATAACGCGAGTTGAACCCTATTTCTATAGGGGCTTCATTGTAGTCCACTTCTATGGATTCAGTTGCATCACTGCACTCTTGGGAGTTTGAATGCAGAGTTAGCAGCTTTTCTTGTAGTGAGAATTTAATGGATTTTACTTTATCAGATACAACAACGGAAACTCGATCTATAACGTCTGAAAGTTTTTTACTTTCAATAATCATATGCTTATCTTGAGATGCTGGAATAACTGCTTTATAATTTGGAAAAGTTCCATCTATTAATTTTGATATTAGAATATATTCACCGCATGTAAACTTGATTTTTCTGTCTGAGAGTTTTACTTTAATTTCATTACAATCGTCCAATATTTTTAACAGCTCCATAACAGTTTTACGTGGAATGATCACACCAAATTCGCCATTGATGTTCCCAGGCTTTGGCCTCTTTATACATGATAAACGATGGCCATCAGTTGCAACGCAGTACAGAAATTGCTCATCTGTATGTAGATATATTCCATTTAAATTATACCTTGTATCATCTAGTGATACAGCAAATTTTGTTTTAGTTAATAAGTCTATCAGGTCTGTATTTAGTAGAGTAAAATCATGTTTATAATTGTCTTCTTCAAGAGCAGGAAAGCTGCTTGAAACTACATTCGGTAAAGAAAAGTTTGCATTTCCGCAAGACATCAATAATTTTCCTTGATTGTTTACTTCAAAATTGACATCCAAATCAGCGGGTAACTTCTTCACTATGTCATGTAAAGTATGCGCTGAAATTTTTACTTCTCCTTCTGTTAATACGGTTGCAGCAAGTGAGGCAAACATTGAAATGTCAAGATCAGTTGCCATTAATTTTATGCTGCCGTGTTGTGCTTTGATATTTATACACGCCAAAACATCTATTGCATTACGCCTTTCAACCACTCCACTTACTCTGGATAATGTATTTAAAAGACTTGTGCGGCTCACGCTAAAACGCATCTGCTCGCACACAGAATTTTGCTTTTTGATTTCTGTATCTACACCTGCAACCTCTGACATTGCTAACTCTCAAAAATATATTTTAAATGATATCCACATCCCATATAAAGTAAAGTGCTATTTATATTTCCATTGAAAGAGTAGTCTAGTTTATACTATAGCTGGGTATTCTGTTACAATAATTTACTTTGTATGGCATAAATCATGCATTTTTTGATACGCTTTTTGAAAACCAAGTAGGGAATAAGTATCATCAATGGTCACTGTTTTTGTTTTTCCATTAACTACCATTGATAATCCCTGCTTCATTTTTAGAATGAGATCTTGATCTATTTTTGTATGCTCTGCCCACGCAAAACTTCCCTGTATTATGGGCAGTGTATATTTAATTTTTTTGTCGATATTGAGAGCTACAGGCTCCTTATCATACTGAAAACCAGAGGTAACGCTTACCTCATCTGCTTTTTTATCAACATAACTAATCATTACATACGGCTTGCGATTGGTTGTATAATATTCGCTTTTTTTTTTAGGATAGGATACAATATAACATACTTTCTCTCCATCTTCCAATGCAGTATACACGAGCCAATCTTTATATTTTTCCTTCAATTGTACATCACTAACCGATGCAAAAGCGCCTATCGAAAAAAATATTAGAAATATAAAAAAACTACGCATGCAAACCAAATTTCAAACTTTCAGATTGTATATATCGTTTTACCTTAGCCATCGCCTGCTCAGCCAACTGCCTTATTCTTTCTCTTGAAACACAATACTTTTTACTAAGTTCATCCAGAGTTTGAATGTTTTCAGACAAATATCTACTGATAAAAATGTCTCTTGCCCTTTCGTTGAGGCTCGCTAGTGCATTGTTTAAAATTGTTTCTTTTAATTCTTTTTCTTCATGATTCTGATAGGTTACTTCTTGACTGACCAAGTTACATGGGATCATATCTTGTAACTCCCTTTTAGAGTCATCACCTATTTTTATGCAATCGTTTAGCGACTGATCCTTACAAGCCAAACGGTAATTCATTTGTATAACATCTCCTTCGGATACAGAAAGCTCATTAGATATTGCTTTTATTTCTTCATTATTTAAAGTTTCTCTGTTTGTATACTGTAAAATTCTTTTTTTTATTTTACGTAAACTAAAAAATAATCTTCTTTGTGCTTGCGTTGTGCCTATTTTCACAAATGACCAAGATTTCAATATAAAGTCTTTTATTGAAGCTTCAATCCACCACACTGCATAAGTTGAAAAACGAAACCCTAAATCAGGATTAAACTTTTTTACTGCATGCATTAAACCCATATTCCCTTCCATGACCAGGTCCATCAACAATAGTCCATAATTTTTGAATTTCATTGCAATTTTCACTACCAAATTCAAATGGCTGGTAATCAATTTATGAGCAGAAGAAATATCCTTGTATTGGTTCCAATTTTTTGCTAGTTGTACTTCTTCCTCTTGAGACAGCATGGGAAATTTTCGCACCCTAGCAATATATTGCATGAGATTGGTTCTGCTATCGACACATAAGCTTGCCATTGGGGTCAACATAACAACTTAAATTAAAACTTCATGCATATAATATATTGATTTTCCAGCAAAAATTCAAGCTTTGATTTGAAAAAAGTACAAATTTTCCATCTAATTTCTTGGAGACAGTAGGCCGCAGTGTTAGCTAATTGGATAACATTATGTAACTTTAGATGATATTCTACCAGTACAATGGTAAACGTTATAGCTTAAACACATAGCAAATAGTGTTATTCCAGTGCCTTGACACTGGAATCCACATTTCTTTTTTCTAGATCCCAGTGTCATGCTACTTGAATGACAAGAAAAAACCCACTGGGATAACAAGACTGAGATAGACTAAAAATTAAACGCTACTCCAGCTTCTGCACCAACAGTGCTGTAAAGGACTGTATGTCCTCCTTTGTCTTTCTCACCACCGCTTTTATCGAAATTAGCACCATAAGAACCGAAATAACGAGCTCCAGCATAAAGTTTGACTTCTGGAGTTACATCATAACTAACACCAGCTTTTACTTGACCAGCAAAACCAAATTTACTTTTTTGATCATTCACAGCGTCTTTCAAAGGAGTGCTAATATACGCTGCACCAACACCAACACCAACATATGGAGTGATAGGCATATCTTCAATTGCTATATCGTAATAAACGTTAACTAGCCCTGAAATTGCTGTTACACTGTCTGCAATAGTATCTGGCGTAAATCTTGCATCTGTAACATTATTTTTGTTTAGGTATGAATAAACTCCTTCAACATCAACCCTGATGTCGTCCATTTTGTAACCAAACGCACCACCACCAGCTAGAAAAGACGCTTTTAATGGACTGTAATCACTATTGTCTTTCTTATAGGTAATACCATCAACTTTTGTGAAAAGAGGTAAAATTTCACCGTTGTATTGCAAACGAATATAGTAACTAGTTTCTTCATCACTTATTGGACCAACAGGATCTGAAAAAGCAGAGTTTGATAAACTTAGCAACGTTGCTAAAGCGGCTGCTGAAAAAAACTTTTTATAATGCATAATTGTCCTCGTAAAAAAATTAAAATTCCACTTTAGCAGTCTAAGTAACAACTAAAGTTAAGTCAAGTGCTAACTTAATAACACAAAATATTCTACATTTTAACTAATTTTTAGGAGAAGACAAAGATTTTATTAATGAATAAATACGACTTTTGATTTTTTGGTATAGCTAACACAGGTAAGATTTACTATCGAAAGACCTCGTCATCTCGCTGCTTGTTAGCGGATGAGAAATCTACAACTGTACGAACATTGCAATTTGGGCCTACCAGGAGGGCAATGCCTCTTATCCAAGTACCATCTTCTTGTCATCCCAGTCTGGGATCCAGGAATTTTATTAAGTTGGTAAGCATAAAAGTAGCCGTTTTATGTTAAAACACAATGTTCTTGATGAGATTACGGCAAGGCTGGATTCCAGACTGGAATGACATCGTTTACTATGTGCCATATTGCAATGTTTGTACAGTTGTGGAATGAATCACGGTATGACGTAGGGCTATGCTAGTATAGGTACATTATATGAAGAAGTACTAGCGTTGGGAATATTAGAAAAAAAATACTTACACTAAAAGAAACTTCAGTAGTAAATTCAAAAAGGAAGTTTAAACCCAGATGGTAAACCCATCATACCTGCAAGATCAGAAGTTGCATTCGCCATATCTTCTTCTGCTTTTTTAACGGCATCATTAAACGCTGCTGTTACTAAATCCTCTACTATATCTTTTTCCTCATTTCTCATAAGTTCTAAGTCTATGTTCACCTTTTTAGCTTTATAGCTACCTATTTTTATGACTTCCACTAATACAGAAACTTTGCCACCACCAGAAATACCTTGAAACTCTTTTCCAACATATTTTTCTTGAGCTTCTGCAAGCTTTTTTTGCATCTCTTGCGCTTGTTTCATTATTTGACTAAAATCCACAACTTACTCCTTATTTTCTATATTAACTACTTTTGCACCTTTAAACGTGTCAAGGATATCCTTAACTGCAGGTGCATAATTTAAATTACTCACTTCCCTGTTTATATAACCTGTATCAACTGCAATAACCCACTCTTGCTGAGTTACCTGGTTTAAGTAATTTTTTAAATCATTGCAAAAATTACTATCCAACTTAGATACAGCTTTTAATTTTAAATATCCAGGTTTACAATCTATTAATTGTAGATTATTACACAGTTGTTTGTAAAGATAAATTTGGTTACTTCGCCTTAATAGTTGCAAAATCTTATCAAAATCGTAATTTTGTTGTTTATTTTCCACATGGATCCCAGTGTCACGCACTGGGATGACAGAGTGGGGTTGTTGTTTACTTTCCACATATTTTTTTGGATCCGAGTAGTCAGCTACTTGGATGACAGAGGGGGAAGGTGCAACAGGTCTGCCCTGTCTATTTCCTTGCTCTACATTCTGTGAAAGAACTTTTTTGATCACCTGTTCCGGAGAAGGCAGATCAGAAAGATAACAGAGGCTAATTAACATCATTTCAGCAGCAACATCGTTGCATGTTGAAGTTTTTATATCTTGAATACCTTTAAGCAACATCTTCCACAATCTCGAAAAAAATATTAAAGATCTCTTTATACTTAAATCTTTTATCCTATTCTTTTCATGCTCTGTAACTGCATTATCAATCTCTTTTGTAATCAAAAAACGGCATACTAACTGAATTGTTTGCAATAGACCTTCAAAAATACTAAGTGGGTTTGCTGTTTTTACCGCCTTGTCAAACACTGATAGAGCTTTCTGTAAATCACCTTCTAATATTGCCCCTAATAGATCGAATATAATATCTTTATCCACTAGGCCAAGTATGTCTGTCACATTTTTAGTGGATATTGCACCATCTTTGCTATATAGCACTGCTTGATTCATCAAAAACAAGGCGTTACGCATTGAATTTCCAGAGTGTCGTGCAATTAATTCTAATGCTCCCTTTTCAATGGAATAACTCTCTTTTTGTGCAACATCATTTAAACGTTCCACTATTTTAGCTACAGGAATGTTGTGTAAATCAAATCTTTGACAACGTGCAATAATAGTTATTGGTATCTTTTTTATTTCCGTAGTTGCTAAAATGAACTTTACACTAGATGGTGGCTCTTCTAGGGTTTTAAGTAATGCGTTAAATGCACTGCTAGATAGCATGTGTACTTCATCTATAATGTAGACTTTGAATTTAGAGCTTATAGGTGAATAGCAAATATCTCCCAGGATTACTTTAATATCGTCAATGCTAGTGTGACTTGCTGCATCGATTTCAATTACATCTGGATGGCTTGAATTTTTTATTGCTAGACAATTTTCACATGATCCGCAAGGTTCAAAAATTGGCCCCAGGGAACAATTCAAACATAAAGCTATTATCCTTGCAGTGGTGGTTTTACCAACTCCACTACTACCAGAGAGCAGTATAGATTGTGGGATTTTGTTTAAAATAAAAGCATTTTCTAATACACGCACTAATATATCTTGACCTACTAGATCTTTGAAGCTACTAGGACGATGTTTTAATGCTATATTCATAGCCTCGGATAAAACAAATAATGAAATAGGTATGCAACCCAAAAAGGTTCTGATATGGCTGCTTCATTTCTGATCTGACCAAATTACAGAGTTTTTGCCTGCATACCTTATAAAATATTATACTTTTTTTTTTATTTAGCAAGGTATATCCTATATTAGCTCTATAATTTGATATGTTAAATTTTTTACAGTGCTATTTTGAAGTAAATAAAAAGTTAGTTGTCATGCAAGTCACTACAAGATTGTCACTCCAATGTTTATTTATGTCATTTCAGCGCTTATTTATGTCATCCCAGTGCCTAGGCATACAGCTGTATGAATGTTGTGATATAAGAGCAATTTTTACCGAAAAGGATGTCATCCCAGTGCTTGACTACTTGGATCCAGAAAACTTAACTGTAAATGAGCGCACTAGGCAATTGTATAACAAGAACTGGATTCCAGTGTCAGCTACTTGCATGACACTACCTGCTACGCAAACTTCTGTGGACTACAAAGAAAGTTCGTACAGTTGTAGGTCAAGCCATAGAGTAACAAAAAAAGGATATTGGTATAACAAAAGAGGAACATTATGATTTTATATCATTTTCCTCTTTGTCCATTTTCACGAAAAGTTAGAGCTTTTCTAAAAGAAAAAAAATTAGGCTGTGATCTAGTGTATGAAAATCCGTGGGAAAAGCGGAATGAATTTATGGAGATCAATCCAACCGGGCAAGTACCAGTGTTAATAGATAATAACTTTGTAATAGCGGATAGTAATGCCATTTGTGAATATATAGAAGAGACTTACAATAGCGACGTCAAATTACTTGGTTCATCCACTATTATTAAGTCTAAAATACGCGCTCTAATCAATTGGTTCGATAACAAATTTTACAATGAAGTTACTAAGTATATTATGAATGAAAAAGTAATTACTAACCGCAGCCCTGACTCTAGATTTCTTCATGCAGCTCAGCATAACCTGCCTTGCCATATGGAATACATCGAACACTTAATTAACAAGAACGTTTGGCTTGCAACTGATAAGTTCACTTTAGCTGATATTACTTTAGCATCGCATATTTCCGTAATGGATTATGTAAGTAGTTTTCCATGGGAAAAAAGTAAAATTTTAAAAGAATGGTACTCCATTGTTAAATCAAAGCCTTGTTTTCGTGAGATATTATTAGAGAGGATTTCTGGTTTAATCCCTCCTAAACATTATGCTGACCTTGATTTTTAACTTATGTTAGCTTTAAAGCTACAGTCATTCCTTCATCAGTTGGAATCAATATAGAGAAATATTTTTTTTCATCTGATAATCTATTATTAAACTCCCTCATGGCATGCCATGATTTTTCTGATACTTCTTTTGGAGGCGATTCTAAAAATACTGTGTTAAACAGTAGAGTGTTATCTGCAACGATTAGCCCATCTTGTTTAATGTATGACTCTGCCCAATCTAAATACTTAGGATAACTACTTTTGTCAGCATCAATAAATATCATGTCAAATGGTGCTTTTGCTGATAATTCATTAATTTTTTCCAGTGCATCGCCTTCTATTAGAGTAATTTTATCACTTAGATTAAAAGCACTAAAATTTTTTTTTGCTATTCTTGAGTGTTGAGGATTATTTTCTATTGTATATATATGACCGTCTTTTAGTAGAGCTTTTGCCATGCAAATCGACGAGTAACCGTATAACGTGCCAATCTCAACAATACTTTTGATTTTTTGGATTTTTATAAATAAACTTAATAGCTTTCCTTCTTCAGGGCCAATTTGAATATGTTGCTTTTTTTCAAGAATACAATATTCTTCTATTTTTTTATATTCTTTTGCAAATAGATTTCTTATGTATGACAATTTTATACTAAAATTATTACGCATATATTATAAATTAGGGAGACTTAATTCATACACAATTTATAAATATAATAATATAGTTTAAAATAATAAAAACATTTATTTTAAGTTATTATTTCATAGTATAAAATTTTAAGTGACAAAAATTATTATATATCGTACTATAGTTAACTAGTATAATAAACAGTCGATTATTATGCTAGAATTAAAGGGATTGTTTATGCGCATTTCTCTTTTTAAAATATAATTTTTATAATCAATTAGAGGGGGTTATATGTCTTATACTATTGCTGGTGAAGTTGAAACGTTAAACAAAAAATCTAACAAGAATGAAGGGGTTATGTTACTACATAATCCAGCTTATCGTGAAAAGTATAAAGAACGTTTTGATGAAGCTCAGAGAAAAGTTATGGATATGGTTCAGTTTTATGATGGGACAATAGTATTAATAGAGAATAAAATCGCTATGTATTACTACACTTGGCACAGTAAAAAAAGAGAGTTTGAGCGTAAAAAACAACAAACAGTAGTGAAAAACAATGACTCAGCATAGAGTCTTTTATATGGTAAGCTACAGTGGTATTACTTCACTATAGCTTTTCCATATAATTTATCTATCACATTAGTGAAATATTTCAGCTCTTTATACCCTCCATGTTTAACTTTATTATGCTCTATATATGATTTATCATCGTTAAGCTTGATGAAAAATATTGGAGTGGCTGTGATACCAAGTTTATTAATTGCCAGTGATTTATCATTTACGATTTTATCCATTATTTTCTTATCATTAATGCATTGGTTAAATGCATCTTGCTTTAAGTTGCTTAGTGCAGCAATTCTTTGTAGTAAAGTCAAATCACTTAAATTGTAGTAATTCCACGAATCTATTGAGTTAAAAACAGCTTTGTTAAAATTAAAGTAGTCTTCTTGTTTTTCGTAGCAATGACTTAGCATTGCAGCCTTTAGCCCTCTGTAATCCAAAGGAAAATGACGAAATATATATAACATCTTACCTGTGTCTATATATTTCTCTTTAATTTTAGGAAAAACATTCCTATGAAAAAGAGAGCAGTGATAACAAGTTAATGAAGCATATTCTATCATTAGAATTGGTGCTTTTGGATCTCCTAATAATTTATCATTAGGTAATGGCGATAATAGCTCATTTGATGTTATTTCATTGGGTTTTTTTTGAATGTATTGGTTATCGGATAAATCTTGCTTAACAACTGCATAAGAATTAACACTTATGAAAATTAATAAAAACAATAGTCTAAAAATCATTACAATATAAACACTTAACTTACTAAAAAAAATTATACATTTATATTAATAATGTCAAGATAACTTTTGTTTAGCAAGGCTTTCAGCCCTATCTTTAAATGCAGCAATTATTTTACTTTGTGTATACTTATATACTGAGTTTAATAAAGTGGAAAATGAGTTGGACTTAAACTTAAACTCTATATAAAACTTTACCATAGTTTTATTTTCATCTATGGGAATGAATTGCCATTCATTGTATAGATGTTTAAATATTCCATTTGATGATACAGCTTTTATCCAACCTTCATTTGTTCCACTTGGAGAAAGAGAAGTAACTTCTGATGTATATCTACCTTTAATTCCATGAAAAGCTGCGAGGAGATCCACAACCATTTGGTTGTTAATTTTTTCTTTTATATAAACGGCTTTGCACCAAGGAACAAAATCAGGATACCTTTCAACATCAATTACAATTTGGAATACTTCATTAGGCAAACATAGGAAAACACCCTGTTCTTTGTATTGATGAAGCATAAATGTTAAACCAATCAAAATAGGATCCGTATCTACCGTCAGCCTTAG
The DNA here is from genome assembly GCF_964026835.1 of Wolbachia endosymbiont (group A) of Dendrolimus pini. NCBI lineage: Bacteria > Pseudomonadati > Pseudomonadota > Alphaproteobacteria > Rickettsiales > Anaplasmataceae > Wolbachia > Wolbachia endosymbiont (group A) of Dendrolimus pini. Next base: position 1,170,848 of record NZ_OZ034702.1, on the reverse strand, counting down.
TAGATTCCTGAGACTAAAGTTAAGGTGGGCATCGCGTATCAATTTCAACGAAATTAACAGAGGCAATTCCCTTGACTAGAAATTATCGCTCGGGAAATTTAACTTAACTCATAACGCATAGAACAGACCCTTAATTAATTGTAGATGATTTATACAAGGTGTGTCTATAGATATATTAAAGCTAGCGATTATTATTTAATCTTTATTAAACTTTGCATTCTAAGTATCATAGCTAATAAATATATCTTATGAACATTACTAAAGTTTTAACTATCATTGTTTTTATTGTAATTTCTTCAAGTGCTTACACTAATTGTACAGATCACAAAATTTTTGTGCATACTATGAAGCAACAAGTGGATGGTATATCTACAAAGGAGAATAAAAAAAACCGGGAATGTGTGCAAAAAAAGCTTCAGGAGGTCATTCAAAACAATGTTAACCTCAAAGGAATATCGCAATTCGTCATAGGAAAACATTGGGCTTTAGTTAAACAAAAAGAAAAAGAAGATTTTTTAAGAGAGTATGAAGTGTATCTTACGCGTTTGTGCGTTAAAATTTTATATAAATACATGCATGATAGTGAAATGATCATAATGAGTACAAAAGCAGTTGACGATGAAACTTGCTTAATTGGTACAAGATTTTCTTACGGTGATGAAGAATTTACAAATATTGATTTTAAAGTTACTAAAAATAACAGTTCTTTCTTGATAAGTGATGTTGTAATGAGTGGAATAAGTATTGCTATTAATCAACGTTATCAATTTAGTGAAAAAATCGACACGCATGGCATAGCAAGCGTTATAGCTGAATTAAAATGCAATAACAATCCATGATATATATGCCTCATTGGCCTAAGCCACTTGGTAGCAGGCCGAATGATTTTTCTCTTGATCGCATAAAAGGCTTTCTTAGCAAACTAGATAACCCCGAGAAAAAAGTGCCTCCCGTAATTCATATAGCTGGAACTAATGGGAAAGGCTCAACACTAGCATTTATAAGATATATAATGCAAGCAGCAGGGTATAAGGTACACGCATACACTTCTCCACATTTAGTGAGTTTTAATGAGAGGATAGTGATAGCCGGCAGCTATATCGACGATAATGAATTATATAGCTTATTAGAAGAATGTCGTGCAGTAATTGCAGAACAACCTATCACTCTGTTTGAAGCTGCAACTATTGCAGCTTTTTTAGCTTTTTCTCGTCATAAAGCCGATATAACTTTAGTTGAAGTGGGTATGGGTGGAAGGCTTGATGCAACAAATGTTATAGATAATCCGATTTTAACAATAATTACTTCCATTGCACTTGATCATACGGAATATCTTGGCCCTACTGTAGAAATTATAGCAGGTGAAAAGGCTGGAATAATGAAACCTAATGTTCCTTGCGTAATAGCACCGCAAGAAAAATCTATAGTGAACACGCTAGAACACCACGCAATAAATAAGAAATCTCCCTTGTATAGAGGAGGTCTTGAATGGAATTGCAAAAAAAAGAACAACAAAATGGTTTTTCAATCAGCTATTCAATCAATAGAATTTCCTTTGCCATCTTTAAAGGGTGATCATCAGGTGATTAATGCAGGCAATGCTATTGCAGCATGTAGTATTTTAAGTGGAAAGTATGAATTTGATATTGGAGAAGAGGATATCACTTCAGGTTTACAGTGCACTTATTGGCCTGCACGGCTAGAGTCTATAAAAGAAGGTAATTTAATTTTCCTACTACCGAAAGATTGGCAATTATTTTTAGATGGTGCACACAATAATGATGGTGCTAGAGTACTATCTCAGTGGGTAAAAGATAATTTTGCTGAAGGTATTTATATGGTTTTTGGTGTTACTAGTAACAGAAATGTGGAAGAGTTCTTAGAGCACTTAAAGCCATATATCAAGCTACTATGTGCGGTTTGTGTTAAGTTTGAACCTAAAGCAACAAATACAAATTTGATTAGGGAAAAAGCCAATAACATAGGAATAAAAGCAGTTGAATGTGAATCAATTGGCGATGCAATATCAAATCACATATTAAAAGCCTCTACCCAAAACGTCAAAACCATACTAATCTGTGGCTCATTGTTCCTAGCTAGAGACTTCGCTATGGAGAATAGCTAACTTTGATGATATTATAGCATTTCTCATAATAGTCCGAACAGGTCATAGGAAGGCAGAATCAACAGCACGACGAAAGGATTCGAATAGAGGAATGTTTTTCCTGGCTCTGTTTTTTATAGCAAACCAATGATGCTCAATTTTGTTGAAATCTGGAGAATAAGGCGGCAGATACAAAATTTCTGCACCAACCCCTTTAGCAAGCTCGATAATCTTATCAGACTTATGAAAAGTAGCATTGTCAAGAATGACAGTCTGTCCAGGTTCCAAGATCGGTGTCAAAAATTGCTCAAACCATCCATTAAAAACATCCATATTACAGTGGCCTTCAAAGGTTAACGGAACAACTATCTTTCTTCCACTTAAGGCTGCAACCATACTGATTCGTTGAGTTTTCTTTCCAGATTTTAAGGCATAAAACCGCTGTCCTTTCTGGCAATATCCGTAGGGGTAGTCTTCGGTGTTATCAATGCCAGACTCATCTATATACACTAAGTTTTTAGGTTCTTTTGTCGCTATAATTTTCAAAAATTCAGCACGTTTTTCTTCGTTTCTTTCCTTGTATCCATATGTCTTTTTTTGCGCGTAAATCCAATTTTTTTAAGGGCTCGATAGATCGTTTGGATACTAACGTTGTTCCAAAGTTTAGCCATTTCCGATAGAGTCTTTCCTCCGTGTTCTCTGGCAAATTTGGCAAAGGTATCCCAGTCGGTAATTTTGTGATTGTAACCCCCATTTCCAAGTTTTTTTGATTGAAAGTCTCCTGTTTCTTTTCTTCTTTGCTGCCACTCCCATAAAGTAGTTCGTCCAATCTTAAATCTTGCTGCCACTGTTTCTCTGCTTTCTCCTTCGTCTAGCGCTTCCATTGCTTTTTTTCTTAAATCATAACTATATGCTGCTGGCATTCAACCTCCTTATCATCATCTACCCTTATCCTATCACATCCGGACTTTTATGGAAAGAGCTATAACTGACCGATGGGGAAATAACTTTGATTGCTCATAGTACTGCTTGGCTTTTCGTTATCGACTTCTATAAACTGATCATCACCTTTAAATTGCTCCTCAATTGAATTTATAGCTGTCTTTTTGAGAATATAATTACTTGCAGCATTTAAAATAGGTGAAGTAACAATTAAAAGCGTGAATGGTAATGAAAGTAATAAGCCGGATAACATCATAGAGTTAGTTATACCAAAGCCGTTGGCAACTAAATCTAATCCCACACCGAAAAACATTAAAGATGTACAGATTGTGTTGCTCAAAATAACTGAATTTTTTAGCCACTTTAATTTAGTCCTATCACTCTTTGAAAAATTTTCGCATTCTTGGTCAAAGTTAAACAATAATAAAATATTAGTCTGATGATTAAACTCTTTCCCATTTCTAGTATAAATGCTCTTAACAGCTAGACTCAAAATAGATCCTGCTAACAAGGGAGCAAGAAAACCTACTGCTATTGGTACATTAGAAGAAATTGTAAGTTAAAAACGTGATATAAAAGAGATAAGAGAGAAAGATAACCCTGCTCACTAGGAATAGCGGGCGTGCGCGACCGAAAGGAAATTGGTATTACAACCGTTGGTATCAAGGTACGCTAGCCCTATCTCTCGATACGTTTGAATAGTTGCTTGGGACATATATATGCACCCGTTTACAATCTTAAATTAACTAAAACTATCGAGGTTTATTATGGTTACATCTTATCAAAATTTTATTGGCATTGACATCGGAAAATTTAAAAATGTCGTTGCAATTCACAAACAGAAGAATGCTGTCGAATTTGATAATAATGCTTCTGGTTGGCAACAATTATTTCAAGAGTTTTCAGATATTCTACCTAATGCTTTAGTGACTTTAGAAAATACAGGGAAATATGAGCTTGGCTTATCACATTTTCTTACCGACAAAAATATTGCCGTGCATCGAGCTAATACTCGTAAAGTAAAAAGCTTTATTTTATCTCACGGAACTTTAGCAAAGTCTGATAGATCAGATGCAAGAGCTCTTGCTCAATATGGATTTGAACGCCATAGAACTATCTCTCTATTTGTACCTACCTCTACAGAACAATCAACTTTGGCTGCACTTTGTCAACGTCGTGATGATATTACGCAAATGAGAACTCAAGAAAAATGCAGACTTGAAGCACCGGAAAATGATCATATAAAAGAAAGCTGTCAAAAGACCATTGAGTTTTTCGATAGTCAAATAAACGAACTCAATGATACTATACAAAAGATTATTGATGAAAGCCGCGAATTACAACAACGCCAAAAAATTCTTAAAACAGTTCCTGGAATAGGTAAAAAGTTATCACAAGATTTTTTGTGTTTAATGCCAGAGCTTGGTTACTTAAATAGAAAAGAAGTAGCAAGTCTTGCCGGAGTTGCACCGCATCCAAAAGAAAGTGGTAAAGCTGTTGGTTACCGAAGGATTACAGGTGGTAGAAGTAACGTTCGTTCAAAGCTCTTTACAGCCGCTATGGCTGCTACAAGGTCGAAATCTATACTTGGCGCCTTTTATTCTAAGCTTGTTGAAAGTGGTAAGAAGAAGATGGTGGCTATAACAGCCCTAATGCGTAAAATTATAGTAATTGCTAATACAAGACTTAAAGAAGCAATTAATTTGCATACTTAAAAATCTTCACAACGGTAACTGAAATTGGCTAATGAATATGTGCGTCCACACAGACTTAAAGCACATATTCATTAGCTTAAGCAGAAATTGCTGTGGTAGCTGTTTGATATAAAATTCTATTTCTATGACAAACGGGTTTTTATTGCCCATATAATTTGCAAAATTACACAAATAAAAAAATTTTTAAAAAACATAGTTGATAGCACTGACAGAAAATATCGTGGCTATGAGCAAACGAGAAAATTGCACGTAATGTTGAATATAAACAACAAAAAAGCCATAGCTGTAAAATACAGTAACGGTGTCTACTCTGATCACTATGGAGCTTGTGATTTGCTAAAAGAAGTTGATTTTCAGCATGCCATAAAAGCACTATATGCAGATAGAGCATGTGATAGGCACAAGTTTTATAAGTTGTGTAACGAATATGATATAAAGACAAAAATTCCACCAATAAACAATGCGGCAGAACATCCAGAAATAGATTATATGTCTGACAGGAATGCTGCTATTAGGTTAATAAAATTATACGGTGAAGATGGCATGAAAGAATGGAAAAAAGAAGTAAATTATGGGAAAAGATCTTATATTGAAGGGTTTTTCTCAAGATTAAAGCAAATATTCGGATTTAGTTTTAGGAATAAATCTGAGATAAATCGAGAAAAAGAACTGCTAATCAAATGCTATTTGCTTAATAAATTCACTGATATTGGTATGGCTAAATTTGAGATAGTTACATGAATTTACCATAAATCACCATCTCATAAAGTGTGATGCAACAAAGCCATCCCAGTGTCTGGGCACTGGGATGACAAGAAGAGAGCACTGGAATGACAGGAGAAGGAGGGCTACTACCGTCATAAAGGAACCAGTGTCAGTTACTCGGATGATACCTTTTTCTACTTAATTTGGGTTATGCAAGAAGTCTATTCGCGGTATAGATTCCGCTAACAAGTAGCGGGATGACGGTTGTCGGTAAATCTAAGTCAGTTTAGCTATATGCTTTTAATTCCCCCAAAAGGAGAATTAAATATGTGAAGTTCTAGTTGATATGACTTAATGAATGGTTAGTTTAAATTACTAATTTATTTAAGAGATTTTGATAATATTTAACCCACTCGCTTTTCTATTTTCCATATCACGATGTGCTTGAATTATTTCATCAAATTTATATTTTTTATTGATCCGTACAGTTAAAAGTTTTTTTCTTATCATCTCAAAGATTTCCATTGTGGTAAGCACTAATGTGAATCTATCATGCTTATAATGGTATATTGAGGTTCCAGTTGCAAATAACGAACGTGAACTAAGTAAAGAAAAACTAATAGGAGCGTTACCTGATATCTGCCCATAGGAAACGTATATGCCGAACCTGCCTAAAGATTCAAAAGAGAGCTTGCTTGTAGCGTAACCTATGGGGTCATATACTGCACCTACTCCTCTGTTTTGCGTAATCTCCATAATTTTAGAAACGAAGTCTTTATCATTGTAGTTTATTGCGTATGTGCAGCCACTTTGTAAAGCTATCTTCATTTTTTCATCAGAGCTTACAGAACCTATCACTACACCTTTTTTATCCTTTGCCCATTGGCATATTATTTGTCCTAAGCCACCATTAGCCCCATGAACTAGCACGAAAGCACCAGGCCTGATTTTATAAGATTGATTAACTAAATAGTGAGCTGTCATACCTTTAAACAGCACTGCAGCAGCAACTTCATCAGATATGTCATCTGGAATTTTTATCAGATATTTCTGGTGTATAATGCGCTTTTCACAATATGCCCCTGGAGGAGCTGTGCAATATCCAACTCTATCTCCGACCTTCAACCCATCACTGATTTTTTTACCAAGCTTTTCAATAACTCCCACTGCTTCCACTCCAAGCACTGATGGTAAATTTTTAATTTTGCGTGTACCTTTTCTGTGCTCTAAATCATAACGATTTAAGCCGATAGTTGTGTGACGCACTAAGACTTCCTCGCCTTTTGGCTCACCTATACTCTTATCTACAAATTCTAATACTTCTGGTCCCCCAGTTTTTTTTATTTGTATAGCTCTAACCATGATGAATGTAAGATAAAAACTTTGATTATGTTATCTAACAATTAATATTTTGCAAAATGTTATTTAGAGTTTATATACTACATAAGTGTATATTAATAGTTTTAAGGTATAAATTATAATGAATAGAGAAACTTGGCTTTATAGTGTTTTGTATAATGTGTTGTACAAAGTGGATGAAGATAACGATTTAGATACTAGTAATATAATAAAAAAAATAAAAGAAAGGCTAGAAAGTGGAATGCGAACTTCAAGCAAAGAAAACTATTATGAATATTTATATGCTTCTTGGGAAAAAAAAGGTTTTGATATTAATCACAAATTTGATTTGAAAGACTATGATGGCTTTCCAGTAGATAGTCTTTTTTCTATTGCTATTAATCACAAGCCTTACGCTTTACCAAATCTAGCGCAAGTTTTAATAAAAGCAGGGGCTAACGTGCAAAATGAGAAAGGATATTTACATGCCTGCGCTTTGACGCGTTCTCCAGATGTGTTAAAGGCTCTCATAGAAGCGGGGGTAAGTGATAGCCCACATGAACACTACGGTGGAAATACCGCTTTAGATTGTGTTACTAAATTATATGATGCAGAGAAGTCAATTGAATGCAAAGATTGCTGTAAGATTCTAATTAAGCATACATTAGAAAAAAATCCCAACATAGAAGTGCCAAATTCTGTAAAAAATAATAAGGAATTGGCTAAGTATTGGGATGCTTGTGAAGCAAATAATGAAGGATGGGAATTGATAACACCAAGCACTGAGACACAAGTAGTCGGTGCGCAAAAAGCAAATAAGAACTCCTGCTCAATTCAATAGATCTGTTGCCTAATCATTATTTGAATAACAACGCACTCCTTCTATAGCTAACACGTCATACCGCCGCGGAGATCCCGCTAACAAGTAGCGGGATGACGAGGTTTACCTTATCGGATTACGTCATACCGCCGCGGTATCTCAAAGCATAGATCCCGCTAACGGGTAGCGGAATGACAGTTTTTCAAATTGTCGGTAAATCTAAGTCAGTTTAGCTATAGCTCACGCTGCTTGGGTGACAATAGGAAAAAGTTTATTACTTAAGCTTAAAAAACGTGTATGATAGTGTTATTTCGCTCAAATCTTTTGTATTACTATCAAGCATTATCTCAGGATCTATATAGAAAGATACGGGCATAGCTGCTTTTTGTTTTGCTAGCAACATTTGTTCTTCAAAGCAAAAACATGCAACTTTATTGAAATACTTACCTGCTTTGAAAGGCGTAACGTTATATACTGCCATACCAAATGAAGGCTGATCAGATAGATTTTTTGCGTAATAAAACGCTAAACTTTGTTCTCCTATGTTTACGTCAAAGTAGTTAGTTTCTGATTTAAACTCCCAAGGTAGATCGGACATTATATCAGCATTGAAATGGACCCTGATCTTTTGGTTAGTTATATTTGTTGTTGTGTTAGTTACTTTTCTTATTGTGCCACCATACCCAGTAGCTTTACAAAAAATGCTATATAGAGGCACCGATGCATATGCAAGACATAACATCAATACAACTAGAGATATTAGAAAGAAAACTATAGAATTCTTACTGCCTTTCCTTAAAAAGGAAAACATCTAATCCCTATTGTTGAACAAGTTAAGTAACCTGAGTAGATTGAGAAATATATTAATAAAGTCAAAATAAAGATTAGTTGCACCGAGTATTGCCAATTTAGTAGTAGCAACTTCTGATCCGTCATTATGTTTATAATAAACGTCCTTGATTCTTTGAGCATCATACGCAGTCATTAAGGTAAAGACTATTACTGATATGAACGATATTGCAAAGTAGAGAGGACTACTTCCAAGGAATAAATTTACTATGGATGCTATAATTATCCCCAAGACTCCCATAATCAAGAAAGAGCCCATACTTGTAAGATCTCTTTTTGTAGTATTGCCATATAAAGCCATAGAGCCAAACATGATTGATGTAATGAAAAACGCCCTTGCTATATTTTCTGCAGTATAAACTATAAAAACATAAGATAAGGAAAGCCCCATTAACACTGAGAACGAGAAAAATATAGTAACGGCAGACTGAGCACTTAGGTGTTGAATTCTATAAGACATGTAGAACACCAATGCAACCGGAGATAACATTACCACAAGCGATAGGACGCGATTAGAATAAATCACCTGAAAAAGACCAGAAAACACCGTTAAAAATGCAACAAGTCCTGTGACGCCCAAAGCTAAAGCCATGTAATTGTATACTTTAGTTAGGTAACTTCTAAGCCCAGCACTATAATAAACGCCTTGAGAGCGAATATCCTGTTCATTTCTCATGTAAGACATAATATAACTCCTTTTGTCTATTATTTAACACATTATAATATAAAACCACATTTTTATCAAGTATTTTTATTATAAACAGCTATGCGCTGGCATTTGTTTTAATATAAATAGAATATAGGCCTATTGCTGCTGCATTTGAAACATTTAAACTGTTAATTGCATTTGACATTGGTATTTTTAAAAGATAATCACAGTTTTCTTTAACTAGTCTTCGTACCCCTTTCTCTTCAGAACCAAAAATAATTACTCTTTTTTTCTCAAAACTCTTTATTTCATCTATATTTTCTTTAGTATTGCAATCAAACCCATAACACCAGTAACCGACCTTTTTTAAATACTCCATAGTTTTCACTATATTTGTAACGTATATTAGCGGAACGATATCTAAAGCTCCACTTGCTGCTTTTGCAATAGATGCATTTTCACTTGGTGAATGGTTATGTGGTAAAACCAATGCGTTAACATTAAAGCAGGCCGAAGTTCTTAAAATTGACCCAATATTGTGTGTGTCAGTGACTTGATCTAAAATGACTATAGTAGAGCTGTCGTTTGAGCTTTCAGCTACTTCTTCGATGCTTAAGTTATAAAGAATAGGGGCAACATTTAAAGCAATTCCTTGATGGTTAGCACCTTTGGGTAAAACGTCATTAAGTATTTTGTTTTCTACTAATCGAACTTTAATGCCCTTACTATTTGCACATTGCCTAATTTCTTTTTCATGTTCTCTATAGAAATTTTCTGTTACTAACAGTTCTATACACCGCCTATTTTTATTCTTCAGTGCTGACATGCAGGTGTGCTTTCCATACAGCCAAAAATTCTCATTAGTTTTTGACGATTTCATCGTATTATCGAAAATTGGATTTTCATAGAATAAGCAACATTTTACTATGTTTGGATATTGTTGTAAAATTATACAATTCGATTAATGCGTTTATGTCGGACGATGAGTTGGATTGGCAAAAAAATGTTAAGCCAATAAAATGTGGAAAAGTTACTTTAAAAGTTGATCATAAAGTAAATATAAAGTCTATGGTTGATAAAGGTACCTCCGACTTACAAAGGAATTTTCTTAATACCAATAATGGTAACTCATCATTTTGTCTTGACAAAAACACAAAATCAAAAGTTGATAGGGGTAAATATTTTATAAGCGATAAGCTCGATTTGCATGGCTATAATATAGAGGATGCTTACTGTAAATTGATAGATTTTATTATCAAAAATTATCGAGCAGGAAATAGATGTTTATTAGTAATTACGGGATACGGCAGTGCAACAAATAAAACAGACACTATAAAGAATAACTTAAATAAGTGGTTAAATGATACTAAAATCCAGCATATGGTTCTATACTACCAGCAAGCTACGAAAAAACATGGTGGTAAAGGGGCTTTTTATGTTTTATTAAGAAGGCTTAGGTCCTATTAGCTGCTTAAGTTTCCTTTTAAGCCTTAATTTTTCTTGTATAACCATACAGTGTTCGGCAGCGCGTGACGCACAACTGTGCGAACATTGTGATTTGGGTCTACCAGGAGGGATGTCTCCCAGTACCTCTTTTCCCGTCATCCCGCTACGTGTTAGCGGGATCTCATTTCACTTTATGAGGGTGTCATCCGAATAGCTTGACTACTTGGATCCAGATTGGATACTGAGTTGGTGAGTATAAAAGTATAGCTTCTACGTCATACCGCCGCGGTATCTCAGCCGCTAACAAGTAGCGGGGTGACGAGTTACTATACCGCTGCGAACCGTCATACCGCGATTTATTCCATAGCTGTACGAACATTCATTTTTGAAGGTAAACTGCACAGCAAATGGTGTCATTCCAGGGCTTGACACTGGAATCCAGCCGGCTTTGTTGCATCGCTAGCTATGATGGATTAAAGATAAAAAAGGTGGAGAATATCAGTAGCTTATTATTCTGGTATTTATAACAAGAACGGTCAGTGAATACCTAAATTTGAGTAAAAGAAATTTCACTACCACTCACTAATCCGGCTAAAATTCAAGAATTTCAATGCTTTAGCTATTTTCAATAGAATTAAATTTATTAATATAAATAACAAGTTACTATTCTTAAATTTGATCAGATTGATTGCAAAAAAAACAAGATTTTCAATAAGTTGCTTATAATCCTAATTATAGTTAGCCTTTCATAAGTAGCGATGCAACAAAGCCATTCCAGCGTCACGCGCTGCCATGTGATATACAATTTCCTTCGAATTACAACGTACGTGCGCTCTATATGCACTTGATTGACAAATGCTCTCTTATCAAAATCTCAAGAATCTGCACTATATTTAATGCTGCGCCTTTGCGCAGGTTGTCAGCCACTATCCACATATTTAATCCGTGCTCAACAGTATTGTCTCTTCTAATACGCGATACATATACAGCATTCTCCTGTACAACATCAATTTGAGTTATGTATTCACTATCTTCACGCCTGTTGTACACTAAAACTCCACTATCTTCGGCTTCACTTAGCACTTCACGAGCTTGTTCTTCAGTGATATGTTGATCAAATTCCACATTTACTGCCATAGCGTGACCGATAAAGACGGGTACCCTTACACAAGTTGCAGTAACTTTTATATTTTCCTCTAAAATTTTTTTTGTCTCCTCTTGCATTTTCCATTCCTCTTCTGTAGAGCCATTTTCCATGAATTCTCCTACATGGGGAATGCAATTGAATGCTATTTGCTTAGAGAATATCTTGGGTTTTTTAGCTTCGTTCATAAAGATTTTTTTTGTCTGGTCATAGAGCTCATCCATTGCTGCTTTGCCTGCACCAGAAGTTGATTGATAAGTTGAAGCAACGATTCTCTTTATTTTTGCTTTTTGGTGTAATAGATGTAGTACTAGCAGCATCTGTATTGTAGTACAGTTTGGATTGGATATTATGTTGTGGTTTTTATATTCCATAATTTTTTCTTTATTAATCTCTGGAATAATGAGTGGCACACCCTCTTTCATTCTAAAATGGGAACTGTTATCTATCACGATGCATCCAGCCTGTGTTGCAATTGGTACATACTCTTCAGAAACATGAGATCCAGCACAGAAAATGGCTACATTAGTTCCAACGAAGTCATAATCCTCAAGGCATAAAACTGTTAACTCTTTGTCACCAAAGCTCACCTTCTTCCCTTCTGATTTTTTCGATGCAAGTGCAATAACGCAATCTATCGCCTCATCTTGAAATTCAGCAAGCGTGCTTAATACCTCACGCCCTACTCTTCCGGTTGCTCCAATAACAGCAATTTTGTATCTCATATAGATGAACCTCTAATTTTAAAGTTCTATTATATTTTTACTGACAAAATTTACAATTGTTTTAATATTTTTACCTTGCAATTAATTGTAATTTAGCTATTATTATGCAATATTAGTAATATTACATAATGAAATGAAAGATGAGTAAGGAATACGATGAAACTAAGGTTAAACCTGCAATGTCTACACCTCAAGGGCCTGAAGGAACCAATGGATCAAAGGCCCAAAGTGTTCTTTCGAATAAAAGAAAGCCTACAATAAATTTTGATGATAAAAAGTATGGTGTAAAAACCTCTAAAATAGACCAACAGTCTCTAAACAAAAGACAAGAATCTTCAAAGCTAAGAGATCTCTTAAGGTCAATACCAATAATAAGGAGATTTTTAGCAAGGATTTTCACACCTGAAAAAATAGAAATCATCAGTAACCCTATATATGACAACATGGAAGCATATAAAAAATCGCAGGAAGATTACCCTAGTAAGATAAAAGATGAAACTAGTATAGATGATGAACACACAAAAGAACTAGATAGTAAACTTGAGAAGGGTAATGTTGAACAAGTGGACAACAAGAAAAGTCGTAGTTCATAAATATCAATCATTTAAAAATTATCTCTAGTTATAACATTGTATCTGTTCAGATGCACATACGCGTCAAGTTAAGGAAATAAAGGTATGAAAGAGATAGAATAATAAGGTATAAGTTCTCCCAGATATACTTTTAGTGAGAGAACCAATGAATAAAATAACTTGCTTATCAAAAAAGCTCAAAGAATTTTTTAATGAAAAAGCAGAGAAAATCTCAATTACAACAAGGTTTATAAAAAGAAAGAGAAAGCTAAAAGGTTCATCATTCGTAAAAGCCATGGTCTTGGGTAATATAGGAGTTGATAATTGTAGCGTAGAAACAATGTGTCAATTACTAAACGAGGACTCGATAGATATAACAAAACAAGGTTTGGATTTTAGATTTACTGAAGAAGCAGTGGAATTTATGAAAAGGATGTATAATGAATCTGTGATTCTCTTTAAAAATATCTTGCAAGTTGATTGCAAAATCTTACAGCAATTTAATAGTGTTAAATTATTGGACAGTAGCTATATTACTCTACCTAACAGTATGGAAGAGATGTATAAAGGTTATGGTACTAGCTACAGTGGCTATGAAAGCAATACTAAGTCTGGAATAAAGTTACAATTAGTTTTCGACTACATGAATCAGATAATAGACCAACTTAATTTAACGGAGGGGGTAAGATCAGACCAGGGATATAGGAAACATTTAAGTAATATATTAAGCAATGATTTGCTAATATCTGATCTCGGTTATTTTGTGCCAAGTTCTTTTAAACAAATCAATGAAATAGGAGCTTATTTCATAAGTCGTTATAAATCCGATACCAACATATATGATGTAGAAACAAATCAAAAAATGGAGTTATTAGAATGTTTAGAGGATAAGTTATTTTTAGAAAACGAGGTATTGTTAGGAAAAGAAGCAAAAATTAGAGTAAGAATTATATGTCAGAAACTAACTGAAGAACAGTCTATGGCCAGAAGAAGGAAAGCTAATAGATTAGCAAGATCGCAGGGATATACATCCTCTAAAAGAAATCAAAAATTGTTGAACTGGTCAATATTTATAACTAATGTTCCAGAAAATAAAATTAGTGCTGAGCAAGTATTAACGATTTACAGAGTAAGGTGGCAAATTGAGTTATTATTTAAATTGTATAAAAGCCATATCAGGCTTGATAAGCTAAAAGGAAAGCCATGCAGAGTATTATGTGAACTATATGCTAAATTGTGCGCAATTCTTATATTTCACGGCATAGTTGGTTGCACAGAAGTGAAAAAGAATACAGAACTTAGCTTAACAAAGGCATTTATTGAGCTAAAAAGGCGGGTTAGAGAGTTATTTTTAGTATTAACCAAAATTAATAGTTTAAAAGCATTTCTTAAAAAACTCACTATAACTTGGTCGCGATTTTCATTAAAAGACAAACGTAGAAGGGCTAGAGTATCCACTTTAACCTCTCTAAATTTGCTCACAATCTCTTAACTTGACGCGTATGGTTCAGATGCATGGCTCATGTACAAATATTGAAACAAAAATTCCAGTGCTCCTTTCTCGTCATCCCAGTGCGTGACACTTGTATCTTTATGATGTGAGGCATTAGAGCTAAAATACCTCACAGGGAGGGTGAAGCTGATGCGACACTAATGCCATTAAGCCAGATTTTGCTTCCCTCCCATAGAGTTAAAGACTGAACAGTATCTTTTGGAATTATATCCCGTATTACAAGGTTAGTCTAAACTCTCAGTTTATTTATAGTCTTGGAGGCAATTTTATGCAAGTAAATGCTATTTTGGGTGTGGATATTTCAAAAAAGAAATTTGATGTTTGTTTGTTAGTGGAAAGTAAAAAACGACACAAAGTCTTTCAAAATAATCAAGATGGTTTTGCAAAACTTGTAGTTTGGTGCAATGGCCATGGAGCAAATCTTACTCATTTATGTCTTGAAGCAACTAGTTGGTATGGAGAAGATTTGGCTACTTTTATGCACGATTTAGGACATAATGTCAGTATAGTAAACCCAGAAAGCTTTTGGCAAAAGTGAGCTGCTCAGAAATAAGACAGATAAATCAGATGCAGCTATGATAGCTAGATTTTGTATCGCCAACAAACCTGCTCTTTGGAAGCCCATTGCACCTGAAATGAGGCATTTGAGGGAGCTTTACCGTTGCATGCAATCGCTAAAAGATGATAAGGTGCAACAGACAAATCGCTTGGAAAACAAAAATATGCATTCCAGTTGCAAAGAAGCTATATCTAAAGTAATTTTGGCAATAGAGGAGCAAATTATTGTTCTCGAAAAAGAAATTAATGAGCATATAAATAACTATCCACATCTAAAAAATATGGTGGAAAACCTTAAGACTATAAAAGGTATAGGATATCTTACTGCTGTTGCTGTTGTCGCAGAAATGCCATCAGTTGATAACTTTGACAATGCTAAACAATTTACAGCTTTTGCTGCCAGGACATTATCAATCGGGATCGTCAGTAAGTAAGAGAAGTTGCATATGCAAAATAGGATCTGAGCGTATTCGAAAAGCTCTTTATATGCCAGCTATAGTAGTCAAAAACCATAATAATCATTTTCAAAAGTTTTGTCAGCGTCTAGCAAGTAAAGGCAAATGTCCAAAAGTCATAGTTCTTGCGTTAATGCGAAAATTAATGCATGTCTTTTTTGGTATTCTTAAAAATAATCAACCATTTAATTGTAATTTTGTTGGATAATTTGTTTGACAGCAGAGACAGTATCTGGGATCCAGATTGGGCACTAAGTTGGTAAACACGAAAGCGATTAATCCTTTACAACGTTTTTGATGGAACTGCGCGAAAGAACTGGATGCCAGTGTCACGCACTGGCATGACACCCATTTCTTCCTATAGTTGTCTTTTCTCGTCTACCTTATTTTGCCACTCTGCTGAACAGATACATAACATTTGCTATACAGAAACTCTGCGATACCAAAATAAATAAAGAGGTACGCCACTTGCAGTGAATAAGCTTGCGATCAGCAAGGTATTCACAGAAGTTTCAAATATTACCCAGCAGCAAAAGGTTGTTGCTATACTGCCAATTAAAAATTTGTAACAACTCTTTTCTTGCACAATAACTTTGAGAAAAGCAAGACTGCATGCAAGGTAAACAAATAAAAATGAAACTACAGAAAAGTCGATAATTGATGTGATCTGCTTAGCAAAATTGTTGCTTGAAGTGAGGATTAGTAAAGTTGCAGTTCCAACTGAGCTAGTTGTTATGCCCCAGAAAGGAGAACCGTGCTTGTTTCTTTGAGCAAAAAACTGTGGCATCAGTTTATCTTTTGCAAGGCCAAGGGCCACTTGTCCACTAGCTAGTACCCAAGCGTTTAAAGTACCAACACAAAAAATGAACGCAGTTATAGAAATAATCAAGTGCCAATTGCCAGAGGCCATAATTTTTATTGCGTCAACATATGGTGCTCTTGAACTTGCTAAATCATTGCCATTTATTAATCCCATAATTGCAAGATTGTTGATAAAATACACAACAGCAACAGAGATTGTTCCAAGTACCACAGCTCTTGGTATTGTTCTAGCTGGATTATCAACTGACCCTGCAGGTGCTGTTGCCAATTCAACTCCAATAAAACCCCATAGAGTAATAAGTGTAGAACGGGCAAGAATCTGCGATGTTGTAAGATTTGATATTTCTTCACTTATGATGAAGTTATTTCTATCAAAAAAAAACAATGCTGCTATAGGTATTACAAGCAATACAGAAATTTTTATCACCGTCAATAAAAACTCAACACGTCCAGCAGTAGCTACTCCTCTAAAATTTATTAGTGTAATAATTGTAAGTAATAACATCTCTAAAAACAGATGTACGTTTTGAATATCTTCATGGAAAAATGTTGTAAGATAACCAACACCCACAACTATTACGGCTGTTGTGCTAACCCATGAGATCACCCAATACGTCCAACCAACAAAAAAAGCTGCAGCAGGGCCAAAAGCATGCTTTACATAGACGTGAGGGCCACCCGTTTCCGGAAATTTTGCGCAGAGTGAGGCAAAAACTAAAGCAAGAGATATAGCACCAAGCCCTGATATTATCCAGCTTATAAGGCTATACATGCCATATGGAGCAAGGCTAATTGGAAGCATAAAAATTCCAGAGCCAATTTGGCTGCTAATCACTAAGGCAAAAATAGCCCAAAAACCTATTTTATTTGACACAATAATTCTTATCTAAATAGATTAACAATATACCCTAAACTCAGAAATTTCAATTGATCTTTTAACATAAAAACTTGCATTTTTTTCAATTTATTCCTAAAATAGATTATATTAACAGATTATTAAGAGGGGGTTATGAATCCGAGATTAAAAGCATTTTTGGTTGTTTGTAGTATTATTGCATTTTTGATTGCACTTTTGTTTCTCGTGTATTATTTAAATCTTCTTGTTAACTATATCCTTGACCCGATTCTAGTTCGTCCCTTTGAAAGATTATACAAAAACTTAATTGTTGATGGTCTTTATGCCTATTTATCTACAAGCACTTCTAGCCCTGCACTAGCATTTTTGGCTACAGGTTTTATTGTTATTGCTGCGTTTATTTGCCTGAATAAAATGCTTCTTCCCTTGCAAGAGAAGATCATAAACAACTATACCTCCTTTAAAAACAACAATATTGATAGCAATAGCATGTTGTTTGAGGTTTATAAAGATCCAACAATAAAATTAAAGGACAAAATCTTATTCTTCAGTATACACTTGATATATTACCTACAGCTTCCATTTTTGTATATTGCATCAAAGGTATCAGCTCTACGTGGGTTTCTTATATTTAATTTTGGTTTATTATTGTTAAATTATGCACTGCTAATTCCAGTAGCACTTCTTGAGTTAATAAAATATCCATCAGTAAAACTCTTTTCACCTTTGGGTTTGAATGTAAAGCAGCTAAGCTTTTTGTTTAATGTAAGTGATGTGGGTACTAGTAGTCAGAGCGTTCATACTAGAAGTTTTCAGCAAAGCGTTATTGAATGTGCCAAAAAATTAAAGGAAGAACATGGTACGCCGTTAAATGAGTTGGATGAAGAGTTTAAAAGTTATATAAGCGGTTTAACAAGTCAGCAAAAACGAATGATAGAACCTTATCTAAGATTGGATGGTTATGAAACTGGGGAGTGGGTAAATTGGGTAGATTCACAAACCGGATTGACATTGACACAGGCTATAAATTTAGTTTTAATTGCGGCAAGAGAGCAAAATGCAGACGTAGAACTATTGAAATCTATATTACTGGTTCGCTTTGAAGAAAGTAACCGCCAATGTGGTCCTGGAATGCTTCTCCGTATTATTTATGCATTAAGTGGCCTTGAAGCAGAAAACAACTTTGCAGCTCAACTGGAGCCTCAGCTAATGGGGAAGTTGGCTGGTAATGCTACTAAAAGATTTCTTGAGAAATATGTGGATAAGCACTACCATAAAATAAAAGTTTTGAAAGAAAATTTTGATAATTTGTATTCACCAAGTTCTGGGGTGGATTTGAGCAACGTGAGTGATGAAGTAAAGGACGGCATTTCTTATACAAGAGATGCTATAAAAGAATTCGTGTTTAAGGAATTATATGTAAAGTTTTATAACGACTATGGGGAGCATATTCAGAGAGGGCAGATAAAACAAAGGTTAAGGGAGTTAATAACGGATGAAGTCGTAGACGCGGCAATATATTCTAAAATAGATGAAATAGAAATCCCTGCAGAACCACCTACTTATCTTGAAAGAGTAAAAGCATTTTTTGGAGGTCATGCAAGGTCTTCTGCTGCTTAGTGGTTTAGTTCGTGCTATATAGCTAAACTAACTTAGATTTACTGACAATTTTAAAACAACAAATTCGTCATTCCGCTACTAGTTAGCGGAATCTATACCGCGAATGAATCCATAGCTGTACGAACATTGTGATTTGAGAGCAATTTCCACAAGGGAGGGTGTCATTCCAGTGCTTGGCACTGGAATCCAGCCTTTATTATGCAGCCACTTGGTTGAAATTAAGTCTTCTGGATCCCAGTGTCTAGGCACTGGGATGACACCATTTGCTGTGCAATTTACCTTCAAAAATGAATGTTCGTACAGCTATGGAATGAATCGTGGTATGACGCGTTAGCTATAGCTTTGTCTTCCCTTTTCTGAATGGCTTGCAAGCTGCTATCTCTACAAAAACTATATTTTTCTTCAGAAGAGAGTTATATTGTAACTATGGACAAAATAATCATAAAAAAATTTGGTGGGACTTCGCTAACTGATTTAAACCGAGTTGCAAATTTGATAAAAAACGATATTGAGAAAGGTTGTAATGTAATCGTTGTTGTATCTGCTGTTGCAGGATTTACTGACCAAATGGTTTTTCAGGCTAGGCAAATCTCAAATTTAAGTTATAGACAAGAGTTATCAGAGTATGACGTTATGCTTTCAGCAGGAGAACAAATCTCTTGCGGTCTATTAGCTATCACTCTCCAATCGATCGGAGTTAATGCTAAATCGTGGCTTGCCTGGCAGTTACCAATTGTAACTGATGATTTTTATTCTGAGTCTAAAATAAAAACAATAAAGATTGAACGTGTGAAAAGATCTTTTGCTGAGGGTTATACTGCTGCGATCATTGCTGGTTTTCAGGGTATAAATGATGATAGAATCACTACTTTTGGAAGAGGAGGCTCTGATATATCAGCAGTTGCCTTCGCGGTAGCCTTTGGTGTTAGAACTTGCGAAATTTTTACTGATATTGATGGAATATATACAGCAGACCCGAGAATTGTTCCAAAGGCACGCAAGCTCAAATTTATCTCTTACGATGAAATGTTGGAAATGTCGTCATCTGGTGCTAAAATATTGCATAATCGTTCAGTACAACTTGCAATGAAACATGACATTAAAGTGCAAGTGCTATCCACTTTTAAGGAAGTAGAAGGCACCACAGTGCTACACAAAAGGGAGGTACTAGAGAGATACTTAATTACTGGAATAGCTTATAGCACTAATGAAGCTCTTGTAACTTTCACTAACCTTGCAAATAACTTGCGCACTTTAAGAGACATAGCAGGAGCAAACGTTAAAATTGATATGATACATGGGTCAAGTTTTGTTATCTCCAAATTTGATATTGATTTAATGGAAAAGTTACTGAATAAGAATGAAAATTATGCTATAAACGATAATGTAGCTAAAATTTCAATAATTGGTATTGGTGTTATGTCTAACACTGAAGTGATGCACCGCACACTCAAGGTTTTAAGCGAAAAAAAGATAGAAATACTTGCTATCACAACATCTGAAATCAAAATCAGTATAATTGTTCAAAAAGAATGCGCTGTAGCTTTAGTCAAAGATTTACATACTGAGTATGAGCTTGATATGCAGCACTAGGATAGGCTTGACGTCCAGTTGTCTAAGAGTATGTCTTGAAAAGGAATGAGGAAAAAAATATGATAGTGTAAGTAAAAAATAGGAGGGAAAATTGTATCCAAGTGATATAAGTGATAAGGAATGGGAAATTTTGGAGCCACATGTTGCACAAGGAAAGATAGGGAGGCCAAGAAAGCACAATATCAGAACAATTATTAATGCAATAAGGTATATAATGAGAGGTGGTTGTCAATGGAGAATGCTGCCGAAAGATTTTCCTCCATGGAAGACGGTGTATGACTATTTTCTCAGGTGACGTAGTAATGGCAAATTGGAAAAAATACATAATATGCTAGTAAAAGAGGTAAGAAAAATGTTTGGTAAAAATGAAACACCTTCAGTAGGAATAATTGACAGTCAATCAGTAAAAACCACTCAAAAAGGGGATCCAGAGGATATGATGCTGAAAAAAAAATAAAGGGTAGAAAACGTCATATTGTTGTAGATACAGTGGGCTTAATTATTGCGGCTGATGTTCATAGTGCAAGTGTTCAAGATCGTGATGGTGCTCTAAATCTTTTCACTCAAGCTAAATACAAGGCTCCAACTTTACGTAAGTTTTTTGCTGATCAAGGATACATAGCAAAACCGCTGTTTATTGGAGACAGGATACGATTACCAAGAAAGCTGTTGATGTTACAGGATTTTTCGACAATCTGGACCACAATTTAGCACTGCAGGCTATCAAGAAGCACACAGACTGCAAATGGGTCATACTGTATGTTGAAAGGTGGATGAAATCCCCTATTCAGCAAGCAGATGGCAGTAAGGTAGTTAGGGAAAAAAGGAGTTCCGCAAGGAGGTTCAATAAGCCCAATCATTTCAAACATATTTATGCACCATGCATTTGATATATGGATGAAACAAAATCACCCAACAGTACCATTTGAAAGATATGTGGATGATGCGATAGTGCACTGCAGAACTAAAAGACAGGCAGAATTTATGCGAGCAGCAATTGAAGAAAGATTGGCACAATGTAAGCTAAAATTGCAACCTGATACCAATGCCATTCCAAAACTCCATCATTATACTGCCTTAGTATAACCTTCTCACTTCTATTGTCTATTTGTTTGTTATGTAATAGAAATTGGTATGAGATTGAAGAATTAAGTGTGAACGGTTACAGAATTTTTGCCAGGAGAAACATATAGTTAAAGTAATTCAGATTTGTAAGATATGTTTATCTGCAATTATAGCTTCAACAGTAGGCAATGTTGCTTTTAATTACCTCAACATTTTCTCTTGGCAATTCTTTAATGAACCGAGAAGTGCGCATCGGTTGCCACTGGTTGTTAATTTCCCTCCTATCTGCACATGAAATGATTAACCTTTCTTTGGCTCTGGTTATGCCAACATATGCGAGTCTCCTTTCTTCTTCTAAAGCTTTACCACTTTTGTCATCAAAAGATCTTTGATGAGGAAATAATCCCTCTTCCCAACCAGGTAGAAACACGCACGGGAATTCAAGTCCTTTGGCTGCATGAAGAGTCATAACATATACGGTGTCATCGTTATTCATATTATCCACTTCCATCACCAAACTTATGTGCTCCAAGAAAGTTGTGGCATTATCGAAATTTTTTAAAGATGAGATGAGCTCCTTGACATTTTCTATTCGTGCTAAGCCTGTTACCTCCTCATTTTCAAGCATTTCAATATACCCTGATTGGTTTGCTACGATTTTAACGAATTCATGCAGTGGTTTTACGCTTACTATTTCTTCCCAAGCTTTAATTTTATTTAAAAAATCATTTAGTGAGAGTTTAATTCTTTCGGTTACTTGATTACTATTAACTAATATTTTTGCTGCCTCAAAAAAAGAAATTTTGTTATCCTGAGCAGTCGTGTATATTTTCTTTAGAGTTGTAGCTCCTATGCTTCTTTTTGGCCGGTTTACGATCCTTTCGAAAGCTAAGTCATCGTTATTGTTTGTAACGAGTCTTAAATATGCAATTATATCCCTGACTTCCTGACGTTCGTAGAATTTTACGCCACTTATAATCTTGTAGGGAATTGAATATTTTATAAAATACTCTTCGAGAACTCTAGTTTGAAAAGTGGCCCTTACCAGCACTGCAATGTCACTAAATCTGTATTTATTGAGCTTTAATATCTGTTCGCTTATGAACCTTGCTTCAGCTTTTCCGTCCCATAATTTTATTAGATTTACCTTTTCCCCTTCAATGTTTGTTGTCCACAATTTTTTTTCTAAGCGAGTCTTATTGTGATTGATAACATATGACGCAGTTGCAAGTATGTGGGATGTTGACCTGTAGTTACACTCTAGTTTAACGGTTTTTGCATTTTTAAAATCATCAGAAAACTTCAAAATATTTTCAACTTCTGCACCACGCCAACTATATATCGACTGGTCATCATCTCCTACACAGCAAATATTTGAGTGCTCTTTTGCAAGGTATTTTAGCCAAAGATATTGTATCGCATTTGTATCTTGATATTCATCTACCATGACATATTTAAACTTGTTTTGGTAGTAGGACAGAACTTCGGTCTTTTGATTAAAGAGTTGTATGTTATATAGCAATAAGTCACCAAAATCGACAGAGTTAAGGAATCTCAACCTTTCCTGATACTGGTGATAGACTTTGAGTGCAGTTACGTACACTGGCCTAAATGATTGAATATCTTCCACTTCAGATGGCAATAAGCACTTCTCTTTCCATTGCTGAATAATATTCATAATGGTCTTACATTTTTCTGATAGGTAATCAGGGCTTATTTCATTGATAATATTTTTTATTACCTGTAATTGGTCATCCACACCAATGATTGTAAAATTGGGGTTTAAGCCCACAATTTCTGCGTGCAGGCGCAAAATTTTTGCTGCAATTGCATGGAAAGTGCCAAGCCATGGTATGTTTGTGCCCGTTAGCTCAAGTACCCTTGATACCATCTCATTTGCTGCTTTATTTGTGAATGTAACAGCTAATATTTCATCAGAATAAGCGTGACCATTTCTAATTATGTGTGCTATTCTTGAAGTAATCGTTCTTGTTTTTCCGGTTCCGGCTCCTGCCAATATTAAAACCGGTCCATCTATGTTAGTTACAGCTGATTGTTGTTCTGGATTTAGCAGTGAGAGATAATCGTTCATCGTAGCCCTATAGATTATAACTTCGTAAAGTTAAACCTATGATTGAAATATTGTAAAGGTTTTATTGAATAGAACAGTTAAAGAATGCTTCACTCAAGTACTACATATTTAAACGTAGGTTTTACATCTATTTTGTTTTAGTAGTTTCAGGTGTATGTCGAGTAACAACAACTTGATTTGAGGTATTGGCACCAGAACTTCTGCTTGTTGGGTGGATAAGTGGAGTTTGGAATGGCTTATATGTACGGTTTAGTTCCTTCATTTCTATTTCTTCAACTTCAACAAGGGGTTTTTCTTTTGGGGTATAGCGATTATGCGTTGCAGGTCGTTCAGTGAGATTTTCATATGTTTCTTTCAACCAAGTTCCGATATCATACATAAATCCATACGCTTTTTCTTTAAATTCTCTCAATGATCTACTGAAACTTGCTAGTGTGTTATTAAAGTAAATTGTCATATAGTCTCTTGTGGTGTATTGATAACTTTCTCCATCTAGTCTGCTACTTTGTGCGTTATACCAATTCTCATTACTAGTGAATCAAATAAGCGGCATTGCAGAGTTTTTTAATTGTGGAGTGAGAAAGAGAGGTAATAAATTTGCACAAAGCGCTCTCAAGCAAAGCAATTGTGTCGTAGATTTTGTTACGCAAAATGTTCTGTTTTATATATAACCAAAACCTCTCAACAGGATTGAGGTCAGGTGAGTATGGTGGTAGGTATATAATGTCGATATTTTTAGGTACTTTTAAATTTTTTGACTTATGCCAACTAGCACAATCCATGATAAGAAATGCCTCCCTTGTTCCTAAATATTGTGACATCTGCTCAAGGAATATATTCATACAATCAGTATTGACGTTTGAGCTAGAACTTTCTCCATTTCTGGGATTAACTGCACTATAGAGATAAAAATTTTGCCTACCTAGTTTTACCTTAACCTGTGTCCTAATGCCTTTTTTAAACCACCCGTGTCCAATCTTTGAATGTGTGCCAAACCGCGATTCATCGAAGAAAAATAGCTCTTTTTCATGATACATGACAATAGTTTCATTAAGATTTTTTTTTAAATTCCTCTTGTTTACTTTTATCTTGTCCGTTATGCACTGGTCTTGGTGTGATATATGAGAATTTCATTCTTTGCATATTACGGTGTACTGTAGATTTGCTGATATTCAAACCAAACTTTTCTTGAATTCTTATTTTCATTTCTTTTATAGTAATATTGGGGTTTTCCTCTATCCACACCTCAACTTGTTCACGTTGACTTTGATTCAATATAGTTTTTCTACGGCGTTGAGGCGGAGCAAATAATTTTTCTTCTCTGCCAAATTTTAGGTCATGCAGTAAGTGCCTTTCTTGAAATGCAGCATATCTTTGCTACGGCTGTTATACTGTGCTTTTTTGCTGCAATTACAGCATTTAGTTTTTTTGCAACATATGCGTTATTTCTTACTTTCTTCAGCATTTCTTTTGCTGATTCCACCACTTTTTCATCCAATAATTTTGATCTTAATGCCATTTAAACCTCGCTACTTTACTTACTTCAGTATGGCTTTTTTTCTATTATTGTCTATCCGTTACTTGTGTAGCGGGAATTGGTATTAGAACTATTGTTGCTTTTGAAATAACCAAATATGTTGTACATTTTGAGCTACCGCTGATTATTAATATACATATATTATGCATTAATAAATTAAAGTTGTCAAGAATTTTACTACTTGCACTCTGTAAAGTTTTTGTTGTGTACTTTGAACTTTGAGAAAAATGGACGCCTAAATTTGACAATTGTGAAAATATTAGTTAAAATTATTGTATGTTAAGTATAGTAAATAGGAGAAAATATGCCTACTAATTCTGATGAGCAAAGAAAACTTTCACTTGAAGAACGGATAGTTATTACGTCTTTAACATCTGTGGAAAATTTAAGAATCCATAATGTTGAATCAGTTAAAAAAACGACTGACATAATAAGTTATTATGTTGAACAAATAAAGGAGCCCTTTGAGGAATTTATTAAGCAAATCAATGAGATACATACTTCATTTATGTGGGAACTTGATCGTCTTGATCATGATACTTTGAGAGAACACTTTAATGAAGGAGTAACAATAGATGCACTAAAAGAACATGTGCAATCTGTTGGACAATACTTAGAATGCACTTCAAAGATTTTATATAAATTTGGTAAGTTAAATGATGAAGAAAAATAACAAGGTAGTGATTTAGTAGCAGAAAAACTTAAAATAATAGAAGAGATTTCAAATCCTAAAAGCAAGCCAAACGCTTGTAGAACTTGTTGTGCTTTAAGTGGTGGTGCAATTATTGGAGCAGCTATAGCATACCTTGCAGGAGCTGCCACTTTAGCTCCTGCTATTGTTGCTGTTGCAGTATTTATTGCAGCCACTGTTGTTGGTGCACTGGTGGGTTATGGTATTGGAAAATCTTGTGAAAAGGTCAGTGAAGAAAGGCAAAAGGATCGCCATATGAGCATAGGTACTGTGATTAAGAATGTCCTTACTCCTGAGTGTTTAAAATCACAATCGCAAGTTCATCCATAAGGTAGGCATTTAGTATTGACTTTACAACAATAGTCACTTTAAATTAGTAACTATTGTTGCAGTTAAAGTATCAATGCCTTTTTTCTTTTATTTTTTTGCAATTCTAAGCATTTTATCTGCTGTATGCGTGATTAGCGTAAGAAATCCTGTGCATGCAGTATTATTTTTAATTTTCACCTTCGTTAACTCTGCAGTGCTTTTCATTCTTCTTGGAGCTGAATTCATTGCTATGATGGTACTGATAGTATACATCGGTGCAGTTGCAGTGTTATTCCTCTTTGTAGTTATGATGCTCGATATTGACTACATAAGGTTGCGCCAGGGTTTTGCAAAGCATTTCACTCTTGGTGCTATATTATGTGTTGTGTTTTTTCTAATCATCAGCTTTGTAATCCGCAGCTCAGCACCGAATATAAGCAATGTTATAAACTATAATACTAATAACGTGAAAGCTATTGGTAATTTGCTATATACTGACTATATGTATGCTTTTCATCTTTCTGGAATTTTGCTGCTTGTTGCAATTGTCGGTGCAATTGCTCTTACTTTGCAGGATAAGAAAAAAGGAGTTAAAAAACAGAATGTGTTAAAGCAATTGACGCAATCTTCATCTGTAAAATTGATTAAGGCTAAATTTGGAAAAGGAGTAGAATGGAAATAGGATTAAATCATTTTCTGATAGTTGCTGCTGTTTTGTTCACTATTGGAGTGTGCGGTATTTTCATCAACCGTAAGAGCATAATCAATATATTGTTATCAATAGAAATATTATTGCTGGCAATTAATATCAACTTAGTTGCTTTTTCTGCCTTTATGAATGATATAGTTGGGCAAATTTTTGTGATGTTTGTGTTGACTGTTGCGGCAGCAGAGTCAGGAGTTGGGCTTGCAATATTGGTTGTATATTATAGAAGCCGTGGCAATATAGACGTTGAACAAGCGAACTTAATGAAAGAATAAAAGTATGACGTATATACTGAAATTAATAGTATTTTTGCCACTTTTTGGTTCGCTATTTGCAGCACTTTTTAGAAAAAGTCAGTTAGTTACAACGGCAGGGATTGGAATATCTGCAGTTTTATCTTGGTATGTTTTTCTCACCTTCTCTGAAAATTATCACTTGAGTTTATTTCCTTTGTTTTCATTGAGCATCTTAAAAGTAAATTGGGCAATTAGTGTGGATGCTCTCTCATCCTTAATGCTTATTGTTATTACCACCGTTTCACTGGTAGTACATCTCTACTCTATCGGTTATATGGAGCATGATAAGGGGAAGTCGAGGTTTTTTTCTTACCTATCGCTATTTACGTTTTGCATGATTGTGCTGGTTGTAAGCGATAATTTCGTGCAGCTTTTTTTTGGCTGGGAAGGGGTTGGCCTATGTTCTTATTTACTCATAGGATTTTGGTTCCAAAAATATTCTGCAAATAATGCAGCAATTAAAGCATTTGTTGTGAATAGGGTAGGAGACTTTGCACTATTGATTGGAATCTTTCTTATTTATTATACATTTCACTCTTTGAATTTTACTGAAGTTTTCGACACAACTGATCTTCTTGGCACGCAGAACATTAGGGCATTCTGCTGTGAATTCAAAGTAACTCATATAATATGCATATTACTTTTTATTGGCTGTATGGGTAAATCTGCACAGCTTGGTTTACATGTTTGGTTGCCAGATGCAATGGAAGGGCCAACTCCTGTTTCTGCACTTATTCACGCAGCAACGATGGTAACAGCAGGTATATTTTTAGTAGCAAAGTGTTCTCCATTGTTTGAGTTATCAAATGTGGCACGAGAATTAATAGTTATCGTTGGAGCACTCACTGCTTTTTTTGCAGCCACCGTTGCAATTACTCAGAACGATATAAAGAAAATAATTGCTTATTCAACCTGCAGTCAACTTGGTTATATGTTCATGGCATGTGGGCTTTCTGCTTACAATGTTGCTATTTTTCATTTAATGACACACGCTTTTTTTAAAGCTCTACTATTTCTTGGTGCTGGCAATGTGATTCATGCAATGCATCATGAGCAAAACATTCAGAAAATGGGAAATTGCTGGAAGAAAATCCCTTGCACTTACGCTCTCATGTGGATTGGATCTCTTGCGCTTTCTGGGATATTCCCATTTGCAGGTTTTTATTCAAAGGATTTGATAATTGAACATGCTTATAGCACGGATAGCTTTGCTTTTGTAATAAGCTTAGTTGTTGCATTCTTCACAGCGTTTTACTCTTGGAGGTTATTGCTTCTTGTGTTCCACAGCCAAAAACAAAGTAAAATTAATATACATGAGGCACCAAAGATTATGCTTATACCATTACTGATACTCGCTTTTGGATCAGTATTTTCTGGAATATGGGGAGCAAATATTTTGAACATAACTAGTAATGCGTTTTGGAAATCAAGTTTAGTGATGATTGATGAGCATGGAGTTCATAATTTCTTTATAAAACTACTGCCAACCTTAGCAAGCCTAAGTGGAATAGCACTTGCGTACCTAATTTACCAATATCAAGTAATTAGGCAAATTAAGAGTAAATTTTTACTTAAGTTTTTGCAGAATAAATGGTACTTTGATGAGGTGTATGAGTTTGTTATAATTGCACCGATAAGGTTTATATCTAGGCTTCTATGGAAGTTTGATGTTAAGGCTATTGATTCATTTGGACCAAATGGTGTTGTAAGGTTGGTTAATGAATGTTCAAAAAGTTCTATAAAGTTACAAACTGGTTATATATTTGATTATGCATTTATTATGTTTGTTACTCTAATAATCGGTGCTTTATATATTATTGGAATTAAATAGAAGGTGTTGTTACTTAGTATATTCTTGCTTCCACTGATAGGAGCGTTGATTTTATCCTTAATCAGGATTAATCATCAATCTATACACCTAAGATTCCTTGCTCTATTTTTTGCTGTACTTCCATTTTTGCTTAGCATTGTAGTTTGTATAGAATTTGATTATAACAATGCGGACTTTCAGTTTGTCAGCTACCCAATTAGAAATGTTGGAATAGGGATAGATGGTATATCGTTGCTTTTCCTTCTGCTTACAACTTTCTTGTTTGTAATTTGTATACTCTACAACTGCAAAATGAGTTATACGACCCTAAAAGCCTATATGGCATTGTTTCTACTGCTTGAGAGTTTTGTAGTCGGTTTTTTCGTTTCACTGAATGCTATAAGCTTTTATGTGTTTTTTGAAGCTGTTTTAATACCAATGTTCTTTATTATTGGCATCTGGGGAGGAAAACACAGGGTATATGCAACGTTTAAGTTGTTTCTTTATACATTAACTGGCTCATTATTATTTCTACTTGGATTGGTTTACATCTATAACATTTTTGGAACGTTTAATATACAAAAATTAGCTACATTAGTGCCAAGCCTTGATCTTGAAGTGCAGTCATTGCTGTGGATTGCATTTTTTATTTCTTTTGCAATAAAAGTACCGATGTTTCCATTTCACACTTGGCTTCCTGATGCGCATGTACAATCACCAACTTCTGGATCTGTGATTTTAGCTGGCTTGCTTATTAAAATGGGAGGATATGGATTTTTAAGGTTTTCTATTCCAATGCTTCCTCAGGCAAGTTTATATTTTTCAAATTTCGTTGTTGTGCTGAGCATTATTGCGGTGATATATGCTTCGCTAGTTGCGTTTGCTCAAGATGATATAAAGAAGTTAATAGCTTATTCTTCAATAGCACATATGGGGATCGTTACTGCTGGCCTCTTTTCATTTTGTGAGGAAGGAGTACTGGGTAGCATATTTCAAATGATTAGTCATGGCCTTATTTCTGCTGCTTTATTTTTGTGTGTTGGAATGCTATATACTCGAACTGGAACTTTGGAGATTGCAAAATATTTTGGCATAGTAAACACAATGCCAAAATTTGGTTTTATGTTCATTTTATTTTCAATGGCTTCAATAGGGCTACCTGGAACATCTGGATTCATAGGTGAGTTTTTGGCTATGGTTGGAATGTTTAAGAGCATAGGGTTTTTTACAGGATTTATCGCACTTGGCACTATTTTAAGCGCAGTTTATATGCTGAATTTATGTAAGCAAATAATATGGGGGGTTAGCTATTCTAAATTATTAAATAACCGCTTGGATAGCATAGAATTTTCTGTCTTAATTCTGCTTGCAGTGTTTGTTATTTTGCTTGGATTCTACCCAACCCTTGCACTGAATTATTTGAAGCCATGTATGGCAAATTTGTTAGTCAAATATAATGCGCTATGAATTATATACAGATATTGCCGGAAACGTTCTCTATTATCTCCTCGTTAGTGTTGCTACTGCTTGGAATTATATTTAACCGCCGAACTATCAACTTATTAGCACTTGGCTGCACAGTGGTAACTTTGATTATTTTAATTATTTCGGCAGAAAACAATGAAATTTTTCTCTTTAATTCGTTGTTAAAACTCAATTTATACATCAGGTCAGCCCAAGGGTTAATTCTCAGCACAGGAATTTTAATACTTTTGATGCTGAATTTATCAAAATATGACTATAAATATGAATTTTCAATACTGATTCTTTTTGCGCTATTTGGCATGATAACTTTGGTTTCAGCAAATAGTCTGATTTCTTTTTATTTAGCTTTTGAGTTGATGAGTATATCTTTGTATGTTCTTGCGAGCTTTAATAAAGATTCAGCTTATTCATGTGAAGCAGGAGTGAAATATTTTACACTTAGTGCACTATCTTCCTGCATTATGCTATATGGAATGTCGCTGCTTTATGGATATACAGGACAAGTCAATTTCTCTGAGCTCGGTTCATTCTTGCAAAGCCATCAGATAACTTATGGAATAGTTTTTGGGTTAGTTTTTATCCTTATTGGTTTGTGTTTCAAGCTTGCTATTGCTCCTTTTCATATGTGGGCTCCAGATGTCTATCAAGGTGCACCTACCATAGTAACTGCGTTTTTTTCTACGGCCCCAAAAGCTGCACTTGTAACATTTTTAATTCGATTGATGAATGAAGAGTTAGTAAATGTAAAAAGTTATGTTCAGCCTATTTTCTTATACGTTTCAGCATTGTCTGTGCTTATCTCAGCTTTTGAGGCTTTGCGTCAGCAAAACTTAAAAAGGCTGCTTGCTTACAGTTCAATTGGTCACATTGGTTTTATATTTGCTTCACTTTCTATTTTTACACAAGCAGGAACAGATAGTGCCTTAATGTATCTGGTGATATATATCATCACAAGCATAGGGCTATTCTCATATCTCGTACAAATTGACGATGACGATTGTGATATTGCAAACTTGTCTGGTATAGGGAAGAAACGCCCAATTGTAGCATTTCATCTTTCTGTGCTGTTACTCTCGATGTCGGGAATACCTCCACTTGCGGGTTTTATCGCTAAATTTTTTATATTCAAAAGTTTAATAAATTCTGGCTTTATCACCCTGTCTTTGATCCTTGTAATGGCAAGTGTTATATCGTGTTACTATTATCTAAATATTATAAAAGCTATGTATTTCGATAAAGCTAGTGGTAATAAGGTTACTTATTCTAAGGGTCTATTCATTATCACTTCGGTGGCTTCACTGATTAACCTCGTTCTTTTCTTGTACGTTTTACTCACTCATTGAACTAAAGGGCTGACAAGGTGATCCCTGAGGGTTTTCATATTCATCATTACAAAGAAGTTTTAAGCACTAATGGAAAAGCACTGGACTTAATTAACAGAGGAATATCAAATGAAACTGTTATTATTGCCGATAAACAAACAGAAGGCAGGGGGCGCACCGGAAAAAGTTGGGTTTCTCCAGAAGGTAATTTCTATGCGAGTTTGGTGATAAACCTCTTTAACGATTATCTGAATGAAAGCCAGCTTTCGGTGTCATTCCAGTGCGTGACGCTGGAATCTAGGAATCAAGAAGCATGGATCCCAGTGTCAAGCACTGGGATGACATCGGATGGTACTGGGATAACAGTAGGCTTAACGAGTCAAGTTAAAGACATCAGCAAATTAACAGAATTGACTTTTGTGACTGCTCTTGTTGTAGGGAATACTTTACTGTCATTTATGGATGATAGTAACATTCAATATAAATGGCCAAATGATGTCCTAGTTGATAGTAAAAAAATCAGTGGAATATTGCTTGAAAAAAGATCCAATTCGAATTGGCTTATTGTAGGAATTGGAATTAATGTCAATCATGCACCACTTCCAGGAACAACGTGTATTAGCAATTACGGTGAATCTGTGTCTAACATAGATCTATTAGAGAAATTAATAATAAATTTTAATAAGCTAAGAAAGCAATGGCTGTTTGATGGGTTTTATGCTATAAGAAAAATGTGGCTCACAAGAGCATTCAAGATGAACGAGCAAATCAGTGTAAAGTTAGCTGACAAATTGTACGAAGGAATTTTTGCTGATATAGATGAAAGTGGTAAATTGGTGTTGCAGCAAAAGGATGGAAGCTTAATTTATTTTGATGCAGGTGAGTTATTTATTAACGATATATTATGAACACGTATGTGATTTTTGCTTACCTTATTAGTCTTACATTGATTACCGGAGAACTGATTCTTACCATTTCTTGCTATATTAAAAGTAAAAAAATTCTAGAAAGCCTGAAAGATAATAATGAAGAAGAAACATAAGCGATTACTTATAACTTCAGGAATTTTCTGCTTTTTAAGTTGTGCAGTTTTTTTTATTTTAACAACGCTCAAAGAAAATATCTCATTTTTCTATACAGTAAGTGAGGCAATAGTTTTACCAAATAGTCAAAAACTAATCCGTGTTGGTGGAATGGTTGTTGAAAATAGCGTGATACGCAACGAAAGTGAAGTGATTTTTCAAATGACAGATTTTAATAAGAGCGTTATGGTGAAATATCAGGGAATACTTCCACCAATGTTTTCAGAAAAAAGTGGTATTGTTGTGCAAGGTAAAATGTCTGATAACAGTACCTTTCTTGCAGATACGGTGTTTGCAAAACATGATGAGAACTATATGCCGAAAGTTTTAAAATAGATTCCTTAATCTGGCTATATTGAAATAGTATGTAGAGAGAGTAACAGCCTGCTAGCAAGCTGTGACTTTCCTAACTACTACAATATATCAGAGTGAGTTGGTGCTTCCCATTCATCTATGTCGTCATCACTAACCGTTCCTGTTTTTAATTTTTCAACTTCTTCTCTTAGATTATTAAAGTTTTTTTCCAAACTTTCATAATTCTGATTAGTACCCATAACTACCTTGTCTAAATCATATAAATCCTTACTCAATTTATTCTGAACATAGTTTGCATTAAGCCTCAATTGGTAATCCAAGCCAGAAACAAATGTGTCGTTTAAATCTTCGACTAGTTTGTCTAGAACTTTATGAACATAGCCAACCGACGCATTCTTTTCTTTATTGCTCTCAAAAGATTTAGGCTTAATTTTGACTTCTATGTCATCTATTACTCTAGAGTTATCTCCGCCTATTATGCCTATTAATTCAAAGTCTTTTCCTGTTGCCTTCATACTGTAATCACTCATATTAACTCCTATAAAAAATTATAATTTTCAAAATCAACTCAGCTACATTGAAATGATATGTGAAAAAAGTAATAGCCCAGTGGGCTATTACTTTTTCTTATTTTTGCTAATTATTAGCTATTTTCTATCCTAGTGGATTTAACTCTGGAGAAAAAAAGGTGTTGGGGTTTATTATGTCAGAATCCGTGAATGAATCTACTTCTTCTCTCAATTTATCGATTTTCTCAATTAAACCTGAATCTTCATCACCAATTTCCTTCTTTATTGTAGATAAATGCTGTGTGGTTTTGCTTACTACGTTATTGATATGTCTTATTATGGGATTGACTGATTCTACAAATGTGGAAACTTTTACCATCCCTGTCTTTCCTTCTATCTCTTTTAGTGGTGCCTCAATTAACTCCACATTAAATTTTTTATCTTCTGTTGAATTACTCATATTTATTAACTCCTTAAATAATAATATTAAAAATAATGTTATTCATTATCTTCTGTAATCTGCTAAACAGATATGGAGTAATCCTGAACAGTATAAGCATCATTACTGTTAAGGTAATACTCTTCATTTACTACAGAAGAATGTTGATAGCTAAATTGATTGGGGTTAACTATATCATCACCTTCCAGCAATTCCTTAAGTTCTTCAAGTTTTTCTTTCATTTCCTCTTGTTTCTTGTTTTGTTCATCAAACTTCTCTTTTAACGCATCAATAATAGCTTTAGACTGATCTTGATTGCCAAGATCACCAATCACAGCTGTCACTTTCTCATAAGGCAGTTTGTGAATGATGTCTTTAAGCTCTTCTGCACCTACGTTATCCAAAAGTTCTTTAAACTGCTCATTAGACATATTGCGAGCAAAAGCTTGAAGTTTTTCTGGATTATCAACTAAAGACTTAATGATAATCTGAATCTTATTAGAATCAGTTAAATCCTGAGCAATTGCTTCGAGTTTCTCATGATCAAGCTTATTAACTAAGTCTTTCAGTTGTTCTTCTTGCAGACTATTTACTAAAGCTTTCAACTGATCACCTTCTAATTCTTTGGAGAGTATTGTCAAGTGGTGCTCAGCCAAGTCTTTTGCAAGCACTGTAAATTGCTCGTCATTTAAAGTTTTAATAAGTGCTTTGAACTGATCCACTTTTAAGTGAGGTAAAATTTCTTTTACTTGCTCTGGATTTAAGTCTCTAACTAGGTCTTGTCGACATAAAAAAATAGTGATATAGAGTACTCTTTATTAATAGGTAAAGAGAATGCTATATGATTTAAAAGATGAGCAATGGGAGAGAATAAAAAACCATACGCGTCAAGTTAAGGAAATAAAGGTATGAAAGAGATAGAATAATAAGGTATAAGTTCTCCCAGATATACTTTTAGTGAGAGAACCAATGAATAAAATAACTTGCTTATCAAAAAAGCTCAAAGAATTTTTTAATGAAAAAGCAGAGAAAATCTCAATTACAACAAGGTTTATAAAAAGAAAGAGAAAGCTAAAAGGTTCATCATTCGTAAAAGCCATGGTCTTGGGTAATATAGGAGTTGATAATTGTAGCGTAGAAACAATGTGTCAATTACTAAACGAGGACTCGATAGATATAACAAAACAAGGTTTGGATTTTAGATTTACTGAAGAAGCAGTGGAATTTATGAAAAGGATGTATAATGAATCTGTGATTCTCTTTAAAAATATCTTGCAAGTTGATTGCAAAATCTTACAGCAATTTAATAGTGTTAAATTATTGGACAGTAGCTATATTACTCTACCTAACAGTATGGAAGAGATGTATAAAGGTTATGGTACTAGCTACAGTGGCTATGAAAGCAATACTAAGTCTGGAATAAAGTTACAATTAGTTTTCGACTACATGAATCAGATAATAGACCAACTTAATTTAACGGAGGGGGTAAGATCAGACCAGGGATATAGGAAACATTTAAGTAATATATTAAGCAATGATTTGCTAATATCTGATCTCGGTTATTTTGTGCCAAGTTCTTTTAAACAAATCAATGAAATAGGAGCTTATTTCATAAGTCGTTATAAATCCGATACCAACATATATGATGTAGAAACAAATCAAAAAATGGAGTTATTAGAATGTTTAGAGGATAAGTTATTTTTAGAAAACGAGGTATTGTTAGGAAAAGAAGCAAAAATTAGAGTAAGAATTATATGTCAGAAACTAACTGAAGAACAGTCTATGGCCAGAAGAAGGAAAGCTAATAGATTAGCAAGATCGCAGGGATATACATCCTCTAAAAGAAATCAAAAATTGTTGAACTGGTCAATATTTATAACTAATGTTCCAGAAAATAAAATTAGTGCTGAGCAAGTATTAACGATTTACAGAGTAAGGTGGCAAATTGAGTTATTATTTAAATTGTATAAAAGCCATATCAGGCTTGATAAGCTAAAAGGAAAGCCATGCAGAGTATTATGTGAACTATATGCTAAATTGTGCGCAATTCTTATATTTCACGGCATAGTTGGTTGCACAGAAGTGAAAAAGAATACAGAACTTAGCTTAACAAAGGCATTTATTGAGCTAAAAAGGCGGGTTAGAGAGTTATTTTTAGTATTAACCAAAATTAATAGTTTAAAAGCATTTCTTAAAAAACTCACTATAACTTGGTCGCGATTTTCATTAAAAGACAAACGTAGAAGGGCTAGAGTATCCACTTTAACCTCTCTAAATTTGCTCACAATCTCTTAACTTGACGCGTATGGAATAAAAAACAGTCTGCCAGGTAAGGAAGGAGATAGAGGAAGAAGCGCAAAAGATAACAGGAGATTCGTAGCTGCAATAATGTGGATAGGTAGAACAGGAGCAACATGGAGAGCATTGCCGGCTGAGTATGGAAAATGGTCAAGTGTACATAAACGTTTTATAAGGTGGGCAAAATCTGGTGTTTGGCAGATGATTTTCAACACATTAGCTGTTAATGGAGACACAGAGTGGCTCATGATAGACTCAACAATAATCAGGGCACATCAACATGCTGCTGGTGCAAGAAAAAAATGTGGAAACTGGTAGACAAGAACAAGAGCTGGGACGGTGCAAAGGAGGATTTTCAAGCAAATTACACGCTGCTTGTGATGCTTTGGGCAACCCACTGAGATTCTTTGTTACTGCAGGGCAAAGATCGGATTACGTAAAAGCTTTAGACCTGATAGAAGGCAAGAACATGGAGGCACTTATTGCCGATAAAGGGTATGACGCAAATTATATGATTGAGGCTGCAGAAGCTGTAAATGCTGAGCCAGTAATCCCACCGCGTTCCAACAGAAAAACACCAAGAGAATATGACAAAGAATTGTATAAAGAGAGAAACTTAATCGAAAGGATGTTCAACAAAATCAAGCACTTCCGCAGAGTTGCTACACGCTACGACAAATTGGCCATAGCTTTTCTGTCTTTTGTTCACATTGCTGGCATTTATCTTTGGTTAAAATAAATGTCGACACTGCCTAGTAAAAAGGAAACTGTGGGGTGAAGAATTATCTCTGCTGGTAAGTTTTTCTCACTATCCAATTTTAGATTTTTTGATTCTGCTAAACTCTCAATAACACGAATTATAACATTCTTTCCATTCTCATCTATTGAGTGGATATCAGCTCCACGATTAATCAGCAATTCCATTATTTTGTGATCTGTAGCATGTCCTAAAGCCTGATTTAAAGCTTGATTATTATTTATATCAAATGATCCTGTATTCTTGAAAGACATAGTCTTTGAAAAGAATTTTCTAAAACTATTTAATGCATCATAGAGCATTAGAGTCAGTTTAACACCTTTTATGTCATTGTTTTTGACAGATTTAATTAAAAAATTATCTATTATGCCCATGATTATACCCCCTATATAAAAGCTCACTACCATGGTACAATTTTAAACTATGATGATTTATTTTCTACTAATAGCAGCTCTCTATAACCACTTAACAAGTGGTGGCATTGACATCATAATTGCATCTGGATTGCCGTCAGTCATTAAACCAAACCTTGTGCCACGATCGTATAACAGATTGAATTCTACATATCTGCCACGTTTTATTAATTGATTTTCTCGTTGTTCTTTTGTCCAAGATTTTTGCATATGTTTACGTATGACGTGCGAATAAATTTCCAAAAAGGCTTCACCTACTGCTTTTGTGAACTCAAAATCGTTTTCCCAGTTGCCAGAACTCAGATTATCATAGAAAATGCCACCAATACCACGTGGCTCTTTTCTGTGTTGTAAGAAAAAATAATTGTCACATTGCTCTTTAAATTTTGGATAATATCCGGTGTCAAATCTATCACATGTCATTTTGATTGATTCATGGATATACTTGCAATCTTCTTCATTTTTATATATTGGCGTAAAATCCATTCCTCCACCAAACCATTGTTTTGAAGTATATATCAGCCTTGTGTTCATATGTGCTGCAGGGATAAGGGGCGATTGCATATGAGACACTAAAGATATACCGCTTGCCCAAAACTCTCCGTTACTTTCACTTGCACCAGGAATCTCATTAATGGCTGAATCTGCAAATTTTCCGTGTACTTTTGAAACGTTTACTCCAACTTTTTCAAAAACATTACCAAAAATAATTGTAGATTCACCACCTCCACCACCTGGGCGATCCCACTTTCTCTTTTCGATCTTTGGTTCTGCGGATGATTGTTTTTCAATTGATAAGAAAGATTCTATGATCTTATCTCTTAGTGCACAGAACCATTTAAGTGCTTGTGTTTTTTGTTTTTCCATAATATCCTCTTACTAGCTTATTAACATTGTTATATCTGATACTTAAGGAACTTAATTAGATTTGGATGGTAATTATCTATCAAAGACGTTAATAAATCTATAATAATTAAATCAATATAATAGAACATTTTCGTATGTACAACAATGCCAAGTAACAATAATGAATAAAAGATACATAGATAACAAAAAAGAGAACAGGGTTGACTTCATACTAAGAAATTATGGAATGTCAATTGTTGTGATGGCAGTTATTATGCTCTTACCTTCAGTAGCAATATCGATACTCTACTTTTTTGATATATATAGTCAGCATATTAATATAGAGATTAATTTATTAGTTAGCATTCTAACAACTCTCTTTATGATATATAATGTAAAACGCTACAGATACCTACTTAATACTATAGAATTTCAAAATGCAATATTTGCAAATGCACTAAATCATAATACAGAATTTTGCCTTATTTTACATAAAGATGAGGGTGTTATTTATGCTGATGCAAGGTTCTACGAAAGGTTTAAAGATCATATAATAGATAATGACATTACGTTAGGCAAGATTCTTGAAATAGGAGATGTTTCAGAAGCAGACAAAAAAGTACTCTATCATGCACTAAAAAATAACTCTTCTGTACAGGTATGCATTTCCTTAAACAAGAAGAATAGAGTATCTAACTTTCTTTTGCTCTTTGAGCCGATACCAGATAATCCCCAAATTGCTATAAATAGTAATAAGATTTTAAATTTATCATTAGTGCCAATAGCAAGGCCAGATGGGTATTTTGTATTAAAAGCAACACAGATAAACAAGGAGCAGATATATGAAGAGTTAATAGAAAAACACAGCATAGGAACTTACATTGCAAATGCCAAAGGGGTGATTTTATCTGTAAATAAAAGATTTTTAGACATATTTGAACTAAAAAAACTGGAAAAAGGTAGCTCAATCAGTGATTTTATATCTCAATCTAAATATAACAATACAACAACCGATAATGAAATTTTGTTTTTTACTATAAGTGGTATTCCATTCAAGGCTTATATGAGCACTGCTATATTTTGTGATAAATACAACCATAGCTATATATATGGCTTTATAACACCAACCGAATCAAATATTGTTGATTATCAATTACACCCTTGTTTTGCAAATTCATCAATTGCTATTGCACAATGTGACATAAACGGCAACTTTGTAAAGAAAAATACGGCACTAATAAAGCTTGCAGGGTCAGATAATAATTCAATCTTTACGTTGATATTGGATAGTTATCATGTGAAAATACGTGAATATTTTTCGAGTAATAGAATAAATAATGCGTCTTTTGATGTACAGCTCAACGGCGGTAATAACATAAAAATATATTTCAATAAGTTTCTTCATAATAAAATGATCTTCATACTTTGTTATTTTATTGACAATACTGAACACAAAAACCTAGAGATAAAGCTTGAGCATTATCAAAAGATGCAAGCTATAGGGCAGTTAGCAGGTGGTATTGCGCATGATTTCAACAATATATTGACTGGGATAATAGGATTTTGCGATTTGCTTTTACTCCAGCATTCAGCTGGTGATCGATCTTTTGGAGATATAATACAGATACAGCAAAATGCAAAGCGTGGATCAAATTTAGTAAGACAATTGCTTGCTTTTTCAAGAAGACAGACCTTGCAGCCAAAAATTATTGATGTAAATAGAACTATAGCTAATCTTTATGAAATGATAAAAAGATTAATAGGTGAAAATATAAAATTTAACATTTATTATGGT
The DNA here is from genome assembly GCF_964026835.1 of Wolbachia endosymbiont (group A) of Dendrolimus pini. Taxonomy (NCBI): domain Bacteria; kingdom Pseudomonadati; phylum Pseudomonadota; class Alphaproteobacteria; order Rickettsiales; family Anaplasmataceae; genus Wolbachia; species Wolbachia endosymbiont (group A) of Dendrolimus pini. The sequence continues at coordinate 1,130,655 of NZ_OZ034702.1, read as the reverse complement.
AGAGACTTGGGTGCTGTTAGGGCTGATCAAGGGCAATTAGAGCAAGTTATACTTAACTTAGCAGTCAATGCTAGTGCTGCTATGGAAAAGGGCGGGGAATTAACTATACGAACCTTTAATCAAAAGATTGACTCATTAAATTCTACATCTCAGGATATGTTTTCTCCAGACAAGGAAACGATCGAACATGGAAATTATGTTGTGATTGAAGTAATTGATACTGGATGTGGAATGACAAGTGATACAATTGGAAAGGTATTTGACCCATTTTTTTCTACCAAAGATATTACCTCTGGTACAGGTCTTGGCCTCTCTACTGTATATGGCATTATTAAACAAACTGAAGGATACATCTATGTTGCTAGCAAAGTAAATCATGGAACTAAATTTAGCATATTTTTGCCCATGGTTTACATATCAGATGAAAATCTGAGAGAGGAAGATAGTGAAGAAATAGAAAGACCGGTAGTAAGTGAAATTAAAGGTAAAGGTATAATTTTATTGATTGAAGATGAAGATTCAGTAAGGGAATTCATTGCTAAAGCACTAAAAAGGAAAGGATTTGATGTAATAGAAGCAAGCATAGGCAGCGAGGCGCTAGAAATAATCAGTAAAAAAAGTCAACACATAGATCTTATAATCACTGATGTAATCATGCCAGAGGTGAGCGGCCCAGAAATAGTTAAAGAAGCATTGATCCATAGGCCAAATATCAACGTTATTTTTATTTCTGGGTATGCAGAAGATGCTTTTTTAAAGAGTGATGACATCAATATAGAAGATTTTCACTTTTTGCCAAAACCATTCACTCTGAATGAATTAGGAAACAAGGTTCAAAGTGTGTTACACAAAGCAAAAAAGACAGTCTAATTTTAGTGTGGTTAACAACAAAAAAATTTTCTAATGCAAAAGTTTCTTGCATATATACAATAGAATTATTTTATACATAAGATAAAAGGCGTGAGCAAGATTATTGCAATAGTAAATCAAAAGGGTGGAGTTGGCAAAACCACAACTAGTATAAATTTATCGACAGCCTTTGCTGCTGTGGGAAAAAGCACTTTATTGGTAGATCTTGATCCTCAAGGAAATGCTAGCACCGGGCTCGGGATTTCTTATCGTAGTAGGGAAGAAAAAAATATATACAAAATACTACTAAGCAGCGAAAATAAATTGATAGAATCGGCAATTTTCAATATAAAGGAAATTCCAAATTTATCACTAATTTCGTCAGTAGTTGATTTATCAGCTGCAGAAATTGAATTATCGCAACTTGAGCGAGGAAAATTTGTGCTAAAAAGCGCATTAGAGAAGATACGCGATAATTATGAGTATATAATCATCGATTGCCCTCCATCACTTGGGCTTCTAACCATAAATGCTTTGACTGCTGCTAATTCTATTATTGTCCCTCTTCAGTGTGAATTTTTTGCTCTGGAAGGATTAAGCCATTTAGTTAAAACTGTAGAGCTGATAAAAAGGAATAACCTAAACCCTTTTTTGGCAATAGAAGGGATAGTGTTAACAATGTATGACAGGCGTAACAAACTCAGTGAACAGATTAAAAACGATATTTGCCAGTATTTAAATGATAAAGTATACAAAACTATCATCCCATTGTATGAGACTGTTATTCCACGTAACGTACGGTTATCAGAAGCGCCTTCTCATGGAAAACCTGCTATTGTGTATGATCTTAAGTGTCCTGGTGCACAAGCATATATAAGTTTGGCAAGGGAAATTTTAAAAAAGCACGCGAGCAGTTGTAAGGAGAAGAAACTAGTAAGCGAGGGCGTAGTATGAAGGATGATAGACGCCTCGGCAGAGGTCTTGCCGGCCTCATAGGCGATAATTATGATAATAAAGAAGATCGACAAGAGCATTTGCCTATTTCATTACTGCACCCAAGCAAATTTCAACCGAGGAAACATTTTGACGAGGAGTCATTAAGAGAACTTGCAAATTCGATAAAGAAAAGTGGCATTATACAGCCTATCGTGGTACGCAAAGATTCAAATGATGACGGTTATGAAATAATAGCCGGGGAACGTCGTTGGCGAGCAAGCAAGATTGCAAATCTTAATAGTGCACCGGTTATCATAAAAGATCTGAGCGACAAGGAATGCTTGGAAGTATCCATAATTGAAAACATACAAAGACAAGATATTAATCCAATAGAAGAAGGTGAAGCGTATAAGAAACTGATAGATGAGTTTTTCTATACACATGAGGAATTAGCTTCAGCTATAGGCAAAAGCCGCAGCCACATAACCAATATGATTCGGATGTTGTCACTTCCCTGTAGGGTGAAAACAATGATCAACGAAAAAAAACTATCTATGGGTCATGCAAGAGCGTTGATTAATGTTGAAAATGCTGAAGGTATTGCAGAAAGAATAGTTTCTCAAGGCTTAAGCGTTAGACAAACTGAAAAATTGATAAAAGATTTGCATCAAGGCAACAACCAAAAAGAGCAGAAATATACTAGAAATCAAGATATGACGGTAATAGAAGGCGCTATATCTTCTCAACTTGGTTTAAAGATCAAAATTAATGACAACAATTCTAAGGGTAAAGTTATGATACGGTATAATAATTCAAATGAATTGGATCTAATATTGAAAGTTTTGAATAGGAAACTTGAGGCATAGCTAGTAGCTGCCAGTAAAGCAACAAACCAATATCAACTGTTGGTGTCATGAAAGTAGCTGACACTGGTTTCCATCCAAGAGGGCAGTAGCCCCTTCGGTGTCATGCAAGTAGCCTCCCTCCCCTGTCATCCCAGTGCCTTCTCCTGTCATCCCAGTGCTTGACACTGGGATCTAGCAAGCTTTGCTTGCAAATAAGTCTAATACGCGTCGCGTTTTATGCCAAAACACAATTGGAGTTACATGCAAAATAGATCCCAGTGTCAGCTACTCGGATGACAAAAAAAGGAGCACTGGAATAACAGCAGTCCCTCATACCGCGATTCATTCGCGGTATCTCTAGATCCCGCTAACAAGCAGCGGGATGACGAGGTTTACGCTTATCGGATTGTTTCAACACGTCATACCGCGATTCATCCGCGGTATCTCTAGATCCCGCTAACAAGTAGCGGGATGACGATTGTCGTTTAGCCATAAATATTAAGAAATTTACCAAATGAAAAAAAAGGCAAAAGAAGCCCTGGGGTTATTATCCGCTTTAAAATATTGGCGTTTTTTATGTTTTAAACGCTTGACAAGCAAGATTAAGCTGCTTTTAATTGCAACTAACTTACGCTGCAAATGTTTAAGAAATTTACTAAGCAGAAAAAAAGACAAAGAATCCCCGAGTTAGCTAGTCTTTTACTATCTCTGTCGAGTATTGGCATTTTTTGATGTCTTGTAACGCTTTATAAGCGCGTTCAGCTTATTTAGATAAAAATCTAGATGTAGATGAAGTTTTGTAAAGACATACAGTATCTATATACTGCAAAAAATTGAACATAAGACGCCGATACATTAAGTAATCCTTACCTTTTAATCTGCAGATTGGCGAAAGCAAATACAATAGCTTCACTATCATGATAAGGGAGCTGGCGAGGCTTGTCAAGGAAGTTTTTCGTTTCATCCAATGCGCTGCCAAAAGCTATGTAAAAAGTCTAATGAGTTAACTCCCATATATCCTGAGTAATTCTTGTGCATTAGCTTTGATTAGGATAGGGCATTTTCTATCATTTAATAGGGAACGTAATATTTCAGTTGCACCCTTAACGTCGTTATTGTGTATCTTTACTATAGCGATGGCTTCTTGGCTTGAATAAGGGTATACTGTGCTTGATTCTAAATTATCAATTTTGTCTTTATTTATTTTTTCACCGTTGGAGTGAAGTAAGCTCATTACTTCTAAATATTGTGCTAACTCACGAAAAACATCAGGAGCATCTTTATCATCTGCCAAATCATTATAAATAGATGCTGTGTCTGTTGGCATTGAATCTGAGATATGATTGAATGCGCGTTCAAAATTTGCTAAATACTCCCAATTTGAATCTATTTCTTCTAGCAGCGGCTTATTATCTTTTTTTAAGAATAATACTTCGTAAAACTTGTCACCTGCAGTTATAGATTGTTTTGTGTTATCAATGTTGCGCAATAAGTATAATGTGATGCCAACTAACATTGGCGCGAGTGCAAGCAGAAAGATGTATTTTTTCATGGTAATATTCCAAATAGTTATATATTTATACATTAATGCTTTTGATTTGCAAAAACATATTGACATAGTGATTATATCACATAATAATGTTCTCAAAGTTGTTTGAATAGTTGGAGATTAAAATATTTCTAAAGTAGAAATAAAGACAGCAGTATTAAGCTAAATTATTTTTTTGTCGGATTTATCCGATGTACCGTCAACCTTTTATAGGTTGAAGTCTAAATTTGAGAGTTTGATCCTGGCTCAGAATGAACGCTGGCGGCAGGCCTAACACATGCAAGTCGAACGGAGTTATATTGTAGCTTGCTATAGTATAACTTAGTGGCAGACGGGTGAGTAATGTATAGGAATCTACCTAGTAGTACGGAATAATTGTTGGAAACGGCAACTAATACCGTATACGCCCTACGGGGGAAAAATTTATTGCTATTAGATGAGCCTATATTAGATTAGCTAGTTGGTGGAGTAATAGCCTACCAAGGCAATGATCTATAGCTGATCTGAGAGGATGATCAGCCACACTGGAACTGAGATACGGTCCAGACTCCTACGGGAGGCAGCAGTGGGGAATATTGGACAATGGGCGAAAGCCTGATCCAGCCATGCCGCATGAGTGAAGAAGGCCTTTGGGTTGTAAAGCTCTTTTAGTGAGGAAGATAATGACGGTACTCACAGAAGAAGTCCTGGCTAACTCCGTGCCAGCAGCCGCGGTAATACGGAGAGGGCTAGCGTTATTCGGAATTATTGGGCGTAAAGGGCGCGTAGGCGGATTAGTAAGTTAAAAGTGAAATCCCAAGGCTCAACCTTGGAATTGCTTTTAAAACTGCTAATCTAGAGATTGAAAGAGGATAGAGGAATTCCTAGTGTAGAGGTGAAATTCGTAAATATTAGGAGGAACACCAGTGGCGAAGGCGTCTATCTGGTTCAAATCTGACGCTGAGGCGCGAAGGCGTGGGGAGCAAACAGGATTAGATACCCTGGTAGTCCACGCTGTAAACGATGAATGTTAAATATGGGAAGTTTTACTTTCTGTATTACAGCTAACGCGTTAAACATTCCGCCTGGGGACTACGGTCGCAAGATTAAAACTCAAAGGAATTGACGGGGACCCGCACAAGCGGTGGAGCATGTGGTTTAATTCGATGCAACGCGAAAAACCTTACCACTCCTTGACATGGAAATTATACCTATTCGAAGGGATAGGGTCGGTTCGGCCGGGTTTCACACAGGTGTTGCATGGCTGTCGTCAGCTCGTGTCGTGAGATGTTGGGTTAAGTCCCGCAACGAGCGCAACCCTCATCCTTAGTTACCATCAGGTAATGCTGGGGACTTTAAGGAAACTGCCAGTGATAAACTGGAGGAAGGTGGGGATGATGTCAAGTCATCATGGCCCTTATGGAGTGGGCTACACACGTGCTACAATGGTGGCTACAATGGGCTGCAAAGTCGCGAGGCTAAGCTAATCCCTTAAAAGCCATCTCAGTTCGGATTGTACTCTGCAACTCGAGTGCATGAAGTTGGAATCGCTAGTAATCGTGGATCAGCACGCCACGGTGAATACGTTCTCGGGTCTTGTACACACTGCCCGTCACGCCATGGGAATTGGTTTCACTCGAAGCTAACGACCTAACCGCAAGGAGGGAGTTATTTAAAGTGGGATCGGTGACTGGGGTGAAGTCGTAACAAGGTAGCAGTAGGGGAATCTGCAGCTGGATTACCTCCTTAGGCTTTGCACATAATTTACCATTTTTAATGATGGTGTTGTTATGTGCTATACTGCTGTCTTTACTTCTACTTTATTTTAATTTCCCGATAACGGATTTTATGAGTGATAGACCTCTTTCTCCACATTTACAAATATATAAAGTACAAGTTACTAGTTTTTTCTCTATTATGCATAGATTGACTGGTATCTTGCTATTCCTTTTATTAATGATACTTTCTTGGTATTTCATATTACATGTTTACTTTCCTGAGTTACTTATAGTAAGGTACTTAAATGCATTATTATTCACTCCTGTTGCTAAATTAGCTTATGTCTTATGTTTTATAAGTTTTGTATATCATTTTCTTAATGGTATTCGTCATTTATTGTGGGATGCTGGGCTTAATTTAGAAATTACTGGCGTTTCAAGGAGTGCTATACTGCTGACAGTAACGCTACTTCTTTCTACTATGGCTTTTTTATTTATGTTTATATGAGTCAGTCTGGAAATTCAGTACATCATTGGTGGGTTCAGCGTGTTTCTGCGGTAATTTTACTGTTCCTGTTTCCTTGGTTTATCTATTCATTTTCTTGCACATTTTATACTGATAGCTCTTTGTCTTTTAGTGAAAAATTTATTAATCACCCTCTAGAGCTTTTATTTTTTGTTGTATTGTTGTTTTGCATTTTTTGGCACGCAGTTCTTGGAATGCAGGTAGTATGCGAAGATTATATACACAGCGTACCTTTGAGGATTTTTACAATTACATGCATAAAGTACTTATCAAGCATTACTTATATAACCCTCGCTTTTACAATCTTTATCTTCTACAGGCATATTTTCTTGTAAAATCACCGGTGCTGTGTTAATATATTATTAGTGTACTAGTTTTATTATTGAACTATAGCATTATAGCGATTTTGGTTTGACAATATGTTTGAAGCATTAAAAAAGGGAGCAATAGATCTTACACTTAAAGCAAAAGGTCTGCTTACTTCACCTGAATCTCAAGTTTACGTCGAAGACCTTAGAAAGGTAATGATGTATGATGGAAGGAAATGCCAGTATCCAAAAAATTATGATCAAATTGTACAGTCTGCTAAAATCATAGAAAACAGGGATATGCATGGAAATGCTATACTAGATAAAGATAAAAATCCAACCTATAAACTTTTGTATGGTCAAAAAGATGAGAATGGAGAACAACCAAGTTTCAGATTATCTTTAGTTACCAAAGATAAAGATAATGATAGATCTTATTTTACTATCAATTACATAGACAATCAGGGTAAGCAAATTCCGATAAATGAGTTGCATAAGTCATATTTTGAGCCATTAGGCTTTTCGAGAATGGATTTGAAAAAACACGTGCCAATTTTTGAAGCTGAAAAAACTAAAGATCCTCAATATCCGTTTGAATTAACTAACTCTTCTGTGCTAACTAAAGAGGTAAAAAATAAAGAAGGTAAAGTTCAGGAAGTTGTTGATGAAAAAGGAAGAAATGGAGAATTATTATACACTAGTGATTACAAAAAGCTAAGCACCCATTTTTCAGAAATTAGAGATCAGAATGGTAATTTAGAGCTAGATAAAAGTCTTATATCTGTTCCTATCGTTTTTGCTACAAGCTTGGCTAAAGTTTGTACTAAATTGTTGACTTCTCTTCCTATAAAGTTAGGGGAGCATTTAATAAGCAAACAAAACCCAATTGCAAAGTCTTTTGGTTATCTTTTATTCACTCCTGCAGCGGCAGTAAAAAATTTAGTGGATATGGGAGCTACCATACTTAAGGCTCCAATTTTATTGTTTGTAGCAAATGAGAAAAAATATGGTGATGCTTACTTCACTATGTGGAAACACCAATTGAAAGGATGTTGGGAAGAAGCAAAAAGTGACTTTAATGTTATTAAGGGTGGAGAAAGGCTAAAGCCAGGGCAAAAGGATCATAAGCCACTTAGTATAGTGGGCACATGGGATGAGCTTAACGCTAGAAGGCCAAAGAAACAAGGGAATGATAAAGAAGTTAGCAAGAGTAATGAAATACTAAAGAGTCCTGAGGAAGAACAAAATAAGGGTAATGAAATATTAAGTGATAAAAGAAAAGGTCATGTTGAGGAATTACAAAATAGAAGAAATTCACAGCAAGGGCAAGGCGCTACACATGATCACTCTCATTAGCAATTACTTTAAATCAACATTTACTTTCTTTATTAACTATTCCACAACAAAAACTTGCATGTATTTTGCCCTCAGTATAAGATATTAATTATTTAATTAATATCTTAACTAAATGCGCCCTGTAATATTGTGTGGTGGTAGTGGTAGCAGACTTTGGCCTTTATCTAAGCCAAAGCAATTTCAGAAAATATTTAGTCAGAACACTATGTTTCACAACACTTTGTTGAGGCTGAAAAGCGATTATATGCCGCCCATAATTGCTACAAATATACAGTACGAGTCATTAGTGATGGAGGAATTGCATGCACTGCAAGAATATAAAGTGATTTTCGAACCAGTGAAAATTGGAACAGCAGCGGCAATATTAATTGCTGCGCTTCTCTGCAATGAAAACGAGACAATGTTAATTCTGCCTTCAGATCATTTCATAGGTGATTTGAATAGTTTTTATGCTTCTACTCAAAAAGCGTCTAAGTTAGCCTCTGAAACTAACTCTATAGTCACTTTTGGGGTTAAGCCTAATGAATTCAATTCTGAATACGGTTATATAAATGCAGTTTATGATCAGAAAGAAAAATATCATATAGTGAAAGATTTTACAGAAAAACCCGAGCGTAAGTTAAGTAACGATCATTATTGGAACTCTGGAATATTTGTGTTTAAAGCAAAACGCTACATAGATGAGATCAAAAAATCTGCCCTGAATCTTTACAATTCATGTTTTAAACATTTCACACCGCAAGAGAGATTTCTATATTTAAAACAACAAGATTTTGCAGGAATTAAAGACATATCCATTGATTATTTGGTGATGGAGAAAGCAAAAAACGTTGCAATGATAGAAGCTAATTTCGATTGGTTGGATGTTGGAACTTGGAATTCAGTTTTAGAATTGAGTGAGAAGTTTAGTAAAGAACCGGTGCCATTTCAGCATGTGATTAGAGAAAAAGAACCAGTTTCAACGACAGAAAGTAATAAAAATTTATTGGGTGGAGCTTGTAAGCAACCAAACAAAAGTCTAATTTCATTTATTCATAAAGTTAAGAAAGTAAAGGCGATAAGGAAAGAAGTTAAACCATGGGGATTTTGTAGTATAATTTTAATGAGCGAAAATTTTCTCATAAAATATCTTTTTATAAATCCATTAAGCTGCACTTCTAAGCAATTCCATCACTATAGAGATGAATACCATATGGTACTATCAGGAGTTGGGTATGTTAGTTTAGACGACAAAGAATATGCTATAGTAAAAGACCATATGATAGAAATCCCAAGGGAAGTTTCCCATAGGATTGAAAATAGAAGCACAAGCTTTCCACTTGAAATAGTTGAATTTCAGATAGGAGAGCATTTATCTGATAATGATATAGTGAGGTTGGATGATGTATATGGAAGATTTTGAAATTCTAATGTTAAAGATACTCTATAAGTCTGCTAAATTTAAGGAAGCAAAAATCTCTAGTTTTCAAATAAAGAAAAGTCTACAATTATACGAAGTTTCAAAAATATAATGTCTAACCTCAAAATATTTTGTAATGTCCATTGCCTTTGAAATTACTATGGCTGCTTGCTATTTGCGAGCGAAAAATGCCAGATTTTGCTCTATAATGACTTTGTTCTCTATTATCGGCATTGCCCTTGGAGTTGCAACACTAATAGTGGTGATGTCTGTGATGAACGGATTCAGAGCAAAGTTGCTTGACTCAATACTTGGCATTGATGGCCATATTAACGTTTATTTTGATAGGAACATAAATTCAGATTACTACGCAGTTTCAAAATCTATTGAGAGAATTCCTGGTATATTAAAAGCTACTCCTATGACCAATGATCAAGTCATTATTGCAGCAAATGGTAAAATTGCAGGTAGCGTAGTGCGAGGTGTGTCAACTAAAGACTTGCTTGATAGTACTGCCGTTACAAATAATGTAATTATAGGTGATGTAAAAAAATTTGATGAAGGGATAATAATAGGAGCACGATTGGCAGAAGCTTTGAACATTGACTATGGCGACGAAATTACGTTTATATCATCTGAAGAATTTGATGCATTACTTGGTGAAATGCCACGAATGAAAAAATATAAAGTTATAGCAATATTTGATATGGGTATGTTTGAGTATGATAATACCTTGATATATATGCCTCTAAAATCAGCACAAGCCTTTTTTAATTATGAAAATAGCATAAAAAATATAGAAGTACTTGTAGACGACGTTACTAGAGCTGATAAGCTGGCAGATGCTATAGAAAAAGAAATAGGAATGGAAGCTGAAAGTTGGCAATCACAGCAAAGCCATTATTTTAGTGCTTTAAAAACTGAAAGAAATGTGATGTTTTTAATTCTTACTTTGATTATAGTTGTAGCAGCGTTTAATATTATCTCAAATTTAATGATGATAGTGCGAGAAAAGAAATCCGCGATTGCAATTATGCGTACATTTGGTGCAACAAGTGGAAGCATTATGCGCATATTTTGTGCTTGTGGTCTATTAATCGGTTTTACGGGAACTTGTCTTGGCTGTATTATAGGTGTCGTTTTTTCTCTCAATATCGAAAGCATTAGAGTGTTTTTAGAAAACATTACTAATGTCAAGCTGTTTGATCCTATGATATACTTTTTTTCAAGTTTGCCAGTAATATTAGTTCCTCAAGATGTAGTGAACATTTCTGCACTTGCATTATTCTTATCATTTTTAGCGACAATTGCTCCTGCATTACAGGCAGCTGCACAAGATCCTGCGGAGATATTACGTTATGAATGATACTCAGCAAAAGTACATAGGTTGGTTCTTAATTGTATTGTTATTTACCGGTTACATCACAATAAATAACATAATCTTTTTAAAAATAAATCAGCAAGAGAGTGAAAACAATGTGAAAGCTTTAACGGAAAACATGGATGAATTTAGAATGTTGCTTGAAGTTAATCAATCTAGAATAGAAAAAAAGATATTTGACCTCAAGAGAAGTCAGCATACTCAATGTGAGCAAGGTGATAATAACTCAAGATGTAAGAACCTTGCAAAATTGCTATTACTTGTGGTTAAAATGAAGAATTCGTTATTGCGAGAAGCAAAATTTGATAACCATATAAATTCAATAAAGCCTTTGATATCAGAGCTTGACGATCCAGAGATAGAAAATGCAGTAGATGAATTAGAAAATTTGAAAGAGATAAATACCTTACACGAATTGAAGTTATCTTTTGAAAAAACTATTGATACTATCGATTACAACAAAAGTACATTGTCTAAAAAAATCATTTCAAACTGGATAAAGGTAGACGACCGAAATGATCCATTAAGAGTAAAATTCGCAGAAATTGAGGAGTCAATAAATGATAATGATTGGCAAAATATAACTGTTACAGTAAGCAATTTAACGCATTCAGAATTCAAGCCATGGCTGAATAAATTGAATGGTTTTATTGTAGCTTCTAAGAATATTTCAACAATATATCATCACTTATTACAATATATCTCATGATTTATTTTATAATTTTCGCTTTTTCGTTTTTATTTGGTATATGGGTCAAGGTAAGTGGTGAAGTAATAAAATTGGAATTAGGCAATTACACTATAAGTATTGATCTATATTTCATTATTTTTACTTGTGTAGTTTTATTATTTTTATTAATTACACTTGTACGCTTTTTTTCCTCCATTTCATCAACATTTGCCAACATAAGAAATAGAAGAAGGGATAGGGAAGAATTGCTTCTCTTTGAAGCTTTCTTTAGCATAGACTTAGACAATATAGAGAATGCCCAAAAGCTAGTTAAAAGTCTGAGTGAGGAGAGCGATAGGTTGTCTTTAATAAAGCTCTTTAACTCAGGTAAGACGGGAAATTACAGCTTTTTCAGTAACGGTTTAACAAATATTGCAAATAAAAATCGTAACTTAGCTCTACTTCTAGCCAATAAGCTGATTGTCCACCTCAAACAAGAAAAAGTAGTCTTTCAAAAATTTATAGAATATTGCTCTAGTTCAATTAACGATAAAATGCTATCTATTCCCTTTCAAATAGAGCATTGCATATTGAAAGAAGATTGGATTAATGCAATTTTGAGGTTGAAGGAAGCAGTTAAGTCCAATATTTTTCTCCCCTTTGATCATAAAGAAATGTTTGCAGTGTTTTATTGCGCTTTAGCAAAGCAATATGAAAGTAAAGGAAATTTTAAGGAGGCTATAAAGTCTTTATTTAGAGCACAACGTTATAGTGCAATTTTTCAGCCCATCAATTATTTAAAGGCAGAATTATATATTAAACTTGGAAAAATCAGAAAAGCTTCTGCAGTGCTAGAGGCAGAGTATACAGTAAATCCTACTCCTCAGTCAGCTAAAATGTACATCAATTTAAATAGTAAAGGTGCTGAAAGACTATACAACTTACGCCCTGATTATTATTTTAGTTACTGTTTACTTGCTTTGTCCTCAATGAGTTCAGGTAAATATGATCTTGCAAGTCAATATTTAGACACTGCTATGAAAAAAGCTAATTACATGTCAATCTACTTTATTGTAATACAACTCAAGGTTACATTGCAAGAACACGACAAGGTAATTTATTGGCTAAACAAGATGGACTCAGAAGCTTTGCCTGATCCAGGCTGGAAATGTAAAAATTGTAACAGGGAACTAGAACAATGGGATCATAAGTGTTCAAGTTGTAATAGTTTTAATTGTGTTTATTATATATTATAAAATTCCACAAAGTGTAGAAATTACCATTAGGCTACTTTCACATTGATATTGCTGAAGTTAGAGCACTTTCTTAATATAATCCTTATCTCCAAACAATAAACCTGCAAGTTTCTTAGCTAGACTTGGTTTTAATGTCAAAAAAACTTGCTTTTAGACACTAACAGTTATATATTTTAATAAATCAGGGTTGTATACAAAATGAAGAGCTTAAAGGAATTATCCTTAAGAATTAAGAATATTAGGTCTGTACAGAAAACCACGAAAATAATGCAAATGGTTTCTGCAGCAAAGTTGTTACAAAGCCAAAAGAAGTTATTAAATTCAAAATTATATGTATCTAAGCTGCATAACATTATTTTTTCATTAATGCTATCAGTTGATCAAGAATTACTGGCAAAAATTCTAAATGTCAGTAACGACGGTTCTTACCTAGTATTCATTATTGCGTCTGATCGTGGCTTGTGCGGCAACTTTAACTCTTCTATTGTCAAATTTAGTCAAGAGCGTGTAAATAAGTCAATCGCAAATGGCAAAAAAGTAGATATTGTATTTCTTGGTAAAAAAGCTTTTGATGTAGGTAAAAATAGATTTGACTCTAAAAGTATCTTAAAAATTGAAAATAGTAAGGGAATCACGTTAAAGCACGTAGAAGCTTTGGTTGATGGTATAGATTTAAGTAAATACGATAAAGTTAAAGTTTTTTATAGTAAATTCTATAATACCTTCACGCAAAAACCAATGTTGGAAACAATAAAACCATGGAGTAAAGACTCATCCTTGATTGATAGCTCTCTGGCTGGTCCAACAACAGATTACGGCTATGAGTATGAACCACAAAATATTGAATTTATTTTAAAATCTTTAGTTCAAGATTACGTTGTAATTGCTCTTTACTCTGCTTTACTTGAAAGTGCAACGAGTGAGAATAGTGCTAGAATGGTTGCTATGGAATCAGCAAACAGAAACACTAAAGAGATACTGAACAAATTAGCATTGCTTTATAATCGTTCTCGTCAAGCAGCGATTACGACTGATTTAATTGAAGTTATAGGTGGTGCAGAATCTTTATAGAAATCTAAGGAATAGAAAATGAATATATTAAATATTGCAGCAGATATTACTAAACTAATAAAAAAGCAAAATCAAGATGCGGAAGTTACAATATATGAAACTAATAAGACTTCAGTTTCTCAGCGTCTATCAAAAATTGAGCAAATATCACAATCTAAAAATTGCACTGTAGGAATCAGAGCTATAGCAGGTAAAAACAAAGCTGCGTATATTTCTACAAACGATTTGAATAATCTGAGTGATACAGTAAGCCAAGTGGTAGAAATGGCAAAGAATGCGCCAGAAGATCCTTGCATTAATTTTGCTGTAAATGGTAGTAATTATATCTCTTCTGCAGATTTAAGTATCTCAGATAATAATGTTGTAACCGTTGATAACCTAAAAGAAATTGCTGAAGCTGCAGAAAATTCAGCCCTTGCACATAAGAGTATCACTAATTCTGAAGGAGCCTCTTCTTCATACGCTTTAGTGAATACAGTATTATCGACTGTTTCTGGTTTTATTGGCTCGTTTAGTAAATCAACCTTTGCTAATCAGGTCTCTGTTGTTGCTGGAAGAGAAAGTGAAATGAAGGTTGGTTACGATTATGATATAGCATGTAATTTTAGTGATTTAAAGTTGCCAGAGTTAATGGGAAAAGAAGCAGCAAAAAGAGCAGTTGATCAATTGAATTCACGTACAATGAAAACTGGTAAATTTCCAGTTATTTTTGAAAAAAGAGCAGCAAAAGGGCTAGTAAAAAGTTTTGCTTCTGCTATAAATGGGAGCAGTATTATAAGCAACAGTTCTTTCTTGAGGGGTAGTTTAAACGCTCAGATTTTCAACGATAGAATTAATATTATCGATGATCCATTGTTGCCAAGAGGCATAGCATCGAGACCATTTGATGGAGAAGGGATAACTAGCAAGAAAAATATATTTGTAAAAAACGGAATATTACAAAATTGGATTTTAGACTTATACTCGGCTAGAAAATTAGACTCAGAAACAACCGGAAGTGCAACTCGTGCAAGTAATGCTGCAGTTATTCCTGCAGCTAGTAACCTCTACATTGAGAATGGTGATGTATCGTTTGAAGAATTAATTCAGGAAGTGAAAGAGGGAATATATGTAACTGATTTATTTGGTTTTGGTGTCAATTTAATCAATGGCGATTACAGCCAAGGCGCTTCCGGATTTTTTATAGAAAATGGAAAAATAACGTATCCAATACATGAGATTACCATTGCTAGCAATTTGAAGGATATGTTTAGCAATTTAGTCGTTGCAGATGATCTAACTTTTTGTGGGCAATTTAATTCACCAACGATTAAAGTTAGCGAAATGACGGTTGCAGGTTCGCTTAACGATTAAAAAATTTATTTGCATCAAGTACAACAATTGTGTATTATTGTCATGTAATGTTAAGAATAGACTATGGAGTATAAAGGTTTAGTTTCAATAGCTAAGCTTAAAGCATTCTCAATCGTAATTCCAAAGTTTTTCATCACATTAGTAATGTTAGTTAATAATTTAGGAGTTGTTTAAATGGAATTTGGTAATGTAAAATGGTTTAATGCCGAAAAAGGCTATGGTTTCATCAAGCCAGAAGGTAAAGGGGGTGACGTTTTTGTACATATTAGCACATTGGAACGTTCGGGAATAAGACCTGAGGCACTTAAAGGAGAGAATAAAGAGAAGGGAATAAAAGGAGAAAGGGTGAGTTATGAGGTTAAAGAGGAGCGCGGTAGAAACGGAGAAGATAAAAAATCTGCAATAAATTTAAGATTGGAAGATTAATCTATTATGAAGTCTTTTAACAGGATTAACGTATTGTGAATAATTTTCATGAGATGGGTCTCCCAGCTTCGCTTAGACAAGCTCTAGATAAAAATAATCTTTTCGTCCCAACTCCGATTCAAATACAAGCGATTCCCTTAGCGCTACAAGGTAAAGATATTCTCGGATCTGCTCAAACGGGGACTGGAAAAACTTTAGCATTTGCTATTCCGTTGGTTGCTAAGTTGCTGAATGAGCCTAACACTGGTTCAGCTTTAGTCATCGTGCCAACCAGAGAGCTTGCGCATCAGGTAACAAATGAGATAAGAAAACTCTTATCTCAAAATTCTGCACTAAGGGTCGCTTTGTTGATTGGTGGTGAGCCTATTTTTAGGCAGCTAAATCAGCTTCAGAAAAAACCACAAATTGTAATAGGTACTCCTGGTCGTATTATAGACCATATTGAGCGTAAAACTTTGATTACTCGCAATGTTAGCGTTCTTGTGCTTGATGAAACGGATCGTATGTTTGATATGGGCTTTGGAGTTCAGATTGAAGAAATTATGAAGCATTTGCCTAAAATAAGGCAAACTCTTATGTTTTCTGCAACTCTTCCTGGAGATATAGTAAAACTTGCTGAGAAGTACCTTAATCGACCAGAACGTATTTCTGTTGATTGTGAGGTTACAACTTCTGTAAAAATTAAGCAAGAAATTGTTTATGCATCAGAATCAGAAAAATATGAAAAGCTTGTTACACAACTATGTCAGCGCGAAGGATCAATCATTATCTTTGTCAAAACAAAGCGAGGAGCGGATCAGCTAGCTAACAGATTGCACAAAGATGACTATAGCGCTTTAGCAATTCATGGTGATTTAAGGCAGCACAAGCGCGAAAGGGTCATTAATTCTTTTCGTCGTGGCCGTAATCAAATCATGGTTGCAACAGATGTTGCTTCTCGCGGCCTTGATATTCCCCACATTCAACATGTTATCAATTATGATGCACCACAATCGCAAGCTGACTATATTCATCGTATAGGTAGAACTGCACGCGCTGGAGCTGAAGGGTATGCGCTATCTTTTGTTACACCTCAAGATAAGAGAAGACTGCCTGCACTGGCAGACAAAGAAGGAGAGCTAAATTTTGATTGTAGTGTGCAATTTAAAAAACGTAACAGCAAAAAGGTCTTTAAAAGGCCAAGTACGTTAAAGACTAAATACGGTAGAAAAAAGATCAATGCATTTAAGAAGAAAAGCAGAGTACTAGAAAAAGCGTATTAAATAGGATTTACCTACAATTTGATAAGCGTAAAACTCGTCATTCCGCTACTCATTAGCGGAATCTATGCTGAGATATTGCGGTGCTATGACGTAGATCCAGAGTGGGATTCAAATTGGCTACAGCGAACTGCTGGATTTCAATTTTTTTAATAATTGTGTGCTATTCATTATATATGAGTTCCCACTTTTAAAGAGAATAGGAGATGATTTCCAAAAACTTAGAGGCAAGTTTGAATAGAGCACTATTCATTGCTTCTAATTTTAATCTTAAATATGCGAAAGTAGAACATTTATTGCTGGCGTTAACTAAAGACGTGGATGTAAATTACGTTTTATCAAGATGTAATATCAGAGCCGATGAAATCATCAGTATGGATAACATTCTATCAAGATGCAATATTAAGGCTAATGATTATAATAATAATATAAAAGGGTTTTTACAAAGCAGTTCTGAATTGATTATCAGTGGAGTTAAACCTAGCTCAATGTTTCAATGCATAATACACAGAGCAATAATACGGGCTCATAGCTTGGGGAAAAAAGAAATAAATGGAGCAAGTGTTCTAGTAGAAATTTTGTCTGGGCAAGATTTATACGTTGAAGATCTATTGCAGAAACAAAGTGCGAAAGATTCCAATTTGATTTACCACATATCTAACATGAAATACTCTAACGATATAGATGAATACACCACTAATCATAAAGTAAAACTTGATAAAAATAATGATGCTCCTACTACAGTAAATAAAGGTGAGCTACTAAAAGATGAGGAAATTCTACAAAGTTATTGTAAAAATTTAAATGACTATGCAAGAAGCAAAAAAATAGATTATGTTATTGGTCGTGATTATGAATTAAATCGCACTATAGAAATATTATTGAGGCGTAGAAAAAACAACCCTTTATATGTTGGAGATCCAGGTGTTGGCAAAACCACAATAGTTGAGGGTTTGGTACTCAAAATCATTGAAAACAGTGTTCCAAGTGCGCTCAGGTCCAGTATAATTTATGCTTTGGATTTAGGGTCACTCCTTGCAGGGACACGCTATAGAGGTGATTTTGAAGAGAGAATAAAATCTATAATAAAAGCGATTGAGGCAAAACCAGGTGCTATCCTTTTTATTGACGAAATACACACTATCATTGGAGCAGGTTCTACAAGTGGTAGCTTTCTTGATGCAGGTAACCTACTCAAACCTGCGCTTGCAAGAGGTACACTGCGTTGTATAGGTGCAACTACATATAGAGAATACAGCAATAGTTTTGAAAAAGATAAAGCATTAGCGAGGAGGTTTCAAAAAATTAATGTTAAGGAATCTTCTGTTAACGAAACGATAAAGATACTAGATGGTATAAAGCACTACTATGAAGGGTATCATGGAGTATATTATACAAAGAATGCCATTAGGTCTGCGGCTGAACTTTCGCATAAGTATATTACTGGGCGAATATTACCTGATAAAGCGGTTGATGTTATTGATGAGGCAGGGGCATATTGTAAATTGCTAAGAAACAGGGGTAAAATTGTAAATAGTAGAGATATTAAGAATACCATTACTAGAATTACAAATGTGCCTTGCGGATCTGAATCTGATGATTTGCAGAAAGTAAAGTCTTTAAAAGCTAATCTAGAGAAGGTGATTTTTGGCCAAGAGCAGGCAATAGAATCTCTTGTTAATTCTATTAAAATTGCTAAATCTGGGTTGAGAAATTACAATAAGCCTTTAGCAAATTATCTTTTTGCAGGGCCAACCGGTGTTGGTAAAACCGAGCTAGCAAAACAATTAGCAGAAAGCATGGGCATGAATCTTATACGCTTTGATATGTCCGAATATATTGAGTCTCATACGATATCAAGGATGATTGGTTCTCCTCCTGGATATGTAGGTTATGATCAGGGTGGATTACTCACAGAGTCTGTATCTAATAATCAATATAGTGTTGTGCTGCTTGACGAAATTGAAAAGGCTCATAGCGATATCTATAATATATTGCTACAAATTATGGATTATGGTTGCGTTACAGACACTTACGGACGTAAAGTTAACTTTTCCAATATAATCTTAATTATGACAACTAATGCAGGAGCAGCTGAACGCAGCAAAAGTTTTGTTGGCTTTGGGCATAAAAAATTTAACACTGGTGATAGTGAAAAAGCGATAGAACAGGTTTTTAGCCCTGAATTTCGTAATCGTCTTGATGCGATTATTTCTTTTTCTGACTTAAATGCGGATATAATTCTGCATATTGTAGATAAATTTATTCAGGAACTGAAAAAGCAGCTGACGCAAAAAGGCATAAACTGCTTGGTAGAGGATGAAGTGAAATCTTATCTTGTACAAATGGGTTATAGTAAGGAAATGGGAGCACGTCCGATAGAGAGACTTATTGAAAAAGAGATAAAAAGTTACTTAGCGGAAGAAATACTGAATCGTAAATTAATAAAAGGAAAGAAATTAAGAATCTATATGAATAAAGTAGAAAATAAAATTGCTTTTGATATAGTTTAAAATCCTTGTATTGAACTTCATCTTTGTTACAATCTATAACTTAAATTCAATTTGAATTATAGTGATAAGTGATAAAGTAAAACAAGTCCTAAGCTACTACGAAAGTGAAAACCCTGGGGTAAAAGCAAATCTTACTCGTATTCTCATGCATGGAAAGCTTGGCGGCACTGGCAAATTAGTAATTCTCCCTGTAGACCAAGGGTTTGAACACGGGCCAATAAAAAGTTTTGAAGTTAACCCTGATGCTTATGACCCACATTATCATTTTCAGCTTGCAGTTGATTCGGGAGTAAGTGCATATGCTGCTCCACTTGGTATGATTGAAGCTGGTGCTTCAACTTATGCTGGAATGCTCCCACTTATTTTGAAACTTAATAGTTCCAACTCCTTACATTCGAAGAATCTGACTTCTGATCAAGCAATAACCTCTTCTGTGAAAGATGCACTGCGTTTGGGCTGCTTGGCTGTTGGATTTACTATATATCCTGGTTCTGCTAAGTGTTTCGATATGATGGAAGAAGCCCGTGAAATCGTAGCTGAAGCTAAATCTTATGGGCTTGCAGTAGTGTTATGGTCTTATCCACGCGGTGAAGGAATTTCCAAAGAAGGTGAAACAGCGGTTGATGTTATTGCCTATGCTGCACACATGGCAGCTTTGCTTGGCGCTAATATAATAAAAGTAAAACTTCCAACTAAATATTTGGAAAGGGAGAAAATAGAAACAGAAAATATTGAATCATTACCTAAAAGAATTGAATATGTTAAAAGATCTTGTTTTGCAGGAAAAAGAATAGTAGTTTTTTCTGGTGGCGAGTCGAAATCAGTGAATGACATATGCAATGAAGCGAAAGAAATTAAGCAGGGTGGTGGTAATGGTTCAATCATTGGACGTAACACTTTCCAACGCAAAAGGGAGGAAGCTTTATCTATGCTAAAAGATATAATGGATATCTACACATAAAAAACGGCTGGGTGGCAGAATGGCTTATGCAGAGGACTGCAAATCCTTTTATACCGGTTCAATTCCGGTCCCGGCCTCTTTCATTTTCTATATCTTGTAAAAGTTGCTCAATTCAACAGTAGCTTTAAGTGTGTAACCTATAGAGAAAATTATTCATAAGTAAAATCAATTTCTTTTCAAGTTATGGTTATACTCTTATAGCGTTTCATGGTAAAAAATAAACTAAAAATAAGCAAAGTGTTTTACAAAATGATATTACGTGATTTATTGTTTTTACTGCCGCCCGAAGTTGCTCACTCTTTGGCAATTATGGCATTAAAGAAAATACCTTATAAGAATCCTATAGAGCTACCAGAATCTTTGAGTGTGAATTTTTTTGGTAATAAGCTCAGAAGCCCCGTGGGTCTGGCTGCAGGTTTTGACAAGAATGCAGAAGTTATAAGGCCTATGCTTTCATTTGGTTTTGGATTTATTGAAACTGGTACTGTAACTCGTAATCCACAATATGGAAACAAAAAACCAAGAATTTTTCGGTTAATTAAAGATCAAGGGGTAATTAACAGATTGGGATTTAACAATAAAGGAATAGACTACTTTCTTAAACAAATAGATAAAACCAAGCTTGATGATTGCATTTTTGGCATCAACATAGGAAAAAACAGTACATCAAAGGACCAAATCAGCGATTATGTTGACTTAATAAAGATAGTATATGGAAAAAGCAATTATATAGTGCTGAACATCTCATCCCCAAACACGCCTAATTTACGCAATCTGCACAATAAGCAAGAATTATCGGAATTGTTGAAATCCGTAACTCTAACCCGGAAATCAATTGATAATTCTAAATCCATACCAATAATATTAAAAATCTCACCAGATATAGATCAGCAAACGAAAGAAAATATCGCTGAGCTTGCGTTGGAATATAAGATTGACGGATTAACAGTGAGCAACACTACGATCAGTCGGAATAACTTACATTCCCACCACAACGAGAGTGGTGGGTTGAGTGGCAAACCGCTGTTTAAACTTTCAACCGAGTTATTGAGCGATATGTACAAACTTACTAAGGGCAAAATATTGTTGGTAGGATGCGGAGGAATCTCAAGTGGTGCTGATGCATATAAAAAAATAAAGGCAGGAGCTTCTTTGGTGCAGTTGTACACTGCTCTCATATACCACGGACCTCAAGTTGTAAACAAAATTAATCTAGAACTTGCAGAACTAATAAGGAGAGATGGATTTAGTAACATTAGTGAGGTGGTGGGTTGTATACATTAAGCATCTTCTCTGTCACCTAAGTAGCCGACACTGGAATAACATCGATGAATCATTATTCAAATAATGGTTATGCAAGAAGTCTATTAAACTGTATATTTTGGAAGTTGTTGGTATTATTTTAATAAAACAAAACTAATTCTTTGGTATAAAGGTGTGGTAGGAAGTGTTATTCTTTTAAATAATGGGTATGAAGAGTTTGAATGATGCAATATCTAAGATCATTGATTATAAATTTACAAATTATGCAATATTAGAAGAGGCACTAACTCACCCAAGCGTAAATAAAAGGAATAGCAAAAACCAGATTGTAAGCTACGAAAGACTAGAGTTTTTGGGCGATAGTGTTTTGAATATGGTTGTATCTGCCACACTGTTTAAACTATTTCCTGAAGAAAAAGAAGGAGCATTGGCAAAAAGAAAGACGGATTTAGTTTGTGGCAATACCATTGCTAATGTTGCTAAAGAAATAAAATTAGGCAGCTTTATCATCATGAATAATAGTGAACGCTGCAATGGAGGGAGATGTAACTTAAAAAATTTAGAAAACTCGCTTGAAGCACTAATAGGTGCAATTTATATTGATGGCGGGCTTGAAAATGTTGAAAAATTTATTATCCAATATTGGGAAAAGCTAGCTAAAGGCATGCTTGACCCCCCTCAAGATCCTAAAACCTCACTGCAAGAGTGGACTCAGAAAAACAAATTGCCTTTACCAGAGTATGAGCTTGTAAAACAAACTGGACCAGCGCACAATCCTGAATTTACTATATCAGTTTGCATAGAAGATTATGGTAAAGTTTCTGCATGCGCTTCTAGTAAAAAGATTGCTGAACAAAAAGCTGCTGAGTTGATGCTAGAAAAAATTGGAAAAGACGCTTCAGTTTAGGCAAAATAGGCATTAATGTAAATTTTAAGGAAGCTAATAGCGTTTAGGGTAAATGGTCAATTTAAGGAGAAGCATAGTATTATTCATAAAAAAGTTGATCTACCAAAAATCAAGCCTTATGTAGTGGAATATCAATGGCTGTTGTCGGAGATGCGGAAAAAAAGAAGTAGCAAGTTACCAAAAGGTGTTATGCCAGATACATTTGGTCCAAGAGTTGTTTTGTGAAGTTGACAGAGTCAAGGAGAATGAAAGTTTTAAAAAATAGCATATTTTTTAATTATAAAAATTTGATATTAACTGTTGTTGGTTGATTGAGTAAAAACCAGTGAATGGTCACGTTAAAACATATTTTTAAATTTCTGCCAAAATCCTGGTTTATTATCATTAACCTTTGTAAATGTTATATTTAAACTGTATTTCGGATCATTTGGCACGTCGTATTTTATGCTAAATGTTGAAACTTTATCGTTATTGTAAATATGTACATCATCATATGATAGCTTTGTTGTGTAACACTTTACATACTTTTGCTTATCATGCACTAAATCACCTGACTCCCTTTCTAGTTCCACAAATTTCGTTTTTTTCTGACATTCCTTCATTTTTATTAAATCCTTATCTAGTGATATTGAAACTGGCAACGTATTTCCAGCATATTCTTTAGCTAAAAGTTCACTTTGAGGATACATTTTTATTTCCCTGCCAAAATGTGAGTCTATGAAATTATTACTCCAAAATTTATCGCCAGAATGCACGTACTCATCAGTAGCATACGGCACCCCACCATAATTGCATTGAACTTTGTAATCTCCAACACCGTTGTTTTGAAAAAAATCATGAATAGCAGTGTAGCTACCGGCAGCATCATTTATATAATCCATTACTTTATTCCTTAAATTTTTAGTTCATTATATCATAATCATTATGCCAATCAATCAAAAAAGCTCTCCCTTGCTGTTTTTAAAACTGATTTTGAGCAAGCGCTCTCGATTAGTTGGGAGCGTATTTGTAAGATTGTGACATTCGTGCCTCCCAGTTTTTCACATACTGCTGAATCAATTCAGGATAATCTGTAATAATTAATAAATTTTCAGCATTTCCTTTTTTAGCTGTCTTACTAAGGTTAAATGACCCTGTGATGACTTTTTGATTGTCAACAATCATTATCTTATTATGAGCAATCTTTGGCTTATCATCGATCCAAATTGGTACTCCACCTGAAAATAATTCATTTATAACACTATATTTTGAGTAGAGTTGCGATTTATCTAAGATGACTTTAACATCAACACCGCGTTCTTTAGCATTAATCAAAGATTTTGCAACTGTTCCAAGAGTAAATGTATATTCTTGAACTAAGATAGATTTTTTAGACTGATCTATTACGTTGATTATCGGTACAGCACAATCTTCTCCAGGTGAAAAGCAAACCGTAGCTTTTGGGCAGGGCGAAAATATAAAACCCGCATAGTAATACAGAGAAAAACACATTAACAAGAATAAAAAGTGAAAAAGCCTCACAACAACCCACCCCCGGATATACGGCGATAGGCTACATTATAATTTAATCACCTGTCAATAGACTTCTTGCATAGTTTTTGGCAACAACCGTTAGAAACGAAAAAACTTACTTGACAAACTCCGCCAGCCCCCTTATCATGAAACTGAAGGTATTCAGTTATCTTCATCTGTGCAGATTAAACAGCAAGAAAACAACGTAGTTGGCGTCTTATTTTTAATTTTTTGCACTATGTGCACCTTATGTCTTCACAATATTTCTAGGTTTTTACCTACACAAGCTGAAACGCGCTTATAAGTCGTTTAAGACAGTATAGTACGCCAATTTGCAGGATTAGGGAGTGACAACTAGCTAACACGGGTTTTCTTTTGCCTTTTTTTCTGCTTAGTAAATTTCTTAAACATTTAAACTAAGGTGAGTTGCATTTAAAAGCAGCTAAATTGCAGTGTTTAAGACTTAAAAAACGCCAATGTTCTAAAATAGATATTAGCTGGGGCTTCTTTTGCCTTTTTTTTCGCTTGGTAAATTTCTTAATGTTTATAGCTAACATGAAGCTAAGTACGAACTTTGTTAAATACAACAAATGGTGTCATCCCAGTGCTCCTTTTTTTGTCATCCGAGTAGCTGACACTGGGATCTATTTTGCATGTAACTCCAATTGTGTTTTGGCATAAAACGCGACGCGTATTAGACTTATTTGCAAGCAAAGCTTGCTAGATCCAAGTAGTCAGGGCACTGGGATGACATCATAGGGACACTGGGATGACACCCTGACAATCGTCATCCCGCTACTTGTTAGCGGATGAGATACCGCGGCGGTATGACGGTTCGTGGCGGTATAATGAAGCTTGAAAGCGGATCACCTTTCACGACCCGTGTTTACTTCATTCACTTTAGGAGTATTAACAGGCGTTATTGCCGAGTTCTCAAGCTTTGTTGCCTGCTTCAAACCCTCGCTTACACTTTTGTCCTTTAAAATTTCATCAAGCTGCTTACTCTTTTGTTGCTCTTCGTTATTTGACGTATCTCTTTGAGCATCTTCTTTCATGCCACGAGCATTCTCTACATCCTTTTCACCTTCACCTAAAAATTTTTCTAATATTTTCTTAACAAAGCGCTTCAGAAGACTCAAAAACCCTTCTTCTTTTTGATTTTCTTGTGGTTGAGGCGTGTTATCTTTTTTGTCCGGCTCAGTGTTGAGCTTCTCTTTTACAGAACTCTTGCTCACTGAGGGATTAACGGTTTGTGAATCGTGCTCTGATGCTGTTTGCACAGAAGCTTCAGTAGTCTTTTTTTGTGTATTATGTTCAAGGTCTTTAACTGCTGTTGTAGTTTTTCTCGGAGTGTCTTGGAATTTTTTGTCACTTTTTGGCTCTGCAACTTTTTCACTTGTGAAGATGCCCTTCCCTTTATATTGTTGGTCAAGCTCAGCAATTCTTTCAAAATCTTGACGTACTTTTTCATCTGCACGTCCTTTTTGACTTTCAAATTTCTGACTCAATTCTGCAACGTTTTTCATTTTGTTCTCAAGCTCCTTACTTTTCACAGCTTTTAGAGCCTCTGTTCCTTTTGCGATATAATTAACCTTCTTTTCTAATGAGGTACCTTCTGGAAAAGCACCTGGAGAACGTTCAAAAACATCTTTAAACTTTTTTTCAACACTTTCTTTAGATGTCTGGGCCATACCTGTTACCTATTAAAACATATCATATAACCAGTATGTTAGCTAATTATATAAAAAACAGTTAACATAACTTGTGGTAGAGCGTCCTATTTATATTTTTTTTATTAAAATGTTATTTACTTATTAATTTAAAATATATAACAATATAGAAATGAAAAACAGCCCATTAGCAGTAGTATTCGATTGGGATAATACCTTAGTTGACACTCAAGATAACATTTTTAATGCTATTAAGCATACCATAAACTCAATGGGGTATAGTAATAAAGCTGCTGATAGAAATTCCCATGAGTCGAGAAAGAGCTATATGGTCAATTTATTTGGCGATCAGTGGAAAAAAGCGAATCAGATATATCAACAATATTTAGATGATGCACTATTGCAAAACATTGCTTTGAATCAAGGAGTAGAGAAAATGTTGCAGACACTGAAAAGCCACAATATTTATCTAGCAATAGTAAGTAATAAGAAAAATACTAATTTACGTAAAGAAGTTGCCTATTTTACTAGATTCCTACTTTGAAAGAGTGGTTGGGTCATGCGATACTGCAGAAGATAAACCATCTGCAACCCCACTGCTATTTGCATTAGAAGAGAGTACGTTGCCTATAAATAGAGAAAATGTGTTTTTCGTTGGTGATAGCATCACAGATGTTCTGTGTGCACAAAATGCCAATTGTTTACCTATTATATACGGTCAATCAATAAGCGGTTATGAAGATTTGTTATGTTTTCAACATTTTGATAAACTTACAGATTTTGTAATAAAGTATTTAGAAGATAGGTAATGACCGCTGTTACAGAGATTGCCAGTATAACAAGACGCTTTTGCGCATATTTGATAGATAGAGCAATTTTATTAATTCCAAACTTATTAATCAGACTATTGTTAAAGAATTTTCCGTTAATTTCATCTATGTGTATAGATTGCAGTTACTTCACATATTTTATATCTTCAAAAGCCCAAGCAACTCCTGGTCAGCAATTAATGAACATACATACCATAAGCTTGGACGGTTCTAAAATAGATTTGAGTTTAGCATTTGATAGAAGCATTTCTCAGTTTTTTCTTTCTCTATTATATAACATAATAGTTATCCTTATCGAGCTTTTCCAAGAACAGGACGTGTTAATAAACGCTTTCGATATATTAATAGTGCTACTCACTATATTAACGGTGCTGCTCACTCTCTGCTGGTATCTAGTTGCTTGCTTCTCTAAGAAAAAACAGACATACCACGACATGCTATTTAATACGGTTGTTATCAAAGGAACTATTAAATGAGTTGCTATAACTATCGTTATCATATAAATTATGCTGATGAATTGAACTAAGGGAAGATTATGAATGAAGAGATAGTAAAACATTTGAACAAATTATTGACCAATGAGCTGACTTCTGTACGCCAGTATCTTTTGCATTTTGCGATTCTCAAAAACAATGGAATTAATAGACTTGCAGAAAAGGTAAAAAATGAGCTTAACGAAGAACTTGAACATGCAAACAAGTTGGCAGAAAGAATTTTGTTATTTAAAGGAGTCCCAAATTTTCAGGATACAAACGAAATATCAAAGTATGATGGAAAGTTTACAAAAGACACAATACGGAAAATCTTAGAAGCTAATTTGAAATTAGAGGGAAAAGGTATTAAGGATATCAAAGAAACGATTTCTATCGCTGAGAAAGAAAAGGATTTTGTTAGTGTAATGTTATTAGAAGAGATGTTAAAAAATGAAGAAGAGCACTTTCATTGGATTGAGAAACAGATCGATCTTATTGAACTAATGGGTGTTGAAAACTATTTAAGAACACAAATATAGAGTGTTAAAAAAGATAGTATTTATTTTAATTATACCTTGCTCACTTCTTTTTTTATTAGGGTTATGGCAAATATTCAGATTGAACTGGAAGAATAATATTATTAAAAGTATGAGTCTTCCAGTGGTTCATCTATTGCCCAATAACGACCTTGAAAAATTTAACTATAGGCATGTCAAGATTGATGGGATTCTAAGTGACATAGAACTATATGTTTTTGCAGGGCAACACGGCTATCACGTGCTGTCTCCTATGTTGCTCACCACTGGACGTTACATGTTGGTGAATAAAGGAATAGTCGGAGAAAAAAAGGAGAAAAAAGTAAAAATTGAAAAAGTAGTTGCAGATGGAATTTTATATTGCGATAGCAATAAAAGTAAAAATTGGTTTATCAAGAACGATACTGCTTCGAATATATGGTTTACCCTGAGTACAGAAGAAATTTCCAATGAGTTAGGTATTAAGCTAGAGAAGTGTGTATTGTGGCCGAACAATTTTGGCAGCAAAGTAGCTATACAGCCAATGAAGCATTTGGAATATGCAATCACTTGGTTTGCACTTTCCTTAATTTGGTTGATTATGTGCGTAATTTACTATAGGCAAAACCTCAATAAAGCTTGAAGCTTTCTGTACATAAAATTAGAGAAGTAGTTATTCATCTTTATCACTACCAAGGTCTTTTAACATACTGTAATTGCCTTTTCTGAATCTACTTTTTAAAAACGTAACTCCACTTTCGCTAATACCACTAAGGCTCAGTGCAGCTCCACCTAGCTGCAATCCTATCTCAGATGTTTCAGGAATAATTTTACTAGCTCCTAGATCTCTATAAACCTCCACATTACTCAGATCTGGTAAGCGTATTACAATATTTACATGCGGAAAATTTGCTGCAACTAAAGAAACAACTTTTTTTATAGTAACTTCATTCTTTATTGAAATAACGAGAGCTTGAGCTCTTTCTATTCCTACCGATTTTAAAATTTCACATCTTGTAACATCTCCAAGATATATAGGAAAACTATCACTTTTTCCTTCTTTGACTATTTTCGATTGAATATCTACAACAACGTAACTTAAATGCTCTGCCGTAAGCATTTTTGTTACCATATATCCCACTCTACCAAATCCAGCAACTATCACATGGTTATAAAGATCTTGTGTATCTGTTTCAACAGCTTCATCATCTAATATTGTTTTCTCAGTGCTAAATGAGTTTGCTATCCAATCTCCAAGCCCCGATAAAAGAGGAGTGAAAGCCATGGTTACTGTAGTTACCATCATAAGTACTTGAGCGATTTCACTTGGTAGCACATTTAGCTCATCTGCTAAGCGAAACAAAATAAACGCAAATTCACCGCCTTGTGAAAGCAGTAACCCAGCTTGTATAGCAGGTGCACTCTTAAACCCAAAAAATCTACACAATATATATATAATAGATGTTTTTAAAACGATAAGGATAATCGATAATAAAGTAATTAGTGGTAACTTATTGAGTAAAAGTTCGGTATTGATGGACATACCAACAGTCATGAAAAATAAGCCAAGAAACAAATCTTTAAATGGCAATACTGCGTGTTCTACTGAGTGTCTATATTCTGTTTCTGCAACTAACAATCCAGCAACAAATGCACCTAATGCTAACGATAAATGGAATTGCTCAGTAATAAATGCTGCTCCTAATACTATTAAAAGCGTTGTTGATATAAAGATCTCATTACTTTCCATTTTAGCAATAACCGAAAATAAAGGTCTAAGCAATAATCTACCAGTTATAAATATCAGCACTAATGCAATAGCTGCTTGCACCAATGAACCTGCCAATGAGCTTATCAGGCTGTGCTCAGAATTGCCAGTAAGTAAAGGTACCAATACTATTAATGGTACCACTGCAAAATCTTGCATTAATAGCACTGCTATCGACAATCTACCAACCTGACTTGCTTGAGAACCTTTTTCTTGCAGAACCTGCAACACTATTGCTGTTGAGGATAGCGCAAGCCCACCACCAATAACTGTTGCTATATTCGTATTCACTCCGAAAGCAAGAGCGATGCACCATATTGCTACCATGGTAACTATAACTTGAAGAGAACCGAACCCAAATACATGAATACGCATAGCGATCAGGCGTTCAAATGTCAATTCAAGGCCTATAATGAATAATAGAAAAACTACACCAAATTCTGCAAGATTATCCATTGCTTCAGCTGAGTGTATCAGATTAAATCCGTGAGAACCAATAACTGCACCTGCAACGAAGTAACCAAGCACTGGACTAATATTCATTTTCCAAAATGCTATGACTATAAACACAGCAGCAGAAAGCAAAATTATAATATCAAACAAATGCTGAGAGCCACTGTGCATGATATTTAACCTGTAGAATTAGACCATTTAATTGAGCAGCCAATACTTGATTTTTGGTCAATTGGAGAATTACCAGTTTCTGCAATAAATTTCATAGCTTGAAATAAGTCACTACTTCCTACTTCATAGCTTTGAACCTTTTCTTTTTTTGTGTCGTTAAAACGTCCACGATAGCAAAGGTTTAAATTGGAATTAAAGCCGAAAAAGTCAGGAGTGCAAACAGCCCCGTATTCTTTAGCTATTTTCTGTGTACTATCAATTAAATATGGAAATGTAAACTTATTTTCCTTGGCAAAATTAATCATATTTTCAAAGGAATCTTCTGGATATTCATTTACATCATTTGGCATTATTGCAATGGTGTTTACCTGATAATCTTTTTTCAATTGATCAACATCGCTTACCAGATTGCTAATAATTGACTGAACGTAAGGACAGTGATTGCATATAAACATTATAATAAGACCATTTTTTCCACAACAGTCACTTAATGCATAATATTTATTGTCTACTCCCAAAAGATTAAAATCTTTTGCAGTAAAACTAAAATCGACTTTAGGAGTATTCAGAGCAACCATAGACTATTATTATACCACATGTAATTTACGGTCTTATTATTTAAATGTCAAACGGTTTCTATGTATACTGTTTGCATATTCTTTTTTAGTATTATAATTATAAAACTTATGTTCATAACTTTCGAAGGAATAGACGGCTCTGGTAAAACAACACAATCTAAGCTACTTGCAAATCATTTTAAGCAAATTCACGGCGAAAATAATGTGGTATTGACTCGAGAACCAGGTGGTACTGATTTTGCAGAAAAGATAAGAGGAGTGTTGTTAACAAATAATATTGATCCTATTTCTGAACTCTTGCTACTTATCTCGATGAGGCACGAACATATGAAAAAATTAATATTACCAGCTCTTGCAGAAGGAAAAATAGTGATTTGTGATCGGTTTATTGATTCAACTATTGCATATCAAGGATATGGGTTTGGAGTTGACTTAGGGCTAATAAGGGACTTACATAAGCTAGTGGAAATTAAATATCCAGATATTACATTCATTCTAGATATTGATGTTAAAGTTGGGTTAAATAGAGCAAAAGACAAGAATAAATATGAAGAAATGGATGTTAATTTTTACAATAAGGTCAGAAAAGGATTTCAGGAAATAGCCATAAAAGAGCCCGTTAGGTGCAGTGTTATCACTGGAATTGAAACAAAAAATGATAATCACGTACACAATGAAATTATTGATAAAATCACCTAGCTTGTGATAGAAAATTATCAATTTCAGGTAACATTATTTCATATGAATAACTTTTTGTTTGAGTAGCTAAAAAATCCTGTATTTTGTCTGGATCTTCTTCACTTATCATCTTATATGCCCTTGCGAGGTTCATTAATTCACTTCTATTTTTTTTATTGCTTACTTCAGTAATAGTAAAAAATTGATCAAAATGGTCTAAGAGGTCTTTATTTTTTATTGAAGACACAATATCGTCAATTTCTTTCACATATAATGCAAGTTTGTGTGCTTTACTACGATCTTCAAAACAAAGATTAACAAGCACGTTACGAAACCTATCTTTCGTAGTACTTCTCACTTCTGCTAATAAGGACTTAATATTTTCTTGGCAATGCACTCTCTTTACCGATTCAGCCGGTTCAACCATACCAAGAACATTCTTTACCAAAGATTTTTCTTCACAACTAAATATGAACATGTAATAACCCATCGATAAAGTGAAGAGCAAGAACATAGCCGGAAGTAAAAACGGAGCTAATACATTTTGTGACGCAGGGAAAATAAACCAGGTAACAGTTGCTATTGACACAGTTACAAATAATCCTGATAAACATAATTGTGCTTTTCTTCTATAATTCTGATCAATAACTGTACTTACACCAATAGAAGCTATATCAATCATTACTCACACCTCATTAAACATTAATACTAACTGAATGATAGCATTATTGTGATGAAAATGCAATATTATGAATATTTTAATACAATTTATATTGACAGTTACAATTCTGAATGTTTTATTGCAGCGTTAGCTGATTAGCATTTTTAAGATGAGGTCAACTCTCATAGAGAGAGGATTTTTTTATTTTCTCATTCTTCTCATTTTCCTCTCTAACAATTTTTTTTCCATTTAATATGTCCTTTATTTCATCTCCTGTTAAAGTTTCAAACTCCAGTAGATTTTCGGCAATGAGATCTAAGCCTTTCTTATGCTTGGTCAAAATGTCTTTTGCTTTTTCATAGCAAGAAGATACAACTTTCTTCACTTCTTCATCTATAAGTTTTAACGTATCTTCAGAAATTATCTCAGAACCATGTATGGTTTGTTCGCGATTGTGATAGATCGGGCCTATTTTGTCACTCATTCCCCATTTTGTTACCATAGCGCGTGATAAATCAGATGCTTGTTTTATATCCGAAGATGCACCGCTTGTGACTTTATCGTAGCCAAAAATTAGCTCTTCTGCCACTCTTCCACCCATTGCAACAGTTATATCTGCTAGCATCTTTTCTCTTGTGAGGGACACTCTATCTGTTTCTGGTAGTCTCATAACTAAACCGAGTGCCCTACCGCGTGGAATAATTGTTGCTTTGTGTATAGGATCAGAAGCAGGCATATTAACAGCAATCATCGCATGACCAGCTTCATGGTATGCAGTCAGTCTCTTTTCCTCTTCTGTCATAATGAGAGATCGCCTTTCTACGCCCATCATCACTTTATCACGTGCATA
The DNA here is from genome assembly GCF_964026835.1 of Wolbachia endosymbiont (group A) of Dendrolimus pini. Classification (NCBI taxonomy): domain Bacteria; kingdom Pseudomonadati; phylum Pseudomonadota; class Alphaproteobacteria; order Rickettsiales; family Anaplasmataceae; genus Wolbachia; species Wolbachia endosymbiont (group A) of Dendrolimus pini. The sequence goes on along the minus strand of NZ_OZ034702.1, from coordinate 1,097,971 downwards.
TTCGAAATCATCCATGGTAACAATCTTCTTGTTTCTTCTTGCAGCGATAAGTGCAGATTCATTCACCAAATTTGCTAGATCAGCCCCTGAAAAACCTGGTGTTCCTCTTGCAACTGTTTTCACGTTTACATCTGGTGCTATTGATATTTTCTTTATATGAGTATTTAATATCTTTTCACGCCCATTTATATCGGGTAAAGAAATAGTAATCTGTCGGTCAAAACGACCAGGTCTAAGCAGTGCTGGATCTAAGACATCCGGACGGTTAGTCGCAGCAATTATTATTACACCTTCATTAGACTCAAAGCCATCCATCTCAACTAATAACTGATTTAATGTTTGTTCTCTTTCATCATTGCCGCCACCAAGACCAATGCCACGATGTCTACCCACCGCATCTATTTCATCTATAAAAATTATACAAGGAGCATTTTTCTTGCCTTGATCAAACATATCACGAACACGACTTGCACCAACACCCACAAACATTTCAACAAAATCAGATCCAGAAATACTAAAGAATGGCACATTAGCTTCTCCTGCAATTGCACGAGCAAGTAAAGTTTTACCAGTTCCAGGAGAGCCAATCAAAAGGCACCCTTTTGGTATTTTTCCACCTAATATTTGAAATTTTTGCCTTTGTTTAAGAAAATCAACGATCTCTACTAGCTCTTCTTTTGCTTCATCAATTCCGGCAACATCATCAAATGTTACTTTTTTTCCACTAGTCATGAGTCTAGCCCTTGATTTGCCAAAGCTTATAGTTCTGTTGCCCCCCGCTTGTGTTTGTTTAAGAAAGAATAGCAAGAAGCCAATAAAGATAAATGTTGGGACCCATGAGATAAGTAATCCACCAATTACGTTCATGGCAGAATCTCCAGTTGAAAAGGAGAATCTCACTTTTCTATCATGTAAATTTTTTATTAGGTCGCTATATATGACACCGCTTGAATTGAAACTTGAACCGTCCCTGAACTTGCCTTCAATGCTCTGGTTTTTTATGACAATATTTTCTACATCATTGTCTTCTAGTCTAGTTAAAAATTCCGAAAAAGGTATAATTGTTTTACTTTTACCTACATTTCCGCTGAACTGAATATAAGCAACTGAAATAAGAACAATAATTACTAACCAGATCAATAAGCCTTCTAAAAATTTTTTCATTTCTATTTCTAACTAAATACTAATCAAGCTTACCAAATTTTGTTTTATCGTGCTATTAATAATGCATTGAACCTTATCGTCATTGGTATTTTTTCCGTTATAATTTACATCAGGATAAGCAAGCACCTTTCCATCTTTTAGCACTACAGGCAAAGAATAGAAAACTTCAGGGCAGCAGTTGTAATCCTTCAGAAATTCAGGAACTTTTTGTGTTTTTTTTAATGGAGCGATGATAACTGAACACTCTTGATTTCCGAGTATTGTGCAGCTAAATCTGTTATCCCATTGAGTAGGTTCATTTAAAGGTAGGTTTAAGGTAATTTCTTGTATCTTTGACGATTCTCTAATTATCAAGATATTTTCTCCATGTTTTCTTATTTTACACCCAGAAAGTGTACAGTTAACATTACTATCCTTTTGCAATATTTTATTAAATATTACGATAAGGCTGTTGTACCTTGGTTTATAATGTTTACTGGCAATTGCCATTATGGAGTAAAGAAGAAGCCTCAAGGCTATTTCCTCTGGCAATTGATAAAACTCACTTAGTTTAATTTCAATATAACCAAGATCATGCACATTAACGCAGTCATTAAACGCAAGGCGTGTGTAGTGCATCAACGCTTTTGCAGCTCTTTTCATATGAAGGGCTGTGAGGCATATTCGCTCTGTTAAAATCTCTTGATTATCACTTGCTTTAAGTAAGTTACGGTATAAAGTTCGCCTGTATTTTAAGTCATAGTTGCTTCTATCTTCGATCCATTTTAACCGATGAAGCTTAGCGTACTTTTCTATTTCACTACGACTAAAATTTAACAATGGCCTAAATATATAAATACCATTTAGGAAAGACTTGTAGTCCATTGATGATAATCCATCTACGCCACTACCTCGCTCTAATCTTAACAAGAACGTTTCTGCTTGATCATCTTTGTGATGAGCAACAAGTAAATATTTAACATTATTATTTTTACACCACTCTGCTAGTAACTTATACCGTGCTTTTCGTGCCTGTAACTGAATATTGCCTTTAATATTTTGCTTCTCCCAATTTAATATGAACGATTCCTTTGCTCCAAGTTCCTTTGCATAACTTACAACAAAATCAGCTTCTTTTTGAGACTCTGGACGTAACCCATGATTTACTGTTAATGCTGTAGGAAGTGAAAGCTTGTTTTTTTTTGCCCAGTTAGTCATTAAGTGCAGTAAGACTATACTATCTACACCACCTGATACTGCAACTGCAACTTGATTGTTATAGAAAGCAAAACTATTAACCACATTTTGAAATAATAACTCTAATTCCATTATGTCTCTTGATGGCCAGACAGGTCAGATCTCTTACGTCATACCGCGACTTATTTGTGGTATATATAGATCCCGCTAACAAGCAACGAAATATGACAAGTTTGTCCTTTTTTGTCTACCCCAGTGCCCTTTCTTTATGTCATCCCAGTGTTTGACACTGGGATCCAGGTTTTAATGCAAGAAACTATTTCTTTATTCCAGAAAATGAAAATTCCACTCTACGATTTTTAGCATGCTCTTTTTCATATTTAGAATTTCTAGAATCATCTTTTACATTAACCAAAGGCTCAGTTTCACCTTTAGAAGCAGTTTTTATTCTGTTTTCTATGTAGGGTGTACAACTAACCATAAATTTTTTAGCTGCATCTGCCCTTCTAGCGCCTAGCGCAAGATTATATTCATGAGAACCACGGTTGTCAGTGTGACCAGTTAAAGTAACCTTCGCGTTAGGGTTATCTTGTAACACCTCCATTACGTCAAGTAATGCATCTGCACTTACTTCAGCAATACTAGATTCATCATAACCAAAGAAAACTCTTTTATCACCTATCTGCTTAACAACAGAATTTATTTTATTTGTTGTATTTGCTCCTTTTTTTGGGCAAGAACTTACACCAGTAAGTAATAAACAAAAACAGCACATTATAACCAGTCTACTCCACATTACTAAACCTCCATAAATTTTAAATAGTGCGTAACTTTAATTTCAGTAGCTAATATCTCTCCATATTGTAATATAGTCAAGAGAAATAAAATACTAAATACTTTTTCTACAACCTTACAATTAATTTTCCTATAATATGCTGGACTCTGAGTAGAAAAATCCAATAAAAGAATAAAAAGTACAATTTTTTATTGTACTTTAAGCAAATATACTTTTAACTTTATTATTAATCTATTACGGTATTAAACAGATGTTTTCTAAAATAATGAACAAATATGCAATCTTATAAGTTTTTAGAGGAAGTATTATATAGGGTAAAGAATATCGAAAATACGCTAAAAGTACTAAACCAAAGCCAATTGAATATAGAGGACAAAGTTGAACAAATGAGTCTTCTAGAAGAAATCAGACATGAAATTATCTCTCATGACGCAATAAAGGAATCATTAGCAGATGCTCTTGGTAACAAAAAAAGTGCAAATACTCAGCAGCTAAAGTTAATAGAGAGAATACATAAAAGCAACAGTGCTGTTCCTATTGATTTAGTAAAGTCTTTATCCAAAGCTAAGGTTGAATGCCAAAATTTATGGAAGCTATCTCATTCTGAAACCAGTAACTTAGAAAAACTAAAAGAACGTTTTACTGATTTAATCACACTCATTCGCGAAGTAGCTTCTATAAAATCGCAGCAATTAAAATGCTCAAAATACGACTCACTGCTTGCTGACTATGACTCTGATATCACAGAAAAGAATATAAGGGAAGTATTCCCCAAGGTAGGCAAATTTTTTAGCGAAAATGTAGATAAAATAATTGAAAAGCAGAAAAAGGATAAGGTTACTAATATACAAAAAGTTGCTACTCAGAAACAGATTGAACTTGGCTCATTATGTTTACAGCAAATGGGTATTGCACTAAATGAGATTCGTACTTCTTATTACTACCCTATAGATTATGATGAATCTGATTTTTGTTATGGTTTATTTTCACTTTTACGGCATAGTGGTTATGCAATTTATCAAAAATGTTTAGCGCAAAATTCTATAAGTAGTCCAATTACGAGACATGTTATGTATGAAACTCAAGGGTTATTCATGGAAAGGATGATTGGAACATCCAGAGAATTTATTGAGTTTATTCAACCACACATAAAAGAGAAATTTGCTATAAAAGGCAAAACTAACGAGAAAGTTAGCAGTGTTGAAAATTTGTACTTGATTTTCAATGAAATAAACCTTTCTTCTTTTTTAAAAAATGCAGATGAATTTAGTCTGTTAGCTCATATTATGTTGAGAACTAGGTTAGAACAAGATATAATAAATGGTACATTGGAAGTCAAAGACCTGCATGATGCGTGGCTGGAAGGTATGAAGCACTATAAAATTCCAGTAAAAGCTGAAAATGAGCTAAACACTTATTTTCAAGATGAATATTGGGCAAGCGGTGTTATGGGCTACTTTCCTATAAAAATTATTGCTTTAATTGCTGCTGTGCAGATTTTCTCTTGCGTTAAAAAGAATCATTACGAATCATTAAGTGCTATAATAAAAGGAGATTTTAGTTTACTTATCAGTTGGTTATCTCAAAATATATACAGTGCAAAGTGTGGCCTGGAACTGCTAAAAAAAGTAACAGGTAAGGGTTTAGACGTTGAGTGTGTTACTTACTACTTATCTGAAAAGTATAATTTGTCTTAATAAATGGTTTTCTTGAGTTATGTATGAATTTTGTTCGAAAATTAACCGGAAAGTTTTATAGCCTTTTCACTTTCAAAGGTTTATTCGCTAGCGATATTGCTATAGATCTTGGCACTGCAAACACTTTAGTTTATCAGAAAAATCAGGGAATAGTGCTTGATGAGCCTTCAGTTGTAGCAAGAATAAAAGAAAAAGGAAGCTACGTTCCTTATGCTTTTGGTAAAAAAGCTAAAATGATGCTTGGAAAAACGCCTGGAGAGATAGAGGCGATAAGGCCCTTAAAAGATGGAGTCATTGCTGATTTTAAAAGTGCGGAAGAAATGCTAAAATATTTCATACGCAGTGCAAACACAAAATTCACTGTTAATAAACCTAATATTATCATATGCGTTCCATCTGGATCCACGCCAGTTGAAAGGCGTGCTATACAAGATGCAGCAGAAAGTGCTGGTGCAAATGAAGTATTTTTAATTGAAGAACCAATGGCTGCAGCAATCGGAGCTGGGCTCCCGGTTACCGAACCTGAAGGTTCTATGATTGTTGATATAGGAGGCGGTACAACTGAAGTTGCAATTATTTCTTTAGGTGGAATTGTTTATTCACGTTCTGCCAGAGTAGGTGGCGATATTATGGATGAGGCAATAAAGTCATATATTCGTGAAAATCATAAATTATTAATCGGTGAAACAACCGCTGAGAAAATTAAGAAAAGCATAGGTTCAGCCAGTCTGCCAGGTGAAAATAACAAAGAGGGAATGATAATTAAGGGCAGGGATTTAGTGAGTGGCATGCCAAAAGAAATGCTTTTATCAGAATACCAAGTTGCAGAGAGTTTAATAGAGCCTGTACATCAGATAATTTCTGCTATTAAGACTGCGCTGGAGAGCACTCCACCTGAACTTTCTTCTGATATAGTCGATAGAGGAATAGTTTTATCCGGTGGTGGTGGATTATTACGTAATCTAGGTAAAGTTATCAGTGAAACAACAAAATTACCGGTTCGTGTTGCAGATGACCCACTTTGTTGTGTTGCCTTAGGTAGTGGAAAAGTGCTTGAAAACATGGATTATTTTGGCCATGTTTTATTCAAGCAAGATTAAATTATTTTTGAAGGTAGTTTATCGAATTGTTTTGATGGAATTATGTAATATAAATGAGATCCCAGTGTCATGCACCAAGTAATTTGAAGGCAACTTCTAGCAGAAAAGGGTGTCATCCGAGTAGCTAACACTGGGATCCAGGAAACTTGATTACAAATAAATATGCTGTTTTAATGAATTTGTGTAATAGAAGCTAGATTCCAGTGTCAGCTACTTTCATGACATCATCTACTATGTAAATTGCCCCCAAATCAAAACGTTTGCACAGTTGTATGTTGGAATGACACAAGATTTGCGTTTATAAATTAAGGCGATTATGCTAAAAGAATTTGAAATTGAACCTCTGCTAAAAGATAAAGCTCCGCACCAGACCAAGGCTATTGTTGCAATGTCCGGGGGAGTTGATAGCTCGGTTGCTGCAGCACTGCTACATAACCTTGGGTACCAGGTGATAGGTGTAACTCTTCAGCTATATGGCACTGATGGCAATGCTAACGCAAGAAAGGGTGCATGCTGCGCTGGACAGGATATTTATGACGCTAAGCGTGTAGCTGAAAGTGTTGGCTTTCCTCACTATATTTTAAACTATGAGGAAATATTCAAAAAGGAAGTAATAGAGGATTTTGCGAGTACCTATATGCGTGGGGAAACTCCCATACCATGCGTGAGATGTAACCAAACGGTAAAATTTCGTGATCTATTGCAAGTTACAAAAAATCTTGGTGCGGATGTGCTCGTAACAGGACATTACGTGAGAAGGTTAGAAAAAAATGGTGAGGTAAAGTTGTGTAGAAGCATTGATAAGAGTAAAGATCAAAGCTATTTTCTGTTTGCTACAACAAAGGAGCAGTTAAAGCTTTTGCGATTTCCACTAGGTGGGTTCTATAAAAGTGATATAAGAAAATTAGCAAAGTATTTCAGCTTACAAATTTCTGAAAAGCCGGACAGTCAAGATATATGCTTTGTTTCCGAAAGCTATAGTAAAACAATAGCTAAATTAGCTCCACAATCTGTACAGAAAGGTAAAATAGTGGATGTTAATGGAAAAGTGCTAGGCGAGCACAGTGGCATAGTAAATTTTACAGTGGGGCAAAGAAAGGGCTTGGGTATCGCACACAATGAACCTCTTTATGTGATAAAAATTAATACAGAAAATAATGAGGTTATAGTAGGTCCGATCAACGTATTAATGCAAAAAAAAATATTGATCAAGGAGTTAAATTGGTTAGAACAACCAAAGGAAGGTATGGAAGTAACTGTGAAGCTGAGATCATCACATGCGGGAAGTTTAGCAACAATACATTCAACTGACGAAAAAAATAAAGCCTGTGTCATTTTAAACGACGATTACTTTGGCATCAGTCCTGGTCAAGCCTGTGTAGCGTATAAAGATGAGCAAGTTATCGGCGGTGGATGGATATGCTCTTAACTAAAAGCTTTAATGCAGAGTGTAAACATACAATAGACTTCTTGCATAACCATATAACAGAAACGAAAAAACTTCCTTGACAAACTCCGCCAGCGCCCTTATCATGAAACTGAAGCTATTTATTTATCTTCTCTGTACAGATTAAATGACAAAAAAACTCACGTATCTGGCGTCTCATGTTTAATTTTTTGCACTATGTGCACCTTATGTCTTTATCAAATTTCTGGGTTTTTACCTACACAAGCTGAAATACGCTTATAAAGCATTTAAAACATTAAAAAACGCCAACTTAAAAAATGGATAGTGAATAACTAGCTACCCTAGGGTTTCTTTTGCCTTTTTTTCTGTTTAGTAAATTTCTTAACGTTTATAATTTAGATTAGTTGCGGCTTAAAAGCAGCTAAATCGCGGTTATTAAGTGTTTAGAATAAAAAAACGCCATACTTGAAAGTATAATGTAAGTAATTAGCCAACCACGGGGCTTCTTTTGCCTTTTTTTTCATTTGGTAAATTTCTTAAATATTTATGGCTAAACGACAACCGTCATCCCGCTAGCGGGATCTCTTGTTAGTGGCTGAGAGATACCGCGAATGAATCGCGGTATGACGGTTCGCGGCAGCATAAAGATAAGTCTCGTCATCCCACTGCTTGTTAGCGGGATCTGGAGATACCGCGGCGGTATGACGGTTCGCGGCGGCATAAAGATAAGTCTCGTCATCCCGCTGCGTGTTAGCGGGATCTCTTGTTAGTGCCGCGGCGGTATAGCTATACCTTTTTCTACTTAGTTTGGGTTATGCAAGAAGTCTAATAACATTTATTGCTATTTTGCCATGTATCCCTTATACTATAAAGTAGAACATTATAGGTTTCAGCAATGATAAAAGAAATTGAAGAACTAATAAAAATTGTTGGTAAGGGTAATTTATTAGAGACGTTATTTATTTTTTTAGGTAGCTTTCAACATGCTGACTTAGGTCGTTTTATGGATCACAGAAATCATTTTGGTTTGTCTGAATTCATTAGAAAAAAAGAGGAACCATTAGATAAATATTTTAACTTAAAATTTAGTCTACAAGGGCTGTTTTTAATTTATGCTCAAGCTTATCAAATTCTAAGTGAAAACAATAACCTGAATACTAAAGATGTCATAGATAAAATATATGAAGTTATTAAAGGATCTGAGTTAAATGAATATATAAATGAAGTAGTAGATGGAAGAAAATTAGATTTACTTAACATCTTAGCAAATCCAAAGAGAGAACCAATATTTAAAACAGAAGAAGATTTTGAAAATAAAGTACTCATTGGTCTTAGAAAGTTACTAAGTGAAGGAAATACATTAAACAAATATGACAGAGAATTTGCATTAAATAAGTGCGTTATCAGCAGCTATTATTCCATTCATGACATAAAAGCAGATAAAGATATAGCATTGTTCTTTTCTTTGGGTGGTCACTATAAAGAACTTTCGTCATCTAACAAAACAGTAAAAAGAGAAGTATTAGAGATATGTGAGAATCAGTTAATAGAGAGCTATATAATGTTCTTAGCTGGCAAACTACACATGATCGGATTATCAAGTAGAGATAAATATACAATCGACCATGAGAATGTGGATCGGCAAGAGAAAGCATTGAAAATGGATGGATTAATATATCCTATAAATACAAAAAACACCCTAGAGCAACTGTTAAAAAACCAAAATAGTGATGAATTTGAACAATTAATAACGAGCCCTGATAATATATACTACTCAGTGCTGCAAGAAGAGAATGAATGTAGGCCAAATCCTATCACCAGCAAGAAAAAAGAAAAAGACCATAAAAACACAGTCTGTAAACTTATTTTAGGTATGTTTGTATTATCTGTTGGGTTATATGTTGCTGATTATTTCTTTATGGAGCAAAAATTATTTAATCCAATAAAAGGTGTCCTACCACAGGATAATTTTGCTAATCTAGTAATTGCTGCAGTGCTTACTATCGTAATAGTATATGCTTTATTTCAATTATCACAGGAACCACCACTTTCAACAGTCAATAAGATGACGAATGAAAATTTAGGACAGCCCGTGCAAAATAAGTTTAGAATTACATAAATGTAGCAACTTAAAAGCATATATTGTATAATCTTAAGTTAAGAGGTGATTTATGGATTTAAGTAAAATAACAGCGGGACCAAATGCGGTGAATGTGGTAATTGAAATAAGTGCAAATGCTGAGCCTGTAAAGTATGAATTTAATAAAGAGCTTGGGTTGTTACAAGTTGACAGATTTTTATCTACCTCAATGACTTATCCTTGCAATTATGGATTTATACCAAATACCTGCGCAGGTGATGGTGACCCTGTGGATGTTTTGGTGCTAACTCAATTTCCCTTAGCATCTAGTGTTTTAATATCGGTACGTCCAATAGGCGCATTACTCACTAAAGATGAAAAAGGAGAAGATGAGAAAATATTAGCAGTGCCTGTTTCCAGTGTTGATAGCTATTATGACAATATAAAGGACTATTCTGACTTATCTAAAAGCCTACTAGATAAAATTACTCATTTCTTTTCTCATTATAAAGATCTAGAAAAGGGAAAAACGGTAGCAGTTGGAGAATGGGTTGGTGTAGAAGAAGCAAAACAAATTGTTGCAAGCTCTATTAAAAGCGGAAATTAGTTTTTGTTGATTTATAGCTAAAGTGGCTCTACGATTTGAAAAATAACAAATTCGTCATTCCGCTACTCGTTAGCGGAATCTATACCGCGCACAACTGCACGAACATTGCAATATGGCACATAGTAAACGATGTCATCCCAGTGCGTGACACTGGGATGACAAGAAAGGGAGCACTGGAATTTTTGTTTCAGCATTAGCCATGCATCTGAACAGATACAAATATTGCAATTAAAAGCATTAGACAGGTGGTAGAGGTCTTGGTATTATATAATCTTTAGGTTCTAAATTTGGAAGGGTGGCCGAGCGGCTGAAGGCGGCGGTTTGCTAAACCGTTATACGACCCAAAAGTCGTATCGAGGGTTCGAATCCCTCTCCTTCCGTATACTGTTTTTAGCACGGTTTAAATTCGCTATATTAGCATGTTTTTAGCCTATTTACCAGCGTACCTGATTTTGTTGCAATGGTTTTTATTTCCATTGTCACTGAGATCACTATTAAAAAGTTGGCTAGCATTGACTCAGTATTTATTATAGAATTGGTTATTAACTAAACAACTTTACTTGTATGTATAAAATACTAATTTTACTGTTGATAGTGTTGCCACTTAGGTTGCTTGCAACCGAGATTGAAATTGTTGCAGATGTAAATGGTGAACCAATTTCAAATTTAGATATCGAAAAACGCATCAACTTTATAAATTCATTGTTTGGCACTCAAAGTGTTAATCAAAAAGAAGCAAAGCCTCAAATTCTTAGGGAGCTAATAGACGAAATTATCATTATCAATGAAGCACAGAGGCTGAATATAAAATTGAGCAACGAGGAGTTAGATAATGCTATTATGTTATTTTTAACCCAAAGTTTTAAACTTAAGGCTAATGAAGTTGATCAATACATAGAGAAGCATAATATAGATCTTGGTATTTTAAGAAAACAAATAAAATGTCAGTTACTGTGGAGCAAAATTATTGAAGTAAGAATTGTGCCATTTATTAATATAAGCGATAAAGAAGTAGATGATGTAAAAAGGCAAACAGAAAAGCCGGATTATCTTATCACGTTCCAAGAGTTTATAATTCCTGATCAAAAAGACAAGGACGTTTATGGTATAGCTGAAGATTTAGTAAAAAAATTACGCAACAGTAATAACCCAGAATCTCCAATAAAGATGCGTAAAGCAACAGTTAATTTAAGTCAGCTAAAAGGAAAACTCAAGAGCGTTTTAGAAGGATTAGAAACCAGCGACATAGCAGGTCCATTCAGTTTCAGTGAAGGTTACTCCGTTATAAAAGTAATAGATAAAGTACAACTTAATCATGCACTGCTGGAAAGCACTTTAAAATTAAAACAGATTGTGGTTGAAGGTTCAGAAAGTTTATTAGATAATCTCAAGGAGCAAAAAGTTAATTGTTTAAATTTTGATAAATTAGCAGATAATTTTAAGCTGCCAAACGCAAAAGAATTTGAAATAAAAATGCGAGATTTAAATCCTGATTTACAGATTTTATTTAGTAAAACAAGTGTGAATGAAATAGTAGAATTGAGAGAAAATGGCACTGCAAAGTTGATGATGTTGTGTGATATCAAGAGTAATGTAGCGGGTATAGAAGCAATCAAACAGAAAATGTACCAACAAAAGATTATGATACAAAGCAACTTGTTATTAGATGATATGCGTAAAAATGCAGCTATCAGTTATCGGTATAGTTGAAGTCAGAGAGTGTCCTTGTCTCTGTCTTTGTGTATAGAACTATATAAATTACTTTGTTCTATAAAATTTCAAAAAATTTGAACAAATGTAGTTAAAATAGCACATGAAGAATATAATGCTAATTGGTGGTGGAGTTGGAAATGCAGTGTTATTTTCGATAGGGAAGGCATGTCTTGAAAATAATAACAAGGTTTTGTACTTCGCTGGCTATAAGAAGTTAAGTGATGTATTTAAACGAGCACTGATAGAGCGTGCATCAAATGCAGTAGTTTGGGCATGTGAAGAAGGATTGATAGAAACAAGCAGAGATCAAGATAAATCCTTTCATGGTAATATAGTTGATGCAATAGTCTCTTATCAACAAGGAAGATTAGGTATTAATTTGAACGTTATAGATAAAATTATCACTATTGGTTCTGATAAAATGATGAAAGCTGTGAATGAAGCTAGAAAAACAATTTTAAAGCCATATCTGAAGTCAAGTCATATAGCAATATCGTCAGTTAATTCTCCTATGCAGTGTATGATGAAAGAAATCTGCGCTCAGTGTGTGCAGCAGCATATAAATGCGAAAACAGGAGAAAGGAGTTTTGTTTATAGCTGCAGTAATCAAGACCAGGATATGGAATTTATTGACTTTGATTTTTTAAGTGAGCGCTTGAAGCAAAATAGTTTACAAGAAAAACTTACTGCGAAATGGATAGATCATGTTCAAAGATATTAAACAGCACAAAAAGGAAATAAGAGAGCAATATAGAGCTATAAGAAAAGATATTGATGAAAGTTATTCCAGTTATGCAGCAAATTCCCTTATTAATCTCTTTAATCAGAACTTAAGCTACGTTAAAGGCAAAACAATTGCGGCTTACATTCCAATGGATGGAGAAATAGATGTTGTGCCTTTGATGCATAGTTTACTCGATTTAGATTATAAAGTAGCAATTCCTAATAAAAATAAGTTACTAAAATTTGAGGAATGGAACGAAACAAATGAAGATGTAATTCCCGACACAATCATTACTCCTGTTGTTGCTTTTGATGATCATTTTAATAGATTAGGTTTTGGCGGTGGTTGGTATGATACAATGATAAAAAAATTACGGCCACTTGGAAAAATATTTATAGGTGTAGCCTATGAGAAACAATATTGTAAAGATTTACCTGTAGAACAACATGATCAAAAATTGGATATTATAATCACTGAGATGTGTGTTAGATGTGGAAGTGGGTTGCTCAAAAAAGTGGATAGAAAGGAGTAGCGTAACCCCACTTTCTGATAGTAATTTTTGCGTAAAAAAATGCATCAACTTGGTCCTGTGATTCCTCCTTCACTAACTCGTGCAGCACTTGAAATACCTAAGTGAGAATTTGGCTTCATTTCCTGAGCTTTCTTATTAACTTTTTGTTCTACCTCTTTTATGTCACTACCAATTGCCATAATTGCAGGTTGAAATTCGCTCATAAAATCTACAAGTTTCTCCATGTCTTCCTCATGAGTACTAGTACCCTTGCTCATAAGATTGTTCAAAAGACCAGCCTTATCTTCCCTTATTAACTGTCTTATGGCTGCTAGTTGCTCTTGATTCTGAAGCATTTTTATTATTTTTATTTCATTACTAAGCATTGTTCTTTCTCCTTCATCAGCTTCAAGATTCTTTTCCATTAAGTTGCTTATTAGCTTTTCAAAATTATTTTCTCTTCTTTGAACCTCAGGTAATTTATCTATTAAATCCTTATATGAACTTTTCACTGCTTTTCCTGCTTCAATCGCACCTTCTTTTATTTTTTCCCCTGCCTTTCCTATACCTATTCCTACATAACGTGCTCCAATAGCCACAAGCGCTATTAATGTAGCAAGCACAATAAGCGGAGAAAATGCTGCTCCTAATACCATTACGGCAGAAGCTATTCCAATTTTTTTATTTGCAGAGGCTGATTTAAAATAATTGACTAGATTATCCAGTGGACCTTTATTATTATTTATAACATTACTTATTGCTTGTTGGTTAACAGATTTTAACGCCTCTTCTATTATTTTTGAGTTAACATTTTCAGAAGTTAAACCTTCAAGCGCTTCTTCAATGAATTTTATAAATAATTCTTTGTTGACCTCCTTTTGCAAGCCTTGGTCATTAATCGCTAAACCTAAATCTTTGAGGTTCATCCCTTTAACTTGTTCTGATAGGGTTGTAAATAACTCTTTTTTCCCCTCTTGTGAGGATTGTGCAATACTTTCTATTATATCTGAAATAGCTTTTCTTAGTTCTGGATAGTCAGTGTCAAAAAACATACTATTGCTAGATTCCATATTCAGCTTCGTTGATTATAAATATGCCTAATTATACATACTAATCATTAATTATATTATAATTGATATAACATACCCCTTTCCAAATATAGAATTTGTATTAAAATATCTAGATTATATGAAATCAAGGTACTTTATGGGTGAAAAAAAATTAAAAGCTGCTGTGGTCTTATCAGGGTGTGGTCACCTTGACGGTGTAGAGGTAAGAGAAGCGGTTTTAAGTTTGCTTGTGCTTGATCAGCAGGAAGTGGATGTTAAATGCTTTGCACCTGATATCAATATCACACAAGTTATGAATCATAGAACAAAAGAGGCAACAAAAGAAAAAAGGAATGTACTTGTGGAAGCAGCAAGAATCGCAAGAGGCGAAATATATGACTTAAAAGAAGCCAAAGCTGAAAATTTTGACATGCTAGTTGTACCTGGTGGATACGGGGTTGCAAAAAATTTATCTGACTTAGCTGAAAGTAAAGACATGGTGACAGTAATGCCTGAATTTGAAAGATTAGTTTCAGAATTTTTTGTTACAAAAAAGCCAATAGGAGCGATATGCATATCTCCAGCCATCATTGTTTCAATTTTAAGTAGCAAGATAGGTAAAGAAGAAAGTAAGGTTAAGGTAACTATAGGAGATGACAGAGAACAGTTGATAGAAAGGCTTGGCGGCGAGCACATAAAATGCGATACAGAGTTATCAATAGAAGACGAAGAACATAATGTATTTTCCTGTTCTGCTTATATGCGTAGCGACGAAAGTACATACTCTGTATATCAAGGGATAAAGCATATGATTGACAGCATGGTAAAAAAGATTAACAAAAAAACTAAACAGCCATTCCTATAAGGTGTACTAAATAAGACTTCTCTATTAATCACACAATTAACTGTTGAATTTTACATTTCTAGCTGTATTATGGCTACGTAGCTAAAGTAACTTAGGTTTATCGACGCTTTACTACTTGTTAGCGGTGTGGTGTAGTGGCCATATATGTTTAGTTCTTTTTTTTAAGGTATTTTGTATGTCAGATCTTTTCTATATTGAAACTACGTGTTGTGTGGACGGTCAGTGTGATGTCTATACAGGGGAAGTGAGTTTTAATGATGTCATGTTAGGCAAGTTCAGTCTAAATTCGTGCAGCGGGAAAGAAGCTATGATAAATCTAGACATTATTACATTCGATATTAATATCGCTATTGATGGTCAAAATGGAAAGACAATAAAAAAAGACCTTAAAGGTCTTGAATTTGTAACTAAAGATGATGGTTCTTGGTATATTAATAAGGATTTTGGTGATGATAAATTTGAAGTTGTAGTAAAGCAATCATAATTTTACATCTCAGGTGTAACATTTAGTATAGGCGCTATTCTATTTATAATGTTCTTTACTATAGGCGCAGCAATTATTCCCCCGGTATGGTGCATCCCTTGAGGCTCATCAATAGCAATTAGCACTATGTACCTTGGGTCAAGCATAGTTAGCACTCCTATAAATGATGCTATGTTTGCATCTTTGCTATATTTACCATCTACAACTTTTTCCGCCGATCCAGTTTTTCCTCCTATTGAATATGCCTTTATTTTTGCTTTTCTGCCAGTGCCATCTGTTACTGCTGCACGTAATAATTTTCTCATTTCCCTGGAAGTTCTTCTTGAGATAATTTGCTCTCCTATACTTCTTTTATTCAACATCAAGGTTGCGTTATGAAATATCCCATTATTGATTAATGCTGCTGCAGTTTGTGCAAGATGTATAGGAGTTACAGCTATGCCATAACCATAAGATGCTGTTATTAAAGTGTTTTCACTCCATTTATCCGGGATTATCGGTGTGGATTTTTCTGGTATTTCTATTTTCAAAGGAGAAAATAGCTTCATAGCTTTAAAGTATTCTACCTGTTTTTCAATACCTAGTTTGACTGCAATTTTTGCTGCACCAATGTTGGATGATTTTACAAATATATCTTGCACAGTAATTTTTGGAATTTTAGATTTATGAAAATCCTGAATTTTATACTTTCCAATGGTGATTGGTGTTGATACGTCATATAAATCGCTAGTTTTTGTAGCGTTCGCATCAAGCGCTGCGGCTATTGTAAAGTATTTTAATACCGACCCCATCTCATATACCCCAAGACTGGCGCGATTAAACTTTTGTACGTCTTCTGCCTTATTCTGTAAGTTGGGATTAAAATCAGGTAGGCTGACCATCGAGATGACTTCACTATTTCTCACATTTAAAACAATTCCTACTCCGCCAAGTGCCTGATATCTGCTTACAGCTTTAGTTAGCTCTTCATGCACTATGCTTTGCACTCGTGTATCTAAGGATAGTATTATGGGCTTTTCTTGCTCATTGTTTTTACTTATATACGCCTCAACTCCTGCAATACCATTGCCATCTATGTCAGTGTAACCAAGCACGTGTGAAAATAAATTACTGTGAGGATATATACGCTTTATGTCGTCATAAAAATTTACTCCTGGTACACCAGCGTTTTTGATCGCTAGTAATTCTTTTGGAGTCAAGTGCCGCTTTATCCAAGCAAATTTCTTTTCTGAAGTAAGTACTCTATATAAGTTCTTGTATTCGAGGTCATGCAAAGTAGAACACAGTTGTGCTGCTATACTTTCCGGATTCTTTACTTTGGTTGCATCTATATATAGTGATGTTGTGGGCACATTTGTTGCTATTACCACTCCATTTCTATCTAAAATATCAGGTTGTTTATGTACTATATTATCTTTTCTAAAATTTTCTGAAGTAGTAGGTTGATCAAATGTTAAAGAGAATATGCGAAAAATAATTATTATATAAAACGTAAATAATGGTACTATAAAACACAGTGAGCGGAGCTTATTTTTAAGTAATGCTTGCATATTTACTTGATTTGACAAAAATGGAAATCATCTTAGCTAAACCACGAGGTTTTTGTGCCGGGGTAAAAAGAGCTGTGGACATATTAGCTATTACTTTAGAAAAATACAAAAACGAGCGCCAAGTTTATGTGCTACACGAAATTGTTCACAATAAATATATAGTAGAGGACTTTAAGAAACAAGGAGTGGTTTTTGTAAGCAGTATCGAGGAAATTGAAGATAATGAAGGAATACTGATCTTCAGCGCGCACGGAGTATCAAAAAATATAGAAGATGAGGCAAAAAGAAAGGGTATTCAAGTGATTGATGCAACATGTCCTTTAGTCAACAAAGTGCATAAAGAAGCAAAAAGGTATGAAAACAGTGGTAAAGAATTAATTCTCATTGGGCATGAAAACCATCCAGAAGTTAAGGGAATTAGGGGAAGAGTAAACAATCCTATCACTTTAGTGCAAACTTTGCAGGATGTATATGATTTAAAGGTTAAAGATCCAGATAATTTGTCTTATGTTACACAAACTACGTTAAGCATCGACGATACCCGTGACATTATTGCTGCCTTGAAATTAAGGTTTCCAGGCATAACAGGTCCAGATTTAAAGGACATATGCTATGCAACGCAAAACAGACAAAATGCTGTTAAAAAGCTAGCTGAAATTGTAGACATGGTATTAGTTGTAGGAAGTAAAAATAGCTCAAATTCAAACCGCTTATTAGATCTGTGCACTGCCAGAGGAAAAAGAGCCTACTTGATTGATAATTACAGCTGTGTGAATAAAAGCTGGTTTCAGGGCGTAGAAAAGATAGGAATCACCGCAGGTGCTTCCGCTCCTGACATATTAGTTGATGAATTAATAGACTACCTAAAAGTAAACCTGAGTGTAAAAATTTCAGTTATGCCAGGTGGTATTACTGAAAATGTTCAGTTTAAAATACCGAATCTGGTTTAAAACACAACTTATCTACTAAACTTCTCTTGAAATCACACAAACCAGCATCTATAGCTAAGACGTCATACCGCGATTCATTAGACTTCTTGCATAACCATATAACAAACTTTTATTGGGAATAGAAACGAAAAAACTTGCTTGACAAACTCCGCCAGCCCTCTTATCATGAAACTGAAGCTATTGTATTTGCTTTCGCCAATCTGCAGATTAAAAGGTAAGGATTACTTAATGTATCGGCGTCTTATGTTCAATTTTTTGCAGTATATAGATACTGTATGTCTTTACAAAACTTCATCTACATCTAGATTTTTATCTAAATAAGCTGAACGCGCTTACAAAGCGTTACAAGACATCAAAAAATGCCAATACTCGACAGAGATAGTAAAAGACTAGCTAACTCGGGGATTCTTTGTCTTTTTTTCTGCTTAGTAAATTTCTTAAACGTTTGCAGCGTAAGTTAGTTGCAATTAAAAGCAGCTGAATTTCGCTTGTCAAGCGTTTAAAACATAAAAAACGCCAATATTTTAAAGCGGATAATAACCCCAGGGCTTCTTTTGCCTTTTTTTTCGTTTGGTAAATTTCTTAAATATTTACGGCTAATATGAAGCTAAGTACGAACTTTGTTAAACACAACAAATGGTGTCATTCCAGTCTGGAATCCAGGAAAAAGAATGGTGTCATCCCAGTGCCCAAACACTGGGATCCAGTTTTCTTTACAAATTCACCAAAAGTGTTTCATTCTATAACATAAAACCCATACTCACCAAATCCAATGCATTACTTGCAATTAAGTTTCCTGGATCCCAGTGTCTGGGCACTGGGATAACAAAGGAGGAGGTTATTCCAGTGCCAAGCACAGACCATTTCTGGTCTCTTAAATTGCAACTAATCTAAGTATTAAAAAATTTACCAAACGAAAAAAAAGGCAAAAAAAGCCCGATGGTTGGCTAGTTACTTACATTATACTTTCAAGTATGGCGTTTTTTTATTCTAAACGCTTAATAACCGTGACTCAGCCGCTTTTAAGCCGCAACTAATCTAAATTATAAACGTTAAGAAATTTACTAAACAGAAAAAAAGGCAAAGAAACCCTAGGGTAGCTAATTATTCACTATCCATTTTTTAAGTTGGCGTTTTTTGATGTTTTAAATAGCGTATTTCAGCTTGTGTAGCTAGAAATTTGATAAAGACATGAGGTGCACATAGTGCAAAAAATTAAGCATGATTTACGCCAAATACATTAAGTTTTTTTGTCATTAATCCACTGCAGAGATTGCGAAGATAAATAAATAGCTTCAGTTTCATGATAAGGGGGCTGGCGAAGGGTGTCAAGGAAGTTTTTCGTTTCATCCAATGCGCTGCCAAAAGTTTGTTATGCAAGAGATCCCATAAATTGGGTGTCATAATAACTACACCCACATTAATTTTGGTGTACGTGACCTTGAAAGATCGTGATTCAATACTTAAATTATTAGGGTAGTAGGCAAATAATGGAGCTCAAAATGCATAATGTACAAGAAACTGAAAATTTAAAATTTGACGCTGAGGTAGGGAAAGTACTGAATATAGTGATTCATTCACTTTACACCAATAAAGACATTTTTCTGCGTGAATTAATATCAAATGCATCAGATGCATGTGATAAGTTGCGCTATGAATCTCAACTAAACCCTAATTTGCTAGATTTGAGTGACGAATTAAAAATCACTATCAGCTCCAATAAAGATAAGAACGAGCTATATATCACTGATAATGGCATTGGAATGAATAGACAGGATTTAATAGACAATCTTGGTACAATTGCAAGCTCTGGTACGCAAAAGTTCTTGGATGCGATTAAGAATAGCAAGGATTCAAGCCAAACTGTGGAGCTGATTGGGAAGTTTGGTGTTGGTTTTTACTCAAGCTTTATGGTTGCATCAGAAGTAATAGTAGAATCGAGAAAAGCTGGAGAAGAGGAGTCTTGGATCTGGCAATCCAAAGGAGATGGGGAATATTCAATCAGCAAGTCAGATAATCAAGTCCCTCGCGGAACCAAAATTACGCTCATTATGCATCCTGAAGAAAACGAGTTTTTAGATAAATTTCGTGTTGAAAATATTGTCACTACTTACTCTGATCACATAAATTTTCCTGTTGAATTTATAGACGAAGAAGGAAAAAGTGAAAAGTTAAACAGTAAGGCTGCAATTTGGACTAAGCCAAAAAATGACGTTACTCAAGAGGAGCACAACGATTTTTTCCGCAGTGTTGCTCACGTTGGCGGGGAGCCCTGGATGATATTGCATAATAAAAATGAAGGTGCAATAGAATATACAAATTTGCTTTATGTTCCTTCTATAAAACCTTTTGATTTATTCCATCCAGATAGACGTTGCTCTGTGAAGTTATATGTAAATAAAGTATTTATCACTGAAGATAACGTACAGATTATACCACAATACTTGCGTTTTCTGAAAGGCGTGGTTGATTCACCGGACTTGCCTCTTAATATCAGCAGAGAAACGCTGCAGAATAATCGTGTTGTTGAGCAGATCAGAAAATCTCTCACTAAGCGTGTGATATCAGAGCTCGGTAAAAAAGCAAAAGAGAATTTAGAGGAATATACAAAATTCTGGACCAATTTTGGTGCAGTTTTAAAGGAAGGTCTTTGCGAAGCTATGCCAACTGATGAGAGAGAAGCACTACTCTCAATTTGCAGATTTCATAGTACTGGTGATGAGAAATTAGTCAGCATTGATGACTATATAAGCAGAATGAAGCCTGAGCAGGAGCATATCTATTATCTCACCGGAAATAGCCTCGATTCAGTGAAAAACAGTCCGCAACTTGAGGGGTTCGTCAGTAAAGGGCTGGAGGTTCTTCTGTTCGTTGATCCAGTGGATGATTTCTGGACTAGTGTAATTCATGAATATAAAGATCAAAAGTTTAAGTCTGTGACTCGCGCTGATGTTGATTTGGAAAAATTCTCTTCAGAAGAAGATAAGAAAAATGAAGAAAACAAATCGAATGAAGAAAAAACTGAGGAAACTATATTGCAATATTTTACCACAGTGCTTGGAGATTCAGTAAAAAGCGTAAAAATTTCCAAAAAATTGACTGATAGTCCCGTATGCCTAGCGGTTGATGAAGGTGCTATGGATCTTCGCATGGAGCGTTTTTTGCGTGAACAAAAGCAGCTAAATTACCGCACGCCAAAGGTGCTTGAAATTAACACTAAGCATCCTGTAATAAAGAGTATAATGAAATCTTATGCTGAAAGTGGTGAAAACCCAACATTGGAGGACATGGTTCACTTATTGTTTTACCAAGCTTGCATCGTGGAAGGCGAAGAGATGGATGACGCGAGCAGCTTTGCTAAGAGACTGAATAATTTGCTTGGCAAGATTTCTGTTTAATGCTATACTTAGCTTAGCTGCTAGTTAGGAGGTAAAACATGTTTGGTTCCAATTTTAGAGACTTTGTATCACAAGATACAACTTCACAGGGCCAATCAAATTCTGAAAGATTAATCAAAAGTTGGCATGGTTTTGAAAAACCAGATTCTGAAGATTCAGGTATTGAAGAAGAGTTTGAAGTTTTAGATAGCGAAAGTCAAGAGATACCAGCTACTCCATGTAGCACACCCCCTGAAGATCTAAGTTTAGAGAATGCAATACTTGCAAACTTTCCTGATGGTTGTGATAGGTCGTTTACTGTAGAGTTAAAAGATGAAGATTCATATGGTATCATTCCTAAAAACTTAACTTTTGCTGAGATTATAAATATCTTAAATCAAGCTATACAAGAAGATAATTGTGAAGAATTAGACAAGGTTGTACAAAATATTGAAGATTATGAAGGCAGGTCTATTACGCTGGATAATGAAAATCTCAAAGATTTCTGTTCAAATCAACTTAATTTGGAGTTACAAAACGGAAGCAACCATCAACATATATATTCAAATGTACTATCACAATATAAATTTGATCAAGAGGGTTTCAAGTATGATTATTCAGTAAAAGAATTGGTACTATTGGCAATTGCAGCTAATGACAAGCTAGTAGAGCAATATCAGGATTTTCTTTTTGCTGAAGGAAATTTAAGTCTTTTACCTCTCCTTGTTGGTGGTCAAAAATATATTGAAGCTTTTATAGAAAAATTCCATGGTACCGATGGAGTTTATGGAAGATTAAAAGATCAAACTATACAACTTGTCGAACCTAATAAGATTGGTTTTTTCTCAGTTATAGCATTAAGAAAAGAGCAAGAATTATTAAATGCAGTTTTTGTCGAATACGTTTTAAGAGATTTTGGACAGGTGTTAAAAACAAGTAATCCTGATTCTTTGTATGGTGTGCTTGAAACAGCGTCTCTGATCAAAAATGAAGAATTCATCACGATAGTGCTGGGTGCATTTGAAAGATATATTAATAAGCTAACTAAAAAAGCCTCAACAGAAGAGTTATTAAAAAAGAGTTTTGTTACTTTATTAGAAACTGCGATAAGCCAGGAACACACATCTGTCATTGAATACCTGTGCAAACGATACACTAATAGTGCAGATCATGCCATTTACGATGTATATGAACAAGCATTTGCGGATGATAAAGTTATTACAATACTAGGGCAACAAATCCTGAAAAACATAGGAGCTCGTGGCAGAAAAGAAATTTATGATTTAATTCTGAAAACTGCATTGGATGCTGGTAATATTGCATTTATCGAGCACTTGTGTGAAAAATGTGCTAAATGCAGCAATGATGTTATCGGCTATCTCAATCAAAAATTTAAAAATAACGAGTTTGATGAAATATATGAATCAATTCTGATTGCATTGTCTAATGTTGAATACACAAACACAGACGTTATAGTCGAGGTGCTTTTTTACACTAAAGAAATCCATCAAAACGTATCACATAATGAGCAAGTGATTAGGCCGATCATACAGAATATACTGAAAAATGCAACACACTACTCAATAGGCCAAGAAGATTACTCCTTAGTCAAGGAAGTATGTTACTTATACACAGAAGAGGGTGCAATTAACGTAATTTTTCAAGAGGAGTGTAAGATTTTTAAATCTAGCATAGAAAAGCGCATAGAAGATCTGGAAAAGGAAAACAAATTATTGCAATCTGAAGCTTTACGTGAATATAACAGCCGTCTTCCAGGTATTGTAAATGGATTAGTTCAGACTGCTTGCATAGTGTATGATGAATACACTAAAGATCCAAAAGACAATAAACGTCAAAAGAATATTGATCTAATATTCAGTTTAATGCAAATTAGAAATATTCTGCAATTTTCTATTGATGTGCAAAAATATTCCTGTCATGAACGTCAAGATTTGTGGGATGAAATGTGCCAAACTCCTGGAACTTTTATAATACGAAAAAGAAGTAATAACGTTGCAGATGAATTAGAAATTCCAGTTATAACAAGTGACATTCTATCAGAAAATCCAGGACTTGAAAGTGCTGGCAGTAAGCAGACAGAAAAAAATATTGTGGACAGAGGAAAAAATATTATGAACAATGAAGAGGCTTCAATAGAGGAAGCTATAGGTAATAATTATGAGGAGGGTGAAATGGGTAAAAATAGTGCTAAAAAACGTAAAGAGAGCATAAAACGATCTAAAGAAGAAAAAAAGAAAAATGAACAAGAAAAAGAAGTGCAATTTAGAGAACTATATGTTGGTAAAAATGATGGCTCAAAGGTAATCACTGAAGTTGATAGTAGTAAGAGGAAACAAGCTCCTGTCCAACCTGCTGGATATGTAGAACAAGCGGGTGGTCTAGGTTCTTCGAATGATGATAATCCTTTAGATAATGGCACAAATGGTGAGAAGAATTCTACGTTTAAAACTGATGAACAAGATACAAAACCAGCACCAATACTAGAACCAGTGCCTTCA
This sequence comes from Wolbachia endosymbiont (group A) of Dendrolimus pini, assembly GCF_964026835.1. Classification (NCBI taxonomy): domain Bacteria; kingdom Pseudomonadati; phylum Pseudomonadota; class Alphaproteobacteria; order Rickettsiales; family Anaplasmataceae; genus Wolbachia; species Wolbachia endosymbiont (group A) of Dendrolimus pini. The sequence goes on along the minus strand of NZ_OZ034702.1, from coordinate 1,074,201 downwards.
GTAGCTAACGAAAACTCTGGACAAGTGAATAATGTTCAAAGTAATGGTAGACAGTCTGATAATCAAAACAATAAAGATATACAAGATGTTAGCGCTACTATAAGTGATCAGGTAACTCCTGTGAGTAGTGATACTGAAAACAATAAAGTGGAAAAAAGTGGTGTGAGTTTACAAAGCAGCGGCTATGTGGACAATAGCACAGTATTATCCTTTGTGGATAGAGAGCATGTTATTCATGTTGATGCGCAGGTTTCATGGGATGTGAGTTGTCTGGTTGAAACTATTAGTGAAGATACTGATGAAGTTGCAAGTAATCAAAATGGTGTACTTTTGCTGGAAGCTCAACCTATGGTACAGAGTTATGATTCAAGTGAAAAAGGTAATACTAATTTGCAAAGTGCAGGTGATAGTAGTGTAGGTGTAGTGTCAAAGAATGGTAGTGATCAACTACCTGCCGATAATCTAGAGCAGAATAGCAAAGGGGTGGATGATAGTAGTGTATCTGTGCAGTCTATAGGTATGGTGATAAGTCAATCTAATAGTGCTTCCACTATAACTCTGGATGATCACAAGCCTCTCATGAAAGATATAGAAAATGATAATGATCCAAGTGAAGAAGATAATGATTCTCCACAGAATATCAAAAAAAGCACATTGTCTACTATAGTTGTTTCAACACTAGTCGTGGCTGCAGTAGCTTCGATAGCTATCTTTGTTTACTTAGAAATGTTAGCAGTGGGGATAGCAGTTGGAGCTTGTTGTCTGGTTGCCGCTGCAATTATATACTGCTGTACACCTAAAAGCCAAGTTGAAAACAGCGAGGTTGAAAAACCTTTCAACACGGGGAAAGTACCTACTGCCGTACATGTATAATAAATATAGTAGTCTATCGTTTAATAATTTATTATAATTATGTTAATTATCGGTAAATAAGGACTTGGTAAACTACGAAGAAATATTCTTGAATAAAATAAAAGATATAAAAGATGAGGGGCGCTACCGTGAATTTACGCACTTTGCGTCATTACCAGGTAGGCTCCCCCACATTATGGACTATGAAAGAAATAGGGAAGTAATAGTCTGGTGCAGTAATAACTATTTGGGAATGTCACAAAATGAGAGTGTAATTGCCGCTATCCAAAATTCATCTGTTGGTGCTGGAGGAACAAGAAATATATCTGGTACAACAAAAGAGGTTGTTGAACTTGAAAAATCCTTAGCTTGTTTGCATAAAAAAGAGGCTGCTTTAACTTTTGCTTGTGGCTACCTCGCTAACCAGACAACACTTAGCACTTTATCGTCTGTTATTCCGGGCGTAGTAATTTTTTCAGACGAGAAGAACCATTCTTCGATGATAGAAGGCATAAAATCAGGAAAAAGGCCAAAACATATATTTAAACACAATGATGTTAATCATCTAGAGCAGTTACTCAAGTCTATAGACAAAAAGACACCAAAAATAATAGCACTTGAATCCGTATATTCAATGGATGGCGATATAGCGCCGCTTAAAGCAATATGCGATCTTGCAGATCAACATAATGCAATTACCTATTTGGATGAGGTGCACGCAGTTGGCATGTATGGTTCACATGGTGGCGGAATTGCAGAAAGAGAAGGCCTGATGGATAGAATAACCGTTATTCAAGGTACACTATCAAAGGCTTTTGGAGTGATGGGTGGGTATATAGCGTCTTCAAAGAGCTTGGTAGATGTAATAAGAAGTTCCGCTCCAGGATTTATTTTTACCACTGCTATGTCGCCTGTTTTAGCAGCGGCAGCAAAGGCAAGCGTTGAGCACCTAAAATCGAGCAACATTGAAAGGGAAAAGCAAAAGCAAGTCGTTGAAAAAGTAAAAAACTCACTGAGAAATGCAGGAATTAACTTCATTCCAACAGAAACTCATATAATTCCAATAATAATTGGCAACTCAGAGTTATCTAAAAAAGCATCAAAATTATTATTTGATGAGTATGGAATATATGTTCAACATATAAATTACCCGACAGTTCCAAGAGGAACTGAGCGTTTCCGTATTACCCCTACACCTTATCATACCGATGAAATGATAGAGCATTTAACAGAATCTCTTGTAAAAGTTTTCGAAAAGTTGTCTATCTCTGTAGCCTGTTTATGCTATAGCTAGTACAGCCCTACGTCATACCGCGATTTATTCGCGGTATCTCAGCATGGATTCCGCTAACAAGTAGCGGAATGACGAGTTTTACGCTTATCAAATTGTAGGTAAACATAAATTACTTTAGCTATAGTTTTATATCTCCAGCAATGATTAGCCCGTTGTCTTCCGTTAGCCTTCCACCGCTTTCTTGCAGAAAAAGTCTACCGAGCAAGGCTTTATATTTGTTAACTCTAGAGTAAACTATTCCTCTGTGCCTTCCTGCCGCAAGGTATGCAAAGCCTAAAATTGTTGAACCGATGGAGCGTACACTACTATTGCCAGGCAACAATTTATTTAACAAATTACCACTTACATCTATTAGACCCCCTTCACGGCTTTTCACCCGCATTTTTATATGACGAGATCTAAAGTCCTCAAGAAAAGCACCTTTCTTTTCTTCTGCCCAAAAAGTTTCTCTAAGAGCCGGAGCATCAATTACAGCCGCCACAACTTTATTTTTATGAATGAGAGAGACTGATACTGCAAAATAAACCATACAACTGGAAAAGTTCTCCCTGCCCTCTATAGGCATAATAAACCAGGTATAAGTGTCATCTTTTACTTCTTGATCAGTATCATCTTCGGAAATAAACCCATAGTCTCGTTTGTAGTCGTGCAAGCAATCGTATATGGTTTGCTTGGATTTTGAATAAGTTTTATTGATAAAGTCTGCTGATTTAACATTAGAGATTTGTAATTCATTAAAATCGCGCATAAGCTGCCTGGAAGCACTACGCACAGAATCAAGCATCACATTAATTCGTGGTGATGAGAGGGACATTCTTCCTTTTACTCTTTCACTCTTTCATAATAGCTGTCACCTGGAGTATATACTACAATTTTATCCTCTTCTTTTATAAATTGAGGCACGTTAACGCGCATTCCGTTTTCCAAAATTGCAGGCTTATAAGAAGCAGTAGCAGTTTGTCCTTTAATAACAGACTCTGTTTCTTTCACAGCAAGTGTAACATAATCAGGCACATGCGCAGAAATTATTTTGTCTTGATAAGCTACAACTTTAATTTTCATGTTATCCTGTAAATAAATTTTTTTTTCTCCCAATAAGTCCAAATTTATAGTGATTTGCTCGTAATTACTTGGATGCATAAGATTTACAATGTTTCCTTCAGTGAAAAGGTAAACATATTCCTCTTCATCTAAAATTGCCCTTCTGATTGTTGCATCAGAACGAAATCTTTCATAGTGTTTTGCTCCGGTTTTGATGTTTTTCATTTCGGCTTGTATGTATGCACCACCTTTACCAGGTTGAGTATGCATAATACCTACAACCAAAAATAATCCGCCGTTATGTTCCAACACCTGACCTGGTCTGATATCGTTAGCTCTTTCTGCCATAATTACATTTTCAATTTGATCTTATAATTATAAATAGCTTTATATAAATATCAAAGTCTTTATTAGTCAATAAATTCTGGTATATTTAATACTATATACCTCCCCTTTATATTTATATGTGGAAATATCTCTTTAGTGAAAGACAGCATAATACGTTTTTTTGTGCTGATAACTAAAATTTCTAATATATCCCCTGAGCCGAAATTATACACAGATTTTACATAGCCATATAATTCATTACTTTTCAGCCTTACTTCCATATCTACAAGGTCACTTTGGTAAAATTCATCCTCATCATTTAGCTCTGGTAACTTGCTTCTTTCTATATATAGCTTCTTATTCCTTAAAAGCTCTGCTTCATTACGGGAATTTACTCCGCTTATTGTAGCTATTACTAAATTATCACCTATGACGGATACTGAGTCTATTTTATAATTCTCATCACCACTTATTAGCTTACCATATAAGAAGATATTTTCAGGCTTTTCAGTAAAGGTTTTTACTTTAACAGCTCCTTTAATTCCGTGAGGAGAGGTAATAATTCCTAAGCATACCAGATTGTCGTTCATATTAATGCAAGTATCTAATCAGAAGATTTCTCAGATAAATATTGAGTCAAAATCTCGATGCCTTCATCAATCTCTTTTTCAGTGATAATGAGTGGAGGTAAAATTCTCACAACGTTATCTGATGTTACCCCAACAGTAAGCAAGCCGCGATGACTTAACTCTTCTGCAAACTTTTGATTGTCTGCTTTCACTTTTATTCCAAGCATTAACCCTTTCCCTCTTACTTCCTCTATTATTGGAAATTTACTTGCTAAGTCTTCTAGTTTATTTTTTGAGTATTTACCTCTAATTTCAACATTTTTCAAAAAGCCGGGGCTGAGCAATTCTTCGAGCACAGCATTACCTACTGAGGTTGCAAGCGGATTGCCACCAAAAGTGGAACCGTGCATACCGACCGCCATATATTTAGCAGCATTTTCAGTCGCAAGACAAGCCCCTAGCGGAAACCCGCCGCCTATTCCCTTTGCAAGAGCACATATATCAGGTTCCACTCCTATATGTTCGTATGCAAATAATTTTCCTGTCCTGCCAGCACCGCATTGCACGCAATCAAAAAATAACAATATGTCATTTTCATCACATAGCTTTCTTAGTTCTTTCATAAAGACTTCATTCATTACTTTGATACCACCTTGCCCTTGTATTGGTTCTATTAATATAACGCCTATACCACTTGAAATTGCTTTCTTTACGCTCTCAATATTGGGCTCGATGTTATCACACCAATCAATGTAGGGATTTAGTAATTCAGAAAATTTCTGTTTATCGTTTGTAGCACAAGTTAAAAAGGTTCTTCCATGAAATGCACCATGGAATGTTAAAATTCTGTGACGATTTTTATTGCCTTTTCCATTTTGATAGATCCTAGCAATCTTAAGCCCACATTCTACTGCCTCTGATCCAGAATTTGAGAAAAATACAGTGTCAGCGAAACTGTTGTTTATTAATTTTTCTGCAAAATTATTGGCAGCAGGTATATTATAGGTATTTGATATATGCCATAATTTTTCTCCTTGCAATTTAAGAGCACTAATTAATCGCGAATTAGTGTGACCTAAGCTACTAACGGCTATTCCGGAGTGAAAATCTACGTAGCGCTCACCATCAACATCATATAGGTAGATACCTTTGCCATGAGAAAAATTTATATTAACAGGAGAATAAACTGGCAAAATAGGAGAAATTGTCATAAAATATTATATGCTAAATTTTATTATTAATAACATAAAAACCGTTGTTTCACAATAAGAAGGATATGTATAAGCTAGGTAAATTGATGTTTTCTGCGTTGAAGAAAAACAAATACACAAAAGTTATTGTATTACTCTCATCGATCTTTATGATTTTATTCAGTGTGATATATTGTAATCATTTACTAAGGAGTAATTTCCTTTCTTCTTACCGTGATTCAAGTGTAAACTTAAAAAGCGTACTGGAAAATGGCATAATAAAAAAATACCATTATTTACTAATAGAAAAGCATCACATTAAATACAAAAATTTTGACTACATAAACCAACTAGTAAAACTACGTGCTGAATTATTACAATCAGTGAGCAAAGTAAAGGATTTCAGCTTAATACTGTATGATCAAAACGGCAGAATAATATTCAGTAATTTTAACACTCAAGATTATGATTATGAACAGTTACTTACAAACGATGAAATTGATAAACTATTAAGTAACCAAGAAATATTTTATACTACAGGAAATACATTAACTTCTATTTTCCCTATATTCCATGAAAATAGCGTTAAACCGTCGTTTTTTTTGAAGATTCTTCGAAACTACAATAATTCTTATGTTATAGCATATGGCCTGTTTTTAACATTTTTGGGCCTATTATTAATAATCTTAATATTAATAATGTTCTATTTGCACTTTTCTAATACCCAAATGCTAGCCAAGCAACATAAAACTAACATTGAATTACAGCAGATAAAAGAGACATTAGAGCAAGAAAATGCAAACAAGCTAAAGTTTTTTGCAAGCGTTACACATGAATTACGCACACCTCTTAATGCTATTATTGGATTTGCGGAGTTGATCAAAAATAAAACTTTAGGTTCAATGGATAATTCTCAATACAAGGAGTATGCAGACGATATATATAATGCAGGAACACACTTACTTACCTTAATTAATGATGTGCTCGATTTTTCTAAAGCTGAATCAAGTAGTTTAACAGTAGAAAAAGTGAAGTTTAACCTGAACAAAATAATGGATTCATGCGTAAATATGCTATTACCTAAATTAAAAGAAGCCGGGATTAATTTAAAAAAAGAGATGACTAATAAACAATTATTAGTCATTGCAGATCCCAAGAGAATGAAACAAGTTATAATAAATTTATTATCAAACTCAATCAAGTTTACTCCCAAAGATGGTTTAATAAGAATGGTGATAAAAGAAAATATAGAAAAAAACTTATTAACCATTGAGTTTCATGACAATGGAATAGGAATAATGCAGCAGGATATATATAAAGTTATGTCTGTTTTTGGCCAAGCAGATTCGGGATATAGAAACGAAGGTACGGGCATCGGATTACCGCTAAGCAAGAAATTAGTAGAGTTAATGGGTGGAACTTTTGACATTAAAAGTGAAGCGAAACTTGGTACTACGATAACATTGAACTTCTTTTATGAAGAACAAACATGTGAAGATTCGATTGATTTTTAATAGGATCTATTTGATATGGCCTTACATCAGACGAAAACCACACTTTATCAAAAGCGGCAAGCCGAGAAGGCAGTTATCAATAAGCCCCCTATTAAGAATCTTATCTGTGTTAGCTATATATAAAATTTGATACTCTGACTACAATATACTACTATAGATAGAAGCGTTATTAATGGAGCAAGGTATGGAGTTAGTAGTAGGAAATAATGCACCTGATTTTAGTTTACCAACAGATTCTGGTGAAAATTTATCACTGAGTGAATTTTTTGATAAAAAAAATGTAGCTCTTTATTTTTATCCTAAAGACGATACTCCGGGTTGTACGATGGAAGCAAAAGGCTTTAGAGATAAAATAGATGATTTTTCTTCCCTTGACACAGTGATAATTGGTGTATCAAAAGATAGTGTTAAGTGCCACACTAACTTCAAAGCAAAATACTCTCTGCCGTTTTCTTTAGTTTCTGATGAGAATGCTGAAATGTTGGGAAAATATGGTGTTTGGGTAGAGAAAAGTATGTTTGGCAAAAAGTATATGGGAATAGAACGCACTACTTTTTTAATAGATAAAAAAGGTAAAATAGTGAAGATCTGGAAAAATGTAAAAGTTAGTGGACATGTTGATGAGGTTCTGGAAGAAGTAAAGAGAATATAAACTAAAGAATATGTTAATGGCTACCCATTGCTACATAAAAAAGCTGAAATTACATAATTTTCGTAGCCACTCAAACTTTGAACTGGATTCAGATGATAGCTCAGTTGTAATAACTGGCAAAAATGGTATTGGTAAAACTAATATACTTGAAGCAATCTCGTTGCTTGCTAAAAGCAATGGAATGAAAAAAGCAAAAGCCAGTGAGATACAAAATAGATTCAGTAATGAAGATTGGGCAGTGCACTATGATTTTTTTAATGGAACAGATTTTAATTCAATTGGTATCGCAAAGAGTTTTGATAAGAAACTAATACAAATTGATGGAAAAACGCAATCAAGTTATTCATCTCTGTATAAGATATCCAATGTAATATGGCTGATTCCACAAATGGACTATGTTCTTCTTAATTCTCCAAGTGACAGATTAAAATTTTTAGACCGTATAGTCTCACTGTTTGAGGAAAATTACACTTGCTGCTACATGAAACACAGAAAAGCTAAACGTGAGCGAAGTAAACTGTTGAGAGAGAACACCTTGGACGAAAATTGGCTCTCTAGTCTTGAAAACATAATGGCTGTTAATGCAGTTAGTATTTTACGTATGCGATCGTCTGTTTTAAAAATATTACAAGACACAATTGATAACCATTCCAGTGAGCTTTTTCCAAAGGCAAGTTTGAAATTCAGCAGCCAGCTAACTTTGAACGATACTGCAGAATATTTTCAGAATCGTCTAAAGGAAAACAGAGAAAAAGACTCATTGACTGGTAGAGTAACCTTTGGTGTGCATAACGATAATTTTCGGGTTTTTTGTCAAAAAAGAAACGTACCAATAAATCTGTGCTCCACTGGAGAACAAAAGTTATTACTGCTTTCTATTATTTTATCCAGTGTAAAAGCAAGGTGTATTCATTACAATAAGGCACCACTTCTTCTGCTTGACGATATAATGTCTCATCTGGATAAACATTACAGAAAGGCGTTAATAGAGGAAATGTTAAGTATTCAATGTCAAACTTGGATAACTGATGTAAATCAAGATAATTTTAATAACTATCTTTATTCTTTCAAGTTTTTTGAATTATCAAATGAATTAAATGCAAAACTTCCTTGACAAACCTCGCCAGCCCCCTTATCATGATACTGAAGGTATTCAGTTATCTTCATCTGTGCAGATTAAACAGCAAGAAAACAACGTAGTTGGCGTCTTATTTTTAATTTTTTACACTATGTGCACCTTATGTCTTCACAACATTTCTGGGTTTTTACCTATATAAGCTGAAACGCGCTTATAAGTCGTTTAAGACAGTATAGTACGCCGATTTTGCAGGATTAGAGAGTGACAACTAGCTAACACGGGGTTTCTTTTGCCTTTTTTTCTGCTTAGTAAATTTCTTAAACATTCAAACTAAGGTGAGTTGCATTCAAAAGCAGCTAAATTGCAGTGTTTAAGACTTAAAAAACGCCAATACTGAAAATAGACAATGACCAGGGCTTCTTTTGCCTTTTTTTTCATTTGGTAAATTTCTTAATATTTATAGCTAAACGACAACCGTTATTCCGCTACTTGTTAGCGGCTGAGATACCGCGAATGAATCGCGGTATGACGGTTCGCGGTGACATGACGATAAGCCTTGTCATTCTAGCGCGTGGCGCTGGAATCCAGACTTTAACTGATATGATTACAGAAAGAGAATTTATTAGGTATTCATAGACACTGAAAGTGGTCAGCTTGACCACTTTCAAGTAAAGAAAACTACGTTTATGCCTCCAATAATTTCTATGGATGATTCTTTACTGCACCGTCTTCACAAATCACACCTCCTGGTGTTATTTTTGAAACGACTACAGGAGCGCCAAAAAACACAGCAGTAAATGCACCGAGTGCAAAAAGCGCTGGCCACGGCATTCTACCGAATATTGCAAGCAACGCTGCACCAATTATCACTATTGTGATCATTGGCCCACCTATGCCGTGAGTATAGCCTATTATCTTGCATATCACTGATGATGTTGTATCACTTTCATCAACAAAAACGGTGTTGGTGGTGCCACCACTAGTATTAGCATTTGCATCAAACGCAAAGGAGAGAATTAACGCCACAAGTAGAAGAAAATTTTTCATTACGCCTCCTATAATTTCTGTTTCATGTTTGATTATCTATCGCTTTGATTAAATTTAAGTAAATGGTGAGGGTTCTAGTAAATTTGTCATCCTATCAGTTTATAAAAATTCCCGGATCTCAGTGTTATTCACTTGGACAACATTTATACAATTGTGGAATAATGGTGCTCCTTTAAGAAGCACCGTTTAGCTAATGCTTTTCTAAATCTGCAGCGCCTATTTTTTACACGCTCCTGTACTTGTATCCCAGTTGGTACCATCAGGGCAAGCAGTTGCACCATTTTTACAAATCACACCTCCTGGTACTATTTTTGAAACAACTACAGGTGCACCAAAAAACACAGCAGTAAATGCACCGAGTGCAAAAAGCGCTGGCCACGGCATTCTGCCAAATATTGCAAGCAATGCTGCACCAATTATTACTATTGTGATCATCGGTCCACCTATGCCGTGAGTATAGCCTACTATTTTGCATATTGTGTTTGACGTTGCGTCATCAGTAACACTGCTAGCAAAAACATTATCAAATGCAAAGAAGAGAATTAACGCCACTAGTAGAAGAAAATTTTTCATTATGCCTCCAATAATTTCTATTACTTATTCGTTACTACACCGTCTTTACAAATCACACCTCCTGGTGTTATTTTTGAAACGACTACAGGAGCGCCAAAAAACACAGCAGTAAATGCACCGAGTGCAAAAAGCGCTGGCCACGGCATTCTGCCGAATATTGCAAGCAACGCTGCACCAATTATCACTATTGTGATCATTGGGCCACCTATGCCGTGAGTATAGCCTATTATCTTGCATATCACCGATGATGTTGTATCATTTGTATCAACAAAAGTAGTAGGAGGAGCACCTGCATCAAATGCAAAGGAGAGAATTAAAGCTACAAGTAGAAGAAAATTTTTCATTATGCCTCCGATAATTTCTATTTAATGCTGGATTATCCTTCACTTTGATTAAATTTAAGTAAATGGTGAGGATTTTTTGCTTAAAAGTATCCTTTATTTCATTTAGAATACTTTTCTTGGTTCGTCTATATTACAGTGCTACAGAAATTTTACAGCATCGTTTATTGCCTTTATCGTGCTTTGATTGACACAATTTATAATGATGGAGTGGAGCATGCAGGGTATTTATCATTTTTAATTCTGTTATCAATATTTCCTTTTCTCATCGTTTTAATGGCTGTGGCGTCAACATTCGCAAATTTTTTAGACCAGTACAACATTGGCTGGGTATTTATCATTGATAACATGCCACAGGATATTTTATCATCTTTGATGCCGCGTATTAGGGAGATAATATCAGGCCCGCCGCAAAGCTTACTAACTTTAGCAATTGTAGGTGCTGTTTGGACCGCTTCATCGACAATTGAAGGGCTTAGAACAATACTCAATAAGGCCTATAAAGTTCCGGTTTCGCCGCCTTATATATTAAGAAGAGTACTAAGTATATTACAATTTTTAGTAATCACGCTTATTATAACTCTAACTATAGTGTTTTCTACACTAGTACCAATGCTAATTGATTTTTCCTATCAGGGGCTAAGTTATACTAGGTATTTACTTATTGAATTTGTACTTTTCACAGTAGTCTCTTGGCTATATTTTATGTTACCAAACATAAAACAAAATTTATCAGACGTATTTCCTGGATCTTGTGTAGCTGTTATTCTTTGGACGATTTCTGCTTCAGCTTTTAAGCAATATTTAAAAGCTTCCTTTGACCAACTGGATTTGATATATGGAAGTTTAGGTGGTGTGGTAGTGTCATTACTATTTTTTTATGTGCTAAGTTTGATTTTTATATATGGAGCAAAATTCAATTTTCAGCTAAAATATTTCAATGGATCTCGCTAAGGAGAAAGAAATGGGTAAGTTAGAAGGTAAAGTAGCTTTAATCACCGGAGCTTCAGGTGGAGTAGGCTCTGCTGTTGCAAAAAGGTTTATAAGAGAAGGTGCATGTGTGATTCTGATTTCAAGATCTCTTGATAATCTCAAGCCACTATATAATGAAATTGAAGAGCTTGAAGAATTTAAAGAAGGCTCTGTGAAACTAATTCAGCTTGATCTTTTAGACTTTGAGAATGTAAAGATACTGACAAACATGATAGAAAGCCTGAAATTATCAGAATCTGGAGCACTTGATATATTAGTTGCGTGTGCTGGAATTTTAGGCAAACTGAACCCCATTCATGACTGTGAGATTGAAGAGCTACAGAACGTAATGAATACAAATTTTACTGCCAATTGGTACTTACTAAAAAACTTAGATCCAATGCTAAAAAAGTCTAATGCTGGAAGAGCGATATTCATGACCTCAGAAGTGACACTTTCTCCTTCCTCTTATCCATATTGGATGCCGTATGCTGCAAGTAAAGTTGCACTAGAAATAATGGTGCAGATATATGCATCTGAGACAAAACATACAAAATTATGTGTAAATGCTGTATACACGGAAGGACCTGTGGGTAGTGAGCAGGCATTTCCTGGATCTGAATTGGTGTCACCTGATAAACTAACAGATAAATTTGTGGAATTAGCTTCTGAAGACTGCAGCATATCAGGAAAAATCTTACCGCTCAGCAAATCTCCCGAATAAATTACCATAGTATCTGCAAAGATACCGTTAAGCCCACAACTGTATGAACATTGTGATTTGAGAGTAATCTCCACTAGGAAGGATGTCATCCCAGTGCCTCTATGGTGTCATTCCAGTGCTTGACACTGGAATCTAGGTCTTGTCGACATAAAAAAATAGTGATATAGAGTACTCTTTATTAATAGGTAAAGAGAATGCTATATGATTTAAAAGATGAGCAATGGGAGAGAATAAAAAACCATACGCGTCAAGTTAAGAGATTGTGAGCAAATTTAGAGAGGTTAAAGTGGATACTCTAGCCCTTCTACGTTTGTCTTTTAATGAAAATCGCGACCAAGTTATAGTGAGTTTTTTAAGAAATGCTTTTAAACTATTAATTTTGGTTAATACTAAAAATAACTCTCTAACCCGCCTTTTTAGCTCAATAAATGCCTTTGTTAAGCTAAGTTCTGTATTCTTTTTCACTTCTGTGCAACCAACTATGCCGTGAAATATAAGAATTGCGCACAATTTAGCATATAGTTCACATAATACTCTGCATGGCTTTCCTTTTAGCTTATCAAGCCTGATATGGCTTTTATACAATTTAAATAATAACTCAATTTGCCACCTTACTCTGTAAATCGTTAATACTTGCTCAGCACTAATTTTATTTTCTGGAACATTAGTTATAAATATTGACCAGTTCAACAATTTTTGATTTCTTTTAGAGGATGTATATCCCTGCGATCTTGCTAATCTATTAGCTTTCCTTCTTCTGGCCATAGACTGTTCTTCAGTTAGTTTCTGACATATAATTCTTACTCTAATTTTTGCTTCTTTTCCTAACAATACCTCGTTTTCTAAAAATAACTTATCCTCTAAACATTCTAATAACTCCATTTTTTGATTTGTTTCTACATCATATATGTTGGTATCGGATTTATAACGACTTATGAAATAAGCTCCTATTTCATTGATTTGTTTAAAAGAACTTGGCACAAAATAACCGAGATCAGATATTAGCAAATCATTGCTTAATATATTACTTAAATGTTTCCTATATCCCTGGTCTGATCTTACCCCCTCCGTTAAATTAAGTTGGTCTATTATCTGATTCATGTAGTCGAAAACTAATTGTAACTTTATTCCAGACTTAGTATTGCTTTCATAGCCACTGTAGCTAGTACCATAACCTTTATACATCTCTTCCATACTGTTAGGTAGAGTAATATAGCTACTGTCCAATAATTTAACACTATTAAATTGCTGTAAGATTTTGCAATCAACTTGCAAGATATTTTTAAAGAGAATCACAGATTCATTATACATCCTTTTCATAAATTCCACTGCTTCTTCAGTAAATCTAAAATCCAAACCTTGTTTTGTTATATCTATCGAGTCCTCGTTTAGTAATTGACACATTGTTTCTACGCTACAATTATCAACTCCTATATTACCCAAGACCATGGCTTTTACGAATGATGAACCTTTTAGCTTTCTCTTTCTTTTTATAAACCTTGTTGTAATTGAGATTTTCTCTGCTTTTTCATTAAAAAATTCTTTGAGCTTTTTTGATAAGCAAGTTATTTTATTCATTGGTTCTCTCACTAAAAGTATATCTGGGAGAACTTATACCTTATTATTCTATCTCTTTCATACCTTTATTTCCTTAACTTGACGCGTATGGAATAAAAAACAGTCTGCCAGGTAAGGAAGGAGATAGAGGAAGAAGCGCAAAAGATAACAGGAGATTCGTAGCTGCAATAATGTGGATAGGTAGAACAGGAGCAACATGGAGAGCATTGCCGGCTGAGTATGGAAAATGGTCAAGTGTACATAAACGTTTTATAAGGTGGGCAAAATCTGGTGTTTGGCAGATGATTTTCAACACATTAGCTGTTAATGGAGACACAGAGTGGCTCATGATAGACTCAACAATAATCAGGGCACATCAACATGCTGCTGGTGCAAGAAAAAAATGTGGAAACTGGTAGACAAGAACAAGAGCTGGGACGGTGCAAAGGAGGATTTTCAAGCAAATTACACGCTGCTTGTGATGCTTTGGGCAACCCACTGAGATTCTTTGTTACTGCAGGGCAAAGATCGGATTACGTAAAAGCTTTAGACCTGATAGAAGGCAAGAACATGGAGGCACTTATTGCCGATAAAGGGTATGACGCAAATTATATGATTGAGGCTGCAGAAGCTGTAAATGCTGAGCCAGTAATCCCACCGCGTTCCAACAGAAAAACACCAAGAGAATATGACAAAGAATTGTATAAAGAGAGAAACTTAATCGAAAGGATGTTCAACAAAATCAAGCACTTCCGCAGAGTTGCTACACGCTACGACAAATTGGCCATAGCTTTTCTGTCTTTTGTTCACATTGCTGGCATTTATCTTTGGTTAAAATAAATGTCGACACTGCCTAGTCTTTATTATGCAGCCACTTATTTAAAGTTAAGTTTTCTGGATCCCAGATGGCTTTGTTGCATCGCTAGCTATGATGGATTAAAGATAAAAAAGGTGGAGAATATCAGTAGCTTATTATTCTGGTATTTATAACAAGAACGGTCAGTGAATACCTAAATTTGAGTAAAAGAAATTTCACTACCACTCACTAATCCGGCTAAAATTCAAGAATTTCAATGCTTTAGCTATTTTCAATAGAATTAAATTTATTAATATAAATAACAAGTTACTATTCTTAAATTTGATCAGATTGATTGCAAAAAAAACAAGATTTTCAATAAGTTGCTTATAATCCTAATTATAGTTAGCCTTTCATAAGTAGCGATGCAACAAAGCCATCCCAGACTGGGATGACACCTCTGGGCACTGCCGTCATAAAGGAACCAGTGTCAGCTACTTGAATGACATCATTTGCTGTGCAATTTACCTTCAAAAATGAATGTTTGTACAGCTGTGTGTCAAGCACTGGAATCTGCCACGCAAATTGCAATGTTCGTACAGTTATGCGTCAAGCCTAAAAGTAATTAGCTAATAGGTTTAATAAAAATTCACATATACAGGAAAGATTGGTAACATTACTTGAATAGAGACCGTTATTGTAATTATGCCGAAACGCACAGATATAGAATCTATATTAGTAATAGGAGCAGGCCCAATAGTTATAGGTCAGGCATGCGAGTTTGATTATTCCGGAACGCAAAGCTGTAAAGTATTAAAAAGCGAAGGTTATAAAGTCATTTTGGTTAACTCCAACCCCGCAACTATAATGACAGATCCTGAGTTTTCTGATGCGACGTATATTGAGCCGGTACTGCCTGAAATCATAGAGAAAATTATAATTAAGGAGAGGCCAGACGCAATATTGCCAACAATGGGCGGGCAAACAGCGCTCAATTGTGCAATAAAACTTGCAGATGATGGAGTGTTAGACAAATACAACGTAGAATTAATAGGGGTAAATAGAGAAGCAATAAAAAAAGCAGAGGATAGAGAGTTATTCCGCCAGTCCATGGATAGAATAGGACTGAAATACCCCAAAAGTATCATTATAAAAAATCAAGAACAAATAAAAAAGGCTTTGGATTACGTTGGATTACCAGCAATCATTCGTTCATCATTCACTCTTGGTGGCGCAGGTAGTGGCATAGCATATAATAAAGAGGAGTTTTTTAACATTGCAGAAAGTGCTCTTAAAATTTCGCCAATAAATGAAGTTCAGATAGATGAATCAATTATCGGCTGGAAAGAATATGAAATGGAAGTTATCCGCGATTGTAAAGATAACTGCATAATAGTCTGTTCGATAGAAAATGTTGATCCGATGGGAGTGCACACTGGGGATAGCATAACTGTTGCTCCTGCTTTGACTCTGCGTGACGTAGAATACCAACAGATGAGAAATGCATCTATAGCAGTGCTGAGAGAAATTGATGTTAGTGCCGGTGGTGCAAATGTTCAGTTTGCAGTGAATCCTAAAGAAGATGGAAGCCTCGTTGTAATTGAAATGAATCCAAGAGTTTCTCGCTCTTCTGCACTTGCTTCGAAAGCAACAGGCTATCCTATTGCAAAAGTTGTAACTAAACTTGCTATTGGCTATTCGCTCGATGAAATACGTAACGACTGCGCTCCAATAATACCAGCAGCATTCGAACCAGTGATTGATTATATCGTCACTAAAATCCCTCGATTTGAGTTTGAGAAATTTAAGGGGACGAATTGTGAATTATCAACTTCCATGAAATCAGTGGGAGAAGTGATGTCTATAGGCCGCACTTTTAATGAGTCACTGCAGAAAGCTTTTCGTTCACTTGAAACTGATCTTACAGGACTTGATGAAGTATTTCCTGAGAACATTGATATTGATCACGTAAAATCTCAATTAGCAAAATTGCTACCAAACAGATTACTGATTGCTGCTGACGCAATGCGCCACGGAATTAGCATAGAAGAAATAAATTCGATTACAGGATATGACTTATGGTTTCTGCAAAATATACAGCAAATCATCTTGGCTGAACAAAAAATCAAGGAAAACGGCCTTCCTGAGACTGCATATGAAATGTTAGAGATGAAAAAAATGGGATTTTCAGATGCAAGATTGGCAAAGTTAAGTAATAGACCTACCTCTGTCATTCCAGTACCCTCTAATGTCATCCCAGTGCGTGACACTGGGATCCAGCCAGCGTTATACGCTGGAGATCGAGTAAAACAAATCGAAGAAATAAGAAAAAAATTTGGCATTAAACAAGTTTATAAACGCGTAGACACCTGTGCAGCTGAATTTGAATCGAGCACTGCTTATATGTATGGCTGCTATGAGGGTGATGTTGAAAATAAAACGGAATGTGAGGCGAATATTTCTGACCGAGAAAAGGTTGTCATTTTAGGAAGTGGTCCAAATCGCATTGGTCAAGGTATTGAGTTTGATTATGCATGCGTACATGCAGCTTCTGCCGCCAAAGAAATGGGGTATGAAACAATAATGATCAACTGTAATCCCGAAACTGTCTCAACTGACTACGATACCGCTGATCGTTTATATTTTGCACCACTCATTGCAGAGGATGTGCTTGAAATACTAAGTAAAGAGCAAGAAAATGGCACACTGGTTGGTGTAATAGTTCAAATAGGTGGTCAAACACCTTTAAAGTTAGCCAAAGTGCTTAACGAGAGAGGTTTCAAAATTTTGGGAACTTCGTTTGATTCTATTGACCTTGCAGAAGATCGCATGAGGTTTAAAAACCTTGCTTTGCAACTTAATTTAAAACAACCTGAAAATTCTATCTGCCATTCAGTAGAAGAAGCGTTAACCAACGCAGAAAAGGTGGGGTTTCCACTAGTAGTCAGGCCATCATATGTCCTCGGCGGTCAGTCTATGTCGATTAGACACGATACTCAGAGCTTTAAAGAGTACGTCTTAGATCAAACTAAAATCTTTGAGCATGGTTCGCTGCTTCTTGATAAATTTTTAGTCAATGCAGTTGAGGTTGACGTTGATGCTGTATGTGATGGGGAAAAAGTTTTCATTGCAGCGGTCATGGAGCATATTGAAGAAGCTGGTATCCACTCTGGTGATTCAACATGCTCAATACCGACAAATACATTGAGTGACGAAGTAATAAAAGAGATCGAGCTCCAAACTGAAAGAATAGCTCTTGCACTAGAAGTGAAAGGTCTGATAAACATTCAGTTTGCTGTTCAAGAGAATAGACCTCTTGCAGAACCTGTTTGTGATGAGAAATTTTTAGGAAAAGTGCAGATGAGCACCACAGAATACTCGAATGTATTTGAGGAGCGCAGACAAGCTTTGACGACAAAATTGCCTTCAGAAATCGAGTTATG
The DNA here is from genome assembly GCF_964026835.1 of Wolbachia endosymbiont (group A) of Dendrolimus pini. Classification (NCBI taxonomy): domain Bacteria; kingdom Pseudomonadati; phylum Pseudomonadota; class Alphaproteobacteria; order Rickettsiales; family Anaplasmataceae; genus Wolbachia; species Wolbachia endosymbiont (group A) of Dendrolimus pini. The sequence goes on along the minus strand of NZ_OZ034702.1, from coordinate 1,056,231 downwards.
CAAGAGGTCTAGTGATGTATACATACTTGAAGTAAATTTACGAGCTAGTAGAACCGTTCCTTTTATTTCCAAGGTAATCAATATTCCTATTGCAAAGCTTGCCACTCAAGTTATTTTGGGTAAAAAATTGAATCAGGAAAACAAGCCTTTCAATCATTTTGCAGTTAAAGCTGCTGTTTTTCCATTTACCCGCTTTGCAGGAGTTGATACTTTACTTGGTCCTGAAATGAAATCAACAGGAGAAGTGATGGGAATTGACTCATCATTTGAAGCTGCACTTGCAAAAACGCACATGGCTGCAGGATACAAGTTACCAACAGAAGGAACAGCTCTGGTTTCAGTAAAAGATGATGATAAAAAGTATATATTGCCAGTTGCACGAATGTTGAAAGAACTGAGTTTTGAAATATATGCCACCAAAGGCACAGCTTCGTATCTGAACAATAACGGCATTGCTGCACAAGCTGTAAATAAAGTAAGAGAAGGCAGACCCCACATAGTTGATATGCTCAAAGATGGAAAAATAAATCTAGTGATTAATACTTCAAAAGGTGTAAAGTCAGTCTCAGACAGCAAAGATATCAGGAGAACTGCTATTTTGCAAAATATAGCTTACAGCACCACAGCTTCCGGAAGTAAAGCGTTAGTGCTTGCAATTCAATATGTAAAGAATAGCAAACTGGAAGTGAAATCATTACAGCAGATACAAAACGTTTAAATATCAAAACTAGAATAATTCACTCTCAAAATGCTAAAGAGAACATAATAAAAAGATGGAAATTTTGAAGGAAATAGTATACCTAAAGAATCAACTAGCGTAATTGAACAGCCAAATGCTGCAACGAATGCTCCACAATCTCACCTAGAGGACACTTCCCTTATATGTTAAGAACAAGTCTTTATAAATATCAAAGTAGTGAGATTAAAGACACACAGAGAAGAGGAATCGTCACGCCCCTTGATTATAAGAATCGTTGTTCAGCAAGGTTCTCTTCTCTGGTTTATTATACTGAAAGTTCCGAACAACTGATTGAGCTTTTAGGCTCGTATATAAGGCTGGAAAATGCAGTATATGTTATTATTACGGAGGAATTATGAATTCATCAAACATTATTGCTGGCATTGATGTTAGCAAAAGTAAATTAGATCTCCACATTCACCCACTTGAGCATTATAAAATATTTGAAAACAATGTACAATCCATTGATGAAATGCTGGACTTTTTACGTTTGCATAATGTAACCAAAATTGGTCTTGAGGCAACTGGTGGATACGAAAAATTATGTGCCTATACTTTACTAAGCAATGGTTTTGAGGTGTACGTCATTCAACCAAGGTGGGAGAGACTATGCTAAAAGCCTTGGTATTACTACAAAAACTGATAAAATAGACTGCAGTATCATCTCACGTTATATTAATAATACAGATATGCGTGTTACTCCTTTAACAGTTAGTAATGGTAATATTGATTGCTTGAAACAAAAATTATCTCGTAGAAACCAACTTGTAGAAATAGCAAAAATACAAAAAACCCAAATCCAACAGGTATAGCACTTCTCGCAATAGTCCGAATAGGATAAGATATGTGCTTATGGCTATGGTAGAGCAGTAGCATATTATGATCTGTTCGGATTATTGTAAAAAGAGCTATAACTGATACATCTATAATCAAACAAATAGAGGAACTTCTTGCAATTTTACGTAATCAAATTAAAACTTTAGAAGATGAAATGATTACATTTATCGATCAAAACCAAGAGCTTAAAAGAAAATATATATCAATAACTATATAGTAGCGGGATGACGGTTTTTCAAATTATCGGTAAATCTAAGTCAGTTTAGCTATAGGCAGCAATTTTCTGTATTTATTTTAAATTGAAGAAAGCTCAAATGAAAGATCGTGTTTTGCTAAAAATCACAGAATGCAGTCTGGTTACTATTTAAAAGGATATGTTCAAAAAACTGTGTCAAATCAACTCATACACTTCATTACCAACTTCATGATGAAGTTCCGCAGTTGGATGGAAATAATCAAAAAAGAAATAATCCTTTAGTGTTTCTTTGCTACACCCAGGGTTATAGTGAACGTCAAGTTCCCCTTTAAATATCAACTTTAAGAGTATTTTTATATTTTCTTTAAATCTCCCAACTTGGTCTGCAATGTTCGATGTGCATGCATCTTGACAATTTAAACCTTTGCTCTTGTATTCGCTAAACATACTTCTCATTTTAGAGTTAAGATCAAATGCTTTTATTTCAAGATTTGTACTTTTCTTCATATAATCTAAGCCTTTAGCCAGTTTTGCATTGAAACTCTCCGTGAGCTTTGTAGCTAGTTCCCTTGCTTCTTCATCTCTATTAAAAGCTGGTATTGAGCCAACTTCAGGTGCATTTGCAACAACTACATGCTTAACACCATGTTCATTTAGAACCTTAAGTGCATTACATATTTCACTCACTGCTTGTTCCAACACTTCTTCCGCTTTAGTATCGTCATAAGCAGTGGCAACCATAACATCATTTCCGCCGATTATGATGCAAAATAAATCTTCTTTACCTATATCTGGATGATGTTTAATTACCGCATCTAGCTGGTTAGCTAAACGAAATTTATTGAAGAAATAAGAAAAAATAGGGTCAAAAATTTCAGATGCTGTTGCATATGAAACTGCGTAATTCTGACCTTGCTGTTCGTGGCATCTCCCAAAAAATGAATAACTCCACCCAGGTTTAAATTCATCTAAATCTAAATATTTTGCTATATATTCAACAGCAGTAGGGCCATTGCTAAAAGATCTTCCTTGATAAAAAGGATCATCAAATTTTACGCTTTTTGCAAAGGATAAATTATTTAAAATTCCAATGATTGCGCCATTATCGGATAAGCTATCACCCAGAACATAAAAATTTCTATACTTTGAATTAGAATTGTCATTTTTGTTTGTCATAATATTTACCGTAGATTAGCATGTTGTTTCATTAGATTCATAGAAAAAGAAAAATAGCGGTGAAATTATACAACTTTGGCCTAACTTGCTCTCCACTTTTTCCGGGCAAAATCAGCTTCTTCTTAACTTGACACGTATACTTAAAAGAACCCTCTAAGTTTTCTAGCACGGCTTGGATGTTTCAACTTGCGCAGTGCTTTTGCCTCTATTTGCCTAATTCTCTCACGTGTTACATTAAAAATTTTTCCTACTTCTTCTAAGGTATGTTCCTTCCCATCTTTACCAAGGCCAAAACGCATTCTTAAAATTCTTTCTTCCTTTGGTGTTAAAGTTGCAAGAACATTGGTTGTAATGCCACGCAAGTCAGCAAGTATTGCAGCATCCTCTGGCCTGGAGACTCGCTTGTCTTCTATACAATCACCAAAGGTACTACTATCATCTTTTCCTGTTGGAGCTTCAAGACTTACTGGATCCCTTGCTATTTTCATAACTTTGCGTATTCTTTCCAGTGGCATTGTCAGTTCTACACTCAATTCCTCTAACGTCGGCTCTCTTCCCATCTCATGAGTCATCTTTCTTAATGCTCTGTTGATTTTACTGATAATTTCCACCATATGAACTGGTATTCTAACTACTTTAGACTGCTCAGGTATTGCTCTAGTGATTGATTGTCTTACCCACCAAGTGCCATAAGTTGAAAATTTATATCCACGTTTGTAATCAAACTTATCCACGGCCTTCATAAGACCAATATTGCCTTCTTGTATCAAATCAAGCAGATCAAGGCCTCTTTTTGAATACTTCTTAGCAATGGAAACTACTAGCCTTAAGTTAGCCTTAATCATTTCTTGCTTTGCTTCAGAGACTTCTCGTTCGTGTTTTTGTATTCTCTTGATTAGCTCCTTAAATTCTTGTACGTTATCTTCCTGTATATGCTGCTTAATACCGTTCAAGGTACTAGCTATATGTTCAGAGTTATCGTCTATAAACCTTAAAAATTTGTTTTTTAATTCACCTGTAAAAGAGGACTGATTTTCATTGATCTTTAAAAGACTTATCTTTTTCAATTCGTGCTTTAAAAGCACGTCATCATAAACTTTATAGAAACTTTCTCTATCGATATCGTATTTTCTAGCCTCAGCAATAAGATTAGCCTCTTCAAGCGTAATGGATCTATTTATCTTATAAAGTTCTTGTGTAATTCTGGCAACAGCAGCATCACTTAACTTAATTTGTAATGCTATAGACCATATTTGATTATACAAATTTTCTAGCTCATTAGAGAAATTTTTAGAATTTTTTCTTAATATCAACGCTTCATTTGTTAAAGTAATTATCTCATCCAATGCAACTATGACCTTTGGCAATAAGTCACTTTCCATTTCAAGAATAGAAACATTTAAATTGACTGAACTTATATCTTCATTATTACCGTCTTTCTCATCATCACTTTTTTTACTATCTTTCTCATCATCACTACAGTACTCAGCATCTTCAGAAACATCCTCAGAATCCTCAACATCTTCAGCACTTTCTTCACTCTCTTCACTTTCTTCTTTGGGTACCACATTAAAATCAGAGTTATAAATTGCATCCAGATCTATAATTTCTCTCAGTAAGAGAGCTCCATTACTTAAATCATCACGCCATACTTTTATCACCTTTAATGTTACTGATGTTTCAATTATTGCACGTAACATGTTATGCTTTTCAGATTCAATTTTTTTTGCTATCTCGATTTCATCTGCCCTTGATAAAAGCTTTACGGAGCTCATGTCTTGTAAATAAATCCTCACTGGATCATCATTTTGTACTAAAGTTGCAGTAACATTTGGCGATGTGTCATCATCATCAAGTTTACTATCATCACTGTTGGAAGGAATATCTTCTTCATCTTCGCTACTTTCAAGCACATTAATTCCGGAATCCTGCAATAAAGATATAGCATCATCTATAAAGTCAGACGAAAAATTTTCATCTGATAATTTATCATTTATATCATCAAAGGTGATAAAACCACCCTTTTTTATACTCTTAGTTACCAGATCTTTGATAATTTTTTTCTTATCTTCTGCATCATTAATAGTTGACATCATTACCTTTATAGTTTATAATTTTATTTCTTATTAACAAACAAACTTACAACGAGCAAGTCTATAATTTTACTTTTAACTTGTGGCTATTTGTTACTTCATATAGTTTAAGATACTGTTAATTTATGTACACTTGTCTTAATCGATTGTTCCATACTTTTCTTCCATTTTTACTGCTATGGATAATCCAACTGAAAATGTTGCAATTCCAACCACTATAGCAGTAAGCATTAAAACATGGGGTATAGGATTGCTATATGAATAAAAATTTGAAACCAATATAGGAGGCAAGGAACTTTTTATATATCCTAGAGATATGTAAAATAACAAAACAGATGCTTGGAAGACGCTTACCCCTATCATTTTCTTGATTAAATTTTTATCGTTTATAATAATATATAAACCTAGCACCATTAATACAATAATAATCGTATAATTATATAAAGTCATTGTTTTTTCCTACGAGCAAAATTTATATATATAATTAACATAGAGGAGCAGACAGTAAATGCTACACCTAATTCCACCAAAAAAATACCTAATTTTTGACCGGTTCTATTATTGGTTAACAAGATATCATAAGATAAAAAATTTTGGCCAAGTAAAGTTGTTGCAACGCCCGTTCCTCCATAAATTAAAATACCTAACACGTTAGTCAATCTAATCACAGAATAAGGTATTGCTTTTAGAGTTGTAGATACACCAAATAGCATTGAATATAATATTATCCCGGAGGCAATAATTATTCCTGCTTGAAAACCTCCACCCGGAGTGTAATCACCGTGAAATTGTATGTATAAACCAAATAAAATGATAAAAGGTATCATCAAAAATGTTACTGCATTTAATATCGGATCTTTAATCATTTTCTTTTTCTTCTTTTAATATCAACGTTATACAAAGCGCAGCAGTAAAAACTACTATAGTTTCTCCAAACGTGTCATAACCACGAAAGCTTGCCAAAATAGCTGTCACTATATTAGGAATACCGGTAGCTTTTTCGGTATTTTCCACATAATAAGGAGCAACATGCAAGTGGATCGGAGCATTGTGGCTGCCAAAATCTGGCAATTGAATCATAAAATATGACAAACATACAGCCAGAAATAACATAAAAAAAAGCGTTATAGGGTTATGAGATAGATTTACTTTATGATTCTTTATCAAGGAGAGTGCTGCAAACGTAAAAACTGTACTGAGCCCCGCACCAACAGAAGCTTCAGTAATTGCAACATCAGGTGCATTCATAATTAAGTATATAAGCGCAATCAGTGAACTAAATACACACATTAGAACAGCACTTACGACTAAATGTCGCGAGAAAACTATAAAAACCGTAACTGTTAGTAACAACAAAAGTAACACTACATTTAATATTTCTAACACCTTAGCCTTCTTTAACAGTTTTTTTCTTAACTTTATAATGAGTGCGCGCTAAAATATAGCTATTAGTTGAGTTAGCTACCCATATTATAAAAATTAATAATACTATTTTAACAGTATTGATTGAAAATCCATTCTGCAAAGCAAAACCAATTAACAATAACGTTGCACCGCTAGAATCTGTAATACCTGCTGCATTTAACCTAGTATAGAAATCAGGAAATCTGATCACCCCTATATTTGAAATAATTATCAAACAAATACCTAAAAATATGAAAATGGATCCTATCATAAATTATCAAAACAACATTAATCTCATTAGTGCTATAGTTGATATAAAGCTAACGCTAGCATACAACAATGCTATATCAATTAAAAAAAAATTATTCAGAATGATTGATATTGCTGTTATAAGTACAACTACTTGCGTTGAGAAATTATTGAACGCTAAAACCTTATTGTACACATCATTTGACTTAGACACTATGCAACACAACATTACACTCATACAGAACAACAGTGTATAGATAGCAATGCAAATCATTTAAAGACTATGTGACTTCAGTAGATTTCTAAACGGATACTTCTTCATCGCCATCTTGATCATTTATTTCATCATCTATTTCACCATCCACTTCATAATCTTGGCTTTCTTGACTTGCATCAAGATCTGTGTTATCAGAAAAATTTAATAAATTCGCTAGCTTACTTGTATTACTGCTGTAAACATTATTCATATTTCCTTTCATGTATTCCTTGCATCTACCTACCAAAAGGCTAAACAGCTCATGAGTATCCACCTGTTTTCCTGCTATTTCATGTAAGGAAACTATGGTATTTTTATGACCTTTAAACTTAGCTGCTTGAATTGGATTACTTGCCCCTGTATTTAAATCATGTGTTCTTTGACTTGCCAACAGAACCAATTTGAAACGGTTACTTACCCGTTCTATACACTTTTCTACAATAGACTCAGCCATAAGATACTACCTTAATAAGTTTTATACTATATCACAAAAAACAAGTTGTCAACTTTGTATCTATTGCGATTCAACTTCATGTTTTACTTTTTCTGCCTCAGATTTTATTTCTTGGCTTTCTGTCATCGTGATTGTTATCTCATGATCAAGTTTTTTTAGAAATCCTAACAATCGCTCTAAAGAAAAACCATCTATTTTACCATTTTTAATTTGCGATACCTTTGGCTGATCAATACCAAGTTTCTCAGCTGCAAAAGCCTGAGTCCAAGCATTTTTTTCTATAATTTTATTTATTATATAAAGCAACTTTGTTTTTATTCCTGCACTGTCTAAGTTATTTAACGATATTATTTCCATAATTCTTACACTCACATATCAATTAACTTTATTAAATATTATAACATAATATTTAATATACCAAGATATTAATATTATGTAACTTGTCAATAATTATATGATATCAATATTTAAAACTTTAAGTTGATTATATATTAATATTTTTATCAAATTTCTAGTAATTTTAAATTACCATTTTACCATCAGTCTATCTGAAAAAACCATTTATAGAAAGAACAAGCTAAGATTACAAAGCTTGAAATACAAAAATAATTATTTTATAAATTTATCTTACATAAGAAGTTTATATCTCTATATCTTAATATAAATATTTATTTAAATTTTTAAAATTTCTATTTTAACGAGAATTCTATAAATTATATTTATAATATAATTTAAATATTTGTTGCTTTTTAGCTGGAACATTATTTAGTTAGTAAGTAAAATTGTGTTGAATATGACAAAAATAAAAAAAGATGTTGCTGTTATTATGGGAAGTGAGTCAGATTACACCACTATGGTCCATACTGTTGATATGTTAAAAGCATTAGAAGTTTCACATGATATATTCATAATATCTGCACATAGAACACCAGAAAGGCTCTTCAATTTTGCTAAATCTGCACAAGAAGAAGGTTTTAAGGTTATTATAGCTGGTGCAGGAGGTGCAGCTCATTTACCTGGTATGGTTGCGTCACTAACTTGTTTACCAGTTATCGGCGTTCCTGTGCATAGTAAACAATTAAATGGGCTGGACAGTCTACTCTCTATAGTTCAAATGCCAAAGGGTGTTCCAGTTGCAACCATGTCTATAGGAGAAAATGGAGCATATAATGCTGCCATTACTGCCGTATCTATATTGTCAATTTCCAACAGTGAAATTGCAGGTAGGTTAAAAAAGTGGAGAGAGAAACAGACCAAAGAAGTAAAAGAAAAACCAGTTTCATAATAAATCTATGGCAATAATTCTTTTAGACACAAAAACCATAAACCGTATAGCAGCGGGGGAGGTGATAGAAAGGCCAGCAAGTGTGGTAAAGGAGTTAGTGGAAAATGCAATAGATGCTGGAAGTTTAGAAATAGAGATCAAAATAGAAAGTGGTGGGCGTAACCTTATTATTGTGACAGATGATGGTAACGGAGTAGAAAAAAACGATTTAGAACTTGCGTTTATGCGCCATGCTACTTCAAAATTGAGCGATAGTGAGTTGATAGAAATCAAGCATCTTGGCTTTAGAGGAGAAGCTCTGCCTTCAATTGCAGCAGTAAGTAGGATAAAATTATCGTCTAAGGCAAGAGAAGCAAGTGAAGCATGGTCTATAAGTTATGAGGGTGGAGAGAAAATAGGGGAGCAAACTCCTTACTCTTTATCGCAAGGGACACATATTGAAGTACGAGATTTATTTTTTGCCACTCCAAATAGACTAAAATTTCTAAAAACCGAAAGAGCAGAAACTCAAAGCATTGTTGATATTGTAAATAACCTAGCAATGATTAACTATCATATAGGGTTTACTCTCACTTCAGGTAATAAAAAGCTCTTAAAATACGCTAAGCAGACTTCGTTATTTCATAGATTGTGTGAAGTAGAAGAAGAATTTCAGGGCAATTCTTTGGAGATCAATGAAGAAGAAGACGACATTAAACTTACGGGACACATCTGTAAGCCGACCGTCAATCGTGGTAAGTCCACTCAGATCTATACGTTTGTTAATGGAAGGCCAATTAAAGATAATTTACTTATTGGCGCAGTTAGGTATGCATATCATGATTTTATTCCAAGCGATAGGTATCCTTTCGCAGCGTTACATTTAGAGATACCTTATGATCAAGTAGATGTAAATGTGCATCCAAATAAGTCAGAAGTAAGGTTTCAGAATAAGAAGCTCATATATGAGATAGTGACAAGAGGATTAATTAAAGCATTGTCAAGAAGGATAGGCACCTTTCTAGCGCATGACCAGAAAATGGATTCAACATTGCCAGATCCTTTTGATAAACCTAATGTTCAAAATGAAAGAAGGCCAAGTCCTTTTGAAAATCAACTAATAAAAGAATTTGCTTCTCCAAATGAAAAAGCAAAAGGCTTATCAGAACAGTCAAAATCGTTTGATTATACCGGCATACAGAAATTCCCAGCACAAGCGGAGGCTATGGTTCTAGAAAAAAAGGTGTTAGAGCAAGTTGATTTGATAGAGAGCCACCCACTCGGGTTTGCACGCTGTCAGGTCTATAATACTTACATTATTGCCGAGGTAAGAGACAAATTGATTATAGTCGATCAGCATGCAGCCCATGAAAGACTAGTATATGAATGCTTAAAACAAAAATCAAGTATAAAAAGACAAAAACTACTTCTTCCTGAAACGGTTGAAATCAAAAATCAAGCCGGAATGGAGATGATTGAAGTTTATAAAGATAAGTTATTTGAAATGGGTTTTGATATTGAGATCAAATCAGAAAATAAAGTGATAGTAAAAGAAATCCCTGCAATTTTGGGAGCAATAGATGTGAAAGAGATGCTAATTAATATAGTCGATAGATTAACGGAAATAGAAGATACATTGCCAGTAGAAGATAAAGTGAACAAAATATTGGCCACTATCGCTTGTCATGGATCAATTAGAGCGGGTAGAAAAATGAGGTTAGATGAAATGAATGAGCTGCTGAGACAAATGGAAAAAACCCCATATTCCGGGCAATGCAACCACGGAAGACCAACTTATATAGAAATGAAACTCAGTGATATTGAAAAACTTTTTGAGCGTAGGTAATGAGGTTGCCATAAATATGTAAGTGCTCCTTTCTCGTCATCCAAGTAGCTCATAGAAACGAAAAAACTTCCTTGACAAACTCCGTCAGCCCCCTTATCATGAAAGTGAAGCTATTTATTTATCTTCTCTGTACAGATTAAATGACAAAAAAACTCACGAATCTGGCGTCTCATGTTTAATTTTTTGCACTATGTGCACCTTATGTCTTTATAAAATTCTAGGTTTTTACCTAATATAAGCTAAAATGCGCTTATAAAGCATTTAAAACATAAAAAAACGCCAACTTAAAAAATGGATAGTGAATAATTAGCTACCCTAGGGTTTCTTTTGTCTTTTTTTCTGTTTAGTAAATTTCTTAAACATTTATGACTAAAGGTTAGTTGCATTAAAAAGCAGCTAAATCGCGGTTATTAAGCGTTTAGAATAAAAAAACGCCATACTTGAAAGTATAATGTAAGTAATTAGCCAACCACGGGGCTTCTTTTGCCTTTTTTTTCGCTTAGTAAATTTCTTAATGTTTATAGCTAAACGACAACCGTCATCCCGCTACGTGTTAGCGGGATCTCTTGTTAGCGCCGCGGCGGTATGACGGTTCGTGGCAGCGTGACGATAAGCTCGTCATCCCGCTGCTTGTTAGCGGGATCTCTTGTTAGCGGCTGAGATACCGCGAATGAATCGCGGTATGACGGTGTAGATAGTATCCCGCTACGTGTTAGCGGGATCTCTTGTTAGCGCCGCGGCGGTATGACGTCTCGCTTGCAACCTATAGCTTTGTCATTCCAGTGCTCCTTTTTTTGTCATCCCAGTGCCTTGACTATTTGGATCCAGAAAACTTAGCTTCGAGTCAAGTAGGCTGCAAATAAAAACTGGATTCCAGCGTCACGCGCTGGAATGACACCCTGACAATCGTCATCCCGCTACGTGTTAGCGGGATCTATGTTAAGAGATACCGCGGCGGTATGACGTATAGAAACTAAAAAAGTTCTTTTTTAAAAAACTTAAGTTATACTTATAAGTATTTGATACTTTTTATAGTGATTATGTCGAGTTTAAGCTGCCTTTATGGTGATAATGCAGAATTTGTGGAAGAAATGTATAGCCGTTATTTGCAGGGTGATAAATCAATCGGGGAGGATTGGTATAGAATTTTTTCAAGCAATTTAGAAGTTAATAAAGCGGAGACCTGCGGTGCACAACATGTAACTAAGGTGGATGATTCAGTTTCTAGTTTAGCAAATTTTTTCAGATCTTACGGTCATTTTTTTGCGGATCTTAATCCGTTATCACCCAATGTGAATAAGGAAGTAGATTATCAGAAATATTCGAATCTATATCCGGCAAGTGACGCTGGAATCTATAGAGATATTTACTGCAAGAACATCGGTTTTGAATTTATGCATATCTCCTCTTATGAGGAGAGGATGTGGCTGCAGGAAAAGATCGAAAATCAAACCTATACGCTGAGTTCACAAGATAAAAAGGAAATACTGAGGCACTTAATTGAATCTGAGATGTTCGAGCAATTTCTCCATATGAAATTTCCTGGATATAAACGTTTTTCTATCGAAGGTGGGGAATCAGCTATCGTTGCAATTGAGAGAATCATTAGTGATTCTGCAGCTTTTAGTATTGAAGAAATAGTTCTTGGCATGGCTCACCGCGGACGACTCAATATTCTAACCAAAGTTATGGGCAAAGAATATGCGGCAATGCTATCTGAATTTCAAGGCAATCTTGCATATCCAGGTGGTCTTGAGGTGTCCGGTGATGTTAAATATCACCTTGGTTACTCTTCTGATCAAACACTTGCCGGTGGTAAGAAAATACATTTAAGTTTATGCCCTAATCCATCTCACCTTGAAGCGGTAAATCCGGTTTTGGCTGGAAGAATAAGAGCAAAACAGAATATAAGATCTGTGCTTGGCATATCAATTCATGGTGATGCGGCTTTCATCGGTCAAGGAGTGGTTGCTGAAACTTTAACCTTAAGCAATATTGAAGGCTATAAAGTGGATGGCATTGTGCACATTGTCATTAATAACCAAGTTGGTTTTACTGCTAATCCGTGTTGTGCGCGATCCTCTTTTTATTGCACTGACATAGCAAAATCAATAGAAGCTCCAGTGTTTCACGTTAATGGAGATAACCCTGAAGCTGTGAGTTTTGTTGCGAATTTGGCGATGGAATATAGGCAGAAATTTAAAAAGGACGTAGTGATTGACATAATATGTTACCGCAAATATGGCCATAATGAGGGTGATGAACCGAATTTCACTCAGCCACTTATGTATAAGGCGATATCAAAGCATAAAACTCCTGGAACATTGTATGAAGAAAAATTGACTGCAGAGAAAGTATTAAGTGGTGATGAAGTAAATAAATTACGCAGTGAATTCAGGGCAAAATTAGATAAAAGTCTTGCTGAATCAGTGACTTACACTCCAAAAAAAGCTGACTGGTTCGGTGGAGTGTGGTCAAAATTAAGAAGAGCAAAGCTGAACGATTTGAGCGAATACTACACGGATTCTGGTGTTCCGCCAGATGAGCTGAAAAAATTAGGTGTGCGTATAAATAGCAATATCCCAAGTAACTTTAACATTAACAATAAGGTTAGAAAAATACTCGATGGCAGAATAGACAGCATAAATTTTGGTAGTAATATAGACTGGGCAACTGCCGAAAGTCTTGCGTTTGCATCACTGCTCACAGAAAGAATAGGAGTGCGTTTATCAGGACAAGACTCTGGTCGTGGAACTTTCTCGCACCGTCATTCAAGGCTTGTTGATCAGGTAACAGAAGAAGCATTTATTCCGCTAAACAATATAAATGAAAAGCAAGCTCACTTTGAGGTCATAGATAGCGCACTATCTGAGTATGCTGTAATGGGCTTTGAATATGGATATAGTCTTGATTCTCCGTATTCACTGGTGCTCTGGGAAGGACAATTTGGTGATTTTGCAAACGGTGCGCAAATTATGATCGACCAGTTTATCGCATCTGCAGAAACAAAGTGGTTGCGATCAAGCGGTCTAGTTTTATTGCTGCCTCATGGTTATGAAGGACAGGGACCTGAGCATAGCTCCGCACGTATAGAGAGATTTTTGCAACTCTGCGCAGAGGATAATATGCAGGTAGTTAATTGTTCCACTCCGGCGAATTACTTCCATGTCTTACGCAGACAAATGCATAGAGACTTTCGTAAGCCTTTGGTAGTGTTTACACCTAAATCGCTACTGCGCCACAAAAGAGCAGTATCTAACCTATCTGACTTTGAAGGAAAATTCCTCACGGTGATTCCAGAATGTAGAACAGATTTGGTTCTAAATGATAAAATACGTAAAGTTGTAATATGCAGCGGTAAAGTTTACTACGACATAATTGAAGTATGTGAAGCACAAAAAATAAACGATATAGCAGTAATACGTTTAGAACAATTCTATCCGTTTCCTGCCGATAAACTAAGTAATGAACTTGAAAAGTACAAAAACGCTGAAATTATATGGTGTCAAGAAGAACCAAAAAATATGGGAGGATGGTTTTTTGTCAACCCATTGATAGAAGAAGTGTTGTCCAATCTCGATATTCAAGCAAAAAGACCTAAGTGCATTGCAAGACCTGCTGCTGCATCTCCTGCATGTGGTTATGCTAGTGTACATGCTCAGCAACAAGAGGAGATTTTAAGACAGATCGCTTAGTATTTACAGTTATTGAAGCAGAAGTGGTGCTATAAAAGTAGCTGACACTTGAATCCGGTTGCATCACGCGCTGCAGCCAGGCGCAATAGAAAACGCATTACACCAATAAAGCCCTTTTGGTACTCAAGCAAATATAAAAGATTTTTATTCTATTAAAAAAAATTTAATTTTTATTAAAATTTTCATTTATTTTTATTTAAAAAGTAAACATTATTAATATTTACTTTAATTAATATAGGATATATATGAATACAAAAATATTTGAGATGTTAATAAGGAGAACTGGTCTACGCAGAGATAGCAAAGCTGAGATCATACAGTTAAATAGAAATGAAAAAGCTTTTGTAGATGAGGATAAAGAATCTATCGAATTAGCTGAGGCCATTTTTGAAGAGAATAATATGTTTCATTTCCGCAAATCAGGTCCTGCTATGGATTACATTTTGCACAAATTAATAAATGATAGGAAGCTTTTCGAGGAAATGAAAGATAGAGGTACAAGTATAATACGTCTTTTTTCTTTGTTATCAATGTATCATGGTCGTCTCAATTGCTGTGTTGTGAGAAGAAGAGGGCGTATTACTGAGTGTGGAATATTTGCTTATGCTGACAACTGTTTAGAACTAGTACCTTTAGAGGACTTTATACTTATTGAGCCTTGCTCGTACCTCGAGTACACTGTGCTTGATAATGATAACATCAGAAATAGGTTAGCTAGAGACTTGACTGAAGACAAAACAAAATTAGATATCTTTTTGAATGGAATTTTAGCAACAAAGAATTCGGATTTAGTATTATCTTGTATTAACAAGATAGAGGTTCTTAATGAGGAAGATAGATATTTTGTTAATCGCTTACAGAAAAACAACATGCTAGACTACATCTTAAACAAAGATGATACAACACTTGAAAAATTAACTCTAAAGGAATTGTTGAAGCTTTCTATTTTGCAGGAAGAAAAAAGCACTGAGTTAGAATCTCCCCAAGCTTCAAGTGTAAATGTTAGCAAAGCTCAGCAACATTGTAGTATATAGCTGGTGATAAAGTTTAAAATAATTGCATATACTGAGGCTCATTTAGGTATAGAGCCTCAGTGGTGCTTAATTTTTCAATTTATGGTAGACTAGTAGCCCTACTATGATGTAGATCTATGCTCGCTTACAGCTAAAATTTCACCTCTATTAGTGGAATGTTATTCCAGCTATTGCTTCCATAGTCATCAATCGAAGCGTTTAAGTAATCTGTATCAAAGCGTACGGGCACATCAAATTCGAAGCTCGCAGTGATTATCGCATCTTTTACTGGCGGTTTCATGAATGTTATTTCTCCCGTTGAATAATTTACTGAATATTCACTCTCTTCTTTACCATTTAAATAAATCTTTACTGTCCCATGTACTGGCTTTTTGATCATACGTATATGCTTATCTTCCCCACTTACATAAGTTTTGATTAGCTGAAAAGTCGTTTTTTTGTTATCTCCTATACCAATCTCTTGGTTGATGGCTATAAAATCCGACCAATCCTTAAAACGAAACCCTATTGCTTTACCTTTTCGTGCATGAAAAAATGTTATTAGTTCTAGTAGCTGCTCGTTTGATCTGACCCCGTAAGCTATGTTGTATCTAGTGCGTGCATGAGACCAATTGATGTTGCGCTGTTCACAACCATTGTGAGTTGTTACAACGTCAGTAGAAAATTCCGGTCCTCCAGTGGAACCATAAGATATATTTTCTGGAAATCTAATTTCTGTGAATGACATATGTCCTCCTGTGAAAGTAAAATAGTTTAGTTGAAGAAAATGTTGTAATTTGAAAGCGTTTTACATAGCAAATGACGCTATGGAAAGTGGGTGAGACCACTGAGTTAAACTGCTGTCACACCCACAGTTACTATACTCAGGTTCATTTGAGTTGTCAAGCAAAAAAATAAAATTTTATGGCAAACTGTAACTAGCCTTGCTTGTGACTTAATTCATCTACTTTTTTGCGTAATACATTCAAATCAGTTGCTCCTACAAACAGGCTATCTCCAATTATTAAAAAAGGTATACCACCTACTCCCAAATCTCTTACTAGAAGCCTACTGTTGTTTATCATTTGCTCAATTTTGTCCGCGTTATCTTTTATGGAATCATTAAAATCGTCCTCATCAATCCCTATGTTTTTCACTATATCCAATATGCTTTCGTCTGAAAATTCTCCTTTGTGACTTAAAGCAGCATGGTGAAAATCGAAATATTTTTCTTTATCGAGAAAATAGACAGCTAAAGCACTTTTTGCTGCCTTTAAAGAAGCGTTACCAAGTATTGGAGCATCCCTAAAGATATACTTAATTTTGCCGTCGTTAATTAACTGCTTTATATCATTCTTTATAGCTTTGCAATGTCCACAAGAATAGTCAAGGAAGCCTACAGCTATAACACTACTATTTTCATTTCCGGAGTAAGGATAAGTAAGGTCAAATATTTGATCCTTGTATTGTGAAATTTTACTTTTGGTTACATTATCTCGAGCAGCATAACTACTTTTAATCGACTCCTCTTTGAGAGTTTTTACGATCTTATCAAAATTTCTGCTTATATAATTATCTAATTTCTCACCTATATAATCATCGCTTAGCATTTGGCTGCGATTTGAAAGCCAATTGTTTATTATCGGCAAGCTTGCTATTGCTATTATTAAAATTAATAAAAACGATATTCTAGACATACAATTTATTTAAAAACCTACAACATAAAACTTTTAGTACACATTTATCTGTATATTAAAAGAAGCATCTAATGTTAATATATAAAAACATTTGTATCAAGTGTATTTTATAACCAGTTTTGCCTCAAATGCAAACTTTACACAATAAAACTCAAGCACATTACCACAAAGTTCATCAGAAGACTTGGTGATCCAAGTGACAAAACTACCTCCAGAATAGCCAATTATGAGATGCTCTATCTTTTACCGCCACGCTGTAAATACGGCGGTAAAACAAAGTTGATAATTTTATTCCGCTGTGTATAATTTTCCGCGGAATAAACATATGAGTGAACCAATAATTGGCAGAGAAAAAGAAATAGCTATTCTACAAGACAAACTTCTTTCTCAATCAGCCGAATTTATTGCTGTTTATGGTCGGCGTCGTGTAAATGTTGTATTATCTGCATTTTATCAGCATAATATAGAAGTAATGTAATGCAGATATTATGCCGATGCCGAATTATACGATTACTTCTAAAATTGCTAGTTGTCTTATAAGGATTGAAGCAGCAAAAGAAAAAGTGTTACATTTGCCGCTCACTGTATCAATGCTTTTGTCTCTTCGTGAAACTGCACGGCTTTATACCACACACTATTCTACTATGATTGAAGGAAATCGACTTGAACCTAAACAGATTGAAGAGGTTTTAAGTGGTAAAAGCCACTTTCCAAAATATAGGAGAGATGAAAATGAGGTTAAAGGATATTATGCAGCTTTAACTCAAGTTGAACAATGGGCAGCAAGGGAAGTGCCTATTACTGAGAAAGCTATTCAAACACTGCATGCTCTAGTAATGGCAAGTGGAAAATCTAAAATAAAATCAACACCTTATCGTGATGGTCAAAATGTTATCCGCGATAGTCTTACACGTGCAATAATTTATATGCCACCTGAAGCAAAGGATGTACCAAAGCTCATGAGCAGTATGATTGATTGGATTCGTAACAGTGAGCAAGTGCCTTGCCCAATTATTGCAGGTATTGCGCATTATCAATTTGTAACAATTCACCCTTACTATGACGGTAATGGTCGTACTGCAAGATTGTTGACTACATTAATTTTACACCTTGGTGGGTATGACCTAAAAGGACTTTATTCATTGGAAGAATATTATGCTAAGAATCTAGGAGCGTATTATGAAGCAATCAGTATAGGTCCATCGCACAACTATTACATGGGACGAGCTGAAGCAGATATTACTAAGTGGGTGGAGTATTTCGTAGAAGGTATGGCAAATTCATTTGAGAACGTTTTACAACGTATAAATAAAGAAGAATACCACGCTGATCAGACTGATCTTATACGTAAGCTTGATCCTAAACAGCGTAGGGCTCTTGAGCTCTTCCAGGAGTTTTCCGCTATTACAGCTAGTCAGGTTGGCGAACTATTTAATTTTAAGCCTCGTACCAGTGCGCAACTTTGTAAAAAGTGGGTGGAAATGGGGTTTATCAAGATTGTAGATTTTTCCAATAGAGGAAGGAAATACAAACTTAGTAAGCAATATGAAGATTTGATCTCAAATTAACTGAAAGCTCGCTAGACAGTGCATAGATCAAATTTCAATAAAGTGCTTGAAAACTAGATATAAACTTAAAATTTTAAAAACTGGAATATGTACAACAACTTACGTGACTTCATCAAAGCCTTAGAAGAAAAAAAAGATCTGATTAGGATTAAGGAGGAAGTTTCAACAGTTCTTGAAATGACAGAAATTCATCGCAGAGTTTTGTCAAGCAAAGGGCCAGCGATCATTTTTGAAAATGTTATCACAGAAAATGGCAAAAATTCGATTCCAGTTTTGGTGAATTTATTTGGTACTATTAAGAGGATTGCATTGGGGTTGAACATAAACCCTGATGAACTAAGAGATCTTGGTAAACTTTTAGCATTTTTGCAATCACCTGAGCCGCCAAAAAACTTTAAGGATGCTATAAAAATGTTTCCTTTGTTGAAAGTCGTGTTATCGATGCGAAGTAAAGTCGTGAGCAAGGCTCCATGTCAAGAGGTAGTGCTAACCGGAGATGAAGTGGACCTAAGTCTACTGCCCATTCAAACATGCTGGCCAAATGAACCTGCACCACTTATCACCTGGCCAATTGTGGTAACGAAAGGACCCACGAAAGAAAAGCAAGATAATTTTAATCTTGGAATATATCGTATGCAGGTTATAGATAAAAAAACAACACTAATGCGTTGGCTTGCACACAGGGGTGGCGCAACTCACCATAAGCGTTGGAAGGAAGAAGGCAGAAATATGAAATTTCCTGCTGCTGCTGTGATCGGTAGTGATCCTGCAACGATTATTGCTGCGGTAACTCCAGTGCCAGAAACATTGTCAGAATACCAATTTGCTGGACTGCTGCGAAAGAAGCCGCTTGAACTTGTAAATTGTAAGACTATTCCACTTCAAGTGCCAGCTCACGCGGAAATCGTTCTGGAAGGCTATGTGAGTTTGGATAGATATCAAGATGAGGGACCATATGGAGACCACACTGGCTACTATAATTCTGTTGAGCAATTTCCAGAATTTAATATTACTGCAATTACTATGCGTAAAAACCCGATATATCTTAGCACTTTCACTGGCAAGCCACCTGATGAACCATCGATTCTTGGTGAAGCACTCAATGAAATTTTTGTGCCCATTCTTATCAATCAATTTCCAGAGATAGTGGACTTTTATCTGCCACCGGAAGGTTGCTCATATAGAATAGCGATAGTGTCGATAAAAAAATCCTATCCAGGGCAGGCAAAAAGAATTGTTATGGGCATACTTTCTTTTCTAAAGCAGTTTTTATACACGAAGTTTATTATCGTTGTTGATAATGATATAAATGTACGTGATTGGAAGGAAGTAATGTGGGCAATGTCAACGAGGATGGACCCTGTGCGTGATACAATCATGATAGAAAGTGTACCTATTGATTATTTAGACTTTGCTTCCCCTGAAAGTGGACTTGGAGGTAAAATGGGATTTGATGCGACAAATAAAATCCCGCCTGAAACCAAACGAGAGTGGGGAAAGAAAATTGAGATGAGTGAGGAAATAGTAAGGAAAGTCGCGGAGAAGTGGGAGGAATATATGGACTAGACTTCTTGCATAAAAGCAGAAAAAAGTTTGGCGTTTTTTATAATGCCGCATTAACTGATAATTGTGCGTCACAGTGCCCTTTTTTTTGTCATCCTATAGCTATACCGCCGCGGTATCTCTTAGCCGCTAACAAGTAGTGGGATGACGAGCTTATCGTCATCCTGCCGCGAACCGTCATACCGCGATTCATTCGCGGTATCTCTAGATCCCGCTAACAAGCAGCGGGATGACGAATTACTTAACCATCATCTACACCGTTATACCGCGATTCATTCGCGGTATCTCAAAGCATAGATCCCGCTAACACGTAGCGGGATGACGAGGTCATGCCACCGCGCGAACCGTCATACCGTCACGGTATCTCTAGATCCCGCTAACACGTAGCGGGATGACGAATTACTTAACCATCATCTACACCGTCATACCGCGATTCATTCGCGGTATCTCAAAGCATAGATCCCGCTAACACGTAGCGGGATGACGAGGTCATGCCACCGCGCGAACCGTCATACCGTCACGGTATCTCTAGATCCCGCTAACACGTAGGGGAATGACGAGGTCATGCCGCCGCAAACCGTCATACCGCCGCGGTATCTCTTAGCCGCTAACACGTAGCGGGATGACGGTTGTTGTTTAGCTATAAATATTAAGAAATTTACCAAATGAAAAAAAAGGCAAAAGAAGCCCTGGGGTTATTATCCGCTTTAAAATATTGGCGTTTTTTATGTTTTAAACGCTTGACAAGCGAGATTCAGCCGCTTTTAATTGCAACTAACTTACGCTGCAAATGTTTAAGAAATTTACTAAGCAGAAAAAAAGACAAAGAATCCCCGAGTTAGCTAGTCTTTTACTATCTCTGTCGAGTATTGGCATTTTTTGATGTCTTGTAACGCTTTATAAGCGCGTTCAGCTTATTTAGATAAAAATCTAGATGTAGATGAAGTTTTGTAAAGACATACAGTATCTATATACTGCAAAAAATTGAACATAAGACGCCGATACATTAAGTAATCCTTACCTTTTAATCTGCAGATTGGCGAAAGCAAATACAATAGCTTCAGTTTCATGATAAGAGGGCTGGCGGAGTTTGTCAAGCAAGTTTTTTTGTTTCTGCGGGCTACCTGAGTCTATTGATTTCATTAGAGCCGAAACTCTTGAGACCTAGGTGATAATTCTATCTAAAAGAATGCCGAAAAAGAGCAGCAACCCTACGTAGGAGTTATTTTTAAATATGGACATGCATTGACTGGGATCGTCAGGATTGAAATTTTTGTGTTGGCGGTGAAATATGAACCCTACGGCAAATAGAGCAATATAAAAGATGTTATTTAATGATGATAAGATACCAGCATATAGCCACGTCATAAGAGATATTAAATAAAATCTTTTCAACCAAGATTTTGTTGTATCACCAAAATATAATGCGGTAGATTTCATCCCGAGTTTTTCATCATCTTTTTTATCTTGATGGGCGTATATGGTGTCATAGCTAAGTGTCCAAAAGACGCATCCTATATAAAACAGCAAGGATTCTATACTGATCTGGTTTGTTATTGCTGCTGAGCCCATGAGCGATCCCATATTGAAGGTAAACCCTAAGAACAATTGTGGCCACCAAACATACCGCTTTAATAAAGGGTAAGTAGCTATCATACACATTGAGATTATTCCAAGTATAAGTGTAGTTTTATTAGTTAATAATAAGATTACCAGGGCAATAGACAGTAACAGTGAAAGTAAAGCCAAAGCCTGCTTTATGTTTAATGCACCACTTGCAAGTGGCCTATATTTTGTTCGTTCAACGTGCGCATCTATTTTTCTATCGAAAATGTCATTGATTATGCACCCTGCAGGTCTCATTAAAAATGCACCTATAGTAAACAAAACAAGGAGAAAAAGAGCCTGATACGATAGAGAAGTTGAGGCTAAAAGAATACCGCTCAAACTGGGAAATAGCACAAGCCACAAACCTGTTAAACTGTGCAACCTCATTAATGAAAAGTAACGATTGAAATGCATTAATTAAGTGTGATTATGTAATATTTTGCTTACATTAACAAAATTATCGAACGCTAAGTCAGGCTTGAAAACTAGTTCAGGTATAAATCGCAAATCAACATAACACAATATAGATTTACGTATTGACCATGCAGATTGGTTCATTTCATTAACAACAGTATTAATATCACAATTATTCTCAGAAGGATCTCCAGTGCGTCTTTTTTCTGGATCTAAGTAGTCAGCTACTTGAATATTCAATGAAGATAACACAATATATACATCTGCTTTTTTCAAATCTTTACTTAATTTTACGTCAGATACCGCTACATTTTTATTGAACACCTTACCTTCCATTAGAACTCTTGATATTGCTCTATGCAATACCGATGCTATCTTTAGGTTTCTAATTTCCTTTTTCATATCCAGCTACTATAACACCCTTTCTTCTTGCACTAATTGATAAGCTTCCAAAATATCTCCAACTTTAATATCGACATTACCCTCTAGTGATACTCCGCATTCAAAGTTTACACCTACTTCTTTAACATCATCTTTAAATCTACGTAGTGCTTTTAACTTTCCTTCATGCACCAATTTGCCACCACGCATTACCTTAATTAAAGAATCTTTTCTTATGACTCCATCACTTACGTAACATCCAATGATATTACCAGCTTTAGATACGTTAAATATTTGCCTCACAGATGCAAAGCCAACACGAACCTCTCGTGTAACAGGCCTTAACATTTTAGTTAAATACATTCTCATGTCGTCAATGAGCTCGTATATTATGTTATAAGTATGTATTTCTATACCTTTTTGTTTTGCCAAGTCCCTTATTTTTGAGTCCACTTTTACATTAAAAGCTAAAATTACTGCACTTGATGCTTCTGCAAGCAGCACATCTGAATCTGTTATCCCTCCTACTGCTTTGTGTAGGATATTTAATTTCACTTGATCTTTACCGAGTTTATCAATTGAACTTGATATTGCTTCAATAGAACCAGTTACATCGCACTTTAAAACTACAGATAGTTCTTCTATTTCACTGTTATTACGGCTGAATATATCTAAATCATCCTCATCTAAATTTTCTTCTTTTTTCTTGATTAACTCTAACCTATGTTCAATAATTTCACGTGCCTGCTTTTCAGAATTTACAACAACAAATTTATCTCCAGCATTTGGTACACCATTTAGACCAGTAATTTCAATTGGAGCAGAGGGTAGTGCTGCTTTTTCTCTTTGACCAAGGTGATTAACCATACTACGTACTTTACTGTATGTTGTACCAACTACCAATATATCACCAACCTTTAACGTTCCTTCCTCAACTATCAATGTAGCTGATATTCCTTTCGCTTTATCTATTTTGGATTCTATTACCCATCCAAGTGCTCGACAATCTTCTATTGCTTCTAGCTTCATTAATTCAGCGATTAACAAAATCGTCTCTTCTAGTTTATCTAAATTAGTTTTCTTTTTTGCTGATACTGGCACAATCATAACATCACCACCAAGCCCTTCAGGGATGAGATCATATTGAGGCAAACTATTAATTATTTTTTCTACATCACCAGGCTCAGATTTATCAATTTTATTAATAGCAACTATAATGGAAACATTTGCTGCTTTTGCATGATTTATTGCTTCAACTGTTTGTTTCATGATTCCATCGTCAGCTGCAACTACTATTACAACTATATTAGTAATATTGGCACCACGTGCACGCATCGCAGTGAACGCTTCATGTCCTGGTGTATCAATAAAGGTAATTTTTTGCTTATCTTTTGTCATTATTTGATAAGCACCTATGTGTTGAGTTATGCCACCTGACTCTCTTTCTGCAACATTAGATTCACGAAATGCATCGAGCAATGAGGTTTTACCATGATCGACGTGTCCCATAAAAGTGACGATTGGTGGTTTAGGTTTTTTAGGCAGGCTTTCTCTGCCTTCTATAAAAAATAAATCTTTTTCTCTGTTGGTATCGCTCACTCGTTTAGCCGTATGATTAAATTTTTCCACTATTTCACATGCTATATCTGGATCCACCAGATCATCTACTCTATAACTCTCACCGACTTCTTCTTTGAACATTTTTAGCACACTCTTGCTATCTTCTGCCATGCGAATAGATAACTCCCTGATAGTTATTTTGTCTGGTATAATAACTTCTCTTGATATATTTTTACCCTTAGTAAACTTTGACTTTCTACCTCTTATACCAAACCTTTGCTTAAATACAGGGGGTTGTTCAGTTTTTTCATCTATTGCCTGTGCAATTACCAGTTTAGAATGCTTAGAATATATATCTTTGTTGACTTTAAAAGACTTTTTATCGTTGTCCTCATGGTCAATACTATCTTCTTTTGGTTCAACTAAGTGGGTATTACTTAAAACTTGCTTATTTATTTCCTTAGATAAAGCGTCCGCTTCATTTTTCTCGTCAATCTCTTTATTGCTGTCTTCTTTTGCTGTTTTCTCTTTTTCTTCTCTCTTATTTCTTTCTTTCAGCAAAGCAGCATTCTGCACAGCATTAATGCGAAAAATTTGTTCTTTCTCTGTTAAAGAACCTAATTTACTCTCGTCAAATAAATTATGTTCTTCTGCATCATGAGATTTTTTTCTTCTTTTTTTTACTACTGTAGCTCCAGTACTTGGGCTAGCTGAAGAGTTTAAATTGAGGTCTAATTTAAGCTTGCTTAAACCTTGGAGCGTTAATTTTTTATCACTGATATCTTCATTATTCATATTATTTTATTATATTAATCCAAGCTTTTTACGTGCTTCTATGATTATTGAATCTACTGTATCTTTTAGATCTTCTTTGCTATCGGATGAGGAAGAGAGTATGCTGCAAAACTCATAACTTGATAAATCTGCTATGTCCTCTAAAGTCTTAATATCATGCTTACTAAGAGCAATTTTATTGTCTATTGATAAAGTTAAATTGATTACATCATCCTCCATACCTAAACTTTTTAGCTCTTCTATTTTTCTATCATTTTCTGCTTTCAGGTACTTATTTGCTCTATTATGAAGTTCGTTTGCAATATCTTCATTAAAGCCCTCTATTGAAGCAAGCTCTTTAATTGAAGCGCTAGATATGTCTTCTACACTTGAAAAACCTTCTGTTACCAATAGCTGACCCATAATCTCTTCTAAGTTTAAAGCTTCAGCAAATAAAGCTGAACATTGACTAAGTTCTTTACTTCGCCTTTCTGATTCTTGCTGAGTGCTTAATATCTCAATTTTCCATCCAACAAGCTCTGAAGCTAATCTTACATTCTGGCCCTTTTTTCCTATCGCTAAACTCAATTGATCTTCAGCAACTATTAACTCTATGCAATTTTCATTTTCATCAATAATAACCTTCGATACTTCTGCAGGAGTAATGGCTTTAATAACAAATTGACCCAAATCTGAGGAGTAATTTATAACGTCAATTTTTTCACCATTTAATTCGTGTATAATAGTTTTTATTCTATCTCCCTTAACTCCAACACAAGCACCTACTGGATCAATGTTCTTGTCGGGAGAGAAAACGGCAACCTTAGACCTTGAACCAGCATCTCTAGCTATACCTTTAATTGTCACTAATCCGTCAGCAATTTCTGGTATTTCTTGATTTAATAATGCCTCCAAAAAGCCTTCATGAGTCCTAGAAAGAATAATTTGACGTCCATCATCAGAGCGCTTAACAGTCTGTATGTAAGCTTTAACCTTATCACCTTCACGAAATGATTCACCACCAGTTAAATTTCGCAATGGAAGATATGCCCTAGTGCCATTTATGTCTATAATAAGATCTGAATATTCTACTTGTTTAACAATACCATACCTTATTTCTCCCACCTTATCTTTAAATTCCTCATATTGCTTTTTTGACTCTTCATCTTTAATTATTTGAGCAATCTTTTGCTGGGCAATTCTTGCTGAAGCAAGATCAGTGTTAAGAGAGAGTAATTCACTAACAGTATCTCCAACTTTTGCATCTCCTTTTATTAATTTAGCTTGTGTAAGCGTAATTGATTCACACTCGGTATTCTCTTTTTCATTTGATTCATCATCAATAACTTTTAGTTTTCTATATGAAGTAACTTTGCCTGTGTTTCTATCTATATCAACTACAATTTTACTTTTGCTACCATATTTTTGATGAGCCACTGCTTCTATAGCACTTTCTAGTGCCTTTATTACAACATCAAAATCTAAACCTTTTTGAAGTGAAAGCTCTCCTGCTGTTTTTATTACATCAAGGCTTCCAACTATGTTATTCTTGTTACTTTTCTGCTTAACACTGCTTTTACGATTAGCAATCATAATAAATAAATCCAATGTAATTAGTTATAATTATAGCTCCAACGGGCAAAGAACACTATCTTAAATGTTAAATGATTGCTAATTTAAGTCAAGTTTTTTCATGTCTTTGTATAACAAGCAACGCAGGAGTAAAGAATAAAGTTAAAACCGTTGCAGCCAATATTCCACTTGCTATGGTTGTTGAAATGTCAACCCACCACTGGCTTGATGGAGCATCATATGTGATTTGTAGCGTAAAAAAATTGATATTTAACCTGGTAATCATCGGTATTAAACCAAGAACTGTGGTTGCAACGGTAAGCAATATTGGCCTAACGCGAGAAATTGCAGCGTTTATTACACATCGCTTGATGTCATTTTTGTGTACCTTAATTTGGTGATGAAAGGCATCAAGTAATAGTATGTTATTATTCACTATAATTCCCGCCAAAGCAATTATCCCCACTCCACACATAACAACTACGAAAACTTGTTGGATAAGAAAGAAAACAAAAAACACACATGTTGTGGATAAAAACACTGCTGTCATTACGATAAATGTATGGTATACATTATTAAACTGTGTCACTAATACCAATATCATTAGTGTAATCGCTAATATAAAAGCCTTTAACAAAAATGCTCCTGATTTTTGTTGATCTTCTTTGTCGCCTTTAAAATCAATTTTTACTCCCTTGTCCCAATCCTGGGCAATAGAATTCTGAATGAACTTTACTCTTTCATCAACAAGATAGCCAGTATCCAGGTCAGCAGAGATTGTCACTGTGCGTGATCCATCAATCCTACTTAGTTTGTTTACCTTTTTTTCGGGGGCATATTTTACTATGTTGCTCATAGGATACGGGCCATTAACTGTATTGATAAAAAGATTGTCTATAGTCTTCATGTTGCGGTCTCTTCTGGGGAAACGGAGTACAATATCGATTTCTTCATCCGTGTTATTTGGTCTATATTTTCCAATCAACACTCCATTTGTAACCATCTTTATAAAATCGCCAATGGTTGCAACACTTACTCCAGAACTTGTAGCCTTACTCTTATCAACGCTCATATTCCACTCTATTTCAGGTGCTGATCTGCTATCTTGAATATTTATAAACCCGGATGAAGGTTGGTTCATAATTTCTAGAATTTTCTCTGCTGCTAAATTCAAACTGGATACACTCCCGCTGAGGTTAATTTGTATTGGCTTGTCAGCCGACGGTCCTGGCTTTTCCTCTTGAACATTAATTATTATTCCTTTCATGTCTTGCACACTGCTCCTTATATCATTTAGTATGTGCTTAGCTTTGCGCCTGAAGCGCCAATCCATAAGTTCTAGTTGTATTCTGGCGATAACGTTGTCTGAAAATGCTCCTGATCTAGCATAAGAAACATGAATTTCTTTTTCAATGCTCAAAATGCGTTCTTCCACTTCTTTGAGTATCAGATCTCGTTCTTTGGCTGATAAGCTTTCTTTTGCTTTAACACTGATTAAAATATTATCTGAATCCACTTTCGGAAAAAACTTTACTCCAGGAGCAAAAGTAAAGTACAGCACACTAAATGAAAACAAAACGAATACAGTAGCACATACGAATTTTTTAGGATGATCCAAAACCTTCTCTAGCATGCGTACGTAAGCTCTTATTATAGGCCCAGCATTTTTTATTTCACCACTTTCTATAGCACTCATTTTTTTTATTTCTTTTTTTGAAGTTATCGAAGGCTTACCAAATATTGCACCAAGTGTTGGTATAAAAACCAAAGCCATAATGAGCGATCCAGTCAAAGTTAGAATTATTGTAATTGGTATGTACTGCATGAATTTACCAACAGTATCAGGCCAGAATAATAGAGGAAAAAACACTGCTAATTTAGTTAACGTTGATGATAGAACCGGATAAAACATATCACGAACTGAAGTGTAAAAAGCTTCTACTTTGTCCATTCCGCAGATCATCTTTCTATCGGCATATTCGCTGATCACAATTGCATCATCAACCAGCATGCCAACAGCCATAATTAAACTGAAGAGCACAACGATATTTAAGGTTATACCCATAAAGTAAAGAGCTATTATCCCAATGAGAAAGGAACCGGGTATCGAGAGTGCCACAAGAATAGCAATCCTTGTTCCCATAGAAAGCATCATTATGATCAATATTAACAACACAGCAAATATTATGCCGTTTTCCAAGTCATCAAGCACATCGCGGACGTTTTTTGACTGGTCGTTTAAGTACACCACTTTTAAATTTTCAGGTAATTGATCTTTTGCCTTATCCATTAAGTATTTTACTTGATTTACTGTGTCTATTATGTTTTTTCCGTTACGTTTTGAAATTTCTAGCACGACACTAGGTAATCCATTAATGCGAGCAAATCCTTGGTGATCCTCAAACCTAGGGTATACTTTTGCTATATCTTTGATTCTCAAAACTGCATCGCCTTGAGATCTAATAGGAATATTCATAATATCTTCTATATCTTTTAATAACCCTGATATTTTAATCGAATATTTACCGGTATCATTTTCCAGTGACCCAGCTTCCACTAGTCTGTTATTGCTTGATATAGCTTGGAATATTTCGTTTGATTGAATGTTATATTTTGTTAGAACTGTGGGCTCAACTATCACTTCCACTGTTTCTTTACGCATACCTGCCACTTCAACTTTGAGAACATTTGGCAGAGATTCTATTTCTTTCTTTAGCTTGCGTGCTATTTCAGTTAAGGCTCTTTCTGGCAAATTACCAATTAAGCCGACATTGAGTATCGGAAATAAGCTCAAGTTTATTTCATTGATTATCGGAGATTCCGCTTCAACAGGTAACTTCGATTTTATGTTTGAAAGCTTTGAACGAACATTATCGAGCACTTCTTTATTATCATACTCTGTTCCAAATTCGAGTATCATGTGAGCACCATCATTAGTTGCAAAAGCTCTCAATTCTCTTACACCTTCGATGGATCTTAGTTCATTTTCTATAGGAAGCACTAATAGCTTTTCACTATCTTGAGCAGAAATCCCAGGAAGTCCAACAAACACGCTGATTATAGGAATCTGTATATCAGGATTGCTTTCCCTTGGCATTTTTACATAAACGTATGAACCGAAGATAAAAATTACTATAAGTAATAATACCACCGCCCTGTTTCGCTCTATGAGTAAGCTCTGCATGTTGAATGTTAGCTGAATATGTGTGTTTGTACAATATTATAGTCGAGATACATTGCATATTAATTAATCCTTGTGTAGCTTTAAAACTTTACGCAAATAATTAAAATTTTCGCAAAATTGCAAGTATAAGAAAATTCCTGTATAATAATTCTAGAACAGTATTTGAGAGGTTATTATGGTGGCAATTCTAAATGTAACAAAGGGCAAAAATAAAGTTATTGTGTCTGGATTAGCTGGAGCTTTATCAGCTTTAATATTTTTAACAGCAATCCACATTGCCGCAAAGATAGCCATTATCGTTTCTGCCGCTGCAGTTACTTACTTATTACTTTCGCTGGTTCATAAAATAAGAACTAAAGCTGAAATTACTCGTGTTTCAGGAGATAAAGTTTCAGAAGATGAAGGGTATAGCAGTGTTGATGAAGGTGAAGAAAAAGATACCGTAAAAGAACCAAAAAGAACTGAAACTGAGCTAGAAGAAGAAATAATAAGGAAAAGAGCACAAGAACGCATGGAGAAAGGATCACTTGGTGGTCCTATAAATGCGTTTGGCGAACCAATTCATGTGACTATAGATGCTGAAAATAGTAATCCTGTTGATTATACAAAAACTATGGTAGTGCCTGAGGAAATTATTCTTAGCATGCTAAATGATAAAACTCTTACACAAAATAACTCTAGCTCTATAAAGAATCAGATGAAACCTCTTCCTGAGCACATGGATGTGCCTGGTAATCCACTTCCTGGGCAAGTGTTAAGCAATCTAGAGCTTGAATCTAAAAGCACGCAGAAACTATCTGCTTTAGACTTGCTATTACAGTGCAAAAATGTAGATAATGATGTAAAAAAAATGCTAAAACAGCCAATTACCCAAAAGGGGTTTAACGGATTAGGATTTGATAGATAGTTGTTATATTAACCTCTCCATCTCATATTGAGGATCAGATGCAATGCCGTAGACCCTATTTGGCGGAGCAATTTTGTTCTCTATACCAAAAACCATACCTTCAATTATTGCTGTGAGTACTTTTTCAAGGTCACAATCTGCTCCGGGAACGCGGTGCTCTAGGCGGCATCTTTTGAAATCGTTGCCAAAATAGGGAATTCTTATCGCAGCAGTTCTGTTATTTACTCCCCAACTAATCGTAGTTGGAGTGTGAATATCCGGATACTGAAATCTTAAATATGAATCATCATTTGGAGCAAAAAACAACATATGTTTTTTCATCATTGCACATAATCCACCAATACTATGAATCAGATAGTCACTGTACTTTTGCTCATTGATATAAAATAAGTTACCGTTATTTGAATTCACGAGATTAACATGCACATTTAATGCACTGCCTGCTCTATCCAAATAAGGCTTTGCTTTAAAAGAAACATTCCCACCTAGTTTTTGTGCTGTTTCAGTAAGTGATTGTTTTGCTAACTCAAAATGCTTAATTAAATTGTAGGAGTTCGTATAACAACCACTTTTTATCTCATACTGATGTGTAGAATTCTCCTTCTTGCAAGAAAATTCAAGAGATGCTATTTTATTTTTGATGCTATTCAGAAATAAGTATTCTTTTTCTATTCCTTCAATGTAAAACTCTAGTTCAATACCGAATACAGCATAACAACTCAAATTACTTAATATAATCATAAATTTGCTTCAGTAAATCTATATTAGGTTAGCTATATTTATATGAATACTTTACTTATTTGCCAGTAAATTTAACATCTTATTTATACATAATGTATTACTGTTTTTAATAGCATGCTTCTAATCCTCGATACAAGCGACATTTACAAATTTTTCATTTTTTTGAAATAAAAATGATCAATTTTAATGTTTTTATACCCTTTACAACCCATCAAAAAATCACCATAATTTTTAGTATGTATTAAGTAGTATTAGCTTTTCATTTTGCAGTAAGCTATTGATTATCTTATATTTTTCTAATTATTGCTTTTTTCTTGGTGTGGTATATGAACTTAACTAGCCCTAAGGTTTCTACTATGTTTTTTGATCAGATTATTACAGTAACGGATCACAATGTTACTTGGGAAAAAATCCAAAATTGTCTTTATAATCTTTATGGAGAAGCAACATATAATAGCTGGCTGAGTTCACTAAAATTTGTCAGTAGCAGAAATGGGGAAGTTCTTTTATCCGTGTCAACAAGGTTTATAAAAGAGTGGATTACAGTTCATTACATGAAAAAAATATTATCATTATGGCAAAGCGAAGATAAAAGTATACGTTCTATTGATATTCAAGTAATTGAGGAGAGGAATTCAAATTTTAATGTTATACTAAAAAACAGAGAGGAAAGTAATCATAATCTTGGTTCGCCGCTGGATCCAAGGTTCACCTTTGATAATTTTGTAGTGGGAAAGCCAAATGAATTAGCATTTACGGCGGCAAAGCGTGTGGCAGAATCTATAGATCCAATATTAGGCAGCAATCCTTTGTTTCTATATGGTGGAGTGGGACTTGGTAAAACACATCTAATGCATGCTATAGCTTGGCACATAGTCAATTCCCCATCAGCAAAAAGAAAAGTGGTGTATTTATCAGCAGAGAAATTCATGTACCAATATATTACAGCGCTGCGAAGCAAAGATATTATGTTATTTAAAGAGCAATTTAGATCAGTAGATGTATTGATGGTAGATGATGTGCAATTTATCAGTGGTAAAGATAGTACACAAGAAGAATTTTTTCACACTTTCAATGCATTGATAGACCAAAATAAACAATTGGTTATATCAGCTGATAGGTCTCCTAGTGATCTTGATGGAGTGGAAGAAAGAATAAAATCACGACTCGGTTGGGGGTTGGTGGCAGATATTAATGAAACAACTTTTGAATTAAGGCTTGGTATATTGCAGGCAAAAGTGGAGCAGATGAATATGTATGTTCCGAAAGATGTCCTAGAGTTTTTAGCAAGGAACATAAAATCTAATATAAGAGAATTAGAAGGAGCATTAAATAAGGTTACCCATACCTCATTAGTTGGAAGAAGTATGACGGTAGAATCAGCTAGTGAAACCCTAATCGATCTTCTTAGGTCAAATCATAGGTCAGTCACAATAGAAGAAATACAAAAGAAAGTAGCTGAATTTTTCAATATAAAGGTTGCAGATATGCAATCCAATAGAAGGCTTCGCAGTCTTGCAAGGCCAAGACAAATAGCTATGTATTTTGCCAAAAAATTTACGCAAAAAAGCCTACCAGATATTGGGAGAAACTTTGGTGGCAGAGACCATGCTACTGTTATACATGCAGTAAAACAAGTAGAAAATTTTATAAAGACCGACTCAAAATTTGCTGATGAAATCAATCGATTAAAAAAAATGTTTAAGTAGCGTTTTTAAAATAGCTAATAACAAATCCTAAAATGAATCGACTATAGTTTTAATCCGTTTAAGTTTAAAATCTTCTGTTAGCTTCGCAGAATACATTTCCTTATTGTGTTGATTATAGAAGGTAAATTCGTGATCATCTAAATTTAGTATTGCAAAGCCAAAGCCAAAAAAGTTTCTAACCTCGTGTGCTAAGTAGTTTTTACCATTTAAATAGTCAAATTCTACATTTTGATAAACAGATTCTTGATCTTGAGCGTGTAATGATGCACCACCGTTTCCAACTATAATTTGGTCTGGAACATTATCCATTAATAAAATCTGGGCTATATGAATGTGGCCAGAAACTATGGTAGTAACATTGCTTGGAAATTTATCTCCAAAAGCTTCGATTTGTGTAAGATTACCATGGCTTTTTAATGTCAAAAATTCTTTTTTTGGAGATCTCCAAAGCGGTTTATGAGTTAAAAACCACATGGGCTTGTCAGAACTATTTTGTATCAATTTATCAAATTGCCTCTCAAAAGCATCAATTGTGCTTTGGGTTGTAAAAATATCCTCACCGGATGAAGAGTCGAAGATAAAAAATTTCATCGGTCCAGCATCTAAGGACCAACTAGAAACGAAGTTTCCACATTTTTCAGACGAAAAGGGGTATGAATCTAGATACCTGAACCATCCTTCATAAGCTCTATCACAACTCTCATGGTTTCCACGAACAAAAAGGAAAGGGGATTGTGATAAAATATCCTTTGCAGGCTCAAACCAATCAGCGTACCAAACTTCTTTATTATATCCATAAATATCGCCACACTTTTTTGTATTTATACATTTTGTTTGTCTATAATGATAATCGCCAACATGGATAATTAAATCTGGTTTATGAAGGGCGATTGAATCTAAATTTTTTTTTAAAGGCCAGCTATCTACCGAATTACATTCCTGCTGAAATAACATATTTATTCTACAGCCCGTGTCACCAATGAAAGCAATTTTATTAACCTTTTTTGGTAATATAGGAACCCGTAGATCCTCAATACTAATGTTTTTGGCACTTGTTTGTACTGTCAGTTCACAAACTGTTTCGTTATGATCACCATTGTTAATTGAGCTGCGATTCAGCATTTCTGTTTCCTCGCCATCAACATAAACAATGGGACACATGTCATTGTCCGTAATTGCGCGTATGCTTAGTTTATTTTCTGGGATAACTTGAGACCATGTGTATAATATTTGTGCATGGACGAAATGAAAGCTAGTTATAAGAGAGAGAGCTAAAAAAATAAAGATATTAGCTATATTCATTTGTATAAAAACCTAAGTTAAAAATTAGTAGTAAGGTTATCTTAAATGATTAAAATTTATAATCACAAAATTCATAATCAAATTATACAAACAATTTCTAAATTATTCTAGTATCAGATTGACACTCTAGATGAAAAATTCTAAAATGATTAAGTAATTTAAAATAATTATATAAAAACTAGAATATAGTGCGGCCGTGGTGGAATTGGTAGACACGCAGCGTTGAGGTCGCTGTGGCTCATAAGGCCTTGGAAGTTCAAGTCTTCTCGGCCGCACCAGTTTTTATCGCTGTT
This sequence comes from Wolbachia endosymbiont (group A) of Dendrolimus pini, assembly GCF_964026835.1. NCBI lineage: Bacteria > Pseudomonadati > Pseudomonadota > Alphaproteobacteria > Rickettsiales > Anaplasmataceae > Wolbachia > Wolbachia endosymbiont (group A) of Dendrolimus pini. Next base: position 1,021,736 of record NZ_OZ034702.1, on the reverse strand, counting down.
TAATATGGGTAAAAATGTTTATAGGAAATCAGAGTAGCAATAAGGTAGAAAGAGCTATCAGCGAAATCAGGCGCGGTCGGCCAATTGTAATATATGATGAAAGTAATTACCTATTGTTTGCTGCTGCTGAGGCTTTAGAAAGAGATTTATTTAATCAATACAAGCTTACATCAAGTAATGTATATGTTACTTTAACTTCAAGTAAGGTAAAATACATATCTCAGAATAAAGAACATAACAGCAAACGTCTGTTGGTGAATAATTTTGATGAACTGCTCTATTTAATAAACTGTTCAAAGGAAGATTGCATAAAAGAGTTGCAATGCTCAAAGACAATAGATGAATGTGCTATTGCCTTGCTTAAGTTCTCAGAATTATTGCCATACGCGTTAGTGGCTGATATGACTTTTGAGAATAACCATGAAATGCGAAATTGGTGCGAGAAAAATGACGTTATTGCACTGGACACGTCATTCATAAATAATTTTCAAGAAAATCAGGATGTATATGAAGTGTGCAAAACATCATTATTTTTAAAACAGACTCAAGAAGTAAATATCATATCTTATAGAACCGAAAGTGGTGGAAGAGAACATCATGCAATTATCATTGGCAATCCAGATAAAGATGACGAACCATTAGTGAGAATTCATTCTTCGTGCTATACGGGTGACTTGTTAGATAGCTTGTCATGCGATTGCAGAAGTCAGTTACATCAAGCAATTCAAATGATAGCTGACTCTGGAAGTGGTATTATATTGTATTTGATGCAAGATGGAAGAGGCATTGGTTTAACTAATAAGTTAAGAGCGTACAGTATGCAAAGAGGACATAATCTTGATACTGTTGATGCAAATAGAATATTGGGTTTTGAAGATGATGAAAGGAGTTTTGCTGTTGCAGCTAAAATGCTTAAGAAATTGAACATTAACAAAATCCAATTACTTACAAACAATGATAGGAAATTGTCAGAATTGGAAAGTAGTGGTATAGGAGTTACAAAGTGTCTACCACTTATTGTGGAACGTAATAAATATAACGATTCATATATGGAGACAAAGTTTGGTAAATTAGGCCATAGATTAAGAGTTTTTTAGCTTTTTTGCTGTAACTACTTTGTTAATTTGCTATGTTTATTAACATAAGTTAAGATTTTTAGGAATACTAAAATGCTAAGATTTTTTAAGCAAGAAAAAAATACTGAATCCTTAGATAAGGATATAAATTGGAATTCAAACCGCTACAGCACAGTTATTGCTCAAAGGAATATTCTACTTTTATTTGCATTAATATTATTAGCAACGATCTCTATCAGCATATTAGTCATATTTAAAATTAGCACAAGTAGCACTATTGAGCCATTTGTTATAGAAATTGACAAGAAATCAGGAATAGTGCAATTGGTTGATCCTGTCACAGTAAAACAGTATTCTGCAGATGAAGCGCTAAACGATTATTTTATTTCAGAGTATATAAAAGCAAGGGAGGTTTTTGATCCATATCATTATAATTATAACTATTATACAAAGGTGAGGTTGTTTTCCTCACCTAATGTGTATAATGAATTTAGAAATTATGTAGGATCGCAGAATATGGATGATCTTTTTAATTTATATTCAGATACCAAAAGTGAATTTAAAATTCGCTCAATTCAAAAGTTGGGTAACGATGCTCTTCAGGTGAGATTTTTTGTGGAATTTACACGGAAAGATGGAAGTTCTACGAGAAAAAATAAGATAGTTATTATGTCATATAGATATGCATCGCTTGAAATGGATGATCAGCAAAGATATATTAACCCATTAGGATTTCAAGTTATTTCATATAGAGTAGATGATGAATATGTATAGGATATTATTAGTTTTAGCTTTACTTGTAAGTGGCAATTTAAACGCATCCATTAATTATAATGAGCCTATTTCTATAGATAGTAGAATAAAGACTTTTGTGTATAGCCCTAATGAAGTATTTACGGTGGTTTTTAGTCAGGGTTACTATTCTTATATTGAATTTGCGGAAGGAGAAAAAGTTAAAAATATCGCTGTTGGTGATGCATCAAGTTGGAAAATTAATCCTTATGACAATAAATTGCTTATCATGCCATTTGAAGTTAGTAGTCGCACTAACATGATTATTACGACAACTAAAAAAAGAAATTACATTTTTGATTTAATCTCAAGGCCAAACTACGATAAATACCCGGATACTGATGCTAAGAAAGTAGATCACGATTATTCTGCTGAAAAGGATATATCTTACGTAGTACGTTTTTATTATCCTCAAGAAGAAGGTGAATTTGATGTTGATTTAGATGAGGTTTCTTTACCTACTCAAATGCAATATACTACAGACAAGCTAGAAAAAATAATACAAGAAAATGATACGAAGTACAATTATACATATATTGATGAAGGTGGTAATGCGGATATAGTTCCGATCGAGTTATTTGATGATGGTTATTTAACCTATTTAAAATTTAGAAATAATAATAAAATACCTCAGGTTTTTGTAGAAGGGGAGGATAAACCTTGTAAAAGGCTGTTATTTGATGATTATGTTATAATAAAAGGAGTACATAAAAAGCTATTTATGCGTTATGAAGATGGTGAAGTTGAAATTATAAATAGGTCACTTTAGCTGTGGTACATGCAATATGAATAAAGAAAGGCGTAACAATTCAGAAGATGAATCAGAAATAGAGAATAAGGTAGTAACAGTTGGCTCTAATCAAGGTCATAGGGCATTGATGGTCATTATTTTAGTGCTTCTGGCTGGTGGAGTGTATTATCTCTATTTTAGTCCTTCTCCTAAAGAGGGTTCAGAAGTTATTAAAAAAGAGGAAACAAAGCAAAACGTTCAAGAATTGAAAGGAAAGTTGGAACAAGTTCCAGATAATGTAATGGTTCCTGAAAGAATAATAACTGATCCCTTACCACCCTTACCTCCTCTTCCTACACCACTAATCATACCAGAAATAAAACAAATTAGAAAAGAAGAAGTGATGAAAAAAGAAGAAGAGAAACCAAAAGAAACTCCTGTGTCAAATATACCTATTTTGCCAAAGCAAAATTTTCCTTCTAGTAATGTTATGGGCAATTTACCTACCTCGTTTCCTACAATAGGGGGTGGCGGTTATCCTAGAGACAGACGTAGTGCACAGATGTTGACAATTTCAGGTGGTAGTGGAGAGAACAAGGCTGCTGATGCTATTTTATCCGACACTTCAGCACAATCGAGCAAAGCTACCAGAGTAGGAAAGCTTGGTTTAATGATTACTCAAGGTAAAATTATTGATGCTGTTCTTGAAACTGCAATAAACTCTGATCTGCAAGGAATGCTGCGTGCTATGGTGAGTAGAGATGTTTATGCAGAAACTGGTGATACAGTTTTAATACCTAAAGGCTCAAGATTGATAGGCAGTTATTCATTTGACTCGAATGTTGCTAAATCTCGTGTAAATATAAACTGGAATAGAGTGATTCTGCCACATGGAATAGATATTGCAATCTCATCACTTAGTACTGACGAGCTTGGTAGAGCAGGAATAGCAGGAATAGTTGATAACAAAATAGTAAGTGCGTTATTCTCTTCAGTGACACTTGCTGGTGTTTCGATTGGTTCTGCTGTTATAGGGCAAAAGGCTTCTAATCTTGTTGATACGCTAACTATCAGAGATGCAGTAAAGTCTATCACTGCAACCGAAATAGATTTTTCTTCTCTCCAACTCATTATTGACCCAGAAAAGAAGATATCTAGTGACAAATGGAAATTAGGCCTTGGGGCTATCGGAAGAATTCGGAGTGCCAAAAGCAGACAAGATTTACTAAAAATAATGAAAGAGGAAATAGCAAAAGCACTAGGAATTGAAGAAGACGAGGTAAATATAAGCCTGGAAATTGTAAATCAACTGTTAGAACAAATTCAAAGAAAAAGCAAGTCTGTTTATGATGAAGCAATCGGGAAATCAATCGAGGATTTTTCTAAAGATATGCGGGATGTAGTGGGCAGATATACAGATAAAAAACCAACTATTTATGTTGATCAAGGCACTGCATTGAAAGTATTTGTTAACCAAGATATAGTATTTCCTCCACAGGCAATATTAAATCAATGAAATGAACTATGCTGCACTTGATACATATTTGGAGCCATTACAAGGCATATTTCAAGAAGAAGGCGTAAATGAAATATCAATAAATAAGCCAAAGGAAGTATGGATTGAAAATCGCGGTGAAATAAGGTGTGAAAAATTAGAAGTATTCGATCTTAACCATTTGAAATCTCTTGGCAGACTGATTGCTCAAGCTACAGAACAAAAACTTAGCGAAGAAGCGCCGTTACTTTCGGCAACATTACCAAATGGTTATCGTATACAGATAGTATTTCCGCCAGCATGTGAACCTGATAAAGTAGTCATGTCGATTCGTAAGCCTTCTAGCATGCAGTTAGCACTCGATGATTACGAAAAAATGGGGGCTTTTTCTGAAACTGTTACAGAAGCAACTGATAATCCAGTTGACCGTCATTTGGATTTATTGTTAAGGCAAAAAAAAATAAAAGAGTTTTTAGAATACGCTGTAATAAGTAAGAAAAATATTATAATTAGTGGTGGAACTTCCACTGGTAAGACTACTTTTACTAATGCTACTTTGCGTGCTATTCCAGCTGAGGAAAGAATTATTACTGTTGAGGATGCAAGGGAAATCGTTTTGAACGATCATCCCAATAAAGTCCATCTAATTGCCTCTAAAGGAGGGCAGGGCAGAGCAAAAGTAACCACTCAAGATTTGATAGAAGCGTGCTTACGTTTAAGGCCAGACAGAATAATAGTTGGTGAGCTCCGTGGAGCGGAAGCTTTTAGTTTTCTCAGGGCGATAAATACTGGTCACCCTGGATCAATATCAACCCTTCATGCAGATAGTCCAACAATGGCCCTTGAGCAAATAAAATTGATGGTTATGCAGGCAAATCTTGGCATTCCTCCAGACCAAATTATACCATACATTAGAAATGTGATTGATATTGTTATTCAGCTAAAAAGAACCGGTGGGGGCAAAAGAAGCATTTCTGAGATATTATTTACTAGATCTGCGAGCGAAAATGCTTAAATTTATACATAAGTTAAGGAAGAGTAGTTTATGAGTAATGGAAATCACCTACGTAATATTCTCATAGGAGGTGTAGTAGCTTTTAGCGTACTTGAGTTTTGCTTCTATCTATCTGGTATATTGTTTGTTCTGTTTGCTGATGGTCCGGATGCTGTGGATTTTAAGGCAATTAATCCTAGTTTGACGCCTTTCCCTCAAGCTCTTTGGCCAACGATTTTTGATCATATACAATATTGTTGGCATCATCCAGAGTTATATAGCCTTGAGCTCAAAATCACATTAATTATATCTTCTGCACTGCCTATCATTGTTTTAATGATTATCTTATGGAATTTAAGAGAAAGGATAATTGAGTGGCGACCATTTAAAAAGAAGGAATCACTTCATGGAGATTCGCAGTGGGCATCAGAGAAAGACATACGAAAAGCAGGATTAAGAAGCAAAAAGGGATTATTGCTTGGTAAAGATAAAAGAGGATACTTCATTTCTGATGGGTTTCAGCATGCATTGTTATTTGCACCTACAGGTTCTGGTAAGGGTGTTGGCTTTGTAATTCCTAATTTATTATTTTGGACTGACTCGGTAATTGTACACGACATAAAATTAGAAAACTATGAAATAACAAGTGGTTGGCGAGAACGACAAGGACAAAAAGTATACGTATGGAATCCAGCGCAGCCAGATGGAATAAGTCACTGTTACAATCCATTACAATGGATTAGTGAAAAACCTGGGCAGATGGTTGACGATGTGCAGAAAATAGCTAACCTAATCATGCCTGAACAAGACTTTTGGCAGAATGAAGCAAGAAGCTTATTTGTTGGAGTGGTATTATACTTACTTGCTGCACCAGAGAAAGTTAAATCTTTTGGTGAAGTTGTGCGTACGATGCGTAGTGATGACGTGGTTTATAATCTTGCTGTTGCTCTTGATACAATGGGTAAAATACTACACCCTGTAGCATATATGAATATTGCAGCTTTTTTACAAAAAGCTGATAAAGAAAGGTCAGGTGTTGTATCAACCATGAACTCATCACTTGAATTGTGGGCAAACCCATTGATTGATACTGCAACTGCGTCAAGTGATTTTAATATTCTAGATTTTAAAAAGAAGAAAATTACAGTTTATGTTGGTTTAACTCCTGACAACTTGACTAGGCTCAGGCCTTTAATGCAGGTTTTTTACCAACAGGCAACTGAGTTTTTATGTAGAAAATTGCCATCGGATGACGAGCCTTATGGCGTATTGTTTTTAATGGATGAGTTTCCTACACTTGGAAAAATGGAGCAATTTCAAACAGGTATTGCATATTTTCGTGGTTATCGAGTTAGGTTATTCTTAATTGTTCAAGATACTGAGCAGCTCAAAGGAATATACGAAGAAGCAGGGATGAACTCCTTTTTGTCAAACTCGACTTACAGAATAACTTTTGCAGCCAATAATATTGAAACAGCTAATTTAATATCGCAACTTATAGGAAACAAAACTGTACAACAAGAATCGTTGAATAAGCCTAAATTTTTAGATTTAAATCCTGCTTCAAGGTCATTACATATCTCTGAAATACAGAGAGCATTGCTATTGCCTCAAGAAGTTATTATGTTGCCACGTGACGATCAGATAATTTTAATAGAGTCGACTTACCCAATTAAATCAAAGAAAATTTTGTACTACAGTGATACCACCTTCACAAGAAGGCTGCTCAAACAAACTCGTGTGCCTACACAAGAACCATATGACCCAAACAAAGTTCTTTCTGCCGCTGCGAGCAAAGATAAGGTTAATAACGAGGGGAATAATGTTCTTGAGGGACCTAATTCAGTTGATTATCCTGCTGAAACTAAAACCGAAGATGCAGTATATGATGAATCAGATGAATTTGCAGACGAAGATATTGATGATGAAGATATCGACGATAAGTTTGAAGATGATGACGAGGAAGATGAGGATAGGAGCGATGATGGGTTTGATGACGAAGAAGAGGAGGATGAATTTGAAGATGAGGATAAATTAAAAAATGACGAGAAGTAAGGTTAACTTTGCCTATTTTTAGCTCAGAAAAGTGCAAGTTATGCAAATAATTAGGTTTTTCATATTAAGCCATTTTTAATTAATTAGTATTAGATTAGCTATTTTAACTAGGGGAGTAGTAATGATTAGTAAAAAAACATTAGCGGTTACAGCATTTGCTTTATTGTTGTCACAACAATCTTTTGCAAGTGAAACAGAAGGGTTTTACTTTGGTAGTGGGTATTACGGTCAATATTTAAATAACACAAGCGTACTAAAAACAAGCACTACAGGTATCAAAAATTTGTCTATAAATGACAGGGGTGCTCAGAACACAGAAGGTCAGTCACTAAGTGAGTATAAAGGAGATTATAATCCACCTTTTGCTGCAAATGTGGCATTTGGTTACACAGGAGAATTGGGTAACAACAGCTATAGGGCTGAATTGGAAGGGATGTATTCTTCTGTAAAAGTGGATAATATTGGTTTAACAAGTAGCCAAATAACTGTTTCATACCTAAAGGAGACTGGTGAGGATCCTAATAAAGAAACTTATCTCTATAGTGCTGCAGTTAGTCATGACCAAATTGAGAACATATCTGTAATGGCAAATGTTTATCATCATTGGAAAAGTGACCGTTTCTCTTTTTCTCCTTACGTTGGTATTGGGATCGGTGCAACAAGAATGACGATGTTTGAAAAACCGTCAATAAGACCCGCAGGTCAATTAAAAGCTGGCTTTGACTATCGCATAAACGAAGATGTAAATATGCATATCGGATATAGAGGTTTTGGTGCTATTGGTAGCGATATTAAGCTTACAGCAAAAAGGTTAGGACAAGTGGTAGACGACCCTAATAATGATAAAAAAAAGAAGCTTAATCCTAGCTCAGGTAGCAAAGTAACTGAGGAAATAAATATAGGTAATCAACTATTTCACACACACGGTATAGAGGCTGGTCTTACTTTCCATTTTGCCAGCAAAGCTTAAACATGTTGCCCTTTAAAAAATGCATAAAACCGTTCCTGTCGTCCTATGGCTTGACCATAGGATCTAGTTAAATATAGATCCAAGTAGTCACGCTACTTGGATGACTAGGTAGAGGGTACTGGGATGATATAGGATAATATGGGATGAAGGCAAAAAAACATTAGCTATGTTCTTTTCACAACAATGCATCTCTTCATTCCCGCTAAGTCATATACATATTCCTGAAAAGCTAATTCGTATGAGGGGATTATTTTGTCAATATTGCTTTGATCTTCACCTATCTCCAATATCGCAAACCCATTTTTTTTAAGGCACCTCCTTAATATTGGAAAAATGCTCAAGTAACAACTCAAACCATCAATACCACCATCAAGGGCAATTCTTGGTTCCTTTTGCACTTCAGCTTGCAAGTCTTTCAATTTGCTTCTTTTAATATATGGAGGATTACTGATTATAAGATCGAATGAACCTCTGCACTCTGTCCACGAACTTGGAAATATTTTGGCTCTGCTGAGAAGATCATGTTTTTTTGTGTTCTGATAGGCAACTTTATATGCTTCCAAGCTTTTTTCAAAACCGACGCCAACAGCATATTCATACTCACTAAGTACGGATATCAATAAACAACCTGTGCCTGTACCAAAATCTGCAATTTTTAGTTTCTGTTTTTTGTTTGGGTAATATTTTAACACTGCTAGGATTATTGTTTCACTATCTGGCCTTGGATCTAAAACATGCTGGTTAACTATAAAATTTTTACTCCAGAATTCATGATTACCTATTATTTGCGATATTGGATATCTTTCCGCTCTTTTTTTTGTTAATTTCCAAAATAAAAGTTCTTTCTCCATTGGCACTTGATCAGCATGGTTCACAATTATAAATGATCTTTCCACTCCAAGTACGTGCTGCATGATGATTTCACAATCTAAATGTGGTGATTCAACTTTATGTGACGATAATAACTCCGATCCTTCTTGAATTAAAGAGCTGATTGTTTTCATTATTCTAAAAATATGTTTCTTTCAGCCAAAAATAGCAAGATGAGCTTCCAGTTTAGGGTAGCTGCACTAAATCCCAGTGTCAAGCACGCAGCTGTACGAACATTGCAATTTGCAGATCCAAGTAGCTTGACTACTTGGATCCAGCTAAGTTGGTGAGCATAAAAGTATAGCTAATGCGAGCTTTACGTCATACCGTCACGGTATCTCTAGATTCCGCTAACACGTAGCGGGACGACGAGGTCAGGGTGTCATCCTAGTACCTTCTCCTGTCATCCCAGTGCCCAGACACTGAGATCCAGAAAAGTTTGCTTGTAAGCAAGCAAACTAGCACAGAAAGTGGTTACAACATTTTCGATGAGATTATATGGAAAACTGGATTCCAGTGTCAAGCACTGGAATGACACCTTCCTGCTCAGTTCATGTTGCCATAAATATTAAGAAATTTACCAAACGAAAAAAAGGCAAAAGAAGCCCTAGTCATTGTCTATTTTCAGTATTGGCGTTTTTTAAGTCTTAAACACTGCAATTTAGCTGCTTTTAAATGCAACTCACCTTAGTTTAAATGTTTAAGAAATTTACTAAGCAGAAAAAAAGGCAAAAGATATCCCGTATTAGCTAGTTGTCACTCTCTAATCCTGCAAATTGGCGTACTATACTGTCTTAAACGCTTTATAAGCGCGTTTCAGCTTATATAGGTAAAAACCCAGAAATGTTGTGAAGACGTAAAGTGTGCATAGTGCAAAAAATTAAAAATAAGACGCCAATTACGTAATACTGTTGTCATTTAATCTGCACAGATTGAAGATAAATGAATACCTTCAGTACCATGATAATGGGGCTGGCGAAGGGTGTCAAGTAAGTTTTTTCGTTTCTACTGAATGACAGTTGTGGCTTGGGAGGTAGTGCAAGAAGTCTACTGATGGCTTTCAAGGCAGTTGAGCTTAATTATTAGAGTAGTAATGTTTATTTTTATATTGACTATTGAGGTTTATTATTTTATAACTAAAAACTTAGTTATTTTAATGAGCTTGAGTTTATAACATATGCCTACGATAAATCAATTAATACGTAAGGGTAGATTAGGATTGACCCATAAGAAAAAGGTACCAGCTTTGGGAGAAAGCAACCCTCAAAGGAGAGGTGTTTGCACTAAGGTGTATACTACAACTCCTAGAAAGCCTAACTCAGCACTCCGTAAAGTAGCCAGAGTAAAAATTAGTGGGTATGGTGAAGTGACGGCTTATATACCTGGTGAAGGTCATAATTTACAAGAACACTCTGTTGTTTTGATACGTGGTGGGCGGGTTAAAGATTTGCCAGGTGTGCGTTATCACATAATAAGAGGTGCCCTTGATCTGCGTGGTGTGCAAAATCGAAAGAAAGCTCGTTCAAAATATGGTGTAAAGAAATCTGGTTAAAGTTTATGGCTCGTCGGAATAAAGCAAAAAAAAGAGAAATAAGTCCTGATTCGCGTTACGGCAGTGTTTTGCTGATGCGTTTCATTAATACAATCATGAAATGTGGTAAAAAATCTACTGCAGAAAAGATTATCTATGACGCTTTGTCTTTAGCTGAAAAGAAAATAGGCGAAGGTGGGTTATCAATTTTTGAGACAGCAGTAGGAAATGTTACTCCTTCTATAGAAGTGCGTTCTCGACGCATTGGTGGTGCAATTTATCAAGTACCTGTTGAAGTTCGACAAGATAGAGCGGTTTCTTTAGCGTTAAGGTGGATTGCTAAAGCAACTTCTGCTGCTCGAAAAAAGAGTGGAAAAACCACTGTTGATTGTTTGCAATCTGAAATACTGGATGCTTATAATAAACGCGGTGGTGCGTTTAAGATGTGCGAAGAAAAATATAAAATGGCTGAAGCTAATAAGGCATTTTCTCATCTTCGTTTTTAATGTTAGCTAATTAATTGTGATATGGAAATTGGAATATCTAAATACAGAAATATAGGGATAATGGCTCACATAGATGCTGGTAAGACTACCACAACAGAGCGTATTTTATTTTATACTGGTAAGCAAAATAGAATTGGTGAAGTGCACGATGGTGCAGCTTCTATGGATTGGATGGAGCAGGAAAAAGAGCGTGGTATTACAATCACATCTGCTGCAACAACATGTTTTTGGAATGATCATAGGGTCAATATAATAGACACTCCTGGTCACGTTGATTTCACTATTGAAGTTGAGAGATCTTTAAGGGTTTTGGATGGTGCAGTTGCTGTATTTGATGGAGTTGCTGGAGTTGAACCTCAATCTGAGACAGTGTGGCGTCAAGCTGATAAATATAGCGTTCCTCGTATCTGCTTTGTTAATAAGATGGATAGAATAGGGGCAAATTTTTATCGATGTGTTGATATGATAAAGACGAAGCTTGGTGCAGCACCTTTAGTTATTCATTTACCAATAGGGAGTGAGAAAGATTTCAAAGGTATAATTGACCTTATTTCTATGAAAGCCATTATATGGCAAGAAGAAACGTTGGGCGCTAAATTTTCTTATGAAGATATTCCTTCTGATTTGCTTGATAAGGCTCAAGAATATCGAAATCTTTTATTAGATGCTGCAGCTGAGATGGATGATGAAGCGATGAATACTTACTTTGAGTCTAATGATCTGCCAGTAGATTTACTGAAAAAATGCGTGAGAAATGGGACCATTAAAGGAAAATTTGTTCCTGTGTTATGTGGATCAGCTTTTAAAAATAAAGGCGTACAACCACTTTTAGATGGTGTGGTTGACTTTTTACCTTCTCCTATTGATGTTGATGTAATTGTTGGAATTGATCCTAAAGATTCAGAAAAGAAAATTGAGGTCAAACCTTCAGAAAAAGAGAAATTTGTTGCTCTTGCATTTAAAGTGATGACGGATAAATTTGTAGGCAGCTTGACGTTTATCCGTATTTATTCTGGTAAATTAAAGTCTAAATCTACCGTTTCAAATGCGTTAAAAAACGAAACTGAAGGGATTGGCAGAATGTTACTTATGCATGCAAATAACCGAGAAGATATAACTGAGGCTAGGGCTGGAGATATAGTTGCTTTAGTTGGGCTAAAGAAAACAACCACCGGAGATACTTTATGTTCTGTTGATTTTCCTATATTATTGGAGCGTATGGAATTTCCTGAGCCTGTTATTGAAATTGCTGTGGAACCTAAAACCACTTCAGATCAGGAAAAATTAGGTATTGCTCTAAATAGGTTGGTTGCAGAAGATCCTTCTTTAAGAATGTCAGTAAATGCGGAAAGTGGCCAGACTATATTGAAAGGCATGGGTGAGCTCCATCTTGAGATTATTGTTGATAGAATGAAGCGCGAATTTAACGTTGAGGCTAACGTCGGTGCTCCTCAGGTTGCATATCGTGAAACTATCACTAAATCTGTTGAAATTGATTACACTCATAAAAAACAATCTGGTGGAGCTGGTCAGTTTGCTAAGGTTAAAATAAAATTTGAACCTCTTGAGCCTGGTTCTGGGTTTCAATTTGAAAGTAAAATTGTAGGTGGTGCTATTCCAAAAGAGTATATTCCTGGGGTAGAAAATGGCTTGGAGTTGATAAAAGAAGGTGGTATAATTTCGGGATTTCCGTTGATTGATTTTAAGGCTACCCTTCTTGATGGTGCTTTTCATGAGGTTGATTCTAGTCCTTTAGCTTTTGAACTTGCTGCTAAAGGTGCTTTTAAAGAGATGGCAAATAAAGCTGGTCCAAAAATGCTGGAGCCTATAATGAAAGTTGAAATCATTACTCCTGAAGAATATATGGGTGATGTTATGGGTGATATAAATAGTAGAAGAGGAAATGTTGCTGATATGCTCGATTTAGGTAATAATAGTAAAATAATTACTGCTTCGGTACCTCTTGCAAATATGTTTGGTTATATCAACGTTTTGCGTTCTATGTCTCAGGGAAGGGCGCAGTATAGTATGCATTTTTCTTGTTATGAGCAAGTGCCACAATATGTGGTTGATGAGTTAAAGTTAGAGTATAATTAAGGGTAATAATTATGACAGCAGTAGTGGAAGCATTTGGAAAGCCGCATGTAAATGTGGGAACAATAGGACATGTGGATCATGGGAAGACGACGTTAACAGCGGCGATAACGAAGCATTATGGAAATTTTGTAGCGTACGATCAGATAGACAAAGCGCCAGAAGAAAGGAAGAGGGGGATAACGATAGCAACAGCGCATGTTGAGTATCAGACAGAGAAAAGGCATTATGCACACGTTGATTGTCCTGGACACGCTGACTATGTAAAGAACATGATAGTAGGTGCAGCACAGATGGATGCGGCGATATTGGTAGTGTCGGGGGTTGATGGGCCAATGCCACAAACGAGAGAGCATATATTGCTGGCGAAGCAGGTAGGTGTTGGATATATCGTGGTGTATATAAATAAAGCTGATGTTGCTGATGCTGATATGATAGATTTAGTAGAAATGGAAGTGAGGGAATTACTGAGTAAATACGGATTTCCAGGGGATGAAGTGCCTGTGGTGGTTGGTTCAGCGCTCAAGGCGCTGGAGGATGACAGCAGCGAATATGGAAAGAAATCAATAGACAAATTGATGGAAAAGTTAGATGAATATGTAGCGGTTCCACCAAGGCCTGTGGATTTACCATTTTTATTGCCAATCGAAGATGTATTTTCGATATCGGGGCGAGGAACAGTGGTAACAGGAAGAATAGAGAAGGGAGAGATAAAGACGGGAGAAGAGATAGAGATAATAGGTCTGAAAGCGACGCAAAAGACGATATGCACAGGTGTAGAAATGTTTAAGAAGTTGCTGGATAAGGGAAGTGCAGGACTCAATGTAGGAATATTGTTAAGAGGAACAAAAAGAGAAGAAGTAGAGAGAGGGCAAGTATTGGCAAAACCGGGGACGATAACGCCGCATAGAAAGTTTAAGGCGGAGGTTTATATATTAAAGAAAGAGGAAGGAGGAAGGCATACACCATTTTTTGCGAATTACCAGCCACAGTTTTATTTAAGGACAACGGATGTAACTGGGAGCATAAAATTGCTAGATGGGAAGGAGATGGTAATGCCAGGAGATAATGTGAGTGTAGAAGTAGAATTGCAAGTACCGATAGCAATGGATAAGGGATTGCGTTTTGCGATAAGAGAAGGCGGTAGAACTGTTGGTTCTGGTGTTGTTTCTGAAATTTTGGAGTGAGAGTTTGAGTTATAGGAGTGTAGCTCAATTGGTAGAGCGCTGGTCTCCAAAACCAGAGGTTGTAGGTTCAATTCCTATCGCTCCTGCATTAATGTTGTGGTGGAAATGTTAAAAAGTTTGTGTGGTTTTTTCTGTGATATAAAGCAAGAAATACGAAGAATTGCTTGGGTAAAGAAACAGGAGGTGTTGTCATCTCTATTTGTTGTAATGATTGTTATATTATGCTTTTCGATTTTCTTCTGTTTTGTGGATTTTATGTCTCTTTACGTAATTAAGGCTTTATTTGGAATTATTTATGGAATGTGAATATAAATGGTATATCATTAAAGTTGATTATGGATATGAGCAAAACATACGCGAATTGGTAAGTAATGCTGTTTATTTTAAGGAAGTGTTTATTCCTTATCAAACGGTATGTAATTCAAAGTCTGATATAAAAGAATTATGTGAAGTGTATGTATATATGCATCTGTGTGATGAAAGCAAAAATATTTTGAATCAAACGCCTGGATTCTGCAGTGGCGAATCTGGTGATTTTGAGATGATTTCAGATGATGAGATAAGTTTAAAGTGTAAAGAATTTAATAGATATAAATGGTATATCTTGAGAGTTGCTTCCAATTGTGAAGAGAAAGTGCGCCAACATATATTGGAAAATTCTATGAGATTGGGTGTTAATGATTACTTTAAGGAAGTTTTTATTCCATATGAAGAGCTAAGTGAAGTAGAGTTGAAATCTAAGAAAATTGCTACACGAAGGAAATGCTTTCCTGGTTATGTCTTTTTATACGTGAATTTATGCGATGAAGTATTGAATTTTATCAATAATATACCAAAATCTCTTAAGGTTTATGGATTTTTGAAAAACGGTAATATTCCAAAGGTGATTTTGGATGATGAGATTCACTCAATGTGTAATGCACTTTATAATGCTCAAGAGACAAAGAAGTTAGGTTATGGTTATGAAAAAGGTGAAAAAGTGAAAATTAATGATGGTCTTTTTCAAAATTTTACTGGTAAGGTAAATATGGTAAACGATGAGAAAAAAATTATTAATGTGGAAGTATCGATTTTAGGTAAGCCGACAATAATAGAGCTTGATCTGGCTCAAGTAGAGAAAATAGAGGATTAATTATGAGTGTTATAGTTGCTAAGATTAACTTACTTATGGAAGCTGGGAAAGCAGTTCCAGGACCGAAAATTGCTTCAGTACTTGGTCCACGTGGTATACCTGTTCCTAAGTTTTGTGAAGCTTTTAATAAAGTTACTAGTGCTGCTAACGCTAATTATAAAGTAGGCGATTTAGTAACAGTGCGAATTTCCATAAAGGATGATCGCTCTCATGATTTTACTGTCAGCGGTCCGCCTGTGGCTTATTTACTTAAGCAGGAGGCTAAATTAAGTAAAAGTTCTGGTAATCCTGGTAAAGAATTAGTGGCTAAATTACCTATGTCTGCTATAATTAAAGTAGCAAAGTGCAAGATGGTTGATATGAAAGTGGATAATGAAGATTCAGCAGTGAAAATGGTTGTAGGCACTGCAAAATCTATGGGTATAGAAGTTGTGGAAGGTTAGGTAAATGAATACATATAATGATAATCCTAAGCAGTGTTTGAAGAAGATTGTTGAGTCTGCTTCAGCAAAATTTAATGAATCAGTTGATATTGCGGTCAATTTAGGCGTAGATTCACGTAAATCTGAAGAGCAGGTGCGTGGTACAGTAGTTTTGCCTAAAGGTATCGGGAAGAATATTAAAGTAGCTGTTTTCGCTCAAGATAAACATTTATTAGAAGCTGAAAAAGCTGGTGCTGATATTGCAGGAGGAGAGGATTTAGTTGAAGAAATAAAAAAAGGTAGAAAGTTAGATGTTGATTGGTGCATTACTACTCCTGATTTTATGGCAAAAATCACTCCTATTGCAAAAGTATTGGGTGCTAAAGGGCTGATGCCTAACCCTAAATTTGGTACTGTGACTTCTAACATTGCAGAAGCTATTAAAACCATTAAGTCTGGTCAGGTAAAATTTAGAACAGATAAAAATGGTGTTATTCATGGTAAATTAGGAAATATTAAATTTGATATTGATGACTTGCTAGAAAATTTAAAAGCCTTTCTTAAAGTAATTAAAGATAATAAACCTATTTCTGCGAAAGGAATTTACTTTAAGGGTGTTTTTTTAAATTCAACTATGGGTAAAGCTTATAAGATAGGCAAAGTGGAAGATATAATTTAAGGGAGTGATACCGTGAAGCGTAAAGATAAGGATGAATTTATACAGAGCACAATAAACGTATTTGTAAATAATGATTTCTTGATATTAGTAAATTTTAAATCTATAAATGCTAATGATTCATTAACTCTGAGGAATAGTCTGAAGTCTATAGCAGGTGGGGTATTAGTAGTTAAAAACACTCTAGCACGCTTGGCTTTGGAAAGGACTGGTAAATTCTCTTATTTATCAGGCAAATTTTCCGGTCCTGTTGCTATTATATACTCTAGTGGCATAGTAGAAGCTGCAAAATTAATAGTTGATTTTACTAATGCTAACAAAGAAAAAATGTCTGTGATTTGCGCAGCTCATTTAAATGAATTGTTAACAGTGGAAGATGTTAATAAACTGGCTAAGTTGCCTTCTCTGGATGAATTGCGTGTTAAAATTATGCGTTTAATATCTTATGATATTCCTGCTCGGTTAGCGTTGTCTATTAATTCATCTTCTATGAGGCTTATGAGAGTTTTGGATTATTATAGTTCTAAAAAATAAATTTGTTGTTAAGTAAGGTGGTAATTATGAGTAATGTAACAAGTGATTTGGTTGATAAAATATTATCTTTAAACCTATTAGAGGCTTCTGAACTTGTAAAAGTTTTAGAAGAGAAAATAGGGTTGCCTGCTGGTTCTTTTCTTGGTGGAGCTGTTGGTGCTGGGGCGCCTATTGGTGATAATGCTGCTGCTCCTGCTGCTCAAGAAAAAGCTGAGTATAAAGTTGTGATTAAAGAAATTGATGCGAGTAAAAAAATAGGAGTTATTAAAGCTGTGAGAGAGGTTAATTCTACATTGGGTTTAAAAGAAGCAAAAGAGTTGGTTGAATCTTTACCTAAAGATTTGACTGCTAATGTTCCTAAAGACGAAGCAGAAAAAATCAAGCAAAAACTTATTGAAGCAGGAGCAACTAAAGTGGAGCTTGAATAATATTTAATGTATTAATTTTATATTGATATAGCTCTTTTAATTAGTTTGGGGTATTTTAATGGTTGATTCTTCTTATATGTACGCTTCTGGTGCTTTTGTTCCTAGAGTTTCTTATTCTAGGTCGATTGATTTAAAAGATTCTTTATTGGATTTGGTTAAGGTTCAAAAAGAATCATATGATTCTTTTACTCCTAAGAATAAGGGTAATGAAAGACTTGAAGTTATCTTTCATACAATCTTTCCAATAAATGATCCTTTGCGTAGGGCTACTATTGAGTTTATAAGTTGTAGGGTAGATGATCCTAAGTATGATGAATCTGAGTGTATAAAGCGTGGTGTAACTTTTTCTGCTCAGGTTATTGCTTCTATACGTCTTGTTGTTATGCAGGATGGTATTTCTCTTGATGAATATAAATCGATTAAAGAGAGTGGAGATCATTCTAAACTTGCAACCGTTGTAAAATCTATAGAAGAGCAGAAAGTCCACTTTTGTGGGTTGCCTATGATGACTGATAAGGGCACTTTCATCATTAATGGTGTGGAAAAAGTTATCGTCTCACAAATGCATAGGTCTCCTGGTGTATTTTTTGATAGCGATAAGGGAAAAACTTACAATTCTGGTAAATTGATCTATTCTGCTAGAATTATTCCTTATAGGGGTTCTTGGCTTGATATTGAATTTGATGTTAAAGACCATTTGTATTTTCGTGTTGATAGAAAAAGAAAATTGCCAATTTCAGTTTTATTAAAGGCGTTGGGTCTATCAAATAATGATATACTCGATAGATTTTATGAGAAAATAAAGTATGTAAAACATAAAGATGGTTGGAAAGTGCCTTTTGTTCCTGATAAATTTAAAGGAGTGAGGCTGCCTTTCGACTTAATGGATATTGAAGGTAATGTGCTGCTTAAAGCTAACGTTCGTATTACCTCAAGACTAGCTAAAAAGCTATATGATAATGAATTGAAAGAGTATCTGGTTCCTTTTAATTCTATATGTGGTTTATTCCTCGCAGAAGATTTAATGGATAGTGCTAGCTCTACGAAAATTTTATCTGCTGGTGAATCTATAAAGCTGGAAGACATAAAGAAGCTTGAGTTATTATCTGTAGATGAAATATCAGTGTTGAACATAGATAATTTGTTTGTTGGACCTTATATATTAAATACGCTTTTCTTAGATGAAAACATGTCTTATCAGGATGCACTATATGAAATATATAGAGTTTTGCGTCCTGGTGAAGTTCCTGTTTTAGAGATAGTAGAAGAGTTTTTCCGTAATCTTTTCTTCAGTCCGGAATATTATGATTTGTCTAACATTGGTAGGTTGAAGCTTAACTCTTACCTTGGATTAAATTATGATGAGGATTTAACTGTTTTAACGCATGAAGATATTATTGAAATTGTGAAAAAAATAGTATTGTTACGTGACGGTCAAGGATCTGTAGATGATATTGATCATTTAGGAAACAGAAGAGTAAGATCAGTTGGAGAGTTTATAGAAAATCAATTTAGAACTGGGTTGTTGAAATTGGAACGCGCAATAGTTGATTCTATGTCCACTTCTAGTTTAGATAAAGTTTCTCCATCTGATTTTATTAATCCAAAAGTGTTAACTAATGTCTTAAGAGATTTCTTCAATTCTTCTCAATTATCTCAATTTATGGATCAGACTAATCCGTTATCTGAAATAACACATAAAAGAAGGTTATCCGCGTTAGGTCCTGGCGGTTTAACAAGAGAACGGGCAGGATTTGAGGTGCGTGATGTTCATCCAACTCATTATGGAAGAATTTGCCCTATTGAGACTCCTGAAGGGCAAAATATAGGGTTAATCAACAGCTTAGCTATATACGCGCGTATTAATAAATATGGTTTCATTGAAAGCCCTTATAGAAAAGTAGTCAATAGGGTTGTTACTGATCAAATTGAGTATCTTTCTGCTATAGACGAAGGCTCACATCATATAGCTGACACTAGCGTAAAGCTTGATGAAAATAATTGCTTTGTTGATGACATGCTATACTGTAGATATGCTGGTAGCTTCGTCATGGTAAGTAGCGACCAAGTTAGTTACATTGACGTATCTCCTAAGCAGGTAATATCAGTTGCAGCTTCCTTGATTCCATTTTTAGAAAATGATGATGCTAATAGAGCATTAATGGGCTCAAATATGCAACGTCAGGCCGTACCTTTATTGAAGCCTACCGCTCCTCTGGTTGCTACTGGTATGGAGTCTTTTGTAGCTTCTGGCTCTGGTGCTGTAGTTTTAGCAAAACGCGATGGCATAGTTGATAGTTCTGATAGTAACTCTATAGTTATACGTGCTTTTGATAAAGAAAGGGTTAACTACTTGGACGTAGATATTTATCATCTAAGGAAATTTCAGCGTTCTAACCATAATACTTGTATTAATCAAAGACCGCTAGTGTGCGTAGGTGATTATGTTAAAAAGGGTGATGTAATAGCTGATGGTCCTGCAATTAACAGTGGTGAGTTGGCGCTTGGTAAAAATTTGCTAGTCGCTTTTATGTCTTGGCAAGGTTATAATTTTGAAGACTCTATTATTATTTCTAGTGAAGTTGTTAAAAAAGATCTCTTTACTTCTATTCATATAGAAGAATTTGACTGTGTTGTACATGATACCCCTTTAGGATCAGAAAAAATAACTCGTGCTATACCTGGTGTTAATGAAGAAAATCTATATCACTTGGATGATAGTGGTATAGTGAAAATTGGTACAAGAGTTGGTCCAGGCTATATTCTGGTAGGTAAAGTTACACCTAAACCTTCTCTTTCATTGCCTCCTGAAACGAAGTTATTAATGACAATTTTTGGTGAAAAGTCATTCGATTGTGCGGATTCCTCTTTATATACATCTCCAGATGTTGAAGGGACAGTAATTGATGTACAAGTCTTTACACGCAGGGGGGTTGAAGAAAATGAAAGGGCATTACTCATCAAACAAAAAGAGATAAATGACTTTGAGGAAGAGCGAGATTATATAATCAATGTTACTAGTGAATATTTCTATGATGAACTGAAGAAACTTCTTATTAATTCTGGTTCTCAAGATCGAGAAAAATTTGACTCTATTGAACATGAGCAATGGTGGGGTATAGGATTAAAAAACCAATCCATTTCTGAGCAAGTTAAGAGCTTAAAAAAAGATTTTGATGAAAAAGTATCACATGCAATAGCACAGTTTAAGCGAAAAGTAGAAAAATTACATGAAGGTTATGACCTGCCTCAAGGTGTGTCGATGTCAGTAAAAGTTTTCATTGCTGTGAAACATAGTCTGCAACCAGGGGATAAAATGGCTGGTAGACATGGAAATAAAGGTGTGATTTCTCGAGTTGTGCCAGTGGAAGATATGCCTTATTTGGAAGATGGTACTCCTGTTGATATTATTCTTAACCCTCTTGGTGTTCCTTCACGAATGAATGTAGGGCAAATACTGGAAACGCATGTAGGTTGGGCTTGTAGAAAATTAGGGGAAAAGGTAAGTAATATTCTCGATGAGATCAATAAGATCAAAAGTGCTTTTTGCAAGGGAATTAGGTCCCTTAACGATGATAATTTTACACAATTTGCAGTAGCATACCTTGATAATAAAAAAATTGAAAATATTGATGATGATGAAATAACGGCTTCTGTTTTAAATACACCTAATAAGAATGCACTAAATGACGAGTTGAATGAGTTAGTAGAGAACTATTTGAACTCTTGTAAAAGTTCATACAGCAATTTACGTAACTTCCTGATTGAGGTTTATAGCTATGGCAGTAACGTATCTATCTGTAATGATATTCGTAATATTAGTGATAATAATCTCATTGAATTTGCACGCAAATTACGTGATGGCGTTCCTGTTGCTGCACCTGTATTTGAGGGTCCAAAAGATGAACAAATAGCAAAATTATTTGAACTTGCTGGTTTAGATAACTCTGGACAAGCTGTATTATATGACGGTTGCAGTGGTGAAAAATTCGACCGCAAGGTTACAGTTGGTTACATGTACATGCTTAAGTTGCACCACTTGGTTGATGGTAAAATTCATGCGCGTTCAGTAGGGCCTTATAGTTTGGTTACTCAACAACCTCTTGGAGGAAAATCTCATTTTGGTGGTCAGCGTTTTGGTGAAATGGAATGTTGGGCATTACAAGCCTATGGTGCTGCTTATACTTTGCAGGAAATGTTAACTGTGAAGTCTGATGATATTAATGGTAGAGTTAAGATTTATGAATCGATAATAAAAGGTGACAGTAATTTTGAATGTGGAATTCCTGAATCCTTTAATGTGATGATAAAAGAACTACGTTCTTTATGTTTAAATGTAGATTTAAAGCAAAATGATGTAGTGATTGAAGATATATCTCACACTAACATTGCACAACCTTTTAATGAGGTTAGCATATCGATTGCTAGCCCTGAAAGTATTAAACGTATATCTTGTGGTGAGATAGAAGATGTTTCAACTGCAAATTATCGTACGTTCAAAGTTGAGAAAGGTGGATTATTTTGCCCTAAGGTTTTTGGCCCTGTCAATGACGATGAATGTTTATGTGGAAAATACAAAAAAAGAAGACACAGAGGTCGCATATGCGAAAAATGCGGAGTAGAAGTTACATCTTCTAAAGTAAGAAGAG
Organism: Wolbachia endosymbiont (group A) of Dendrolimus pini; assembly: GCF_964026835.1. NCBI lineage: Bacteria > Pseudomonadati > Pseudomonadota > Alphaproteobacteria > Rickettsiales > Anaplasmataceae > Wolbachia > Wolbachia endosymbiont (group A) of Dendrolimus pini. The sequence continues at coordinate 999,595 of NZ_OZ034702.1, read as the reverse complement.
AAAGGATGGGTCATATAGAGCTTGCATCTCCTGTTGCTCATATATGGTTTTTGAAATCGCTTCCTTCAAGAATTGGAGCATTATTGGATATGTCTCTCAGAGATATTGAGAATATTTTATATAGCGATAATTATATCGTAATAGATCCTCTTGTTTCGCCTTTTGAAAAAGGTGAGATTATTAGTGAAAAAGCTTATAATGAAGCTAAAGATAGCTATGGGATCGATAGTTTTGTAGCTATGCAAGGTGTTGAAGCTATAAGAGAGTTGCTAACGCGCCTTGATTTACATGAAATTAGGAAGGATTTAAGACTAGAATTAGAATCTGTTGCTTCTGAGATAAGAAGAAAGAAAATTATAAAGAGATTGCGTATTGTTGAAAACTTCATTAAATCTGGAAATAGGCCTGAGTGGATGATACTTACAACTATACCTATTTTACCACCTGATTTGCGTCCTTTGGTATCGCTTGAGAGTGGTCGTCCTGCAGTTTCTGATCTGAATCATCATTATAGGGCTATTATTAATAGAAATAACAGGTTGAGGAAATTGTTGAGCTTAAATCCTCCTGAGATTATGATTCGTAATGAAAAAAGGATGTTACAAGAAGCAGTTGATTCTCTTTTTGATAATAGTCGTCGTAATACTTTGGTAAATAAAGCTGGTGCTGTTGGATATAAAAAGTCCATTAGTGATATGTTAAAAGGAAAACAGGGTCGTTTTCGCCAGAACCTCTTAGGAAAAAGGGTAGACTACTCTGGACGTTCTGTAATAGTTGTTGGTCCAACTTTGAAACTAAATCAGTGTGGATTACCAAAAAGAATGGCTCTTGAACTATTCAAACCTTTTGTTTACTCAAAGCTTAAGATGTATGGTATGGCTCCAACTATTAAGTTTGCTAGTAAGTTGATAAGAGCAGAAAAACCAGAAGTTTGGGATATGCTTGAAGAGGTAATAAAAGAGCATCCTGTTTTGTTGAATAGAGCGCCTACGCTACATAGACTTGGTATTCAGGCTTTTGAGCCAATCCTTATTGAAGGCAAAGCAATACAGCTTCATCCGCTTGTCTGTACGGCGTTTAATGCTGATTTTGATGGTGATCAAATGGCAGTGCATGTGCCAATTTCATTGGAAGCTCAGCTTGAAGCTAGGGTGTTGATGATGTCCACTAATAACGTTTTAAGTCCTTCTAATGGCAGACCGATTATAGTTCCTAGTAAAGATATAGTACTTGGTATATATTATCTGACTTTACAAGAACCTAAGGAAGATAATTTACCATCTTTTGGTGCTTTTTGTGAAGTTGAGCATTCCTTGAGTGATGGTACTTTACATATTCATTCTAGTATAAAGTATAGGATGGAGTATATTAATAGCAGCGGTGAAACTCACTATAAAACTGTTTGTACAACTCCTGGCCGTTTAATATTATGGCAAATTTTTCCTAAGCATGAGAATCTAGGCTTCGATCTAATAAATCAGATATTAACAGTCAAGGAAATAACTGGTATACTTGATTTGGTATATCGTAACTGTGGTCAAAGTGCTACAGTGGCATTTTCTGATAAATTAATGGTACTTGGCTTTGAGTATGCCACATTTTCTGGTGTCTCTTTTGGTCGTTGTGATATGGTTATACCTGAAACTAAAGCTACACATGTTGATCACGCGAGGGGTGAAATTAAGAAATTCTCTATGCAATATCAAGATGGGCTAATAACTAGAAGTGAGAGGTATAACAAGGTTATAGATGAATGGTCTAAGTGTACGGATATGATAGCTAATGATATGTTAAAAGCAATATCTATATATGATGGAAATAGTAAGTACAACTCAGTGTATATGATGGTTAACTCTGGTGCAAGGGGTTCTACTTCACAGATGAAACAGCTAGCAGGAATGCGAGGGCTCATGACCAAACCTTCTGGTGAGATTATAGAAACACCTATAATTTCTAATTTCCGTGAAGGATTGAACGTATTTGAATACTTTAATTCTACTCACGGTGCGCGTAAAGGTTTAGCTGACACTGCACTTAAAACTGCAAACTCTGGATACTTAACTCGTCGTTTAGTTGATGTATCTCAAAATTGCATAGTTACAAAGCATGACTGTAAAACAAAAAATGGTCTTGTTGTGAGAGCTACAGTTGAAGGAAGTACTATAGTTGCATCTCTAGAGAGTGTTGTGCTGGGTAGAACAGCTGCAAATGATATATATAACCCAGTGACAAAAGAATTATTAGTAAAAGCAGGGGAATTAATTGATGAGGATAAAGTAAAGCAAATCAGCATTGCAGGTCTTGATGTTGTAAAAATTAGATCGCCTTTAACTTGTGAAATAAGTCCTGGTGTATGTTCTTTATGTTATGGAAGAGACCTTGCAACTGGTAAAATTGTTTCAATAGGTGAAGCAGTTGGTGTTATAGCTGCTCAATCTGTTGGAGAGCCAGGTACTCAGTTAACGATGCGTACTTTTCATATAGGTGGAGTAATGACTAGAGGCGTTGAATCCTCGAATATTATAGCTTCTATTAATGCTAAAATAAAGTTAAACAATAGTAATATAATTATAGATAGAAACGGAAATAAAATTGTGATAAGCCGTTCCTGTGAAGTCGTGTTGATTGATAGCCTTGGTAGTGAGAAGTTGAAGCACAGTGTACCTTACGGCGCTAAGCTTTATGTAGATGAGAGTGGGTCAGTAAAAATTGGCGATAAAGTTGCGGAATGGGATCCTTATACATTGCCTATTATCACGGAGAAGACTGGTACAGTGTCTTATCAGGACTTAAAAGATGGAATTTCGATCACTGAAGTGATGGATGAATCTACAGGAATATCAAGCAAAGTAGTAAAAGACTGGAAATTGCATTCTGGTGGAGCTAATTTACGTCCTCGTATTGTGCTGCTTGACGATAATGGTAAAGTAATGACACTCGCAAGTGGCGTTGAAGCATGTTATTTTATACCAATCGGTGCAGTGCTCAATGTACAAGATGGCCAGAAGGTTCATGCAGGTGATGTTATTACAAGAACACCAAGAGAGTCAGTTAAAACTCGTGATATTACTGGTGGTTTACCGAGGGTTATAGAGTTATTTGAAGCACGTCGTCCTAAAGAGCATGCTATTGTTAGTGAGATAGATGGCTATGTAGCGTTTTCTGAAAAAGACCGTAGAGGAAAACGCAGTATATTAATTAAACCTGTAGATGAACAAATTTCTCCAGTTGAATATTTGGTATCAAGAAGTAAGCATGTAATAGTCAATGAAGGTGATTTTGTACGTAAAGGTGATCTATTGATGGATGGTGACCCTGATCTCCATGATATTTTACGTGTGCTTGGGTTAGAAGCTTTAGCGCACTATATGATTTCTGAAATACAGCAAGTTTATAGATTGCAGGGTGTTCGTATAGACAATAAGCATTTAGAGGTGATCTTAAAACAAATGCTACAAAAAGTGGAAATTACTGATCCTGGTGATACTATGTACTTGGTTGGCGAAAGCATTGACAAGCTGGAAGTTGATAGGGAAAATGATGCTATGAGTAACTCTGGCAAACGGTCTACTCATTATCTTCCTATTCTGCAGGGGATTACTAGGGCAAGTCTTGAAACTAGCTCCTTTATTTCTGCTGCCTCTTTCCAAGAGACAACAAAAGTACTTACAGAAGCAGCATTCTGCGGGAAGAGTGATCCTTTAAGTGGATTAAAAGAAAATGTTATAGTAGGAAGATTAATTCCTGCTGGTACAGGTTTGATTATGAATAAGATCAGAGCACTTTCACTTTGTGATAATGTGGATAAATATGAAAAATATTTTGATATTGAAACTTATGACGAGGAATGGTTGATGGATAATGGTTGTCATTTACACTCTGGTGAGGAAGAGAGCGTAGTGGCATACGATCAGTCGAATTGAGTACAGCTAGTGTGTCTCTTGACCAAAAAAGCCAATAATATTTTCTTTCACTTCTGTGCTATCTGTCATGTTATTTACTCTCACACGAAATTCAGATGAGCCTTGAAGCCCGCTACTGTACCAACCTATGTGTTTGCGGGCCATCTTTATTCCTGTGTCATTTCCATAGTACTCAAGAATATTGTCGTAATGCTCGAGTATGATGCTTAATCTCTCTGAAGCTGTTGGCTCAGAAGTTTCACTTCCACTGAGAAAGTTCATTGCTTGATTAATCAGCCAAGGTTTACCGTAGGCACCACGACCTATCATCACTCCGTCTGCTCCAGATTCTTTGAGAGCATTCTGAATATCATTTAAATTTTTAATATCGCCATTTACTATAACTGGAATTTTCACTTGCTCTTTAACATTTCTAACGAATTTCCAATCTGCTTGACCATTATAAAGCTGCGCTCTTGTTCTTCCATGCACAGTGATCATTTTTGCTCCTAAGTCTTCGGCAATTTTCGCAAGTCTCGGGGCATTGCGATTTTCATCGTTCCATCCAGTGCGCATTTTCACCGTAACTGGCATATTCACTGCTTTGACCACAGCTTCAATTATCTCAGCGGCTTTTTTCTCATCACGCATTAGCGCTGATCCTGCATAACCGTTTACAACTTTTTTAACAGGGCAACCAAAGTTTATGTCTATAATTTTTGCTCCCATGTCCTCGTTTAATTTTGCAGCCTCCGCCATAACATCTGGCTCACACCCAGCAAGCTGCACAGCAGTTAATGCATCGACTTTTGCTTTTTGCAAACTCTGGCGAGTTTGCATAATCATAGCTCTGCTTGCGATCATCTCTGAAACTAACAAACTTGCACCAAGTTTCTTCACAATACTTCTAAACGGATAATCAGTCACTCCAGACATTGGAGCTAAAATAACTGGAGAATCAATTGTCAAATTTCCTACTTGTAGGGACATATATTCTATGTGTTCAAACCTAGCGCATTTACACATACTGTTACAACACTTTGTATAGCCGAACTTACTTTTTCCATAAGAGAAGGCTCTACCTCTACTATCTCAGCTCTCTCATAATGACCAGGTGCCAAGTATACCGTTTCTTGTTCTTTATTTCCCCATAGCTCGTTGTTCTGCTGATAACCTTCATTTATCATTCCCGCATTTGGCAGAAACAATGTATTTACATCATTACCATTATTTTTATAGTAGACGTCAATTTCAATATTAGCCAGCGAAGCTAAGATAGAAATTTCTTCTATGAAAACATGGTAACTTTGGCTGCTGATTGCCTCTAGATAAGATCTATAAATGGATTTGCCATTGAGAAAAGAATTTGCTGCAGTATCACTATTATAATTTCTATCATATTTTCTTTCACTAATATTGAGATTACTAGCACTAATGCTTCTTAAATCACCTATAACTTCATTTTCTTTTAATGTTGTAAGACAACATAACTTTTTTATTAATTTATTAGTCTTTTTTTTGATCTTCTCTACCCGTCTGTTTGTATGCTGAACCAAATCTTTTATTGAGTCCGACATACCAATCAAATGATTTGGATTTTCTAAGAATGCACCAAAAACTTTCTGCATCTGTCCCTTCAATAACTCAGGCATCCTTGGATCATTCAAAGAGTTAAATTGACTTAAAAATTTGTGCCATTCCATTCTCATATCTTGTGCTTTTTCAGTTTTATATTGACCAGAGCTATTATCACCAAATACCGCATGGAAAAAGCAGTTGCCATCACCTGTAGTATTATATTGAACAATTTTTGTTTGCTTACTTTCTACTGAATCTAAACTTACTCCGCTATCTTTACGACTTATATTTCCTGGACTACCTAATACAGGGCTTGGCGTGCCAGCCCTGCTTTGTTCATCCTTTTTCAACGCTTTTGCAAATTCTTTTCTCTTCTCTATTAATTGCTCTGAACTAAGTTCATATTTTAGCTGATCATCAATTTCATCAAACGATTTGCCTGCTTTCAGCATATCTGTAATTTTCTTAGCATTCTCTAAGGCAAATATTCCACAATTATACTTATCATCTTGTTGTTTAGCTTTTGAGTTTCTAATACTACTATTGTCTATTCCTAGAGTTTTCTGTAGCGCACTTGATACCTCTTCTGGTAATGGTTCACCAAATGAATCGCAATAATATGCTCTAAACTTTTTACTCTTTTCATCATGAGAAATAACCAATGTTACCCAATGATTGTTATTTAAGTTAAGAATTGAAGATAATACTAAATTGTTATCCCCTTTTACTTTATCTTTATATTCTTGCAATCGGTTCCCCAGAAAAGATGTAAGATTATCGAGGCAAGAAAAGAACACTCCTTTGGAAAATTCCCTGTGACCTTTTTTACGATATGGCATCCATCCATAGTAACTTTTTGCAATCTCTGCAATATCAAAATTACTTAACCAAAATTTATAATCTTCTTTTTTATTTGTCTTATATACAAAAGAATCCTTATTTTCTTTGCAGTCAAAAATACCACTATCCCTATCAGGAGTTTTCGGTCTTGCTTGCTTTTCTGGAGTCTTGCCTTGCAAATCTTGTAGTTCTGTATCTTTTTCTTCACTCTTTTCCCCCTTTGAAGCTCTTTTTCCATTAATATAGTTCTTCGCTAAGTAAAATAAAGGTTCAACAACCATTTTGTATGCTACTGTAAGAACTACTCCCATTATAATCCAAATCACAGGATGAGAAATTAGCATAGCAAGTGGAAAGGTCAATAGAGGGGATCCTATTACCGCCCCTAAACAGCCAGCAGCGAATGTGGCTGCTAGGCATACACAAGTAGCGTAGATAACGAATTCCTCACCAGCAAAGTCAGTGCTCTCTTTCTGATTATTTTTTGTAATACCCAACATACTACACCCTATGAACGCTAAGTTAATTAAATTTTAACAAATTCTAACAAAAAAATCAACCATAATAATTTTAGTAGTATGAGAATATATTGAATATTAAGAGCTTTTGGAGTACAGTAACAATGTTAGTAATAGCACAATATATGCACGATATAGAATATATACGTAAGAACTTTGAAGAATTTGAGAAGGTAATGAAAAGCAGGGGGATAAGAGAGTTTACTGCAAAAGAGATATTAGAAATTGATCACGAGAAAAGGTCATTAACCACTAAATTGCAAGATTTAAATAGGCAGCGCAATGAAATCACAGAGGAAATAAAAAAGCTTAAAATGAGCAAGAGCCCCTGTGAAGAGCAAATAGAGTTGTCAAAAAGCATCACAAATGAGATAGAGGCAATCAGCTTAAAAGAACAAGCAGAAAAGGATAAGTTAGTGAATGTTTTATCTAACTTGCCGAATATTCCTGCGCAAGATGTGCCAATAGGCGCAGATGAGAACTCTAATTTAGAGGTGAGAAGATATGGAGGAAAAAGACAGTTTGATTTTGTACCAGAATCTCATTATGAACTCGGAGAAAAATTAGGTTTAATGGACTTCGAACAAGCGGCGAGAATTTCCGGATCAAGATTTACGATATTAAAAGGACAGTTAGCTAAGCTTGGACGAGCGCTAATAAATTTTATGCTTGAAATGCATGTTAATGAATTTGGCTATACTGAGGTGTACCACCCGGCTTTGGTGAAAAACGAGGCTATGTATAATGTTGGTCAGCTACCGAAATTTTCTGACGATTCGTATTTAACTACCGACGAATTGAGGTTGATTCCCACAAGTGAAGTGTTTTTAACAAATTTAGTTGCTGACAAAATAATGGAAGAAAAAGAACTGCCTATTCGCTTTACTGCATATTCGGAGTGCTTTCGTAAAGAAGCAGGTAGTGCAGGTCGCGATACCAGGGGCATGATAAGGCAACACCAATTTGGTAAAGTGGAGTTGGTAAGCATCACAACTGAAGACCAATCAAATGATGAGCTTGAGGGTATGACGAGTGTTGCTGAAGAGATATTAAAAAAATTAGAATTGCCATACAGAGTAATGCTGCTTTGCAGTGGCGATATGGGTTTTGCTGCACAAAGGACTTATGACATAGAGGTATGGTTACCTGGGCAAAATAAATATAGAGAAATATCAAGCTGCTCAAATTGTGGTGCATTTCAAGCAAGAAGGATGAACGCTAAATACTCTTCAGAAACTGATAAAAAGATGAAAAAATATATTCACACTTTAAACGGCTCAGCTTTAGCTATAGGAAGAACGATTATTGCCATAATGGAAAATTATCAAAATTCTGACGGGTCGATTGCAATACCAAACGTGTTGCAAAAATACATGAGTAATGATACTGTTATAAGCAAATAATAATTTTGACATATAGAAAAGCGAGGAAATAAAGATGAAGGTTCTGGTTATAGGTTCTGGTGGGCGTGAGCACGCTCTACTTTGGGCTCTAAAAAAATCTCCTATCTTGACTGAGTTATATGTAACTCCTGGTCGCCAAGCTATGAAAGATCTTGGGGCTCTTGTGGATGTAAATATTCAAAATTCAGTGGATGTTACACAATTTTGCAAGAGAGAAAATATAGAGTTGGTTGTTATTGGTCCAGAACAACCAATAATTGATGGGCTTGCTGATGATTTAGTTGCAGAGGGAATAAATGTTTTTGCTCCAAGTCAAGCAACTGCAAAACTTGAGGGATCGAAGTCTTTCACCAAGGGACTATGTAAACGATATGGTATACCAACTGCCAAGTACGAGTGTTTTGTTGATGAAGGGTTAGCTAAAGATTTTGTACGTAGCAATAAAATAAAGTTTCCACTTGTAGTGAAAGCAAATGGAATTGCAGCAGGAAAAGGGGTGGTTATATGTAATACAGAAAGCGAAGCTTTTTCAGCAATAAATTCAATGCTAGTGGAGAAAAAATTTGGTGAATCAGGTGAAGAAATAATCATAGAAGAGTTTTTAGTTGGAGAAGAAGTAAGTTTTTTTGCTCTTATTGATGGGTTGAAAGTAGTAACTCTTGGGTGTGCAAAAGATTATAAGAGAGTTGATGAAAGTAATGAAAGCCAAAATACTGGAGGTATGGGGTCGTACTCATCACCTTCAATTATAAGTAAGGACATGGAGCAAAAAATTATCCAAAAAATAATATACCCTACAGCTCAAGCATTGGTTAACATGGGTACGTCTTATAAAGGAGTACTCTTTGCTGGTTTAATGATTTGCAAAGATAGCCCAAAACTTCTCGAGTATAACGTTAGATTCGGTGATCCAGAAACGCAATCTATATTACCTAGATTTGATTCAAATTGCGATTTGTTAAAATTGATGTTGTCAGTTGCAGAAGGAAAGTTAAATGTCAAAATGGTGGAACTTAACAACAAATCTACAGTTTGTGTAGTTGTTGCAAGTAAAGGCTATCCGGGTGATTATCAAAAGGGAGAAGTAATTAAAGGATTAGATAAGATTGAAAGCATTCCTGGTGTGTTGGTGTTTCATGCTGGTACTAAATTCGATGAAAGTGGTAACTTAGTTTCCGATGGCGGAAGAGTGCTAAATATAGTAGCAGAAGGGAGCACTATAGAGGAAGCCAAAAATAAGGTGTACTCAGCATTAAATTTTTTAGAATGGCCAGGGGGCTTCTTCAGATACGATATCGGTAGTTAATGTTAGCTGTCGGTTAGCAGGTGGTTCACAGAAACGAAAAACTTCCTTGACAAACTCCGCCAGCCCCCTTATCATGAAACTGAAGCTATTGTATTTGCTTTCGCCAATCTGCAGATTAAAAGGTAAGGATTACTTAATGTATCGGCGTCTTATGTTCAATTTTTTGCAGTATATAGATACTGTATGTCTTTACAAAACTTCATCTACATCTAGATTTTTATCTAAATAAGCTGAACGCGCTTATAAAGCGTTACAAGACATCAAAAAATGCCAATACTCGACAGAGATAGTAAAAGACTAGCTAACTCGGGGATTCTTTGTCTTTTTTTCTGCTTGGTAAATTTCTTAAACATTTGCAGCATAGGTTAGTTGCAATTAAAAGCAGCTAAATCTTGCTTGTCAAGCGTTTAAAACATAAAAAACGCCAATATTTTAAAGCAGATAATAACCCCAGGGCTTCTTTTGCCTTTTTTTTCATTTGGTAAATTTCTTAAATATTTATGGCTAAACGACAATCGTCATCCCGCTACTTGTTAGCGGGATCTAGAGATACCGCGGCGGTATGACGTAGGGAAACCTTTCTTGGGTTAGCTATAAAACTAATCAGCATCTTGTTTAGCACATATAAATTAAGTTTCACAAATATAGTGCTAAACCTTGAAAATATGTTATAGCTACTTCTTCCAATTTAGTGGTGGGTTTTGACAGTACACATGTTATTTTACTAGCTACCAACTCAAGTGTCACAGAAGTTGCAATCATTTTAAATGTCACAGAAGTTGCAATCACTGCATTTATATTCTGTACTTTAACATTTACTCTACTTTCTATTAGAGGCTTTACCCCCCTTACATCATTACGTACAGCAGTATGATTTATTTCATTTTCAATTCCACTACTATGCTGCAACAAGATATCCCCATTAACTTTTATTTCAACATTTTTGTCACTACTACCATTGTTAAAATTTAATCCCTCATCTCTTCTACTTTGTCTTTTTTCTTTTAATTTTAATTCAGTTTCTCTTTTATCAAGGGTAGGAAATGGGATGTGAGTTTTTTCCTGACCATCTTGATTTATAGCTCTTGTTGTATTAAAAGCTTCGTTGCTTTTACATGATATTGTATAAGTAAGTGGTGTGTAGATTTTTTCTTCACTATCTGGATATTTTATAGTTATTGTTGCATTAAGAATGTCTTTCAGAATATCATTTTCTCTAGCTATGTCTAAAATTTTTTGAATAACTTTGCGATCATGTAATGCGGCAAGTAACTTATCAGTTACTTTTTGATTATTTTTATGTTTTATGGTTATTGTTGTGTTAAGAATGTCTTTCAGAATACCGTTTTCTTTAGCTACTCTTAACATTTTCTCAACAGCTATACTATCTTTACGTAGTATAGCATAAGCAAGTGGTGTGCAAGTTTCTTCCTGACCATCTGGATATTTTATAGTTGTTGTTGCGTCAAGAATGTCTTTCAGAATACCGTTTTCTTTAGCTACTCTTAACATTTTCTCAACAGCCATACTATCTTTACGTAGTATAGCATAAGCAAGTGGTGTAACAGTTACTCTCCGACCATCTAGACATTTTATAGTTATTGTTGCGTTAAGAATATCTTTCAGAATACTGTTCTCCTTAGAGATTTTTAAAATTTCTTCAATAGCTATACTATTTTCACGCAGTATAGCATAAGCAAGTAGTGTGTAAGTTACTTCCCGGCTATCTGAATGTTTTATAGTTGTTGTTGCGTCAAGAATGTCTTTCAGAATATCGTTTTCTTTAGCTACTCTTAACATTTTCTCAACAGCTATACTATCTTTACGTAGTATAGCATAAGTAAGCGGTGCGCAAGTTTCTTCATGACCATCTGGACATTTTATAGTTGTTGTTGCATCAAGAATATCTTTCAGAATACCGTTTTCTTTAGAGATTTTTAAAATTTCTTCAATAGTTTTGCTATTTTTACATGATATAGCGTAAGTAAGCGGTGTGTAAATTTCTTTCTGACCATCTAGATATTTTATAGTTGTTGTTGCGTCAAGAATGTCTTTCAGAATATCGTTTTCTTTAGAGACTTTTAAAATTTCTTCAATAGTTTTGCTATTTTTACATGATATGGCGTAAGTAAGCGGTGTGTAAATTTCTTCTTGACCATCTAGATATTTTATAGTTGTTGTTGCGTCAAGAATATCTTTCAGAATACTGTTCTCTTCAGCTGCTACTAGAATTTCTTTAATAATTTTGCCATCCTCCCAGAACATAGCATGAGCAAGTGGTGTGTAAGTCACTTCCCGGCTATCTAAATGTTTTATAGTTATTGTTGTGTCAAGAATATCTCTCAGAATACCGTTTTCTTTAGCTACTCTTAACACTTTCTCAACAGCTATACTATCTCTACGTAGTATAACATAAGCAAGTGGTGTGTAAGTCACTTCCCGGTCTAGATATTTCATGGTTGTTGTTGTGTTAAGAATATCTTTCAGAATACTGTTCTCTTCAGCTGCTACTAGAATTTCTTTAATAGCTTTGCTATCCTTCCAGAACATAGCATAAGCAAGTGGCGCGTAAGTCACTTCCTTGTTATCTGGATATCTTATAGTTGCCGTTGTGTTAAGAATATCTTTCAGAATACCGTTCTCCTTAGAGACTTTTAAAATTTCTTCAATAGCTATACTATCTTCATATAGTATAGCATAAGCAAGTGGTGTAACAGTTGCTCTCCGACCATCTGGATATTTTATAGTTGTTGTTGCGTTAAGAATATCTTTCAGAATACCGTTTTCTTTAGAGACTTTTAAAGTTTCTTCAATAGTTTTGCTATTTTTACATAATATGGCATAAGTAAGTGGTGTGCAAGTTTCTTCCTGACCACCTGGATATTTTATAGTTGTTGTTGCGTCAAGAATGTCTTTCAGAATACCGTTTTCTTTAGCTACTCTTAACATTTTCTCAACAGCTATACTATCTTTACGTAGTATAGCATAAGCAAGTGATATAATAGTTGGTTCTTTACCCCGATGTTTGCTTACTTCCGTAGTAAGAATCCTTTGTTTTTCCTTTTCAGATATTTTTTCTAGTTCTTCAGCAATGCTACTTTTTTTGCCTTCTATTTTTGATGCTAATTTTAAAATACTTTTTTCATCTTTCTCTTTCAATTTCGAATCGTTTACCTGATGAGTCATTTTTTTTCTCAAGGTCTTTCTTATTAAACTAAGCATAACATTTTCTCTCTTCGTGGTTATAATATTTGCTTTTATGAATCAGTTGTGTTGATAATGTATTAATTGCATAGTTCAGACATTGTTTTATAAAGCAAAATTTTAGTAGACCACCTTACAAGAACGTTTCTTGCTAATTCTGAATCCGAAAAAAGGACGCAGTAAAGTTATTTGTAAGGGAAGAATGAAACTTGTAGCTATAGCTAAACTGACTTACGATAATTTGAAAAACCGTCATCCCGCTGCTTGTTAGCGCTTACTATTACCCACAAATATAAATGTTTGTTGCATAGCTCTTAATGGCATAACTTTTGCTTGAAATAACTGTTTATATGGTGCAATTTACAGCTTTTAGTTGCTAAAATTATAACTCTTAGTTTAATAATTTTAATCTAATAAGCTTTCAGGTTAATAAAATTAAATTATTTGAGTAAATACAATATTATGTTTTTATTTGTGGGTAATAGTAAGTTGTTAGCGGGATCTAGAGATACCGCGGCGGGATGACGGTTCGCAGTGGTATGACGGTTCGCGGCGGGATGACGATAAGCTCGTCATCCCGCTACATTAATATTGTATTAATAAAAACTTAATAATAATCCTTAATAATATATGAACTAACATGTTCGCAATTTCGTATGACAGAGGAAACAAAAGATGGATATGCTTCCTTATACGTTGCAATTCAGGAAGGTATAGCTCTTTTTACAATAATCCGAACAGACCGTAATATGCTACTGGCCTGCTATAGCCATAAACACATATCTTATCGCATTCGGACTATTATAAGAAAGGCTATAATATTGAAGCTGCAGAACTACTAATAAAGTGTGGCACAAACGTCAATGATCATTATGAACGCAATCGTACGCCACTGCATATTGCCATCGGACGCAAACAATTAGAAATAGCAAAATTGCTGATAAAAAATGGAGCAAACGTTAATGCAAAAACTCAAAATCATGGTAAAGATGATCTAACACCAATGCACTTTGCAGTTTTTGCAAATACGCCAGAATTTATAGAATTACTAGCTAGCCATGGTGCATTGATTAATGAAAGAGAAAGCACCGAAGGGTATACTCCTCTTCACTTTGCTGCTTTATATGGGAACAAAAATATAATACAAGCCTTAATTGATAAGGGACAAGATATTGAAGATGTGGACAATAATGGGCGAACAGCTCTGTTTTTAGCTGCTAGGCAGTGCACTGAAGCAGAAGATGATAGCAGAATAGAAATTATCAAGTATTTGATAGACAAGCTCAAAGCAGATGTAACAAAGAAAGACAATAATAACAATGCAGTACTCTTTCCTGCCGCTAATAATTGCCCTGGAAAAGTGGTGGAATTCATCATTGAGCAATATATAAAAATCTTTGAGTTAGAGAATTTTATCAACCACAAAAATAATGATGGAATGGATGCTTTGGATATTGCGCTGAATAGTGGAAACGAGAAAGCTATTGAAGTATTAAGATCATATGGAGCAGATATCAAGAATAAGGTAGATGGTAGCATTCAAAAAATTACTGCAGAAAAACCAAGTAGTACCCTAGACAGAGCAGAAAGTGCAGAGGTAGCGCCTCCAATTAAGCAAAGAGTATAAAACTTTTTATAAAGCGATTATAAATTTCAGTAAGTTGCAGAGGCTCTACAATGGGAAGTGTAGTATGTTAGCAGATACAAATGACTAGGTCTTGTCGACATAAAAAAATAGTGATATAGAGTACTCTTTATTAATAGGTAAAGAGAATGCTATATGATTTAAAAGATGAGCAATGGGAGAGAATAAAAAACCATACGCGTCAAGTTAAGAGATTGTGAGCAAATTTAGAGAGGTTAAAGTGGATACTCTAGCCCTTCTACGTTTGTCTTTTAATGAAAATCGCGACCAAGTTATAGTGAGTTTTTTAAGAAATGCTTTTAAACTATTAATTTTGGTTAATACTAAAAATAACTCTCTAACCCGCCTTTTTAGCTCAATAAATGCCTTTGTTAAGCTAAGTTCTGTATTCTTTTTCACTTCTGTGCAACCAACTATGCCGTGAAATATAAGAATTGCGCACAATTTAGCATATAGTTCACATAATACTCTGCATGGCTTTCCTTTTAGCTTATCAAGCCTGATATGGCTTTTATACAATTTAAATAATAACTCAATTTGCCACCTTACTCTGTAAATCGTTAATACTTGCTCAGCACTAATTTTATTTTCTGGAACATTAGTTATAAATATTGACCAGTTCAACAATTTTTGATTTCTTTTAGAGGATGTATATCCCTGCGATCTTGCTAATCTATTAGCTTTCCTTCTTCTGGCCATAGACTGTTCTTCAGTTAGTTTCTGACATATAATTCTTACTCTAATTTTTGCTTCTTTTCCTAACAATACCTCGTTTTCTAAAAATAACTTATCCTCTAAACATTCTAATAACTCCATTTTTTGATTTGTTTCTACATCATATATGTTGGTATCGGATTTATAACGACTTATGAAATAAGCTCCTATTTCATTGATTTGTTTAAAAGAACTTGGCACAAAATAACCGAGATCAGATATTAGCAAATCATTGCTTAATATATTACTTAAATGTTTCCTATATCCCTGGTCTGATCTTACCCCCTCCGTTAAATTAAGTTGGTCTATTATCTGATTCATGTAGTCGAAAACTAATTGTAACTTTATTCCAGACTTAGTATTGCTTTCATAGCCACTGTAGCTAGTACCATAACCTTTATACATCTCTTCCATACTGTTAGGTAGAGTAATATAGCTACTGTCCAATAATTTAACACTATTAAATTGCTGTAAGATTTTGCAATCAACTTGCAAGATATTTTTAAAGAGAATCACAGATTCATTATACATCCTTTTCATAAATTCCACTGCTTCTTCAGTAAATCTAAAATCCAAACCTTGTTTTGTTATATCTATCGAGTCCTCGTTTAGTAATTGACACATTGTTTCTACGCTACAATTATCAACTCCTATATTACCCAAGACCATGGCTTTTACGAATGATGAACCTTTTAGCTTTCTCTTTCTTTTTATAAACCTTGTTGTAATTGAGATTTTCTCTGCTTTTTCATTAAAAAATTCTTTGAGCTTTTTTGATAAGCAAGTTATTTTATTCATTGGTTCTCTCACTAAAAGTATATCTGGGAGAACTTATACCTTATTATTCTATCTCTTTCATACCTTTATTTCCTTAACTTGACGCGTATGGAATAAAAAACAGTCTGCCAGGTAAGGAAGGAGATAGAGGAAGAAGCGCAAAAGATAACAGGAGATTCGTAGCTGCAATAATGTGGATAGGTAGAACAGGAGCAACATGGAGAGCATTGCCGGCTGAGTATGGAAAATGGTCAAGTGTACATAAACGTTTTATAAGGTGGGCAAAATCTGGTGTTTGGCAGATGATTTTCAACACATTAGCTGTTAATGGAGACACAGAGTGGCTCATGATAGACTCAACAATAATCAGGGCACATCAACATGCTGCTGGTGCAAGAAAAAAATGTGGAAACTGGTAGACAAGAACAAGAGCTGGGACGGTGCAAAGGAGGATTTTCAAGCAAATTACACGCTGCTTGTGATGCTTTGGGCAACCCACTGAGATTCTTTGTTACTGCAGGGCAAAGATCGGATTACGTAAAAGCTTTAGACCTGATAGAAGGCAAGAACATGGAGGCACTTATTGCCGATAAAGGGTATGACGCAAATTATATGATTGAGGCTGCAGAAGCTGTAAATGCTGAGCCAGTAATCCCACCGCGTTCCAACAGAAAAACACCAAGAGAATATGACAAAGAATTGTATAAAGAGAGAAACTTAATCGAAAGGATGTTCAACAAAATCAAGCACTTCCGCAGAGTTGCTACACGCTACGACAAATTGGCCATAGCTTTTCTGTCTTTTGTTCACATTGCTGGCATTTATCTTTGGTTAAAATAAATGTCGACACTGCCTAGATAAATTATATTTCATTAAAGTCATTTATCTTGAAACATAAGCAGGATTTTGTATAGTTGTTTCAATTTGGGTCTGTATATTGAAACAACGCGTGAAAATGACAGGTCATTGTACAAGAGGTACCTAATTCACCGACAAGAATGCTAGATAAAGACACTTACATTTCAATTATTTTACAATTTCTGTATAATCTTAAAAACTCAATTAGTGCGTTATGAAGATAATAATAGGTAATGCTAGTAAGGAATTAGGGGAATCAGTAGTTAACCGGCTAGATGTTCAACCATCCTCTGCTTGGATATCAAAGTTTACCGATGGCGAGGTAAATGTAGAAGTAGCAAATGATCTATATAATCAAGAAGTATATATAATACAATCTCTTTCTCCCCCTGTGAATGATAACCTTATGGAGCTTCTGCTCATAATTGATGCAGTAAATAGATTAGGAGCCAAAAGGATAGTAGTAATTATTCCTTATTATGGATATAGCAGGCAAGATAGAATTATCAAGAACAATAATGTGCAGTCTGCTTTAAGTGCCAAATTAGTTGCAAATCTTATTCAAACTGCAGGTGCAAGTAGTGTTGCAGTTATTGATTTGCACTCAAGTCAAATTGAAGGATTCTTTGATGTACCGATAACTAATTTGAACTGCTTTGAAGCATTTGTTGACTCTATACACACGGAAAATTTGGCAATTGTTGCACCTGATGTTGGAGCAATTGGTAGAGCACGTGCTTTTGCAAAGACTTTAGAGGAAAAGTACAAGATAGGGTTAAGTGATAAGATTATTGTAGTAGATAAATATAGGGAGAAAGCAGGCACATCTCAAGTAATGAACATAATAGGAGAAGTTGCAAACAAAAATTGTGTCATTGTTGATGATATAGTTGACTCTGGTGGAACATTGTGTAATGCAGCTCTTGCTTTAAAAAGTTACGGAGCAAAGTCCGTAACTTCATGCATCACACACGGTGTGCTTTCAGGAAGTGCAGTTGAGAAAATCTCTTCCTCTTCTTTAGATAAATTAGTGATTACGGATACCATACTTCACAAACTTGAAAAAACTGGTAAAATAGAAGTTGTTTCGGTTGTAAATATTTTAACTCACTTCATCCAAGGAGGTAGAAATGCCAGCTAAGTCAACAGAAGACGTTATTACTTCACTAATAGAATTTGCAAATAAGAGAAAAATAACAATTACCAAGGAAGAAATGCTTAAAATTGCACAGCTTGTAAGGATTAAGTTATCAAATGACGAGATTGATCACTACTCCAAAGAACTGACAATGCTGGATTGGATACACGATACTTTATTGCAAGTTAATACTGAAGGTGTTTCTCCTATGCGTTATGGCAGTATAGACAAGGACATTCATGTACGCGATGATGTTATAAATTCTCAAAACATTAAAAAAGAGATATTGTCCAATACAAAACCTGAGCATGGGTATTTCGTAGTGCCAAAGGTTATAAGCGATTAAAGTAAAATAAGGCTCATATCAAACCTATAATAGATCTACTTTCAAAAATAAGACCAATCCGGTAAAGAAGCATTTGTGGGAGTGGAAACCATTTTTTGATTTTTCTTTACTAAGTCTACTAAATATAGTTTAGAGTTGCTTGGTGATTCTGTTCTTGTAAAAATGATTTCTCTACCATTTGGTAGCCATGCCGGGGATTCAATTTTATGCCCCTCTGAAAGCAGACGTTCTTCTTTGCCATCTGGCTTCATAACTCCTATGTAAAATTTTCCTGACTGAATCTTTGTAAAAGCTATCAGATCTCCTTTTGGCGACCAAACAGGCGTAGCATATCTTCCACTTCCAAAACTAATTCTTTTAGGTTTTTTACTTTTGTTAGTAAAATCGATAACGTACAGTTGCTGACTCCCACTTATATCAGAACTAAAAGCCATATACTTTTGATCTGGAGAAAAAGAGGGAGAAGTGCTTATAGCTGAACCTTTAGTAATTTTTTTTGTTCGTTTACTACTTAAATCCAAAGATAATATATTCGTTTCACCACCCAATGAGTGGGAAATTAAAAGAGATTTACCATCGGGAGAAAATCTTGGTGCAGAAACAACTCCTTCAAATGCGCTGATTATTGATTCAGTGTTATCTTTTAAATTTTTTAATATTATATAACTTTTACCATTTGCGTACGAGATATAAACAATACCCTTTCCATTTGGTGAGAATCTCGGTGTTGACACAAATCTATCGCCATTTGTTAAGTATTTTATATTACTTCCATCTTGATTCATCACAGCAATTTTACGCACAGATTTGTAGTTGCTATCTTTTTCTTCAGCGATATACGTGATTTTTGTGTTGAAGTGCCCTTTCTCACCAATTAATCTATCATGTATCACATCCGAAACGAGGTGACCAATTTTTCTCCAGTCTTTTGCTGGAAAAACAACTGACTGAGTAAGTAATTCTCTTTTTGTAAAAGTGTCAAATAAACGAAATGATAGCTCTAATGCACTACCAGATATTTCGCTTAAACTTACTGTGACTACAGTATCGCTTTTCCAAGATTTAGATTCAGCTTCCGCGCCACGTTTTACATTAAATAAGCCACAATTAGATAAATTTGTTCCTATTACCTTTGCAATATTTTCGCTTAATTCGCTTTCCAACGCTGTTTTACATGTACATTTAGATACAACAAGACCAATGTTACCAACACTGCTTTTTTTTATATCAACATATAAAGCAGCTTTTGTAAAATAAGGAATAAATAACGAAATAAATAACACCAGATGAACGAATAGCTTCATTCATTTCATACCTGTTCTATCTGAACCTCAATTATAGGCCTTTTTAGTAAATATTCCTTTAAGATACTCAATATTGAACTTTCAATCTTATTTTTAATTTTTTTTGTTGGCTGCAAACTAAACAACGACTCAACTTTCTTGACAATTTTCTGTATGGTAGCTGCATCTTCTAGCACTTCAAAAACACCAGGTACAAATACTTTTGGTTTAGCAAGCAATTTATTTTTCTTGTTTACAACTGCTGTTACCACAATAACTCCGGCATCTCTCATTCTTTTACGCATTTTTATAACACTGCTCTCCGGATGACGTAGCAGCATACCATCAATACCAAAGTAGTCAACATCAATTGAATCAACCTTTTCTCCGTTCTCCAAATTAACAATATCACCTGGTGCAATCATTATTGCTTTTGCCACACCGCACTCTTTAGCAAATTTTACATGTGCATGCGTGTGAATATATTCGCCGTGAACTGGAATAGACATCTTCGGTTTTATTAAAGAATACATTTCCTTTAGCTCTGCTCTTGTTGGATGCCCAGAAGCATGAACATGCTCTGTTTTTTCAGTAATAACTTCTACCCCCATCTCAATAAAGGCATTGAGCATGTTGTGCGCACGAGTTTCATTTCCAGGAATGATTTTTGACGAAAAGATCATGGTATCACCTTGCTGCATTTTAAATGCTTGATGACTCTTAGCAGCAAGTCTTGCGGTAGCTGCCAGTGGCTCACCTTGACAACCTGTGCAAAGTAGCACCAGTTCTTCCCTTGGAAAATTTACTGCTTCCTTTGCTTCAAGAAACTGAGGAGAATCAGTTAAATAACCACTATCTTGCGCAACTTTCACTATTCTCCATAAAGATCTACCAAGTAAAACTACTTTTCTATTTAGTGCTTTTGCAGCTTGGCTTATCGTTTCAATTCGTGCCACATTTGAAGCGAATAGCGAAACAGCAACTAATTTTTTAGACCGCTTTATTATGTTATAAATATTATTATAAATTTCACCTTCTGACTCAGGGTGATGCTTGCTTAATATATTGGTTGAATCGCAAATTGCTGCAAGCAGGTCACCTTTATCGCCAATTTCTTTTAGACGCTCCATATTAGAAGTTAATCCAACAACAGGTTTTGGATCAAATTTCCAGTCTCCGGTATGGAGTGCACTACCCATTTCAGTGCTAATTAATATTGAATTTGCCTCAGGAATTGAATGAGTTACATTTATAAACTCGACGGTAAAAGGACCCAAATTTATGCTGCCATTTATGTCTACCTCTTTCACAGGCACTATACCTTCCAATCGAAATTCTTTTAGTTTCTCTTTAAGAAAATTAACCGTAAACTTTGTTGTATATATGGAGCACTGCAACTCTTCCCACAAGTGGGGCACTGCACCGCAGTGGTCCTCATGTGCATGTGTAATGATTATTCCAAGTAAATCTTTTTTTCTTTGAGCAATAAAATCTATATCAGCAATGAGCAGCTCAACACCTGGCATAGTTTCATCTGCAAAACCAACACCAAGGTCGATCATAATCCACTTACCTTGGTAATGATATAGGCTAACATTCATCCCGATTCTTCCTACTCCCCAAAGCGGAAGAAATAAAAACTCATTTTTGTTTATATTCATTAAATTTAAATTATTAAAACCTGAGAATAGCAAAACTTCGACCTTAAATAAAGAAATTTATTGCTTTTACATAGTTTTAAGGAACTAAGAAGTTTCTGTTGGCTAATAATAACACTATTGTTAAGTTTTCCATTAATAAGGTCAAAGAATTGCAGGATTAAATGAAAACCCGTAAACAGTTACCCCTTTATGTCATTTAGCAGATTTCTTATTTTTTTTTTACTTTACTAAAAAACCCTTCAGATTGCTGTTGTACACTTGCATTTTCCTCTTCTTCAAGCGCTTTTAATAGTTCAATTTGCTTTTTAGTTAAATTTTTTGGATTTAAAGTCTCAACTATTACCTGTACGTATAAATCACCACGAGCATGTGAGTTCATATATGGCATACCCTTTTCCCTACAACGTAGTTTGGTACCAGTTTGAGTGCCTTCAGGGACCTTTACTTTTATTTTAGCTCCATCAATTGATTGAATATCGATTTCACCACCAAGCACTGCTAGTGTCATTCTTATAGGCACTTTACAGTGTAAATCTGCTTTATTTCTAGCAAAGACTTTATGGAAAATTATTTTCACGTATACGTATAAATCTCCACTTTTTCCACCTTTTGTTCCAGCTTCTCCTTTACCACTTATCCTTACCTTAGCTCCTTCTTCTATGCCTTTTGGAATTGAAACGGATATATTTACTTCATCTCTTCTACGTCCACTTCCACCACATTTCTTACATTTGTTTTGTATTATTTCTCCTTCCCCATAGCATGTAGTACATGTTCTTTCGATGGTAAAAAAGCCTTGTTGAGTTCTAATCCTACCGCTTCCCTGGCATGTGTGGCACTGAACTGGTTTAATTGCTCCTTCGCCACCTGTGCCTTGGCATGTATCACATTTTACATTTGTCACATAATGTATAGGCGCTTGTATTCCTTTAAATGCATCTTCTAAGGTAATTTCAAGATCATAACGTAGGTCTGCTCCAGATACTCCTGTTGTACTTCTTTTTGCTCTCGATCTACTTGCACCACCACCGAATCCTCCACCAAAGAAGTCATTGAATATGTCGCTAAAATCTCCTGCAGAGCTAAAGCCTTGAAATCCACCAGAAGCACCTTCGTGGCCATAACGGTCATAGCCTGCCCTTTTCTCAGAGTCAGACAGAACTTCATATGCAGCTGTTACTTCTTTAAATTTTTCCTCTGCTTCTTGATTGCCAGGATTTCTATCAGGATGATATTTTAACGCTAATTTTTTATACGCTTTTTTTATCTCATCAATACTGGCATTTCTGCCTACTTCCAGTAGCTCATAGTAGTCTTTTTTGCTCATATATAATAGTTTAGTGCTTAACCTTTAAAGATAGGTATTGCATATATTAATTTCAAGTGTGACTTCTGCTTCCTATAAAATGTGGTGCACCCTGAGCGACTTGAACGCCCGACCTTTTGATCCGTAGTCAAATGCTCTAATCCAACTGAGCTAAGGGTGCTTTCATAAAGTTAACTTTAGCAGATTTTGTGGCTTGATTCAATTAATTTGGCTAAAAATAAAACTATTGATTTCTATCATACGTGAACCCCTCACAATTCTCAAACTGCCGTTTCGCATTAGAATTATCAAATTCACTACAAGGAGGAGCAGTTGGAGTAGTATTAGGATCTTGAGAAAAGTAAGGAGGTGGTGCATCATAACGAGAAGAATCTCCATAACCATGCCCTTGTCTAAGACAGCTATCTACCGCTCCTTTAGCTTTCTCGATATTTTCTGATTCTTCCTCATGCTTCATATGAAAAGCTAAACCACCAGTAAAACACACAAGAGAATTAACGCCAAGGATAACTAAACCCCACACTGGTAAGACTGGGTAAACAGCACAAGCTACCAAAGCTGCCAAAGAAACAGCGCCAACCGCAAATTCTATATTTCTGAACGTTTTAAATTTACTATCCAGGTAATCTATTTTTTCTTCTTTTCTAGCCACTTTTCTGCTGCTGTTATACCAAAAACACATACCAGCATGGAAAGCAACACACACAACTGCAGCTACCATACCTAAAGCTAATAACTTTCTATTGTCTTCTGAGTCTTTTTTCTTATCTTCTCTGCTTTGATGGCTACCACTACTGAAACCAGGGTTATTTATAACTGTAGTATGACCACCAAACCATACGCGTCAAGTTAAGGAAATAAAGGTATGAAAGAGATAGAATAATAAGGTATAAGTTCTCCCAGATATACTTTTAGTGAGAGAACCAATGAATAAAATAACTTGCTTATCAAAAAAGCTCAAAGAATTTTTTAATGAAAAAGCAGAGAAAATCTCAATTACAACAAGGTTTATAAAAAGAAAGAGAAAGCTAAAAGGTTCATCATTCGTAAAAGCCATGGTCTTGGGTAATATAGGAGTTGATAATTGTAGCGTAGAAACAATGTGTCAATTACTAAACGAGGACTCGATAGATATAACAAAACAAGGTTTGGATTTTAGATTTACTGAAGAAGCAGTGGAATTTATGAAAAGGATGTATAATGAATCTGTGATTCTCTTTAAAAATATCTTGCAAGTTGATTGCAAAATCTTACAGCAATTTAATAGTGTTAAATTATTGGACAGTAGCTATATTACTCTACCTAACAGTATGGAAGAGATGTATAAAGGTTATGGTACTAGCTACAGTGGCTATGAAAGCAATACTAAGTCTGGAATAAAGTTACAATTAGTTTTCGACTACATGAATCAGATAATAGACCAACTTAATTTAACGGAGGGGGTAAGATCAGACCAGGGATATAGGAAACATTTAAGTAATATATTAAGCAATGATTTGCTAATATCTGATCTCGGTTATTTTGTGCCAAGTTCTTTTAAACAAATCAATGAAATAGGAGCTTATTTCATAAGTCGTTATAAATCCGATACCAACATATATGATGTAGAAACAAATCAAAAAATGGAGTTATTAGAATGTTTAGAGGATAAGTTATTTTTAGAAAACGAGGTATTGTTAGGAAAAGAAGCAAAAATTAGAGTAAGAATTATATGTCAGAAACTAACTGAAGAACAGTCTATGGCCAGAAGAAGGAAAGCTAATAGATTAGCAAGATCGCAGGGATATACATCCTCTAAAAGAAATCAAAAATTGTTGAACTGGTCAATATTTATAACTAATGTTCCAGAAAATAAAATTAGTGCTGAGCAAGTATTAACGATTTACAGAGTAAGGTGGCAAATTGAGTTATTATTTAAATTGTATAAAAGCCATATCAGGCTTGATAAGCTAAAAGGAAAGCCATGCAGAGTATTATGTGAACTATATGCTAAATTGTGCGCAATTCTTATATTTCACGGCATAGTTGGTTGCACAGAAGTGAAAAAGAATACAGAACTTAGCTTAACAAAGGCATTTATTGAGCTAAAAAGGCGGGTTAGAGAGTTATTTTTAGTATTAACCAAAATTAATAGTTTAAAAGCATTTCTTAAAAAACTCACTATAACTTGGTCGCGATTTTCATTAAAAGACAAACGTAGAAGGGCTAGAGTATCCACTTTAACCTCTCTAAATTTGCTCACAATCTCTTAACTTGACGCGTATGGACCACCAAACAGGCTGCGAAGTAGTAAATAATCCCAAAAATCTAAACCTCTATCATTGTATACATGTATATGTGTAGTCTGAGGGCCTGTAGGTTGTGTGTTATTCCCTGCGTTATATTGATCATTTCTGCTTCCTGTATCGTGCCTATTGCTTGAATTTGGATATGTAAATTCTTCATACACATTTTTAAAATTCTCCTTGCTCCAAGTTAAATTCGGTGTATTATTACAATACTGTAGAAACCCTTCAATATTATTATTATTACCTAATTTCTTTATATAGGCTAACGCATACCTTTTTAAAACACTATCACTTGCTACCATAAATACCCTCTTAAGTTAAGATTAAATTAATAAATATTTATTATAACAAGATAACATCTACTTGTCAACTTGAGCCTGATTCAAGTATCCGTTCAGAGTGTGGCAGAAGAACTTATTCAAATAAAGTAGGTGGTAAAATATAAACATTTTATAAAGTGAAAAATGGACTTTTCAGACCACTGCCGAGCTAAAAAAGCCCTGAAAACCGTGATACTTAGGCCACTTCTTGCTTAAGCTGTACAATTTCAGCTTGAGAAAGGCCAGTGGATTCAGCTATTAAATTAACAGATACACCAGCTTTAAGTAAATTTTTTGCAACTTCGATTTTTCCTTTCTCTATACCTTCCTCAAGTTTGTATTCAAGAATGGCTTCTTCCTTACGTAGATCCATTATTCTTTCTTCATATGCTACTAAATCTTTCTCATTCCAGCAAAACTTGTCTAACTCATCATATGCTAGCTTTACTATTGGTGATTTTTCTGCTATATTCCTTAGGTCTTCATCTGTAGTTTCATCTGCATACTGTTGTCTAAGTGAAGAAGGTCGCCCCTCCTCACTCGACTTCAAAACCGTACGTGAGACTTTGCGCCTCATACGGCTTCTCTCTAATTTGGTGCTTGTCATGCACACCTCCTGTGTAATTCATCGTGACAATGCCCATGTAACAAAGATAAATTTTTGATCATATTGTTTCGTCTATTCCGGTCTTTATGATGTATTTCTATTATATCATCACTTTCAAACCATAGTCTACATTATCACATTTACTTTGTTGTAACTTCAATAGTTTTATTACTCTTAATGGCTTATCTGGTATTTTTCTCAGACGTTTACCCCAATATACCCAATCACCATCATATGGAGATCTGGTTTTTTGCACTTTGTTTAATAACATGATCGCTGTGTATAGTAAGACGTACCTTGTTACTTGTCATAAAGCGCCAGTTATCGTTATTATACTTTTTAAAGTATTTTCTTTTTATCCAGCATTTCCCTTTGTTTGGGTGCCTAAAGACTGCCCACTTCCAGAGCTTTCTATGTATAGTATTATCCAATGAGCTAAAGATTTTACATGAAACTACCGAAGAGTAATATTGACTCCATCCTCTGTTTATTGGATTGAGATTCCTTATTATTACTTCCTGTGGCGCCCCACGCATTTCTCTAAGTTTATGTTTAATAGCAAATGTATGCTGCTTTATAGAATTACGACTTGGTTTTATTAATAATGTGTAACCTTTTTTACTTTCTTTTGTTGGATATTGTCTTATTGAAAATCCAAGAAAATCAAATCCTGGTTTTGTTTCGTCAATGGTTCTTAATGTATGAGAAATTCTTGTTTTAGAGGGCTTTAATTTTAGTCCAATGGTTTCTAACCATTCTTCAACTAAAATTTTTGCTTTAAGAATAATCTCTTCGTTTTCATGTATGATGACAAAATCATCACAGTAGAAAATTACACTAATAGACTTTTGCGCGTTTTTATGCGATATCCTACCATATTTTCTTTTCATGCATTGAAAGAGTTCGTTTGTTAATGCTTTTTTGACATGTTGCTCTAATCCGTGTAATGCAACACAAGCTAGCAACGGTGCCTCCTTGAATTGTACCACGTTTTGTGGATTGAAACTTTCCATCTTCCATAACGCCTGCCCTTAACCATCTTCTTATGATTTTCTTTAACGTTGGTGTGGTTTTCAAGCAGTTTATTATGGTTAATATTGTCAAAACATCCAGAAATATCAGCATCTAATACATATGCTGTTTTCTGTTTTAGCACATCAAATATGGCTTCAATTGCATCATGACATGATCTACCAGGTCTAAAACCATAAGTGTTTGGCTCAAGTTTTGCCTCCCATTCTGGTTCCAACACCATTTTTACAAGTGTTTGTTTTGCTCGACACGATATAGTTGGTATACCAAGCGGGCGATATTCCGATGGCTTACCAGGTCAGACACGTCTTGATGGCTTTGCTTTCTCTCTTATATCTAAGGAGTTTGCCAATTGCAATCTTTCTTTTTGACTAAGGTTAGCTTTTCCATCAATACCTGCAGTTTTTTTCCCTCTGTTGTCCTGAGTTACCCTTCTAACTGCGATCGTTCTTGCACTTGTTGATTTGAGTAATAATCTCTGAAGGTTGTGCATCTTTTTGATATCATTACATTTAGAAGCTTGGTAAATTCGTTTTTGTAGCTTAAATGAAGATTTCTTCAGCTTTCGCCAAGGAATTCCATTCATACCTAGCTTTTTGCTGGTCCATAACATATTCACTACTATTCACCACTTTACCTTCCAAATTAAAGTGTTTACGTCTGCATATCCCAGATATTACTTTGGGCATTAGCTTCTTCTTCCACATAGCAGCTTGTGGTTGGCTACCTACTTATATTTTAATGAATATAAGAGCTTTTATGTGGTTACTCCGTTCCATGGCTTCGTTTCACGTTAAACTTAGATTCCTACTATTTGCCGGAAGCTGGGAACATCAATAACTAAAGTCTTCAATCTTTAGTTCCACTTTTGCTTCATACCGTTTTGGTCTATGCGTAATTCAACCTCCTTTCGCATACTATGCTTTGACGACAATTCAAACATAGGTTCCTCTCGTAATCATATCTAACTCTGTTTGCAAGGATTCACCATGAGGTTTAGTGTTACCTGCTTTTATCTCATGCTTGCACCCCAAAGGTTGCCACCCTTTAAAATGTGAGATATACATTATCCCCGATGTCTAGGGAAAGTGGAATTTAACCACCACAAAACCACGACTTTCAGGGTCGCACTAAAAAAATAAATCCATTTTTCAACAATATTTGAAAGCTGATCTTCTTTTGTCTTATTAAACTTTGGTAGCTCGATGAAAGTGCAACTAAAATCTTTGAGATCATGTTCATAGGTAATTTTATCAAAAGTAACGTGATCAGATTTGTAAGCCAGCTTGTTAGGAAATAAGATAAAATCGGCGATAGCAATAAAAATAACTCCTTTAAGATCTTGATCACCTTTGTGAGCTTGACTTGAATAAGCTTTAGCAGCATAGTATTGAGCGCGTTTCTCAAAACCTTTATCACGAGCAAACTGGTCAGGTAAGGAAGCAGTATTACTACTACTCCCTCCCTTAGAAACCTTACTATTACCCACAAATATGAGGTTCGTGAGCAAGTCGCCATCCTTCTGCTAGATCAAAGAGACGTCTCCACCCTTTCCAAAGAGTAATTGGTCCTGGTTTTGGGTCGCTTTTTCTTGCTAAATGACCTCCAAGTTCACGAAACGGCTTCTTTTATAGTAGGGGCTATATTTGGACATGGTTTCCTGTGTATTTTAACATATAAAACTTTCCATTCTTCCTCAGCTAATAAGGCAGTACATGGTAATGTTGGGTTAGTTCTTGCAATTGATGTAATAAAGAAAATTCTCCAAGCAATAATGCTCATGACTGTTAAATACCTCATTAATCTTTCTGCTGTTCCAAGTCTACATTCCTCAACTTTGAGACCAGATTTTAAAATCTTATGCAATATCTCTATTTTCCATCTCAAACAATACCAACTAACTTTTTCAACAGCTTCTTCAAAAGTACTGACCGGAAAAAAGCATCCACTCTAGAGGACTTGCTTCGGGAGGAGAGTTTTTTTCAACAACATGAATTGCGTGAAGTTGTAGACTCTGTCGGTTTATATTTTATGTGACCTTCTTTACATTTTATATGGCCTTCATGTGATAAATTTTCCGAATCTAATTTCTAAAAACGCTGTCCTTTTTTGCTTGTTATCTCTAGCAGGGATTTCAACTTCTACTTTTCCAGCGCAAGGGAGGCCTTGGATAAATGACCATAATTTTTGCTTGTTCCTGGTATGCATGAATTTTTTATTTACATTTCTGTTGTGGCAAGCTCTTACTAAAATTTCTGAGTTAAGATTATGTGCAAGTTCAAAAAAATCATGCATATCTGCTTCTCTGTCACATACAGTTATAGCTTCGGTTTGGGCCAGATCTATAATATTATTTGTTTTCTTTAAACTTTCTAGCCATTTCATACTTTCTTTATCCTCAATATGAACGTTGTTACGATGGCTCTTTAGTCTTTTTTCTTCTTCAGAAATGAGTTGCCTCGAGTAAATCTTTTGATCCAGTATTCCCAGCTTCCGTACTAACAGCAAGGGCTGTATGCATTACTGCTCCTTTTCCAGCAATAGTTCCCAATCCGCTTATGGCTTGAGTATGAAATATAAGTTGTATCTTGAATCACAAGAATTCTTTTATGAGCTTTTGTTCTTTCAACTGTTTTATCAATGTGTGAAGCTAGAATATCGACTTCTTTTACGTTCTCATTTTGAAAAAAACGATATGCTGCTTTTGCTTCTGACCAACTTCTGCATGCCTCATTAATTGAGCTTTCAGGTAAACTTATCAAACTATCAGCAATCTTTACTAATCGGTCAGTTAATCTTTTATCTCCAAGTACAGCATCTCCAAATTCATTTTTAGCCCATTCATTACTCTCGTTTGCCATTTTTATACCCTCAATATTTGCAAACTTTAATATTGTAATACTTTATTTATAAGTACATTTATATTTGTGGGTAATAGTAAGATTTGATATGCTGCCAACACTTATGTTCAAATTAAAAATGTCATTTATGATACTAGCCACTTCACGCTTTGAGTTTTTGTAAAATCCGCTGAGTGCTGCAATTATAGACTTAACCCTTGGACCAAATGTATCTGGCGTAACACCTTCTGGTAACTTGCTACTTTTTCTTTTTCTGCATCTCCGACAACGACCATGTTCCAATTACTACATAAGGCCTAATTTCCGGAAGATCAACTTTTTGGTGAACATAAGGTTTTTCGCATATTACAAGCTCTCCTCCGCATTCGCAAATATTAGGCAACTCTATTTTTACTACTTTATCCGCTTCCATTGTGGCATGAAAATTTCCTTTATGCCCAACCTGATCGCCAACATTCCTTTCGCTTTTTGGCTTGTCCTTTTTTATTTTGTATAGCTCTTTTGAGCTGGGCAGGGATGAGTTTTTTGAATTTAAACCGAGCCTTTCCTTTAATTCAGCGTTCTCTATCTTTAAAGCTTTATTTTCTGCTTTTAAGTTTTCTATCTCTGCTTCCAGTTTTTCTATTTTTTGCTGTAAATTTTTGCAAAGTTCTAAAAGGTTTACCACATTACCTCACTTTTGCTCTATGATTATCTTTATTATCTTGCTTTGTCTACCTTATTCTACCACTCCGCTGAACGGATACAATTTACTAAACAGAAAAAAAGGCAAAAGAAACCCTAGGGTAGCTAGTTATTCACTATCCATTTTTTAAGTTGGCGTTTTTTAATGTTTTAAATAGCGCGTTTCAGCTTGTGTAGGTAAAAACCTAGAAATATTGTGAAGACATAAGGTGCACATAGTGCAAAAAATTAAAAATAAGACGCCAACTACGTTGTTTTCTTGCTGTTTAATCTGCACAGATGAAGATAACTGAATACCTTCAGTTTCATGATAAGGGGGCTGGCGAATGGTGTCAAGCAAGTTTTTTCGTTTCTATTTCCAATAAAAGTTTGTTATATGGTTATGCAAGAAGTCTATTATAAATGAAATGAATGTGAAAAATATCTTGTTAGCACTTTTAGTACAAATGATATTCAGTTTGCCGCTATTTGCAGCTGATCCTGTTTTGCTCAACTGCATTAAAACTCCGGAAATATATGACCTTGATGCAAGGCCAAAAAATTTTAGCTCTTCAAACAATTTAAGAAGGAAACCTGGTTCTCCAAATAGTGCAATAGGGGAATTAATACACATAGTGGGTAGAATTACTGATATAAACTGCTTACCAATACAAAATGCTGTAGTTTCTATATGGCACGCGAATTCACGCGGCGTGAACCATTACGATAAGAATATAGAGGATGATCCGAATTTTGCTGGATCAGGAAGGTTTGTAGTGAATAATCTTGGCTATTATAATTTTATTACGATAGCACCTGGTAAAATTGGTGATAGAGCTCCACATATCAACTTTCTAGTTCAACATCCGGATTTTCCGGAATTCACAACGCAAATGTTTTTTGTTGACCATAATTGCGATAATTGTGCTGATCCTGTTCTTGGAGATTTTGTTAGTAATGGGCTTGCAAGCCTTCTCATAACACCATTTACTTACAGTGATCAGGTCATAAAAACCTATACGTTTAACATTACCTTGGGCGGATATAATAAGTTCTCTAATAAAAGATAAAAAACCCTTGCATGTAAGGGAGTCCATAGTAAACTTGAGTGTTATTGTACTTAGGATGTATATGAAAAATATCTTACTGATGTTTTTGCTGTGTTTTATGTACAGTTTACAATTATTTGCAACGGAGATGCCAGCAATGAAAATAACAATTTCTAAAATTTCGCCCGATTTTAAAACAATAGTAACGGGTTTATTTGAGGACAACGAAACCGTAAATGATGGCGGAGTTTTGCAAGGAAAACAGATCATGGATAATATAAAGCAATTTAGCAATTTCAATGGAAGTTTTGGTGAATTTTTCTCTACTACTTTGCCAGAAGAAAAAAATGTCATAGTTGTTGGACTTGGTAAGAAGGATGAATGGAATGAAAATAAAGAATTAAATATTGGTGGTAAAATATATTGTGAGCTAAGCAGATTAAAAATTAAAAAAGCAGCGGTTTTAATCGAAGGTAGTGCAGCAAATGTTGCATATGGTGCGTTTCTGCGTAGTTTTAAGTTTGATAAGTATAAAACTAAAAAGGATGAGAAAATTACAGAGGTAGAGGAGATTACCGTATTAGTAAAAGATGAGCAATTAAGTAATGCTGAAAGATCATTTGAGCACTCAAGGCAAGAAGGTGAGAGTATATTCCTTGCGCGCTCTTTTATAACAGAGCCTCCTAACATTCTATATCCAGAATCCTATGCTGATCATATAAAAAAAGAACTTACTAAGCTTGGCCTTGAAATCGAGGTGCTTGATAAAAAGCAGATGGAAGAGAAAAAAATGGGAGCCTTGCTTGGAGTTGCACAAGGAAGTAGTAAAGAACCAAAATTAGTAGTGATAAAATGGAATGGAGCTGCTAAAGAACAAAAGCCAATAGCTTTTGTTGGTAAAGGCATAACGTTTGACACTGGTGGAGTATCGCTCAAACCTTCACGTGGTATGGAGTCGATGAAATATGACATGGCAGGCTCTGCTGCTGTGGTTGGGGTGATGCATGCTTTAGCAGGACGAAAAGCAAAAGTAAATGCGATCGGTGTGGTCGCACTTGCAGAAAATGCAGTGGGTGGTAATGCTCAAAGACCAAGTGATGTAGTAACTTCAATGTCTGGACAGACAATAGAAGTGTTGAACACCGATGCAGAAGGAAGGCTCATACTTGCAGATGCTTTGTGGTATACGCAAGAGAGATTTTCACCACAATTTATGATTGATCTTGCAACTTTAACTGGTGCTATAGTGGTTGCGCTTGGAAATAACGAATATGCTGGTCTTTTTTCAAATAATGATGAATTAGCAAACCGTCTGATTGATGCAGGAAATGAAGTAAATGAGAAGTTATGGCGTTTTCCTATGAATGAAACTTACGATAAAATTATTGATTCACCGATTGCTGATGTGCAAAATATCGCTCCTGCGGGCTCTGGCGGAGATAGCATAATGGCTGCACAGTTTTTACAGCGTTTTGTGGATGAAACTTGCTGGGCACATTTAGATATTGCAGGCACTGCTTGGCACGAAAAAGGTACTGACATTTGTCCAAGAGGAGCAGTAGGTTTTGGTGTAAGGTTACTTAATAAGTTGGTTGAAAAGTACTACGAAGCCAATGATTAAAGATCTTTATCTGGATTTATGGCTTGACTTACAGCTACATGAACGTTTATTTTTGAGGCGCAGCAAATGAAAGTAGCTGATACATATTTCTTTTTTTCTGGATTCCAGTGTCAGCTACTTTCATGACACCCTGACAACCGTCATCCCGCTACTTGTTAGCGGCTGAGATACCGCGAATGAATCGCGGTATGACGGTTCGTGGCGGCGTGACGATAAGCTCGTCATCCCGCTGCTTGTTAGCGGGATCTAGAGATACCGCGGCGGTATGACGTAGGACTGCTGTCATCCCAGTGCTCCTTTTTTTGTCATCCAAGTAGCCTCCTATGGTGTCATCCCAGTGCCCAGACACTGGGATCCAGTTGAGCTATTTCAACAAAAATACTGCATTTTGAGATGAACGTTTATTTTCACCAGATTATTTACAAGTATAACAATTAAAGTCTGGATTCCAGTGGGCTTTGTTGCATAGCAACTGAAAAAATCTGGTGGCTACTGACAAAATTCATTATAAAATAGCCATTTAACCTTGAAAGAAAAAATATGCCACAAAAAATGAGGGTCAGTAACCATAGCGAATATAACAAATTTCTAGAAAAAAGAGGAAATATTTTTCATTATATCAACGAAGCCATAGAAAAGTGGTACGAGAATGGTCCAAAAATACCAGGTGGCAACAATATTTATAGCGATAAAGTTGTAATTTTGGTGCACATAATAACTTGTTTATTTAGAATAGGCCTGAGGCAAACAGTTGGGTTTATAGCAGGATACCTTGAGCAAATTGGGAAAAATTTGCAAGTTATCAGCTATTCACAATCATCAAGAAGGTTTAAGAAACTCAATATTAAGATCAATGATTGCAGAAAATAATATGGAAGATATCGAAATTGCTATAGACAGTACAGGAATTAGTATATACAACAACACTCCTGGTCATAGCAAAGAAAATAGCGAAGATAGAAAGTATCGCAGCTATGAACAGACAAGAAAATTGCATGTAATGTTGAATACAAACAGCAAAAAAGCCATAGCTGTAAAATACAGTAACGGCTGATCACTATGGAGCTTGTGATTTGCTAAAAGAAGTCGATTTTCAGTATGTCATAAAAGTACTATATGCAGATAGGGCATATGACAGAGAAAAGCTCTATAAGCTGTGTAATCAATATGGTATAAAAACGAAAATTCCTCCGAAAAACAACGCAGCAGAGCATCCAAAGTTAGACTATATGGCTGAGAGAAATTCTGCAGTCAAGCTCATAAAGTCATATGATGAAGATGGTATAAAGAAGTGGAAAAAAGAGATGAGTTATGGAAAAAGATCTTATATAGAAAGTTTTTTCTCGCGACTGAAACAAACATTCGGGTTTAGTTTTAGGAATAAATCTGAGACAAATAGAGAGAAGGAACTACTTGTTAAATGCTATTTGCTCAATAAGTTCACTGATATTGGTATGGCTAAATTTGAGATAGCTTCATAAATTTATTGTGCGTTACCTACTATCCGAAGAGCGATGCAACAAAGCCATCCCAGTGTCAAGCACTGGAATGACACCGTCTTGGATGGAAACCAGTGTTGGCTACTCGGATGACATCATAGGGGCGCTGGGATGACACCCTGACAATCGTCATCCCGCTGCTTGTTAGCGGCTAAGAGATACCGCGGCGGCATGACGTAGGGAAACCGTTTTTTGGGTTAGCTATAACAGTAGTCAGGAAACAATAGCTTAAAAAGAGACTTAGTGTTAAATTTCTAATAGATTACTTATAAAAACAAATCTTATGGAAAGCAGAGCTAAGGCTTGGTTCATTTGGCTGATTAGTAACTTGGTTGTTATATTCAGCAACATGCAGATAATTTATACCTTTATAAGTGTAAATCTCGAAAAGGAACTTGGACTTACAATCGCGCAAGTTGCACTGGCTAATTCAGCATATACTTGGACTTTCGCCATCTTACAATTTTTTAGTGGAGCAACGTTTAATGTTTTTTCCAGTAAAAAAATTTATTTTTTCTCGTTATCAACTATGATCTTGGGGTTTTTTGTCCTTATTAATAGTGACAATTTCTCCCAT
Organism: Wolbachia endosymbiont (group A) of Dendrolimus pini; assembly: GCF_964026835.1. NCBI lineage: Bacteria > Pseudomonadati > Pseudomonadota > Alphaproteobacteria > Rickettsiales > Anaplasmataceae > Wolbachia > Wolbachia endosymbiont (group A) of Dendrolimus pini. Next base: position 964,578 of record NZ_OZ034702.1, on the reverse strand, counting down.
TTGATTTTGTCTCAAGTGTTGATTGCAACTGGAGCATCATTTGGTTTTATTGGTGCTGCTCACACAAGTAGCATATGTTTTTCCGCTGCCCAATTTGGACTAATGTTTTCACTAGTGCAGACAATTTCAAGCCTTTCTGCTTTGGTAATTCAAATACTGTTCTCTAACTTGCTTGCCGAAGATGCATATTGGAAAAATCTGATTGTATGCATAATACTATTTGGTGTGTTGATATTTGTACTTACGCTTTTTTGTCCAAACACACTTCCAGAAAGCAGCTCAGAAAAGCGCACAATAAAAAGCTCTATGAAGACAGTAATGTGCTCTATATTAACAGTGCTAAAATTAAGAGATATCTGGATAACTTCAGTGGTGGGTGCTATTACTTTTGGAACATTTTTAGCACTTAATACCTTGTGGGCTCCAAGGTTACTGGGCAACTCAGAACTCAATGCAATGGAGTCAGGTATAGCAACTGCAATACTATGGCTTGGTCTTGCAGTTGGTGCTCCAATTGCAGATCGAATCTCAAACTTATTTAAAAATAGGAAACATGTAATTTCTGCTTTTGCTTTATTGCAAGGCGTCTCAATTATTATTTTACTATACAGCCATTTAACAGTCCACGTTGTGTACTTTTGTATGTTAATGTTCGGGTTTTTTGCGGGAGGACATATGCTTAATTTTACTGTCGGCAGCGAGATTGTGAAACGAAAATACATCAGCACATCATCATCCATTATCAATGGATTTATGTTTATTGGCAGTGGAGTTATAGTGTCAATGTTAGCACTTTTTACAGATCATAAAATGGCACTTTTTGCAATATTTGCGATATTGATAGTTGCCGGTATTTTAAATTATGCAACAAAAGAGACATACTCTAAAAAATAAAGTAGCTGAATCTCGAGTCGATTGCTATATTATATTTACGTATTGTAATATTTATCAATAATGGATCACGTTACAACAAAAGACACAACAGTAACTAAGGCAACGATAGCTGGAGATATAAACCAAGAAATAGGATTATCAAAGGAAGACTCTGTTTCGATAATAGATGATATATTGGACGAAATAAAGACAAGCTTGGTAAAGGATGGAATAGTAAAAATATCGTCATTTGGAACATTCTTGGTTAAGAAAAAGAAGGAAAGACCAGGAAATATACCAAATACATCGGAGAAAGTGATGATTCAGGCAAGAAATTCAGTTTCTTTTAGGCCTTCAAAAATTATAAAAAAATCAATCAATAATTAATGAACAAGGAAAAATTATTTTATACGATTGGGGAAGTAGCTGAAGAGCTACATTTGGAACAGCATGTTTTGAGATTTTGGGAAGGTCAATTTCATCAAATTAAGCCTACAAAGCGTAAAGGAAGAAGGCTATATGATCGCAAGTGTATAGAGGCCATAAAGAAAGTAAAATACATGCTATATGATAAAGGATATACAATAAAAGGAGTGCAAAAAGAATTTGGTAATGATATAAAAGTCACAAAGAATTTGTTGCAAGAACTCACCGATTTGAGGGACTATTTAACTAGTAAAATAAATAACGAGGAAAGTAACAAGCAGGCGTGAAACACTACGTCTCGCTAAAATTTTGGAGTTTTGTGAGAGTTTAAAATGTGGCATATAGCCTCATTTCTTATGTTATTAGCAATATTAATAGGCTGTGGCCTGCAAAAACCTGCACCTGTGCTGCTTAAAGGCGAAGAATTTTACGGAAAAAGAGATCTGGAATATACAAGAGAGTACCATTTAATTAGGGAGCCTTCAGTGCAAAAAGAAAGTAGAAAAGCCATCATAAATAGGATATACAAAGATAACAATAATACACAAAATGTGGGGGTAAATTGTAAATTTGTAATGCCAGTTAAAGGTTCAGCTACCTCTTCTGATGAAATGTGTAAGGATGGCATAAAAATTGCTGCTCAAAATGGAACGAACGTAGTTTCCTCTGCACTAGGCAAAGTGATATATGTAGGCAAAGGGCTGAGATGGTATGGGAATTTAATTATAGTGGAACACAAAGATAATTACATGACTGTGTACTCCTATTTAAAAAACATACATGTTGAAATTGGCGATAAAGTAAAGCAAGGTCAAGTAATTGGATCTGCAGGTAAATCAAGCACACAAGATAAAGATCCACAGATGTGTTTCACAATACGACATAATGGCCAAGCGGTTGATCCTTTGATGCATATGAACTGTAATTGAATTTGGATTTATATGAAATATGATTTTAAAAGTGTTGAAAAATTTTATCAAGATAAATGGGATTTTTCTGTAAGCAAGAGTGGTAAACAAGAAAAGTGTTACGTGTTGGAAATGTTTCCATATCCATCTGGTAAAATTCATATGGGACACTTACGTAACTATGCAATAGGGGATGTGATAGCGCGTTACAAGAGAGCTAATGGATTTGAGGTTTTGCATCCAATTGGCTGGGATGCGTTTGGATTACCAGCTGAGAATGCAGCAAGGGATAACAATATTAGCCCCGAAACATGGACAAAAGAGAATATAGATAATATGCGTACACAGTTGAAATCTATAGGTCTTTCTTATAATTGGGAGCGTGAACTCTCCACATGTGAGCCTGATTATTACAAACACGAACAAAAATTTTTCCTGGATTTTTTAAAGCATGGGCTTGCCTATCGAAAAGAATCATGGGTTAACTGGGATCCAGTGGACCAAACAGTGCTTGCAAATGAACAGGTGGTTGATGGAAAAGGATGGCGATCAGGTGCAGTTGTTGAAAAACGTAAGTTGTCCCAATGGTTTTTAAAGATTACTGATTTCGCTGAAGATTTACTCAAGTGCCTGCAAAGTTTGAAAAATTGGCCAGAAAAAGTCAAAACAATGCAGGAGCGTTGGATAGGAAAATCTGAAGGAGCAACTATAGAGTTTGAAGTAGTTGGCCTGAATAAGAAATTAAAAGTTTTTACAACTTATCCTCATACTTTGTTTGGGGCTTCTTTTTGTGCAGTGGCAGCAGAGCATCCTATTGTGCAGGATTTAAAGAATGGTTCTTCTGTTGTCATCCCAGTGCTTGACACTGGGATCCAGGAAATAAAATCGAAAAGAGAGAACGATGAAAAAATAGGAGTTTACACCGGATTAAACGTCAAACATCCATTTCTTGATAAGGAATTGCCGCTTTACATAGCGAATTTTGTGTTGATGGAATATGGGGAAGGCGCGATTTTTGGTTGCCCTGCACATGATCAGCGTGACTTTGAATTTGCACAGAAATATAATTTGCCGATAATTCCCGTTATTTCTTCAGCCCACTTAGGTGTCATTCCAGCGCGTGACCAGAATTCTTACAATGGATCCCAGTGTCAAGCTACTCAGATGACAAAGGAGGCGTATACTGGAGACGGGACAATGTTTAACTCCGAATTCTTAAACGGATTAATGGTTAGTGAAGCAAAGGAAGCCATAGTTAAAAAATTTGAAGAAAAAAAAATAGGCAAAAAAACAATAAACTATCGTTTGCACGATTGGGGAGTTTCAAGGCAGCGTTATTGGGGATGCCCTATACCTATCATATATTGCAAAGATTGCGGAACTGTTCCAGTGCCAGAAAAAGACCTTCCTGTAGTTCTACCAATAGATGTAGAATTTACAAGTGGTGGCAATCCGCTGGATAAGCACCCAACTTGGAAATTTGTTAATTGTCCAAAGTGCGGAAAGCAAGCAGAGCGTGAAACTGATACATTCGACACCTTTTTTGAATCTTCCTGGTATTTTGCTGCATTCTGTAGTGAAGATAAATCAATAGACAAAGATGCATGTAATCGTTTTATGCCTGTTGATTATTATATAGGTGGGATAGAACATGCAATTCTGCATTTGCTTTATTCAAGATTTTTCTGCCGTGCTTTAACCAAATGTGGCTATTTTGATATTAAAGAGCCTTTCTCTACTTTAATCACTCAAGGAATGGTCTGCCATGCAACTTATAAAGACGAAAATGGTAAGTGGCTATTTCCCGCAGAAGCAAAAGAATTAATAGCGCGAGGTGCAAAAGTTCAAGTGGGCAAAGTTGAAAAAATGAGCAAATCGAAAAAGAATACAGTTGACCCAAACTTTATCATAGAAAAGTATGGTGCTGATACTGCTCGCTTGTTTGTGTTGTCCGACACTCCTCCGGAGAAAGATATGGAATGGTCCGATGATGGTGTGGAAGGTTGTTCTCGTTATGTAAATAAATTGTGGCGTATGGTCATGCAGCTAAGACCTGTAAATATACACTATGATAATGAAAATGTTACGGGTGGACTTCTAGAGTACAGAAAAAAAATTCATAAACTCTTACACGGACTTACAGATGACTTGGAAAACTGCAGATTAAACTGTGTAGTGGCAAAATTTCGTGAGATGACGAATTTAATAGCTGAAATAGACGTAAAAACTGGAAAATCTCTTATTGATGAAGGTATATGTATATTAATCAGAGTAATCGAACCATTCATACCACATCTAGCTGAAAGCCTATGGCAAGAAATAGGAGGTCAACCTTGGCCAAAAGCTGATGAATCATTATTAGTTGACGATACGGTAACTATAGCAGTGCAAATCAATGGAAAATTACGTACAACAATCAAGGTGGCAATTAACTTACCTCAAGAAGAATTGAAGAAAATAGCGATAGACTCTGTGTCCAGTAAGATCGATCAAAGCAAAGTTCGCACTGTATATGCTGTACCAAATAAGATAGTAAATATAGTTATATAAAAGACCTGAGTAGTACGTTTTATATAATCTGATTTTATGGCTATACTTTTTTTGACATGTAGTTATATCTTTTTTAATATAAAGGATATATACTTATGCATTATATATTTTTTTGTATGAGGAGTTATATGAAAATAAAGAGATTGTGCGTTTTGGCTGTGTTGCTTACTTCATCTCTAGCAGGTGCAGCTAGTAATAGTGCAAGTAAGTCAGAAGATAAGTACTATGCAAGTTTAAACTTTGGTGCTGGTTGGGGTGGTGGCTTTAAAATGAAACCTGGTGTTGTTCTTGGTTAACATTATGACCAAAACTCTAAATTTGAACTTGAGGTTCTCAGTAATATTAAGTCATTAAAGAGCATAGGAGCTAGCTTATTGGCAAACTACCGCTTCTATCCTGACCTTGATATTGATCCCGTTAAACTATATGTCAGCGGAGGTTTAGGAGGATATCTCCAAATAACACCTTTTGGCTTTGGTGTTAGTGATACAGTTGATGGTGATGGCGATAGTTCACAAGAAGAAAAAGAAAAGGAAGAAGAAACACAAGGTGCTCCAGAATCAGGTGGTGAAGCTGCTGGTTCATCTGTAGTAGATAAAATACTGAGTTCTATTTCCTATAAACTAAAGTTAGGTGTTGATTATGAAATTACTCCGCAGATAATTGGTGCAGTTGGTATGACCATGGGTGGGCAACTAAGTGGTATAAAAGCAAAACAAATACCAGATGCAACTCTAGAGATAGGGGTACGTTATAATTTTTAATGCTGCTACTTAGTTCATAAAGGTAGAGACGATGTTGAGGATGAAATAAACAGCATTAAAAAAAATCCGAAAACGTATTTTCGAATATGGTTTTGAACGCTAGCTATAGATTAGAAAAATAACAAGAAAAAGGGTAAACATACTGTAATTGCTGTTGAATGATGGAGTCCATTATTTTAGCACGAAGTAACGAATTCAGTAGAATAAGTTCTTCAAAAATAATTTAAACTTTTATTAGTAGGAGCAGTCTCATGGAATATTATAGCGATCTCACTAAAAGAAACTTTTATAAGTATCGTTGATAAGAAAGGAAAAATTGTTAAGGAAGAAGTTGTTGCAAGAGAAAGTAAGGCAATAGCTGAATTTTTTCTTGGTCAAGGCAAAAATGACCTTACCCAGAAAAAGTGGAGAGAAAGTGTGGAATGTTTTTTACAAAAAGAATGATGCATCAAATTGTTCTGGAATGCAATAGTTAATAGTGACGTTGTTTGTTATAAAAAATTTCTATGTATTCAAATATTGCAGTTCTAGTTTGTTGAGCAGAGTGTTGTGAAGTATCAATAAGTATTTCTCTTTTCAATGAGCTAAAGAAGCTTTCTGCAACAGAATTGTCGTAACAACAGCCTTTATTACTCATCTATATTCTTTACAGCTAAGAGATATTGATACCCTTGCGCAGTATATTGTGAACCTTGATCACTATGTAATAGTAGATTTTTAACAGGTTTACGCCTATTAATGGCCATTAATAAAGAGTTCATAACCAATTGTTTATTTATTGCACTACTCATTAACTACCATACGTGAGAATTATTGCTGCCAAATATAGCCATCCCTCCTTGGTTTTGATGTAAGTAATCCCATACTTTATTTGGTTGATCAACAATAAAGTTTTGATCTAGTATATTGGGAGCTACAGCTCTATTATCTGTTTGTTGTTTTTTAATTTTAAACTTTCTTTTCAGTATAGCCCTGATGTCATTTTTCTGCATAATACTTTGCACCGTTTTCAAATTGCAACTTTTACCCAAAGCCTTCAATTCAGCATGAATTTTAGGAGCTCCATATCTACATTTAGAAACTTGATATATTTTTTGAATAGCTTCGAGTAGCTCTTTATTTGCTGATTCTCTACTGCTTATTTTTCTTGTAGTCCACTTATAGTAGCCACTAGCAGAAAATCCTACATAATTCCTGTACTTTATAGCAGTTACTATATAAAAAAATATTTTACTCTTTTTGACTGGCCAGGGCTTTTTTTTAAATGTCTCTTTCCCTTGTTACTCTTGCTTTGTAAATCAAACCTCTCTTTGTCATAAGGTGCTACATCTGGAAATGCATTTGCCGCTGACTTTTTTTCGTTATATTTCTTCATCCATTTTCCTAATACACTATCCCTTATTCCTAGATCTCTTGCTACTTTTGCAACTGGTTGACCTACCTTTCTTTGTTCATTTGCCAGTTTAACAGCTTCCAATTTGAATTCTGCTGTATATTCTCTTACCATTTCTAATCCTCCAAAATTTTATTTTACCCAAAAAAACTCTTTTCTTTCTCTCCACTTTTTCTGGGTAAGGTCAAACAATGACTATGCAAAAAACCTAATAACATGTATAATCTATAAATAATTTCTGAGGTAGATTGTGAAACTAGGTGTTAATATCGATCACGTTGCAACCCTCCGCAACGCACGCGGAACTTCTTATCCAGATCCATTGAAAGCAGCAGAAATAGCCATTGACGCTGGAGCAGACTTTATTACTGTACACTTACGAGAAGATAGAAGGCATATTAGAGATGAAGACGTATTTAACCTAAAAAAAAGCATTAGCACTGAGTTAAATCTTGAAATTGCAGCCACGGAAGAAATGCTTGAAATAGCAAAAAAGGTAAAACCCTATTCGATTAGTATAGTACCAGAAAAAAGAGAAGAATTAACAACCGAAGGTGGCCTGGATATCGTGAATATGCACAGTAAACTTTCTAGTATAATAGAGGAAATGCATAGCTCTAGCATAAAAGTCTCACTGTTTATCGATCCAAATATTGATCAACTAAAATATCTTGAAAAGCTAGGGACAAAACCTGACATAATAGAAATTCACACAGGGGATTACTGTGATAATCCATCAGAAAAAAAGTTACAGTTAATTACTAATGCTGCAGAGTACGTCAATAAATTAGGAATAGAATGCCACGCAGGACATGGCATAACTTATAAACACGCTAAGAAGATGACAAGAATACCTCACATCTCAGCTCTTAACATAGGCCACTATTTAATTAGCGAAGCTGTATTTTACGGCTTACACAGCGTAGTAAAAACAATGAAAATGACAATGTCTAACTAACTGCTGCTTTTTCCTTCTCATTTAAAATACTTAAAAGAGTTTGGCTTGCTTTAAATTTTACCCTTGTCTTTTTAGGAACAGTCATGATCTCACCACTTTGGGGGTTACGACATTGTTTTTCCTGACTGATAGCAGTAGAAAATGTTCCTATTCCATGCAAACGTATTTCACCTTTCCCATGAAGCTCATTCTTTATTATTTTAATAAACGCATCATGAATCTTGCTCAAATCAGATTTTGTTATATCTATATTCTGACTAGAACAATCTTCCTTTAATTGTTTTATTATATCTTCTTTACTCATAAATTACCTTAATATTGAAAAAACCACATAAATAGCATATTATGTTGACACCGATAGTCAACTAAATTCATCACAAAAATAGAGGATATCATACATTTTTGCAAATATTTGTATAATACTTACAAAAAAACACCCCTATAAAATAACTATCTCTTAGAAAATTGACACTTTTTCCGAGCTTTATGTTGACCATATTTCTTACGTTCAACAACACGTGAATCTCTAGTTAAGAACTCACCATTACGTAGTATAGAATGCAAATCTTGGCTTACACTACTTAAAGCTCTGCTTATTCCATGAGCTAGAGCACCTGCTTGACCAGATAGCCCTCCACCTTTTACAGTTGCAAATACATCGTATTTATCCAATGTGGAAGTTGCAACAAATGGCATTTTTACTATTTGGCACACTGACTCTCTTTTAAAATAAGAAATTAGATCGCCTTTTTTGTTAACACTAAATTTTCCACTCCCCGGCTTTATCCATACTCTTGCTACAGATTCTTTTCTTCGGCCTGTAGCATATAAACGACCAAGCGAATCAACTGCTGATTTAATTGTCTTTTCTGACCAATCATTGTTATTTATTGTAGAACTCTTCATTTTTACTCCATTACTTTTTATTTTTACGATTCAAAGAGGCAAAATCTATCTTTTCAGGTTGCTGTCCTTGATGCTTATGCTCTGAACCAGAATAAACATACAAATTTTCAAAGCGTCTACGTGCCATAGGCCCATCATCAAGCATCCTTTTCACTGCCATTTCTATTACACGCTCAGGAAATTTGCCATTTAAAATATTATCTGGAGTAGTTTTCTTCAAACCACCAGAATAACCTGTATGCTTATAGTAAATTTTATCTTTAAGCTTCTTTCCGGTGAAATGCACCTTTTCTGCGTTGATAATAATTACATTATCGCCACAATCCATATGAGGTGTATACTCAGGTTTATGCTTTCCACGTAATAGTGTCGCTACAAATGCTGCAAGCCTCCCTACCACTAATCCTTCTGCATCTATGACAAACCACTTTTTATTGATTTGTTTCTCCTTTAAGAAAAAAGTCTTCATTATTTGATCCAACAATAGTAAGCTATGATATACTTAATTTCTCAATAGTGTCAACAATATTAGTTATTGATTATTAAAGTAATTTATGTTAGTAATTGAGCTGCGCAACCAATATGCATAGGAATTAGAATGTTTCGATTGATTATCACACTTGCGATCATTTTTAATACTATAAGTTGCTATGCAACCGATGTGGGAGAAGTGATAAGCAAAGCCATCAAAAATAGCTCAAAAATAAAGTCTCAATTTTACCAATATAAAAGCGCAGAAAAACACTATAAATCTTCTGGGTTAGCTGGATTTTTACCTGACATTAATTTGCAATACAATTTCGATAGTAACTTTAATCTTGATACATCTGAAAAAAAACTTACATTGCGCCAGAAATTAATCGATGGTGGTGGTACCTTTGCCACATTCAGTCGATCAAGCCATCTTCTCAAAGCAGAAAAGATGCGATTTCAGCAATTAAAACAAGAGCTTGCACTTAATGCTGTGAAAGCATATGTTAATGTTTTACAAAAGACAGAAATATTAAAGCTCAGAGAACATAAAGAACGCGTTTCTTTGGAACATTTGTCAGCTATGAAAAAACGCTTTTCCCTTGGAGAGGTAACCAATGCTGAAGTTTTGTTAGCAAAAGCAAAATTTTCGTCTTCTATATCCGAAAGAGTTGATGCTGAAGGTAAATTAAAGTTGGTAAATATTGCTTATTATCATTTGATTGGCGAAGATGCTGATGACCTTTCTGAAGCTAATGATAAACTACCTTCTGTTCCAGAGCTAAATGAATGTTTACAGTTAGCAAAAACCAATAATTTATCTCTAAAAGCAGCAGTTTATCAAAAAAGAGCAGCCGGAATGGAAGTGATTGCTGAAAGCTCCAAGTGGCTTCCTTCTTTAAATCTAAGTGCAAGCAAAAATTTTGGGGAGGATGGTATGAAGGTAGACAAACTATTAGAAAATGTTCATGTAGTTTTTACTCTTGATGTTCCAATCTTTAAGAGAGGAGTTAATGCTTTTGGTGTCAGTAAAGCTAAAATGGATGCAAAAAAATCTACCTACGATTATTATGAAACGGTAAAAAATATAGAACAAGCAGTTGTAAATGCTTGGAATAATGTGTTGACAGCAAAGGCCATTATCAAAGCAAGTCAAGAAGCGGAAAAAGCAGCAGCTCTAGCATTGGAAGGAGTTGAGCAAGAAGTAAACTTAAATTTAAAGAGTACATCTGACCTTTTGGACACTGAAGATGCATTATTTAAAGCACGTTCAGACTTAGTTGAAGCAAAAAGCAATTATGTGATTAGTGTTTACAACTTGCTTTTTATGATAAATAGTATAGACCTCTAAATTTAATGGTATTAGCACTATGCATGATGAACAAGGCAATCAATCTGTAAAAGATATCCTAGAAGATATAAAAAAAGCTATATCGGGTAAAAACGCGAGTAACGATAAAGCAGAAATAAAGGATGAAAATGATGATGTGCTATACCTTGAGGAAGAGTATCCAGAAGAAATAGAAGAAGATGGCAAAAAAGAAAATAATGAAAAAGAGGACATTGATAATGATGACCAAAGTGAGGAAATGGCTTGCAACAATAACCAATTTAATGGCCATAGCTACAATTCAGAAGAAAAAAAAGATATTTATTTGTACGATAATATCCAAATGAGTAATAACAAAGCGAGTAATAGCGGCTTACAAGCGCAAAATAACGATCATCTAATTTTAAAAGAGAATATGGAAGAGATCAAAGCGTTGCTTGGAAAAATGCAAAACGAATTACAGCATAAACAACAAAAAAAAGCGAACCTTACTGTTGAAGAATTAGTTATATCTCTTTTAAAACCTCAGCTCTCAGAATGGCTGAATAAATATCTACATGCACTGGTAAAAGAAGTAGTTGAAAAAGAGCTTAAAGATATAATCAATAATAAGTAGGGTATTAGCAATAAAAACTAGAGTAAAGACGGCTAGAGGCAGAAAACTATCTTCAACAAGGTGGCTACATCGTCATTTGAATGATCAGTATGTGCAAAAAACTAGCAAGGATGGTTATAGGTCACGCTCAGCATATAAGCTGGTAGAAATGGATAACAAATTTAAATTATTCCAAGAAGGGCAAAAAATTATTGATCTTGGTGCTTCTCCTGGTGGATGGTCACAAGTTGCATCTCAGAAAGGTGCAAATGTGGTTGCTCTTGACATAAAACCAATGAACGCAATTAATGGAGTAGAGTTTATACAATGTGATATTATCAATGAGTTTGAAATTTTGAGAGAAAAATTCAAGGATCAAAAATTTGATGTAATTTTATCTGACATGGCGCCCGAATCTTGTGGTTTAAAATCGTTGGATCATATCAGAATTATGCTTTTATGTGAGGCAGCGCTCAATTTTGCAAAGCATTTCTTGAGCCATGGTGGCACGTTTGTAGTAAAAATTTTCCAAGGAGAATCTGATAAAGATTTTTGTAACGAGCTAAAAAAAATGTTTAAAACAGTAAAATACTTTAAACCAAAGTCAAGTAGATCTGAATCTACAGAAATGTATTTGGTAAGTTTAGGCTTTATTGGCAGCAGACTTTCTATATAATATTAATCCAGGTAGCCCACAGAAACGAAAAAACTTGCTTGACAAACCTCGCCAGCCCCCTTATCATGAAACTGAAGCTATTGTATTTGCTTTCGCCAATCTGCAGATTAAAAGGTAAGGATTACTTAATGTATCGGCGTCTTATGTTCAATTTTTTGCAGTATATAGATACTGTATGTCTTTACAAAACTTTATCTACATCTAGATTTTTATCTAAATAAGCTGAACGCGCTTATAAAGCGTTACAAGACATCAAAAAATGCCAATACTCGACAGAGATAGTAAAAGACTAGCTAACTCGGGGATTCTTTGTCTTTTTTTCTGCTTAGTAAATTTCTTAAACATTTGCAGCGTAGGTTAGTTGCAATTAAAAGCAGCTAAATCTTGCTTGTCAAGCGTTTAAAACATAAAAAACGCCAATATTTTAAAGCAGATAATAACCCCAGGGCTTCTTTTGCCTTTTTTTTTATTTGGTAAATTTCTTAATATTTATGGCTAAACGACAACCGTCATCCCGCTACGTGTTAGCGGCTAAGAGATACCGCGGCGGTATGACGGTTTGCGGCGGCATGACCTCGTCATTCCCCTACGTGTTAGCGGGATCTAGAGATACCGCGAATGAATCGCGGTATGACGGTGTAGATGATGGTTAAGTAATTCGTCATCCCGCTACGTGTTAGCGGGATCTATGTTAAGGTATAGTAGGGGATCTATGTTAAGAGATACCGCGAATGAATCGCGGTATGACGGTGTAATGATGGTTAAGTAATTCGTCATCCCGCTGCTTGTTAGCGGGATCTCTTGTTAGCGCCGCGGCGGTATGACGGTTCGTGGCGGCATGAAGATAAGCTCGTCATCCCGCTACGTGTTAGCGGGATCTCTTGTTAGCGGATGAGATACCGCGAATGAATCGCGGTATGACGTGTTGAAACAATCCGATAAGGTAAGCCTCGTCATCCCGCTGCTTGTTAGCGGGATCTCTTGTTAGCGCCGCGGCGGTATGACGGTTCGTGGCGGCATGAAGATAAGCTCGTCATCCCGCTGCTTGTTAGCGGGATCTCTTGTTAGCGCCGCGGCGGTATGACGTAGGACTGCTGTCATTCTGCTACTTGTTAGCGGATGAGATACCGCGAATGAATCGCGATATGACGGTTCGCGGTGGCATGATGTAGGACTGCTGTGACACCATTATAGAATGAACCAGTGTCAGCTACTTGCATAGAAAATGTTTATGACTAATTTTTAGATCAAACATGGAATTTCGACAAACTTAACTTTTTTGTGAGACTGTTCAGCAATAATAAATAAATTGAGAGGAAAGGTTATGGCAATAAAAAAGGAAAAGTTTTTTGAAATAATAAATGAGGTAAGCAAGAGTGAAGGTTTAAATGAGAATAATTTACTTGAAAGAATAGGAAATGAGTTAGAAAAGATAAACTCACAAGAGCATACAACACATAATATGTATAGTGATTTAAAAAAAAGTGGGCGGTTAAAAGATAAGATCTTCAGTATATTAAATTCAGGCAAAACTGTAAATTGTATGTTGTTACATCTTGCTGTGGAATGTAACAGTGTACCAATAGTAAAACTCCTACTAGCAAAGGAAGCAAAAGTTAATGAACCAATATATGAACTTGATGAAGCTAAGTCTAAGCTAACTGCTTTGCACATTGCTGCTTTGCATGGTCATCAAGAGATAGTTCAGCTTTTATTGAATAATGACGCAAATCCTTTACTAAAAGATAGTCAAGGCCGAACTCCAAGGGATATTGTCGGTGATGTAAAAGGTAAAAAGGCTATAATAGAAATGTTAGAGGAAGGAGAACAACGTTATGCTGAGGCAGGAGCTACGAGAAGACAAAATAGACAAGGCACTTTACCGCAGCCTAATAATAAAACTCCAGGAAATTTAGCTGTGAACGGAAATAACGCAACTGCTGCAGTGCAAGCATGTAATGCAAGAGATCAGGAAGAGAACAACGGAACTACACCAAACAACAGAAAAATCTATGTACAAGATGAGGATGAACAGACTTCTTCAAACTCAATCATTAATGAAAACAATATAAACAAAGTAGATGATACATTAGAAAGAGAACTGGCTATAAGAGAAAGAGATGCTGTGGAGCAAAAGTTGCAAGAGGCAGAACAACGATTTGCCAATAATCGGAAGCGCATAGAACAACCCGGTCATAATCAACATTCGGAACAATACGGTGCTACATATAATGGTGAACAGACCTTTTTAGATTCGACTATTGATGAAAGTAATAGTAGCGACAGTGGAATAAATACTTCCACAGAAGACATCGGTAAAGAGTTAGAAAAACACAATACACGAGATGAAAATGGAATGACTCCTTTACACCATGCTGCTGCAAATGGTGATGTAAAGACTGCAAAGTATCTAATAGATGATGGAGCAAATGTTGATGCACAAGATAAAGGTGGACATACCCCTTTACATTATGCGGCTGCATATGGTTGTGTAGAGATTGCAGAATATCTAGTAGTAAATGAAGCAAATGTTAATGCACAAGATAAAGATGGACATACCCCTTTACATTATGCTGCTATACATGGTTATGTAGAGATTGCAGAATATCTAATAGATAATGGAGCAGATGTTGATGCACAAGATAAAGATGGCGTGACCCCTTTACACTATGCTGCTGTGCATGGTTATGTAGAGATTGTAAAGTATCTAATAGATAATGGAGCAAATATTAATGCACAAGATAAAGATGGACATATCCCTTTATACTTTGCTGTTACAAATGACAATAAAGAATTAGCAAAACTTTTGATAAAATATGGAGCAGATCGCTCATTGATAAAGGATGAAGACCTAATAGATAGACTAAACAGTATGTGTGATCAGCCATCTGAGGTTGTACCTAGTACCTTTTCTCATTCCAAAACACACAACGCAACGGAAACTCCAGAAAAAGCAGAAAAGGTTGAAAAACGTAAAGCTAAGTTAAAAGAATTACGTACTCAGCTAAAGGATGAGCAGAAAAAGAATGAATTGCTAAAACAAAAAATACAAGATCTAGAAAGTAAAAATACAACACTTAATAGCGAATTAGAAGAAAACGAAAATAAGCATTCTAAAACAAAAGTGTTGTTAGAAAAAGCGCAAAAGGAACTAGCAGAATCAAAAAGTTGCATAGTTGGACATGAGACTAAGTTGAAACAATTCAATAAAGAGAATGAATCACTAACACAAAAAATAAAAAGTCTGGAGAATGAAAACACACCACTTGAGGGTGAACTGGGCAAAACTAAAACTAAAACAAATGAAGTGTCGCTAGAAAAAGCAGGAAAAAGACAAATGAGTTTCTTAAAAGTTGCTTCTGTGAATCTTGTAACTATGTTAACAGTAGGTGCTACTCTCAGTATTGCTTTCGACTTGTCTGTTCTACCAATAATTGTAGTTTTTGTAACATCTGCTGCATTGCTAGCTAGTTGCGTTACATACGCAATATCAAAACCCATCGCTCCTACCACTGAATTGAAAGAAGTGGATATTCAAGGTTCAGCACAACGGTGTTTGTAAAACTTAGCACCTACATCTGTACGAACATTGCAGTTTGCAGGTGGCAGATGCAAGTAGCTGCACTGGAATCCCAAAAAAGGATGATGTCATTCCAGTCTGGAATCCAGCCTTGCCGTAATCTCATCAAGAACGTTGTGTTTTAACATAAAACGGCTACTTTTATGCTTACCAACTTAATAAAATTCCTGGATCCCAGTGGGCTTTGTTGCATCGCTAGCTATGATGGATTAAAGATAAAAAAGGTGGAGAATATCAGTAGCTTATTATTCTGGTATTTATAACAAGAACGGTCAGTGAATACCTAAATTTGAGTAAAAGAAATTTCACTACCACTCACTAATCCGGCTAAAATTCAAGAATTTCAATGCTTTAGCTATTTTCAATAGAATTAAATTTATTAATATAAATAATAAATTACTATTCTTAAATTTGATCAGATTGATTGCAAAAAAACAAGATTTTCAATAGGTTGCTTATAATCCTAATTATAGTTAGCCTTTCATAAGTAGCGATGCAACAAAGCCATCCCAGTGTCAAGCACTGGGATGACAAGAAGAGAGGGTACTTGGATAAGAGTCATTGCCCTCCTGGTAGGCCCAAATTGCAATGTTCGTACAGTCATGAGTTACACAGTAGTGCGAATTTTTTACTTTGGTAGTTTTTTTATTACAGTTATAATCATAAAAGTAGTTGAGTTTAATTAATATGAAAACTTTTACGAAAAACTCTAAGAGTAATGGAAAAAAGCTAGAGGAGTTTAATAAGGAAATTGAAGATATAACAACTATAGCTCAAGATAAATTTGCACATGAACTTGAAAATATCGCATATGACAGTGTGCAAAAATTTCGCAGTCTGCTTGCTAAAGAGTTAAACTCCACCTTCAATAATATTCATTCTCAAAATGTCAATCTACTAAAATCTAGCCTAGTTGAATATGCTATAAGTTCAAATTTTATCAACAAAAAAGGAGAAACAGCTTTAATACGTTCTCTTCTTAATATATTCATACGATAAAGCACTCAGAGTTGTTGCTGCGCCAATTTAACTTAATGTTGCATGCAAGCTGCATAGCTAAAGTAAGTAAGATTTGCCCCACGCTGTCACGAGGTAAACCTTACTTATTCTAGCTATATCAAAAAGGAGGGTTATTATGTCAATAAGATCTACTTCACCAAGAATATCTGTGCAACGTAAATCTAAGCCTGAATCTTTTCCAGTTACTTTAGAAGAGGTTAAATCTTTTTTACGCATTGAGAACGACCAGGATGATAAGTTGATTTCAGATCTAATTTTTATGGCTACTGATTATGCTGAGTGGCATATGGAAAAGTCACTGGTGAAACAAACATGGCAAGTTTCATATGAAGATTATGTACCTCGTAGGATCTATTTAAGCTATGGCCCTGTGAGTAAGATAGTATTGGCTACTGCAATGATGTCTAAAAATCAAGAGAAGAGAACACTTAAGTATTATTTTAGTGATGTAGGGGGCTACGTTGAGTTTTTCAATTGTTTGAATGCAATAAGAGTTGATGTTGTATACGAAGCTGGTTATGACAATGTTCCTGAGCAGATAAAACTAGGTATTATGCGGCATGTTTCTGCTCTTTACAAAAATCGTGAATCGGAGGTAAGTAGCCATTTGTCTGAAGTGAAGAAGGTATATTCTCCGTTTCGCGAACCAAAGGTTGTTTTGTAGCTCTTTCTGGTCATTCAAACTGGGCTACTACGTCATACCGTTACGGATAGATCCCGCTAACAAGCAGCGGGATGACGAGGTATAAACCTTATCGTCATACCGCCGCGGTATCTCAGCCGCTAACACGTAGCGGAATGACAGCAGTCCTACGTCATACCGTCACGGATAGATCCCGCTAACAAGTAGCGGGATGACGAGTTTCTATATATCTTTCGAGGGTTAATCATGGAAAAAATTCAAGCTATAAACGAGTTGTACAATAGCGTTTATGCAGCACTAAAAGCAAATTCTGATTTAAGGAAATATGTTACTAACATTTATGACTACTTACCTAAACAGGTCACCATTCCTTACCTGAGATTGCGTGTAGTGAATTATAATAACCTGCATATGCTGTCCAATTTTGCTACAAAGGCAAGATTTTCATGCGACATATATACTTATCATATAGACAGTATGTTTGCCATTATAAGGCATATTAACTTGATACTTAAGAGTATTAAATATTCTGATAATGAAACTATTTTGGAAAGTAATTGTGCTATGAGTCAGCACGATGAAATTTTACATTCAACAATTAATTTTGATATTTTAATAAAAGGAGGTGATAATGAGCAAATTACAGCTAAAAATTAAAGATCATGACAATAATTTTATTGTGTTAAATAATATAAGAAACCTAAGGTTTACTTTGCGTAATAACAGAGAAGAGGTGAAAGATATTTCTTCTTTTGGCTGGAGAAAAGTATTGGACTCTGCTGGAAGCAGACATATTACGATAAAAATTAATGGAATTTTAGACTCTGTATTAGCTGATGAATTATTACGTAATTCTGCTATGCTAAACTCTAATAATGATTATGAAATTAGTTTTAATGCTAAGGAAAAGATAAGGCTTAGGTGTTCAGTTGAATTGTATGAGAGGTATTATGATCCTGTTACTTTTGACAGCTTTACTGTAGTTTTAACTAGTGCTGAAGTTGTAAACGCTTTTCATTAATGTTAATTTAATCTTTTTATATACAATAGTAACTGGTGAGAATTTTAACTAAATTAAAAAAAATCATGAACGACAAAGACCTTTTCGAGGAAGACGGTGATGATATTGAAGAAAATAACGATGATAAAAGAGAGAAAAGTTTAGAAAATGAAAATCAGCAAAATCAAGAAGAACAACACAAAGAGGAAGATAAGCAATACATAATACAGTATATTCAAGACTATTTGAAAGTTTTTGAGGATATTCTAAATCAGATCGACGAAGGAATTGATAATTCGGATAGTTACGAAAGGACTATGCAAATAAAGCGAAGCATAGACAGGCTCATAGAGACTTTATATAGTCAGGCTGCGTCTGAAGATATTGATGCAGAATTTGAAACTACCAAACACACTCGCGATAAATCAGAATCTATGAAAAGAGTTAGAGAGAAGAGAAGAAAGCAAGTGATAGAAGAAGTATTAAGTAGCATGTTTGCCCAGCAACAAAAGGAGCTAATGAACGCTAAACACTTAAGTCATGGACATGAAACAGCAAAAGATGGGGATGTCCACGAAGCAAAGGAAAAAGTGAAGTCTTCAATCAGGGGAGTGTTGTTTTCGGTGATTGCTCATAGGATGGATCCAAGAAGGAGGGCAGGGGAAACTGCTGACGGTAACGAAAAGCAAGCTCATATATATGGCAGGGAAGCAGTTGGTGGAGCTTTAGGTGCATTGTTAAAAACGTTTTTAACAGCAGTTATTGCCGTTGTGCGTGAAATTGCTAAGCCACTTCAGAAACCGGAAACATCTTTTGCAAAACAAGTTGAAGAAAGCAGAAACGCAGATTCACAAAAGGGTCGATCTGTGTAGATTTCTCCTTGTAATAATCTTTCGATTCTACTGTCTGTTAATTCAAATTAGGGTTATAAAATTTTAGAAGCCAGCTCTTATATAACCAATTTATAGCAAGAAATTACGATACAAAAATCAGCGTCCGTTAGAAAATAAACATAACACAGGGTGATAGAGTTGCCCCTATCCATAAGCGTCAGTTAAGCTCAAAATTGTAAGCTTAAAATATGGTTGAATAATTATTAATAATAGTATATAATTATTAACGTTTTTCAGGCATTTTTGTTATGGGTGCGCCAAGTAAGCGTTTAGAATACAGTTGGTGAAAATCCAACTTAGGCAAAGTCTAGCCAACCATACGCGTCAAGTTAAGAGATTGTGAGCAAATTTAGAGAGGTTAAAGTGGATACTCTAGCCCTTCTACGTTTGTCTTTTAATGAAAATCGCGACCAAGTTATAGTGAGTTTTTTAAGAAATGCTTTTAAACTATTAATTTTGGTTAATACTAAAAATAACTCTCTAACCCGCCTTTTTAGCTCAATAAATGCCTTTGTTAAGCTAAGTTCTGTATTCTTTTTCACTTCTGTGCAACCAACTATGCCGTGAAATATAAGAATTGCGCACAATTTAGCATATAGTTCACATAATACTCTGCATGGCTTTCCTTTTAGCTTATCAAGCCTGATATGGCTTTTATACAATTTAAATAATAACTCAATTTGCCACCTTACTCTGTAAATCGTTAATACTTGCTCAGCACTAATTTTATTTTCTGGAACATTAGTTATAAATATTGACCAGTTCAACAATTTTTGATTTCTTTTAGAGGATGTATATCCCTGCGATCTTGCTAATCTATTAGCTTTCCTTCTTCTGGCCATAGACTGTTCTTCAGTTAGTTTCTGACATATAATTCTTACTCTAATTTTTGCTTCTTTTCCTAACAATACCTCGTTTTCTAAAAATAACTTATCCTCTAAACATTCTAATAACTCCATTTTTTGATTTGTTTCTACATCATATATGTTGGTATCGGATTTATAACGACTTATGAAATAAGCTCCTATTTCATTGATTTGTTTAAAAGAACTTGGCACAAAATAACCGAGATCAGATATTAGCAAATCATTGCTTAATATATTACTTAAATGTTTCCTATATCCCTGGTCTGATCTTACCCCCTCCGTTAAATTAAGTTGGTCTATTATCTGATTCATGTAGTCGAAAACTAATTGTAACTTTATTCCAGACTTAGTATTGCTTTCATAGCCACTGTAGCTAGTACCATAACCTTTATACATCTCTTCCATACTGTTAGGTAGAGTAATATAGCTACTGTCCAATAATTTAACACTATTAAATTGCTGTAAGATTTTGCAATCAACTTGCAAGATATTTTTAAAGAGAATCACAGATTCATTATACATCCTTTTCATAAATTCCACTGCTTCTTCAGTAAATCTAAAATCCAAACCTTGTTTTGTTATATCTATCGAGTCCTCGTTTAGTAATTGACACATTGTTTCTACGCTACAATTATCAACTCCTATATTACCCAAGACCATGGCTTTTACGAATGATGAACCTTTTAGCTTTCTCTTTCTTTTTATAAACCTTGTTGTAATTGAGATTTTCTCTGCTTTTTCATTAAAAAATTCTTTGAGCTTTTTTGATAAGCAAGTTATTTTATTCATTGGTTCTCTCACTAAAAGTATATCTGGGAGAACTTATACCTTATTATTCTATCTCTTTCATACCTTTATTTCCTTAACTTGACGCGTATGGTCTAGCCAACAGCCTAGAACAGACCATTATGCTGCGTGAGGTAACGAGCGTAGTAAAGCTAATGGAATGGACAATATAGGGTGCAATGAAAATTGACCTTACCCAGAAAAAGTGGAGAGAAAGTGTGGAATGTTTTTTACAAAAAGAATGATGCATCAAATTGTTCTGGAATGCAATAGTTAATAGTGACGTTGTTTGTTATAAAAAATTTCTATATATTCAAATATAGCAGTTTTGATATGCTGTTTAGAGTGCCGAGAGGTGTCTATTGGTAACTCCCTTTTTAGAGAACTGAAGAAGCTTTCCACAACAGAATTGTCGTAACAACAACCTTTATGATTCATCTATGTTTTTTATGGATAAGAGATATTGATAACCTTGCAAAGTATATTGTGAACCTTGATCACTATGTAATAGTAGATTTTTAACAGGTTTACGCCTATTAATGGCCATTAATAAAGAGTTCATAACCAATTGTTTATTTATTGCACTACTCATTAACTACCATACGTGAGAATTATTGCTGCCAAATATAGCCATCCCTCCTTGGTTTTGATGTAAGTAATCCCATACTTTATTTGGTTGATCAACAATAAAGTTTTGATCTAGTATATTGGGAGCTACAGCTCTATTATCTGTTTGTTGTTTTTTAATTTTAAACTTTCTTTTCAGTATAGCCCTGATGTCATTTTTCTGCATAATACTTTGCACCGTTTTCAAATTGCAACTTTTACCCAAAGCCTTCAATTCAGCATGAATTTTAGGAGCTCCATATCTACATTTAGAAACTTGATATATTTTTTGAATAGCTTCGAGTAGCTCTTTATTTGCTGATTCTCTACTGCTTATTTTTCTTGTAGTCCACTTATAGTAGCCACTAGCAGAAAATCCTACATAATTCCTGTACTTTATAGCAGTTACTATATAAAAAAATATTTTACTCTTTTTGACTGGCCAGGGCTTTTTTTTAAATGTCTCTTTCCCTTGTTACTCTTGCTTTGTAAATCAAACCTCTCTTTGTCATAAGGTGCTACATCTGGAAATGCATTTGCCGCTGACTTTTTTTCGTTATATTTCTTCATCCATTTTCCTAATACACTATCCCTTATTCCTAGATCTCTTGCTACTTTTGCAACTGGTTGACCTACCTTTCTTTGTTCATTTGCCAGTTTAACAGCTTCCAATTTGAATTCTGCTGTATATTCTCTTACCATTTCTAATCCTCCAAAATTTTATTTTACCCAAAAAAACTCTTTTCTTTCTCTCCACTTTTTCTGGGTAAGGTCAGTCTTTAGGCACCCAAACAAAGGGAAATGCTGGATAAAAAGAAAATACTTTAAAAAGTATAATAACGATAACTGGAGTTTTATGACAAGTAACAAGATACATCTTATTATACACAGCGATCATGTTATTAAACAAAGTGCAAAAAACCAGATCTCCATATGATGGTGATTGGGTTTATTGGGGTAAACGTCTGAGAAAAATACCAGATAAGCCATTAAGAGTAATAAAACTATTGAAGTTACAACAAAGTAAATGTGATAATTGTAGACTATGGTTTAAAAGTGATGATATAATAGAAATACATCATAAAGACCGGAATAGACGAAACAATATGATCAAAAACTTATCTTTGTTACATGGACATTGTCACGATGAATTACACAGGAGGTGTGCATGAAAAGCACCAAATTGGAGAGAAGCCGTATGAGGCGCAAAGTCTCACGTACGGTTTTGAAGTCGAGTGAGGAGGGGCGACCTTCTTCACTTAGACAACAGTATGCAGATGAAACTACAGATGAAGACCTAAGGAATATAGCAGAAAAAGCACCAATAATAAAGTTAGCCTACGATGCATTAGACAGGTTTAGCTGGAATGAAAAAGATTTAGTAGCATATGAAGAAAGAATAATGGATCTGCGGAAAGAAGAAGGCATCCTCGCTAAAAAACTTGATGAGGGAAAGATTGAAGGAAAGATTGAAGTAGCAAAAAACCTACTTAAGGCTGACATCTCTATTGATATTATCTCTCAGACAACCGGCCTTCCTCAAGCTGAGATTAAACGACTTCAGGAAGAAATCACCTAAAAGGCTAATGATCAACGAAAAAATTGTAAGAGAGAACTTAAAAAAAGTCATAGAGCAAAAAAGCGGTAAAGATGTGATCGCTCTTGGCATAATATCCTCAATTATTATTAAAGGTCAAGATGTTGGTTTTGTGCTTGAAGTTGCCGGTAACACGCAAGCAAATGAAGAATTAAGAAGAAATTGTGAGCAAGCTGTTAAAGCTATACCGGGGGTGACAAAAGTGACCGTGGTTGCTACTTGTCAAAAACAAACTGGGCAACAAAAAGCTAAATTACATATCGAAGGAGTGAAAAATATAATCGTTGTGGCCTCTGGTAAAGGCGGTGTGGGCAAGTCCACAGTTGCGCTAAATCTTGCTCTCTCATTAGCAAAGTTAAAACACAAAGTTGCGCTGGTTGATGCAGATATATATGGTCCTTCAATTCCTAAAATGCTTGGCGCTGAAAAATTAAAGCCAGAAATACAGGATAGTAAAGCAATGCCTATAGAAAAGTATGGACTGCATACTATTTCAATTGGCTATTTTATCGATAAAGATCGTGCAGCAATATGGCGCGGACCTATGATTACAAAAGCACTTTATAGTCTGCTAATGGGAACAAAATGGTCCGATATAGAGTATTTGATAATTGATACACCACCTGGAACTGGCGATGTGCATTTAAGTCTTATGGAAAATTTTAACTTAACTGGGGCGATAATAGTTTCAACTCCACAGGAGCTCTCTTTAATCGATGCTCGCAAAATTTATGATATGTTTACAAAGCTCAGCGTACCGGTTATTGGCATTGTAGAAAATATGAGTTATTTCATTCAAAGCGGCTCAAAAATATACATATTTGGAAAAGACGGTGCAAAAAAAATGTCTGAGGAGCTGGGCATCAAACTTCTAGGCAGAGTTCCTCTAGATCCACAAATATGCCATGCTTCTGATTGCGGAAATCTTTTAATGTTAAGTGAGGATTTGGCAGAGATTTATGAAGACATTGCTCAAAGTATAGTTAAACAATAGAATAAGCGTGAGAAACATGCGAATCAAAGTCCTCTTTTGTTAGTTACAAAATAGACTGCTTGCATAACCATTATTTACATGAAAAATTAGCAGCTTTTGTCATTCCAGCGCGTGACGCTGGAATCCAGAAAAAAAGAAGAATGGATCCCAGTGGGCTTTGTTGCATCGCTCTTCGGATAGTAGGTAACGCACAATAAATTTATGAAGCTATCTCAAATTTAGCCATACCAATATCAGTGAACTTATTGAGCAAATAGCATTTAACAAGTAGTTCCTTCTCTCTATTTGTCTCAGATTTATTCCTAAAACTAAACCCGAATGTTTGTTTCAGTCGCGAGAAAAAACTTTCTATATAAGATCTTTTTCCATAACTCATCTCTTTTTTCCACTTCTTTATACCATCTTCATCATATGACTTTATGAGCTTGACTGCAGAATTTCTCTCAGCCATATAGTCTAACTTTGGATGCTCTGCTGCGTTGTTTTTCGGAGGAATTTTCGTTTTTATACCATATTGATTACACAGCTTATAGAGCTTTTCTCTGTCATATGCCCTATCTGCATATAGTACTTTTATGACATACTGAAAATCGACTTCTTTTAGCAAATCACAAGCTCCATAGTGATCAGCCGTTACTGTATTTTACAGCTATGGCTTTTTTGCTGTTTGTATTCAACATTACATGCAATTTTCTTGTCTGTTCATAGCTGCGATACTTTCTATCTTCGCTATTTTCTTTGCTATGACCAGGAGTGTTGTTGTATATACTAATTCCTGTACTGTCTATAGCAATTTCGATATCTTCCATATTATTTTCTGCAATCATTGATCTTAATATTGAGTTTCTTAAACCTTCTTGATGATTGTGAATAGCTGATAACTTGCAAATTTTTCCCAATTTGCTCAAGGTATCCTGCTATAAACCCAACTGTTTGCCTCAGGCCTATTCTAAATAAACAAGTTATTATGTGCACCAAAATTACAACTTTATCGCTATAAATATTGTTGCCACCTGGTATTTTTGGACCATTCTCGTACCACTTTTCTATGGCTTCGTTGATATAATGAAAAATATTTCCTCTTTTTTCTAGAAATTTGTTATATTCGCTATGGTTACTGACCCTCATTTTTTGTGGCATATTTTTTCTTTCAAGGTTAAATGGCTATTTTATAATGAATTTTGTCAGTAGCCACCAGATTTTTTCAGTTGCTATGCAACAAAGCCATCCCAGTGTCAAGCACTGGGATGACACCTTTATGTTTGAGGCAAAACCGGCCATAGCATTTAACACACTGCCTTCGCAAAATGTTCGTACAGTTGTTCGTTACGTGCTGGAATGACAAGGTGGAGTGTCTTTAGATGTCATCCAAGTAGCTGACACTGGGATCTAAAAAATTTAATTTATATATAAAGTTTGTTTAAACTATTTTCAAAACAGATAAAATATAATTTTACAATTAGCGTAAATAAAATGAATTATGATGTAATCATTTCAGGTGGTGGGTTACTTGGTCTTATTACTGCCATTGGCCTCAGTTGTGACTCTGTGTCTGTAGCTGTGATTGAAAAAAATAGTCTACCACGTGTAGTAGATGATAATCGAGCATTTGCTATTTCTCAAGGCTCGAAAAAAATATTGGAAAAGTTAGGGATTTGGCAGTTTGTGGAAAGTGAAGCTGAGCCAATACTTGATATATGCATATTAGATGCGGTTACTGTGCATTACAATCATAAAATGGTTAGCGAAGAGCCAATGGGTTATGTTATCAACAATGCTACTATATGGAATGCAATCAACAATAATTTTCTAAATAAACTGAATATATACTCTCCACATTCCTATAAAACAATTGCTTGTGATTCAGGATATGTGGAAGTGATTCTTGATAATAACCAGGAATTAATATCATCGCTACTTATCTGCGCTGAAGGCAAAAACTCTAAATTACCAGAGTTATTTTCTATACCGACAGTGAAATTTGACTATAAACAAAGTAGCATAGTATTTAATGTAAAGCATGAACTGCATCACCAAAACTTAGCTGTGGAGCGTTTTTTCCCTGGCGGTCCATTTGCAATTCTACCGATGAAGGGTGGCTATACTTCTTCGATAGTTTGGACAGAAAAATCTGAAATTTCAAAAATGCTAATGGATCTGTCTGAAGAAGAATTTATTATAGAGCTTAAAAAAAGATTTGGTTCTTATTTAGGAGAGATAAAATTAGAGGGTGAAAGAAAACTTTATCCTTTAAGTTTTGCTTTCGCAAAAAAGTTATATAAGGGTAGAGTTTTGCTTATCGGCGATGCAGCACATTCAATTCATCCAGTTGCAGGTCAAGGGCTTAATCTTGGAATTAGAGATGTAGAAAGTGTTATAAAGCACGTAGTTGCTGCAAAAGCGGCTGGTACTGATGTTGGCAGTAGTTATTTATTAAAGAAAATTTCACGTAACAGATACTTTGATAATTTTACAATGGCGCTTGCAACTGATGGATTAAATAGGATGTTTTCCAACAGAATATTCTGCGCTAAAGCACTAAGAAATCTTGGCTTGATTGCAGTTGAAAATTCAAATTTCCTCAAAAAACGCTTCATTCGGCATGCTATGGGATTTATATAAATCACTATTTTATAGTTAATGCAAGTCAGGTTTCCCACGTCATACCGCCGCGGTATCTTGGCCGCTAACACGTAGCGGGATGACGAATGTATCTGTTTAGCAGTTGTGTTAAAAGTCAATAGAAAAATTGATGTAGCTGTGGATAAGTACTTTTATCTGTATAAACGTGCTTATCCACAGCTATACTGGCTCTTAGATAGAAACAGACAGAGAGTTATATTCCTCAGTAAAAACCCTGTCATCTCTGACTAAAGAGTTAGCAAGAATAAGCAATTTCCTCATGGCAGCAGTGGAAGCAATTTTATATGGCTTTTTATATTGACTATATAATCTAGTAAAGAAAGGTTTGATATAGGAATTAGGGGGGGGAGGGGGGGATGTATGGTCCCAGAGTGTGATGGTATGATAAAATATGAGAAAACAATACCATCAAAGGAGGAATTATGGGACAAATATTACATGGGTGCGCCAAAACAACAGAGACAATTCGTAGAGCAATACAAAATAGTAAAGAGAGCATAGCAAAACTCTCCAGGTACTATAACCTTAATCCAAAAACTATCATTAAATGGAGAAAACGGTCTTTTGCCAAAGACGCTGATATGGGTCCGAAGCATGCAAGATCAACTGTTTTAACTTTAGAAGAGGAGGCTGTAATTGTTGCATTTCGTAAGCATACTCTATTGCCATTAGATGATTGTCTCTACGCTTTGCAAACCTCAATCCCACACTTGACTCGCTCTAGTCTACATCGTTGCTTACAGAGGCACAGCATTAGCAGACTACCAGATGTTGATGGCGAAGTTAAACCAAAAAAGAAATTCAAACAATATCCTATAGGCTATTTCCATATTGATATTGCAGAAGTCAGAACAGAAGAAGGAAAGTTATATTTGTTTGTTGCAATAGATAGAACATCCAAATTTACGTATGTTGAGTTGCATAAAAGTGCTACAAAACCTATAGCTGCTGAGTTTCTACGTAATTTGATTAAAATTTTACCATATAAAATCCACACTATTTTGACAGATAACAGTGTACAATTTACCAACCAAAAACGCCATAAATACGCTTTTCAACATATATTTGATAGAGCTTGTGAAGAAAATGACATTGAACACCGTCTAACAAAAGTTAGCCATCCTTGGACAAATGGGCAAGTTGAGCGTATGAACAAAACTTTAAAGAATGCCACTGTTAAGAAGTATTACTATCAGTCTCACCAGCAACTCAAAGAGCATCTTTATGACTTTGTTATGGCCTACAATTATGCTAAAAGACTCAAAACTCTTAAGGGTCTTACACCTTTTGAGTTTATATCTTTACAGTGGACAAAATCTCCTGAATTGTTCATACTAAATCCACACCATCACACTCTGGGACCATACACTCCCTGTGTTTCGTAATATTATACAATCAAATTGATAAAAGCTGTATTATCTCCTTGCAGCATTAAGTGTATATTTTTTGCTATTTTTTCCACTAAGGGAGTAACATTATCAAAATTTGAAAATTTTGATAACACATAATCTGCTAAGCTTCTTTGATCTTCAGGTCTACCCACTCCAAATCTCAAGCGCCAATAATCGTTGCCAATAAAACTATCTATGGATTTAAGTCCATTATGTCCAGCAGAACTACCACCTTTCTTTACTTTTATTCTTCCAAGTTCCAAATCAGCGTCATCGTGTATGACAACGATATTATCTAGCGATAATTTGTAAAAGTTTCGTATTTTTGCAACAGAAATGCCTGAATTATTCATAAATGAATAAGGCTTTATTAACATGATTTTATTATCATTAATTATGCCAGAGGTTATTAGATAATCGGCTTTTTTAGAGAACGACTGGAAATTCCAATATTTGCAGATTGCATCAACGGTGATGAAGCCGATATTATGATGAGTTAGCTCATATTGACTGCCAGGATTACCAAGCCCAACTATCAGGTGCACTATTCCTCTGTTTCTGCTTGAGGTTCTTCAACGTCACTATCGGCAGCAGAAATTGTAACAATGGTAAAATTTTCTTCTTCATGAGCTACAAACTTAACACCTTCTGGTAATTTTACATCATTGATATGTATAGATTGGCCAATCATTTTGCCGGATAAATCAACTTCTATAACCTGAGGTATTTTATCAGGAGAGCATTTAACAGCAATAGAACGACACAAAACATTAAGCACTCCACCTAACTTGATCCCTGGAGCTTTACTTTCATTCACAAATGATAGAGGTATGTCTATTTTAATTTCGCTGCCTTTATCAACAAATTGAAAATCAACATGTTGCACAGTATCCTTTACTACATGCAATTGGATATCGCGAACAAGAGCATATTCCTTTTTGCCCGAAATATTCAGCTCTATCAAATGTGCAGAAAGAGAACCTGATTTATATTGCTTCGTGAATTCCTTTGCAGACAATGTCAAATTTACATTATTATGGCCCTTTCCATATATGATTCCAGGGATGTTTCCTTTCTTCCTTAGAGAATGCATCGCTTTTGTTTTTGTTATATCACGTAACTCTGCATTAATTGTTACTATTTCCTGTTGCGTCATCGGTTACTCCTGTTTAGCTAATCCTTTTAATATAATTTAATAATAATATAACATAAAAATATTTATTTCAAACTTCATTCTTTCATACTAATTGTTTGTGAAAGGATTTATTTGGATATATATTTAAGCTTATTTAACAAGAACTATGGGCATTGACGATAAAGTAGTTTTTAGGATTTATAGACCAACAAGAACTGCAACACAATCTGGTTTAGGTAATACAAATTTCTGGCACCTAAAAATTGAATCTGGTTCTTACTACATTGAACCTTTGATGGGGTGGGTTGGCTCAAAAGATCCAAAAAAACAGATTGTATTAAAGTTTGACTCTCTTGAAAAAGCAGTATTCTACGCAAAAAAACGCAACGTTAAATACGTAATTGAAATGCCAAAAAATGTTAAGAGGCTGCCAAAATCTTACGCAAGCAATTTCATACTAAAGTAAGTTGCACAACAAATGGTGTTATGCAAGTAGCTGACACTGCTCTCCTTTGTTATCCCAGTGCCCAGACACTGGGATCCAGGAATTTTATTAAGTTGGTAAGCATAAAAATAGCTGTTTTACGTTAAAATACAATGTTTTTGATGATTATGGAAAGGCTGGATCCCAGTGTCAAGCACTGGGATGACACCATTTGTTGTAAACTCACTTTTACTCTATGGTTATACTACCTTGCCGCTATCCTGAACGGATACAAAGTAAGTTTTATTGTGATGTGCTCATCTGTAAAAAATAAGACTTAATCTCACTGTTGATCATGGATTTTAAGTTGTGCTAGCACGCTGCGGCCATTTAAAGAGTCAAGATTTTTAACCTGGCTAGCCAGTATTAAAGAGTTATTTTTCAGGTATTTCTTTACAAGGCTTGCAAGCCTTTTTGGATTATTCAAATAGCTCCATTCTGCTTGTAAAACTTTTATATCACTTTGCACTAAATTAATTTCACTTTTTATTTTTATTAGCTCTCTATTTAATGACTGAACATGTAATTTTACCTTAAATAGTCCTACAATGCTAAGAAAAAACATAACTATTGAGATGATGCAGAAAGTTCTCATGACAACCTCTGTATAGCTCTTAGTTTTGCTGAGCGTGAACGCGGATTTGCACTTACTTCTTCTATACTTGCTTCGATCACTTTTTTATTTAGAAGAGAGAATGTCTTGCAATCAGTAGCACATAAATCTTTAAAAAAAGTTTTGACTATACGATCTTCTAAGGAATGAAAGGTGACGACAATTAATTTGCCATTCTCACTTAAAATCTCAGATGCAGCTTTAATGCCCTTTTCAAGTTCTCCCAGCTCATCGTTTACCCATATTCTGATTGCCTGAAATGTTCTGGTTGCAGGATCAATTTTGCTTTTTCCACGAAATACCACGGAACGTACAATATCCGCAAGCTCAAATGTAGTTTTGATAGTTTTCTTCTTCCGTGCATTTACTATTGCTCTTGCGATTTTGCGAGAATGACGTTCGCCTCCGTAGTTATATATAGTATTTGCGATTTCTTCTTCGCGTAAAGCGTTAACAAACGTTGAAGCGTTTATATAAGAAGAGTTATCCATACTCATATCGAGTGGACCATCATGTAAAAATGAGAACCCTCTATCCCCGTTATCAAGCTGCATAGATGAAACTCCGATGTCAAAAACTATTCCATCGATACCTTCAATATTGTTGCTATCTAATAAATTTTTAATATTACTAAACTTCTCAATGAATAGTTTTATTCTATCTGGATATCTAACGCTTAAATCATCATAAAACTTAGTTACCGTTTCATCTCTATCAATTGCATATACTTTGCAATCAGCTGACTCCAATATTGCTTTGCTATACCCTCCAGCTCCAAATGTGGCGTCCACGTATATGCCACCATCCTGCGGTGATAGTAGTGATAGCATCTCTTTTAACAAAACTGGAGTGTGTGTCATATCAAAAAATTTAAGTACAGTTGGTGTAGATATCCTACTCTACTCTACTCTTCACATCAATTTTATTTATGTACATAGATTTTCTTGCCAAAATATGGTATCTTATCGGAATATATGAGCAATAATATTAAAATCAAGGTTTAATATTGTTAATATAATATTCACATAACGTTCACATTTTTTTTTATATATAAGATCAAACAGGCTATAGGGAAATTATGCAGCAAATAACAAAAGTAATATTTTCAAGTTTGATTTGTAACACTTTATTGTGGTATGACCACATGCTTTTTGGCCACTTAATAAACATAATAGGTGGTGTGTTTTTTCCATCGGATGATCAACTAACCAGCGTATTGAAGGCTTTTGGAATGTTTGCAGTGGGTTTCTTAATGAGACCAGTCGGTGCTGCTATATTTGGTCACATTGGTGATAAACATGGCAGAAGAGTTGCCTTATTGCTCTCGATTATATTAATGACTTTATCAACCGTATTAATTGCTTTTGTTCCAGGTTATCAAAGCATTGGAATACTAGCGTCAATGCTGGTAGTGTGTTTAAGATTATTGCAGGGTATATCTCTTGGAGGAGAAGCAGGAAATGCACCATTTTTAATAGAACATGCTCCTAAAAACAAAAAAGGATTTTTTGGCAGCATTGAAGTATTAAGCGCAATTTTTGGTTCAGTATTAAGCTTGATAGCGGTACTCATATGCAAAAAAGTATCTGATTTTGAATCTTGGGGGTGGAGATTACCTTTCATTTTCAGTTTAGCAATGGGATTAATTAGCATATATATGAGATATATACTTGATGAAAGCCCAGAGTATAAAAGACAAAAAAATCCGTCTAAATTGCCACTAAAAGAGTTATTAAACAATTACAAAAAGCCTGTTCTAATATCAATAGGTATTGACTTGGTTGAAAATGCGTCTCTCTATATATATTTGGTATTTTTCAATGTGCTTACGAATAAAATATTAACAGTAAATACTCATTTTAATCATATAGTGGAAATACTGAGTCAAATTGCGCTCGGAGGATTGACAATATTGTTTGCAATACTTTCTGATAAGGTAGGAAGAGAAAAAGTTATGAAATTTGCATTTATAGCTTTTGTAATAGTGAGTTATCCAGTTTTTTCAATGTTATGTAGTGGCAATTACTTGCTGGCACACATTCTTTTTATAATTCCAATAGCTGCATCGCTTGGTCCTGTCAGTGCACTTATGTGCGAATTATTTCCAACAAAGGTTCGGTACAGTGGATTTGGTTTATCAAGAAATATAGCTGCTGGATTTTTTGGCGGCCTTGCACCATTTATATGCACAACAATTATCAAGGTTACAGGACAAGAGACTTCAGCTAGTTTTTACATGATTTTCTGTGCATTAATTGGGCTAGTTGCTATATCGCAAATTAAGGGTGAGCTTTCTTCAAAATTACCCAAAGTAAACCAAGTATAGTTGCAGTATAGCAGAATTTAAAAAAATCTAATTATAAGGTGGGAAATGCCAATTCTTAGGTGATAATGTGAATATTTCAGCACCATCTTTTGTTACTCCAATCGTATGCTCAAATTGAGCAGAAAGTGAAAGATCGCGTGTTGTTACTGTCCAGTCATCGAGTTTACTGAGCAGAGTCTCATGTTTTCCAGCATTAATCATTGGCTCTATTGTAAAAAACATACCTTCCTTCAAGACGAGATTTTCATCTTGATCATAGAAATGCACTACATTTGGTGGAGCATGAAAGACTTTTCCTATACCATGTCCGCAGTAGCTGCGTACGATAGAATATCCAAAATCTCTAATATATTTCTCTATAGCAAGCCCTATTTCATTTAACTTATTGCCGGGCTTAACTTGTTTGATTGCTTCCATCAATGCATGATAAGTAGCGTCACACAAGCGTTTTGCTTTTATTGATGGCTTGCCAACCCAAAACATGCGACTTGTATCACCATGCCAGCCATTTAAAATCACCGTGACATCAATATTTAAAATATCTCCATCTTTAAGTGGTTTATTATCGGGAACACCATGGCACACAACTGCATTTTTTGAAGTGCAAATCGATTTTGGATACCCCCTATAGTTTAGTGGTGCTGGAATTGCACCTGCATTAATTATAAAATCATGACATAGATCATTTAACTCATTAGTTGTCACCCCTACCTTTACGTACGGTGCAATGAAATCAAGAGTTTCAGCAGCAAGCCTGCCAGCCTTGCGCATAAATTCAAAATCTTCTTGTGAGTGTATAGTTATGTTCATATTTTCCATGTCTTATTGTAATTGGTACGCTTACTCGCAAGTACATAAACATAATAATTTTACATATTATAAAAATAAGTCCTATGGATCCTAGTGTCAAGTCATTTGTATGAAAGGTGGTAAAACAGAAATCTAGACTGTAACTTTTGATTTAACCCAATTATACAATTTACTCATTTTACCATCCTGACCTAAAATACCAGAATTATTTTTATAAAAAGTGTCAACTATTAGCTTTATAGAGCCTATAGCAGCAGAAAATACAGGATTTTTATCATATTCGCCATCAAGACCGCTACAAGACTCAGGGCACCCAATTCGAACTTGCTTATTGAATATATAGCCTGCAATTTCCTTCATGCTTGTGAGTTGACTAGTTCCACCTGTGATCACTACTTTATTAATTGGATCTTTCTGCTCTTGAAATAGCTCTCTTACCATTTCAAGTATTTCTTCAACTCTTGGTCTTATGATGTTAATAAGCTCAGATTTGAATACTTGAGTAGGTTCATCATTTTCGTTGTTTTGCATTGTAATGTACTCATTCTCATCTATTGAAGTTACGATAGTGCTACCATACAGTATTTTTATATACTCTGCACGTTCTATGCTTGTGCATAGCCCGTAAGCAATATCTCGAGTGATATGAACGCCACCAATTGGAACGCTGCTTGCATACACAAGTTTCCCTCTTTTGAAAATTCCAATTGCAGTGCACCCACCGCCTATATCAACAATAGCAGTCCCGAGCTCTTTTTCATCTTCACTGAGACACGCAAGACCTGCAGAATATGCAGAAGCAATACAACCTGCCATATTTAATCCACCATTATTGGTAATACAGTTTTCAATATTGGTAAGCGCTGGACGCGAAGCAGTGACAACATTAACATCAGCAGATAGTCTTTTTCCGTACAATCCACCAACTTCTTTTATGTCAGTCATGTCATCTAAGTGATATTTCAGTGGTATATTGTGAATGATAACATTTTCTTCAATATATTTCTCAAACGTCTGAAAAACTACACGTTTTATATCCCGGTCAGAAATTTCATGATTAGCTGCAATAATTTCATTATGTACTTTGAAAGATGAGATGCCACATCCAGCAATGCTCACATATATCTGGTCTATAGTTTCCTCTGACACTTGCTCAGCTAAACCTATAGTTGATGAGATGGAGTAATTTGCGTGTTTTACATTAGTTATCGACCCACCGTTTACACCTTCTGCAATCTTATAACCCGTTCCTGTTACTTTATAGCTGAAGTTGCCATTTATCTTAACGATTAGACAAATAATCTTTGTTGTACCTATGTCTAAAACAGCAAAAACGTTTCTCTTTGGTTTTGCTATTACTGCAGAGTACATTAGTTAACCTTATTACGCAATTTCATTTAAATTGTAGCTTTCTTTAATAATTTATATTTCTATTATAGATATAGCAACATTTTAATATACACTAAATTCTGGACAAAAGGAAAAGCAAAACATAGAATTATAATTTTTATGTCCATTTTATGTCCATATTACCAATTGTAATTGCCCCTGATGAAAGACTAATCACACGTGCCAGTGAAGTAACAGATATAAACGATAAAATTAAAGAATTAGTAAACGACATGTTCGAAACTGTGTACGATGCAGAAGGTCTTGGCCTTGCTGCAGTGCAAGTTGGAGTGCTGAGGAGAGTTTTTGTTATGGACATTCAGCTCTCTCGAGCTGAAGACGAGCCAGTAGGGTATGAATCGACTGGCAAATTTTACATGATTAACCCTGAAATTACGGAATTATCCGATGAACAAGTAATTCTCAAAGAAGGGTGCCTTTCAATTCCAGAGCAAAGCTATGAAATTAAGCGTCCAAAATATTTGACTGTGAAATATAAGGATTTAAATAATGAGGAACAGACGCTAAAAGCTTGCGGCTGGCTCGCAAGGTGTATTCAGCATGAGCTAGATCACTTAAATGGCATATTATATATTAGACATTTATCTAAATTAAAGTATGATATGGCCATGAAAAAAGCACAAAAGGTTAAAAAGCATTATGAGCAATGAAGACCTAGAATTATTAAAATTTTACCATGAAGTGGGCGTTGATTGCACACTAATGGAGGGTGAAGAGGAAAAAAAATTGGAGAGCAAAGAGAGTGTACAACCCTCTGTTATCCAAACTGGGACCAAGAAGAAAGATGCAGGTATGCGCTGGAATGACACTAAAGATGGAAAAGACATGTTTCCAAGTGATTGGATAATTGAAGCAAGGAAACTTGCAGGTAAATGTGGTAGTGTGGATGAATTAAGAAGTGCAGTTGAATCATTTGAAGGTTGTGAGATAAAAAAAACTGCAACTAATACTGTCTTTTCCGATGGTAATCCAAATGCAAAAATTATGCTCGTTGGTGAAGCTCCAGGAGCAAATGAAGACCTTCAAGGCATACCATTTTGTGGTGCAAGTGGAATGTTGCTCGATAAAATGTTAAATGCAATCAATCTTGATCGCACTAAGGTATACATAAGCAATACTGTATTTTGGCGTCCACCTGGCAATAGAAAGCCAACCGACCTAGAGCTTGATATGTGCAGACCATTTGTCGAAAAACACGTTGCACTAGTTTCACCACAAATTTTAATTTTGGTCGGGGGAATCGCATGTTATAGCCTTCTTGACAGCACAAAAACTATATCGAATTTGCGTGGCAGATTTCATACGTACACTAACCAATATTTGTCCAATTCAATCACCACAGCCGCTATATTTCATCCAGCTTACCTACTTCGCCAACCGGCACAAAAACGTTTAGCCTGGGAGGATTTGAAGAAGATTAGGGAGTATCTTGATAACACCAATAACTGCACAAATACCTAATAAAGTGGTAGACCTCTTGCATAGTTTTTTGCAGCATGTTAACAATCGTTAGAAACGAAAAACTTACTTGACACCCTTCGCCAGCGCCCTTATCATGATAGTGAAGCTATTGTATTTGCTTTCGCCAATCTGCAGATTAAAAGGTAAGGATTACTTAATGTATCGGCCTCTTATGTTCAATTTTTTGCAGTATATAGATACTGTATGTCTTTACAAAACTTCATCTACATCTAGATTTTTATCTAAATAAGCTGAACGCGCTTATAAAGCGTTACAAGACATCAAAAAATGCCAATACTCGACAGAGATAGTAAAAGACTAGCTAACTCGGGGATTCTTTGTCTTTTTTTCTGCTTAGTAAATTTCTTAAACATTTGCAGCGTAAGTTAGTTGCAATTAAAAGCAGCTTAATCTTGCTTGTCAAGCGTTTAAAACATAAAAAACGCCAATATTTTAAAGCGGATAATAACCCCAGGGCTTCTTTTGCCTTTTTTTTCATTTGGTAAATTTCTTAACGTTTGTAGCTAAACGACAACCGTCATCCCGCTACGTGTTAGCGGGATCTATGCTTTGAGATACCGCGAATAAATCGCGGTATGACGTAGAGCTCGCGTTAGCTACACTTTTATGCTTACCAACTCAGTATCCAATCAAAACCTGGATTTCAGTGTCAAGCACTGAAATAACACCGAAAGGGCTACTGCTGTCTTGGATGGAAACCAGTGTCAGCTACTTGAATCTGCCACGCAAATTGCCTGCAAGTTGCAATGTTCGTACAGCTGTGCGTCATGCGCTGGAATGGCATCAAGGGGTAACTTTTTATTTAAACAATGATTGTAAAATGATTATAATAAGAGATCTATTGAAATTTTAAAGTTATTAAATATTGACGCTATATACTTAAGTGTTAAAATAGAATGAAAAGTTTTTAGGAGTTTATATGGCAGCAGGTGGGAAAGCAAAGACAGCTAGTAAAAATAACCCTACTCAGCGTAAGAAAGCTGAGCAAAAAATGTATAAAGATAAACCGGTAAAACCTGTTAGATATATAGATCGTGATTCGCGCATGAATTATATGTCTGCTCAATATGACAACGGCAATCTGGTTGAAGATGAGGTAAGCGGCAATCCTATAAAGTGGGAAGCTGTATAATAGTTGTGGTTAAAGTTACTATTAATTCTAAGGAATGTGAAGTAGAGCATGGGCTCACTATAATTCAAGCTTGTGAAGTCGTGGGCGTTGAAATTCCACGTTTTTGTTATCATGAGCGTTTAGCAATTGCTGGTAATTGCAGAATGTGTTTGGTTGAAGTGGAGGGTGGACCTCCAAAACCAGTAGCCTCTTGTGCAATGCCAGTTGCAGAAGGGATGGTTATTCACACTGATACCCCTAAGGTTAAAAAAGCACGTGAAGGTGTGCTTGAGTTTTTGCTAATTAACCACCCGCTTGATTGCCCAATTTGCGATCAAGGTGGTGAATGCGATTTGCAAGATATCACGATGGCTTATGGGAAAGGAACCAGCAGACTTGATGAGCATAAGAGGGCTGTGCCAAAAAAACACTTCGGACCACTGATTGAGACTGCGATGAATCGATGCATTCATTGCACTCGGTGTGTTAGATTTTTGTCTGATGTTGCAGGTACAAATGAACTTGGAGGAATCGGAAGGGGAGAAAATGTAGAGATTAGCACTTACATAAAAAGGCATATTAGTTCTGAATTATCTGGAAATATCATAGATCTCTGCCCGGTAGGAGCTTTAACTTCAAAGCCTTACTCCTTTACAGCGCGTCCATGGGAGCTATCACATTGTGAGACTATAGATGTGCTAGATGCTGTGGGTAGCGCAATTAGAGTTGATTATCGTGGCCCGGAGGTTATGAGGATATTACCAAGGCTGAGCGAAGAGGTAAATGAAGAATGGATATCAGATAAAACCCGCTTTGCCTATGATGGACTAAAAGTTCAGCGTCTTGATCGACCTTATATAAAAAAAGATGGTAAATTAGCCCCAGTTGATTGGAATGAGGCATTAACTGTTGCTGCAAAGAAATTAAAGAATACAAAATCAAATAAAATAGCTGCAATTGCAGGTGATTTAGCAGATTGTGAGTCTATGCTTCTACTTAAAGAAATGATGCAGAAGCTCGGCTCGGGAAATATAGATTGCAGGCAGGATGGTGCAAAACTTATACCAAATAATCGTGGATCGTATGTGTTCAATACCACTATTGAAGGTATAGAGAATGCGGATTTGTGTCTGCTTATAAATACAAACCCAAGGATAGAAGCACCGATCATTAACGTAAGATTGAGAAAGAGATATTTACAGGGCAACTTTCCTGTTGCAAGTGTTGGTCCTAACATTGAATATTTGTATCATGTTGAGAAATTGGGCGATAATCCTGATATTTTGAGTGAAATGGCAAATGGAAATCATAAGTTCTGTGAGCTGCTGGTAGCTGCTCAAAACCCTATGCTGATTATCGGTCAAGATGCATTAATAAGAGATGATTCTGAATCAGTTTTAGCTCTAGCTGGCAAAATTGCAGAAAAATTTAATATGGTAAGAGATGACTGGAATGGCTTTAATGTGCTGCATAAAGCTGCAGCAAGAGTTGGTGGGCTAGATATTGGGTTTGTTCCTAAAAAAGGCGAAAGGGATATTAATCAAATATTGGAACATGCAGAAAGTGGTGAAATAGAAGTTGTTTATCTTCTTGGTGCAGATGAAATTGACACATCAAAGTTAGAAAACACATTTGTAATTTATCAAGGTCATCACGGTGATAAGGGTGCACATGTGGCAGATGTTATCTTGCCTGGTGCTGCATATACAGAAAAATATGCAACTTATGTAAACACTGAAGGTCGAGTGCAAAGAACAAATTTAGCTGTATTTCCTCCAGGTGAAGCAAAGGAGGATTGGTTAATTATTAAAAATCTCTCGCAATATTTGGATCTCTCCTTACCATATGATAGTTTATTTGACGTGAGAAAAAAATTAGATACTATCGGTCCACAGTTTAGAAATGCTGATCAAGTGGTAAAAAACACATGGGTGCCAATTAGCAATGGTGAGATAAGCTTAAGTAATACACCTTTTACTTTAAAGGAGTGTAATTTTTATATGACGGATTCAATAAGTCGCGCTTCAAAAATAATGGCAGATTGTACTAAAGCTTTTTATGAACACGCTAGTTAATATTTTATTTATTTTAGTACCGCTACTACTTTCAGTTGCATATTTGACATACTTTGAGCGTAAGGTCCTTGCTGCAATTCAACTGAGGCACGGCCCGAGTGTAGTTGGACCTTTTGGGCTATTGCAGCCATTTGCAGATGCTATTAAGCTACTGATTAAAGAGCCGATAATACCATTTAGAGCGAGCACCATACTGTTCATTATGGCTCCAATGCTTACCTTTATCTTGGCATTAATTGCCTGGGCAGTTATACCGTTTGGTGCTGAAGTAATTGTAGAAAATGGCCAGCAAGTAGTTATTCCTAAGGTTATAGCAAATATTAATGTTGGAGTGCTTTACGTGCTAGCTATATCGTCGCTGGGAGTATACGGCGTAATTATTGCAGGCTGGTCAAGCAATTCTAATTATGCATTTCTTGGTGCTATACGGTCGGCTGCTCAGATGATTTCATATGAAGTTTCAATAGGCTTAATAGTTGCTGCAGTCGTTATTACCACTGGAACATTAAATCTTGGAGAGATGGTGGTAGCGAAACACAATATGCCATTTTGGGTTGATTTACTACTAATGCCTATAGGAATAATATTTTTTATTTCTTTGCTTGCAGAAACTAATCGTCACCCATTTGATTTACCAGAAGCTGAAGCAGAGCTAGTCTCTGGATATAACGTTGAATATTCATCCATGCCTTTTGCCCTCTTTTTTCTTGGAGAATATGCAAATATGATTCTAGCAAGTGCTATGATGACGATATTCTTTCTAGGAGGATGGTATCCTCCGTTAGAACTTGGTTTGCTTTATAAAATTCCAGGTTTAATTTGGTTCGTTTTGAAGATAATTATACTTTTATTCGTATTTATTTGGATTAGAGCAACAATACCTCGTTATCGATATGATCAGCTAATGCGCCTTGGTTGGAAAGTATTTCTACCAATATCGGTGCTTTGGGTAATACTCATTTCAGGGGTGTTGCTCTTTACTGGGAATTTGCCTGGATCCAATGTTTAATTTCCCAAATACAAGATTAAGACGCAGGCGCTCGAGCAAATGGGTTCGCAATTTAACAAGTGAAAATAGTTTATCAGTAAACGATCTGGTTCTTCCTCTGTTTGTTCATGACAGAGAAGAAACAACTGAACCAATTTCTGGCTTACCAGATGTAAAGTGTTATTCAATAGATGGATTAGTGTCTATAGTTAAGGAAGCTAAAGATTTAGGAATTAATGCTGTTGCAATTTTTCCTGTAGTTGATAGTAAACTAAAATCTGAAAACGCTGAGGAAGCATATAATTCTGACAACTTAATCTGCAGAGCAATTTGTGCTGTAAAATTAAAGGTACCTGAAATTGGTATTATTGCAGACATTGCATTGGATCCATACACTATTCACGGCCATGACGGCATTT
This sequence comes from Wolbachia endosymbiont (group A) of Dendrolimus pini, assembly GCF_964026835.1. Classification (NCBI taxonomy): domain Bacteria; kingdom Pseudomonadati; phylum Pseudomonadota; class Alphaproteobacteria; order Rickettsiales; family Anaplasmataceae; genus Wolbachia; species Wolbachia endosymbiont (group A) of Dendrolimus pini. The sequence continues at coordinate 923,856 of NZ_OZ034702.1, read as the reverse complement.
TAAAAGATAATCAGATGGATGTAGAAAACGATGAAACCGTGTCGATATTATGTAAGCAAGCACTTGCTTTAGCAGCATCAGGATGTGATGTAGTTGCTCCTTCTGATATGATGGATGGTAGAATAGGAAGAATCAGAAAATCATTAGATGATAACAATTTTCAAGACGTATTAATATTATCTTATGCAGTAAAATACTGCTCTAGCTTCTATGCTCCATTCAGGCAAGTCGTTGGTTCATGTGGGCTATCACATTCTATAGACAAAAGTGGTTATCAAATGGATTATAAAAATGCGCGCGAAGCAATGTGCGAAATTGAAATGGATATAAATGAAGGTGCAGATTTTATTATGATTAAACCAGGTATGCCATATTTGGATATTATCAAAACAGCAAGTGATAAGTTTAATTTTCCGATTTTTGCTTACCAAGTAAGCGGTGAGTACGCAATGATAAAAGCTGCTGCAAATAATAGCTGGCTGGATTATGACAAGGTGATTTATGAATCTTTGATTGGTTTCAAACGTGCGGGTGCAAGTGCAATATTCACTTACGCTGCACTTGATATTGCAAAAAATTTAAGTGCATAAGCCCTATAAAATTATTAAATTTTTGGCGCACGTTCTTCTACTGTTGCTGCATATTACCTAAAATCTTTCAATACATGTTTTAAGTTGTTGATAAGTCCGTTACAATACAGTATTATAAATAATATAAACCAAGTGTTACTTAGAACATGGGGATTTTTTTTAAATTTTTGGGAAAGATGCTAGGTAAGGTTTTTCCTGCCAAAACAGTAAGCTCTCTTTTAGGAATAGGATATTTACCAAGTTGGCAGAACTATTGGTCTTCTTTTTTAATATTATTTATTGTCGATGTTATATTAATTCTTACATATGGAGGCGAATACTTACTATATAAAATGCCAGACTCAGGAATAGTTGTAGCTGCTGTTTTTACAAAATTGGCAATAGTTATGTTAGTAATGCAATTAATTGGAATATTTATTTTTCATGCTCAAGACCCTTCAGCAAACAGTGGTGAAGAAATAGTAATACAAATAGCGTCAGGGCAAGTACTGACTGTAGCACTTTCAATGCCAGCAATAATGTCAATTTATTATGCTGTAAGTAAACTCTATGGGAATATATGTAAGCAGATGTTTCAATGCCCATTTTGGTTTAATGATTTTATGCACTTTTTCTTTTTTCTTATGATACCTTACGTATTTTTTAATGTCGTAGAAGCGATAAAACCATGGCCAATAAGTTCAATACAGCTCAGCTATAATAATGCAATGTCAATTACATTTGAGGGGATTTTTCACACATTTTATGCGGTGATTTTACTGTATTTAACAGCATTTATATTCTGCGATTTAACTATGCATGATGCAATTGTCCTAAATAAAAGCATAATTCAGTATGTGAGAGAAAGTTCAGCAGTCTTAGGTGATTATTTACATGATACTGTTAAAAAAATAGGTATTGAATAGTACTTATTTATTTATATATTTAGTATAAAAAGTGTGCAATTTGTGTGAACTTACAAAGTATAATAAAAGAGTTGCAAGATTTTTGGGCTAGTGAAGGATGTGTTATACTTCACCCATACACATCTGAAGTTGGTGCTGGCACATTACATCCCGCAACAATTATGTCTGCAATTGATACAAAACCGACAAAAATTGCATATCTACAACCAGTAATTAGGCCAGCAGATGGACGCTATAGTGATAATCCTAATCGCCTGTATCAACATCACCAATATCAAGTTATAATAAAGCCATCTGGTAATAATTTACAAGACGTCTATTTAGATAGCTTAAAAGTTCTTGGCATATCTACAGAAAAATATGATATTAAGTTTGTTGAAGATGATTGGGAAAATCCGAGCGTTGGAGCATCAGGACTTGGTTGGGAAGTTACATGCAATGGAATGGAAGTAACACAGCTTACTTATATACAGCAAGTTGGAGGGATTGACTGCAAGATGATTCCTGGTGAGGTGGCATATGGGTTGGAACGTTTAGCAATGTGCATACAAGGTGTAGATAATGTTTACGATATAATTTGGAACGATAACGGTGTAACTTACGGAGATATTTTTAAACAAAGAGAATATGAATTTTCTTATCTAGCGTTAGATTATTATGATACTAAAGTGGTACAGCAGCAATTCGAAGATACGGAAAAATTGTGTAAGTTCCTTATTGAAAAGGAGCTACCAATGGCAGCCTATGACCAATGTATTAAAACTAGTCACCTACTTAATCTGCTTGATGCAAGAGGTGTGCTTGGTGTAAATGAACGTACAGCTTATATTGGTAAAGTTAGAGAGCTAACAAAAAAATGTTGTGAATTGTACATGAGTAAATAGCGTATGTCGTTGCAGTTATTATTTGAGTGCCTTTCAGAAGAAATACCACCGAGAATGCAGAATGTAGCTGCAACTCAAGTTAAGAGCTGTATTGCCAATGTTTTTAACAAAAATAATGTAAAATTTACATCAATGGAGGTTTTTATAACGGCACGTCGCATTACTCTATTTGTTGACAACATAAATGCTTTGGAGCTAAAGGATTCCAATAACGAAGTTAAGGGACCAAACATTAACGCACCAAAAAGTGCTATCGAGGGTTTTTTAAGAAAATATCAGAAAAATGAAGAAGATTTGCTCGTTCGAAAAGTAAATAATGAGGATTTTTACTTCATTAAAAGAGAAAGCTGCTCATTTAACATTCAAGAGTTTCTTAAAAATCAACTAGGAGAAATATTAAAAAATTTCTCTTGGCCAAAAAGTATGAGATGGGGCAAAGGAAAAGAAAGGTGGGTTAGGCCAATTAAAAACATTTTATGCATTTTAAATGATGAAATAATACCTGTATCTTTTGCAGGGATTACAGCATCTAACACAACATATGGCCATCGATTTCTCTCAAGTGGTACGGCGCTTACTGTTAAAACACCTAAAGACTATTTTGAATTGCTAGAAAAAAACAGTGTAATTCTCCAAATGGACAAAAGAAAGCAATTTATACTAGATCAGATTAATAAATTCACAAAAGAGCAGAATTTACAACTTGAGAAAAATGATTATTTACTAAATGAATTGACAGGGCTTATAGAGTGGCCAATCGTACTGTTTGGTGAAGTGAATCAAGAAAAGTCATTTGGATTACCGAAGGAAGTAATACTTAGTATAGTTAATACACAACAAAAATACCTTGCTTTAAGTAATGGAAAGAGAATTTCACACTTTGTCACTGTTGTCAACGTCAACAATGGTGAAGTTGTTAAAGGACACGAAAGAATATTAGAAGCACGTCTTGCTGATGCCCAATTTTTAATATCTCAAGATAAAAAGGAAAATCTAGATTATTATGTCAAAAGATTAGGTTCAATATTATTTCATGCTTCACTTGGCAGCGTGGGGGAAAAGGTGAAGCGTATTACGGCTTTGTCAAAGTATATAGCTATATTTATTCCACATGCTTCGCTGATAAAAGTTGAACGTGCTGCATATTTGGCAAAAGCTGATTTGGCAACATCGATAGTAAGAGAGTTTCCAGAATTACAAGGAGTAATGGGTGGATATTATGCTTCTTATTTTCAAGAAGATAGAGAAATAGTGGAAGCTATAACTGAGCATTATAAGCCAATCGGGCCAGAGCAGGAGTGTCCTAAATCTCCTTCTGCAATTGCTGTGTCAATTGCAGACAAAGTGGATAGCTTAGTTGGTTTAATTGCAGCAGGTGAGAAAATCTCTGGTTCGTATGATCAATTTGGTTTGCGGAGAATGACAATTGGTATAATTAGGACAATACTTGAAAATAATTTGCATGTTCCAATTAGGCTAATGATAGACAAGTCAGTATCTTTATATTCAAGGCTTCTATTTAATAAAAATACAGCGTCAGTTGATAAGCCGAATAGAAAACAAATTTCAGAACTAGTATTTAGATTTTGCTTAGAAAGATTCAAGGTTATTTTAAAAAATAGAGATATAAGGCAAGATGTTGTAGATTCAATACTATATAAAATCGATATTAATGATCTGCTGACAGCAGAAAAGCAAACTGTTATATTGGATCGTTATCTTAGTACTCCAGAAGGTGAACAAATTCTAAGCACTTACAAAAGAGTCAGTAACATGATGAGCAAAGCAAGGAAAAGTGATGGCACTACTTATAGTGCATCTTACGGTAAGAGGTTTTTGATTGAAAGTGAAGAAATTGCGCTATCAAATTGTGCTATAACTGCTTGTAAAAACATAAAACAAGCGATAAAAAATAACCACTTTAATGTAGCACTTGATGAACTTGCTGGTTTTGCTCCGTTTATCAATCAGTTTATGGACAGTATAAAGATTAACTGTGATTCTGATAAGCTGAGAAGAAACAGATTATCTTTGCTTGAAAATGTAGTTTCCATCTTTCATTTAGTAGCAGATTTTAACCTCATACAGGTTAAACAATGGATAAATGCTCAGGCAATATAAAGAACAAATCAAATCATCTCCACAATCCTGTGGCGTGTATAAGATGGTTGGAGATAAGAATAAAGTTTTATATGTTGGAAAAGCAAAAAACTTAAAGTCAAGGTTATCCGACTACCTTCAATTCGAAAACCTTTCTGAACGAATTAGAGTTATGCTCTTACAGGTTATTAAGGTTGAAATATTCATCACTGAGAATGAAATCGAAGCACTGCTTCTTGAAGCACAGCTAATAAAATCATTGAAACCACTTTATAATATTGTGCTCAAGGATGGAAAATTTTATCCTTATATAACAATTTCCAAGCACGATTATCCAAGAATAGCAAAATATAGAGGCAAATTTAAGAAAAATGAGTTTCATTATTATGGTCCCTTTACATCTGCCGCTGCTGTTAAGCAAACTATATTATCATTGCAAAGAGCTTTTCTCTTGAGAGTATGTTCAGATCAATACTTTTCATCAACAAAAAGACCATGTATTGAGTATCAAATTAAGCGCTGCTCAGCACCATGCATAAACAAAATCACAAAAGACGACTACTGCCAATCAGTAAAACAGGCACGAAATACATTGCTTGGAAGAAATAAGGAAGTGAAAGAACAGTTACTTTTCACAATGAGAAAGTGCAGCAGTGAAGAAAACTATGAGCTTGCTGCTATATATAGAGATCGGGTAAAGTTTCTTGAGCAAATTCAAATACAGCACACGGATTTTTCTTTTGAAAAAGATGCAGATTTCTTCAGTATTGTACGTGAAGAGGATCTAGCATGTATTAGTGTGTTATCGTTCAGAAATAAAGACAACTACGGCAGCACTCCTTACTTTGCCGAGAACTGTGGTGATCACTCAAATGATGAAATTTTATCCACCTTTTTGGTCAATTTTTATAATTCAGCTAACATACCTCCAATACAAATTTACGTTCCAGATTCTATTGTGGATAAGGAAATTATAGAACAAGCACTATATAAGGTTGCTCAAAAGCCAGTAAAAGTTCTGCATGCAAAGAATAAAAAAGAGCGTGATTTATTGAAATTTGTTTATGATAACTCTCAGCATAGCTTAGAGCAGAAGCTTATCGATTATAGAAATAACCTAGAAAAGCTTGAAGAGCTTAGCAAAATCTTCTTGTTACCAAACATTCCAAAGCGTATTGAGGTTTATGACAATAGCCATATATTTGGAAACCAACAAATTGGTGTAATGGTTGTTGCAGGGCAGGAGGGTTTTTTAAAAAGTGAGTACAGAAAATTTACTATAAAGGAAAAATTTTCAGGCGATGACTATAAAATGATGAGGGAAGTGCTAACCAGACGTTTCTCCGGCAATATAAAAGGCATAATACCTGATTTTTTACTGATTGATGGTGGACCAGGACATGTTTCCATAGTACAGAATGTACTGGAAGTATTGAATATAAACGTTCCTTTTGCTTGTATGGCAAAAGGTCCTGATCGTAACGCAGGAAATGAAAGATTTTATATGCTGGGCAGGGAAGAATTCAGTCTGGCAAATGACAGCAAAGTCATGCTTTACTTACAATCGCTGCGTAATGAAGCCCACCGTTTTGCGATAACTTCACATAGAAAAAAACGCGATAAACAGTTTATAGTTTCACAATTAAGCAAAATACCCGGCATTGGCAACAAAAGAAAAAAAGCGTTGATGTCTTATTTTGGTTCAGTGAAAAATATAAGCAAAGCTTCTCTGGCTGAAATTCAAAACGTACCTGGAATTAGTAAAGGTTTAGCAGAAGTCATTCTTAAATACGTGAATTATAAGAGAGGAGTACTGGAATGACACAAAACCCGTTTTATTATTAGGGAATTTATATCTTAAAACCGCAAAAAAAGGTGTGCGTATTTGTGAAAAAAAATCTCCATAAAATTTAATGTGGTGGGACTAGTGCGATTCGAACGCACGACCTTCGGATTAGGAGTCCAACGCTCTATCCTGCTGAGCTATAGTCCCGTGTTTCCTACCATTCATGTAAAGTTATAGCAAAAAATCCTTTCTTTTCTAGATTTCTTGCATAACCAATTTATGACGACAAAAAACATTTCTGTACTTCTTGAGTATAATGCTATTATATTTAATAACATGGTTTAAGTAAGATTAATGCTAGTTAACAATATTGGTTATTTCTATAACAATCAAAACGACTTTGCTTTAAGCAATATAAACATTAAAGTAAAGAAAGGAAATGTTGCATGTTTATTGGGGCATTCTGGCTGTGGCAAGTCAACAATTTTGAAATTAATTGCGGGGATAGAAAATCCAAAATCTGGAACTATTTTTATAAATGATAGGTTAGTTGCAAGTAATAAGGCATCAGTCGCTATAGAGCATAGAAATATCGGATTGATTTTTCAGCATTCTGCATTATTTCCTCATAAAACAGTAGTAGAAAATATAACCTTTGCTATCCGCAGCTCTTCCAAGAGAGAAAAGCACCTAATTGCATTGGAAATCTTGAAGTTACTCAATATAGAAAAATATGAAAATATGTACCCTAACGCCTTATCTGGAGGACAGCAACAATTAGTTGCAATAGCAAGAGTGATGGCACAAAACCCTGATGTTGTGTTGTTAGATGAACCATTTTCTAATTTAGATATACTGCTCAAGTGCCGAATAAGACAACATATATTGTCCCTTTTCAGAAGTAAAAATATCCCTGTGCTAATGGTAACTCATGACCCGCAAGAAGCATTGAAAGTTGCAGATTTTATCTACGTAATGAAAAATGGTAAAATTATTCAATCAGGAGTTTCTAGCGATATATACCATAAGCCTAAAGATGATACGCTAGCAAAGTTTTTTAGTGAGCTCTCTTCTACTCTACAGTTAAGCGAAAAGTTTCCACTTATTCGCTGCAAGAAAATAATCTAGTTTGGGATTGTTATAAAATAATTAAAAAACCTTGATTTATAATTAAATAAAGGTGATATAATCTATGTGTTACTTGACTTCAGTCAAGTTTTAATATTTAAAGGTCAATATTTTAAATGGAGGTGAAAATGAGTTTAGGACCATGGCAATTGTTTCTAGTCTTAATAATAATTTTAGTTCTGTTTGGTGCAGGCAGATTACCGCAAGTTATGGGTGATTTAGGAAAAGGCATCAAAAACCTTAAACAGGAGCTTAAGGACTCAGAAAAATTATCGTCTAATGAACCAGATCGTTAGCGTCCTCATACTTCGTGACATGCACCTTAGTGCATGTCATCTGTTTAAAAACTTAGTCAGGTTAAAGAATGAAAGAGATGAAGTGTTGGTATGAAATAAATAACAAATATTGAAATACAGCAACAACTATGTTAGCTTAAGAGGAATATTTTATTAAAGGATAATTGTGCAAAAAAGTGAGAAACTAACTAAAGATAAAAAACTAGCTTCTGATATTCTAAAAGAGGTTGCAGATACCAATAACAATGATAGCAATAAAGTAACTTTGTTTGACATTAAAACAGCTTTGCATGAGCGCGGTTTTGGTATTTTAATAATCATCTTCTCCTTGCCGCTATCGGTGCCTATACCGGTTCCACCTGGTTATACAACTATTCTTTCTATACCTTTAATCTTATTCTCACTGCAGCTTCTATTTGGATTTGATTCTCCTTGGATGCCCAGTTGGCTAGAAAGAAGATCTTTTCAGCGTTCAACACTAGCTCTTGTGGTAGAGAAAACTTCCCCTGTATTAGAAAAAATAGAAAAATTCATGAAGCCAAGACTGTCTTTCATTTTCTATGGGCCTGGTGAGAAGATTCTGGCTTTTATGATGTTGCTTTGTGCAATAATAATAGCTCTTCCATTACCTTTTACTCACTTCCTTCCTGCAATTGGCACAACTCTTATTTCACTTAGCATTATGAGTAAAGACGGGTTTCTATCCATATTGGGAGTTTTAGTATCATTGTGCGCGTTGTTGCTTACTCTTGTTGTAATAGTCAAAGGACCACAACTTATAACCGGAGCACTTTCTCTTCTTAAAAGCTTTACAACACTTTAACAAAAGAACGAATTACTAGCGCAAAATGAATAATGCATATTGAAATAAAACAATAATTGTGTTAAGAATTATTTTTATCAAAGGTTTTTCGTGTCAAAAAATGATAAGTTGACTAAAAGTGATAAATTAGCTTCTGATATTCTAAAAGAAGTTGCAGATACCAATAACAATGATAGCGATAAAGTAACTTTGTTTGACATTAAAACAGCTTTGCATGAGCGTGGTTTTGGTATTTTAATAATCATCTTCTCCTTGCCGCTATCGGTGCCTATACCGGTTCCACCTGGTTATACAACTATTCTTTCTATACCTTTAATCTTATTCTCACTGCAGCTTCTATTTGGATTTGATTCTCCTTGGATGCCGCATTGGTTGGAAAGAAGGTCTTTTCAGCGTTCAACACTAGCTTTTGTGGTAGAGAAAACTTCTCCAGCATTAAAAAAAATAGAAAAGTTCATGAGACCAAGAATGTCTTTTATTTTCTATGGGCCCGGTGAAAAAATTTTAGCTTTTATAATGCTGCTTTGTGCGTTATCAATAGCTCTTCCACTACCTCTTACTAACTTCATTCCTGCAATTGGTACAACTCTTATTTCGCTTGGTATCATGAGTAAAGATGGGTTTCTATCCATATTGGGAGTTCTAATATCATTGTGTGGGTTATTGCTTACTCTTGTTGTAGTAGTCAAAGGGCCACAACTTATCATTGGGGCATTTTCTTTTCTCAAAAGCTTCGTATATGGTTAGGCTTTACAACACCTTAACAAAAAAAAAGGAACTTTTTACACCAATCGATAAAGATCATGTGAAAATGTATGTTTGCGGACCAACAGTATATGACACAGCACATATAGGCAATGCACGGTCTGTTGTTGTGTATGATGTGTTATTTCAGCTACTTAAGTTTTGTTATGGCAAAGTTACCTATGTGCGTAACATAACCGACATTGATGATAAGATAATTAATGCAGCAAGCGAGAAAAATAGCAACACAGAAAGTATAACCACATATTACATTAAAGCTTTTCATGATGATATGGAAAGCATAAATTGTAAAAAGCCAACATATGAACCAAAAGCAACGGAAAACGTAGATTATATTATAAAATTAATTGAACATTTGCTGCAATCAGGCCACGCTTACGAATCTGACAAACACGTGTATTTTAATATAGAATCTTACCATGAATATGGTGCTTTATCAGGAAAAAAAACTGATGAATTGGTTCCAGGTAGCAGAGTTGAAGTTAATGAAAATAAAAAGCACCCGGGAGATTTTGTGCTGTGGAAGCCTGCAAGTGATATTGACTACAAACTTTCAAGTTATTGGGATAGCCCATGGGGAGAGGGCAGGCCTGGATGGCATATAGAATGCTCAGCAATGTCATATGCTTACCTTGGCAAAGATTTTGATATTCATGGTGGCGGCATAGATTTACAATTTCCTCACCATGAAAATGAAATTGCACAGAGTAAGTCTGCATTTGCTGGATCAATGTTTGCAAAATACTGGATACATAACGGCTTTCTTACAGTAAATGAAGAAAAAATGAGCAAGTCCTTATTTAATATAGTCAAAGTAAGAGATTTGCTAGATAGTGGAATAAAGGGTGAAGTAATACGCTATGCACTGCTCAAAACTCACTACAGAAAACCACTTGATTGGACAGAAAACGTTATTTCTGATGCACAGGAAACCTTAAACAAATTTTATCGGTTATTACGTGGTTTAGATATAACGAATATTGATGAAAGTAACGCAGAGATTTCTAAAGATTTTATAGACGCTTTAAAAAACGACTTAAACATTCCTGAAGCTCTAGCTATATTACATGAAATGGCTGCAAAAATTAACAAAATGAGTAATGAAAGTGAAAAGCTTAAATTAACTGAGAGTTTTGTTAAGAGTGCCAGATTTATTGGTCTTCTTGAGTCAAGTTATGAAAAGTGGTTTGCTGTGGATGTAAATCATCAAGAAATAGAAAGGTTGATAGACTTAAGAAAAATTGCAAAAAAAAATAAAAATTACGATACTGCAGACAAAATAAGAAATCAGTTGAAACAAATGGGGATTACAATTTCTGACAATGAAGATGGTACAACAACCTGGTAAACTCATATGGAAAATTACTTTCTGTTATTCACAGATAGTCTAGTATCGTCGTTAGTTTTACCCATACATCAAGGTTTTGTGTTCAATACGATGCTTTATTTCAGGTCGTATTACACTCCACTACTGATGTTATTTTTTGGAGTACTAGGATCAAGCCTTGGTGGAATAGTTAACTGGTACTTAGGTAGAATAACAATCTCTATACGAAAATCATACCACAAACTAGAGAACGAGCATAAAACACCAAAAATCGTAAAAAATCTACTGATTTGTGCAGTTACATTACTTTCATGGGTGCCAGCACTTGGAAGTGTGATTCAAATTTTATCAGGTTATTTTAAGTTAAACCTTTATACCCTTGCCCCTTTAATCATTCTATCTAATTTCTTCTATTTGTTATATCTAATACTTACTTTTGGCGTATAACAGCTATAGTACTACAGCCATTAAAGCCCACTTCTGTCATCCTATGCCCTGATAGAAGCGGAGCTATAAATTAAATGCAAAATTTCAATAGTCACGGGATGCACCATGAGCTAAAAGCAACTCCACAAGTTCTTGGCAGTTATCAACTGCACAGTCCAGTACTGTATTCCCTAAATTATTTCTAGCGTTAACGTCTGCATTGTGTTTTAGTAGCGTCCTCGTTATATCAACCTTTTGCCTAATAACAGCCAAGTGTAGTGCAGTGTTGCCATCTTTATCCTTAGCATTAACATCAGAACCTTCTCGAATAAGGCATCCTGCAATATTGTAGCTCCCAGATAAAGCAGAGTAGTGTAATGGAGTTCTACCATCTCTGTTCTTAGCATTAACATTAGCACCCTTATTGATTATATACTCTACTATTCTTAAATCTCCACTAAAGGTAGCCCTATAAACAACGCGGTGTAACGCTGTTTCGTCATACTCATCCCTAACATTAACATTAGCACCTTTTTCAACGAGGCCCTTTACTACATTTAATTCTCCACTCTCAGCAGCAAAAAATAATGGGGTTTTGTATTGTGCATTCCTAGCATCAATATAAGCGTCTCTATTGATTAGGCATGCCATTATATCTAATTCTTTGGTGTAAACAGCTACATGCAGTGGAGTATTACCACATTCGTCCCTAGCGTCAATATTAGCATACTTTTTGATGAGATATTTTACCATATCCAACTCTCCATTTTGAGCAGCAACGTGCAATGGAGCCCAGCCACATTCGCCTGTAGCATTGATGTTACTACCTTTAACAATCAGGTATTTTGCTATATCCAATTCTCCAGCGTAAGCAGCTGAATGCAATGGAATATTACCATATTTGTCTCTAGCATTAGTGCTAGCACCTTTATTGACTAGACATTTCATTACATTCAAACTCCCACTCCTAGCAGCAATATGCAACAAAGTTTGACCGTGATTGTCCTTAACATTAACAGTTTTTACAAATTCACCAGAGTAATGTTTTTCTATATGTGCTATTATTGCACTAATTGCTTTACAATCACCACTTTCAGCAAGCAAGTGCAAAGGGGTGCTTTTCCTTATAAACAGTGGTCCTCCATATACATAAGATGAGTTAAAGTAAAAGTCATCAATCAACTTACCGTATTTGCTTGCATATCCCCAAATAGAGACAATATGACTTATATTGTCTTGTGCTATATTACCACCGTTTATCAATTCTAGAGCTTTTCTCAAAATTTCTTCTTCTCGGCCTTCTTTTTGTAATTTTAATCTTGTTACTTCCTGCACCAGTCTGTGAATGTTTACTACTCCTTCACTTAAGTTAACCATCGAATATCTATCGAGTAACTCAACAGCACCCCGCAGTTTGTCTTCATCATTTGCTATTAATTTTAAAAAGATTTCTTCTATACGAATCTTGTCAGGAGCAAGATAAGCCATTATCTCCAGAATATTCAACGTTTCACAGCCGTATTCTTTTTGTATATGTGTCATCGTAATGGTACAAGTTATTGAAACTGCTTCAGCATAACAATCTTCATCTTTACAAACTCCTTCTTTAAGTGATTTTCCTGTGTACCGTTGACACTCCTTTAAGTAATCACTTATCTCAAATCTTCCATAACCTCTCAACTTTGATTCTTTATTTTTGTTGCGAATGTACACTACCACTTGCTTTAAAGCCAAGGGCAAATACTGCAGCTTTTCCATTAGCTCTTTTATTTCCTTATCCTGTAAAGGGTCATCTATATTTAAGGACTTCTTAATAAATCCCAAAGCCTCCGTTTTATTGAATATATCTAACTTTATTACTTCTATATCTCCTCTTGCTTCCCACTTATTATCACGAGAAGTAATTAAAACATAAGGTTTTTTATAGTCAGGATATAAAGACAGTGGTAAAAATTTACTGATGTCTTTATATTCTCTTGCATTATCGAAAATAAAAAGACTTTTTACATCTTTAAAATATCTATATACACTCTTAATAATAGATCTGATTCCCTTTTCTTGTTCAGTATCTTCATCTGTAATAAAAATTTTCGAACCTTCAGGTAACCTTCTATTTAACTCCTTAGCTAATCCTTTAAACGATTCTTCAAGATCCTTTTGTGTTCCTGCATTTACCCATACAAGATTACCATCATAATGCTCTTTATATTCACAAGCATATTTTCTGGCTAACTCACTCTCCCCTACTCCTTCAGAACCGCCAATAACAACAATCCGCGATATTGCCATTGGTTTGTCAGTGCTTTTATGCAGCCTATCATATATTTCTTGCAATTCATTTTTTCTTCCAACAAACATTTCAACCGGATGTTTTATATTAAACTGAATAGGTTTCCCTACCCGCTTGTTATCCTGTGTCGTTACAGCCACATATATTTTATGTAGTGTTTTACTATCCTTATGTTGTTGTTCTATTACTTTATCAATTCTTTCATTCTTTTCTTTTACTCCTTGTTCTATCTTACCTAAAGTACTAGCCCACAGCTCAACTTCTCGAAAAAGTTCTTCTCCCTTTTTGTACGAAAGAGGACGCGCTTTTATATCTTTTACCCAGTCTGATATTTTTTTTAGAAGATTATTACAAAAGATTTGATTGTCACCAATATAGCCAAACTTTTTGTTCAACCTACTACTCAACTTACCTAGCAATAATTCTCTTAGCTGAGCTTCATGGGGTAAATTAACCACAAACACCGATTCATTTAAAAAGTCTTCTATCTCTTTATTGCTAACTTCCTTGCCTATCTCACGCTTTATAAAATCCATATTTTGCTTCAAGTATTGAGCAGCACTACCATCTGAATCACTAATTCTATATCTTGCACTATCACCTATATCCAGAAACTCATCTTTTGTGTCTATCCTTACAAATGAAAGTTTTTTTCCTTTATTTTCTCCACTTAACATTGCTCTTAGGTTTCTTACTTTATGTTGTATTGAATATGGTGAATCAAAATCCATATTCGTAGCGACAAAAAAATGCTTTATTCCATCACTAAACTTTTCACTATTTTTGATTTTTAAATAGGCAGGAAAAAGTTTTAAAATACTAAACTTACCACTTTTTGTTAATAAGCTACTTACACTGATTTTTTCAGTTCCATCTTGGTTGTGCTTAACTTGTGTAAACTCATGTACTATACCTTTATTTTGCTCATGCCGGACAACAATATCATCAAAACCTTGAGCTGACTCTAACTCTGTGTCTATGGAGAAAGAACATTCTTTACCCATCTTAGACATTAGAGATATTACGATCAATAACTCTTGAAAGGTAATACCATGGTAAATGCGTTTGACCCCCCAAGTAGAATCATCTTCTAGATACATTACCCCTGTTTTTATCCTAATCTCTCACTCAAAATTGAATTCACAACATCAGGGCTGGCTTTTCCCTTGGTGAATTTCATGACTTCACCAACAAAGAAACCATATAATTTTGTTTTACCGCTTTTGTATTCTTGAACTTTATCTTGGTTGCTATTGATGATTGTGTCGATAACTTCTGATATTTGACCTCTATCGGTTATTTGCTTTAGGTCCTGCTCTTCTATGATGAGAGATGCAGGTTTGCCAGTTTCAAACATACTATCGAACACTTGTTTGCCAAGTTTAGCAGAGATTGTTCCATCAACGATAAAATCTAAGAGCTCGGACAGGGCATTGGCTTTGATTGGGGAGCTCACAATATCAATACCTGCTTTATTCAAACGACCAAAAAGCTCTACGGTTAACCAGGTAACGGCGAGCTTTGAATCATGTTTTTTTATCAATTCCTCAAAATAATCAGCAATTGCTTTATCGGAGGTAATGACGTTTGCATCGTATTCGTTGATACCCAATTCCTCAATGTATCGCAGCTTTTTTTGATCTGGTAACTCGGGTAAAGATGATTTAATAGAATCGATTTTATCCTGGCTTACCTCAACAGGTAATAAATCAGGCTCAGGGAAGTATCTATAGTCGCTTGCATCCTCTTTGCTTCTCATCACTTTTGTTTTTCCCAAAGCAACATCAAATAATAAGGTATCTTGACTTATTTCTTCTCCACTTTCTAAAATTTCAATTTGTCTTTGTATTTCATAGTCTATAGCTTGCACAATATAACGTATCGAGTTCAGATTTTTTATCTCACAACGAGTGCCAAATGTACTACTGCCTTTTAGGCGGACAGAAACATTTGCATCACAACGAAGTGATCCCTTTTCCATATCACCATCACACGAACCAATGTAACGCAAAATCTGCCTCAATTTTTTCATGCATTCTGCAGCTTCCGCAGATGAACGGAGATCTGGCTCTGAAACAATTTCCATTAAAGCAACCCCTGCACGATTTAACTCTACATAGGTTCTGCTTTCCTCATGAACGCTCTTTCCTGCATCTTGCTCTAAATGAATTCTCGCAATTCTTATTTCTTTTTCATTGTCGTTGATAAATACTCTACCGTTTTTAACTATCGGCTCAAAAAACTGGGTTATCTGGTAACCTTGCGGTAAATCAGGATAAAAATAATTTTTCCGATCAAAGTAAGAACACTTATTAATTTCTGCAGAAAGTGCAAGACCAGTGCGTATTGCTTGCTCTATGCAGTAATAATTTAGTATTGGCAGCGTACCTGGCATTGCCGCATCAACTAGAGAAACTTGAGTGTTATGCTCAGCACCAAATTCCGTTGATGAGCTAGAAAATAGCTTCGTATTAGAAGAAACTTGAGCGTGTACCTCAAGCCCAATTACCGCTTCCCAATCCTCTTTCGTCATGTATTTTATTTAAATGATAATCTTAATATTCTGCAAAATTAGCACAAAAAGTCAAAACAAAACTCATGTTAGCTAAGTGGTATGCAGATTGTTTTACCCATAGAAACGGGTTAAATGCAAAAGATTACTTGACAAGCTTCGCCAGCCCTCTTATCATAAAATTGAAGCTATTTATTTATCTTCTCTGTACAGATTAAATGACAAAAAAACTCACGTATCTGGCGTCTCATGTTTAATTTTTTGCACTATGTGCACCTTATGTCTTTATAAAACTTCTACCTACATAAGCTGAAACGCGCTTATAAAGCGTTTAAAACATAAAAAAACGCCAACTTAAAAAATGGATAGTGAATAACTAGCTACCCTAGGGTTTCTTTTGCCTTTTTTTCTGTTTAGTAAATTTCTTAACGTTTATAATTTAGATTAGTTGCGGTTTAAAAGCAACTGAATCGCGGTTATTAAGTGTTTAGAATAAAAAAACGCCATACTTGAAAGTATAATGTAAGTAATTAGCCAACCACGGGGCTTCTTTTGCCTTTTTTTTCGTTTGGTAAATTTCTTAATGTTTGTAGCTAAACGATAACCGTCATCCCGCTACTTGTTAGCGGCCGAGATACCGCGAATGAATTGCGGTATGACGTAGGATTGCTGTCATTCCAGTGCCAAGCACTGGGATCCAGCCTTTATTATTTGGTTGAAATTAAGTCTTCTGGATCCCAGTGGGCTTTGTTGCATCGCTAGCTATGATGGATTAAAGATAAAAAAGGTGGAGAATATCAGTAGCTTATTATTCTGGTATTTATAACAAGAACGGTCAGTGAATACCTAAATTTGAGTAAAAGAAATTTCACTACCACTCACTAATCCGGCTAAAATTCAAGAATTTCAATGCTTTAGCTATTTTCAATAGAATTAAATTTATTAATATAAATAATAAATTACTATTCTTAAATTTGATCAGATTGATTGCAAAAAAACAAGATTTTCAATAGGTTGCTTATAATCCTAATTATAGTTAGCCTTTCATAAGTAGCGATGCAACAAAGCCATCCCAGTGTCAGCTACTTGGATGACACCATTCTTTTTCCTGGATTCCAGTGTCTGGGCACTGGAATGACATCCTCCCTTGTGGAGATTGCTCTCAAATCACAATGTTCGTACAGCTATGCAAACACAAAGGTGTCATTCCAGCGCGTGACGCTGGAATCCAGTTGAGCTATTTCAACAAAAATACTGCATTTTGAGATGAACGTCTATTCTCACCAGACTTATTTACAAGTATAACAATTAAAGTCTGGATTCCAGTGTCAAGCACTGGAATGACATCATAGGGGCACTGCCCTTTTGGATGGAAACCAGTGTCAGCTACTTAGATGATACCTTTTTTCTACTTAGTTTGGGTTATGCAAGAAGTCTATTGCATTCCTGAGCAATTTGATTCATTATTCTTTTTGTAAAAAATTTTCTTAACTTTCTCTCCACTTTTTTGGTAAGGTCACTTTAAAGGAAGTCTAATAGATGCTACATAGAAATCCAGATGAGTTTCTAAAGTCTATTCCAAAAGATAAGCGCATAATGTGCCTTGACATGGGAGAAAAGCAAATAGGCATAGCATTTAGCGATAAAACACAGCTCATAGCCACAGCTCATAGCATATATCACAGAAAAAATATGAGCAAAGATTTAGGTTATCTGCATAGAATATTCAAAGAAAATGAATCTGGATCAATGGTAATAGGACTACCATTAAAAATGGACGAGCAAGAAACTAAATGGTGTAAAACTATAATCCAATTCGCAAATAAAATAATAAAAAAATATAAAGTAAATATATACTTACAAGACGAAAGCTTCTCAACATCTATCGCAACTCATACACTAAAAATTACTGGAATATCAATCACAAAATCGAAAAAAATAGATGATAAAATCTCCGCATGTATTATTTTGCAACGAACGTTAGACAAGATAAATACAATCAAATAGTTTTTCCAGATCTGGAAATCTTCAAACTGAATCCCATATAAAAGTTACTCAACAAAACAAGAACCTTTCGTATAAGCATGACAAATTGCTACAGCAAGAGCGTCAGCAGCATGGTGGCATTTTATACTCAAATTTTTAACTATTTGCTTCACCATAAATATCATCTGATCCTTATCAGCATGGCCATTTCCGGTAATGCTTTTTTTTACATAGTTTGCATCATATTCATTCATAGTTAGCTTTGTTATTTTTAACGCTAAAATTACAACCCCTCTTGCATATCCTAAAGTTAGTGAAGATTTAGGATTTTTATTAACAAAAATTTTCTCCACCGCAGCTTCATTCGGAGAGTATAGGGAAATTACTTTCTTTAATTGTTCAAAAATTGTATGTAGGCGTTCACCTGTACCCAATTTACCATCAGTTGATATGGTACCGCCGCCCAAAAATTCAATATTATTTTTTTCGTTCAGGCTGATAATGGCCCACCCAGTCTTGCTTATTCCTGGATCTAGACCTATTATTTTAACCACTTAATAAACGCTTAACCAATAGACAAACAAAAATAAAAATATCCAGACTACATCTACAAAGTGCCAATACCAGGAGGCAAACTCAAAGCACAAATGGTCCTGAAGTGTAAATTGGCCTTTCCGTGCTCTAAATAAACACACTGATAAAAATATTATTCCTATTATAACGTGTGCGCAGTGAAAACCGGTAATCATGTAAAAATTGGATGTATAAATAAGCTTTTCTCCTGTTTCTTGTAGAGAAAAACTCGCTTCATGATACTCTATTGCTTGCACTATTATAAAAAAAACTCCAAGCAATATAGTTATGGACAGCATTTTAATCATGCTCTTTTTATCATTTTTAAGTAAAGAGTGATTTGCCCAAGTAATTGTTGTACCAGAAAGCAATAATATTAATGTATTCATGAATGGTAGTGACCACGGATCAGGTGGCAAAATTCCCTCAGGGGGCCATTCAACTTTTTTTGCAGGAGAAAACGCCTCAAATAAAAAAACTGGATCAAGCCAGGCTTTAAAGAATGAACAAAAGAACACTATAAAAAATACGACCTCCGAGAGAATAAACAAGTACATTGCAAATTTGAGTCCATGTTTTACAATGGCAGTGTGACATTTGTCATAAATGGCCTCCCTTATTACATCTCTCCACCAATAAAACAGCACCCCTGATACTGCGGAGATTCCCAAAACTAAACAAAACATTCCGACAATTTGTTTATGAAGCGCGCCAACTAATCCAAGTGCAAGAATAAGAATTGCTGCTGATACAGCAATTGGCCAAGGGCTTGGATCCACTAAATGAAAATCATGTTCTTTACTTTTCATAGCATTTTAAAAAATACTTATTAAGGATACAAATTAGCTTAAAATTGTCAATGTTCCTTAGGAAATTGATTGAATCTTGAAAAATTATATGCACCGTTCAAAAAATCTAACACAAATTGTGCAGTTATTCTAAACAACTCAAGCATTCTGCTCTTTTCGTTTTCTCTTGCTCTGCTGCAATATCCATCAACAATATTTTCTAAAATAATGCATCCAGACTTTACTGAATCACTGTAACAAAAATTAAACCAATCCCTATATCTATTATTTTTCTTGAATCTATTTTTCATGCTATCAACGACAGTCTCGTATATAAACATGCAAGAATACAAAACCGTCATAGCCTCATAGGTATTACTATGCGAGATGGATAAAAGAAAATTAGTGAAATTAAAACACTCAAGAGATTTCTTTTCGCGACTTATACCGTACATAGTAAAGTAGTAGTCATATAGCATTCTATTAACAGTCACTACTCTTTGGGCTACTTCAGCAAGCGAGATAATACTACTATAATCTTCCATTTTGGATGCAGTAATTAAGGTGGTACGAATATAATCACCTAAGAACAACGTCTTTTGTTGAGCATAGAATTTGAAGTTCTCTATATTTAGGGTGTTATTCGCTAACTCAACATTAAAAGGATGCTCAATTATATCCTTTAAAAGATTTGACCCGTAACAGCTCCTAATTATGCCACTGAACACTGTAGTTACCGATAAAAGATCAAGTTAACGTAAATAATCCGCTGCTAATATTCTTTGCTAGATATATTAGAGTAATATGCCTCATCCCAAAACATTATTTCTAATTCCAGCCCTTTCTTAAAAAACTCATACATCCTCTTTTTTTCACAGTCACTAGCTTTTTTATATAGCTTATTTGTAATATCAGTAACCTCATCAATTACAGCATTTACTGTTTCGCTACTATAAATGTTGATCCACTCTTTGTATTTGTTATTTTTAACCCCTTTAGTTGTTATCTCATATACCATATGGCGTATAACGATTTGGTATATGTTAAAGCAAGAATAAGATGCTACTAAAGCTTCATTAACAGAATTGTGATATGCGGCACTCATGAAAAAGTCAGTAAAGGCAGAACAAGCTCTTGACTTTTTGTGATCATCAGATAGATCACAATCTTCAAAATATTTTTTATACTGTTCTCGAACATAAAATGCTCCTTGTGCCAAATTGATTAAACTACTCATCATTTCAATATCATCAACTCTAGCTGCAACAATTAAAAAAGCACGAGCGCAATCTATACAATACAGAAAATCCTGCTGAAGGTAGAATTTGAATTTTTCATAATCTAATGTATTATTTATCAATTCAACATTAAAAGGGTGTTCTTTTATTTTATCAATAAGATCAGAAAACTCTTTTACAATTACGTTGTACAGTTCTCCTTCTATTTCGTTATACGCTTTATAAGCCTCACAATAAAAATTGAATATAAAAATTATTACTAATGTGGTATAATTATTATGAAAAAGCGTGCTATGCTTTAACAATAAGCTAGTATATAAATATGGGGCTGTAAATCAAAAATTTTAGCAATCTAAAGAAATTTTACTATTACCTTCTATATTGAATTCTCTACAAAGATCAGCAGATAAGTCCATGTTTTCCCAAGAAAATCCACCGTCCCTTTCCGACTGTTTACCAAAATGTCCATAACAGGCTGTACGTTTATATATAGGATGATTAAGCGATAAATGCTTGATTATGCCTTTTGTTGATAAATCTATATTATTCTCGATAAACTTTTTAATTACTCTTTCCTCTACCTTATTCGCACCAAATGTATCAATATAGAATGAAGTAGGTTTTGATACACCAATTGCATAAGAAAGCTGCACAAGACAACGTTCAGCCAAACCTGCAAAGACAATATTTTTAGCAAGATATCTTGCCATATAAGCCGCAGATCTATCAACTTTGGTTGCATCTTTTCCGGAAAACGCTCCTCCACCGTGTGGAATATAACCTCCATAAGTATCAACCATAATTTTTCGTCCGGTTAATCCACAATCACTAACCGGTCCACCAATAACAAATCTACCAGTTGGATTGACTAAGAGATTTTCCTCAGGACACATCCATCCTTCAGGTAAAGATGAAACTATGTAAGGGTAAATTATTTCTTTTACTTTTGATTGATCCAAATCCTCAGGGTGCTGTATTGAGACAATAATACTTTCAGCACGTACCGGGAGGTTATTCTCATATGCCAAAGTGATTTGTGACTTTGCATCTGGACCAAGTTTTGCTTCTTTAACTGCGCTCATGATATTTTTCAGAATCGAGTGTGCATAAAAAATGGGTGCCGGCATAAGGTTTTCTGTCTCTGTTGTTGCATAGCCATACATTATGCCCTGATCTCCAGCACCTTGATCCAACCCTATTGCAATGTCATTTGATTGCTCATGCAGCAATATATTTACTTTCACTTTTCTCCAGTGGAACCCATCGTGCTTGTAACCAATATCTTTTATTGTATTCCGTACAATACTTTCAATCCTGCTATTTTTGATGTTAGGCCCAAACACTTCCCCAGCTATAATAACGTTATCTTTGGTGACTAAAGTCTCTATTGCAGCTCGCGCAAAAGGATCAGTAAAAAGGTACTCATCAAGTATTGCATCTGAAATTTGATCTGCTACTTTATCTGGATGACCAGCCGCCACTGATTCACTGGTTACTAAATTTTTATATAAACTCATGTTTTTGCTTATACAATATCAAAACCGCTATAGAAAACACAGTTAGTAACTACTAAATGGTGGGTCTGGGAAGAGTTGAACCTCCGACCTCACGCTTATCAGGCGTGCGCTCTAACCACCTGAGCTACAGACCCATGATTTATTCAAGCTGAAGCTTTCATATTATCTGTAGGCACGATATCAATAAAAGTCTTTTTATTTGCTGACCTTCTAAAGCTGACCCAGCCTTCTATTTTAGCAAAAATCGTATGATCTTTACCTATACCAACATTCTTTCCAGGATGGAATTTTGTGCCTCTTTGGCGCACAATTATGTTACCAGGAATAACCTTCCCATTCTTCTTTATTCCTAACCTACGACCCGCTGAATCTCTACCATTACAGGAACTACCACCTGATTTTTTAGTTGCCATATCTTACCTCTTACTTTTGAAGACTAATTTCATTTATACGAAGAACAGTTATATACTGCCTATGACCAGTTTTCCTACGGTAATTTTTTCTTCTTTTCTTCTTAAAGATTATAATTTTTTCCCCCCTGCACTGCTCCAACACTTCAGCTTTAACAGTAGCATTAGATGAATAAGATAAGCCATTACTTGAAATACAAATCACCTTATTGATTTCCACCTCTTTTTTTTCTTCAGCTTCTAACTTCTCTACCTTTATTATACTACCTTCTTTTACTAAATATTGCTTTCCACCAGTCTCAATTACTGCAAACATGATAAATATAAATTATTGTTATTAACTTTAATCGTAAACGATGTCATATACGCTGTCAATATAAATAAAAAGCATGACTTAACGTTCTTTTTGAGCTACTAAAATACTTCTATCTGTTTTCATCTTTTATCTACCTTTTCTCAGACAGTAGACTTCTTGCATAACCTAAGCAGAAAAAAGGCAAATAGTTATTATAGCTCTAAGTTTACCGACACCGTCATGCAAGTAGCCCCTTCTCCTGTCATCCGAGTAGCTTGACACTGGGATCTAGAAAAAAGGATGATGTCATTCCAGTCTGGAATCCAGGAAAAAGAATGGTGTCATGAAAGTAGCCTCCTTCTCCTGTCATCCCAGCGCCCAGAGGTGTCATCCAAGTAGCTGACACTGGGATCCAGGAAAGTTTGCTTGTAAACTAGCATAGAAAGTGGTTACAACATTTTCGATGAGATTATATGGAAAACTGGATCCCAGTGTCAGCTACTTGGATGACAAAAAAAGGAGCACTAGGATGACACCCTACTTAACCGTCATACCGCGATTCATTCGCGGTATCTCTTAACATAGATCCCTTACTTAACCGTCATACCTTAACATAGATCCCGCTAACAAGCAGCGGGATACTATCTACACCGTCATACCGCCGCGGTATCTCTTAACATAGATCCCTTACTTAACCGTCATACCTTAACATAGATCCCGCTAACGCGTAGCGGGATGACGAATTACTTCTACACCGTCATACCGCCGCGGTATCTCTTAACATAGATCCCTTACTTAACCGTCATACCTTAACATAGATCCCGCTAACACGTAGCGGGATACTATCTACACCGTCATACCGCCGCGGTATCTCTAGATCCCGCTGGGATGACGATTGTCGTTTAGCCATAAATATTAAGGAATTTACCAAATAAAAAAAAAGGCAAAAGAAACCCTAGGGTTATTATCTGCTTTAAAATATTGGCGTTTTTTATGTTTTAAACGCTTGACAAGCAAGATTTAGCTGCTTTTAATTGCAACTAACTTACGCTGCAAATGTTTAAGAAATTTACTAAGCAGAAAAAAAGACAAAGAATCCCCGAGTTAGCTAGTCTTTTACTATCTCTGTCGAGTATTGGCATTTTTTGATGTCTTGTAACGCTTTATAAGCGCGCTCAGCTTATTTAGATAAAAATCTAGATGTAGATGAAGTTTTGTAAAGACATACAGTATCTATATACTGCAAAAAATTAAACATAAGACGCCGATACATTAAGTAATCCTTACCTTTTAATCTGCAGATTGGCGAAAGCAAATACAATAGCTTCACTGTTATGATAAGGGGGCTGGCGGAGTTTGTCAAGGAAGTTTTTTTGTTTCTATTCCCAATAAAAGTTTGTTATATGGTTATGCAAGAAGTCTAATATTAAAAATGACACAACAACATAATTAAATTAGACTACTTTATTCTCTTAGTTACTTGCTTTTCTCTTGCTATTGCAAGGCTTTTTTCTGGTACATCCTCAACTATAACACTACCTGCTGCAATTACAGATTCATCATGAATATTAAGCGGCGCAATTAGTGAGCTATTGGCGCCAACAAAGCAATTGCTCCCTATATTCGTTTCATGTTTATTTTTCCCATCATAATTACAAACAATAGTGCCTGCTCCTATATTACTCTCCTGCCCTACTTTAGCATTTCCTATATAACTTAAGTGTTTTATTCTAGTGTTTTGACCAACTTCACTTGTTTTCACTTCCACAAAATTTCCTATTTTTGCCTTATTACCAATTGTTGTGTTTCCGCGTATTCTGGTAAATGGACCGACCTCAGCATTACTTTTAATTAAGCAATTTTCTAAATGCGAAAATGGCAGTATTTTCGCACCAGACTCTATTTTCACTCCAGTACCGAAAAAAACATATGGGTAAATAACTGAATCTCTGGCAATTTGCGTATCAAGAGAAAAGAAAACAGTCTCTGGTGCAACAAGCGTTACTCCGGAGTCGGTAAAAATTTTTCTTTTATTTTCTTGAAAGTAAAACTCAGCTTTTATAAGGTCATTTCTGTTATTTATTCCCGTTGCTTCTTCTCCACCGGTAATAACGTAACCGACATTTAAATTACTCTTCACTGCAATGGAAACTATATCGGTCAAGTAATATTCATGAGTTGAGCTATTGCACTCTATTTTCTCCACCAATTCACGTAAATTCTTTGCACATGCAACCATTATTCCAGCATTTGCAAGAAATTCTTCATGATTATTTTTATCACTCTTTGCTTCTACGATTTCTCTTAAGGAACCATTCTCAATAATTAACCTACCGTATTCTTTATTGCTTGTCCTAAAACCTAGGCAAACTAGAGCCTTGCGTTCTAAATAACTAATCATTTTAGTTATTGTGCTGCTTTTTATGAGCGGAGTATCCCCATACTGCACAACAACTATGCTTGAATCTGGCAATTCTCTTAGGTTTCTCATCGCAGTTTTGACCGCATCTCCCGTGCCAAGTGTTAATTCTTGTGTAATTAACTGTATATCCTTAAAGCACTTTAGTCTTTCAATTAAAGGCAGATCAACTACAACAGCAATATTTTCAGGATTTAACTGTTTTGCATTGTAAATGACATGCTGAAGTATGGAAAAATTGCCTATTTCGTGCAGAACCTTAGGCAAATCTGAATTCATCCGCCTGCCATGCCCGGCAGCAAGTATGAGAAAAGTATGAGCTTTATTTATCACTTATCTTAAAGATGAAAAATGAAAACCATAATGATCAAGCCAACTGATTTTGTTATCGTAAAAGCTTCTTAGGTCGCTGATTTGATATTTTAGCATCGCAAGCCTTTCTATACCAATGCCAAACGCAAAACCGTTGTATTTAGTATGGTCTATTCCAACATTTTGAAAGACATTTGGATGCACCATACCACATCCAAGCACTTCTATCCATTTACTACCTTTATAACTTATGTCCACTTCCGCAGAGGGTTCAGTAAAAGGAAAAAAACTATTACGAAAACGTATCTTCAGCCCTTTATCTCCAAAAAACTTATTAAGGAAGTGATGAATAGTAAATTTTAACTGGCCCATATTGACGTTTTCATCGACATATAACCCTTCTATCTGGTGAAACATAGGAGTATGAGTTGCATCAAAGTCATTTCTGTATACCCTACCAGGGGCTACTATTTTAATTGGGAATTTTTTTGTTTTTTCCATGGTTCTAATCTGTACAGATGAAGTGTGAGTGCGCAGTACCATTCTTTTATCGTTTATTTTATTCTTTAAGTAGAAGGTATCTTGCTCCTCTCGCGCAGGATGATGACTTGGAGTATTCAGTGCATCAAATACATGAAATTCATCTTCAATATCAGGGCCATCAACTGCTTTAAAACCCATATGTGCAAAAATAAGCTTTACTTCATTTATAACCTTACTGAGTGGATGGACCTTGCCCATTTTTTCTGGTCTAACGGGCAACGTGATATCAACCGCCTCGTTCTGCAATTTAAAGTTAACTTCTTCGGCTTTTAGTATATTCTCCTTATTCATTATAAGCTGATCTAGCTTATTACGTAAAACGTTGATAACTTCGCCTAAATTGCGCTTTTTTCCTGCGTCTTCTATCTCTTTTAAGTTGTCAAAATAAGCTTTAATTACACCCTTTTTTCCCAAATATGATAGCCTGACTTTTTCTAAATCTTGCAAAGAAGAAGCATTCTCAATTTCGGAAACTGCTTTATCTTCAAGTGAAAGTATGTCATCTAATAACTCTTTATTCATCTTAAAAACGCTGGCTTAAACTTTCATTATAGTGAAATTTTAAATATCATCAACAATCCGAAAAATTGCCCTATTCTGATTATTAATTTATTGACTAATTAATCTTTTTTATTTACCTTTGCGTTGATGAATTTGCTGTATCAACTATGCACAACAGTAACACTGAAACTAAGAATAAGTATAAAATAGAGGATTTACCTAAGCTCTTTAAGGAAAAATCCAGAAACATAAGTAAAGCATTTTCTAGCGAAACAATTAAGATCAGTGCTATTCGCTCGAGAAGTATTGAAAGCAATATACAAAAATTTTCATTTGAGCTAACAGCAACAGATAAAGACACCTTTAATATAAGATTATTTCGAATAAACCCTTTAATTGATTTTTTCAAAATCTGCCTTTCCCGGGAAAAAAAATTTACAGCCAACATAAAAGTGCCCAAAGAAAGCAGTGAACTATATAATAACTACTGTAAAACTAACAGTTATAAAACTGTAGAAGAATTCGTAAATAGTGCTCCGCCTCAAATCCTTCTGCAGGGCACAACGATAACGCTACAAACAGACGTTGAAAACATTAACCTGGACAACTTGTACCAAATCGAGTTATTTCTAAATGAAAAGCTACAACATGCAGAAAAAACTGAAAATGAAGACAAAAAAGAACAGAGTGAAACTAACCAAAAAAATGCACAAAATAAACAAATCGTACCAGTTACAGGCCTGTTTGGCTATAATTTAACAAGTAGTAAAAAGCAAGTGATGCGGGTTCCAATAGTTGTTGCTGCAATGCGTGACAATTTTTTTTGGTTTGGATCTTCTTTTCGGCTATCCAATTTTTTTAATACAATACAATTCTTCTTTCAACAGCCACCAAAACTGTCCATACGAAACCAGAGGGCTTTGACTTACCATCCAACACTTCAAGAGATAAAACAGGACAAGGTAACACAAAAAGATGGAATCGACGAAAGAAGAATAGAAGACGTCACAATGCTTATTTCTGATTTCGGTCAAACTACTTCGCACACAGAGTATTTTAAGGCTAACAGAAAAAAGAAGTCAAAAA
Source organism: Wolbachia endosymbiont (group A) of Dendrolimus pini (assembly GCF_964026835.1). Taxonomy (NCBI): domain Bacteria; kingdom Pseudomonadati; phylum Pseudomonadota; class Alphaproteobacteria; order Rickettsiales; family Anaplasmataceae; genus Wolbachia; species Wolbachia endosymbiont (group A) of Dendrolimus pini. The sequence continues at coordinate 896,356 of NZ_OZ034702.1, read as the reverse complement.
AGCAGACCAAAGAACTATCAGAGAAAGAAAAACCATTAGCCATAAAACAAGCACAAAATGATGCTAGAGTAGCTATGATAGATAACCAAATTGAGCACAGGGGGAAAAAACTCGATAAAATATTTATTGAAGTGATGAGTGGATACAAAAATCAAGATCCAGAAACATTTTGCAATATTTTCAGCTCAGTATTCAATATTGTTTACTTTCAAGATAAACAATTACATGCAATATTAGAGCCAGGCGAAATATCAGAAGTATTACAGATACTCGAAAGGCCACAACCTCTTAGTAACTCACTTTTAGGTAAAGAATATTTACAAAAACAAGTATATAGAAAAAAAGAGCAATTGCTTAAATTAGTTTCAGGTGTTTATATACAACAACCTTCTCCACAACATGAAAATACTCCTCATAAATCTACAAACCCTTTACCAATTAAAGATCTTTCACCAGCAACAAATGAAGCTAAAACTCTACCACCTACTAACATTACACTCAAATCACCGTTAAAAACTGTATTTTCCTCAAAAAAGGCTTATTTTTGTCTATTTATAATAGTAGCATCTGCATCAACACTTTGCTTATGGCATTTTCCATTAGGAAAAGTGTCAATGTTAAAAGGATTAGTGCCACCAGAAAAAAGGGAAAGTATTGGGTTAGCATTGAACATAGGGTTGCCAATATTAATCGCGCTGTGTATTTTGAATTTAGCTCGCTTTATATATTCTGAATATTCTATAGAATCTATTGAACAGAACAAATCTCCTTCTCGCATTTAAACTTACCCAAAATGTAAACAAGTTGTCCTAAGAGATCTTTCATGGTAAAATTATTTATTTTCACCATATGTTTAAAGGAATTATCACGGATATCGGGACTATAACTGATACTACCACTCACTCCAACTCTGATCAAATTTTCCATATCAAGACACAAAATTTATCCTCTATAAATAAAGGAGATTCAATAGCTTGCTCTGGTGTGTGTTTAACTGTTGTTGATATAATGAGCGATATATTTACAGTCCAAGCATCTCAAGAAACTATGAAGGTTGCTAACTTAAATACGTGGAGAATAGGAAAAAAAATAAATCTCGAACAAGCAATGAGATTAAGCGATAAGATCGATGGCCACCTGGTTCAGGGTCATGTTGATGGGATAGTAAAATTTTTAACAATTAATCAAAATTTAGATTCTCATGAAATCAAACTATCGTGCCCACAAGAATTAATTAAATTTGTTGCAAAAAAAAGCTCCGTTACACTAGATGGGGTTTCCCTCACAGTGAATTCAGTTATTAATCAGGAATTTACAGTAAATATCACTCCCTATACATGGGAAAATACAACTTTTCAGTACAACAAAGTAAATGATTATTTGAATTTAGAAATTGACATGATCGCTAGGTATTTAGATCAATTGATGCAGCATAAATACAATTAATTTTACAACCTTGTTATTTACAACTATTATATCTTGAAAACCATATAGATATAAAACATGCTTTTCGATAGCCTAATTATCTTCATTGTTGTTCTATGCGTAATAATCTCGGTAACTAGAGGCTTTATAAAAGAGCTATGCGCACTAATGTTTCTATTTTTATCGGTCTTTCTGACAGCTAATCACTATGATTTTTTCACTCCAAATTATAGTAAATATTTTGATTCTAAAGTTACACTAAACATACTTTCTACAATCTCTGTATTTATTATACTTAATCTTATATTCATGATAATAAATAACTGGCTAATGTACATATTATTACCCATAAGGTTGGGGTTTATCGATAGAGTTACTGGAATCTTTCTCGGAGTGCTTAAAGGAATATTGCTCTCTTATGTATTATTTTTTGCTGTGCACTTATATTGCTACACAGTATATGACAAAAAAGAGGGAGAGTATAAAATAGAAGCAGAAGACATATTGCCTAATTGGATAATAAATTCACACTCTTATCAGGCTTTATTTGTGACAGCAGAAGAAGTAATTGACATGTATGTACCAGAGTCGTTGATACTAAAAATAAAAGAGATCGGTGGAGAAATGGTTGATCAAGAAAAACCTAAAAACAATAAAAAAGAAGAGTAAATATTTATTTATAAATATTTTCATTGGGAGTATTCAAAAAGCCATATGTGTCAGGTTAAGAGCACAGAATTTTTTACTGGAAATATTAATTTTGTTTTAGCAATAAATCAACTTAAGGTCATAATATCTTGACATTTATTTAATGTTGCTATATAATAGCTATGTACATTTTGTGTACTATAGCAATAAAATTACCTTGTAATAGGTGTATTGGACCCGAGGGCAGTACTCGGCGCCTCCACCATGTTTTTTAATTATACGGGGGCGATTAAGGATCGACATGCATAGTAAAGATGGTAGCTTTGCTCGGTTAGACACCACCGCTAAGAGTTCATAATTTAAATGCAAACGATAATTTTGCTGCTGAAGAATATCGTGTTGCTGCTTAATTTAGCACAACCGGTTTATTACTAAAGCACGGTTTAGGGAACGCCGGGTAACAGAAGTTCCCCCAAAATTTACGTATGTGAAAGTTATATGGAGCAAACAGATTACAAAAAACTGCTTAATTCTGCTAAGTTTCAAGTTATCAAAAAGACTTTAGATGTTATATCAGGTAATGGTTTTATCCCTCACTTAGAAATATTATTTTTCACATATTTTAATGGTGTGACCATGCCAGATCGTTTGAAAAAGTCATACCCTACTCAAATGCTTATTATATTACAGCATCAATTCTATGATTTAAAAGTTTCTGAGGATAAATTTAGCGTCAGTTTGAGTTTTCAAGGAAAACAAGAGCGAATTACTATACCGTTTTTTGCTATTAGTGAGTTTCGTGATAAAATTTCAGGAGATGTTTTAATATTTGACAAAATCAGTATCGACTCTGATAAAGAATACAAAAGTGAAAAATGTACTGAAAAACTATCAAACGGTAGTATTATATCCATAGATCAACTGCGTGATGAGTAACTGCTCATCTTTATAAACAAAAAATATTAATAGAAAAAAGTGGTCTAACTTAAGTAATAGAATAGAGGGTAGATAAATATGCTAAATCTTTAATTATTTATTAACGCAGGTGGCAAAATTTTTCTTACATATCATCAACTTCCTTTATTGAAAAATTCAGAAAAATGTTGTATAATTATTAGTAGACTTTGGTAAAACATATGACAGATTCAGGAATTAGTATAACTTTTGACCCAAAAACTTCACATAACCTTACTAAGTTAGCTGAAATCACCAAGGAATCCGTTCAAGAACTAGCAAAAAGGTTAGTCATCGAAGGAATCGAGTGCGAAGTAGAAGATATTGCGTTATATAAAACTATTAAGGAATGTGAGGATGTAGACTGGAACACAGTACTATCTGAAAGGGAGAGGACATAAACTGAAATACGATATTGTCTACTCAAAAAACTTTACTGAAAGAGATTTTCTAAATCTTCCAAAAACAATAAGATCAAGGATTACAAAAGCGATAAACGAGCGGCTTACAACTGATCCAATTAAATTTGGTAAACCATTACGTGGCAGGCTAAAAGGGTATAGAAGAATAAGGGTTAGTGATTATCGAATTATTTATACTGTAAATATTGCAAAACATAAGGTGTTTGTTGCTACAGCAGGACATAGAGACACCATTTATGAGAAGGCTACTTGATAAACATTAAATATATTTTTATACAGCCCTCCTTCCTTTCTTTATTGAAAAATTAAAAAAAATGTTGTATAATTATTAGTGGACTTTGGTAAAACATATGGCAAATTCAGGCATTAACATAGCTCTTAGCGAAGAAACTTTAAAGCATCTTGCTGAATTATCTGAATTTACTAAACAGCCCGTTCAAGAATTAGCAGGAAAACTATTTAGAGAAGCAGTTGAGCTTGAAATGGAGGATTTTTTAGTATCTAAAATTTCTGATGAGCGTGATGTTGAAGGTGCAGAAACAGTTGATTTTGAAGATATTAAGTGGGATTAGAGCGTTACAAGGTTAAGTCTCTAAAGAGTGTTGTTGAAAAAGATTTACCAAACCTTCCAAAGACAATAAGGCTAAAAGTTCAAAAGGCTATAAAAGAACGTCTTACAGTTGACCCAATAAATTTTGGTGAACCACTACATCATAACTTAAAAGGACGTAGAAGGCTAAGAGTTGGTGACTATCGTGTAATTTACAGAGTAAATCAATTAGATCATATAGTAACTATCACAGAGATAGGACATAGAGATGATATTTATAAGAAATAAATATCAACATTAATATATATTATACACCCCTCCTTCCTTGTCCATTCTCTACTTTAGGTGGCTTTGCGCAGCTCAAAAAATGAAGTTTTTTTTGGTTCAGCAAAAACAACATTTTGAGTTTGAAAAGGCTAAATACTTGTCTTTTATATAACTTTCGTGTAATAGATATGTATGCATCCAATCATATATCTACTCAATACGTTACTTGATCTTTATAGCTTCATTCTAATATGTTGGGTTGTCCTAAACTGGCTGGTTAAACTTAATATGGTGAACATATATAATGAAACTGTCAGTAGCATAATGCACATCTTGAACCAATTGACATATCCACCACTAAAGATTATTAGAAGATATATACCACCGTTCAACGGATTAGATTTATCTATAATGATATTGCTAATAACAATTCACTTTGTAAAATATACAGTAGCTTACTACTTTAGGTAGATGTTAAAAAAATATCTAAAATCAGCAATATATCTATCCCTTTTAATATATATATATATATCAGTTTTTAGCTATAACTATAAAGATCCTTCCTTAAACACGGCTACAAATGAGGAAGTGACAAATTTAGGTGGAATAGTAGGTTCATATTTAGCTGATATATTGGTTCAATTTCTTGGATTAACTAGTGTTACAATAGCTACAACCATAGTTTACTTGTTGATCTTCAGGCCAGCAAAAATACTGCTGAAAATTCTCTATTTAATATTAATCAATTTAGGGGTATGTGCTATATTACCACAACTTTCGCTAGGCATCACTGCAAGGTACAGACACAGTGGAATAATAGGGAATGCACTAATTAATAACTGCCCGTTTTATATATTTGTGATAGTAACATCAATAGGTCTTGTAGGATCTGTTGGTTGGAAGAGAACAATTTACTCTCTATTCTTCTTATGTAAAAAAATAGCTTGCTTATTTGTAAATGTTCCATTCTTCAGATCACATAAAACTGCTGAATATTCAGTTGCACCATTAGTAGTAGAAGAAAAACATAAAACTAAAATCACTACTAAACAACAACCAAAAGAAAGACAGAAAAAAGCCACCAAAGAAATTTTCAGTGAGTTCGAATTTCCAAGCATTCATTTACTTTCCAAAGCAGAGGAGTCTTTGCAGAGAAAACAGCTGAATGAAATGGAGAGCAATAAAAATTTATCTCTGCTGGAACAAGTCCTGAGTGATTTTGGCGTGCAAGGAAAAATTATCAGTGTATGCTATGGGCCGGTTGTGACTTTATACAAACTTGAACCACAAGCTGGCACGAAATCTGCAAGAGTAATTGGCCTTGCAGATGACATTGCACGTTCGATGAGTGCACTCTCTGCACGTATTTCAATAATTCGTGGGCAAAATGCTATGGGAATAGAGTTGCCGAACAAGGAACGGGAAATTGTAATGCTGCGTGATTTGCTTGAATCACCAGAATACCAAAATGCAAACTTAAATCTCCCAATTGCGCTTGGCAAAGAAATAAGCGGAAAACCAGTTATTGCAGATCTGACTAAAATGCCTCACTTGCTTGTTGCTGGAACCACAGGGTCTGGTAAATCAGTTGCGATTAATACTATGATTCTTTCACTCGTTTATCGATTAAGTCCTGATGAATGTAAGATGATAATGATCGACCCAAAAATGCTTGAGCTTTCAATATATGATGCAATACCGCATCTAATAACGCCAGTAGTAACAGAGCCAAAAAAGGCTGTAGTCGCTCTTAAGTGGATAGTGAAAGAAATGGAAAACCGCTATCGCATGATGTCGTATTTGAATGTACGCAATGTTATAAACTATAATCAAAAAATCACAGAAGCGATGAATAGTGGAATAGAATTGGAGCGCGTTGTGCAGATTGGCTTTAACTCAACAACAGGTAAGCCTTTGTTTGAAAAAATACCAATCAAGATGGAGACATTTCCGTATATTGTAGTGATCGTGGATGAAATGGCAGATTTGATGCTTGTTGCCGGCAAAGAAATAGAGTGCTCTATTCAACGCTTAGCTCAGATGGCTCGTGCTGCAGGAATACACATCATAATGGCAACACAACGCCCATCTGTGGATGTGATCACAGGTGTGATAAAGGCGAACTTTCCAACGAGAATCAGTTTTGCTGTTACTTCTAAGATAGATAGCCGTACAATACTTGGCGAACAAGGGGCTGAACAATTGCTCGGCATGGGTGACATGCTCTATATGGCCTCTGGTGGTAAGATCATTCGAGTTCACGGCCCATTTGTAAGTGATAATGAGGTGCAAGATATAGTTGATCATCTGAAAATGCAAGGTGAGCCAAACTACATGGAGGAAATCACTAAAGAAGATGAAAATTCTTCTACAGAGTCACACGATGAAACGGAGGATGAAGAAAATGACCTCTATAACCAAGCAGTGGCCATCATTCAAAGAGATCAAAAAGTTTCAACCAGTTACATTCAAAGGCAGCTTAGAATAGGCTATAACAGAGCAGCAAACATCGTTGAAAGAATGGAAAAGGAAGGTATTGTCAGCGCTCCAAATTACTCAGGGAAAAGAGAGATATTGGTTGAATAACAATCTTGTAATACCTTAATTTAAGTTTCCGCACTTTCAAAAAGCAAGTCAAACAAAATTATTAAAAGGTCAATACATAATGACAGTTAATTTAATAATAATTTAAACATTGGGAATGTAAAATTATAATATATTAATTAACTAGGGGGTTAAAATGGTAAAAGGAATTTTGTGCAATTGGTTAGGTGTAACAGAATTGCAAGAAAGTCAAAAAATTGATGCTGAGCAGTTTGAAAAAGTTTTTGGTGCATTAAAAGAATGGCAAGAAGCTCAAAAGATAGATGCTAAACAGTTTGAAGAGGTATTTAGTGCATTAAAAGAATGGCAAGAAGCTCAAAAGATAGATGTTGAGCAGTTTGAAAAAGTTTTTAGTGCATTAGAAGACAAGATTGGTACTAAGCAGTTTCAAGCTATGCAAGAGCACTTAAACGGCCTGCAAGAAAAAGTGGAAACACTTGCAGAGGCAGTAGCAGATCAACAAAAAATAATGGCAATTTGTATCATAGTCAGTGCTGTTGCCGCAATAGCAATAACTAGTTTTGTTGCATTCTGTATCTATCAGGGAGTTAAGCTTGATAAAGAGAAGAAAAACGACTTATCTAAAGATACGCCAGACGCAAAACTTAGTAATGTAGATACTACCGATGGTACTGAAAAACTACAGAATAACTTAAAAGTTGCAAACATATAGCTGCATAACACTTTTCTTGAAAAGGTGTTACGCAACTTGTAACACCTTACTCTTCTCTTAGTCTGCGTAGGTTTTTTTGATAGCAAACATATCACTTTTTAGAAAAATATTTGTATTGTAAAGTTAGTAAAGATTCTGGTTTACTTAAAGTTTGTTAATTGCTATCTTTTAAAACACGATATTTACTATAGCACCATATGCTTAGGGTTTTTTCTAAAATTTTATTTATATTAATGTTTTTGGTTTCTAGCTTTTTTACTGTGCATAGTGCTGAAGCTAAATCTAAGCTCAGTAAGAGATACATACCTCCTGGTAACCCTGGTGGTGCAAACTTTCATACAGATGAGGATTTTGCTGAGTCATATAAACTGTATGAGAAGCGTAGGGAATTGCTCAAGAAAAAAAAATTACAAGATCGAGCTATAAATAAAGAAGATCTAATCAAAAAATTAAAAGAGAAAAAAATTGCTAGTCTTGATAATGAGCCAAATGACATGGAAGCTTGCATAGTCGACGATGAAGAGAGCACTATGATAAATCAGCATGGTATTAATATCGCACGTTTAAAGGGTGCTGTATTTATAGATCAAGAGCCAGTTTCTCAGTATGAAAGTAAACAGCATGAAAGTGAACAACAAGAAGGGAAGAAAGTTACTTCAACACGAGAAAAGAAAGTTTCTCCTATAAATATCACTATAAAAGAAACTCCTTCAAGAAGAACGTGCTCACATGATTCTATTGCTAATTTGGATAACGTAGATGCTTATAGTTTGAATGGTTCAAGTTCGTTTGGCAGCGTAGCTGACACAGTAAAATAGTATCACAATTAATAATATGCTAGATACAGACCTGATATTGAATGACGATGCATGTGAATTATCGCCAATTTCCAGGCACAAAACTCATGTTGTAGAAGTTGGAAAAGTAAAGATAGGCGGAAATAATCCTGTAGTTGTACAATCTATGGCGCTTGGTGTGCATATAGATTCTGATAATATAAAAAGTAGCGCAAAACATTATGCAAAAGAGATAACAGAACTAGCGCGTACAGGTTCAGAATTGGTGCGAATTGCCTTGAACTCAGAGGAGGTAGCAAGAGCAATACCTTATATAGTAGAAGAGATAAATAAAGAAGGTTTTGACGGTAAAATATTGGTAGGCTGCGGTCAATATGAGCTAGATAAATTAGTTCAAGATTATCCAGACAACATCAAAATGCTGGGTAAAATTAGAATCAATCCAGGCAATATAGGCTTTGGCGACAAACGTGATGAGAAGTTTGAAAGGGTGATAGAGTATGCAATAATGCACGATCTTCCGGTTAGAATTGGGGTAAATTGGGGTAGTCTTGATAAATACCTTTTGCAAAAATTGATGGATGAAAACTCTTCGCTTAGTAATTCAAGGCCTTCTGACGTTATACTGCGCAAAGCACTTGTAATGTCTGCTCTTGATAGTGCAAAAAAAGCTGAAGAAATTGGTCTAAATTCAAACAAAATAATCATTTCATGTAAAGTTAGCAAAGTACAAGATTTAATTTTAGTTTATATGGCACTTGCAAAATCTTCCAATTATGCGCTGCATTTGGGTTTAACTGAGGCTGGTATGGGCAATAAAGGTGTGGTAAATACCGCAGCAGGGCTTACTTATTTATTGCAAAATGGCATTGGAGATACAATACGGGCTTCTTTGACTCAACGTCCTGGTGAATCGCGTACTAATGAAGTGGTGGTGTGTCAGGAAATATTGCAGTCTATAGGCTTGCGACACTTTAACCCTCAGGTTAATTCATGTCCTGGTTGTGGGCGCACGAGTAGCGATCGTTTTCGTATATTAACTGAAGAGGTGAATGGCTATATAAAAACTCATATGCCGATGTGGAAGAAAAAAAATCCAGGTGTAGAGCATATGAACATTGCTGTTATGGGATGCATAGTAAATGGTCCTGGAGAAAGCAAACACGCAAATTTGGGAATCAGCTTACCTGGATATGGAGAAAAACCTGTTTCAGCAGTCTACAAAAACGGCAAATATTTCAAAACTTTACAAGGTGATAATGTCTCTGAAGAATTTAAGGCAATTATTGATAATTATGTGAAGAAGCATTACACGTAACCTTTCACGGTTAATTAATAGATAAATCGCAAATAAAAAAGAAAATTAAACCTTGTTTTTCTTTTTTCGTTGGGAATGTTCAAAAAAGCATACGCGTCAAGTTAAGAGATTGTGAGCAAATTTAGAGAGGTTAAAGTGGATACTCTAGCCCTTCTACGTTTGTCTTTTAATGAAAATCGCGACCAAGTTATAGTGAGTTTTTTAAGAAATGCTTTTAAACTATTAATTTTGGTTAATACTAAAAATAACTCTCTAACCCGCCTTTTTAGCTCAATAAATGCCTTTGTTAAGCTAAGTTCTGTATTCTTTTTCACTTCTGTGCAACCAACTATGCCGTGAAATATAAGAATTGCGCACAATTTAGCATATAGTTCACATAATACTCTGCATGGCTTTCCTTTTAGCTTATCAAGCCTGATATGGCTTTTATACAATTTAAATAATAACTCAATTTGCCACCTTACTCTGTAAATCGTTAATACTTGCTCAGCACTAATTTTATTTTCTGGAACATTAGTTATAAATATTGACCAGTTCAACAATTTTTGATTTCTTTTAGAGGATGTATATCCCTGCGATCTTGCTAATCTATTAGCTTTCCTTCTTCTGGCCATAGACTGTTCTTCAGTTAGTTTCTGACATATAATTCTTACTCTAATTTTTGCTTCTTTTCCTAACAATACCTCGTTTTCTAAAAATAACTTATCCTCTAAACATTCTAATAACTCCATTTTTTGATTTGTTTCTACATCATATATGTTGGTATCGGATTTATAACGACTTATGAAATAAGCTCCTATTTCATTGATTTGTTTAAAAGAACTTGGCACAAAATAACCGAGATCAGATATTAGCAAATCATTGCTTAATATATTACTTAAATGTTTCCTATATCCCTGGTCTGATCTTACCCCCTCCGTTAAATTAAGTTGGTCTATTATCTGATTCATGTAGTCGAAAACTAATTGTAACTTTATTCCAGACTTAGTATTGCTTTCATAGCCACTGTAGCTAGTACCATAACCTTTATACATCTCTTCCATACTGTTAGGTAGAGTAATATAGCTACTGTCCAATAATTTAACACTATTAAATTGCTGTAAGATTTTGCAATCAACTTGCAAGATATTTTTAAAGAGAATCACAGATTCATTATACATCCTTTTCATAAATTCCACTGCTTCTTCAGTAAATCTAAAATCCAAACCTTGTTTTGTTATATCTATCGAGTCCTCGTTTAGTAATTGACACATTGTTTCTACGCTACAATTATCAACTCCTATATTACCCAAGACCATGGCTTTTACGAATGATGAACCTTTTAGCTTTCTCTTTCTTTTTATAAACCTTGTTGTAATTGAGATTTTCTCTGCTTTTTCATTAAAAAATTCTTTGAGCTTTTTTGATAAGCAAGTTATTTTATTCATTGGTTCTCTCACTAAAAGTATATCTGGGAGAACTTATACCTTATTATTCTATCTCTTTCATACCTTTATTTCCTTAACTTGACGCGTATGGTTCAAAAAAGTGTGTCAAACCGAAAAAAAAGTAATAAATTGATATAAAAAAAATGGAGGTTTGACTGACCTTACCCAGAAAAAGTGGAGAGAAAGTTTGGAATGTTTTTCACAAAGAGAATGATGAATCAAAATGCTCAGGAATGCAATAGTTAATAGTGACGTTGTTTGTTATAAAAAATTTCTATATATTCAAATATAGCAGTTTTGATATGCTGTTTAGAGTGTCGAGAGGTGTCTATTGGTAACTCCCTTTTTAGAGAACTGAAGAAGCTTTCCACAACAGAATTGTCGTAACAACAACCTTTATAACTCATCTATGTTTTTTATGGATAAGAGATATTGATAACCTTGCGAAGTATATTGTGAACCTTGATCACTATGTAATAGTAGATTTTTGGCAGGTTTACGCTTGTTAACGGCCATTAATAAAGAGTCCATAACCAATTGTTTATTTATTGAACTGCTCATTAACTACCATGCGTGAATATAGATCGATTATTGTTGCCAAATATAGCCATCCTTCTTTGGTTTTTATATAAGTAATCCCATACTTTATTTGGTTGATCGACAATAAAGTTTTGGTCTAATATATTGGGAGCTACTGTCCGTTTGTTGTTTCTTAATTTTAAATTTTCTTCTCAATATAGCCTGAATACCATTTTTCTGCATAATACTTTGCACTGTTTTTAAGTTGCAACTTTTACCCAAAGCCTTCAATTCAGCATGAATTTTAGGAGCTCCATATCTACATTTAGAAACTTGATATATTTTTTGAATAGCTGCGAGTAGCTCTTTATTTGCTGATTCTCTACTGCTTATTTTTCTTGTGGTCCACTTATAGTAGCCACTAGCAGAAAATCCTACATAATTCCTGTACTTTATAGCAGTTACTATATAAAAAAATATTTTACTCTTTTTGACTGGCCAGGGCTTTTTTTTAAATGTCTCTTTCCCTTGTTACTCTTGCTTTGTAAATCAAACCTCTCTTTGTCGTAAGGAGCCATGTTACCTCTACCTGGAAATGCATTTGCCGCTGACTTTTTTTCGTTATATTTCTTCATCCATTTTCCTAATACACTATCCCTTATTCCTAGATCTCTTGCTACTTTTGCAACTGGTTGACCTACCTTTCTTTGTTCATTTGCCAGCTTAACAGCTTCCAATTTGAATTCTGCCGTATATTCTCTTACCATTTCTAATCCTCCAAAATTTTATTTTACCCGAAAAAACTCCTTTCTTTCTCTCCACTTTTTCTGGGTAAGGTCACTTGGCAACAGTTGCTCTACTTTCTCCTTCATCCAATGCTTCCATTGCTTCCATTGCTTTTTTCCTTAAGTCGTAACTATACGCTGCTGGCATACAAACCCCTCTACCATAAATCCATTCTTACCTTATTGGGATTATTATGAGAAGAGCTATAACTCTATGGGAGGGAAGCAAAATCTGGGATTCGGCCTTAATGGCATTAGCGTTGCATCAGCTTCACCCTCCCTGTGAGGTATTTTAGCTCTAATGCCTCACATCATAAAGATACAAGTGTCAAGCTACTTGGATGACAGGGGAGGGAGGCACTGGGATGACAGGAGAAGGTAGTGGGATGACACCCTGACAACCGTCATCCCGCTGCTTGTTAGCGGGATCTAGAGATACCGCGAATGAATCGCGGCATGACGTAGGACTGCTTTCATTCCAGTGCTTGACACTGGAATCCAGCCTTTCTGCAATCTCATCGAAAACGTTGTAACCACTTTCTATGCTAGTTTGCTTGTGAGCAACCTGGATTTCAGTGTCAAGCACTGGAATGACACCGTTATAAAGGAACCAGTGTCAGCTACTTGAATGACACAGTCTTTGCTTAAACCCGTAACGTTCGTACATTTTGCTAAAAGTTCAAATATCAACATCATGCACATTAAGTGCATTGCTATTAATAAAATCACGGCGTGGTTCAACTATATCACCCATTAATATTGAAAATATGGAATCAGCTTCTTCACAATCTTTTATTTCAACCTTTAATAAAGTTCTAGCCTCAGGATTTAACGTAGTATCCCATAGCTGATCAGCATTCATTTCACCAAGACCTTTAAATCTCTGCAGAGTTAAACCTTTTTTACCATAGTCCATTATTATTTTTGCAAGCGTACTTGGAGAAGTGATTCTTATTTCAGTTTCTTGTGACTTTAAAAATGAATCACCATTAAATAAATTACTTATACCATCAAGCAAACTTAATATGTTTTGCATATCTTTGCCTTCAAGCATACTAAGTGCAAATATATATTTGTCTGCCAATCCTTGAAACAATTTAGAGATATGAATTTCTTTTTCTTCATCTTTTATTTCCACTTCCCAAGTGTATTCGCTGTACATTAACTTCAAATACTTTAATATCTCATCAGCCGATGATAGAGCATTCTTTTTACTTAAAATTAGCAATGACTCTAAGAGATTTTGTGGTATTTCTCTATCATAATTTTTGCTAATATTAGAAGTGCTAACGCATTTATTCAAAATAAGGCGTAAGTTGTTAAATTCTGTAGCTGTACCACTTAGTGTTAATCTTTTAACTGCTGAGTTTATTATATACTCTTCAAAAGTTTCGTCATCTTTAATATAAGTGTCTTTGGCATTCTTTGTAACTTTATAGAGGGGTGGCTGTGCTATGTATAAGTAACCTTTTTCAATAACTTCACGCATATGTCTAAAAAAGAAAGTTAGAATCAAAGTTCTTATATGTGAACCATCAACATCTGCATCTGTCATGATGATAATTTTATGATATCTAGCTTTTTCAATATCGAAGTGTTCACTCCCTATTCCAGCACCAATTGCAGTGATTAAAGAGCCTATTTCTGCAGATGAAAAAATACGATTTAAACTTACACGTTCTACGTTTAGAATTTTTCCTCTTAAGGCAAGCACTGCTTGTGTTTTACGATTACGCCCCTGCTTTGCAGTACCACCTGCTGAATTACCCTCTACTATAAATAATTCCGATAACTCAGGGGCTTTTTCCTGGCAATCAGCAAGCTTTCCTGGCAGAGTTGCAATATCAATATTGTTTTTGCTTTTAACTAGCTCGCGCGCTTTTCTTGCAGCTTCTCTTCCTTTTGCTGACCTGATTGCTCTTTCTACTATGCTTGCTGCCAATTTGGGATCAGTTTCAAGGATTGTGCTCAATTTATCAGAAACTATACTTTCTACAACTGCACGTGCTTCAGAACTAACTAGTTTATCTTTTGTTTGTGAAGAAAACTTAGGATCAGGCATCTTAAGAGATAAAACACAAGTTAAACCTTCTCTAACGTCCTCTCCAGTTAAATTTACTTTTGCTTTCTTTAAAAACCCTTCATTAGTTGCATAGGTATTGATACATCTAGTTAGTGCAGATCTAAATCCTGCCAAATGCGTACCACCATCTCGTTGCCGTATATTATTAGTGAAACACAACATATTCTCATAGTAGGAATCATTCCATTCCATCGATATTTCCAAGCTGATGCCAAGATCTTCTGCATCTCCTTTCATACTGGCAATTTTAGTTACATGTGTCTTATTCTTATCTAAATACTGCACAAAATTTGCTGTACCAAAATTGTCTTTAGATTGATTGCTCTGATTGAAATGAGATTCTGTATATGGTTCATTGCGCAGATCACGTAAAGTAATGTCGATATTTGAATTTAAAAATGCTAATTCTCTTATACGACTTTCAAGCGTTGAGTAACTGAAATTAATGCCATTAAAAGTCTCTGTTGATGGCATGAACGTGACTTTAGTTCCTCTTTTGTTTGTATTTTCGTTGACTACCTTTAAAGGTTCAATAGACTCACCATCTTCAAAACGCATAAAGTGTTCTTTCTTATTGCGCCAAATAGTTAATTCCAACCAGCTTGATAATGCATTCACAACTGAGATTCCAACACCATGTAATCCCCCAGAAACTTTATAGGTATTGCTGTCAAATTTACCACCAGCATGGAGTTGAGTCATTATTACCTCTGCTGCTGATATTCCTTCTTCTTCATGAATGTCAGTTGGAATGCCACGACCATTATCAGTTACAGATACTGAACCATCTTTATTTATGCTAACTTCAATTTGATCACAATATCCAGCTAAAGATTCATCTATTGCGTTATCAACAACCTCATATACCATGTGGTGCAAGCCAGATCCATCGTCAGTGTCACCAATGTACATACCTGGACGTTTCCTTACAGCATCAAGACCCCTTAAGATTTTTATTGCATCGGCATTATAACTATTTTCCATGGTATTGCTTCGTTTATGAATGTTAATTAATATTACATTCATATATGCTGATTAGCAACATTTTTAAACTGATAACCCATATTAAAAGCACAACTTTACGAATGTTTATTTTTGAAGACAGCAAATAGTGTCATTCCAATGTGTCTTCCATAACTGTACGAACATTCATTTTTGAAGGTAAATTGCACAACAGATGATGTCATTCCAGTGCTTGACACTGGAATGGCTTTGTTGCATCGCTAGCTATGATGGATTAAAGATAAAAAAGATGGAGAATATCAGTAGCTTATTATTCTGGTATTTATAACAAGAACGGTCAGTGAATACCTAAATTTGAGTAAAAGAAATTTCACTACCACTCACTAATCCGGCTAAAATTCAAGAATTTCAATGCTTTAGCTATTTTCAATAGAATTAAATTTATTAATGTAAATAATAAATTACTATTCTTAAATTTGATCAGATTGATTGCAAAAAAACAAGATTTTCAATAGGTTACTTATAATCCTAACTATAGTTAGCCTTTCATAAGTAGCGATGCAACAAAGCCCACTGGAATCCAGAAATTTTGCTTATAACTGAGCTGATGAGCTAAAGGTAGTTGTCTTACGCTAAAACAAACGTTTTTAATTAAGTTGCATAGAAGCTGGATCCCAGTGTCTGGGCACTGGGATGACACCCCACTGGTGGGAATTGCTCCCAAACTACAACGTTCGTACAGTTGTGTGTGTCTTCCCATGGAGATTGCTCTCAAATCATAATGCTCATGCAGTTGCATGCTCGACTAATTAACAGAAAAATCTATAATTCAGTTTACGTATTTTCTTATCTCAGCCAAAATCTTATCAGATTGACTTTCGTCTGAATTTAAATCAGCTGCAAAGTGTGTAACATATTTTCCTCCAGGGCCAATAAGGTACATTATTGAAGAATGGTTGATTTCTTCTTCTCCACCAACTTTGCTAGCATATACTTTATACTTTGCAATTACTTCGTCTATTTTTTCTCTTTCACCAGTTAACATTTGTATTCTGTGGTCAAATTGCTGCTGAAATTCTTTAAGTCTTTCCGTGCTATCGCGCTCAGGATCGACTGTGATGAAGAATGTTTGTAGCTTGTTGTTAGTTTTCTCATCTAACTTTGCAAGTGTTTCTGAAATTATTCCAAGGTTCATAGGGCAAATTCTTTTGCATGAGGAAAACCCAAAGAAAATCATCATGTATTTATCTTTAAAATCACTACTGCGCAAGATCTGTCCGTCCTGATTAATTAAAGAAAAATCTCCGCCTATCTTAACTTCTGCGTTGTGAATCGCTGCTGGGGCAAATATGCCTTTTTTAGTGAAATAACAATAACCTAAAAAAACAACTGCTAATGCTACTAGCATATTAGATAACAATCTTATAAACCTTACCATTAGGGTGCTCTCAGTAAAATTAAATTGTATCTTTATTGGTTGATCTATTCAATATATTTATTCCAAAGTGTATTGTTAATTTTGTCTAACAGTTTCTTATGTTCATCAATTTCTTCACTATTTGGTGAATGTTCTCTGGGAGTTAGATTACGCACTTTATGCTGAACGAATGTAGAGTTACTGTCCTGATTGCATTCATTATCAAACAGAAAGGTTTGTAACCCTCCTGTAAGTTCAACATATACCTTTGCAAGCAATTGAGCATCAACTAGTGCTCCGTGCAATTCTCTATTCTCTAGCGATATATCAAAACGCTTACATAATGCATTCAAAGAAGCAGGTGATCCTGCGAATTTTTTCCTCGCAAGAGGTAATGTATCTAGCACTCTATCTGAGGAAATTAACCCAGCATTCAGCTTGCTTAGCTCCATGTTAAGGAACTTAACATCGAATTCAGCGTTGTGAATTACCAAAATATCATTAGATATAAAGTCAAGAAATTCAAGTGCAACATCTGAAAATAATGGTTTATCTTCTAAAAATTCTTCACTAATACCGTGAATCTTAAACGAGTGATAAGGTATATCTCTTTCTGGGTTAAGGTACCGATGGAATACTTTACCTGTTGGAATACGATTAATTAATTCCACACACCCTATTTCAATAATTCGATGACCAGATTCAGTGTCAAGACCTGTCGTTTCAGTGTCAAGTACTATTTCGCGTAGCTTGCTTTCCATTTCAAATAAAACTCATCTTACTTATCATTTGTCTTATCGTTACTTGTCTTTTTATAGTGAATAGAAACAAGCAACCAGCTTGGGTCTGATGAATTAACATTTTTTTTGAATTGCCATACATCCTCAACTTTATTAATAGTGGATGTACTACCTGATATTGTATCTCCTTCATTGTTCTTAACGAAGTTAATTTGCTCTGAAAGGAAATATACTGCAATAAACACTGCGTTTTTTACTAGCTTTATTTCTAAAATCTTTTGTGAAACGATAGAAACAATTATAGACTCGTGCACCTCTTTACGATGTTTAATCTTCTCTGCAAAATTATCATATAAGTCTTTATCGAGAAGTGGTTTTAACTGAGACAAATTTCCTTGATTGAAACATTTTATTATTAATTCAAAAGCTATGCTTGAACCTTCTATAAAGTGGGAAATAGAAAAATCTTTGTTTTTTTTTAATATTTGTTTATAAGTAACTTTTATTGAATTTTCATCATTGCTATCAATGTAACCCTCAATGTTTTCTACTACATCTTCTCTACTTCGGCTTACATCCAATACATTAGTTAGCTTTTTTAGGTTGAGGTTGGCTGACCTTCCTAAAGAATTATACAAACGTGAAAAAATGAACGCCGCTAATAAAGCATATATTACAAGCTCTATCATAGTAACTCAACTCCTTGGCATATAAAGTATCCGAACATTATTAATTATTAATGAAAATATGTTTTTCATATCAACTTATAATCAGGTTTGCTATTCGTTTGTAAATGAATATATTATATAAGAAAGTATTAAATATCTCAACTTAATTAAAGGAGACGTAAGAAATGCCACAACAAAAAATGAGAATTCACGGTCAATATGTTAAAGATCTATCATTTGAGAATCCGAATTCGCCATTCCTTTCTTCTAGTAAAGCTCCAGATATTAATGTAATGGTTAATATCAATTCAGCAAAATTAGAAGGGACGAAAAACAAAGAAGAAGTGAATGAAGAAAAATCTTTTCATGAAATTACTTTGCATATAGAAGTCAAAGCAACGGTAAAAGATGAAGGCATAAAAGATGGTGTAGCTTTCATTTGTGAGACGAAATATTGTGGCATTTTTTCAATAGAAAATTTAAAAGAGTTGAGTGAGGAAGAGGTAAGACAAGCTTTGTTTATTGGCGGACCTACTTTTCTTTTTCCTTTTGCAAGAGAAATAATTGCAAGAGTTACAAGTAGTGGTGGATTTCCCCCACTGATGCTAGATCCGATAGATTTCGAAACTATGTATGAGCAGCAAGGTCAACAACAAAAAAGTAACGGCAGTAATTCCAATTTTAACTAATATAGTGTGATAGGATGAACAATTCTTTAAATGCAAAAACGACTTTAAACATTGACGGGAAGTCATACAACTATTTTAGCCTAAGTAGTGCTAGTGAATTTTTAGGAATAGATGTGACTAAATTGCCTTGCTCACTTAAGGTTCTGCTTGAAAGTTTATTGCGCAATGAAGATGGAGTGAACGTAAAGCTAGATGACATAAGAGTACTAGCAGACTGCGTTAATAAACACACTAATCACGAAATTAGCTATAAACCAGCAAGGGTGTTGATGCAAGATTTTACAGGGGTTCCTGCTGTTGTTGATCTAGCTTCAATGCGGGACTATGTTAAGAAAAATGGAGGAAACCCAAGCAATATAAATCCGTCTGTACCGGTTGATCTTGTGATTGACCATTCTGTTCAAGTAGATAGTTATGGAAGTGTTTCCGCATTCAGTAAGAATGTTGAGTTAGAAGTAAAAAGAAATTTGGAGAGATATCAATTTTTAAAGTGGGGAGAATCGTCCTTCACAAATTTTAGAGTAGTGCCGCCTGGCACAGGGATTTGCCACCAAGTGAATCTTGAATATTTAGCGCAAGTTGTGTGTAATAATGATGGAGTCATATATCCTGATACTTTAGTTGGTACTGACAGCCATACTACAATGGTTAACGGATTATCAGTTCTTGGTTGGGGTGTTGGAGGCATAGAAGCTGAGTCTGTGATGCTTGGTCAACCAATTAGTATGGTGATTCCAGAAGTAGTTGGATTTAAATTAATTGGCAGATTGTCGGAAGGAGTAACTGCGACCGATTTAGTGCTGACGGTTACCAATATCCTAAGAACAAAAGGCGTTGTTGGTAAGTTTGTAGAATTTTATGGTGATGGTTTAGATTATTTATCTTTGGCAGATAGAGCCACTATAGCAAACATGGCCCCGGAGTATGGCGCAACTTGTGGATTTTTTCCAATTGATCAAAAAACGCTAGATTATTTAAGCTTAACCGGAAGGCCAGAAAAGCTGATTAAGCTAGTTGAGGCTTATGCGAAAGAGCAAGGACTGTGGCGTAGTAGTGACGAGTTAGCATTTTTTGACACACTAGAGCTTGATTTATCAAGCGTGGAGCCAGTAATGGCTGGTCCCAAAAGACCACAAGATAAGGTTTTTCTTTCACAAGTGGCAGAGTCTTTTTCTAAATCGTTTTTAGTTAATGAGTCAAAGGAAAGCGATAAACTCCAAGATGGAAGTGTAGTTAGTGCAGCAATAACAAGCTGCACTAATACTTCTAATCCAAGTGTGATGATTGCTGCAGGTCTTGTAGCTCGTAATGCAATTAAACTTGGATTAAAATCAAAGCCTTGGGTTAAAACTTCTCTTGCTCCAGGGTCACAAGTTGTAACAGAATATTTAGAAAAGTCTGGATTGCAGGTAGATCTAAATGCTTTGGGTTTTAATCTAGTTGGATATGGTTGCACAACTTGCATTGGGAATTCTGGTCCACTTAATAAAGATATAGAAGATGGCATTAAAAACAAAAACTTAACCGTTGCTGCAGTTTTATCTGGCAATCGTAACTTTGAAGGAAGAATTCATCCGTTAGTCAAAGCTAATTACTTGGCATCTCCGCCACTTGTTGTTGCATATGCACTTGCTGGTACTGTGCAAATTGATCTGACAAAAGATTCAATATGCAAAGATAAGAATGGAAATGATGTCTATCTCAAAGATATATGGCCAACAAACAATGAAATCGAAGATTGTGTTAAAAGTGTGGTAACACGTGAGATGTTCATACAAAAGTATAAGGATGTTTTTTCTGGTGATGAACATTGGCGAAAGATAAAGTGTGAAAAAAGTGAAATCTATAATTGGGATGCAAACAGCACTTACATACAAAATCCGCCTTATTTTGATAACTTATCACCTAAAAATAATAAAATCGATATAAAGGGTGCACAAATATTGGCAATGTTTGGCGATAGCATAACTACTGATCATATTTCCCCTGCGGGAAATATTGCCTCGAGTAGTCCTGCCGGTCTATATTTAAAAGGGCTTGGAATTGAACCACAGGATTTCAATTCATATGGGTCTCGCCGTGGTAATCACAATGTAATGATGCGTGGCACTTTTGCTAACATTAGAATAAAAAATGAAATGGTTAGCACCGAAGGTGGATATACAAAATATATTCCTTCTCAAGAAATTATGTCAATTTTTGATGCAGCAATGCGTTACAAGGAAAATAATGTACCTCTAATCATTGTTGCAGGAAAAGAATATGGCACAGGTTCAAGTAGGGATTGGGCAGCAAAGGGTACTTTATTGTTGGGGGTTAAAGTTGTCATTGCAGAAAGCTTTGAGCGTATACATAGGTCCAACTTAGTTGGTATGGGTGTTCTTCCACTTGTATTTCAAAATGGAATAACCAGAAAGATATTTGATGGTAGTAAGGTAATAAGCATAAAAGGTGAAATAGTGCCAGGTGGAAATCTAGAATGTATCATCAAAAGAAAGGATAATTCAAGGCAATCAATTCAACTCAAATGCTGTGTACAAACCGCAACTGAGACTAAATACTTGATGTGTGGTGGAGTGTTGAGCTACATACTTGCACAATCTTTTTGATTTAGTGAAGTTATTGCATGGACTTCTTTTAGCCAGCCCTGATCCCTTTGTAAATAGCAATTTCCTCTGCGCAAAGTTATGATATAATTTCACCATACATATGGTGTCGGAGTATTTTTTGGAGATAATTATATATGATAAGCTCTATACAAGAACCTAATGAACTCAGAAAACGTTTACAAGGATTTTATCGTACTGATGAAAAGAGTTATATACGTTATCTTGTAGAAAAAGCAGAGCTTTCGGCTGATTCAAAAAATAGAATTTATAATATTGCAAAACAAGTTATTGAAAAAATCAAACACAATAAATTAAGTATTGTAGATTCCTTTATGCAGCAATACTCGCTTTCCAATGATGAAGGAATAGCATTGATGTGCCTTGCTGAATCGCTACTTAGAATACCAGATGATTATACAATAGACGAGCTAATCAAAGATAAAATTGCCAATCAAGAATGGAGTAAATATTTAGGATATTCTTCTTCATTGTTCGTCAATGCTTCCACGTGGAGTTTAATGATAGGTAGCAGTATATTGAGAGATAATGAAGGCGATTCGAAGTTCTATTACGCAATTTCTAAGTTACTTAAGAATTTAGGAGAACCGATCATTCGCAAAGCAGTAAAACAAGCAATGTCTATGCTTGGTAATCATTTTGTTGTTGGAGAAACCATAGAAGAAGCTTTAAGGTACGCAAAACTAGATGACAATAGTAAGTTTTTATACTCTTTTGATATGCTTGGCGAAGCTGCTCACACAACTGAGGATGCAGAAGAGTATTTTAATTCATACATGCACTCAATAAAAGCTATAGGTGAATCCACTGAAATAAATGATTGTTTTAAATCCCATGGAATTTCAATCAAACTTTCTGCTTTACACCCACGTTATGAATTTAGTCAATTTGGCCGAATTGCTGGTGAGATATTCACTAAGGTTTTAGAGCTCTGCCGCGAGGCAAAAAAATACAACATTTCACTATGCATAGACGCAGAAGAAACAGAAAGGCTTGAAATTTCCTTAATCTTGTTTGAACAATTACGGCTTGATGAATCACTTTCTGAGTGGGAAGGGCTCGGCTTGGCTGTACAAGCATATCAAAAACGTGCTTTATCTGTTCTTGACTTTGTAGAGGATGTTGCTATTCGATCAAAGCACAAAATTATGGTGAGGCTTGTAAAAGGTGCATATTGGGATTCAGAAATCAAGTGTACGCAAGAATTGGGATTAAATGATTACTCAGTATTTACAAGAAAAAGCTATACTGACGTATCTTACCTCGTGTGCGCACAGAAACTTTTGAGTAAACCAAACAGCTTTTACCCATGCTTTGGAACTCATAACGTCTATACTTTTGCTTCTATCATGGAACTTGCTGATAAAAACCACCCTGGATTTGAATTTCAACGCTTACATGGAATGGCAAAAGACTTATATGATTATGCAATGTCAGAGCTTGCAACAAATGTTAGCTGTCGTGTCTACGCACCCGTTGGGGAACATAGTGACTTGTTGCCTTATCTTATAAGACGCCTTCTTGAAAATGGAGCTAATAGTTCGTTTGTTAATCAAATAAGTGATCCTAACGTTAAAATCGATGAGTTAATTTCAGATCCACTGGAAAAAGCTATAAATTTTAATTATGAACCTCATCCAGGCATTCCATTACCACAAGATATTTTGGGACCAGAAAGAAAAAATTCCTTGGGGATGGATATTAGTGATTCTGTGATAGTCTCACAATTTGCAGATGATATAAAGGGTTTTAGTGAAAAAAAGTGGCAAGTTGGACCAATAATTGATGGAAAAGCACTATTTGATAATGCTGAATTTATCGAAGTAGTGAATCCTGCACATTTGGAAAATGTAATTGGAGAAGTGTCAAGTGCAACAAGCGATCAAGCTTTAAACGCTCTTGAAATAGCACATAGTGCTTTTGCTAAGTGGCAGAATGTTTCAGCAGAAGAGCGCGCTAAATGCCTTGAAAAAGCTGCAGATTTGCTTGAGGAAAGGATGAAAGAGTTAATTTACATTCTGATTGTGGAAGCAGGAAAAATTTTATCCGATGCAATAGCAGAAGTAAGAGAGGCAATCGACTTTCTGCGTTATTATGCAATGATAGCAAAAAATGAACTGAGCGACTGGAAAAAATTGCCAGGGCCAACAGGTGAAGATAACTTCATCTTTTTTGAAGGCAGAGGAGTTTTCTTATGCATATCACCGTGGAATTTTCCGCTCGCTATCTTCATTGGGCAGGTTTCAGCTGCACTTGCAGCAGGTAATGCAGTGCTGGCAAAACCGGCAGAGCAAACGCCGATTATTGCCTATGAAGCTGTTAAGATACTACATGAAGCTGGGATATCAAAAAATGTGTTGCACCTCATTCCTGGGGATGGTGGATATTTAGGCAAAATATTAGTTCCAGACAATAGAATTTCCGGTGTAGCTTTTACTGGTTCAACACAAACCGCTCAAATAATTAATAGAATGCTTGCAAATAGGGATGGTCCTATTGTGCCATTTATTGCTGAAACTGGCGGATTAAATGCTATGATAGTTGATAGCTCTGCTCTTTTAGAGCAAGTGGCTATGGATGTTTTGCTTTCTGCGTTTCGTAGCAGTGGTCAACGCTGTTCTGCACTTAGAGTGCTGTTTATTCAAGAGGACATAGCAGAGAAGCAGATAAAAATGATATGCGGTGCAGCGCAAGAACTCAAGATTGGTGACCCAATACAACTTAGTACTGATATTGGTCCAATAATTGACAAAGCATCTATCGATATGCTCACTCAACATACGCAAAAAATGTCAGAGGATAAAGATTCAAATCTGTTATTTAAAGTACCCATGGATGCAAATTCTCATAATGGTTATTTCTTTCCTCCATATATTTATGAGATACAAAAAATTTCGCAATTAAAGCAAGAAGTATTTGGTCCTATTTTACATATCATACGTTTTAACAAGTCACAATTAAATGAAGTTATAAGTGATATAAATAGTACTGGATATGGGCTTACGTTTTCTTTGCAGAGCCGTATACAAAGTCAAATTGACACTATAAGTAAAAAAATATCAGTTGGAAATGTCTACATCAACCGTAACCAGATAGGTGCAGCAGTTGGGATACAACCATTTGGTGGTAGAGGACTATCTGGCACTGGGCCAAAAGCTGGTGGTCCTCATTATTTACAGCGTTTTTCTACAGAAAAAGTTGTAAGTGTTAACACTACAGCATTTGGTGGTAACACTACACTTATGTGTTTGGATTAATTTGCGGGCCCTAATTTTTCTTACCCCTAAACTAGATGTTCGTGCAGTTATGTACACAGCGCTAAAATCCGAAAAGGACCAGCTCATGCACTGAAATAAATCGTATCCGTTCAGCCAATGGCGTCAACTTAAGAACTTTCATTAGCAAACTCTCCTAAAGACATGATGGCGTTTAGGCTTATCTACTTTATTGCGGCTGTCCCGGTCGGATTTTAACTTTAGCGCGTATACTTAAAAAGGGCTTGAAAGTTTTTTGGCGCAATAAGTACCTGATAGAGTTTCTGTCTCATTACACTAAATAAAACTGAAAAATTTAAACGATACTCAGTAATTTGATCTGGGTTCCAAGGCCCTTGTGCATCACACATATGAAGCGATAATATATTGCACATGACCAAGTTTGCCCAAAATTCTTGTAATACAGCCTCTCCAGAAAAATTCTCTAACTCTGCTCCTACTTTGAGTCGTTTATAGCACTCCTCTATGTGCCACCTTAACACATAAGCTTTGCTCCAAAGTCTCGGTCAAAAACTCTGTTTCTCAGTTGGCTAATGTCAGCACTATAACTCTTACTTTCTGTCCTTTCATTTTATTTTTTAGCTTTTCATTTTCTAATATAAAATCAAAATCTAATTCGCCAGCGTTCCCATAGCTTACTATAATTTCTTTTTTGCAAGCGAAAAATAAAATCTACTTCCAAATCATAATGCTGCTGAATGAATTTTACTGAAGACGATCATAGATAAATAATAATTTCTCTTGATTTAATAAACGCATTTGAGTGATAACTTCGGGTAATTGCTCTGCCGCCAACGTTTGTTCACCTATATTCCAAGCTGCAAGACGAGCACTACAAATCAGCGAAGTACACAAATCAACAAACAAATTGCCAATGGTGCCTGTTGTTCCATTTGGTTCAAACTCGGATACAATTTCCCCAGAGCTGGGTAATCTCATACCAGAACCATCTGCTGCAATAAGTCTATAGCCTCTCCAACTCAGGTTCATCCTGATAGGCTGTTTGGATGCTTAAATTCTTGAAAGCCTGTATGGCAAATCTTATATCTTGCTTTAGAAAAAGCTTGCTTTGAGGGTACATGTCAATGGCTCCATAAGTTCACATTCTATTCCCAAACTTTTTTTAACTAACTTTAAAATCATAGAAAATACTGTCGAAAAAGGAAGTTTTCTTGTTCGTGTAAAACTCAACACAATGGATTTTCTGAAAAGTTTTCGAGTATATTATATTTTTAATTTGTAGAATAAGGTTTTTTCCTTTTTGCATATTTCACCTAAAAAGGACACATTTTAGACTTCTTTGTTGAAATAAAACAGAAACAAAAGTGCTGTCCCTTGCACTCTTTGGATAATTTAATGATAAAAAATTTGGAGAGAAATTTTATACACAATCTCTGACATTTTTCCTTAAGTTGACGCCATTGTGTGAACGGTTACGGTTTCCCGTCTTCACCATGCTATATAGAAAAAAGTCTGGATTCCAATTTGCATGACAATATGGAGTATCTGCTTCTTTCATCCCAGTGGGATCTTTTATTCCATTTTATCAACAGTTTGTTTTGCAGTATCAAACAATTTTAATCCTATAATCCCGAATGTAACTAAAATAAAGCATATTACTTCGAATAAATTAACTGGTTCATCAAATAGGTAAACTCCAAGTATCGAAGCTCCTATAGCGCCCACTCCAGTCCAAATTGCATAGCATACTCCGATAGGTATAGAACGTGTAGCGAGCGAAAGTAAATATGTACTAAGAGCCATGGAGAGTATGCTAATTATTGATGGTACGAGATGAGTAAATCCATAACTATGCTTAAGTGTTATGACCCAGAACACTTCAATTAGTGACGATAAGAGTAAATATATCCAATTCATGCATAAATTTTTAGGTTTAAATAGAGAGCTTCAGCCCTATGCTTCCTATTACAATTAAAACGATACATAAAACTTGAGATAAATTAATATTCTCTGTGAAAGTGGTTGCACCAATTATAGTTATTCCAATTGTGCATATTCCAGAGGAAACTGCATAGCATACCCTAATAGGTAGAAAGCATGCTGCAAGAGATAAAAAGTAAATGCTAATGATCATAATTACCAATGTTGCAATCGAAGGCACAACTTTAGTAAAACTGTTACTAAACTTTAGTGTTACAGCCCACAGTATCTCTAGGATACTAGACAGCAACAAATATAACCAGCACATTTTCGTAACACTTCAATCTTGTATTGTAACAGAAATTGTTAGTTAAAACTACACTAAAGTGCAATAGATCTCTCTTTCGAAATTGCTTTAATATCAAACTTAAAACAACATCCTAAAAAACTTTTCTACGAAATTCAATTCCTGCACGTCATTTGCTGCATAAAGTGGTGTAGTTTGTTGCTCAATACCTGGTATTTCTACAAAAACTTCGCCCACTTCTTGACCTTTTTTAATGGGTGCAGGTATCATATCTTTATATTCAATACGCACCTTAATTTGGTCATGCAATTTGCGGTTGTAAGTTATGGTAACATCGTTTGCAACTGTAATAGGCACTTTTTTATCTTTTCCATAGAGAACATTTACTTCCTCAACTACGCTATCCTTAGCGAATATTTTCTTGGTGTTAAAATGATTTAAGGAATATTGTATCAATCTTTTTGCTTCTTCTATTCGCTCTTTCTCAGTGTTTAAACCATTTACGACAGCAAAAATTCTCCTATCATTTCGTTTTGCAGATGCTACAATGCCGTAACCACCAGCATTTGTATAACCGGTTTTTAAGCCATCAACCCCAATATCGTGAAAAAGTAGAAGATTTTTATTCTTTTGTACAATTTCATTATATGTCAAATATTGTTCGGAAAATAAATCATAATATTCAGGAAAATCGGTGAAAATCCTTTTTGCCAGCATTACCAAGTCTTTTGCGTTCATAAAATGATCTTCATCTGGCCACCCGCTTGAGTTGACAAAATGACTGTCATTCAGATTCAAGTTTTGTGCAACTTCATTCATTTCAGCCACAAAATTCTCTTCTGATCCTGCAATGCCCTCGGCTAGTGTTATGCAGGCATCATTGCCTGAGACTATTGTAATTCCTTCAAGTAATTCCCTCACCGTAACGGATTGACCTTCTTTCAAAAACATAGAAGAGCCTCTCCTTTCCCACGCTTTTCTACTTACTCGAAATTTATCCTCCATGTGTATTATTCCAGCTTTTAGATAATCGAAGGCTATATATAAAGTCATTAGCTTGCTCATTGAAGATGGGGCCATTTTTTCATCGGAATTATGGTCAAAAATGAACGAGTCTGAAGCTAAATCTAAGACTACTGCTTGCTTTGCTTTGGTTCTAAACTGGTATGAGTATGAAGAAAAAGGAAGTATAAAAACTAATAGCAAAATTACCAATCTGCTTAACATATCTATAATTTTAAATTTATAGTGTACTAATTAATAGTATAATTTTACAGGGGCATTTCAATAGATCTCTTGCATAAAAATTCCTTGACAAACCTCGCCAGCCCCCTTATCATGAAACTGAAGCTATTTATTTATCTTCTCTGTACAGATTAAATGACAAAAAAACTCACGTATCTGGCGTCTCATGTTTAATTTTTTGCACTATGTGCACCTTATGTCTTTATAAAATTTCTAGGGTTTTACCTAATATAAGCTAAAATGCGCTTATAAAGCATTTAAAACATAAAAAAACGCCAACTTAAAAAATGGATAGTGAATAACTAGCTACCCTAGGGTTTCTTTTGCCTTTTTTTCTGTTTAGTAAATTTCTTAAACATTTATGACTAAAGGTTAGTTGCATTAAAAAGCAGCTAAATCGCGGTTATTAAGCGTTTAGAATAAAAAAACGCCATACTTGAAAGTATAATGTAAGTAATTAGCCAACCACGGGGCTTCTTTTGCCTTTTTTTTCGTTTGGTAAATTTCTTAAATATTTATAGCTAAACGACAACCGTCATCCCGCTACTTGTTAGCGGGATCTCTTGTTAGCGGCTGAGATACCGCGAATGAATCGCGGTATGACGGTTCGTGACGGTATGACGGTTCGCGGTGACATGACGATAACCTCGTCATCCCGCTACGTGTTAGCGGGATCTATGTTAAGGTATGGCGGTTAAATAAGGGATCTATGTTAAGAGATACCGCGAATGAATCGCGGTATGACGGTTCGCGGCGGGATTCCAGTGTCTGGGCACTGGGATGACAGGAAAAGGGGCTACTTGGATTACAGCAGATCACCTCTTCACAAAAATTTTATCAGTAATACGCATATCAATAATACTCCAATCGCTGAAAGTAAAATCAGTTGTATTGTGTAAGTGGTTTAAATAGTCCCATGCACTATAAGGGTTATCTTCAGGCAGTTTTACTGTGGAATCGTTATCAAGTATGATATTCCATCTTCTATTCCCTATATAAGCAAAAGAAGAAATGTGGTCACTTAATTGAGTTTTACTCTCTAACACATCTCTAACAAATTCTAGGTTTGATAACGAGTTTTGTCCTGTAATTACAACAAGATCATCTACTGGATAGTCATCTACGATCACTTTGCCTTCGAAATCAATTACCGAGGTTTTGTTATTATCTTTCCAGAGAGCAAACGGTTTATGCTCATCTATATTAATGCGTAGAGTATTGGGCAAAATTCTGTGAACTCTTACGTGTTTTATCCACCTGCTTACGGATTGTATGTTACCGGCAAGTTTTGAAAGTGATATATACAGGATAGGTTGCGTTCTATCTGTCAAACTTAGAATATCCTTTTTGTTTGTAAATTTATTGCCGCTCACGACTACTTCGTCGATTGAAAATCCACTACTGAGTAATAAACTAGATAGGCAGTCATTATACCAAGTAAAGTAGTAATTAAATCGATTTATTATTTTATCAAGTGAGCTGTAAAGTATTAGCGTAAGAAAAAGTGCTGTGATAATAACCAAGGCACACTTACGCAAAAAACTCCTTTGGCTTCTAGTAATACTGCTCAACATGACTTAAATCCCTAATATTTTTGTGCTGCAAACTATCTTCAATAATAATTTTAACTAATTCATTAAAATCGATTCCTTTTGCCAATTTTGCAATTTCTGGCACTAACGATAGCTCAGTAAAGCCAGGATGTGTATTAATCTCAAGCATTTTTAAAGTGTTATTTTGGGGATTATAACGGAAATCTGAGCGGGAAATAGTTTTGCATCCTAAAAATTGATGAACTTTCAGTGCGTGTTCCAAGGTCATTTTATATATATTGTTAGGAATTTCAGCAGGAAATATATGTTCTGCAAATCCATCTGTATACTTTGCTTCATAATCATAGAATTTATTTTTTGGTCGTACTTCTATAGTGCCAATTGCTTCATCCAGCAATACAGCAGTATGTAACTCTATGCCCGGTATGTATTCTTCTACGATCATCTTTTCCATTATAGTAGAACTATTATCTTTCAGTTCTAAGTAATCCTCGTGCGAGAAAATTATGTGCACTCCAATACTTGAACCTTCGTTAATTGGTTTTAAGACGTACGGATAATCGATTTTAATATTATTTTTTAGTACATCTTCTCGGCTAATTACATAACCTTTTGGAGTGTCGATACTAAGGGATCGAAATATATGCTTTGACATCACTTTATTCATAGCAACAGCAGAAGCCATAACTCCTGAGTGTGTATATTTTATACCTAAAATCTCCAGTAAACCTTGAATGCAGCCATCTTCACCATAAGGTCCATGCAGAGCGATAAAAGCAAGGTGGGGATTAATTTTTTTAAGCTTTTCAGCAATGTTGCTGTCAACATCTATTTCTATTGCATTATATGAAAGGCTATCAAGCGCCTTTTTTACTGCTTTTCCACTCATAAGCGATACTTCTCTCTCACAAGAAAACCCACCACTTAAAATTGCTATAGTTGGAATCATGGGCGTTCTATGTTTTACTATATAGCATATATAAAAGATGCTCTTATCTTCAATAGAAAAAATGCTTTCTATAGCTCTATCCTATGCACAACTGTACGAACGTTTGTTTTGTTAAGGTGATCTATAGCTAACCCAAGAAAGGTTTTCCTACGTCATACCGCGATTCATTCGCGGTATCTCTTAGCATCTTACTATTACCCACAAATATAAATGTTTGTTGCATAGCTCTTAATGGCATAACTTTTGCTTGAAATAATTGTTTATATGGTGCAATTTACAGCTTTTAGTTGCTAAAATTATAACTCTTAGTTTAATAATTTTAATCCAATAAGCTTTCAGGTTAATAAAATTAAATTATTTGAGTAAATACAATACTATGTTTTTATTTGTGGGTAATAGTAAGCTTAGCATAGATCCCGCTAACACGTAGCGGGATGACGGTTGTCAGGCTAGCTGTCATCCCAGTGCCCAGACACTGGAATCCAGCCTTTCTGCAATCTTATCGAAAACGTTGTAACCACTTTCTATGCTAGTTTGCTTGCTCACAAGCAAACTTTTCTGGATCCCAGTGTCAAGCACTGGGATGACACCCTCCTGGTAGCACAATGTTCGTACGATTGTGCGTCACGCGTTGGAATGACAAAAAAGAGTGAGTTGCTAGTTTTTCATATGGTTATGCAAGGAGTCTGATCTTTTTCTTTGTTAATATTATTCTAAATTTTCATCAAAATAAGTTGTTTTATCCTTTTTTTCCTTATACTCTTCTGCTGTATAAAGAGGTTGCTTTTTAGCTGTGATATTTGGCCATTTTTGTGAGTATTCTACATTTATATCGTAAAATAACTTGAAAATTTTTTGTTCGCTGCTCAGCAACTCTTCATCTAGTTCTAAAATATCTTTTATGGAATCATCAGTTACAATTGCATCTACTGGACACTCAGGTATGCACACTCCGCAATCAATACATTCATCTGGGTTAATCACGAGCATGTTTTTACCTTCATAGAAGCAGTCAACGGGACATACTTCCACACAGTCCGTATATTTACATTTTATGCATTTATCTGTAACAAAATGCGTCATAAAACACTGTATATTTGCATTATCTTGGGTACACTAAATTGATAAGAAATTCAAGCCTTTTATGAAGATAAATAAATTGAACAACAAAGAATTAGAAGTATGGTTAAGCTTGGCTAGAACTATAGGACCAATAAAGTTTTTTAGTATACTAAGAACACATGGATCGCTAGATGAGGTGTTGAAATATCTCAATAAGGTGGCTAATAATAAGGTGTATGGCATTCAAGATGCACGAGAAGAAATCAATAATGCAGAAAAAATTGGAGCTAAAATTATACCCGCATGTGACCCAGATTACCCTGATCTTTTAAGAAATATCTCGAATTGTCCTCCTGTAATAACTGCACTTGGTGATATATCATTATTAAGCCGTGAGATAATTGCAATAATCGGTGGGCGTAACTCTTCAATGAATGGAAGAAATTTTGCCAATAAGTTGGCACTTGATTTAAGCGAAGCTGGTTTTATTATCGTTTCTGGACTTGCAAGAGGAATTGATACTGCAGCAAACAGTGTAATATACAAAAATCACCCCACTATTGCTGTTACAGCAAGCGGAATTGATGTGGTGTATCCAAAAGAGAATTTTGATCTATATAAAAAAATCACTGAGAACGGTGGTTTAGTAATTACTGAGCTTCCATTTGCTACTAAACCAAAGCCTCAATATTTTCCTCAAAGGAATCGAATTATATCTGGTCTATCGCTGGGTGTTGCAGTGATTGAAGCATCGAAACGTTCTGGCTCTCTAATAACAGCAGATTTTGCTTTAAATCAAGGGAGAGAGGTGTTTGCAGTTTCTGGTTTTCCTTTAGATTCACGCTGTAGTGGTAGTAATTATTTAATTAAAAACGGTGCTAAGCTTATCGAGTCCGCTGATGACATAATAGAGAGTGTTAGGTTTAGTTTACCTCCGCAGCAAAAAAACCTATTTGATGTTGAGCACTGTGCTGTTAACCAAAAACAAGAAAAATTACAACAGGCAAAATCTGTTATAGTTGATCATATTAACTCTGTACCTGTTGATATAGATGAACTTATATTAGCAAGCGGACTTTCTACCAACATAGCTCTAATGGCTCTTTTGGAACTAGAGTTGGAAAACAAAATAGAGCGTTCACCGGGGAATAAAATATCGTTAATTTTCTAGGTCTTGTCGACATAAAAAAATAGTGATATAGAGTACTCTTTATTAATAGGTAAAGAGAATGCTATATGATTTAAAAGATGAGCAATGGGAGAGAATAAAAAACAGTCTGCCAGGTAAGGAAGGAGATAGAGGAAGAAGCGCAAAAGATAACAGGAGATTCGTAGCTGCAATAATGTGGATAGGTAGAACAGGAGCAACATGGAGAGCATTGCCGGCTGAGTATGGAAAATGGTCAAGTGTACATAAACGTTTTATAAGGTGGGCAAAATCTGGTGTTTGGCAGATGATTTTCAACACATTAGCTGTTAATGGAGACACAGAGTGGCTCATGATAGACTCAACAATAATCAGGGCACATCAACATGCTGCTGGTGCAAGAAAAAAATGTGGAAACTGGTAGACAAGAACAAGAGCTGGGACGGTGCAAAGGAGGATTTTCAAGCAAATTACACGCTGCTTGTGATGCTTTGGGCAACCCACTGAGATTCTTTGTTACTGCAGGGCAAAGATCGGATTACGTAAAAGCTTTAGACCTGATAGAAGGCAAGAACATGGAGGCACTTATTGCCGATAAAGGGTATGACGCAAATTATATGATTGAGGCTGCAGAAGCTGTAAATGCTGAGCCAGTAATCCCACCGCGTTCCAACAGAAAAACACCAAGAGAATATGACAAAGAATTGTATAAAGAGAGAAACTTAATCGAAAGGATGTTCAACAAAATCAAGCACTTCCGCAGAGTTGCTACACGCTACGACAAATTGGCCATAGCTTTTCTGTCTTTTGTTCACATTGCTGGCATTTATCTTTGGTTAAAATAAATGTCGACACTGCCTAAGCTATAAGCCCACAACCGTACGAACATTATGATTTGAGTCCACCAAGAAAGATGTCATTCCAGCGCGTGACGCTGGAATCCAGCCTTTATTATGCAGCCACTTGGTTGAAATTAAGTCTTCTGGATCCAAGTAGTCTGGGCACTGGCGTCTTGGATAGAAATCAGTATCAGCTACTTAGATGACACCACTTTTGTATGGAAACCAGTGTCACCTTGACAACCTTCATCTCGCTACGTGTTAGCGGATACCGTGACGGTATGACTAGGGAGTACGCGTTAGCGGAATCTACTGAGACGCCCGTGATAGCCCTATTTCTATAGTGAGTAATTCCCTCTTATCTACTTTTAGAATTGATAAGAGAAAACTTTTTTTCAACTTGTTGTATAATTTTATAAAAGTGATTGAAATCTAAGCTTGCACTGCCAATTAAAACTCCTGATAAATTTGAGATACTGAGCAAATTTTCTATATTTTCTGCACTGACTGAACCACCATATATAATGTGTTTTTTACCAGTACACAATTTTATTACCTCTATCACCTCAGCAATTGCGTCATTGCTTGGTACACATCCTGTGCCTATTGCCCATATTGGCTCATATGCTACGGTATATTCACCGTGTGTTGGCAAGCGGTTTTTACATTGATATTCTATTACTTCTTTTGTTTTTTCATTCTTATAATCTTCTGAATTTTCACCCACACAGATAATTGGGTGTAAGCCTGATTCTATTGCTATTTCCGACTTAAGTTTTATTTCACTATCTTTTTCATTAGCCCTTTCAGAATGCCCAAGTATTACGTAAGTACACCCTAGTTCTTTTAACATTTCTGCACTAATTTCACCTGTGTAAGAACCGAACTTTTTATGATGGCAATTCTGTGCTCCTATATTAATATTATTGTTCAACTCTATACTGCTTGGAAATGATGTAAAAGGAGGGCAAATCACTAGCTTAGAGGTAATTTCGTTGCTCTTGTTGTTAAGTTTGCCTATAAAGTCAACAAATGAAGAACGCATTCCATTCATTTTCCAGTTTGCTACTATTAAAAAGGACATCAACTTTACTTATATGAGTGAGAGTGCCGGCTGTCGGACTTGAACTGACAACCTACTGATTACAAGTCAGTTGCTCTACCAATTGAGCTAAGCCGGCGTTAAACACATTAATAATATACAATTATCAATGAATTTTAGTCAACTAATTTTTAAAATACTGTATAATGAAAATAATATGAAAAAATTTTTACTGAAGCCAAAAAAGAGTCTAGGGCAAAATTTTATTTTATCGAGTGAGATAACAAAAAAAATCGTCGCTTTAGCTGGTAGTCTGGAAAATTTTAATGTCATTGAAATTGGTCCTGGATATGGTGCATTAACAAGAGAAATATTGGTGCATAATCCAAAGTCTCTACTTTCTATAGAAAAAGATAGAGATTTAGTAAAACACCATGATCAACTGCTAAATGAGCATCAAGGAAAGTATAAAATTATAGAAGCAGATGCACTGCATGTTATAGAAGAAGAGCTGATAGAGCGCCCAGTTAAAGTTATTGCTAACTTGCCTTACAATATCTCGGTAGTGTTATTTTTAAAGTGGTTAAATAATATAAAATTTTTTACGAACTTGACATTAATGTTTCAAAAAGAGGTAGCAGATCGCATTACGGCAAGACCCAATTCTAAAGATTATGGTTCCTTATCAGTGCTAAGCCAATTACTATGCGATATAAAAAAGGAATTTGATATTGAACCTAAAGAGTTTTTTCCAAGACCAAAAATACATTCTTCAGTAATTACAGTAAATCCTTTGCCTACCCCAAAGTTTGTAGTAAACTTGGAAACCTTAATAAAATTAACACGTGCTGTTTTTTCTCAAAGAAGAAAGATGCTGAGAAATAGCTTGCAAAATATAACGAACCACGCTGAAACTGTCCTTGAAAACGCTAAATTGAGCGGAAACCAGCGTCCAGAAAACTTAACTATTGAGCAGTTTTGTTTGCTGGCAAATAATGTAGAATGCTTATTTTGCAATAAAATGTATTAGCAACTATATAGCTTTTCTATCTCCTAAAAACAGTTAGAGCTATACAATTAAAGGCTCCTAGCTAATTTTGCCTATTGCAATTTAATTAATTGGCGTATAAGCTTTAAATAAAGCCTATGAAAAAAATGGAAGCTTGTTATTCGTTTGACGATATACTTCTTTTGCCAGCCTATTCTAATATATTGCCTTGCGATGCAGATACAAAAACTTATTTAACAAATAGTATAGAACTAAATATCCCTCTCATATCCTCTGCAATGGATACTGTTACTGAATCGGGCTTTGCAATAGCTATTGCCCAACATGGAGGGATAGGTTGCATACATAAGAATTTATCAATAGATGAACAAGTTTTAGAAGTGAGAAGGGTGAAAAAATATGAAAGTTGGATCGTGTATAACCCAATTACGATTTCACCGGATAAAACAGTTGCGGAAGCAATTTCATTAATGAGAGAGCACAATTATTCTGGCATTCCTGTAGTCGATCAACGCAAGTTAGTTGGAATTTTAACTAACCGAGATGTGAGATTTATTGAAGACCAGAACATGAATGTAAAAGTTTCCGAAGTGATGACAAAAGATAAGTTAGTGACAGTGCGGGAGCAGGGAGTGAATAGTGCCTCAGCAATGAAATTGTTGCATGAAAATAGAATAGAAAAGCTTTTGGTCGTAGATGAAAATTCTTGTTGTATAGGTTTAATTACGGTTAAAGACATTGAAAAATACAATAGATACCCAAATTCATGTAAAGACAGTAAAGGGCGTCTCAGAGTTGCCGCTGCAATTGGCACTGGTAAAAAAGATGGTATAGAAAGATGTGAAGCTTTGATCGGAGAAGAAGTTGATGTAGTTGTTGTGGATACTGCTCACGGTCATTCCGAAAACGTTATCAATACCATTAGGGAAATAAAAAAGATGTATCCTAATACGCAATTAATTGGCGGAAACATTGCAACAAAGGAGGCTGCTGAAGCGTTGATTGATGCGGGTGTTGATGCAGTGAAGGTTGGAATAGGACCAGGATCAATCTGTACAACCAGAATAGTTACAGGTGTTGGTGTGCCACAATTCTCTGCAATCAAGAATGTTGCAGAGGCGTGTAGAGCAAGAAACGTCAGACTAATTGCTGATGGTGGGGTAAAATACTCAGGAGATGTTGCAAAAGCTATTGCAGCTGGTGCTGACTCTGTGATGATTGGTTCGATTTTTGCTGGCACTGACGAAAGCCCAGGTGAGATTATTATGTATAAGGGCAGAGCATATAAAGGCTATCGAGGAATGGGATCTATTAGTGCAATGAAACGAGGTTCAGCTAGCCGTTATTTTCAAGATAAAGATTCAAAACTCAAATTAGTTCCACAAGGAGTGGAAGGAAGAGTTCCATTCAAAGGTCCAGCTTCAGGAGTAATCCATCAATTGATTGGCGGATTGCAAGCTGCAATGGGGTATACTGGTAATAGGAATATAGAAGAGATGAAAAAAAATTGTAAATTTGTTACTATTACTGCATCAGGATTAAGAGAGAGTCACGCTCATGATATAGTCATTACACAAGAAGCTCCAAATTATGCTTATCAAACGTCCAATTTGTCAACCGATTCGGAGTAGTCCAGAAAAAGTAGAGAGAAAGTTAAAACGTTTTTGGAGTAAAATAAAACGTTTTTTCAAAATATGACAAATAGAAGAGAATATACAGCAGAATTCAAATTAGAAGCTGTTAAGCTGGTTAAAGAAACAGGTCAAGCAAGTACAAAAATAGCAAAAGATCTAGGTATAGATGGTAGTATGTTAAGTAAGAAAATATGATGGAAAAATGTCTGGAGCATACGCATTTCCAGGCAAAGGCTCCTTATGACAAAGAAAGATTTGATCTAGGCAGTGTCGACATTTATTTTAACCAAAGATAAATGCCAGCAATGTGAACAAAAGACAGAAAAGCTATGGCCAATTTGTCGTAGCGTGTAGCAACTCTGCGGAAGTGCTTGATTTTGTTGAACATCCTTTCGATTGAGTTTCTCTCTTTATACAATTCTTTGTCATATTCTCTTGGTGTTTTTCTGTTGGAACGCGGTGGGATTACTGGCTCAGCATTTACAGCTTCTGCAGCCTCAATCATATAATTTGCGTCATACCCTTTATCGGCAATAAGTGCCTCCATGTTCTTGCCTTCTATCAGGTCTAAAGCTTTTACGTAATCCGATCTTTGCCCTGCAGTAACAAAGAATCTCAGTGGGTTGCCCAAAGCATCACAAGCAGCGTGTAATTTGCTTGAAAATCCTCCTTTGCACCGTCCCAGCTCTTGTTCTTGTCTACCAGTTTCCACATTTTTTTCTTGCACCAGCAGCATGTTGATGTGCCCTGATTATTGTTGAGTCTATCATGAGCCACTCTGTGTCTCCATTAACAGCTAATGTGTTGAAAATCATCTGCCAAACACCAGATTTTGCCCACCTTATAAAACGTTTATGTACACTTGACCATTTTCCATACTCAGCCGGCAATGCTCTCCATGTTGCTCCTGTTCTACCTATCCACATTATTGCAGCTACGAATCTCCTGTTATCTTTTGCGCTTCTTCCTCTATCTCCTTCCTTACCTGGCAGACTGTTTTTTATTCCATACGCGTCAAGTTAAGAGATTGTGAGCAAATTTAGAGAGGTTAAAGTGGATACTCTAGCCCTTCTACGTTTGTCTTTTAATGAAAATCGCGACCAAGTTATAGTGAGTTTTTTAAGAAATGCTTTTAAACTATTAATTTTGGTTAATACTAAAAATAACTCTCTAACCCGCCTTTTTAGCTCAATAAATGCCTTTGTTAAGCTAAGTTCTGTATTCTTTTTCACTTCTGTGCAACCAACTATGCCGTGAAATATAAGAATTGCGCACAATTTAGCATATAGTTCACATAATACTCTGCATGGCTTTCCTTTTAGCTTATCAAGCCTGATATGGCTTTTATACAATTTAAATAATAACTCAATTTGCCACCTTACTCTGTAAATCGTTAATACTTGCTCAGCACTAATTTTATTTTCTGGAACATTAGTTATAAATATTGACCAGTTCAACAATTTTTGATTTCTTTTAGAGGATGTATATCCCTGCGATCTTGCTAATCTATTAGCTTTCCTTCTTCTGGCCATAGACTGTTCTTCAGTTAGTTTCTGACATATAATTCTTACTCTAATTTTTGCTTCTTTTCCTAACAATACCTCGTTTTCTAAAAATAACTTATCCTCTAAACATTCTAATAACTCCATTTTTTGATTTGTTTCTACATCATATATGTTGGTATCGGATTTATAACGACTTATGAAATAAGCTCCTATTTCATTGATTTGTTTAAAAGAACTTGGCACAAAATAACCGAGATCAGATATTAGCAAATCATTGCTTAATATATTACTTAAATGTTTCCTATATCCCTGGTCTGATCTTACCCCCTCCGTTAAATTAAGTTGGTCTATTATCTGATTCATGTAGTCGAAAACTAATTGTAACTTTATTCCAGACTTAGTATTGCTTTCATAGCCACTGTAGCTAGTACCATAACCTTTATACATCTCTTCCATACTGTTAGGTAGAGTAATATAGCTACTGTCCAATAATTTAACACTATTAAATTGCTGTAAGATTTTGCAATCAACTTGCAAGATATTTTTAAAGAGAATCACAGATTCATTATACATCCTTTTCATAAATTCCACTGCTTCTTCAGTAAATCTAAAATCCAAACCTTGTTTTGTTATATCTATCGAGTCCTCGTTTAGTAATTGACACATTGTTTCTACGCTACAATTATCAACTCCTATATTACCCAAGACCATGGCTTTTACGAATGATGAACCTTTTAGCTTTCTCTTTCTTTTTATAAACCTTGTTGTAATTGAGATTTTCTCTGCTTTTTCATTAAAAAATTCTTTGAGCTTTTTTGATAAGCAAGTTATTTTATTCATTGGTTCTCTCACTAAAAGTATATCTGGGAGAACTTATACCTTATTATTCTATCTCTTTCATACCTTTATTTCCTTAACTTGACGCGTATGGTTTTTTATTCTCTCCCATTGCTCATCTTTTAAATCATATAGCATTCTCTTTACCTATTAATAAAGAGTACTCTATATCACTATTTTTTTATGTCGACAAGACCTAAAAAAAGAGCTAATAAGAGAAAGAGACATCTTAAAAAAAGCCCTGGGCAAAGAAAAAGAGTAAAGTATTCTTTTATATAGAAATTGCTATAAAACACAGGAACTATGTAGGGTTTTGTACTGGTGGTATGGGTTGCTAAGGAAAAAAGCAGTAAAGAATTAGCAAAAGAAGGGCTTCTAGCAGATATTCAAAAAATACATCAAGCTTCTAAATGCAGATATGGAGCCCCTAAAATTCACGCTGAATTAAAAGCTTTAGGCAAAAATTAAAACAGTACAAAGTGTTATGCAAGAAAATGGCATTAAAACCAAGCTTAGACGAAGGTTCAAAAATAAAAAACAGCAAATAAGCAACCGAGTTGTGGCTCCGAACACATTGGATCAAAATTTTACTACTGATCAGCCAAATAAAGTTTGGGATTACCTACATAAAAACTAAAGAAGGTTGTTGGCGGCAATAATTGACCTATATTCACGCATGGTGGTTAATGAGTAACATGATAATTAGTTATAGATTCTTTATTGATGGCCGTTGATAAACGCAAACCCGATAAAAATCTGCTGTTACATAGCGATCAAGGGTCACAGTATACCTCTCAAAATTACCAATTTCTATTGAATACAAAAAACATCATTTCCAGCATGAGCCATAAGGGCTGTTGTTACGATAACTCTGTTGCAGAAAAGTTCACTTAAAAGGGAGCTGCTTATTGATACTTCTCGCTCAACAAACCAGAACTGCCATATTTGAATACATAGAAATCTTTTATAACAAATAACGTAGACATTCTACTATTAACTATTGCATTCCTGCACAATTTATTCTCATGATAAAAACGTCTTAACTTTCTCTCTACTTTTTCTGGGTAAGGTCAAATAGAGAATTTTACAAAAATCTATTTTTAACTTACAATCAATTATTACAATTTTAAACCTACAACTTATGTACAACAGACTTATAATCAAATCTTTTTCAGTATTATGCATCTGTTTACTTGCTTTATACATAACACTGCCAAATTTCTTTGATAATAAGCTTTTTATTTCGAAAAAAAGAATAAACTTAGGCCTTGACCTGAAAGGAGGGGCATCTTTGCTTTTAAACATAGACTTAGACTTCTATTTTAAGGAAAAGCTAAGCATGCTAGCTAACGAAATAAAAGAGACATTGCTAACAAAAAATATTGAATCTAACGTACAAAATAGCGTTGTAACTTTAAATAATATTGATGATTATAAAAAAGCATCTATGTTGATTAATGCGATAAATCCAAATTTAGAGC
The DNA here is from genome assembly GCF_964026835.1 of Wolbachia endosymbiont (group A) of Dendrolimus pini. NCBI lineage: Bacteria > Pseudomonadati > Pseudomonadota > Alphaproteobacteria > Rickettsiales > Anaplasmataceae > Wolbachia > Wolbachia endosymbiont (group A) of Dendrolimus pini. Next base: position 855,014 of record NZ_OZ034702.1, on the reverse strand, counting down.
TAAATAGAAAAGATTCTTCAATTCTCATTTCGTATAAACCCCATTATAAAAATTCTTTGATCAGTGAAGTAGTTGCAGAATCAATAAACAATGTCCAGCGCCGTTTGGATAAACTTGGCACAAAGGAAGTCAGCGTTCAAAAACAAGGGCAGAATAAAATATTAGTGCAGGTGCCTGGAGTAGAAGACACCAAGCAGATAAAATCTCTGCTTGGCAAAACTGCTAAGCTAGCTTTTCATTTGGCAAACACTAACATAGCCAAGGTGCAGGATATAGATTACGAAACTACTGTCATGCTCAAGGATTCTTTAGGTAATTCTTATCCAATATTCCGCAAGACTGAAATAGGTGGCGATTCGCTGGTTAACGCATCAGTTAGATTCGGCAATTTAGGTAAACCGACAGTGCATTTTAAATTTGACAGCATAGCGAGTAAAAGATTCGCGAAAATCACTAAAGAAAATGTGGGAAAACCTTTTGCAATTGTTCTGGATAACACAGTTTTAACAGTACCTACAATACGTGAGCCAATTTTAAATGGAGAGGGAGAAATTAGCGGTAATTTTACTGAAAAACAAGCAAGCGAACTTGCAATACTTTTAAAATCTGGAGCACTGCCAGCACCACTTAAAATAATTGAAGAAAAAAACATTGGCCCAAGCCTTGGAGAAGAATCAATAAAGGCAGGGGAAATGGCAGCAACAATCTCTATTATAGCCGTGGCTTTATTTATAATTATCACTTACGGTAAATTAGGTGTATTGGCCTCTGTTGCGCTTTTTTCTAATGTAATTCTTATATTATCAATTCTCACTCTGCTTGAAGCAACTCTAACTTTACCTGGAATTGCCGGTATTGCACTTACTGTCGGTATGGCGGTGGATGCAAATGTTTTAATATTTGAGCGAATTCGTGAGGAAATAAAATCTGGCAAGAGAGTGGAACGTGCTATTGAAGAAGGGTTTAAAAACGCTATAAAGACAATACTGGATTCAAATATCACTACATTAATTGCTGCAGGAATAATGTTCATTATTGGCAGCGGAGCAATTAGAGGCTTTTCTGTCACTCTATCAATAGGAATTTTATGTTCGATGTTTTCTGCAATCACAGTCACAAAACTCCTGATAGAGTTGTGTATGAACCCGAAGGAACTAGTGCTTTGTTAGTCAACCACCTTCATTCCTACAACGTTATATCCTGAATCGACGTGCAAAATTTCTCCAGTAGTGCCACTACTTAAGTCGCTTAATAAGTATAGCGCTGCCTTGCCAACATCCTCTATTGTAACATTGCGTCTGAGCGGAGAATTATTTCTATTCCATTCTGATATGAAGTGAAAATCGCTTATTCCAGAAGATGCTAAAGTTCTGATTGGACCAGCGGAAATGGCATTTACTCTGATATTTTGTGGCCCGAGATCACATGCTATATATTTTACACTTGCTTCAAGTGCTGCTTTACATAAACCCATAACGTTATAATTTGGCATAACTTTTTCAGCGCCATAATAAGATAAAGTAAGTAAATTACCACCACCTGACATCATTTTTTCAGCTCTTTGCGCTAAAGCAGTAAAAGAATAGCACGATATATGCATTGCATTGAGGAAGTTATTCAGTGAAGTATTGACATATTTACCATCTAACTCATTTTTATCTGAGAATGCTATTGCATGCACCAAAAAGTCAAGAGTACCCCATTTTTTCTCTATTATTTCGAAAGCGTTATCTATGATTTTTTCATTTGAAACGTCGCAGTGTAATATTAGCTCCACATTTAGTTCATCTGCTATTGGTGATAGTTTTTCTTTTATTATTTCATTCTGGTAGGTGATTGCAAGTTCTGCTCCGTGCTCTGAGAGAGTTTTTGCTATACCGTATGCTATTGATCTCTTATTTATTATTCCGGTTATTAATCCCTTTTTGCCTTGTAATAGACTTGTCGTCATAGAACTATCTGTTTTTTTATAATTTGGAATATTAACTAGGTAAAGTCAAGATATCACTATGTTTTAAAATATTTTTTGCAGTAACTTGAAGTCTATAAACAGTAATCTTGATTCTTCTACAACAAAGCCATCCCGTATGACATTTTGTCTATACCTAATTAAGCATATCAATAAGTAAGTAAATCTTAATATAATCTTATTATACTTATAAATACGCTGTATAGAATGAAAGTATGGATGATTTCATAACTGCAAGAAGAAAAGATGATGCTGTGGTATCTGTTTGTCAGGATAATAAGAAAAAAAACGTGTTAATTTTAGGGCTCAATCAAGCCGCAAGGAATTTGTTAAAATACGAGGAAGGGAATTTACTTAATAAGCCGTTAATCAATATTTTAAGTGCAAGAGCAGCTGACGACATGAAGAATTATTTAGAGTATACCGAAAATGGGCACGATTTACTTGATATATTACCTAAAGTGATAGATTTTTCCTTAACTGATGCTAAAGGAGAAGATATCAGGACAAAAGTAAAAGTTTTCCGCACTGCACAATTTGCCAGTAATAAAATAAATTATGAGCTGTTAATACGTGATATCAGTTTGTCCCATAAATTAGGAATCTTTAGAGATGAATATCTAATGGGTAAGAAATATAAAAACCATGACTTATTCGATATACCGGGCAATGAGTCCACTATTCTAGAGTTATACGTTATATTGAATTTCGCCTTTCAACATCAAATTAATGCAGCTATAGGAATAATTGGCTTAAATAGTAGCTGTAGCGAGACAAATGATGCACTGAAAGTTGTCATAGAACATTTTTATAAAAATTGCCGTAGTGATGATTTTCTAGGGTATATTGATGAGAATAAAGTGCTTTTTGTTTTGATTAACTGCGATGTAAAAAGTACATCTAAAATAATTAATCGTATACATTCTGCCATTAATAAGCAGTTATTAATGCAAAAATTACCAAGTGTATCAATAATTTATGGGAATATAGCTCAAAAACAGGCAGCAAAATCTACCAGCGGTGCCTTCTGAAAAGTTGTTTTTTATTTATATTGAGTTTAAACTTAAATTTTTATAAAGATTTAAGGTTATTTATGAAGTTAAAGTACTACCTGGTAGCACTGCTTTCATCATTGTTTTTGCAGAATAGTGCTAGCTCTAGAACAATTTTGGATAAGGAAATATTCTATGTAGAACTAGACGGAAAAATAGATTTGAGATTCGGCTACGCCTTCAACAGAGATTCTTTCAATGCTAAGGCTAAGGATAAAACTTCAAGTTATTCATACTTGCGCTTTCTTTATTTACAGCAAATTTATCCAAATACTCAAATGGGGTTTAATGTTAAGGCAGGAGTTTCTGGTATTGCAAACCTAAAAGCGTTAGACATAGAAAAGTTAGACATGGAGGAAGGGTATTTCATCATTAAAAATCAGGGACTTGGATCAATTGAATATGGTAAAAGAAGTTTAGTTAGTCAGAGCATGTTAATTAACACTTCAAAAATTTATGCAGCTGCTGGAGGAGTAAATGGTCATTGGACAAACTATGCAAATTTGCGCGGTGATCATAAAAAAGATGGTGACCCTGGATATAATCAAGACAAGGTGTTCTGGGTCAAGCCCAATATTTATAGCGATTATAATGAACTCGAACTAGGGTTAAAACAATCATCAATTAACTACATCTCCCCTGAAATCTATAACTTTCAACTCGGATTCAGTTATGTTCCAGGAAAAAATAACTTACAGTACAGCAATTTAATTGCTGCTGGCCTTTCCTATAAAAATAGCTTGTCAGATGATATAGGTTTTACTACTGCCTTAACTGGTGAATTTGCAAGGGAAAATTTTAATGACTGTACAAATAAAAATCCTAGCGATCTTCAGTGTCATAATCAATTACTACACTGGAATTTTGGTTTGAAGCTAAAATTGTTCGATCTTGATTGCATTTTTTCGTATGGTAATGGCGGTAAATCTGGTGAGAAGCATAATCCTGAAACAAATAATACGTATTATATGAATGCAGGTATCGCTTACCATTCTGATTCTTACAAATCAAGCTTAACATATTTTAGTAGTGGTAGGGATATTGCAGGCGAAGGTACAAACGAGTTAACATCATATGCTTTAAGTCTTGAAAATTCTCTTTTTTTAGGTACTTCATACTATTTCGATATTGTAAAATTTAGTACCAAAGAACCTAAAATAGAAAATAACAACTCTGGTTATGTGTTCTTGGCTGGACTGAAATTAAGTTTTTAATATTGCCTCCTTCCAACACTCTTTTCTGTCATCCAAGGTAACCGTTCACACTTAATTTTTCAATCTCACTCATGGAGAGGCCAGTAAACTGACCTTACCCAGAAAAAGTGGAGAGAAAGAAAAGAGTTTTTTTGGGTAAAATAAAATTTTGGAGGATTAGAAATGGTAAGAGAATATACAGCAGAATTCAAATTGGAAGCTGTTAAACTGGCAAATGAACAAAGAAAGGTAGGTCAACCAGTTGCAAAAGTAGCAAGAGATCTAGGAATAAGGGATAGTGTATTAGGAAAATGGATGAAGAAATATAACGAAAAAAAGTCAGCGGCAAATGCATTTCCAGATGTAGCACCTTATGACAAAGAGAGGTTTGATTTACAAAGCAAGAGTAACAAGGGAAAGAGACATTTAAAAAAAAGCCCTGGCCAGTCAAAAAGAGTAAAATATTTTTTTATATAGTAACTGCTATAAAGTACAGGAATTATGTAGGATTTTCTGCTAGTGGCTACTATAAGTGGACTACAAGAAAAATAAGCAGTAGAGAATCAGCAAATAAAGAGCTACTCGAAGCTATTCAAAAAATATATCAAGTTTCTAAATGTAGATATGGAGCTCCTAAAATTCATGCTGAATTGAAGGCTTTGGGTAAAAGTTGCAATTTGAAAACGGTGCAAAGTATTATGCAGAAAAATGACATCAGGGCTATACTGAAAAGAAAGTTTAAAATTAAAAAACAACAAACAGATAATAGAGCTGTAGCTCCCAATATACTAGATCAAAACTTTATTGTTGATCAACCAAATAAAGTATGGGATTACTTACATCAAAACCAAGGAGGGATGGCTATATTTGGCAGCAATAATTCTCACGTATGGTAGTTAATGAGTAGTGCAATAAATAAACAATTGGTTATGAACTCTTTATTAATGGCCATTAATAGGCGTAAACCTGTTAAAAATCTACTATTACATAGTGATCAAGGTTCACAATATACTGCGCAAGGGTATCAATATCTCTTAGCTGTAAAGAATATAGATGAGTAATAAAGGCTGTTGTTACGACAATTCTGTTGCAGAAAGCTTCTTTAGCTCATTGAAAAGAGAAATACTTATTGATACTTCACAACACTCTGCTCAACAAACTAGAACTGCAATATTTGAATACATAGAAATTTTTTATAACAAACAACGTCACTATTAACTATTGCATTCCAGAACAATTTGATGCATCATTCTTTTTGTAAAAAACATTCCACACTTTCTCTCCACTTTTTCTGGGTAAGGTCACTGACTCAATACCCAGTCAATATCCTTTCCACCAGTTCTTTTACTGCCGGTACGTAGCCATTCTCATAAAATGGATCTTGCTTAAATTTGTACACATTGTGCCCGGAAAACATGAGTTCGTTCTCAATATCACCATCGTGTATAACGTTTTGCAGTGTTTTTTGTATGCAAAAACTACGCGGATCTGGCTTTCGTCCTGTTGAATGGTCACCATGATCTTTCCAATTGCTAAACAAACAATGACTTAAGCATCCCATACAATTGATTTGATCTTGTCTTATCTCTGCAAACCTGCCTGGCGTCACAAAAATAACAGTTGTATCTGGAGTTTTCATTGCTTCTGTATACCCTGCTTTAGTCCATGTATTTGCCAGTTCTTTGTCTTTTGCAGTAAGGTAGATCTTTCTACCTCTGCTACCCATTGCAAATTCATTATTAAATTCTTCGCTAGCATTTTCTGAAAACTTTATTTGACGTGAATTCCGTTCCTGCAACTCACGTATGAAGTTATTTTTTACTGCAGATGAGTAAAACCCTGTTGGACTGAATTTATTTAAAAATACATCACCTTCTTCTAAAGTGAGTAGCTTCTTTTTCCACTCTGCAGAAATTGGGCTTTCTTTCGTCAAAAGTGGACGAGTGCCAAACTGAAAAGCTATTGGTCCAATTTGCAGATTGTCAAACCAATGTTCCCAATCTTTCAAATGCCACACTCCTCCTGCCATAACAATTGGTGTTTCTGAAAGACCGATCTCGTTCATGAAAGATCTAAGCTCTGCAACTCTTTCAAATGGAGCCTGTGGTAGCTCTGGGTCTTCACTGTTACTCAGTCCATTGTGCCCTCCAGCAAGCCATGGATCTTCATACACTACTCCACCAAGCAAATAGGAAGATATTCTTTGGTAAGCACGCTTCCATAATGCTTTAAAAGCACGCACCGATGAGATAATAGGGTAATAATAAACCTGATATTTAGCTGCAATTTCTCCAAGCCTATAAGGCATACCAGCACCGCAGGTAATACCATGAATCAAACCTTTCGCTCCTTCTAATATGCCATGAAGTACGCGTTCTGCTGCTCCCATCTCCCAAAGTACATTCATGTGTATTCTTCCATGACCTTTTGATATTTCATTTGCTATTCTTGCCTGACTAATTCCAGCTTCAATACTATACTCAATCAATTCACTATGCTTTTCATTTCTTGTTTTGCCTTTATAAATTAGTGGCACTAACTCGCCATTATCATCAATAAGCTTAGCATTTGCACCAGAAAATGTACCCACAGCATCTGCTGCAGCAAATGCTCCGCTTGATCTTCCATCACTAACTGCAATGCCTTTGCCGCCCTCGATGATTGGCCACACTTCCTTTCCTGAAATTACTATCTTTTTTATCTTATTTTTCAAAACTTCCTCGCAATCTTTCACTCTATTTTACTTAATTACTAAAAAAATGATAGCTGTTTATTTTTTCTTGTATCATTAAAGCTTCTATAGCTACTCATGCTGTTGTAGTTTGAGAGCAGTTCCCATCGGAAGGGTGTCATTCCAGTGCTTGACACTGGGATGACAGGGGAGGGAGGCTGCTGGGATCCTGACAACCGTCATCCCGCTGCTTGTTAGCGGGATCTAGAGATACCGCGGCGGTATGACGTAGAGCTACGTGTTTAGGTTTAATGAATCCACTATATCTTTTACTTGAGAAAAAACATACTCTTTGCTTACACTGGTATCGATAATAAAGTCACTCATCTTCCTTTTCTCCTCAATAGATAACTGAACATCGGAGATTAGATTAAGCTTTTCTTTATCTATGTTGCGTTCGTTAAGTCTTTGAGCTTGCACAACGCTATCTGCATGAACAAAAACAATAAGGTCGCAATATAAATAAAATTTTGTTTCTAATAGAAGTGGCACATCTAAAACTAAAAGTTTTCTATCGATCTTTTTTTCCTTGGCAATAAAAAATTCTAATTCACGCAGCACAGCAGAGTGAACCAAAGATTGAAATTGTTTCCAATTTTCATCGTAGGCTAAGAAATATTTAGACAGTACTGTTCTATCTATTTCACCATTTACTACCACTCCAGGAAAATTTTTCTCTGCATAACTTATTATGCTTTTATCCACTTTATAAAGTTGGTGTACAACAGAATCAGCATCAAATACAACAGCACCAAACTCTTGAAAGCAATTAGCTACAAAGCTCTTTCCTACCCCAATTCCGCCTGTTAGACTTATAATCATATAACAAAATACATTCGACTTCTTTTGAAACTATAGCTAAGGTTTCTCTATATATATTAACTAGATTTTCTAGATCCCAGTGTCAAGCACATAACTATACGAACATTGCAATTTGTAGGTGGTGTCATCCCAGTCTGGGATCTAGCTTTTATGTTGTATAGTGCACAATCAATTTTCCTGGATCGAAGTAGTCAGGGCTACTTGGATGACACCCTACTTAACCGTCATACCGCCGCGGTATCTCTTAGCCGCTAACACGTAGCGGGATGACGATTGTCGATAAATCTAAGTTACTTTAGCAACAGTTATTCTCTACCAAATTACTCTGAATTTTGGTTATATTATTTGCGGATTTCACTGCTGAAATCTCAAATTTTGAGCTTGTGTTCAAAAATGATTCAACTGACCTGCCAAAAAAATCATATCTCCACCCCTTGAATAATTTATCTGTCTGTCTAGATATTGACCAGGTTAACTCATCTTTTGAAGAAACTAATTTCCTTGATATGTTACTTTCTTTACATTTACTATCTAAAATAATTGAGAGTATATCAAGTACAGATTTGTCATAATTACTCGATAAGGTATTGTTTTGCTGCATCCAATTTCCCTCATTTTCATTAAAAATATTCACAAACTCTAGTAAATCTGCATCTTTTATATTTTTTGCATTCCTCTTGAGATCATCTAAAATCTCATCAACATGCTCTATATTTTTTTCAATAAAACCAGCTATTACAGCGTTATTGATTATTTTATTACGGTTCATATTATAGCGCTGTGCTAAGGTTTCTTGCCACTCACTAACTGCTTTAACAGTTAGTATCAACCTTGGATTTACTTCATAATTAAATTTCATCCTCTTCCATGCATCTTTTGGATTATGTAAATACTTATTTATATTAACTATTGATTCCATCTCTTCTTGAAACCAACCCATCCTATTATTTTCTTCAAGTTTATTGCACAATATTTGGTGTAGGTCATATAGGTGTATCACGTCGTTTATTGCATAGTCTAACTGATCCTCGGACAACGGACGCCTTAACCAATCTGAATTTTTAGCTTTAATTTTATCCAGTGCTATTCCTTGATATTGCTCCACTACTTTTGAGTAACCAATAAAGTCATGATAATAATGACAAAACATAGCAGCAACTTGGGTATCAAAAATGGGAGTGGGAATACATTTAAACACAGTGAGTAAGGATTCTATATCCTGCCGGCAGCTATGAAACACTTTGGTTATCCCCTGATTTAGCATTATTTTCTTAATGAATGATAAATCAATTTCTGGCACTAGTGCGTCTACAATAAAACTCTTCTCTCCGTAAGAAATTTGAATTAACGATAATTTTGGGTAGTAGATTAAATTATTTCTAATGAACTCCGTGTCAACTGCTATAAATTTTGGCTTTTTTGCTATCAACCCCTCACATATGTCCTCCAGCTCCAACGTTGTATTAATTAACATATGTTTTTTATTCAGTGGTTCTACTTTACCACTTATATTAAATTTTTGCAATTAATGACTTCTTGCAGAACTTTCTATCACTCATTGGCATCACACAAATAGCCTTTTCCATCCCAATCCCAGTGCTTCCTTCTCCTGTCATCCCAGTGCCCTGACTACTTGGATCTAGCAAGCTTTGCTTGCAAATAAGTCTAATACGCGTCGCGTTTTATGCCAAAACACAATTGGAGTTACATGCAAAATAGATCCCAGACTGGGATGACAAAAAAAGGAGCACTGGGATGACAGCAGTCCTACGTCATACCGCCGCGGTATCTCTAGATCCCGCTGCGGGATGACGATTGTCGTTTAGCTATAAATATTAAGAAATTTACCGAATAAAAAAAAAGGCAAAAGAAGCCCTGGGGTTATTATCCGCTTTAAAATATTGGCGTTTTTTATGTTTTAAACGCTTGACAAGCGAGATTCAGCCGCTTTTAATTGCAACTAACTTACGCTGCAAATGTTTAAGAAATTTACTAAGCAGAAAAAAAGACAAAGAATCCCCGAGTTAGCTAGTCTTTTACTATCTCTGTCGAGTATTGGCATTTTTTGATGTCTTGTAACGCTTTATAAGCGCGTTCAGCTTATTTAGATAAAAATCTAGATGTAGATGAAGTTTTGTAAAGACATACAGTATCTATATACTGCAAAAAATTGAACATAAGACGCCGATACATTAAGTAATCCTTACCTTTTAATCTGCAGATTGGCGAAAGCAAATACAATAGCTTCACTATCATGATAAGGGCGCTGGCGAAGGGTGTCAAGTAAGTTTTTCGTTTCTATAGCTACTACCACGATTGTATAGGTAATTCTTCACTTATAATAATGATTCAAGCCTTCAGCTCCTCAAACACTTCACTTGCTCTATTTAAAACAGAATCAGGAAAACCAGCAAGTTTTGCTACATGTATTCCATATGACTCATCTGCAATGCCTTCAATTACTTCATGTAGAAAGATAACCTCTCCGTTCCACTCTCTTATTTTTACACAAAAACATTTCACGTTCTTCAAGTATTTGCTTACTTTAGTTAATTCATGATAATGAGTTGCAAAAATGGCGCGGCACTTATTTACATTGTGAATATGTTCAATCACCGCCTGTGCAATAGATAATCCATCATACACCCCTGTGCCCCTACCAATTTCATCAAGTATCACCAAGGAACGGTCCGTTGCCTGATTTACTATCGTTGCTGTTTCGATCATCTCTACCATGAAGGTAGAATAACCAGCTGTTATATTATCCGTTGCGCCAACCCTGCTGAATATCTTGTCAATCACTCCAATATGTACACTCTCTGCTGGCACAAATGACCCCATGTGAGCTAAAATTGCAATGAGAGCGTTTTGCCTCAAGAAAGTGCTTTTTCCAGCCATATTAGGACCAGTAATTAGATGTATACCAGCTAAATTGATGCTATTTGCAATGAATTTATCGTTAACTTCAACCACTGGATGTCTTCCGCTACAGATATTGAACTCTTTGCTGTCATCAATAATGGGTTTTACGTAATTATTTTGCACTGCAAGCTCTGCAAACGCGGTTCTAATGTCAAGTTTTGCCAAAGCATTTGCAGCAAGAGCAATTTTTTCAGACTCTTTAGCAACTTCACTACACAGTTCACTAAAAATTTTCATTTCTAAGCCGATTGCAGCATCACGTGCCGTAAGAATTTTATTTTCTAGTTCTTTCAATTCATTAGTAGTGTAGCGCATGCTATTTGCTAAGCTTTGCCTATGAATAAATATATCCGAAGTTATTTTGTGATTTGCTGATACTTCAACGTAATAACCGAGTATATTGTTGTGCAATATTTTGAGTGCGGCAATGCCAGTTAGGTCGCGATAAGATTCACGGAGTTTGGTTATTAGTTTATTACTATTATTTAATATGTAGGATAACTCAGATAATTCTGAGTTGTATTTTGGGTAGATAAACCCTCCCTCTTTCACGGAACTGAGATTATTATCAAGTATAGCACTATTTAGCAGTTCAAATAGGTCTTTATGATTACCAAGGCTTTTATGTATTGTGCTTAGTTCACTCTCGTCTGATTTTACTGTTATTCCAGCGCGTGACGCTGGCTGGATCTCAGTTTGGATGACATATTGTTGTGGGAGAGATCCATTTTCACCTGATTCAATTTTACATAAGAACTCAGACAATTCTAAAGTCTTTCCTAGGCCTATTTTCAATAGGTTCATATCCTTTGGTGAACCACGCCCTAGTATTAAGCGCGATAAAGACCTTTCAATATCCGGAATGTTAGATAATATCTCTCGTATTTTTCTGCGTGAATCATGATTATTTACAAAAAATTGAGCGGTGCTGAGCCTCAAATTGATTGCCTTGGAGCAAGCAAGGGGTGAAGCGAGCATTTGTTTGAGCAGGCGTCCACCAGAAGCTGTAACTGTATGATCAATAACTGAAATTAGTGAACCTTTCTTTTCACCAAATTGAGTTGAAAACAACTCAAGATTTCTCCTTGCTGAAGCATCAATAAGCATGAAATTTTGTTGCTTATAGGTTTTTGGGAATTCAAGCCTTGGAATGGAGCCCCTTTGCGTTACTCTGACATATTCAAGCAGTGCACCACACGCCATGATTTCTACTTTGCTGAAATTTCCTATACTCCCAAGTTCCCTGATTTTATAAAACTCGCATAACGTTCTGTGAGATTTACTATACTCAAAAAAGCTCAGTGCGTGTTGCGTAATTGATATTTTATAATTTTTTAAAACCGATCTAATTTTTTCATCCTCAGTGAATTTTTCAGAAATTAATAATTCTCTTGGTGATATACGCAATAAATCACTATCTAGAGCTTTCAAACTCGTTAAAGTGTGAAAAAATTTTCCCGTCGATAATTCAAGCCAACTAATAGCATATTCGTCATTTTGTTCAACTATGGACGCGAGATAATTATTGCTTTTATCCTCCAGTAGCGAATCTTCTATAATTGTACCTGGAGTTACAACTCGCACTACATCACGTTTTACTATGGATTTATAGCCTCTCTTTTTTGCTTCATCAGCAGTTTCTAATTGGTCACAGATTGCTACTTTGAATCCTAAATCTATTAGCTTGTGTAGGTAAGATTCACTACTGTGTGCTGGCACTCCACACATTGGTATTTCTTGCCCATTTGAATTGCCCCTCTTGGTTAGCACTATATTCAGCAATTTCGCAGCTTTAATAGCATCATCAAAAAACAACTCATAAAAATCTCCTAGCCTATAAAATAGCAGATGATCTTTGTATTGAGCTTTCAGGTTCAAATATTGTTCCATCACAGGGGTGTTTTTTTCTCTTACGAAGCTCATAATATTTTTTAATATATTGTATTGATAATAAATTCAACGTTATTATAGATTATATTGCACATACATAAAATTTAAATAGGTGTATAGAAGGACGTTGAGCAAAATTTAAAACAATTAAATTTCCTGGATCCAAGTAGTCAGGATACTTGGATGACATAAAGAGTAGGAGTATTTGATGACAAAAAAGCAAAAAACGCAGTTGTCATTCCAGCGCGTGACGCTGGAATCCAGAATATCCTAATTACAAGGTTTATTATTTAGTTTGAAAATACTATAGCTTTTTCTATGTAAGTTGTGGCTCTTCTTTATCATTTGCGGCAGTTGCACCATCAACAGATATTTCAGAGCTAACAGTGCTAATAGTTTTTTCTATCGCTTTAGCCTGTTCATAGTCTTGACTCAAAAAATACATGGCCAGTCCAATAGCTATACTAGCAACAAGAGAAGATGCTATCATTACACCTAGTATCATACCACCAGAAAGACTTACTGCAACACACACACCAGCTCCAAGTACAACACCAAGAAAACCACCAATTATTACGCCAGGCACCAAACTGCCTACCATAGCGCTTTCTTTTTTCGTATTAGCTTGTTTTTTCATACTTTTAATAAGCACTTCTTTTGTTTTTCCTTGAGCTAAATATGAAGGAATTTTATTATCCGCGTTTTGTATCAAAGGATTTGCACTATATGTAACAAGAAGGGTGGTTATTTCTTCAGTTTTATTACCTATAACTGCATGATGTAGTAATGTATTTCCCTCTTCATCTTTAAAGTTTATATGAGTACGAAATTCTTCATCTAGATTTCTTATTGGGTTGTTTTTTGCATATATCCTAGATTGTATTGCTCCATCTAAGTATTGTATTACTTGTTCTAGTGATTGCTCGCCAGGATTTTGTATAAAATGAAGCAGAATTTCGTGTACTATCGCTTCCTTTGTAGTTTGTGGGCATTGTAAAGCGTAATTAAATGTCTGTGTAGTAATAACTTCTTCTTTTCTTTTTTTAAGAACAACCCTTAAATCTTCAATCGCCTTTTCACCATCTTTTATTCCAAGAATTATTGAATCCAAATTATTTATCATGCTATCCTCCTTGGTTTGATTGCATTGCTCATTAATAAATAATATAATAAATCCTGCTAAAAGTCAAGCAATTAATTAATAAGTTAATACAATCCTCCAAAAGGAGCTCCTTACTTTTTGTTCAGCATGTCCATTGGATCAGACTCTTTAAGCTTGCTGTTTGCTGAATTTATTCATCACAATAGCTACAATGTGCTATCGAAGTTCTCTGTAATCTTAGTTGGTTCTTCTAGAATATTCAAAATATCAGTTGCACAATAAACCCGATCTCTCTTTCCTTGAGAAGTTTGTGAAACGATGCCTAAATCTTCAAGCTTTACGATTGCTCTTTGGGCTGTTGTCAATACGACACCTAAGTTTTCAACCACTTTCCTTATAGTAAAGTAAGGGTTTAAAGACTATTAACTAAATCATTGTCCCATTCAAATTTTGGTGGCAAGGGGCTTGGTATAAATGCCTGATAACCAGCGAATACTTTGCCTGATGGTGATCCTTTAATATACATTCATTCAACCTAGCACACTATTTTTATAGTATATATTATTTTCAAATAAAGTCAAAAATGAAAATAAGGCTTTATCTTATTTGCGTGCATGAAAATAAGAAACTCTCTTATTATTGATTTTGCTCAAAAACGAAAATAGAAGAAGCTGCTGAACTTTATATATCCTGTTTTTCTGGAGAACTGCTATAAAACTTCTGAGTGAAGTCACTTAATTTTTACACATCTATTGTAGAGTAAGAAGAACCGAATTTGAAACAAAAATGCTAACTGATGCTTGGACTTTACTGACACTTACACTACTTGAAACTATACTTAGTGTAGACAATTTAATCTTTATTTCTCTAGCAATAGATAAGGTACCAAATGCGCTGAGAGAAAGAGTGCGCCTTATGGGCCTTGGATTAGCACTATTAATGCGTTTTGTAATACTATTTTTTACATCATCTATATTGTCAATGCAAAAACCTATATTTCACACTGCATCAGCAAGGGATTTACTTATGATCGCAGGGGGATTATTCCTTATTGTTAAGAGCTCTATGGAGTTACGGGATGACATCTTTGTATGTAAGAAAAATAAAAAGAAAGCAAACGTTAAATCAAAATTTTTTTTAGTTGTGCTACAAATTATATTAATAGATTTAGTTTTTTCGGTTGATTCGATATTAACTGCTATAGCACTAACTTATAACATGGTAATAATTGCTACAGCATTTACATTTTCCATGCTAGCAATGCTGTTTTTATCAAGTTATACCGCCCAGTTAATCAAATCTAACCCAGGGTTAAAAATAATCGCCATTTTATTTATTTTACTTGTCGGTGTGTACCTCATACTTCATGGATTTCATATAGAATTACCAAAAGGATATTTGTATTCTTCATTTATGTTTGCACTGCTTGTGGAAATTATAAGCAAAATAAAGAAAATTAACCGTCATACCGCGATTCATTCGCGGTATCTCTAGATCCAGCTAACAAGCAGCGGGATCTTTTTGATTTACTCCCACTCAATAGTTGCGGGTGGTTTAGAAGTGATATCATAAACAACTCTATTTACTCCGGGAACATTATTAACAATTATACTGCCGACATTGCGTAAAAAATCCCAAAATACTAGCAAGTGTTGATCCTTATCTTCAAATGGAAATGCATCGGCTGTCATACCATCAGATGATGTTACAGCCCTTAAAGCACAAACATATCCATACGTACGACCATCTCCCATAACGCCTACAGTTTTTATTGGTAATAATACAGCAAAAGCTTGCCATATCTTATCGTATAGATCGTAATTTTTCATCGTATTAATATATATTTCATCTACTTCTTGCAATATTCGCACCTTTTCTTCATCGACTTCACTTATAATCCTCACTGCAAGTCCAGGTCCAGGAAATGGATGTTGAAATATTATCTCATCTGAAAGCCCAATTTCTTTTCCAAGTAGCCTTACCTCATCTTTAAAGAGGTAACGTAAAGGCTCCACTAACTTCAGATTCATCTTTTCTGGCAACCCACCAACATTATGGTGAGACTTAATTGTACTAGTGTTGTCTGAGGCATGCCCTGACTCAACTACATCAGAGTAGATGGTACCTTGCATCAAAAAATCCACATCACCTATTTTTTTTGCTTCTTCTTCAAACACTTCAATAAAAGTGTTACCGATAATTTTTCGCTTTTCTTCTGGATCAGTTATTCCCTTCAACCTACTCAAAAATAAATTTGATTTATCAACGTAGTTTATCGGAATCTCTTTCAACATAGCAATAGTCTGGTTCTTGCGTAACAACCCAGTATCAATGAAAATACAGTTCAATTGTTTTCCTATAGCTTTATGTGTGAGAGCCGCTGCAACACTTGAATCAACCCCACCACTCACTGCAGCGATTACTTTTTTCTCTCCTACTACATTTTTGATTTTTTCCTTTTGCTCCTCAATAAACGACTTCATTGTCCAGTCCCTTTCGCAATTTGCAATATCCAAGAAGTTAGAGAGCAATTTACTGCCATTTGTTGTGGGCTTAACCTCAGGATGGAACTGAGTACAGTAAATCTTCCGCTGTTCGTTGACAATCATTGCAATTGTTTGATTTATCACACCTGATGCAATAACAGTAAATCCATGTGGTATAGTATCAACACTGTCCGCATGGTTCATTAATACATCCACTTCAGAATTAACGTCCCAGGTATCCTTTACAATGGGGGATTCTTTTAGTATCTTGATTTTAGTTCTACCAAACTCCTGTTTGAAACTCTCTTTTACTTTTGCTCCAAAATAATGACAAATGAGTTGCTGTCCATAGCATATTCCAAGTATAGGAACGTTTGTTGCCTCATTAAGTTTTATAATTTCATGTACTACTCTACTTGTTTCAGAACAATCATCATTTACAGATTGTGGTCCTCCAGAGAGAATAAACCCATTGAATTTTGATATTGTTTCAAAACTGATGTTGCTTGGAAATATCTCACAATAAACGCCCATTCCTCTTACTTGTCTTGCGATAAGCTGTGTAAACTGTGAACCAAAATCAATAATGGCAATTGCTGACAATTTGCTCCTCCATATTATTTAAAATGATATCTGATAATAAAGAAAATAATGGAGTAAGTAAACCAAGACCTGTTTAAAAGCTTTAACGCGTGGTACAAGTTAGCTATATAGCTAATTTTCCTACACCATACCGCTGCGGCGCTAACTAGTAGCGGAATGACAGCAATCTACGTCATACCGCCGCAGTATCTCAGCCGCTAACAAGTAGCGGGATTATCTTCATGCTGCCACGAACCGTCATACCGCGATTCATTCGCGGTATCTCAGCCGCTAACAAGAGATCCCGCTAACAAGCAGCGGGATGACGGGGTATAAACTTTATCGTCATGCCACCGCGAACCGTCATACCGCGATTCATTCGCGGTATCTCAGCCGCTAACAAGAGATCCCGCTAACAAGCAGCGGGATGACGAGGTATAAACTTTATCGTCATGCCACCGCGAACCGTCATACCGCGATTCATTCGCGGTATCTCAGCCGCTAACAAGAGATCCCGCTAACAAGTAGCGGGATGACGATTGTCGTTTAGCCATAAATGTTTAAGAAATTTACCAAATGAAAAAAAAGGCAAAAGAAGCCCCGTAGTTGGCTAATTACTTACATTATACTTTCAAGTATGGCGTTTTTTTATTCTAAACGCTTAATAACCGCGACTCAGCTGCTTTTAAATGCAACTAACCTTAGCTATAAATGTTTAAGAAATTTACTAAACGGAAAAAAAGGCAAAAGAAACCCTAGGGTAGCTAGTTATTCACTATCCATTTTTTAAGTTGGCGTTTTTTTATGTTTTAAACGCTTTATAAGCGCGTTTCAGCTTATGTAGGTAGAAGTTTGATAAAGACATAAGGTGCACATAGTGCAAAAAATTAAACATGAGACGCCAGATACGTGAGTTTTTTTGTCATTTAATCTGTACAGAGAAGATAAATAAATAGCTTCAGTTTTATGATAAGGGAGCTGGCGGAGTTTGTCAAGAAAGTTTTTTCGTTTCTATTCCCAATAAAAGTGCGTTATATGGTTATGCAAGAAGTCTATTTACCCATTTGCTTAACTTTCTCTCTACTTTTTTTGAGTAAGGCCGCTATTGGCATGACAGACATTCATCGTAGTCAATATCTGTTTTTTGTTGCAATATTTCACTTTTTTTGAATATGTCATGCGAGACCTTATCGGCTCTCTGCATTGATTGTGATCTGCAGTAATATAAGCTCTTCAATCCTTTTTTCCAAGCAAGCATGTGTATTTTGTGCAAGTAACGTTTATGTACGTTGGCAGGTAAGAACAGATTTACTGATTGAGATTGACAAATATACGAAGTTCTATCACTTGCATGTTCTATAATCCATCTTTGGTCAAGCTCGTACGCTGTTTTAAATGTCAATTTTTCATGCTCACTAAGAAAATCTAAATGCTGAACGGAACCCTCGTTTGTTGAAATTGAAGACCATATTTTATCATTGTCTTGATTTTTTTCTGCTAATAGTTTTTGCAAGAATTTATTTCGCACTACAAATGAGCCTGTAAGTGTCTTTTGTATGAATACGTTTGCTGCGTATGGTTCTATTCCAGGGGAGGTATTACCTGCAATAATGGAGATCGAGGCAGTAGGAGCAATAGCGAGTTTGTGTGTAAACCTTTCCATTAGATCAACTTCTTTGGCATCAGAACATGCTCCCTTTTCTTCTGCTAATTTTTTAGAAACTATATCTGCTTGCTCGCGTAAATACTTAAATATTTTTTTATTCCATTGTTGTGCTGTTACTGATTCAAAAGGAACCATTTTGCTTTGTAAAAATGAGTGAAAGCCCATCACACCAAGACCAATACTGCGTTCTCTGGCTGCAGAATATTTTGCTCGCTGCATTTCATTCGGTGCTTTATTTATGAAATCTTCCAATACATTATCAAGAAAGCGCATTATATCTTCTATGAAGAGTTTATTGTCTTTCCATTCTTCGTAGTACTCAAGGTTTACGGATGATAGACAACACACAGCAGTGCGTGACTTATTCAGGTGATCATAACCTGTGGTTAAAGTTATTTCACTGCATAGATTTGACATCTTGATGTCTAAGTTGAGCTTTTTGTAAGATTCTGGCTTATTGTTATTTGTTGCATCAAGGAAAATAATGTAAGGTTCTCCAGTTTCAACTCTTGCTGTTAATATTTTGATCCATATATCCCGCGCTTTTACAGTTGAAATAACCTTATTGTTGTGAGGGCTTATTAAATTCCATTCTTGATCATTCTCAACAGCCTGCATAAATTTATCTGTTACTATTACAGCATGATGTATATTTAACGCTTTGCGATTTGGGTCACCGCCTGTTGGCTTGCGTAAATCTAGAAACTCTTCTATCTCCGGATGAGATACAGGAAGGTAGACTGCTGAACTTCCTCGCCTTAGGGATCCCTGACTAATTGCAAGCGTTAGAGCATTTTGCACTACAATAAATGGAACAATTCCTGATGTTTTGCCGCTACCCTTTACGCTTTCGCCTATTGAGCGTAAATTTCCCCAATAACTACCTATGCCTCCTCCACGTGCAGCAAGCCAAACATTTTCGTTCCATAGATCAACTATTCCCTGCAAGCTGTCTTCGGTTTCATTAAGAAAGCAAGAGATAGGTAACCCTCTCTTAGTGCCACCATTGCTGAGTATTGGTGTTGAAGGCATGAACCACAAGTTGCTCATGTAGTCATAAAGACGCTGCGCATGTTCTTTATTATCAGAATAGTAATTAGCAATACGTGCAAAGAGGTCTTGATAACTTTCATTTTCTATTAAATACCTGTCTGATAGAACTGCTTTTCCAAAGTCGGTTAATTTGCTGTCCTTTGCGTAATTAATGGTAATGTTATTCATAAAGTTCCTTTTATTCTTTTATTATATATAGATACTTAAAAGTCATTTTGAGCGATTTTTAAGTTAGGTTTTTCGGATTTTCTTGTTGATGCTGTAATGCAAACAAGATACCGTCAACCTGACTGCCATATATTTTACAGTAACTCATATAACTTATTTGCATATTTATTTCTTTTGCAACATGTTGAACATAACTTTCTGAGTGACGAAAATAGTCTCCTTTATTTACAAAGTCAATACCTTCACCTTCCTTTCTTCTTATTAAACATACAATAACTCCTTTTTTGCTCGTAGATCTTTTTGCTAATTCCAACTCTTCTTGAAAGTCATGTAGATAATGTAGCACTTCAGCAAAGATAATTACATCATACTGCTGGTTTTTCTCTTGTTTAAGAAACTCTTTCATTTCCATATGTATTAATTCATTGTAAACAGGCTTACCTTTTATAAAGCATCCTCTTGCGATATTTAGCATTCTACTTGAAATGTCAATTCCTGTTATATGGTTTCCAATACTATTTATTTTCAAGAAATGACCACATATTCCAGTTCCACAACCAAGGTCGAGTATATTGAGCTCAGAAGTGGAGTTGTTGAAGATTTTTGTAATTATCATGTGTACAAGTTCATGCCCTCTATATTGTTTGGCAATCAACCAATGCTCAACAAAATATTCACCTGTGTAATCAAAATATTGTCTTATGAGGTTTTTTGGCAATTCTGTAATAGGCGCTGAGTTTGTCATTTTTTTTATATAGTAAGACGCCTCCTCGTGGTCATTATCTAATTTTAGTGCCCTTGTTAAATAATTATAAGCTTTGTTAGTATTCCCTACCGCAAAATGACACCTTCCGATGTTATACCAGACTATAGGTAAATGGGGGTAAAATATGCTAATTAACCAAAATCGTAACTTTGCATCTGATATGCTACCTTTATAAAAGTGATATAAACCGATTTCAATGTTGGTGTTTAACAGGTTCTTAGATTTTTTAAGAAGCACTGTCATTTCTTTATGAAGAGTATTATATTTATTCACAATGAAGTGTTTTACTTTCTTAATATTTAATACGCCAATGAGCTTAGACATACAATTTAAAGCAACGTTTTTTATAAAAGAGAGATTACTTTTCATACGTTAGAAATACTCCGAATGTTTATTATCATTTTTAGGCAATTGATTTTAACACATTTTATCTTACAAAATATCTTTTTTATTAATTTTTACTGTATATATAAGTTTACCACATATTTCTCAGATTATACTGTTTAGGATTGCTAGTATATTGTTGTTGATAATATAAGTAAATGTTTTGTGCAAAAAGGCGTTGACATATTATTTATTAGGTTATAACATATAAAAGATTAATTTAGTTTTTAGATGTTTGACAAGTTTTATGGTAGAGATTAATTTAATCTCAATTCAATTTTAATAATATTTAACTCTGCATATTCTGCATATAGTCGGATAAATAAATTATTAAGAGCACTTGATGGATGCCTTGGCGTTAAGAGGCGATGAAGGACGTGGCAGGCTGCGATAAGCTGTGGGGAATTGTCAACAAATTTTGATCCGCAGATTTCCGAATGGGGAAACCCAACTAGTTTAGCTAGTTATTACGTACTAAGTATGTAAAGCAAACTTGGTGAACTGAAATATCTAAGTAGCCAAAGGAAAAGAAATCAACCGAGATTCTGTTAGTAGTGACGAGCGAAAGCGGAAAAGGCTAGTGATTTAAGAATAAGAATTAGAATACTCTGGAAATAGTAACCATAGAAGGTGATAGTCCTGTATAAGTAGAAAGTTTTTAAATCCTTGAGTAGAGCGGGGCACGTGAAATCCTGTTTGAATATGGGGGGACCATCCTCCAAGCCTAAATACTCCTTAACGATCGATAGTGAACAAGTACCGTGAGGGAAAGGTGAAAAGAACCCCGGGAGGGGAGTGAAATAGAATCTGAAATCAAGTGCTTACAAACAGTTGGAGCTCTATATCAATTTATTGATATTTAGAGTGACAGCGTACCTTTTGCATAATGGGTCAGCGAGTTAATCTATGAAGCAAGCTTAAGCCGTTAGGTGTAGGCGTAGCGAAAGCAAGTCTGAATAGGGCGTTTTAGTTTTATGGATTAGACCCGAAACCAAGTGATCTAGTCATGACCAGATTGAAGGTGTGGTAAAACACACTGGAGGATCGAACCAGTTAATGTTGCAACATTATTGGATGAGTTGTGATTAGGGGTGAAAGGCCAATCAAACTTGGAAATAGCTGGTTCTCCGCGAAATCTATTTAGGTAGAGCGTTGTATGTATGTTGTTGGGGGTAGAGCACTGGATAGACTAGGGGGATTCACCGTCTTACCAAATCTAACTAAACTCCGAATACCAACAATTAATTATACAGCAGGCACACTACGGGTGCTAAGTCCGTGGTGAAGAGGGAAACAACCCAGATCACTATCTAAGGTCCCAAAATTACAGCTAAGTGGGGAAGGAAGTAGAAAAACCATTACAGCTAGGAGGTTGGCTTGGAAGCAGCCATCCTTTAAAGAAAGCGTAACAGCTCACTTGTCTAAATAAGTTTTTCTGCGCCGAAAATGTACCGGGGCTAAAGCTGTATACCGAAGATGTGAGTGCTTATTGATTTCGATCAATAGGCGCGGTAGCGGAGCGTTCCGTAAGTCTGTGAAGGTGGTTTGTGAAAACTGCTGGAGATATCGGAAGTGAGAATGCTGACATAAGTAGCGTAAAAGAGTGTGAAAAACACTCTCACCAAAAATCTAAGGGTTCCTACGTTAAGTTAATCTGCGTAGGGTTAGTCGGTTCCTAAGGCGAGTCCGTAAAGGAGTAGTCGATGGCAATTAGGTTAATATTCCTAAACCTCTTAAGTGTGACGGGTTTCGTATTTGTATAGATCTTATTGGATTGATCTATGCTTAAAAGAAGCTCCAGGAAATAGCACTTATATTTATGAGGCCGTACCGCAAACCGACACTGGTGGATGAGTAGAGTATACTAAGGTGTTGAAAGAATGATGTTGAAGGAACTCGGCAAATTATACCTGTAACTTCGGAAGAAGGGTAACCTGCTTTTAGGCAACTATGAGTAGGTGGCACAAAATAGGGAGTAGCGACTGTTTACTAAAAACACAGGACTCTGCAAACACGTAAGTGGAAGTATAGGGTCTGACGCCTGCCCGGTGCTGGAAGGTTAATAGGAAGGGTGCAAGCTCCGAATTGAAGCCCCAGTAAACGGCGGCCGTAACACTGACGGTCCTAAGGTAGCGAAATTCCTTGTCGGGTAAGTTCCGACCCGCACGAATGGCGTAACGATTTCTCCACTGTCTCCAACATCACTTCAGCGAAATTGAATTCCCCGTGCAGATGCGGGGTACCCGCGGTTAGACGAAGAGACCCCGTGCACCTTTACTATAGCTTTACATTGCTATTAAAAGTGTGATGTGCAGGATAGGTGGGAGACTTTGAAGTTATGGCGCTAGCTATAATGGAGTCAACCTTGAGATACCACCCTTTACACTTTTGATATCTAACTATGTTTCATTATCTGGAACTAGGACATTGTATGGTGGGTAGTTTGACTGGGGCGGTCGCCTCCTAAAAAGTAACGGAGGCGTGCGAAGGTAAGCTAGAGCTGGTCGGAAATCAGCTTGATAGTATAATGGCATAAGCTTGCCTGACTGCGAGGCTGACAAGCCAAGCAGAGACGAAAGTCGGTCATAGTGATCCGGTGATTCTGTATGGAAGGGTCATCGCTCAACGGATAAAAGGTACGCCGGGGATAACAGGCTGATGGTGTTCGAGCGTTCATAGCGACGACACCGTTTGGCACCTCGATGTCGACTCATCACATCCTGGGGCTGAAGAAGGTCCCAAGGGTTCGGCTGTTCGCCGATTAAAGTGATACGTGAGTTGGGTTTAGAACGTCGTGAGACAGTTCGGTTTCTATCTGCCGTGGGTGAAGGAAATTTGAGAAGGTCTGACTCTAGTACGAGAGGACCGAGATGGATATACCTCTGGTGTACCAGCTGTTATGCCAATAGCATCGCTGGGTGGCTATGTATAGATGGGATAATTGCTGAAAGCATATAAGCAAGAAACCCTCTTCAAAAAGATTTCCCAATTAAGGCCGTGGAAGACTACCACGTTGATAGGCTAGGTGTGGAAGCATGGTAACATGTGAAGCTAACTAGTACTAATAGCCTGATTGATTTATTTGCTTTCTATATGTGTGTATGCAGTGTTAAATATTAAGTTAAAATTGTTAAGTTAGAAATTTTTATTGACTTGGTGGCTATAGCAAAAATGAACCACCCGATCTCATCTCGAACTCGGAAGTGAAACTTTTTAGCGCTGATGGTACTTGAAAAGGGAGAGTAGGTCGCCGCCAAGTTTATAAAAATTTCTTTGTTAATTAGACAGTAGGTATACTTATATTTTAACTTTCTTGTTTTGTTACTATTCTTTAAGTTTTTACTTTAACTACGATATCTTTTTTTTCTTATATGTTCTTGGTCATTTTCTACATTATTTAGCATTGTTCCTACTTCCCCTAATTGATTCCCTTTTGAAGGAGAATTACTGATTTCTGGTAATATTACATTACCTCCCACTTTTTTAAATAATTCTTCTTGTTGGCGAAATGCTGACCTCCAATCTGTTCCTGTTCCTTTAGGAAGAAATAAGAATTGATACATCTGACCAAAGCCTGTGTTATTTACCTCTTTTATATGCTCTACCATTCACCACACCCATTAACTATTTTTAAAAATTTTACCTATATTATCATAAAAAATATAGTTGTAAATACCTTAATTGAGATTTTTTTTTATTTTATCTTTTTTAAGCAAATAGTTAGATCTTTTTGTAAATTTTTATAACTTGCTTGCATAATGTTTCTATGAGTTAGTATTATGTAGTAGTGCCCTATATTACTTATATTTAAAATGTTAATTTTAGCAAGCATTCGTAGTTGCCTTTTTATTTTATTTCTTTTTGCTGCTTTTCCGGTTTTTTTACTGATAGCCAGACCTACTCTAATAGTATGAATGTACTTTTCAGGTTCTCTTTCTTTTATAGCGTACAGTGATATATAAAGCCCACGATAAAAAAGACTGTTGAGTGCTAACTTATTTTTGAAAGCAGAAGAAAAATCTTTTTTTTTATACTTACTATGCGCATAATTTGTTACACCCTAATGAACGGCGCCTATTAAGGATTTTTCTTCCAGCTCTTGTTGCCATACGTGAACGAAATCCGTGTCTGCGCTTTCTTATCAAATTTTTTGGTTGAAATGTTCTCTTCATTGTTTTTATATTAATATAATTATTTATTTTAAATTGTTTTACTTTATTGTCAAATAATGGTGAACTTGTATGACATTTTCGTAGAATAAAATTTGATGCATGGAAGAATGAATTCGGTGATAGTCATACCTGTCTTACTAATCCTTTTATTTTGTTTTAGTAGGTTTCAAGAAGTAAATAAGGTTAAATCTTATCTATATCTTAGTTGTGTATGGATGCTAACTTGGTTGTTAGTATTCTATAATAATTGTTTTGTAACTTTTATTTCTATAGCGTTACTTTTTTTCATGCTTGCTTTTATCTTTAAAAATAAAAGAAATAAGATAATAAAACTTTCGTTATTTGTGGCTTTGGCCATATCATTTTTTATCACTTTATTTATAATGCTGTCTATTTTTATTCAATCCATTAGTTTTTTTAATAAAGTAGCTATTTCAGAATTCTTGTTTTGCTTGAAATGGGGCCACAATGTAGTCACTATCAATGAAGAGAAGATAGGATGTTTTGGTATAGCGCCGCTTTTAGTTGGTACATTACTTATAACTATTATAGCAATGTTAGTTGTCGTTCCGCTTGGTTTATTTTCTGCAATATATATTAGTGAATATGCGAGTGAGAAAGTGCGTTATATTGTTAATACAACTTTGCAAGTTTTGTCTGCTATTCCTACGGTTGTATATGGATATTTCGCGGTTGTGTTTTTGTCTTTCTTTATAAAGCAGGTAGCAAATTTTTTTGGTTTAAGTATACACTCAGAAAGTGCCTTAGTTGCCGGTTTATCGATTGGGATGATGATTCTTCCTTTTATTATTTCTTTACTCGAAGATGCCATAAGATCTGTTCCAAAAAGCTTGCGTTATGGCTTCATGGCACTTGGTGCAACTCCAGCGGAAACTATATGGCATATAACAATACCTTATGCAATGCCTACAATTTTAAGTGCAATTTTATTGTCAATTTCAAGAGTGATAGGTGAAACAATGATTGTGCTAATGGCTGTGGGAATCAACGCAAATTTGACTTTTAACCCTCTTAATTCAGTTACTACCATTACCGTGCAGATCGCTACATTACTTACCGGAGATCAGGATTTCAATAGTGTACAAACTCTTGCTGCTTATGCGCTTAGTTTAGTATTGTTTATTATTACTTGGCTATTAAATGCATTTGCATTGTTTGTAATGAAGCGTAACTAGTAAGCGTTTTAATGTTGCAAAATTTCTATTAATAATATAAAATTTATTTTCTTTAGAAGTTCTTTTATGGAATTATAGTGTTAGGTGATAAAAATAAAGAGATGAATATAGGTAGAGCGATTAAGGTAACTCAAGCAGTTGTTGATATAAAATTTGAAGGTGAATTGCCTAAAATATTTAATGCTTTAAAAAGCAAACTAAAATATAAGGATAAGGAGCTGGTTTTAGAAGTTTCGCAGCATATAGGTGACAATATAGTTCGTTGTATTGCTATGGATAACACAGATGGCATGTCAAGGGGGGATGAATTTGTTGATACAGGTGCACCAATATCGGTGCCAATTGGGCGTTCAACTTTAGGAAGGATTTTTAATGTTGTTGGAGAGCTTATAGATGAGTGTGGTCCACTGAAGGGAAAGTATAACTTAGAGCCTATACACAGAGCACCTCCAAGTTTTACTGAACAGAGAATACAGGAAGAAGTTTTAGTTACGGGAATAAAAGTTATAGATCTTCTTGCACCTTATCTTAAAGGAGGAAAAATTGGCTTATTTGGTGGAGCCGGTGTTGGTAAAACAGTCCTAATAATGGAATTAATTAATAATATAGCAAAAGCTCATAAAGGATTTTCTGTGTTTGCCGGGGTAGGGGAGAGAACGCGTGAAGGTAACGATCTTTATCACGAGATGATCACTTCAAATGTAATAAATATAAATGAGCATGAAAAATCTCAAGCTGTTTTGGTTTATGGTCAGATGAATGAGCCTCCTGGAGCAAGGGCTAGAGTTGCTTTAACAGCACTTACTATGGCAGAGTATTTTCGTGACCGTGAAAACCAAGATGTTCTATTTTTTGTGGATAATATCTTTAGATTTACACAAGCTGGTTCTGAAATTTCTGCTTTACTTGGAAGAATACCGTCAGCTGTTGGTTATCAGCCAACCCTTGCAACTGATATGGGTGCAATGCAAGAAAGAATAGCTTCAACAACTTCTGGCTCTATTACTTCTGTGCAAGCTATATATGTTCCTGCGGACGATTTGACTGATCCAGCCCCAGCAACTACATTCTCTCACCTTGATGCAACCACAGTGTTGTCAAGGCAAATAGCTGAAATGGGAATATACCCTGCTGTTGATCCACTTGATTCAACTTCTCAGTCTTTATCTGCTGAAATCATTGGTGAAGAACATTATAATGTAGCTTCTGAGGTGAAACGTATATTGCAAACTTATAAATCACTGCAAGATATTATCGCAATACTTGGTATGGATGAGCTATCTGATGAAGATAAAATTATTGTTGATAGGGCTCGTAAGATTCAGAAATTTCTTTCTCAACCTTTTCACGTTGCAGAAATATTTACTGGCATGCCTGGTAAATTTGTTTCACTTTCTGATACTGTTTCCAGTTTTAAAGGGATTGTTGAAGGCAAATATGATCACTTACCAGAGGCTGCTTTTTATATGGTGGGGAATATAGATGAAGCAATAAAAAAGGCTGAATTAATACAAGCTGAAGCTAAATAAAAGTTAAAGATTATGAATACTTTTAAAGTGCAATTTTTCTCTCCTGATGATCAAATTTCATTCAGTGGAGTGGTTTCTCTTTCAGTAACTGGGCTCGAAGGGGAGCTTATGATTTTAGCTCACCATGCTCCTTACTTAATTTATTTATTGCCTGGTATGATTACTGTTAAAATGAGTAACCAAACAGAAAAGAAGGTTGTAATTGATAGTGGCGTATTAGAAGTTGCAAATAATAATTGTAGCATTATAACAAGTCAAATTCAGGTTTTTGATCGTGCAATTCATGATGAGAAATCGTTTAAAAATAAGAGAATTAGTATATATTTAAGTTATCTTGATGAGAAGTTTCTTTCTTAGTTATTTTAGGCAAAAAGTCAATTATCATTCAAGTGGCTATAAGATTTTTGCTCAGGGGGCTCTTTTTTGTCATCCCAGTGTCGGAGTACTTTAGGTGTATGATCCCAGAGTGTGATGGTATGGGACCATACACCTAATCAAATAAAAATTAAAGAAGGAGAGTTGGTTGTAACGGTTGGAGATAACGACTTTGTTTTACCTGGAATTTACGTTGGATAAACTACAAAAAATAACAGGTAAAAATCAACGTAAATTTAAGATAAATCGATTTTATTAGTATTATCAAATCAAAATCTGTTTTTAATTAATCAATAATACTTTTTTACATATTTTCATCCCCTTTCATGGATTTTTTAATTTTATAGATGATATCTAATATTATTAGAAGCATTGTAAAATATCTTATGAGAAAAATTATAAAATATATTAGCATTATTGGTATTGCATGTTTAGTATTGTTATTTTTTATATCTAATGTGGAAACACGCGTAAAAACACAGGAAGAACAATTATTCCTAGCTGTAGAAGATGGTAATGCACAAGAAGTAAAACTATTACTCAAAAATGGTGCAGACCCAAATTGACCTTACCCAGAAAAAGTAGAGAGAAAGTTAAGACGTTTTTATCATGAGAATAAATTGTGCAGGAATGCAATAGTTAATAGTAGAATGTCTACGTTATTTGTTATAAAAGATTTCTATGTATTCAAATATGGCAGTTCTGGTTTGTTGAGCGAGAAGTATCAATAAGCAGCTCCCTTTTAAGTGAACTTTTCTGCAACAGAGTTATCGTAACAACAGCCCTTATGGCTCATGCTGGAAATGATGTTTTTTGTATTCAATAGAAATTGGTAATTTTGAGAGGTATACTGTGACCCTTGATCGCTATGTAACAGCAGATTTTTATCGGGCTTGCGTTTATCAACGGCCATCAATAAAGAATCTATAACTAATTATCATGTTACTCATTAACCACCATGCGTGAATATAGGTCAATTATTGCCGCCAACAACCTTCTTTAGTTTTTATGTAGGTAATCCCAAACTTTATTTGGCTGATCAGTAGTAAAATTTTGATCCAATGTGTTCGGAGCCACAACTCGGTTGCTTATTTGCTGTTTTTTATTTTTGAACCTTCGTCTAAGCTTGGCTTTAATGCCATTTTCTTGCATAACACTTTGTACTGTTTTAATTTTTGCCTAAAGCTTTTAATTCAGCGTGAATTTTAGGGGCTCCATATCTGCATTTAGAAGCTTGATGTATTTTTTGAATATCTGCTAGAAGCCCTTCTTTTGCTAATTCTTTACTGCTTTTTTCCTTAGCAACCCATACCACCAGTACAAAACCCTACATAGTTCCTGTGTTTTATAGCAATTTCTATATAAAAGAATACTTTACTCTTTTTCTTTGCCCAGGGCTTTTTTTAAGATGTCTCTTTCTCTTGTTAGTTCTTTTTTTAGATCAAATCTTTCTTTGTCATAAGGAGCCTTTGCCTGGAAATGCGTATGCTCCAGACATTTTTCCATCATATTTTCTTACTTAACATACTGCCATCTATACCTAGATCTTTTGCTATTTTTGTACTTGCTTGACCTGTTTCTTTAACCAGCTTAACAGCTTCTAATTTGAATTCTGCTGTATATTCTCTTCTATTTGTCATATTTTGAAAAAACGTTTTATTTTACTCCAAAAACGTCTTAACTTTCTCTCTACTTTTTCTGGGTAAGGTCAATTTACCGCCGCGGCGCTAACTAGTAGCGGGATGACGGGTTACCAAATTGTAGAAGTTGCTTTAGCTATAAATTCAAGTTTTATCAATGTCTTGTGTTGTTACCCAAATAATGGTTGTGCAAGCGCTTAATTTTTTGATCAAAAAGGAACAAGTTTAGTAAAAAATAATGATATTATTAGTGGAACATAAAACAGTCCCACTGCAGTACTGATTAGAAGCAACAGAGTAGCTTTATCTGGTTGATAATTCAAAATATTAGCAAGTATTATACTGGACCCAGAAACTGGAATAATAGCCAGCAACATCAGTGCTTTATATATGCTCTCATCGTATATACCTATAACATGCTTGTCTAAAAGGACAATTCCTAAAACAAACAGTGGCCAGAATACGTACTTTGCTGTAATAGTGATCAAAGCAAGCTTCCAATCTATTTTAAAGCTTGCAATATTCGCAATGCTCACTCCAAGTAGCACCATTCCTAATGTGACAAATGTACTTCTAATGTTCATCATAACATCTGTTAAAAAAGTAGGTATTTGTATATCGTATATACTTAAAAAGAAGCCCAGAACCATCGCATAAAGCGAAGGAAGTTTGAACAACTTTAATATGCATTCTTTTGCGGTATAAATACCATTTGCAGCTATGTAAAATCCTAAGCTGTTTTCAAATAGCGCCATTCCTATATAACAAACAACATATACAGATACTGAATCTTCATCAAATAAAGCCATGGCAATCGGCAGGCCAAAATAACCCATACTTGTGCTGCCCGAGCTAAATGCTAATATGTTTCTTGTGTTATCCTTAAATAAAAAAGAAGAAAGATAATACACTGATAAGGACATAGTGCTACCTATAAACCATATCAAAATCGGCAGAGAAATTACTTTTAAGTTAACTTCTGTATGAGAGACTCCATATAAAATCACTATTGGATTAGCTATATAAAAAAGTATTTGAGATATAGTGTTTCTATCAATTTTAAGATATTTTCCTGCTAAGTAACCAATAAATATTGTAATATAAATAGGTAATATTTTGAGAAAAAGAGTAAGGAACATACTAGCCTATTGTAATATTTTTGATTGATAAAGTGACATTAGATCTTAAGGTGTTGTAAAAGTAAACAAAATTTATTTTCCAATTTATCCAGCTCATAGTTAATTACATTAGTGCCAAAATTCGTTTTTATATAGGACTTAAGAATGACATTTTTATGATAAAATTATGTTAAGTTTCTATAAAGCTTCTTGCATATTTTTAAATAATGACATATTTACTAAAAATTAAACTGCTTGTAGTAATTTAGACGAACTGTTGAAAAAGTAAGAGGAAATAAGTAAAGTTAGGGCAGAGAGGTAAGAGCTTTAACATAGTTGTCATATTTTTCTTTAATTAACCCTAGTGTCCAATTTATCCACCATTCCTTCACATGAGGTGTTTCTAACCATTTTAATAACAGTAAAAAATGTTTTCTTTCAACGCTTTAAATGTGATATTTTTATTCATTAATTAAAAATCTCAAATGTTACTACCATTTCTGTTAATCCTGTCTCTAATTGCTAAGTTCATTGAAATTGACATTTCCGTACCTAGTTTTCCTGATATGGTGCACTATTTTAACGTACCGGAAGGCATAATTCAATTAACTATTGCTTATAATTTCCTAGGCTTTTGCATAGGAGGGTTGTTTTTTGGTCCATTGTCTGAATGCTATGGCAGAAGGAGAATTATGATCATAGGTAACACTTTGTTATTAATCGGCGCTGTTGGTTGTGTTTTTGCACCGTCGATTTTTTGGCTTTTAATCTCTCGCTTTGTTCAGGGCATTGGTGTTAGCACATCTGTAGTTGTGTTTGCAATCGTTGCAGACAGCTACAAAGGCGACGAAGCGGTGAAATTTATTGGAATCATGAATTCTGTTCTTACAGTTGTCATGGCAATTGCGCCAGTGTTAGGCAGTTTCATCAATGAAATTGTAGGATGGCGTGGTAATTATGCAACTGTTGCAATACTTTGTTTAATCTCTTGGGTTTTGCTGCTTTTAGCGTTACCAGAAACAAAAAAGGACCGCGATATTTTCAGTTTGAAAAAAATGATGAAAGATTACAGAAAACTACTATCTAGTCCGAGGTTTGTTACGTTGTCTTTGATGTCAAGCCTCTTTTCTGCTGCGTATATGTCATTCATTACTTGTGGACCTTTTCTGTATATGAAGACTTTTGGTTTATCTAGCACTATTTATGCACTACATCAAGGTGCAATAGTTGGGTGCTTCTCACTCATCAGTCTATTTGCTGGCAAAATCTTGCAGAAACTTGGAGCAATAAAGTGTGTAATTTCTGGTACGAGCGTGGGTGCTATTGGGTCTCTATTGCTTGTAATATTCAGTATAATTGTACCCCACTCTTTCTACTTAGTAACACTGTCTATGATTATTTTTTCTATCGGTTGTGCAATTTTCCAGCCAGTGATTTTTAATGCATCAATAAATGTTTTCCCTGAAATTAAAGGCACAGCTTCTTCTGCAGTCTCGTTCATTAGAGCTTTTATCATGGCTATTTTT
The DNA here is from genome assembly GCF_964026835.1 of Wolbachia endosymbiont (group A) of Dendrolimus pini. Taxonomy (NCBI): domain Bacteria; kingdom Pseudomonadati; phylum Pseudomonadota; class Alphaproteobacteria; order Rickettsiales; family Anaplasmataceae; genus Wolbachia; species Wolbachia endosymbiont (group A) of Dendrolimus pini. The sequence continues at coordinate 822,672 of NZ_OZ034702.1, read as the reverse complement.
ATCGGCTTAACAAGCTACATTTACAATGGTCAAACAATTAGTGTAGCTGTTCTTGTTTTATCCGCGATAGTACTAGAACTTGTTTTTACTGTCTATCTATTGCGTTTAAAAGATCCTATGTAATTAATAAAGATATTCCATTGTAGGCTGCTAACTTTCCCCTGCCAATCTTTCTGCTTCATTACGTGAGATTAATGCCTCAATAAATTCATCTAGTTCGCCTTCTTTTATAATCTGCTCTAGCCGATGTGAAGTTAGATTAATTCTGTGGTCTGTTATTCTTGATTGTGGGAAATTATATGTTCTTATGCGCTCGGAACGATCACCAGAGCCAATCTGACTTTTCCTCATTGTTGACCTTTCCATTTCTTTTTTTTGTCTTTCAATTTCGTATAGCCTTGCCCTCAATACTTTGAGCGCTTTAGCTTTATTTTTGTGCTGCGATTTTTCATCTTGCTGTATCACAACTATCCCTGTTGGCAAGTGGGTGACCCTTACTGCGCTGTCAGTTGTATTCACTGATTGCCCTCCAGGACCACTGGATCTATAAACATCTATTCGTAAGTCTTTTTCTTCTATTTTAAAGTCAACTTCTTCTACTTCAGGTAATATCGCAACAGTAGCGGCAGAGGTATGCAACCTTCCTGAGGATTCAGTTTCTGGCACTCTCTGTACTCTGTGCACCCCTGATTCAAATTTCAACCTTGCAAAAACTTCTGTTCCATTAATGAGTGCAGAAGCTTCCTTATAGCCACCTATACCTGTATTAGAAATGCTTATTGGCTCGAACTTCCAATTTCTTCTTTCTGCATATTTTTGATACATACGAAATAACATTGCTGCAAATAATGCTGCTTCTTCTCCGCCTGTACCTGCTCTAATTTCTAATATTGCATTTCTTGAGTCATCTTCATCTTTGGGCAATAATGCTAACTTTAATTTTGCTTTTATTTTTGGTAATAATACCTTGTGCTTTTCGAAGAATTCTTCTTTTGCTAACTCTTTTATATCACCTTCGCTGTTTTCATCTTTCATTATTTCTTCTAAGTCTGAAATTTCCTCTTTCAGCGTGTTATATTCGTCAATTATCTTGATTATTGGCCTGAGCTCAGAGTATTCCTTTGAAAGGGTAATGAATTCTTTTTGACTTAAATTGGTAGGATTTTCCAAATTTCTCTCTATATCATTAAATTTTTTCTTTAAGTCTTGTAAATTATTTTCCATATCCATATAGCACAGATCTAGCTAAGTAATATATACTGAAATAAAAAATTTCTTATATCAAGCAATAACACTATAATATACCTACTACCTTCTAGTTGAATATAATGGCAAAACAGATAACATCAAACTGCAATTTCATATTTGGAGCTTCGGACATAAAATCATTACCAAATGAGTCGGCTCCAGAGATTGCGTTTGCTGGTAGATCAAATGTAGGAAAATCCAGTCTGATTAACTTACTGATAAACAGCAAAAAAGCTGCCAGAGTTTCCTCTAAACCTGGATGCACTAGACAAATAAATTTTTACTCTATGTACAATGATAAGTTCAGGCTTGTTGACCTACCAGGGTATGGTTATTCTCATGCAGGTAAGGAGGAAATTATACAATATTTAAACTTAATTGAGTATTATCTAATTCAAAGAAGAAATCTAAGAAGAGTGTTTGTGTTGATAGATAGCAAGGTAGGATTAAAAGAAATAGACAAAGACTTCATTTATTGGTTAATATATAATAACATTAACTTTAACGTTGTGCTAACAAAAATAGATAAAGTAAGTCAAAAAAGCTTAGGTGCTGTTATAGAAGATATTCAAAGATGGATTAATAATGAGAATGTGTCAATTCATCAAATGAGCATCCGTGTTAAGCATAAAATAACCAAGGTAAGAGATGAGTTTTTCAAGTTTACAAGATAAAAAAATGAAGAGTAGTGAATTCTTAAAGGGTGAGGTATCATTTGAACAAAAAGCAGAAATATTATTTGAAGTGCTATCTAATATACCTAGCTTTGTAGGCGAGACTTTTGTCATTAAATGCGGTGGTACAATAATCTTAGATGAAACACTATTTAACACTTTTGTGCATAATGTTGTCTTGTTGAAGCAGCTTGGTATAAATCCGGTAATAATTCATGACGGAGAATATGAAATTAACTCGGTGTTAAAAGTGCTGGGTATGGACAGTAAATTTGTGAATGGTATCAGACTTACAGACAGAGACACTATGAAAATCATTGAAATGGCACTGTGTGGCTCAGTTAATAAAAAAATTGTTCAGCATATAAATTCTGCTGGTGGTTCAGCTATTGGATTATGTGGAAAAGATGGTAACTTAATTAAAGCCGAAAAAATAACCGCTACGCTTAGAGAAGATAGATCAAATAATATCGAAAAGATATTAGACATGGGGTTCATCGGTAGACCCACTGAAATCAATCCTGATATATTATTTTTTATTGAAGAATCAGATTTTATACCAGTTATTGCACCAATTGGTCATGGAAAAGATGGGGAAACATATCATATTGATGCCGATAGCACTGCAAGCGCAATCGCAATCGCAGTTTCTGCATCTAAAATGATAATCTTGAGTGACACAGATGAAGAAATAGATAAAATTGGTGGCAGGAAGATATCTGTTAAAAATTTGAATGCATCGATTGATTGTGGGAAAATTAAAGGGGAAAAATTTATTGAAAGGCTTATGGCATACGTTAAAATGGCGGAGGAATATGCTGGAGTTGTTCACATAGTTGATGGTAGAATACCTAACATTATGCTTGATTTATTTACTGAGAGTAATTCAAGCATATCGATTGTGAGTGATTTATAGCTATACTGCTTGCAACTACACGAATACCAAGAGGGTGTCATTCAAGTAGCTGACACTGGAATGACAGCAATCTACGTCATACCGCGATTCATTCGCGGTATCTCAGATCCCGCTAACAAGCAGCGGGATGACGGTTGTCGTTTAGCCATAAATACTAAGAAATTTACCAAACAAAAAAAAGGCAAAAGAAGCCCCGTGGTTATTATCCGCTTTAAAATATTGGCGTTTTTTATGTTTTAAACGCTTGACAAGCAAGATTTAGCTGCTTTTAATTGCAACTAACCTATGCTGCAAATGTTTAAGAAATTTACCAAGCAGAAAAAAAGACAAAGAATCCCCGAGTTAGCTAGTCTTTTACTATCTCTGTCGAGTATTGGCATTTTTTGATGTCTTGTAACGCTTTATAAGCGCGTTCAGCTTATTTAGATAAAAATCTAGATGTAGATGAAGTTTTGTAAAGACATACAGTATCTATATACTGCAAAAAATTGAACATAAGACGCCGATACATTAAGTAATCCTTACCTTTTAATCTGCAGATTGGCGAAAGCAAATACAATAGCTTCAGTTTCATGATAAGGGGGCTGGCGGAGTTTGTCAAGGAATTTTTATGGCTGCGCTGGAATGACATCATTTACATTTATCACTTTTGCAGATACAATTTACATGCTATAATTGAGTCTTCATAGATGGTAAATTGGAGTGCAAAGAAGTAAAATTAAAGTAGAAATAAAAAGATTATCACACGGAGAAGACTTGTCTCTTCCATGTTATGCAACTACGCAGAGTGCTGGCATGGATCTTTATGCTGCATTGAATGATTCTGCTGTTTTAAATCCACTTGAAAGATTACTTGTTCCAACTGGAATTGTGATTGCAATACCAAACGGTTTTGAGGGGCAAATCCGCCCACGTTCTGGTCTTGCTGCAAAACATGGAATCACTGTCTTAAATTCTCCGGGTACTATAGACTCTGATTATCGAGGTGAAGTTAAAATTTGTCTAATTAATCTAAGTAATCAGCCATACGAAATAAAAAGAGGAGATAGAATCGCACAAATCCTTATTTCTCCTGTATCTCAGGTAATTTGGGATGACAGAGAAGAATTCTGTGCAGAAGAAACCGGTCGCAATGCAGGGGGCTTTGGCTCAAGCGGCAGGTAGCTTACGAAAAAGCTTGACTATGACAGTTCTTTTATACACAATTTAAGCATATTAATATTTTATTAAATGAAGTCGTTTATGCTAACTTTCAAAAATCATTGTGGCCAGCTCCACAAAGCAAACACTGTATTTGTTGCATTTACTGCTATATACGTTATAGGTGGATTAGCAATACTTTCAACACCGCTTTGGAGGCCTTCAACTTGCAAGCTAGCAGCTTTTGCAGCTACACCACTTGGAATGGGCGTTTTAGCATTTGTTGCTGCTGCGCTGACTTATTTAGCAAATTGCACAACAGATAATGTCATTCCAGTGCTCCCTTTCTTGTCATCCAAGTAGCTGACACTGGGATGGCTTTGTTGCATCACACTTTATGAGATGGTGATTTATGGTAAATTCATGTAACTATCTCAAATTTAGCCATACCAATATCAGTGAATTTATTAAGCAAATAGCATTTGATTAGCAGTTCTTTTTCTCGATTTATCTCAGATTTATTCCTAAAACTAAATCCGAATATTTGCTTTAATCTTGAGAAAAACCCTTCAATATAAGATCTTTTCCCATAATTTACTTCTTTTTTCCATTCTTTCATGCCATCTTCACCGTATAATTTTGTTAACCTAATAGCAGCATTCCTGTCAGACATATAATCTATTTCTGGATGTTCTGCCGCATTGTTTATTGGTGGAATTTTTGTCTTTATATCATATTCGTTACACAACTTATAAAACTTGTGCCTATCACATGCTCTATCTGCATATAGTGCTTTTATGGCATGCTGAAAATCAACTTCTTTTAGCAAATCACAAGCTCCATAGTGATCAGAGTAGACACCGTTACTGTATTTTACAGCTATGGCTTTTTTGTTGTTTATATTCAACATTACGTGCAATTTTCTCGTTTGCTCATAGCCACGATATTTTCTGTCAGTGCTATTTTCCTTGCTGTGTGTTGTTGTATATACTAATTCCTGTACTGTCTATAGCAATTTCGATATCTTCCATATTATTTTTATCAATTCTGCAATCATTTATCTTAATATTAAGTTTCTTAAACCTTCTTGATGCTTGTGAATAGCTGATAACTGCCAAATCTCTTCCTATTTGTTGCAAATACCCTTTTATAAACCCGACTGTTTGTCTTAAACCAATTCTAAAGAAACTGACGATTATATGCACCAAAATCACAACTTTATCACTATAAATATAGTTGCCGCCCTGCATTTTTGGACAATTCTCGTACCAATTTTCTATGGCGTCATTGATATAACAAAAAATGCTTCCTCTTTCTTGGAGAAATTTGTTATATTCATGGCAGTTACTGACTCTCATTTTTTGTGGCATATTTTTTCTTCAACAGTTAAATGGCTATTTATAATGAATTTTGTCAGTAACTGCCAGTTCTTTTCACTTGAGCGATGCAACAAAGCCCACTGGGATCCAGCTTTTGATCGAAAATGTTGTATAGTGCACAATCAATTTTTCTGGATTCCAGTGGGCTTTGTTGCATCGCTCTTCGGATAGTAGGTAACGCACAATAAATTTATGAAGCTATCTCAAATTTAGCCATACCAATATCAGTGAACTTATTGAGCAAATAGCATTTAACAAGTAGTTCCTTCTCTCTATTTGTCTCAGATTTATTCCTAAAACTAAACCCGAATGTTTGTTTCAGTCGCGAGAAAAAACTTTCTATATAAGATCTTTTTCCATAACTCATCTCTTTTTTCCACTTCTTTATACCATCTTCATCATATGACTTTATGAGCTTGACTGCAGAATTTCTCTCAGCCATATAGTCTAACTTTGGATGCTCTGCTGCGTTGTTTTTCGGAGGAATTTTCGTTTTTATACCATATTGATTACACAGCTTATAGAGCTTTTCTCTGTCATATGCCCTATCTGCATATAGTACTTTTATGACATACTGAAAATCGACTTCTTTTAGCAAATCACAAGCTCCATAGTGATCAGCCGTTACTGTATTTTACAGCTATGGCTTTTTTGCTGTTTGTATTCAACATTACATGCAATTTTCTTGTCTGTTCATAGCTGCGATACTTTCTATCTTCGCTATTTTCTTTGCTATGACCAGGAGTGTTGTTGTATATACTAATTCCTGTACTGTCTATAGCAATTTCGATATCTTCCATATTATTTTCTGCAATCATTGATCTTAATATTGAGTTTCTTAAACCTTCTTGATGATTGTGAATAGCTGATAACTTGCAAATTTTTCCCAATTTGCTCAAGGTATCCTGCTATAAACCCAACTGTTTGCCTCAGGCCTATTCTAAATAAACAAGTTATTATGTGCACCAAAATTACAACTTTATCGCTATAAATATTGTTGCCACCTGGTATTTTTGGACCATTCTCGTACCACTTTTCTATGGCTTCGTTGATATAATGAAAAATATTTCCTCTTTTTTCTAGAAATTTGTTATATTCGCTATGGTTACTGACCCTCATTTTTTGTGGCATATTTTTTCTTTCAAGGTTAAATGGCTATTTTATAATGAATTTTGTCAGTAGCCACCAGATTTTTTCAGTTGCTATGCAACAAAGCCATTCCAGTGTCAAGCACTGGGATCTGGTAGACAATGTTCATACAGCAGCTACTCGGATGACACCTTGTGCTTGCTGGCTATAATTGCTAAGGATTTTTATTTAATTTAACTGCATCTTTTGCCTTATCCAATAACCCATTAATAAAACCTATTTCGCTTGGTTTATCAAGTAAATCAGATGCAATGTTAGTATATTCATTAATGACAACTGGAACTGGCGTATCACAATTAGCTAACTCACATATTGCAACACGCAAAATAGATAAGCTTATAAGATTTAACCGTGAAAGGGACCAACTTGGGTGTAAATAAGACTCTATTATTTTATCATATTCTTCACTGCTTTTTATAACCTTATATAACAAGTTTTCTAAGAACTGATGTTCAAATTCTTCACATTCAAATATATCTTTCAACTTATTTATGTAGTCCTTAAGCTCACAATTTTCCAGTTTAAAAGTGCTTTTGTTGTAACCTACGAAAATATTTGAATAAGCAATTTGTACAGCAAGAAATCTTGCCGTGCTTCTTTTTATGCGCCACTTTTTATCTACTGGTTTTTCCTCCATTATTTTAATTTATTGTGTAAATCTATCATACGCAAAACAGTTGAGGCTGCATGGCCACCAACGTTCTTTTTGTTTTTATCAGCTCTAACTAGTGCTTTATCTTTGCTGTCAGCGGTAATTACACCCATACCAAGGGGTATTGCATAATGCATAACAACCTCATTTAAGCCTTCAATTACTCCTTTACAAACATATTGATAATGATCGGTTTCACCGCGAATTACGCACCCAAGAGCTAAATAACCATCATAATTAGTATGCCCACTCTTGACTGCAAAAAGAATTGTAGCTGGTATCTCAAATGTACCAAGAACCTCAACTACATCGTAACTGGCATTACTGCCTTTTAATTTATCAATTGCACCTTCAAGCAAAAGGTTCGCTATTTCAGTATAATAAATCGAATTAACTATTAGTATTCTCGACATTTACTACCACTTTTTTTGTTAAAAACAACTTTATTAATGACTGTTGAATTAGAGTTATAATATTACTAAATATCCAATATATTACCAGGCCGGCAGGAAAAGAAGAAAAAATAAAGACAGAAATGTAAGGTAAAAACTTCATAACATTTACTTGAATATCATCTTTACTGGTTTGATCTTTCTCACTTAGCTTCTGCTGAATTATCATGGTGGCACCGAAAATTATAGGTAAAATGCCTATAGAAATAGGAAAGTTATAATTAAACAACCCAAATAATGTAAAGATGTTCGTTGGGTCAGGAGCTGAAAGATCCTTAATCCATAAAAAAAAAGGAGCATGCCTCATCTCTATAGTAACAAATAATACTTTATATAGAGCAAAAAATACCGGTATTTGTATTAGCATGGGAAAAATGCTCGACATTGGATTTACGTTGTTTCTCTTAAACAATGCAATTGTCTCTTTATGCTGCTTTAAGCTGTCATTTTTATACAACTCTTTTATACGAGTTAATTCAGGCTGCAGGCTTTTTACCTTAAACATCGAAATATATGATCTATTAGATAAGGAAAGCATCAAAAGTTTGATTACTAAAGTCAGCAATAATATTGCTAAGCCAAAATTTTTTAAAACGAAGTTAAAATATTCAAGCAGTAAAAACACTGGTTTAGTTATAAAGTAAAGAACACCAAAATCTACAGCTTTATCAAACAGGGGTATATTGAGAGTGTCCTTATAAGAATCCAGTAAATTCAACTTTTTTGCTCCAGCAAAAAAATAATTCACATTAGAAACGCTTGCACCAGGAAGTATGCTCTTGTAAGGTTTGACAAAATCTACTTGGAATTTATCAGTATTATTAACGTTTGTGTGTTTAATGCTTACATTTATTTTATCAGATTTTTCAGGTATGATGGCTGTGAGCCAGTATTTATCAGCAAAACCAAACCAATTTTTTTCACTCGTGCTTGCTTTTATTAAATGTTTTTTGGAAATATCCTTATATGTCCACTCCTCTAGTTTATTATCAAATGCACCCAGTACTCCTTCATGGGATATCCAATAAGATTCGTTGATATTGTCACGTTTACGGTTAATTTTACCATAAGGAACCAAAACTACATTATCCTTTGTATTATTTTCAACAACTTGCTCAACTTTAAACATGTAATTATCGTCGAGGTTAATTTTCATTCTAAATAAAATGCCATTCTCATTGTCCCAAGATAAATTGACCTCTTTTTGATTAAGTTTATCTGCTCGCCAGACTGCTTTAGAATCTGGAACTTTAATCTTGTTACTCGGATCGAGCCACCCAAATTCTGCAAAATATACATCTTTTGATTCTGCAGGTGACAGTAACACCACTTGTGGAGAAGAAGAACTCGGTTCTAAGTGGTAATTAGTTAAAATTAAGTCATCAAACCTTGCACCTTTCAGAGAAATTGATCCTTTAATCATGTTATTGGTTAAACTAACCCTCTGTTCTCGAGTAGAATTAATAATTTCAGAACGATTTTGGTGTATTATAGGAGCAAGGTCGTTAAAAGATTCGATATGTTCAATATTTTCAATCAATGGCTGATTTTGGTTTGTACTAAAAAAATTATCATAAATAATACGCCAAGACACCATGATTAACATGGAAAGGATAGCTGCCAAAATTAAACTTTTTGCTTCTGACATGAAATTAAATCAAACATATCTTCTTAAAGTGTATACTAAATATTGTACTAAAACAATGAAATTTACTTATTTTTAATAATAACTTTTAACGCTGATCTTTAAAATTTATTTTAATAGCTTCAAATTTTAACAATATGAACGCGGTGAAAAATCTAGTTATTTGGTTGCTAATAATAGCCACTACTGCAATGCTTATTGATTCACAAAGGGACAAACTAAGCGACAGATTTCTCAGTACTTTTTTACCATATAAAGGAAGAATTCAAAATAGCGGTCAGAATAGTGGAAGTATTGAATTTACGAAGTCATATGATGGACACTTTTATATTCAGGCTCAAGTCAATGATCGCAATATAACGTTTTTGCTTGATACTGGAGCAACCGATATTGTTCTATCACAAAAAGACGCATTACATGTTGGTATTAACTTACAAAATGTTCAGGATTTTAAAATATATGAAACTGCGAAAGGTCAAATAAAAGCTGGAGTGGTTCAAATACCTCAAGTTAAAATAGGAAATTTTTTGATTAATGATGTACAGGCAAGCGTTAACACTCATTCTATGTCTCATTCACTACTTGGAATGAGCTTTTTAAGGTATTTTCATTTCACTATAAGAGATAATAAGTTGATATTATACCGCGACTAAACACTTCTACAATCTACTTATCAAAGCTCTGTAGGTCAATATAGGAGCAGAAATAAATATTGCAGAACAAGTGCCAATCAAAATACCAAAAAAAATGATCAAGCTGAAGTCTCTCACTGCATCTGTGCAGATTAATACCAAAGGAAGAGCAGCAAGAAGGGTTGTACCAGAAGTTAATATAGTGCGAAATAATGTAGCGTTGATACTTGCATCTACTACCTCACTCATCCGCCCACTTTTACCACTCCTGCGATACTCTCGAATCCGATCATATATAATTACTGAGTTATTGATTGAATAACCAATGACAGTGAGGAGAGCTGCAACTGATGAAATATTAAACTCAATGCCAGTTAGGCTAATAAAACCAACAGTTAAAATCACGTCATGAATCAGTGCTGTTATTCCACTGAATCCACATTGCCAATTAAATCTAAACCAAACGTAAAAAAATATTCCAACAATCGCGATCAACATGGATAACATTCCTTCAAATATTTGTGTTGAGCTTATTTGTGGGCCAACATAGTCTATTTTACGATAGCTTATTGAGCTACCTAGCTTTTCTTCTAGTATGCTTTTTATCTTTTTGATTTTATCTTCATCTCCTTCATCTTTAAAACGCATGACTAAATTATCACCCGCTTTTGAACTCTGCACTGTAAAACCATTTTCTTTTAATGCATCGAGAATAGAGTGATTCTCATCTGAAGATTTTATCTCTATCAAAATTCCGCCTGCAAAGTCTATGCCTAAGTTCACTCCACGCAGTACAACAATGAGCATTGAAAAGATGATAAGAATAATGCTAACGAGTGCTGTCAAATTTCTATATTTACTAAACTTGATATTGAGGTTATCTGGAATGAGTCTAAGTGCCATGCTATTTACTTAAACTTGAATTTTATATACTTTTCAAAAAATTCACTAGTTTATTCTGTGATTGTTTGATTATGTCAATTTTTCCATCAGTTAATTCTTGTCTGTCAATTAAGTTCTATCTAGCTTGCATACTACCATTTTGAAGTACATTACAAAAGCGAAATACTGCCAATTTGGCCCATCATTTTATCTCTGCAAGCTTATCCCCCCCTTGCTATGTTAGCAACGCAACCTAAGCTAGGTTCCTTCATAGCAGTGTTAGGTACACTGCCATATCTTTCAAAACTTTCATGCTCTATAGCTTCCTCAACACTTTTTCCTCCTAAAAGACAGTTTTCCCCTAAACTTTTTCCCCTATTTTTTAACTCATTAAGCCTTGCTCTGTTTTCCCCATCAATCTCCACTTTTATTTTATTGCTGCCTTTCTCACTAGGACTTAGATAAATACTTATCTCTCCTACCTCAGTAGTAAAAGACATTTCAATACCACCTTTTGAGACATCCATGTAATTTCTTTTTCCCCCTATTTCTTCTACATTTTCAACTCTTACTATACTTTCTCCAATTTTGAGTATGCCAACTCTTAAATTTAAGTCTTTGGCTTTTTCATTGTTTAGGATTTCTGCAACTTCAACAATACTATCTTGCGAATATTCTATACAAAAATATCCATTATCCTTGTCTACTCCTAATACATTTTGAGTCTGCTTGCTTTTGTTTACAATACTTTCATATGCTAAATTATTAAGTCCTAAAATATTTTTATTCCTTTGACTTAAAATCTCTTTTTCTCTGTAAATACAATTTACATAATCATCGTACCTTTCTTTAGTAAATTTATTTAAAGTTGCACCCTCCGATATTACTTGTAATATCTTTTTCTCCTCTAGAAGTCTAGAATTCTCAGTAGAATCGACCCAATATAGTTCTTGTGTTGTATTAATTATACAGTCTACAAAGGACTCGCCGTCTCTATATGGAAAAGTGAACATAATTCTTTGTTCCAGTGCTTGGCTTATAACTTCATCAAGTCTCCCTTTCAACTCCTCAATATCATCTTCACATAGACCAACTTCATGTGAACTACTAAGGATTTTGTCCATTTCTTGCCAAATATTTTCATACTTCTCCCTTTCTGCTTTATTCAGTTCTATTTGGGCTAAAAAAAAAGAATCTTTTTTTCTTATTATGTTTGTGTTTTCATCATGAAAACTTAGATGACTGTAGCGTTCACCACAATCTGTATCATAATGACCAACATTATCATCACCACAGTCCGAACTATCTTCTGAGTTCCCATCACTATCTAACCAATTGTCAACTTTCGGAAATTCTGAGCTTTTCTGTTCACCTTCAAAAGTCTGATTACTACCACCAGCGCCCTTTGTCAAATTTTCTTTACTTTCACAAGAACCATCTGAACCATAGCCCTCATTCCCTTTTGGATCTGAATCATCTGGATTACAATCAGAAGTTATTTCTGTATCTTCAGAAATCTGTTGATTATCACTTTCACCTAACAAACCACCATTTGTTGGATTACATACATTTTCTGTATATTTTTGATTATTTTGTGCTTCTATTTTCCTCTTCTTGTACAACGGTTCAAACTGATCAATTTCAATCGATCGTACTCGTTTCCTTGAAGGAAAGTCCTCTGGAATCTGATCCTCATCGTCAGAATTGTGACCTGAATCACAAATTACATGATCATTGCAGGTAGAATTATGCTCTTGACTAATCAAGGAAAGCTGAATTAGATTGCTAAAAACAATACTATCTAGCTGTACTGAATCAGTACTTTCAAAAATTTGTGGATTATTACTTCCGTTTGGCAAATTACCTGATAAACCAGTCTGATGATTATTTTCACCTACCCAACCATCAGTTGGTGTTGGAATGCATATTCCTGTATATCTTTGGCTATCAAGAGAATCATTAGTTAATTGTACTGCTGTATAAGTTGTCCGGTCATCCTCATCATCGGAACTAATACCTGAATCATGGCCATCACCTTCTTCTGAATCTGAATCACCTGACCTATGATTATTACTGTTATCACTTGTACAAGAATCATCGGAGTGCTGTAGAGGAGTTTGTGCATTACTTTCAAGATTTTGACGCCAATCGCTGTCAGGCTCCCCAAAACCGAAAGCAGTGCGTATAGCTTTTTCCTTGTCTGATACCCCACCATTCATATTGTATAACCATTACTCACTAATCCCTTAGTGAATATCGTAATATATAGGTCTGTCAATAAAAAAATATAACTTTCTTTGGTTCTAACCTTTGCAAATCAGTATCTATAGCCCGGTAATTTCTCATATATTGCACTCTGGACCTAGGAGCGTTGTTAATAAATCCACGACAGCTAGACAACCTTCGCCCGTTTACTAGAAGGCAAAGCAGCAAGGAGCGAACCAAAAGCGATAAGAAAGGATCCAAACCAGATTATAGACATTCCAGGTTTATAGTGCACTTTGGCTGCGATTTTGCTCTTACTCTTATCAATCTCTCCAATTACAACATAAATATCAGAAAATAAATTGTGGTAGATACTGCTTTCAACATTTTTCTGACCTTCCACAAGGTAAAATCTATATTCAGGAGTTACTTCACCCAATATCTTGTTATTCAGCAAATTCCTGATATCCATTGTACCCCTCACTGCATGGAAATTTTTTTCTTTTATTAGCTCAATATTTCGTAAAGTAACTTTAAATTTATTGACTGTTATGCTATCCCCTATTTTTAAGTAATTTTCTTTTTTCTCCTGCCAACCAACTGAATAAGCTATACCAAGCACTAGAATTGCCACTCCAGCATGAGCTGCCATCATTGCATAGTAGGATTTAGAAACTTTTTTTGCTAATAAAATTGATTCGCTCTTAAATAAACGAATTCTTTTACTGTATGCTTCTAAAACAAAGATTAATAATGCTATGGAGATAGTAATTGATAGCACAATCATTAGCTCCATGTGAAAGATAAACGGCAAAATAGCTGCAGCACTGCAGAATGAAAATCTATATTCACGGAATATTGGCAATAGACTATTTCCCTGCCAACTACAGTATTGCCCGATCATGGTGAGCACTAGAATAGCTAGTGCAATAGGATTAAATAAAGAATTGTAATATGGTGCTCCAACTGAAATTAATTCACCGGTTAAATATTCGAGCACTGTAGGGTATAAAGTGCCAACGAACACAATGAAAAAGGCAGTGATGAATAATAAATTGTTCATCAGCATCATCGTAAGGCGTGAAAAGAATCTTCTACCCTCTGTCACTTGAGTAGCAGGTTTCTTTTCAGATTCCAGTGTCAAGCATTGGAATGACATCGCAGACGTGTGATTTTTTCTCGTAAATACTACAAATATTACTAAGCTACTGACTGTAATTACACCAAGTAGCGCTAATATATACAGTCCATACCTTGGGTCATCTGCAAACGTGTGCACTGAGGTAAGTATTCCTGAGCGAACTAGAAATGTTCCAGTCACACTCAATATAAAAGTTGTAAGCGTAAGTAAAATAGCAAAGTTCCTTAAAACATTGAAATTTCGCACCACAAGCAACAAATGTGTCAGCGCCACTGCAATTAGCCACGGCATCAAAGAAACGTTTTCCACTGGATCCCAAAACCAAAATCCACCCCACCCAAGTTCGCGATATGCCCACCAGCTACCTAAGCTGATGCCCAAAGTGAGCAGCGACCAAGAAATAAGTATCCAAGGCCTGACAATTTTAGCCCAAACATTTCCTTCAACTTTTGCAATTAATCCAGCTATAGAGAGCGAAAAAGGAACGCTAAATCCAAGGTACCCTAAATATAATATCGGTGGATGAATAGCAAGACCTATATCTTGCAATATCGGATTAAAACCAAGACCATCTTTTTCAACGCTTGGCATTTTAGTGAAGGGGCTGGATTCAAGTAAAGTGAACAGTAAAAAACAAAAGCAAATCAAGCCTTGGGTGATCAAGGATACTTTCTTCAATTTACTGTCGTTATCAGTAAAAATATCCATCAGAAATAGGTAAAAGGTAAGCACTAATGTCCAAAGCAACATGGACCCTTCTTTATTTCCCCAAACACCACAAATCTTATAGATCAAAGGTTTTGTTGTGTGTGAGTGGTAATATACGTTTTCGAGTGAGAAATCATTTGTAATGTGGCAGTAGATCAAAATAGCCATTGATGTTGATACACAAAAAAACATGGCAGTGGTAATAAACCAACAAGAACTAAGCGGTAAAAACAAATATGTCAAAGACAATAAGCAGGCTAGCAATAGCAATATATTCCCAAGTTCAGGCATAAAAAATTATAGTTTTTATATAAACAATATTACTGATGACAAGTTAGAAGTTAAAGTGTTAATTGATGCTAGCATAATGCTCCCGTAGTTAGCTGTGCTAGTATTAATTAAAAATTAAATATTAAATCTTTATACTTTTATAGATAGCGTTAATATTGAGGTAACATTGTGGGTACAACTAAGATTAGTAAATTTCCATTCAATATAAAAGGTAAAGTGGCAAAACAACATGCCGAACCAATAATCGAAAAAAATCTCTATACTATTTTAGGATTCAAAGATATAGAAGATTTTGAAAATAAGACAAGTAAGCTTGTTAATAAAAAAGTTTGGCAATCATTTGTTGACTGCTTTGCAAAAGAAATAGATTATGCAGCAACCGAAAAAGTTGTAAAAAGCATCGTTTGTAACATTGCAAAGAGTGATCGCGGTGATGCTTTTACCAAAACTGAACATCTCATATTAAATGAAAAACAAGATAATAAAAAGAGAGAAAAAGCGATTAGAAAAGCTATTAGTATTTTGAGAAAAATCAATCCAGAAAAAGCCTTTAATGAACTTTCAGTAATAAAAAAACAAGCTGAAGATTTTTTACAAACCGATTTTTGTAAAGCACAGAGTAAATCACTTCAAGGATTTGCTCCCTCTGGTGGACAGCTCTTTGCGGAAACTCTGAAATATATAGAAACACTAGAAAGATTATCCGAAGTAAAAAAAGAAGGGCTAGTTAAAGATTTCTTGTTAAATCATGTTAGTTCATTGAATAAAAAGTATCCTAAATCACAAGGTAAAAGGGAAGATGCTATAACAATACTATCAAGTGATGAGTTGAAGAATTTTTACAATAAAGGTGTAGAAGAAGGAATGTTACAACCAATGGCATCTTACAAAGGATGCAGAAACCTGTATGACAAAATGAACCAGATAAAAAATGAATCCAAAAGTATAATTAAAAGAGAAGAACGGGAAGAAAATTTAAAGAAAATAGATAAGTCGATAATCAGCGCAATTAATGACATAAAAAAACATAGAGAAGCAATCCTTAACTGTAAAGACTTTCAAAATTCTTACATAAAAGAGAAAAAAGAACATCCATTTAGAGGCAACGCATGTCAAAAAATGATTGATATATATCAAGAGAGAATTGTTGGATATCAGGAGAAAATTCGTCAAAACTTAAACCAAATAAAAGCGATATTAAAAAGTGCGCCGCAAGAAATGGATGATGTGGAAGAATTCGAGGAAATAATTGATGATATACATGAAGCAAAGCAGTGTGATGAAATTTTTGATTCAGCTTTAATTTGTTTATCGAACATACAGAATGAGCTAGATATTCAGCTGGAAAATCCTTCAACAGAACTCAGAGCTTCACACATTAACGTTAAAACTGAGCTAACTAGGTTATAAGAACCAAATCTTTAGGATAATGAAAGCACTTTAATTCAAGACAGCTCTTAGTCTGTGTTTTAATTTGGTTGTGTTTTATTAAAAAAACTTTAGATTTATTTTATAATCGATACTCAAATATAATGACTCAAACTTGGGATTTGTTGCAAACAGGGCAAAAGGAAGGCTATAAAATTGCGTATACTAATGCTCGTATTATCGACCCGGAAACTAAACTTGATATAAAAGGTTCATTATTGACTGAAGGGGATAAAATTGTTGACTTTGGTGAATCATTATTTTCAACAAGTGGAGTTGATGAAACAATAGACTGTAAAGGGCTTGTTCTAATGCCAGGCCTTATTGACATTCACGTACATTTTCGTGAACCAGGCCAGGAACATAAAGAAACTATATATACAGGTAGCAAATCTGCAGCTGCAGGAGGCGTTACAACTGTAGTTTGTCAGCCAAACACTGTTCCAGCAATTGATAGCGTTGTTTTGGCTAAATATTTGAAATATAGAGCATTTGAAACTTCGCATGTGAATGTTGAATTTTACGCTAAAATCACCACTTCGGAAGAACACCTGACTGAAATGGCACTTTTAAAGGAAGCAGGTGCGGTTGGGTTCACTGATGATGGCATGCCAGTTATGAACCCAATGATTATGAGACAGGCGCTGCTTTATTCAAGTATGCTGGGTGTTCCTATTGCTCAACATGCAGAAGATTTAAATTTATCAGCAGGTGGTGCAATCAACGAAGGTAAAATTTCTGAAGAATTGGGAGTAAAGGGGATCTTAAGTGCGTCAGAATCGGTTATGGTAAGTCGCGATATACTGCTCATGAAAGATATGGAGAATGTGCACTACCATATTCTACATGTCTCTTCAAAAGATTCACTTGATGCTATTAAACGTGCAAAAGATTTGGGATTAAATGTTACGTGCGAAGTAACCCCTCATCACTTCACTTTGACTGAAGATATAGTAAAACAACATGGGGCAATTGCAAAAATGAACCCGCCACTTCGCACTGAAGAAGATCGTTTAGCTATGGTTGAAGGTTTAAAGACAGGTGTGATTGATTGCATTGCAACCGATCATGCTCCGCATGATCGTAGTTCTAAAGATCTGCCACTTGAAAATGCTGCATTTGGTATTGTTGGTCTTGAAACAATGCTGCCCCTTTCACTTGAACTCTATCACAGTGGGCAAATGGGTCTACTTGATGTGCTCGCAAAATTGACATATAAGCCTGCAGATATAATACACATACCACGTGGTCGTATACAAAAAAACCTTGCTGCAGACTTAATTTTAGTTGACCTCAATCATGAATGGGAAATTAAAACTGACAACTTTGCTAGTAAATCAAAGAATTCTCCTTTCGATGGTCGCAAAGTAAAAGGACACGTAGTACGTACTGTTGTGTCCGGCAAAACTATATACTCGCAGAAGAGTTAGTTATCATATCTTATCTATTCCAATTTGTTATCACCAGAATGGGCTAAGTGCACCTAAATTTAAATTAAGAAATCTTACACTGTCTCCGAATAAACACATCCTCTTATCTTTCCCTAATCTGTAAAGTTATTTTGTCTATCAATCTGATTCCAAAACAGCAAAATTATTGTATAATGTTACTTTGAAGTTTTATTTTCAATGCACAAGTTTGCAATACTTTTTTCTATACTGCTTGCAATAGTTGCTTACTACCTAAACAATGAAATCATATTTGAAATAGCAAAGCTATTTAGTGATATCTTTATCAGCTTGCTCAAATTAATAAGCTTACCTCTGGTTTTTTTATCCATAGTTTCCACAATTTCCGGGCTCAAAGACTCAATTGAAATCAAAGTCTTAGTTAAGAAAACACTATTTTATACTCTGCTTACAACTATTATAGCTGCGTTTGTTGCATTATCGTTTTATTTGTTAATAGATCCAGCAAGAAAAAATTTCATAAGTAATACAATAGGGAGTATTAACAGCAATAACCACAGTTATTTTTCATATTTAAAATCACTCATTCCTTCTAATTTTGTGCAAGTTTTTCTTGAAAATAATATGATTGGTAGCATATTAATCGCTTTTTTGATGGGTGGAGCTATTGTTTCACTTTCAAAAGAAAAGCAGGATATATTACATCAAATATTCTCTGCACTTTTTGATACGCTACTTAAAATTGCTCAGGGGTTACTAAAATTCATTCCGCTTGCTGTGTGGTCCTTTATCACATGTTTTTTGCATGAATTAAAAGGCGGTAGTGAGTTCTACAATCTTTTATGGTATTTTGTTTGCATAATGTCTGCAAATTTTGTGCAGGCATTTCTGATTTTACCGCTATTTATGTGGTATAAAGGCATATCACCAATTCAAACGCTGAAAGGGGTTATGCCAGCACTCACACTTGCGTTTTTTTCTAAATCATCCAGTGCAACATTGCCAACAACTATAGAATGTGTGCAGAACAAGCTAAAGGTGCCAAAGAAATTATCGTCTTTTATTTTACCAATATGCACAACAATTAACATGAATGCATGTGCTGCATTTATACTAATCACTGTAATGTTTGTTGCAGAAATGAACGGATACGTATTTTCCTTAAGCGAAATGTTGATATGGATTTTTTTAGCTACAGGGGCTGCAATTGGTAACGCTGGAGTGCCGATGGGGTGCTATTTTATGGCAACCAGTTATCTCATGTCGATGAATGTTCCTCTGCATATTATGGGACTGATTTTGCCTATTTATACAATCATCGATATGTTTGAAACTGCAATAAATGTGTGGTCTGATGTTTGTATCACTCAGATAATTAATAAAGAATGTAATAGTGAAACTTAAAAAATGATATTAGACGAAAATAACCTAATAATAAAAGAATTTAAAGAAGCAGAAGCAATTTTGCATGGGCATTTTGTTTTATCATCCGGGCTGCATAGTGACACATACATACAGTGTGCGAAGATTTTTGAAAATCCAAGCAGAGCCATGAAAGTTTGCGCATTATTAGCAGATAAAATAAAAAAAGAATTAAATAGCTCCATAGATTTAATATTATCTCCTGCAATTGGTGGAATAATTGTGGGTTATGAGATTGGCAGGCAGCTTGGAATAAAGACAATGTTTTGCGAGCGCGTTAATGGTAAGTTTGAATTACGCCGTGGATTTAAGATCAAAAAGGGTGAGAAAATATTGCTCATTGAAGATGTAATAACCACAGGTAAATCTTCACTTGAAGCAGTGGAATGTGCAGAAGGGGAAGGAGGTAAAGTTGTTGCTGAAGCTTCTTTGATAAAGAGAAATAGTGAAACGAAACTGCCTTTTCCTGTCATATCTTTGATTGAACTGAACATCAAAAACTACAGCGAGGAAGAACTTCCAAGTGAATTAAAACAACTACCCATAACAAAACCTGGGAGTAGGGAATATTTAACAAAGTAATCCTATAATATCTTGGAAACACAGCATTTATACACAGCTTTAGTTATTTACTCCAAGTGTATTTTATGTATACTTATTACTAAATTAATTTTGAAATGATAGAAAATGAACGAATTTAAATCGATCCGAAATATAGCAATAATCGCACACGTTGACCACGGTAAAACTACTTTACTTGATAACATGTTAAAACAAAGTGGCACATTCCGCGAGAATCAAGAAGTTCAAGAACGAGTGATGGATAGTGGTGATCAAGAGCGTGAACGCGGAATTACAATACTTGCAAAATGTACATCAATAATGTGGGGCGATGAAAAGATCAATATTATTGACACGCCAGGGCACGCGGACTTTGGTGGGGAAGTGGAAAGGGTATTGTGCATGGCAGATGGTGTGTTGCTGCTGGTTGACGCTGCAGAAGGTCCCATGCCACAAACAAAATTTGTGCTCTCAAAAGCACTAAAAGCAAATTTGAAGCCAATTGTGATAATCAATAAGGTCGACCGACCAGACAGCAGAATTGATGAAGTATTAAATGAAATATATGAGTTATTTTTTAACCTTGATGCAACCAACGAGCAGCTAGATTTTCCAGTGTTGTATGCTTCAGGTAGAAATGGCTGGTGTGCTAAGGAGCTTTCTGATGAAAGAAAAGATTTAAGCCCATTATTTTCAACGGTTATAGATTATATAAAACCTTCTGTTTATAATCAAAATGCACCTTTTGCTATGTTGGTCACTCTACTTGAGTCTGATAAGTTTCTTGGCAGAATATTGACAGGAAAGGTTTATCAGGGCATTGCAAAAGTCAATTCAGATCTTAAGGTGCTTGACCTCGATGGCAAAGTAATTGAACGAGGAAGATTAACTAAGTTGCTCTCATTTTCTGGCTTGAAACGCATTCCAGTAGAACAAGCTGTGGCGGGAGACATAATTGCAATTGCAGGACTTGAGGAAGCTTCGGTTTCAGATACTATAGCAGCACCAGAAGTTACAACTGCAGTAAGCTCAACTCCAGTTGATCCGCCAACAATGGCGATTACTCTGAGCGTTAACGATTCACCTTTTGCTGGGCAAGAAGGTACAAAGCTTACCTCAACTGCTATAAAGGATCGCTTATACGCGGAGGCAGAAACAAATGTTGCAATTACTGTGACTTTGGCACCAAGCGGTGAAGCATTTGAAGTAGGTGGGCGTGGTGAGTTACAGCTTGGAGTGTTAATTGAAAATATGAGGAGAGAAGGTTTTGAGCTTTCGGTATCACGCCCTCGCGTGTTATTTAAAGAAGAAGGCGGTAAAAAACTTGAACCTATAGAGGAAGTAGTAATTGATGTAGATGATGAATATAGTGGAATCATCATGGAAAAACTCAGCTTCCGTAAAGGTGAAGTAACTGACATGAGACCTTCTGGTAATGGCAGGACAAGATTAACGTTTTTAGTGCCATCAAGAGGATTAATCGGTTATCAAGGAGAGTTTTTAACTGATTCTCGTGGCACAGGCATAATTAACCGTTTATTTCACAGTTATGCTCCACATAGAGGTCCAATTTCTGGAAGGCGCAATGGAGTTTTAATTTCTACAGATAAGGGTGAGGCTGTGGCATATGCAATTTTCAATTTGCAAGACAGGGGAATTATGTTTATTAAGCCACAGGATAAGGTATATTGTGGCATGGTTGTCGGCCAGCATAGCCGTGACAATGATTTGGAGATAAATGTGTTAAAGGGTAAGCAATTAACAAACGTAAGAGCTTCAGGTAGTGATGAAGCTATAAAGCTCACTCCACCAAAGATAATGACACTGGAGGATATGATAGCGTATATAGATGATGATGAATTGGTGGAAGTAACTCCAAAATCTATACGTTTACGCAAGAAATTCCTTGATCCAAATGAACGTAAGCGTGCAGGAAGGGCAAAGAATAAGGAGTAATCAGAGGTTGAACATTTGCGAAAAATAGTGTATAATTATTCGTCTCCTAATTGTATTTAATTATGGCCTTTTCGAAATTTCTCGATCCAAAAAACAATTTCGCGTTCAAGAGAATATTTGGCACTGAGAAAAATAAAGATATTCTCATTCACTTTCTCAATGATATATTGGGCTTCGCTGGCAAAGATGAAATAGAAGAAATAGAATTTCTCAGCACTATCATGGATGCTGAGATTGCCTCTAAAAAACAAAGTATTGTTGATGTTTTCTGTACTGATTCTGCTGGAACCCAGCTAATTATTGAAATGGTGCGACCTGAAAGTCTTCGGTCATATTGTTTAAAAGGAGAGGAATTCCTTCAGAAAGAAACTAAAAGAGTTCTAAAACTTATTAAACCAGATGTTTTGCCATCTGAGTCTACGCATCAGTGCGAATCGGGTAACCGGTTGGTGCCAAGCGATGCGGACAATGAACCTCCTCTTGAAAAAGAAGATGCTCAATCGTGAAAGGAGCATAAACTACAAGCATCATGTGGTTGGAGAGCTAGGCTTAGTGGTATGGTGAACGTAAGTGAAGCTTCATAAGTATCGTAACGATTAAAGAGCTAAAGATGCTGATAAGCTCCGACCAAAAGGTAATGTGACATTTTTCATTTCTGGATGTACGCAAATCACCGGTATAGAGAAGTCACCTAACCCACTGTTGTATGACAGAAGGAACAGGGTAAGCCTGTATTTCCGCCTATATGGCAAGCAAACCGCAAGGAACGCTGATGAAAATGCAGGTAAAGGATAATGGAGAAAGCGAATGCCATTTTGTAACGAAATGTATAGAATTTGTAACATTAATTCGCGTGAAAACGAGCAGATTTCCATTTGGTCCCTCGTGACAAGAAACTTTGTTAACCACTTGAGGTAGAGAAGCAGATGACCTTACCCACAGAAATGATGAAGAAATTAGGAATATTTTTTACAAAAAGGACAATACTAACAAAAGAACTTTATTCTATTTAAAATATAAAGTTACAATAAATTTTCCTGTCATCTCCAAATAAATTACATTAACTTAGTATTGTATATTGTTAATAACTTAAATAATACAACCATTTTCAGCAACAAAAACCAAAGGTCTTGAGATACAAGATATTTGTATGGTTACTATGATAGTTCCTTTTTTAAGAAAGTTTTAAATTTCATACTTAACAATAAGCAACTTTAGGTTTAAATTTATGAAATCAGTTGTTATATACATCAGCAAATACGAATTTAACTGGTGTTATGGACTTAAATAAATTTACCGAAAAAGCAAAAAGTCTAATTCAAAGTGCTCAGATGAAAGCGTTGGGAGCTGGGCATCAGATTTTTATGCCTGAGCATTTACTAAAAGTGATGCTTGAAGATGAATCAGGTTTAGTTCAGGATTTGATAAACGCTTGTGGTGGAAATGTGCAGAGTATTTCCGATGCTGTGGATAGTGCAATAAAAAAGTTGCCAGTAATTGAAGGTCCAGGAAGTGGTGGCCTTCAACTTTCAAGAGAAATAGCAAAAGTTTTTGAAGATTCAATTGGTATTGCAAAGAGAAATAAAGATTCATTTGTTGCTGTCGAGCGTTTACTGCAGGGCCTCACTGCACAAAAAGATGATACTGTAGGCAAAATTCTGGCAGAGAATGGTGTGACTCCACAAAAACTGAACTCAGTTGTTGCAGAAATGAGAAAGGGCAGCAGTGCGGACTCGCCAAACAGTGAGGAAAAATTAAACGCGGCAAAGAAATATACAAAAGATGTTACAGAGCTTGCTATGCAAGGAAAGCTTGATCCTGTAATTGGTCGTGATGAAGAGATCAGAAGAACTATGCAGGTATCACTGAGGCGGACAAAAAATAATCCAGTGCTGATCGGTGAACCTGGTGTTGGAAAAACTGCAATAGTTGAGGGGCTTGCAAATAGAATTGTTGCAAACGATGTACCACTTGGTTTGCATGATGCAAAAGTCTTAGCTTTGGATCTTGGTGCATTAATCGCTGGAACGAAGTTTAGAGGAGAATTTGAAGAAAGGTTAAAAGCAGTTATTAATGAGCTTTCGAAAGCGGAGGGAAAAGTTATCTTGTTTATAGATGAGCTTCATACTTTAGTTGGAGCAGGAGCAACAAGTGGTGCAATGGATGCCTCGAATCTGCTGAAGCCTGCTCTTGCGCGTGGAGAAATTCGCTGTATAGGAGCCACAACTTTAGATGAATATCGTCAGCATATAGAAAAAGATCCTGCGCTTGCAAGGCGTTTCCAGCCTGTGTTTATTTCTCAACCAACTGAAACTGATACCATTTCAATACTCAGGGGTTTGAAGGAAAGATATGAGGTGCATCATGGTATAAGAATTACAGACGGTGCAATAATTGCTGCTGCAACGTTATCCAATAGATATATAACAGATAGGTTTTTACCTGATAAAGCAATTGATTTGATTGATGAAGCAGCAAGTAGGGTGAGAATTGAAATGGATAGCAAGCCTGAAGTTATTGATGAACTTGAGAGAAAGGTTATACAGCTAAAGATTGAAGCAGAGGCTCTAAAAAAAGAAAGTGATGAAAATTCTAAACAGCGTTTAAAAAAGATAAATGAAGAGATCGAAAATCTAAACAGTAAATTTGCTGACTTGAACAGCAAATGGCAGATGGAAAAGAATAAAATAGCTAGAATACAAGAAACAGCCGAAAAATTAGATAACGCTAGAAAAGAGTTGGAATTAGTTCAGCGTAGTGGGAATTTGGGAAGGGCAGGAGAGCTGATGTATGGTGTGATCCCTCAGCTTGAGAATGAATTAAAAAATCAGGAAAAGGTTACTGATAGTTTCTTAAAGAAAGAAGTGACTGGAGATGATATTGCAAACATTGTTTCAAAGTGGACGGGAATTCCAGTTGATAATATGATGCATAGTGAAAAGGAAAAACTCCTTAACATGGAGAATGAAATAGGAAGAAGAGTAATAGGGCAGAAAGATGCAATAGAAGCGATAAGTAATGCAGTTAGGCGCTCCCGCTCTGGGGTGCAAGATACCAACAAGCCTTTTGGTTCATTTTTATTTTTAGGTCCAACTGGAGTTGGTAAAACCGAACTTGCGAAAGCCTTAGCTGAATTTCTGTTTGACGATCAATCAGCGCTTTTGCGTTTTGATATGTCAGAATATATGGAAAAACATTCTGTTTCAAAGTTAATTGGCGCGCCTCCAGGGTATGTTGGCTATGAGCAGGGTGGCAGATTAACCGAAGCAGTAAGAAGAAGGCCATATCAGGTTATTCTGTTTGATGAAATAGAGAAGGCAAATCCAGATATATTTAATCTATTGCTGCAAATCTTGGATGAGGGGAGACTCACTGATAGTCATGGCAAATTAATTGATTTTCGCAATACCATACTGATTTTAACTTCTAACCTTGGTGCTGAGATAATGCTAAAGGGGATTGCTGAGTCTGTAAAAGATGAGGTGATGCAAATAGTTAAATCAGCATTTCGTCCAGAATTTTTAAACAGGCTGGATGAAATTATTATATTCCACAGTTTAACCAGAGATGACATCTATAAAATTATAGATGTTCAATTTTCTTATTTACAAAAAACACTTGCTAAGCGTAAACTGAGTATAAGTTTGTCACAGGAAGCTAAAGAACTAATAGCACAAACTGGCTATGACCCTGAATATGGAGCAAGGCCCCTAAAAAGGGTTATACAAGAGTGTATTCAAAATAATTTAGCTAAATTAGTTTTATCAGGGGAAGTAGTAGAAAATGATGAACTAATAGTGTACGCTCTTGATAATGAAATCTTAGTTAAAAAGGTTTAAGTTCACTGTGTATTTTTGTTAAAAAAAATGTGTATAGATCATAATGTTGACACTGAGTCTTTATTTAAGTTAGCTGATCAAGAAAATCAGCAAGATAAAGAAAAAATTAAAAAATTTATTAAGTATTTTTATAGTTTTGTTTATAAAAGCGACCTAAAAGCTAACGATAAGTTTTTGCTATATATTGTAAACGATGCTTACAATTTTGTTTCTCAAAAAGAGAAAGATGAAAGTAAGTTAGTAGTAAGCAATATAGATGATATACCAGGAATAGAAGGCGATTTTACCACGATTAAGATAACAAACGATGATATGCCATTTTTGGTTGACTCTGTGATTGCAACTATTAAGTCGCACGATTTAACCATATGCTATTACAGCAACAGCATAATTAACATTAAAAGAAAAGATGGCCTAATAGACGAGATTTACTCTTTGGAAGAAAGCAATGGAGTCAAAGAGTCAGTCATATATGTAATTATCAAAGGTATAAGTGACAGCTTTGTTGATACATTAAAAGAATCTCTACAGAAAACGCTGAAAGCGGTTAATTGCGTTGTGAAAGATTGGCACTTAATGCTCAAGAAACTTGATGAGGCAAGTCTTTCTGTCATCCCAGCTGGGATCCAGGAAAAGGACACGTGGATTCCAGTGTCACGCACTGGAATGACACCAGACCGAAATCAAGAGCAAAAAGATTTTCTAGTTTGGTTAAAGAATAATAACTTCGTATTTCTAGGTTATCAAGAATATATTGCTGGTAAAGATGAAAAACTCATCTGTGATAGCAAAAAGGACCTTGGCCTGATGAGAGTAGGTCAAAGTACGTTGATTCCTTCTGCAAACCTTGATTCCCCATACATATTGAGATCAGATCTAATCTCAATAGTCCATCGGCGTACATACATGAATTGTATAGGAGTAAAAGAATTTGATGACCAGGGTAATGTGGTAAAGGAACGGCGTTTTTTCGGGCTATTTACTTCTGTAGCGGAGGTCCAAGATATTCGAACTATTCCAATAATAAGAGATAAAGTTAAAGTTATAGAAAAAAACGCAGGATTTGTAACCGGGGGCCACAACAATAAAGCTTTGATTTCTATTTTGCAAGTATTCTCTTGTGATGAATTATTCCAATCAAATGAAGACGAATTATTTAAAATTTGCATTTCGATCATGTCTCTTGCGATTAGACCAAGGGTCAGATTATTTTTAAGAAGAGTAGGGGATTTTATTAGTTGCATAGTGCTGATACCGATGCGTTATGCTAGCGCTAGGCTAATGTTCAAGATACGTGACATATTGAAGGATGAGACAAGTGCAGGAAGTTCAGATATTTATAACAATCACATTATCAATGAATATGATTTAATGAAATTGCATGTAGTGCTAAAGACCAAAAATGCTAGCGTTCTTGATGATGAAGTTTTGCGTATCGAAAACAAATTAAGAAACATTACAGAAAAGTGGGAAGATCGTTTTATAGACAATTTATATAATACTTTTAGCACTGTTGAGGATATATTCATCCGTTATTGCAAGGCATTTCCAATAAGCTATCAAGAGAGTTTCGAACCTCATGACGCATATTACGATATGAAAAAATTGGAGATAGTGAGGAAAAAAAGAGTTAGCGAGGTCGATTTAAGACTTACTCGTGACAATCTTAATTATCAATTAAAGGTTTACACTTCGAGCAATGGAGGTCTTGAATTATCGAAGATATTAAGAATTACTAAGAATTTGGGAGCTAAGATTCTATCTCATAATGGCTATTACATAGAAATTAACGGCGGAATATGGATACACCATTTTGTGTTGTCAAGAGTCGATGAATTAATAGACAACATTACTCTAAAAGAGCAATTTGAAATAACACTTGCGAAAGTGTTTAGCAAGGAAATTAAAAATGACTATTTCAATAGTTTGATCATTATTGCTGGGCTCAAGTGGAAAGAAGTGCTTCTGGTTAGAGCGTTAAGTGCTTACCTAAAGCAGACGTCATTTAACTACAATCCAGAATATATCCAAAAGGTAGTCTCAGAGCATCCAAAAATAGTAAAGTATTTGATACAACTATTTCATGCAAGATTTGATCCTAACATAGACATTGATAGAGCAGAAACTACGGACATTGTCAGAGAAAAAATTGAGGAACTTCTAAAAGAGATCAGCAATGTTTCACATGATTACGTTTTGCGCTCGATATTTAACTTGATAATGGCTATTTTAAGGACCAGTTATTATCAAGATAATAAACCCTACTTATCCATAAAATTTGACTCAAGTAAAGTGAATGGTTTGCCTGATCCTCGTCCGTATCGTGAATTATATATTTATTCAAACCTTTTTGAGGGAATACATCTAAGAGGAGGGAAATTAGCCCGTGGTGGCTTAAGGTGGTCGGATAGGACGGAAGATTTTCGCACTGAAGTTTTGGGGCTCATGAAAGCTCAGATGACAAAAAATGCGGTTATTGTCCCTGTTGGCGCAAAGGGTGGGTTTGTAATTAAGCAAGTTTATAAAGACAAAGATACTTTAAGAGAGAAAAGTGTTGAGTGCTATAAGAGTTTTATTAGAGGAATGCTTGATATTACTGATAACGTGGTTGATGGTGAAATAATTCCACCAGAGAATGTGATTAGGTATGATGAAGACGATCCATACTTGGTAGTTGCAGCAGATAAAGGCACTGCTTCATTTTCTGATTATGCCAACCAGATAGCCTCTGAATACAATTTTTGGCTTGGCGATGCATTTGCATCTGGTGGATCAGCAGGTTATGATCACAAAAAAATGGGTATTACAGCCAAAGGTGCATGGATTGCAGCACAGAGGCATTTTTGGAAAATGAATAAGGATATTTACCAGGATGCAACTGTTATTGGAATTGGGGATATGGCTGGCGACTTATTTGGAAATGGTATGCTGCTTTCAAAAAATATACATTTAATCGGCGCATTTAACCATATGCATATTTTTGTTGACCCAAACCCTGATGCAAAAAAGAGTTTCACAGAGCGTAAACGTCTCTTTGAGTTACCATTTTCAACTTGGATGGATTATAATAAAGATTTGATTTCTAAGGGTGGAGGAGTATTTGAGCGTAGCAGTAAGCAAGTAAACATTTCTCAAGAAATAAAAAAGTGCTTTGATATAACAGAAGATATGCTACCTCCAAGTGATTTGATTAGATATCTATTGAAAGCAAAAGTGGACTTCATATGGAATGGAGGAATCGGCACGTTTGTTAAGGCAAAGAGTGAAAATCATAGCATGGTCGGTGACAAAGCAAACGATGAGTTAAGAGTGAATGGTAAAGATATTAGAGCTTCTATGTTTATAGAGGGTGGAAATCTTGGTTGTACACAGTTTGGAAGAATAGAATATGCTGAAAAAGGTGGATATATCAATGCAGACTTTGTTGATAATTCAGCCGGAGTGATATGTTCGGACCTTGAAGTTAACATTAAGATTGCATTTGTTTCAGCTATGAAAGCAGGGGGTATTTCTTTAGAAAAAAGGAATGAAATACTGGCAAGTATGGTGGATGAAGTTGCATCCAAAGTGCTTGAGAACCACAACAAAATTGAAACAAAAGCATTACTTCTTGAGTGTTTGCAAGCTAAAGAGAGATTGGAGCAGCACCACAGGTTACTGCTCAGTTTAGAAAAATCTGGGCTGTTAAACCGAAGCGTAGAATTTCTTCCAACTGAAGAAGAGATAGCAAGGATGTTAACTGGTGCAGAAGGTTTCAGTTCTCCTCAGCTCTCTGTTCTAATGTCTTATGCTAGAACAGCAATAAAAAATAAAATTATACATTCCGATCTGCCTGAAAAAGATCTTATATCTAATGACTACTTGCTAGGTTATTTTCCTAAAAAGATGTTAACAGAGTTTAAGGATTTCATATTAAAACACCAACTTCGTAGAGAAATTATCTCCACTTGCATTGCAAATGATGTTGTAAATAGGATGGGCTGTATATTTATTAATAATTTAGTTGAGAATACTGGAATTAAGGTACACGAAGCAGTTAACATATATATCGTTGTTAACCACCTATATGATTTAAATAACCTGTGGCAGAAAATTGATGAATTGGATGGAAAAATTGATATTAACTCATACTTGCAAATAGTGAGAAATGTGCAGAAATTTATTGGCAGAGTATCGTTTTGGTTAGTAAAAAATCTTAGCTTTGTAGAATTGGATGATGTTACAAAATTTAAAGATGCAATTGAAACTTTAGGCCATGATGTTTTAGATGAACACCTGTTAAAGGTCTATAATCATGGATACACTTCTTTAGTGGAACTTAATATAGATAAAGATCTAGCAAAAAAAATTGCTGACCTGTGCGTTCTTACTTATGCACTGGATATTATATCTGTTGCTGAACAGACATCTTTGTCCATTCTTGATGCTGGTAAAATATACTTTGAGTTAAAGTCGCTGTTAAGATTCGATCTGATTAGAACAATTGCCATCAAGATGAAAAGCCGCTCTTCTTATTGGGATCGCAGCTTAGTTAATGATTTATTGGACGATTTAAGCAATTACCATCACAAGCTAGCTGTTAAAGTCATAAAAGCTACTGATAACCCCGAAGATAAGGTTCAAACCTGGGCTTGTAATGATAAGGACTACATAGAACGTTATAATAGTTTT
This sequence comes from Wolbachia endosymbiont (group A) of Dendrolimus pini, assembly GCF_964026835.1. NCBI lineage: Bacteria > Pseudomonadati > Pseudomonadota > Alphaproteobacteria > Rickettsiales > Anaplasmataceae > Wolbachia > Wolbachia endosymbiont (group A) of Dendrolimus pini. Next base: position 792,272 of record NZ_OZ034702.1, on the reverse strand, counting down.
TTAGATGAGATGGTTGCTTCTAAACTTGATTTAAGCAAATTAATATTTATAATCAGAAGGATTAAAGTACTTGCTTCATAGGAAAATGTTCAATATAGGTCTTTCAGAAATTTTAGTTGTAGCTTTAGTGAGCATAATTGTTCTTGATAAAAATAAGGTACCTGTATTTATTGATTTTATTAAGACTATATATAGGTATTTTATAATTGCAAAGTCAAAAGCCAAAAGGTTATTGAAGGATGCCGGAATTGAAGACTTATATAAAGAGTGTAATACTGAGAAAGTAAATTACATAGTTGGTAAAAATGGTAAGCTTTATCCTACTTACGATATAGATAATACATCTAAAGATAATGACAGCGAAGATTCTGGTAGTAGATGATGTACTATCTAATGTCAAGCTTTTAGAAGCTCGACTAAAAGCAGAGTACTATACGGTTATCGTAGCTCATGATGGTGAAGAAGCTATAGATTTAGTAGCAAAGCAACAGCCTGATATTATATTACTTGATATCATGATGCCAAAGATGAATGGCTTTCAAGTTTGTAAGGAGCTAAAAAGTGATCCCTTGACAACCCATATTCCAATAATTATGGTAACTGCACTGCATGACACTCATGATAGAGTGCAAGGTATTAATGCTGGCGCGGATGATTTTCTGACTAAACCAATAAACGAAACTGCTTTATCTGCACGAATTAAGTCTCTCACGCGCTTAAAAATGATTATAGATGAATTGCGTTTAAGAGGAGAAACCAACGCTGAGATTGGCGGAGTAGCAGGAAACAGTATTATGGATTATTCCAATCAGATTTTTGATGCTAACATACTTGTTGTAGATGAGGATGTTCATCAAGCAGAGCAAATATATAATCTACTAAAGCAACGCTTTAGGTCAATTAAAATACTGAGTGATCCAATAGAGGCATTAAAGGTTGGTATTAAGGATAATTACGACTTGATCATTTCTGATATGCAGTTTTCAAAAACTGACGGCTTGCGTTTGTGTTCTGGGTTTCGTAGTAAGGTGGAAACACGTTATACACCAATTCTAATTCTTTCTGAGGATTATGATAAAAACAATTTAGTAAAAGCACTTGATGTAGGTGCTAATGATTATTTAACAGTACCTTTGGATGAGGGTGAGTTAATAGCAAGGGTTAATTCGCAAGTGAAACGCAAAAGATATCAAGATGCCTTGAGAATGAATTTATTTAATAATGCGGAAATGTCTATAAAGGACCCATTAACTAACTGTTATAATAGAAGATATTTTGATGCACACTTAAGAAACATTGTTAAGGACTCTGTGGAAAAGGATAGAAGGTTGTCTCTTATGATACTTGATATAGACTATTTTAAGATAGTGAATGACAGTTTTGGGCATAGTGCTGGAGATGAACTTTTAAAGCAAATACAGAAAAGAATTTCTGAAAATATCAGAGTGACAGATTTACTAGCTAGGTTTGGTGGTGAGGAGTTTGTTGTTGTAATGCCAGATACCAATGTATCAGATGCGTATACTATTGCGGAGAGAATACGAAAAATTATTGCTAAAGAACCTTTTGTACTTGCGGATAAAAATACAACCCATAATGTAACTGTGAGCATTGGAATTGCAGAAATGCAAGGATCTGACTTTGATGATATTAAAAAATTTATAGTACGTGCCGACAAATATTTATATAAAGCAAAAAACAGTGGTAGAAATAGAGTGGTTACTGGCTATAGCTAAAGTGGCTTAAGTTTACCGACAACCGTCATTCCGCTACTCGTTAGCGGAATCTATGCTGAGATACCGCGCACAACTGTACGAACGTTGTAGTTTGGGAGCAATTCCCACCAGTGGGATGTCATCCCAGTGCCCAGACACTGGGATCCAGCTTCTATGCAACTTAATTAAAAACGTTTGTTTTAGCGTAAGACAACTACCTTTAGCTCATCAGCTCAGTTATAAGCAAAATTTCTGGATTCCAGTGTCAAGCACTGGAATGACACCATTTGCTGTGCAATTTATAGCTCTTTCCATAAAAGTCCGGATGTGATAGGATAAGGGTAGATGATGATAAGGAGGTTGAATGCCAGCAGCATATAGTTATGATTTAAGAAAAAAAGCAATGGAAGCGCTAGACGAAGGAGAAAGCAGAGAAACAGTGGCAGCAAGATTTAAGATTGGACGAACTACTTTATGGGAGTGGCAGCAAAGAAGAAAAGAAACAGGAGACTTTCAATCAAAAAAACTTGGAAATGGGGGTTACAATCACAAAATTACCGACTGGGATACCTTTGCCAAATTTGCCAGAGAACACGGAGGAAAGACTCTATCGGAAATGGCTAAACTTTGGAACAACGTTAGTATCCAAACGATCTATCGAGCCCTTAAAAAAATTGGATTTACGCGCAAAAAAAGACATATGGATACAAGGAAAGAAACGAAGAAAAACGTGCTGAATTTTTGAAAATTATAGCGACAAAAGAACCTAAAAACTTAGTGTATATAGATGAGTCTGGCATTGATAACACCGAAGACTACCCCTACGGATATTGCCAGAAAGGACAGCGGTTTTATGCCTTAAAATCTGGAAAGAAAACTCAACGAATCAGTATGGTTGCAGCCTTAAGTGGAAGAAAGATAGTTGTTCCGTTAACCTTTGAAGGCCACTGTAATATGGATGTTTTTAATGGATGGTTTGAGCAATTTTTGACACCGATCTTGGAACCTGGACAGACTGTCATTCTTGACAATGCTACTTTTCATAAGTCTGATAAGATTATCGAGCTTGCTAAAGGGGTTGGTGCAGAAATTTTGTATCTGCCGCCTTATTCTCCAGATTTCAACAAAATTGAGCATCATTGGTTTGCTATAAAAAACAGAGCCAGGAAAAACATTCCTCTATTCGAATCCTTTCGTCATGCTGTTGATTCTGCCTTCCTATGACCTGTTCGGACTATTATGAGAAATGCTATACCTTCAAAAATGAATGTTTGTACAGCTATGGAATGAATCGCGGTATGACGTGTTGCTTGGGTTAGCTATAGATTTCTGAAATGATTTCAAAAAAATGATAACTAAGATTAAAGCGACAACATGAGGTTTCTCAGCTCTGGAAATTTCACATTTAACTGCAAAAATAGATACTTATTTAAAAAATATCCTGTGACTTTCAGTCCTAACTGAAATTCTTGGAATGAGTAGCTGTTTTGTAGGGTATTATTGTATACATCATGCAACATTTGTGGAAAAGGTAGGAGTTTATCTGCATAATAATCTCCTACTTTTTTTGACACTGCTCTACCAGTTTTTGGAGAAATAAATTGCAGATTTTCCTTAACACCTGTTACAGCGCATTTGGATAAGTCTAACTTGAATCCCAATTGCGTAAGAAGCAGAAGCTCTAAGTTAAGATAATGGCTTTGCCAAGACTGATTGTTGTGTTTAATTACATCGATGAAATATCGAAAATTGTCATACAGCATGGCACAGGGTTCACTTTCTGGAAGCACTTTTTCTAAAACAGAGGAGAAAGAAACAATAGTAATGCTTTTTAACCTATCTTGAAAGAAATGATGGAATGGAGATTCGATTAATTCGCACTTAAAAAAACCTAGATTTTCAGGTAACTTAGCACTCCATTCTGCATGTAATAGATTACTTATCTGAAACTTATAATTGCTATTGTTTGTTAGCTTAGTTAATCCCCTGCGCTTTCCATGATTTTTTGTAAATAGAGAAAGAATTAAGTTTTTATCGCCGTATTTTTTAGCAGCTATAATGATGCCTTCATCTTTCCATCTCATTTAGAGTGTATTGACCGTATGATATATAGGATAGTGCACCTAGAGCGTGTAATCCATAAAAATCACTTACTCCGTTACTGTTTGCTTCCAAAGTTTCAAGGCTATGAGAGAGTAAGTTATTGGCTGCCACTCTTCTTCCTGAGCCTGATGCATTTCATACTGAGCTTTTGGTTTGCTAAATAATTGTTTGAATGATTTTAGTAACATTACTTTTCCTCGTCTGAAATTTTGGATAATTCAGCTTCTAATTCTTCTATCGTCGGTAAAGCTGTTTTTATGTTCTCTGGTAGATTTTCAGTTATTCGATATTCTGCTAGCCCTATTGGCTTGTTCATGTCTCGGAGTGTATATTTAGCAAGTACATCGTCTTTAGATTTACATAAGATTAACCCTATAGAAGGTTGATCTGTCGAGTGCTTCAGTAAATCATCAACTGCAGAAAGATAAAAATTCATTTTACCAGCATATTCCGGCTTAAAATCCTTATCTTTTAGTTCAATCACTACGAAGCAACGTAACTTTAAATGATAGAATAATAAATCAATATAAAAGTCTTTATTACCAACATCTAAATGAAATTGTCTACCAACAAATGCAAATCCTTCACCGAGTTCTAACAGAAATTTTTCCATATGCCCTACGAGTCCTTTTTCTACTTCTCTTTCATGAGCATCCTTACCTATACTTAAAAAATCAAAAATATACGGATCCTTAAGAGTTTGATTTGCTAGATCTGATGTTGGATAAGGCAGTTTTTCTTTAAAATTTGTAATTGCTTTACCTTGCCGTTTATGAAGGCCAAGTTCTATCTGCATCACCATAATGTTACGTATGTTCAATAGCTTTTTTTACATAAAATAATCTTATTTCATGACTTTCTATTTTTTCCAAAAGAGTGATATTGTGATACCAAGTTAATTGTGCAAGAGGCTCCTGCACAAATTCAACATCAGGATATTCTTCGGCAAACTTACGCATATACTTCAGATTTCTCATGCTAAAGCCTTTCATTTCTGGAAATGTACTTCTCAAATCCTTACTTAATTGATCAATTACCTTAGCTCCCCAGGTATGTTCTTTTTGGCGTTTTAGGATCTCTGTACCAATATGGTGGTAAAGCAAAATAAGCTTACTATTTACTGCAAGTGCTGCTTTATAACGGTTTGTTGCAATATGATCCTTCAATTGCTCTAAAAATTCTGTATATTCTTTTGCTATAATTTTTGTCATACGGTTCCTTTTAATCCATTATACAATTCCTTTGTCTGTCGAGAAGACAATCTTTCGCTTGCCTTCAGCTTTGAAGGGATTCCTTATTGACTTCAAACTCGTCCATCAACTAAAATATATTGACTTTACGTGCAATATTAGCTTTAAACCAGTAAAACAAGCTGCTTAACATATGCGTTTTTTCTATTCGAATTATATTCTTTTTTTGTCTTTATGTTGTTTTTTGCTTTTTTCGTTATCTTCAACAAAAGCCCAAACGAATGATACGTTAGCTGTTCCTATACCACAAAGGAAAAAAGAAATAGTTGAGCACACTGTTGTAGCACAACCGAGGCAAATTATCGAAATGCAAGAAGAAGTCATTATTAACGAGGGTAAAGAATTCATTCCAATTCCAAAAAGAAAAAAAAGTGTAGAGAAAAAACTAAGAAGGGATGTTAGAGGGGCAAAAAATGAAATAGGAAACGAAAAAAGCGTTGAGAGCAAAAAGGATGAATTAGTTGTAACAGAAATTATTAACTCTATAAGAGAAAAGCTCACAAAATGCTGGAGCATTCCTGAAAGCATAGCTTACAAAGAAAATTTTAATATAAAAATTAACTTATTGTTATCCAGTCAAGGCGAGATAATTATGGCGGATGTAGCAGACAGTGATTCCTATCGAAATAATCCACTTTTCAGGTCGATAGCAGATAATGCAATGCGTGCAGTATATAAATGTAGCCCATTGACCGGCTTGCCTACTCAGCACCACCACATTTGGCGTGAAGTAACACTAGATTTTATTCTATAGCTAAAGTAATTCTATAATTTAATAAGCCCACTGTATCCGTTCAGGATAGCAGCAAGGTAGTATAACCATAGAGTAAAAGTGAGTTTACAACAAATGGTGTCATCCCAGTGCTTGACACTGGGATGGCTTTGTTGCATCACACTTTATGAGATGGTGATTTATGGTAAATTCATGTAACTATCTCAAATTTAGCCATACCAATATCAGTGAATTTATTAAGCAAATAGCATTTGATTAGCAGTTCTTTTTCTCGATTTATCTCAGATTTATTCCTAAAACTAAATCCGAATATTTGCTTTAATCTTGAGAAAAACCCTTCAATATAAGATCTTTTCCCATAATTTACTTCTTTTTTCCATTCTTTCATGCCATCTTCACCGTATAATTTTATTAACCTAATAGCAGCATTCCTGTCAGACATATAATCTATTTCTGGATGTTCTGCCGCATTGTTTATTGGTGGAATTTTTGTCTTTATATCATATTCGTTACACAACTTATAAAACTTGTGCCTATCACATGCCCTATCTGCATATAGTACTTTTATGGCATGCTGAAAATCAACTTCTTTTAGCAAATCACAAGCTCCATAGTGATCAGAGTAGACACCGTTACTGTATTTTACAGCTATGGCTTTTTTGTTGTTTATATTCAACATTACGTGCAATTTTCTCGTTTGCTCATAGCCACGATATTTTCTGTCAGTGCTATTTTCCTTGCTGTGTGTTGTTGTATATACTAATTCCTGTACTGTCTATAGCAATTTCGATATCTTCCATATTATTTTTATCAATTCTGCAATCATTTATCTTAATATTAAGTTTCTTAAACCTTCTTGATGCTTGTGAATAGCTGATAACTGCCAAATCTCTTCCTATTTGTTGCAAATACCCTTTTATAAACCCGACTGTTTGTCTTAAACCAATTCTAAAGAAACTGACGATTATATGCACCAAAATCACAACTTTATCACTATAAATATAGTTGCCGCCCTGCATTTTTGGACAATTCTCGTACCAATTTTCTATGGCGTCATTGATATAACAAAAAATGCTTCCTCTTTCTTGGAGAAATTTGTTATATTCATGGCAGTTACTGACTCTCATTTTTTGTGGCATATTTTTTCTTCAACAGTTAAATGGCTATTTATAATGAATTTTGTCAGTAACTGCCAGTTCTTTTCACTTGAGCGATGCAACAAAGCCCACTGGGATCCAGTTTTCTTTACAAATTCACCAAAAGTGCTTCATTCTATAACGCAAAACCCATACTTACCAAACCCAATGCATTACTTGCAATTAAGTTTCCTGGATCCAAGTAGTCTGGGCACTGCCGTCATAAAGGAACTAGTGTCAGCTACTTTCATGACACCCTTCTGGTAGGCCCAAATCGCAATGTTCGTACAGTTATGGAATGAACCGCGGTATGACGTAGGAAGATCTGAGCAAACTTTCAATCAGAAACAGCCAAAGATCTCTCTAAGATGTCAGTTTCTTTTGTATCTTCAACTTTACCGTCCTGGTCGAATGAAATTTGCAGAGACTTACTACTATACTTCCTTTTTCCTAAAAAATTGGCTTGTTTAATTTTATATGAGACATAGTACCAAACATTGTCATCGAACTTTGATACTAATGTTGGTGATCCTAAAGTGTGAACCACTTTTTCTTTATCGTCACCTACTTTTATCTTGCTCCACAATTCAACACTAATGCCAGGAGCTCCGTGATTGTGAATAGTGTGAGTGCAGCTCACTGTAAATAATAAAATAAAAGATATTAATACTCGCATTTCTGTTGATAAATTACTTGAAGCTATAATACACTAATAAATTATCTGCCGTCAAATTTCAAAAAAGTTAAATTGACTGATTCTCAATATCACTTAATATAATATTTACTTTAGAAAATAATAGGTGTCTTATGTCATTGTTAGAAGCAGATCCAATATACAAACCTTTTAATTACCCTTGGGCGTATGATGCGTGGCTGCAGCAACAAAGAATCCATTGGATACCTGAGGAAGTTCCGCTTGCTGATGACGTAAAGGATTGGAAAACTAAACTTTCAAGTGTAGAAAAAAATCTACTAACCCAGATCTTTAGATTTTTTACTCAGGCAGACATTGAAGTAAATAACTGCTACATGAGGCATTATTCAAATATATTTAAGCCAACGGAAATATGCATGATGCTTGCAAGCTTTTCCAATATGGAAACTATACACATTGCAGCTTATTCTTATCTTTTAGACACAATTGGCATGCCAGAAAGCGAGTATCAAGCATTCTTAAAGTATGATGCTATGAGAAAGAAGTATGAATACATGTTAGAATTCGAGGAAAGCAAAAAACACGATAAAAAACATGTAGCTAAAACTCTAGCGGTGTTTGGTGCATTTACCGAGGGGTTGCAGTTATTCGCATCATTTGCAATTTTGCTCAATTTTCAACGCTTTGGAAAAATGAAAGGCATGGGACAAATAATTGCCTGGTCAGCCCGTGATGAAACTTTGCACACCAATTCAATTATCATGTTGTTTAATACATTTATTAAAGAGAATAATGAAATTTGGGACGACGAGTTTAAAGAGGAATTATATTCTGCATGCCGCACTATTGTTGAGCTTGAGGATGAGTTTATAAAGCTTGCTTTTAATTTCGGAGACGTTGAAGGACTATCTGCAGAAGAAGTGCGCAATTACATACGCTACGTAGCAAACAGACGGTTAATGCAATTAGGTCTTGAGTCCATATATGATGTTAATGATAATCCTATTCCGTGGCTTGATGAAATACTAAATGGCGTGGAACATACGAATTTCTTTGAAAATAGAGTAACAGAGTATAGCCGTGCAGCAACTCAAGGCACATGGGAGGAGGCTTTTACTGAAAACGACACGAATAATAAGTGAGTGCTAATTTCACTCTTCTTTGTCATTCCAGTGTCAGCTACTTTCATTACGTCATTTGCTGTTCAGTTTAGACAGTTTTGCTTTACTTAACAACTAACTTACCATATATATGTCCATAGGACATTGGTATATAAGAACGTGCTACAACTATTAATCTTACTCACGGTCATCACTTCAGTTGCATTCTTTGGTCATTTAGTTCCAATGGAAGCAAAAACCTTCTTGTACTCAACGAGCCTGAGTATAAAAGAGGTTTTGCTATTTATAATGCCTTTTATTATTTTTGCGTTAATCTTTAGCAGTGTTAACAATCTTAAGCAGTCAGCTATAAAGTTCATATTGTTACTTATTATAATGATCTTCTTGTCAAATCTGGCTTCAAGTTTAATAGCTTATTCTGTTGGGCATTTTATCATACAAAACACTCATTCAATACAAGATATAACGTATGAAGAAACAATTGTTCCCTTATGGTCGTTTAGGCTGCCTGCATTGCTTTCTAATTTTTATGCCCTTGCCTGTGGATTTGTGTCCAGCATAGTAGTGTCCACACTGCTACCCAAGAAAAGCAAAGAGCTTTCGAACAAAATGTTAGATTTAACTCTCTTTATTTTGAAGACGTTTTTGACGCCGATTATTCCAATATTTGTACTTGGGCTTGCTTTAAAAATGCAGCATGATCAAGTTTTATCTATAATATTTAAGGATTACTCAATAATTTTCATTATTATAGCATCTGCAACCTACCTTTATGTTTTCCTCTTATATGGAGCAGCAAATTCATTCAAGATCACAAGCTGGATAGCTAGTATAGGCAATATGATACCGGCATTTATTACTGCAATGAGCACAATGTCTAGTAATGCAACTATGCCACTTACTCTTGAAGGAAGCAAAAAAAATGTAAAGCAACCTGACATAGCATCGTCTGTTGTACCAATAACTGCTAGCTTTCATTTAGTAGGTGATTGCTTTTTTATCATAATATTATCAATGATAATTGCCTCCGGTTATTCATTGTTCACAATAGATTATGTAACTTTTCTTCTCTATTTTTTGTTATTTAAGTTTGCTATCGTGGCAGTGCCGGCAGGAGGAATTATGGTAATGCTACCTATTCTTGAGAAATATCTCAAATTCTCTCCAGAAATGCTTTCGTTAATTACAGCATTGTATATAGTGTTTGATCCAATAATCACTTCAGCAAATGTTATGGGTAATGGTGCCTTTACTATAATATTTTCAAAACTCTATGATAAGCTTAAGTAATGTCTATTTTAGCGATTGATACTGTAGGTATTGGTAGTTCAATAGCAATAGTTGATTATGATGGTAACTGTTTTGTAGAGCACAATTCCACCAGCAATAGTCATGCAGAATCATTTTTTCAAATACTAAGTACTTTATTTGATAAGCACAACTATAATTATGATAAAATAGATCATTTGGCGGTAGTAGTTGGACCAGGAAGTTTCACTGGAATTAGAGTTGGTATATCAGCTGCACAAGGTATAAATCTTGCTACAAATAAGCCGTTATACGGGGTTAGTGCGCTGGAAGTTCAAGCCTACGCAATATCTTTGCTTTGTGCAAATAGCAAAAAAAATATCAGAGCTATAATCAAAAATGCTCAAGGGTTTTATACACAGTTATTTGATTTCAATTTATTGCCGCTGTCTGTTCCAACTGCAGCATGTGACCCTGGTTACGCTACAAGCAGTACACATATGGATTGCAATTTAAATGCTAGCCATGCAGGGCTATTAGTTCATTATAGACTGAAGAACAAGCAAAAATTAAATGAAGTTGAAGCTCTATATTTAAATGAGCCTCAGTATATGAAATTGCTATAGACTATTTTTTTGCATACACGCAATTTGGCTAAGCTTGTGCATCTGGTTTACTATCTCTTGAGCTACTTCTTTTATACTCATATTTGAATTTTCTATCTCTATAGCACTCGGTGGTGTAAATAAATTGTTAATCCTACATTGCTCTATCATGCTATTTAGATTAATCACCTTCCTATTTTTTCTTTGCCTTTTTAATGCAATACGCTTTTGTAATGTCGGTAGATCACACCTAAGTACCACAGGAAGGATTTCTGTGTTCATTTTTTTACTAAGCCTTACTATTGAATCATACATCCTCATGTTCTGGTCATTATTTTCCATCAACTCATCAATAAATATGTAATTTTTTGAGTGAATCGGATAATTTTCTATTACCTGAAGCATAATTTGCATAATGCCATATATTCTATCTTGAACTTCTTTAGGTATTTGATCACGTTCAAAGACACCATCGTATATAGAGCAAGCTTGAACATTGTTATAGAACTTGCTATTTACAATTAATGCGTCTATCATATTAGATAATTCTATTGCTGTGGAAAGTTTACCACTTCCCGAAAGACCAGAGAGATATATGAAAAATCCTGCTGGCTGTTTTTTTGTGTTAATATTTACCATATTATTTTCAATCTTGAAACTTACATTTATAATAACATAAAAATGAAGCTTTAAAACATATGAAATATTATATAGAAAATTATTTTTGTAGTTAAGATATTATATAATTTAAAAACATAAATTCTGTATATAAACTCTATAATAACGATAACTATTTTTAAGCAAGCTACAACACAAAAGTGTTTGGTATTCAGAAAGCAAGACAGAGTGGCATAGACTTATTAGTTTACTACAAGTCTCTTTTCGCGTATAAACCTTCAGAAGATTCTAACAGAGGATTGTGTTGTTAACAAAGAGCAGAGTAAAAAGGGATCTAGTCTATGCCTATCAGATTTTGTCCTACCTTAAGTTCGATGATCATACATATACTCACCTTTCAGTGCGTTCTGAAGATCAAAAGTCGTTTTATATTTATCCGTTTGGTATGCGTTTTGATGAAGTAGATGAACGTTCGTTAATGAAAGTATCATTTGATGGAGATGTAATTGAAGGCAAAGAATATCAATATAATAGAACTGGCTATATAATTCATGGTTTTGTTTATCAAGCAAGGAAAGATATTCAAGCAATTTTTCACTTGCATACACCTTCTATTGTAGCGGTTTCTTCTCTCAAAGATGGGCTGCTTCCTATAAGTCAATGGGCACTGCACTTTTACAATAAAATCTCTTACCATAATTATAATTCCCTAGCACTTAGCGATACAGAAGGAAAGAGGTTAATAGCTGATCTGAAAGAAAATTTTGTCATGTTAATGCGTAATCATGGATCTATAACGTGTGGTCGGACTATACAAGAAGCAATGTTCTACACATATCATTTAGAACGAGCGTGCAAAACTCAATGTTTAACGTTACCAATGAATAAGGAGTTATCAATTCCAAGTGAAGAAATTTGCTCAAAAGCTGTAAAGGATCTCCTATCTTTTGAAAGCAATCTTGGTGAGAGGGATTGGCACGCATGGGTTAGACTAATTAAAAGTAAGTTGTAAGAGACTTTCGCACTACTATCTGTCATCCAAGTAGTGACCTTACCCAGAAAAAGTAGAGAGAAAGTTAAGACGTTTTTGGAGTAAAATAAAACGTTTTTTCAAAATATGACAAATAGAAGAGAATATACAGCAGAATTCAAATTAGAAGCTGTTAAGCTGGTTAAAGAAACAGGTCAAGCAAGTACAAAAATAGCAAAAGATCTAGGTATAGATGGCAGTATGTTAAGTAAGAAAATATGATGGAAAAATGTCTGGAGCATACGCATTTCCAGGCAAAGGCTCCTTATGACAAAGAAAGATTTGATCTAAAAAAAGAACTAACAAGAGAAAGAGACATCTTAAAAAAAGCCCTGGGCAAAGAAAAAGAGTAAAGTATTCTTTTATATAGAAATTGCTATAAAACACAGGAACTATGTAGGGTTTTGTACTGGTGGTATGGGTTGCTAAGGAAAAAAGCAGTAAAGAATTAGCAAAAGAAGGGCTTCTAGCAGATATTCAAAAAATACATCAAGCTTCTAAATGCAGATATGGAGCCCCTAAAATTCACGCTGAATTAAAAGCTTTAGGCAAAAATTAAAACAGTACAAAGTGTTATGCAAGAAAATGGCATTAAAGCCAAGCTTAGACGAAGGTTCAAAAATAAAAAACAGCAAATAAGCAACCGAGTTGTGGCTCCGAACACATTGGATCAAAATTTTACTACTGATCAGCCAAATAAAGTTTGGGATTACCTACATAAAAACTAAAGAAGGTTGTTGGCGGCAATAATTGACCTATATTCACGCATGGTGGTTAATGAGTAACATGATAATTAGTTATAGATTCTTTATTGATGGCCGTTGATAAACGCAAGCCCGATAAAAATCTGCTGTTACATAGCGATCAAGGGTCACAGTATACCTCTCAAAATTACCAATTTCTATTGAATACAAAAAACATCATTTCCAGCATGAGCCATAAGGGCTGTTGTTACGATAACTCTGTTGCAGAAAAGTTCACTTAAAAGGGAGCTGCTTATTGATACTTCTCGCTCAACAAACCAGAACTGCCATATTTGAATACATAGAAATCTTTTATAACAAATAACGTAGACATTCTACTATTAACTATTGCATTCCTGCACAATTTATTCTCATGATAAAAACGTCTTAACTTTCTCTCTACTTTTTCTGGGTAAGGTCACCTCTTTAGGTGCTCCTTTTTTCTTTCTTATACACACAAAAATCATATAGAATTGTAAATACAGCTTTTTTATTCTGATGCTTTTCAATTCTATAGCTCTGGTTGTCTCTCTATTACTATTTTTCTACATTATCGTAAAAAAACTGAGCGAAAAGAAAGCAAACCTTGAGGGTAATTTATGTAAATTAGAGCAAGAACTTCAAGAAACAAAGCAAACTTTGCTTACGAAGAATGAAGAAATAGTTGATTTAAGGGTCAAAAAAGCAGAACTTGAAGTAACTCTGCAAAAAGAACGTGAGGAAAAGAAAAAGGAAATAGAATTACTAACAAAAGCAGAGGAGAGATTAACAAACACTTTTAAAGCGCTCTCTCTTGATGCTTTGCAAACAAATAACAATAATTTTCTGAACTTAGCAAAGGAAGTAATCGATAGTAAATTAAAAGAAACGGAAAGCGATTTCAAAAAAAGACAAGCAACGATCAACGAAGTTGTAACTCCAATAAAAGAAAAATTAGAAAAATTCGATAATGAAATACGTGAGCTAGAAAAGGAGAGGGTAGGGGCCTATGAAGGTTTAAAGGAGCAAATTGGAGCGCTGATGAACCAAACTTCCAACCTTGCTAATGCCCTGAGGAAACCTCACATTAGGGGCAAATGGGGTGAAATGCAACTCAAAAGAGTGGTAGAAATGGCAGGAATGATTGAGTATTGCGATTTTTTTACTCAGCCGTCAGTGATTGATAAAAACGAGGATAATTTATTGCGTCCTGATTTAATAATCAAAATGCCATCTGGAAAGCAAATAATAATAGATGCTAAAGTGCCGCTTGATTCTTACATGGATGCTATATCACAAAATGATTTGCAAATACAAAAGGAGAAATTAAAGAACCATTCCCTGGCAATAAAAAAACACATAAATGATTTGGGTAAAAAAGAGTATTGGAATCAATTTGAAAATACGCCAGAACTTGTGGTGCTTTTCTTAACAGGGGAGGGGGTTTTTAGCGCAGCACTGGAATATGAGCCTGCTTTGATAGAGATTGGAGTGGAAAAAAAAGTGATCATTGCAACACCGATCACTCTAATTGCGTTGCTGAGAGCAATAGCGTATGGATGGAAGCAAGAGATGATAGCTGAAAACGCAAAGAAAATCAGTGAACTAGGTCATATTTTATATGAGCGCATTTGCACAATGGGTGAAAACTTTGATAATTTGCGCAGGAGCTTAAAAAGTGCTGTTGATCATTATAATAAAACTGCTGGCTCTCTTGAAGCAAGGGTGTTTCCTGCTGCTCGAGAATTCAATAAGCTTGGTATACATGCAAAAAATAAAAGTTTAAGTGCTGCAAAGGAATTAGAGTCTTTACCACGCAGTTTACATACTGAGGAGCTGAAAGTAGATTAGGCATCTTAACAGGGAGTGTTAAATAAACCATACGCGTCAAGTTAAGGAATGTAGAGAGCTTAAAGTAGATACCCTGGTCTTCCTATATCTGTCTTTCAAAGAAAACTTTGACCAGATTATAGTAAGCTTTTTTAGAAAAATTTTTAAATTATTGACAATATTGTTTAATATCAAAAAGAGCTCTCTAACCCGCCTTTTCAATTCAATAAATGCCTTTGTTAAACTGAGCTCCGTGTTCTTTTTTAGTTTTACACAGCCAACCATTTCGTGAAATACGAGAATAGCACATAATTTTGCGTGTAGCTCGCACAATACTCTAAATGGATTTGTCTTTCCTTTTAGTTTATCAAGATTGATATGACTTTTATATAGTTTAAATAGTAATTCGATTTGCCATCTTACTCTATAAACCGTCAATATTTGTTCAGCATTAATTTTACTCTCTGGAACATTAGTTATAAATATTGACCAATCTAATAACTTTTGATTCTTTTGAGAAGATGTATATCCATGTGACTTTGCTAATTTATTAGCCTTTCTTCTTCTAGCCATAGACTGTTCTTCAGTTAGCTTTTGACATATAATTCTTACCTTAATTTTTACTTCCTTTCCTAATAATACTTCTTTTTCTGAAGATAATTGACCTTCTAAATACTCCAATAGCTCTATTTTTTGATTTGTTTCTATATCATATATATTGGTATCAGACTTATAACGACTAACAAAATATGCACCTGCTTCATCAATCTGTTTAAAAGAACTAGGCACAAAGTAGCCCAAGTCAAATATTAGCAAATCATTGGCTGATAAACCGTTCAGATAATCCCTATAACCTTGATCCGACCTTATTCCTTCCATAAAATTTAACTTATCTAGCGCTTGATTCAGGTAATCAAAGACTAACTGTAGCTTTATTCCTGATTTGGTATTATTCTCACAATCTCTATAGCTACTGCCATATCCTTTGTACATATCTTCCATGCTACTGGGCAGGCTAATGTAGCTGCTATCCAATAATTTAACGCTTCCAAATTGCTGTAAAATTTTGCAATCAATCTGTAGACTTTTTTTAAATAAACACAAAGCTTCGTTATACATTTTTTTCATGAACTCAACTGCTTCTTCACTAAACCTAAAATCTAAACCCTGTTTTGTAATTTCTATCGAGTCTTCATTTAGCAATTGGCACATTGTTTCTATGCTGCAATCATCAACTCCTATGTTACCAAAAACCATAGCTTTTATGAATGATGAGCCATTAAGTTTTCTCTTTCTTTTTATAAAACCTACTGCAATTGATATTTCGTCTGCTTTTTCATTAAAGAATTCATTGAGGTCTTTTGATAAGCAAGCTATTCTGTCCATTGTAAGTTCTCTCATTCATATATCCAAGAGAATTTATACCTTATTATTTTCCTTCACTCTATCAACTTTACTTACACTTTTCCTTAACTTGACGCGTATGGTTTATTTAACACTCCCTCACTTCATTATAGAGAACGGCCTACTGTTTCTTCAAGACTTGAAGCTTTTCTCATTTTTTCGCGCTTTGCCCAAGGGCCCACTTTTGTTGCATCAGATTGACTAATTGTTTCAGAACGAATCAACTCTCCAGATCTAGTAAAAAAACCTCGTTCAATAGCATCACGTACTGAACACCCACCAAGCAAACATTTTTCCCCTATTCGTTCCTCACAATTCTGTAATTTTTTCCACTTTTCTTGATCTTCTACTTCTACCTTTATTAGATTTTGCTTATCAGGGTATAATCTCACTTCCAACTCTCCCAAGCCAGTATCGAAAGTCAATACTATATTACTACCATCTGCTAGGCCTACATAATTCCTTATAGCGTTTTCCGTTATAATTTCTACCTCACTCTTACCTATCTTTATTATATTTCTTCCGTATTGTACACCTTCCTGAGTGATACCTAAACCCCTTGCTCCATTTGTAATCTTTGCAACATCTACTTTACTATCCTGTGAATATTCAAGACAGAGAGTAGAGTTGTCAATTTTTACGTCTCTTACCTTACCACTTGTTGCGCTTTGAACGATTGTTATGAAATCTAAAGCACGATTCTCATAATCTGCATAAGCGTTTTTCATATTAGCTTTGTGGCTTTCAAACTCTTCCAGTTCGTCAATTACATATATACTGCTTATGTTGTACAAAATTGCCCCTTTTGATATCAATTGACATACTATACCACTAGCAACCTCTATATTCCTTGAACCTTCGGAACTCTTTCTTAATTCACTAATCTTTCTTATCACAAAATCTGTAAAACTATATTCCTTTTCATATACCTTTCCGTATATACTACCCTGGTTAGGAAAGTTCAGCCTTACCCCAAGTTCTATAGCTTCGTTTACAACGCGTTTTAACTCATCTATATCTTTGGATTTATTTACCCTACCCAAAAATATTTTCAACTTTTCCGACTGATCTAATATTAAATCATCCCATAGAGTTCTAAGCTTAGGCAAACGTTTTTTGTCCTTCCACTCTTCGTAATCAATCGCTCCTGCTTCTAGCAGCAACTTTTTTGCTTCTTTGAAATGAGTTTCATTACCATAACAAGCCTCCCTAATCTTTTGAAAAACTCGAGACTTTCCTTCGCAATCACGAAGATTGAGAATCTCTTTAAGACCTTCATTTCCTTTGTGCTGATTGAAAAACTTTCTTAGTCGATTAGTGTTAAAGCTATGACCACAAATACCTTCTAAATCATTTTTTGCTTCCAATTGCTCCTGAGTTAAAAAGATCTGTTCTAAAAGATTCACTTCAAAAGGTTTTTTGTTAATAATTACAATGTCTAGAGGAGTTTTTCCTTGTCTGTCAGTTTGACCACGTGCTCCTTTTTTCAGAAGCAAAGGTATATTTAAAGTATTATAATAAGCAGCATAGTGCAAAGGTGTTTGCCCTTCACTGTTAACTATGTTAGGATCAGCACCAGATTTTGAAAGTAAAGTCATAAATGCACTAACTGCACAACCTATGTCTTTTTCCACTGCTAAATACTCCATACCTTGTATTACATGTAGTATTGTCAATTTGGATTCTCCCCTTTGAAGATTGAGAACAGCTTTTAGATCATCACCTTTGTTATCGTGTAAAAAGTCCTCAAACCTTGTAATGTCACAAAATGGAAAGTCTGTAAGAAGATTTAACAGTGCCTTATTCAAATTTTTTTGGTTATCTTTTAAATCAGGTACGTTGAAAGACCAATCAGATATTAAATTTTTGAATTTTTCCCTTTTAATAATAGAGGTCAAAGAGCTGTTATCACTAAGCAGCAACGAGTATTTAATTGACTCATACTTATCATCTACCCGCCCCTCCTTCTGTTCCACCTTTACCTCCTTTAAATACTCTGTATCATCATCTTTGATGCGTTTAACTAGATCCTTTAAAAATTCAATATCTCTGTTTTCCAGTAAAGGGAATGCTCCCTTCTTCATGAGAATCGAGACCATTTGTGTACTTCGTCCAGCTAAGTATAATGGAGTGCGCCGTTTTTCATCTAACGCATTAACATCAGCTCCATTGTTTATAAGATACTCTACTATTTTTATTTTTTGGCTCAAGACAGCATGATGTAGAGGAGTGCTTCCGTCATTATACTTCTTATTAACACTTGCTCCATTTTTTATTAGGATCTCTACCATTCTTGTGTTCCCTTGCAAGATAGCATAATATAATGGATCACGACTGTACGCATCAATTGTGTTAACATCAGCTCCTCCTTTTATAAGGGCTTCTACCATTTGTTTATTGTTTTTTAAAACAGCAAGATGTAATTGGCAGAATGTACCTGGATCTACTTGTTTTGATCTCTCTTCTATTTTACTAACTACATTACTCTTACTTAAACCAACATCAGCGTTAGCAGAAGTTAATGCTTCCTGCAATTTATTCAATTCCATAACTCCACCTCGGTTAAAAATACTACACACCATTTTCACACGCATGACATAAAATGCAAGAACTAATATGACATGCAACATTCGTCCTTAGGCATTTGAGGTAAGCTTTGCCTATTCACTTCACATTCATTTAGCCTACTACTAGGCTTTAATACTGCATATGTAATGCCACCAGCAATGGCCCCAACAATCAATGCAGCAGTAGCTGATATTGATAAACTAAGATGAATAGCAATACATCCAATAGCTACACTTGTCAACATGGTCATTATGCCTACACAGAAACTGGTCTTTATTGCTCTATTAGTTATAGTTAGGTGTTTATTTTCTGTCACTTTTTGATACTGTATCACATTTTTATCGTCAGCCAGACTTCCCGAGGTTTTGGGACACTCCCTTACTCGAAGACTAAGATACTTAACTATATCTTTGTAACCATTAGAATCTGCCAAATCGGAAGGAGTCTCACCTCTCAAGTTTTTTACATCAATAGTAGCCTTTTCTTCCTCTACAAGATATTCAACTATATTGTAGCAATTCATTCTAGCAGATTCATGTAATGGAGTATCGCCATTTTTTTCGCTTACTACATTAACATCAGATCCCTTTTCTAACAGAGCTTTAACTATGCCTAAACAGCCCACCTCACAAGCAATATGCAAAGCAGTGCATCCTTCTTCGTTTCGTGCTTCAAAACTAGCTCCTTTGTCTAACAAAAATTGAACTACTTCCAAACGACCACATCCAGCAGCTTCATTTAAAGCAGTATCGCCGTCATAGTTTGTTGCATTAATATCAGTACCTTTGTCTAATAGAGCTTTAACGATTTCTAAGTAACCCTTTCGAGCAGCAATATGCAAGACACATTTGAAACTATTCTTTCGTATGTCAGCATTATTCATTTGGCCCAATAAAAACTGAACTATTTTCAAGTTTCCCCCTTTAACAGCACATTGCAAAGCAATGGGTTCAATGCCTTCTCCCACATTAACGCTAGCACCTCTGTCTAACAGAAATTGAAATATTTCTAAGTGCCCACCTATAGCAGCACAATGCAAAGCAGTGCAGTCTTGATAACCTCGTATCTCAACAGTAGCTCCTTTTTTTAACAGAAATTGAACTACTTCTAATTTGCCTGCTTCAGCAGCAATATGTAAGGCAGTGTCATCATTATCTTTTTGCGCATCAACATCAGCACCATTACCTAGTAGAACTTGAATTACGTTTAAGTGACCCATCTGAGCAGCGATATGCAGCGGAGTAGCGCCTTCATTGTTTATTACCTCAACAGTAGCTCCTTTTTTTAACAGAAATTGAACTACGTCTAAGTGACACATTTCAGCAGCAATATGTAAGGCAGTGTCATCATTATCTTTTTGCGCATCAACATCAGCACCATTACCTAGTAGAACTTGAATTACGTTTAAGTGACCCATCTGAGCAGCGATATGCAGCGGAGTAGCGCCTTCATTGTTTATTACCTCAACAGTAGCTCCTTTTTTTAACAGAAATTGAACTACGTCTAAGTGACACATTTCAGCAGCAATATGCAAAGGCGTGTTACCATCGTTGTCTTCTGTCTCAACGCTAGCTCCTTTGTTTAATAGATCTTGAACTTTCTCTAAGTGACCATGAAAAGCAAAATTAAGTAAGTCAGTATGTATATTACTTTCGTGTACACAATGCTCATCTTTTTTTAAGTGACTATCGAGCGTAGCTAAATATGAATACGTAATATTTTGATTAACTTGATAAATTGGTATGGTCTGTGTTGCATAAAAACCTTGTTCTTTTGACCGCTTTTCTATTCCATCAACCATACTGTTCTCTTCTAAATCTGCTTGAATATTTATTGGACTAGATACTTCTTCCAATTGATTACCCACGACACTACCTTAACTTAAAAACTTATGTTTTAATTATTACACAATTATTATAATTAGCAATAGTTTTATATTTTTTTCAGAATTACAAATTTATTGTATTCAGATATAGGAAAATACCTTTTGTCTCTAAAAAACATTGCAACCAAGTATTACAAAGATTTCAATTATTTACTTCTTCAAAGATCCCAAAAAGATCGTATCTTTGTGAGAACAAGCTACGTAAAAGTAGGGTTATGAAAATAGGAACTTGCAATCTTTGCAACAAAGTTAGGTAAGTTAGTTCGTATGTAAATGTAGTAAAAGTAGGCTAATATAGCTGGTTTTAGGATATAGTAGAATCACTATAAAGAAAAGTTCGAACGGTACACTTGGTAGACCAACGCATTCCAAAACGAACAGTTCTCATGCTAGCTGCTTTTTGTTGCTAGAAATGGTTGTATCAATTAAGTTTTTATTGAAAATTACTAGTAAATTAATAGTGATTTCGCAAAAAAGTTAAGGCAATTTTTATGATTAATTTTTTATAAAAAAATGTTGCTTTATAGAAATATTCAAGTAATTATATGTACAGTGGTATTTTATTAGCTTAAGCGATATGACAGTTTAGGAGGACTTACAATGCAATTTAATTCAGGGGGTATTGGTAAAGATTCTTTAACATATCAAAATGTTAAAAATCTTTCACTCAAAGAAAATAGTATACGTAATCCAAAAAAAACAGGTAAGGAAAATAGTGAATCAGCAGCAATTAGTGTTGCTAGAGTCGGTGCAAGTGTTGAAGAAAAAACTGCTGCAAGAAGTTGTCCTTACGCAAGGAAGACTAAAACTCGAATTGAAAATCTTCCACCCAAAAGAAATAGTATACGTAATCTAGATTTAAACAGAATAGGTAAGGAAAATAGTGAATCAGCAGCAATTAGTGTTGCTAGAATCGATGCAAATGCTGAAAAAAAAACTACTGCAAGAAATCATCTTTGCAGGAAGAGGGCTGGAACTCAAGTGGAAGAAGATCTTGTATTTCCTAAAAAAGTGAAGACCTTGTTATTTCGTGTAGAGGGTTCTAATTCAATAATAGGGAATCAAAATGAACTTAAAGTCCGTCAAGTAGAAGCTGAGTTAGATAAAGCAAGTAACTTACTTGAAGAGAAACAAAGTAGCTTTGACAGCCAAGCCGTTCAACCGGAAGAAAGTAAGACAAAAATAGAGGAAGCTCAGAAAGAGATTTCAGATGAACGAGATCAGCTAGAGCGAGAATTGGAGGGAAGTAGCAATGCTGCTATAGAGTTGAATAATAAAGTGAAAGAGACTTTAGATGAACGAGATCAGCTAGAGCGAGAATTGGAGGGAAGTAGCAATGCTGCTATAGAGTTGAATAATAAAGTGAAAGAGACTTTAGATGAACGAGATCAGCTAGAGCGAGAATTGGAGGGAAGTAGCAATGCTGCTATAGAGTTGAATAATAAAGTGAAAGAGACTTTAGATGAACGAGATCAGCTAGAGCGAGAATTGGAGGGAAGTAGCAATGCTGCTATAGAGTTGAATAATAAAGTGAAAGAGTTGGAGGAAAAGAATGATCAAGTTAATGAGCTTAATGAAAAAGTTTTCTCAATTGAGACAGAAAGAAACACCTTGAAAGATCAGATCACAAAGATACAAAATGAGTTAGCAAGAAAGGAAAGTGAAATTGGTAGGCTTAATGATCAGCTCAGTAAAAGCTATCAGCACATTGAGCAGCTTAAACAAGATAAAAATAAAAAAGAGGAAGAGCTTTTAGATCAACAAAATAAAGTTAAGGAGTTGAATGATAAGGTTAATTCAATAACCAATGAAAGAAACTGTTTAAATGGTCAAATAGAAACTCAGTTGCTTGAGAAGAATATAGAAGCTTATGTAGAGGAACAGTTAGCAAGAAAGGAAAGTGAAATTGGTAGGCTTAATGATCAGCTCAGTAAAAGCTATCAGCACATTGAGCAGCTTAAACAAGATAAAAATAAAAAAGAGGAAGAGCTTTTAGATCAACAAAATAAAGTTAAGGAGTTGAATGATAAGGTTAATTCAATAACCAATGAAAGAAACTGTTTAAATGGTCAAATAGAAACTCAGTTGCTTGAGAAGAATATAGAAGCTTATGTAGAGGAACAGTTAGCAAGAAAGGAAAGTGAAATTGGTAGGCTTAATGATCAGCTCAGTAAAAGCTATCAGCACATTGAGCAGCTTAAACAAGATAAAAATAAAAAAGAGGAAGAGCTTTTAGATCAACAAAATAAAGTTAAGGAGTTGAATGATAAGGTTAATTCAATAACCAATGAAAGAAACTGTTTAAATGGTCAAATAGAAACTCAGTTGCTTGAGAAGAATATAGAAGCTTATGTAGAGGAACAGTTAGCAAGAAAGGAAAGTGAAATTGGTAGGCTTAATGATCAGCTCAGTAAAAGCTATCAGCACATTGAGCAGCTTAAACAAGATAAAAATAAAAAAGAGGAAGAGCTTTTAGATCAACAAAATAAAGTTAAGGAGTTGAATGATAAGGTTAATTCAATAACCAATGAAAGAAACTGTTTAAATGGTCAAATAGAAACTCAGTTGCTTGAGAAGAATAAGGAATTTGATGAGTTTAAAAAAGAAAGAGATACCCTAACTAATCAGGTTCAAGAAAAGAAAAATGAACTCAGTGCGAAAGAGGAAGCATTTTCAAAAGTACAAACAAATGCGCAAGATCTAACTTATGAGGTTAATCAGAAGGATCAGCAATTAGAGCAGGTAGTGAGAGAGAAGCAGAGATTAGAAGCAAAGTTTCGGGGTTTAAATGAAAAGTATTCAGAAGTAAAAAACAAAGATAGGGGGTATATTGAAAATTTAACTTGTAAACTAAGACAAGCTAAAAGTGAGTTTATCGATAATGAAAATAAGCTGAGTGACCAAATAGAAAAATTGAAGGAAGAAAAGGAAATTTTACTTGAACAGTTAAGGGCGAAAAGTACAGGTTCAGCATCGTTCAGAAAGCAACAATCAAAAATAGATAGCCTTAAACAACAGATTAAGCAAAAGGAAGAACCGAAGTCTGTCAGAAATCTAGAGCAGTTGCAGAACATATCAGGGCAGAATAAAATTGAAACTACAGTACCTGAAAATAGTGCAGAAAGTGAACTTAATTCTACTCGGTTGACAGAATTTGAAGGAAATAACATACATGTACAAGCTTCTGCTGCACCTGCTGCAACGGTAACTTCAATGAATGTAAAAAATATAGAAAAAGTTCCTGTTATGCTGGAAACTCCATCTGATAAAAGCGGAAGTCAAAAACTTGTTTCTGTTCAACAAGAAATGTCTTCGGTAGCTAACGAAAGCTCTGGACAAGTGAATGGTTCTCAAACCAATGGCATGCAGCCTAATAATTCAAGCAATGGAAGTATTATTGTAACACAAAGCGTACAAAAAAATAAGTGGCCTACCACAGCTACATGGAAATTAGCGATAGCTGGAGTGCTTGCAGGAATTGCTGCATCAGTTGCATATTTTACTTTCAGTGCTAGTTTGCTGGTAACAGGAGTAATAGCAGGTGTTGGAGCTTGTTGTCTGGTTGCTGCTGCAATTGTATATTATTGTAATAAACCTTCAAGTTCACTTGAAAAGAGTAGCATCGATAAAGTTGCAGTCAATGGATATACTGCAGCAGCAAGTTGTGAATAAATACAGTGGTCTATTATTGAATAATTTGCTATAATTATTCGATTATTAATAAATGAAAGCTTGGTAGTCCAATCTATCCCAAAACACAAAACTCTCACGGTAGTTGTTTTTAGTTAAACAAAAAGTAACTATACTATTAATTTAGTGATAAAAAGCATGAAAATACATACCGATTAAAATAATTTTATTAGTCACAAAAAAAAATAACTTTGCTTTGCTAACTTTTTCGACTATCATATATAATGAAAATGATAAGAGGCTTATATGTTAAGTAAAGAAACTTCTACATCGTTGCAAGATATTGAGAATTCCTCACACAAACAAAGTGGTCATTCAAGGAGTCCAGGTAAGGAAAGTCGTAAAACAAGTAGAAAACGTGGACGTTCTGTTACAGACAAAGATGGTACAGTATCAAAGAGGCTGCGCATGGATGTAAATGTTACTAGTAATGAAGATTCAGAGTTTCCTAGTGATTTACAGGATAAACCTGGACAGGATGAATTGGATAATACTTGTCAAACTAAGCAATACATTCCTCATCACTTGATTGGAATTATGTATCGATTAGACTTGTCGGTGCTTTGCTCACTTAGAGAGTCTATGTATAAAAATAAATATCCTTTATTATCATTAGCGTTTGGAGATTCCGAAATTGATAAATTTAATGATATTGTCCTTCGTTATGAAAAGAAGTCTATTCATATAAAAATTGAAAATGTAGACAAGTATTACGTAAATAATGGCATTAGTTATGCTAGATTATTTACTAAAGAAAAACGAAGTTTTTCTATCAATAATTACTTTGATAGTTTTGTTAAACATCTAATCTCTAAATCAGATAGTTTATCAAATAATATAGAATATCTTATTGTATATACTAATTCAGGCTTTGATCTTACAAAAGAAAAGAATTTAAGAGAAGGAAAATTCAAAAATTTTTATCCTTTTAAATTTGATAGCATAAAAATAGAAGAATTTGACCTTTTAAAGGACTTTTTGTTTATAAATGACAATACGCAAGAGAGTGGTTTTTATCGATTTTCGCGAGATAAAACAACAAAAGAAGAACTTTTAAGGCGGTTAGAGTTTTCGTCTGCTATGCAGAAAGTAATAAAAGAAAGAAAAATCTCTCAGGAATTTGAAAAAGAAATAAAAGAAGCATTTTTAGATAAATTAGTGTTTGCAGTTAATCAGCCTAATAGAGAAGAGCTGAACAGTATTATTAAAAATGAAATAGAAAAAAATAGCACAGTTGAAGATGATTATATAGCATTACAGGAAAGAGTGTTACGTGATTTAACAGCTCCAGAAAAGGATAAAAAACTCGAGAATCATGTGTCTAGAATTATATATGAATTCAATCTATTAATGCTCTTCTTGCATGACATGTTTTTGTATAAAAATATATTTTCCATAAATTATGAAGGAAAAACCCATGATATATCTAATAACATTGCCCTTGATTATAAAGATAAAATTACTTACGTAAAGGCTTACAATACAAATGGTAATATTGGTTATAGTCAGTTATTTCCCTATAGACAACAGAGTATGTTTTCTATTAATAAGTATTTTACTCTTTTTGTTGAAGAACTAAGAGAGAGTATAGAATACTTTATTATCTATACTAATGCAAATCTAGATCTTACAGAAGAAAAGAAGTTAAAAGAAGGGCGATCTAAAGATTTTTATCCTTTAAAATTTGATAATGATAAAGCTTTAAGAGATTGTTTGTGTATAAATGGGAATGGTCTTTATCGATTTGTGCAAGAAGAAGCAACAAGAAAAAAGCTTTTAAGTCTATTAAAGCTTCCACCTTCTTTGCAAAAAGAAAAAGAAGAAAGAAGACTTTCTAGTGAGAATGAACAAGAAATAAAAGAGAAATTTTTAGATAAACTAATATTTGCAATTAATCAACCTAATAGGGAAGAATTGAATAATATTGTTAAAGATGAGATAGATACATTCGATGTTCCATATAATTATGAAGAATTACATGAAATAGCATTACGTTGGTCAGAATCTCATGAATTCGGCCCTCTTACAAAAGGAATAATGGAAAAGCTTTTGGGAGATATAAAAAATAATAGATCTAGTTATAAGAAGATTCAAAATAAAAACATTAATGAAGAAATAAAATTTGCTAGAAGTGTGGTTGGTAGAGAGGGAAT
Organism: Wolbachia endosymbiont (group A) of Dendrolimus pini; assembly: GCF_964026835.1. NCBI lineage: Bacteria > Pseudomonadati > Pseudomonadota > Alphaproteobacteria > Rickettsiales > Anaplasmataceae > Wolbachia > Wolbachia endosymbiont (group A) of Dendrolimus pini. The sequence continues at coordinate 765,806 of NZ_OZ034702.1, read as the reverse complement.
ACCTGCATTTAATCAGTTCTTAAGTTTTTTAATTACAGGAGAAGGGATAAAGTGTCTAGAAGTTCTAAAGAGGGAAGGAATAGATCTAGCTCGTATGTCCAGTATTTTGCATGTAGCAGGAGCCAAAGCTGCAAAAGCTTTTAAAGACTTATATGATATTTGGTTCAATGAGCAAGGAAATAAAACACAATATTTAAAAACTCTAGAAAAAGAAGGAATAAATCTATCTAATATGTCCAGTATTTTAGGTGGAGCAGGATCTAATGCTTCTAGAGCTTTTAAAGACTTACATGACCTTTGGTTTGATGTGGAAGGAAGTAAAACACAATATTTAAAAACCCTAGAAAAAGAAGGAATAGATCTAGCTCGTATGTCCAGTATTTTGAGTGGAGCAGGAGCTAACGCTGCAAAAGCTTTTAAAGATTTATATGATATTTGGTTCAATGAGCAAGGAAATAAAACACAATATTTAAAAACTCTAGAAAAAGAAGGAGTAAATCTATCTAATGTGTCCAGTATTTTAAATGTAGCAGGAGTTAACGCTGCAAAAGTTTTTAAAGACTTATATGACCTTTGGTTTGATGTGGAAGGAAATAAAACACAATATTTAAAAACCCTAGAAAAAGAAGGAATAGATCTAGCTCGTATGTCCAGTATTTTAAGTGGAGCAGGGGCTAACGCTGCAAAAGTCTTGAAAGACTTATATGATATTTGGTTTGATGGAGAAGGAAGTAAAAAACAATACTTAAAAACTCTAGAAAAAGAAGGAATAGATCTAGCTCGTATGTCCAGTATTTTAAGTGGAGCAGGAGTCAATGCTGCAAAAGCTTTTAAAGACTTATATGATATTTGGTTTGATGCAAAAGGAAGTAAAAAACAGCATTTAAAACATTTTATTGAGGACAAAGATAGGAAAAAAAGTTTTACACTGCATAACTTATCTGGTATATTAAGTAGAGCAGGAGCTAATGCTAAAGATGCTTTTGAAAAGTTTCATAGTGTTTGTTTTAGTGACAAAGGAAAAAGAACAGAACTTTTAGATGATTTCTATAAGGCAGGTTTTACGCCAAGTAACTTATCCTCTACGTTATGTGGAGCAGGAACTCGTGCTTCTTTTATTTTAAAAAGGTTTCATAGTACTTGTTTTAATGAGAAAAGAGAAAAAACAAAATTTTTAGATGATTTCTATAAGGCAGGTTTTAAACCGCGTGATTTATGTGGTGTGTTGAGTTCAGCAGCAAATAGTTTAAAAAAGTTTCATGATTTTTGTTTTACGGAAGAAACAAAAAAGTATTTGAATCATTTCTTAATTGAGAAAGAAGGTTTTATACCAAAAAATTTATCTAAGATATTGCATGGAGCAGGAGCTAATATTTGTTCTGCTTTAAAAGATTTTCATGATGTTTGTTTTGATGAAACAGGAAACAAAACACAGCTTTTAGATGATTTTTATGAGGCAGGTTTTAGGCCAGGTGATTTATCTAATATATTATCCATGGCAGGAAATAATGCCGCTTCTATTTTAAGAAATTTTCATAAATCTTGTTTTAATAAAGAAAATTATTTAGATCGCTTCTTATACGGGAAAAAACTTTTTACACCGAAAGATTTATCTAAAATATTATATGGAGTAGGAATTAATATTTGTCCTACTTTTAAAAAATTGCATGATCTTTGTTTTGATAAAGTAGGAAACATAACAAAATATTTAAACAATCTTATCAAAAATAACCCGCCAAATAAGATGCTTAATATATTATATGAAGAAGTTAGAAAATCTCCTTCTGCTTTCTTGGATGAACAGAATGTTAGTGAAGGAGACAGAACAACTAGTGTAGGCCTCAAGCCGAGTAGTTTACCCGGTAAAACAAAGCAAAAACAAGATTTAGATGGTTTACAACAAGGTGATTCTAAAGCTAAGAGAAAACCCAGGAAGGGTATCACTAACCGAAGTAAGAACGGACAAGATGATAAAGTTTTAGACACAGTAGCAGGTAGCTCAAGAGATTTATCCCAGAGACGAGGAACAAGGGAAAAACAAATACAGTCAGTGTACCATAATAAGAAGGGACAGTTGCGCTTATCAAAATTTGTATCATTCATTGAGCCAGTAGAACAAGGGCTTTATTTACCTTCATTTGAAGAGCGTGGAGTTAAGACTGATGGTAAATGTGTAACAATTACACGTGGCTTATCTCAAGCTTTATTTTTACAGAGTGACAAATCGTTTTTAAGTAATTTAGAAACTTCAGTTGAAATTTATGAGCGCATAGCTCAAGGTAAGCAGATATCTGAAGGGGAGGAAAGAGAAGTTTTTGCTTTAAGTAAATTACTTGATAATTTCGAACGACAACTAGATTCTGTTACGAATAGTTTACCTTCAAGCTCAATTCATACTAAGGGCTACAAAACATCTGATGATTTATCAAATTACATAGCTGGAGTTAAGGGTGATTTTGCTATTCATTTAGTAACAAGTAATCACGTAGTTGCCATTTATAGAACTGGTGATAACTATGCTTATTTTGATAGTAATGCAGCGTTTATTTCTGAGTTAAAAACTGTTGATCAGCTTATGAAGATTGTAGAAAAAGCAGTGAAGTTTGCTGGTTATAAAATAGAAGAAAAAGGTTTTCTTGCTGAGCACTTTGATGTTGGTAAAGCTAATAACCTACTATCTAGTGAAGATAAACAAATTTTAGCAAAAGAAATTAAAACAGAGCATCAACTTCTAGCAGAGCAAGATAAGGAACTTGGTCTTATTAAGATTAATGGTCAGGAATTATCTAGAGTGCAGTTATATGACTTTGGAACAAAGATTAATGTGGAAGGTAGTGTACCGTTGCTTATCAATTCTGATATGAATTTAAGTAGCGAAAAACTTCAAGACCATCTAAATAAAAAAGAAGTAATTATGACAGCTAGAGAATATCTTGATAGCTTGAGAAATAGCAAGAACATAGAAGAAGTAGTACAAGCAACCAAAGTAATTCCTTTTATAGGTTCAAAACGTGAAATTGAAGAAGCAGAGCAAACACGTAAGCCGAAACGATCTTTATTAGAACAACTAGCTAAAGGAGCAGTTAATTTTATGGCTAGTAATCTTACTACTGCTTTTTTTACTAATGTTAGTCGATTAGAAAGCCAACTGCCAGTAAAAACAGACAATGAACCTCAAGCTTATTTAAATGATCCAACTGTGGAAAAGCAACTACAAAGATCATATCAGACAATTTCTTCCTGAAGTTGTTTAATGTCATTCACAGAAAGGCCAGTGATTTCAGCGATCACATCTATAGGGACACCGGCCTTGAGTGAGTTTTTGGCTACTTCAATATCCCTTTCTTTGCGACCTTCCACTCTGCCTTTTTCATGGCCGATTTGGATGCCTTCTAGTCTACCTTCTAGTCTACCTTCTAGTCTACCTTTTTGAGTAGCATCATCAAGTTTTTGAGCAAGGACAGCCTGTTCATCACGAATACGCTTGATCTCTTGTTCATAGGCAATAAATTCTTTTTCAGACCAGTTGAACCTATTTAGTTCTTCATATGCTCTTTTAATTATTAGGTCACTTCCTATGATTCTCTCTAGCTCTTGTTCACTAGTTTCATCTGCATATCTAAAGAAGTAGACCCATTTTTCAACTATACTTGAAAGCTGATCTTCTTTGGTTTTTGGAAATTTAGGCAACTCAATAAATATAAAGTAAAAATCTTTTAGATCATGCTCATTAGTATCTTCATCGCGAATAGTGTGCTTTGATTTGTACTCAGACTTATCAGGAAATAAAATACAGTCTGCTATAGCAATAAAGATAATTTCCTTAAGGTCATGGTATTGATCACCTTTATCAGACTGTCTTGAGTAAGCTTTAGCAGCATAGTATTGTGCACGTTTTTCAAAGCCCTTAGTTTTAGCGACCTGCATTTCAACTATGACTTGCAGCCCATTTTCATCTCTACAAAGAACATCAACAATGCTTTGTTTTTTAGAAGCAATATCAGGGTCTTGAATAGTACTTAAGAACTCTATATCCTGTATTGTACTTTTGCCAGTGAAGCCAAGGATATCATTAAGGAAGTGAATAAGAATGTCCTTATTTTTTTCAGTACCAAAGATGCGCTTGAACGATATATCATTCTTGGGATCGAGAAACTTCGAAAGAGCCATAGGAAATCCACTTAAAAAGCATTAATAATTATACATAATTGTGAAGAAATATTCAACTAAAATGCAAACATAGAAGTTTTTGTATATCTTTGTTTGGTAGTATTAACATGTATAATATTTATGGCAAACATCTCAATAAGGTATCAGATAGCACAAAAAGTAAGGAACTGGAGGTTAAAGCGAGGATATACTCAAAAAGATTTAGCGAAGAAAGTCAGTGTAACGTATCAAGTAGTACTACAATATGAAAAAGGAACACGTAAAATTTCGATTGAAAAGTTGTATGCTATAGCAGAGATATTGTCGATTGGTATTGTAGACCTAATTCCTGTATCAAATGAAAAAATCTGTCTTGAAGATGAGGGAGAAGAAATATTAAATCTAGTAAGAAAATATAAAACGATTAATGATCAAGAGTTGCGCAAGGTGTTTTACTTGCTAACAAAATTTACCCGAGTTGGTGAGAAAAGTAGTAAAAAAGCAGAGAAGGTAAAAATTGCAAAGGGTATGGTTAAAGCAGGAATTTCTGTTGATATTGTTTCACAAGCAATTGGCCTCTCTGCTAATGAGTGTGTTGAAGAAAAAACAGGTTCTATCTACTACCAAATAGGAAAAAAGATAAAAGAATGGAAGAGAGTATACTCAAAAGGATTTGGCTGAGAAAATGGATACAACACGTGATAAAATAAGCAACTATGAGCAAGGACGTGTGGCCATTCCACTGGAAAAATTATATGCAATAGCAGAAACATTATCAATTAGCATTACAGATCTGCTCATAGAGGAAGATGAGATAGTAGAAAGTGAGCTACCTGATTTAATAAAAGAATACAAAAAAATTGAGAGTCAAGAATTACGCTATGCGCTAATAAAATCTCTGTTTGAAAGCATACAAATTTGCGAGGAAAAAGTGAAAAGAGCAGAAAAGATAAAGGATTTAGTGAAAGGAGGAATTTCTACCGATATTATTTTGCAAATAACAGGCCTCTCTTTAGGCGAAATTCAACAGATTTAAAATAAAAAATCAGTATATATTAATATCTTTACTCTTAGATGAAAAAATAAGTAAAAAAGATTGAGAAATTGATTTGACTTCACTCGAAAGCTATGGCTTTATGCCAATGCTGATAAAAAAACAGCAGTAAATATTTAAAAAAAGTTTGTTGTTAGTGAAGGGTAAATTATATGAATAAAAGTAAAGAGGAAATAGAGTTCAGAATATTAGAAAGCAAAGGCAAAGCACTACTTGATCGTGAAATAATGGAAACATTTCTAAGTGCAGTACATGAAAGGCCACAAGCTCAAGAAATTGCTAAAAATCTGGTGAATACTTATACAGGAGTAGGAAGGATTTTAGGCCGAGAAATGGATGACCTGAAAGTTATAGAAGGAGTAACTGATTCTGCAGTAGCAATGATTATGTGTGTTAAGGAAACACTAGAAAGGGTGCTCAGAGAAAAGCTCAAGAGTGAGCCAGTAATGGACTTACAAGGTCTAGTAGAGTACTTGAACGTAAGTATAGGCCACTCAGAAAGGGAATGTGTAAAAATACTGTACTTGAATAACAGGCGCCAATTAATCGGAGAAGAACTCTATATTGGTGAAATGGAAAAAGCACCGGTGTACATAAAGGAAATTATAAGAAAAGCATTAATAAAGAATGCAACATTAGTAATAATGTCACACAACCATCCTGGGGGACGCTTAGAACCATCAGAAGAAGATCAAGAAGTAACGAAGAGCTTAGCAGCAGCATGTAGTACTGTAAGCGTTAGATTATTTGACCATATTATCATCACAAGTGGAGGCTATTTCAGCTTTCGAGAGAACGGATTGTTATAGTAGAAAGTATTTGCAAATCTACTCACTATAATTTATAATGAGTAGTAGAGTGTATAACAACTATACACTTAAAAAGTATATTTAATAGCGGAGGCTAATATGGGTAATAAGATAATTGTACCTTTTGGTGACAAAAAAGGAGGTACTTACGAATTAAACGTTGACCTTGATAAGTTATCAAAAGGTGAGATGTTGAATGCTATTATAGGAATTGGTCGTGCTAAAGAGCAGTCCACTTTTGTAAGCAAAATTAATAAGGCTAAAAAACCTGGAGAAGTGCCCTTCCCTAATAGAGACGTTCAAATCAACTACGGAAAGGGACTTGATTATATATATGGCACAAAACCTATAAGTGATCAAGAAGATAAAAATCCATTTACCTCTGCCTTGCAAAAAATAAAGCCAAGTAGAGGTGAAAGTGAAAAGTTGAGCTGGTTTAAGAGTACTGTGGTAAGAGCAAAAAGTCCAAATGAACTGCACAAGGCTGTAGACGAAGCACTAGCTGCTGGAGCAAGGCTAAATGCATGTAATGATGGGGAATGGAGTTTCGCAGAGTATGTAGTATTAGGTACACATTTTCATAAATTTGATAAGGTTGATCGTAAAAAGCTAATACGTAAATTAATGCTAAGCGGTGCAGAGTTTCATGATACTTTATTGGAGAATAAATTGATAGGTGAAATCTATAATGAGCTACAGCCAGAAGTTCAGCCACAGATAGATAGGCAACTAGAAGAACTGGAAAAAGCTGGCGAAAGTGCTGTTCAAGAAGGAGAATTAATAGATATCGAGATAGACAATACAGCATCGTATATAGAGTTCTCTGAAAATAGTAAGATAGAAGTAGCCAAAATACTAGAAGCAAACAGAAAGTTAGGAAATAATATTTTAAAAATTGGTAATGATGCAGTTGAGGTTAAAAGCGAGAAGGGAGGTACAAGAAATTACGTTGATGTATCAGGTGGAGGCTCTATTGTATTAGAATTTCCTACGAGCACTGGTAAGCTTAATATCATATTGTGCCATGATGTAAAAAAATATGATCAAGTACAAGTCAGAGTAGAAAACAAGGAAATGTGGGCTGAATTACAACAAATAGGGGAAGAAATTGGAAAAAATTGCCTTTTCGGGGGAGTAAAACTTAAAGAAGCAGTAGAGAAAGGTAGTTTCACTAGATGTGGCATATGGAGTGAAAAGCAGAAGGAAGTAAGTGAAAAATTGTTTTCATGGGCAGACAAAGTACGTGAAAATAGTAAAGAAACTTGTAGGGCACTTTAATTCATCTACAACCAATTTAAAGGTTCCAGAGTCTGGCTATTATATCTGGAGCCTTTGAGCTATAGTATAAAATATTATATGTATGGTTCTTTTTGTGGAAAAAAGTCTAGATTATAAAGTGGGAGAAAAATTAAAAAGTTGGAGGTTAGAGAGAGGGTATACTCAGAAAGATTTAGCAGAGAAAATTGGTGTAAAGTATTGGGTGATACTGCAATATGAGAAAGGGAATCGTAGAGTTCCAATTGAAAGGTTATATGCTATAGCTGAGGCATTATCAATCAGTATTACGGATCTAATTCCTGTATCAAAAAGCTGTCTTGAAGATGAGGGAGAAGAAATATTAGATCTAGTAAGAGAATATAAAAAGATTAATGACCAAGAGTTACGTAAGATGTTTTGTTTACTAACCAAATTTGTTCAAGTTAGTGAGAAAAGTAGCAGGAAAGCAGAGAAAGCGGAAATAGCAAAGCGCTTGGTTAAAGCAGGAATTTCTGTTGATATTGTTTCACAAATAATTGGCCTCTCTGCTGATGAATGTGTTGAAGAAAAAGTTGGTTCTATATACTGCCAAATAGGAAAGAAGATAAAAGAATGGAGGCTAGTGAGAGAGTATACTCAAAAAGATTTAGGAGAGAAAATGAATACAACACGTGACGAAATAAGCAACTATGAACAGGGAAGGACTGCTGTTCCACTTGATAAATTATATGAAATGGCAGAAGCATTATCGATTAATATTACGGATCTACTAATAGAGGAAGGGAGTAAAGTGAAAAATGAGCTACAGGATTTGATAAAAGAATACAAAGAAATTGAGAGTCAAGAACTACGTAGTGCATTAAGAGAGTCTCTGTTTGAAGGTATAAGGATTTGTGAAGAAAAAGTGAGGAAAGTGGAAAGGATCAAAATTGCAAGAGATTTAGTAAAAGGGGGAATTCCTGTTGATATTATTTTGCAATCGGTAGGTTTACCTGTTGATCTAGTTTTAGATGGGTAGCTCGTGGAAAAATTATAGTAATAGAGTTTTTTTCTTAAATGGAGGTATATGTGTTTGTTTCTGCAAGCAATGTTAGCTATGGAATAGGGCAAAGAATAGAAAATTGTAGGTTAATGCGAGGGCATACTCAAATAGGATTAGCAAGTCAAATAGGTTTAACATACCAAGAAGTAAACAGCTATGAAGATGGGTATATTCCTATTCCAATTGAAGTACTATATATAATAGCAAGAGTATTATCAGTTGACGTTATAGATTTATTACCTGAACCAGTAATAGTAAGGGAAGACAGCTATGAAGACGAGGAAATACTCTATCTAACGAAAATATACGAGAATCAAAAGTTAGGCAAAATAGTACCTTCATTAGTCAGGTTTGTTCATATTAGCGAAAAAATTAATCAAGAAGAGGCAAGGTTGGAAATAGCAAAAAATCTAGTGAAAGAAGGGGTTTCAGTTGACATAATTTCCCAAGCAACCGGCTTATCTATTTACGAGTATGATAATACAGAGAAAGAAGTCTGCACTGATTCTATATACTACAGAATAGGGCAAAGAATAAGAGAATGGAGATTGATAAAAAGGTATACTCAGAAAGATTTAGCAAACAAAGTTGGTTTAACACTCAAGGAAATACACGAGTATGAAATAGGATACACTGCCATATCATTTGACAAATTATATCAAATAGCAGAAGGATTATCAGTGAATATTAAAGTTCTGCTGCCTAAAACAAATGAAGATAGTGAACTACTTAATTTACTAAGAAAAACTGAAGAGCAAGAATTAGTGAAGAAATTTTTATCTAGGGATATGAAGAATAGCAAAGAGAAAGTTAAAAAAACAGAAAAGATTAAGGTTGCGAAAAATCTAGTGAAGGCGGGTGTTTCTACTGATGTTATTTTGCGAGCAAGTGGCCTAACTGCTGATGAGTTGGGTGAGTGTGAAAATTGAATGTGTTTAAGATATAAGTAAAGTTAGTTAATGATTTAACCAACAGAATTTGCTAACCAACTTTTTTGGCTCAGTTGAATTTTGCTTGGTATAAATTAAGATATGAAATCGCAAAGTTTATCTATTAATTTCTGATTGTCCTCTATCATTGCCTTTGCCTCTTGTTGAAGAGATTTGATATTTTTTGATGTAATGTTATCCATGTCAGCCGACGCTAGCTTCAATTGCGATTGTATTCTTACGTATCTATTGCCTATTATAGCACTTCTCGCAATAGTCCGAATAGGATAAGATATGTGCTTATGGCTATGGTAGAGCAGTAGCATATTATGATCTGTTCGGATTATTGTAAAAAGAGCTATACTTGATTCATCTGATAATTTACGCAGTCCAGTCCAGAGGCAAACATCACATTTAACAAAGGTTTTATCCATCCTATTTTTCCAAATCTCTTTGAATTGGCATACTCTATGCTTCTATCTGTTCTTCCAGTACCTATCGATAACAGTAGAATATCATCATTTGGAAATAACCTCTTACCACTTGCATATGCACAAGCCGCTGGATTATTTGCAAATACCCCGCCATTCACTAATACCATTTCCTTGTGGTTGATTTTAAGATATTTAGGTGCAAAGTAAGTAGGTGCAGCCGTTGCAGCTCTGAGTGCATCTTTCAGCTTAATATTACCTTCTTTCCAGCTTTTGAAGAAAAATGGGCAATTATTCTGAATGTCGTAACTGGTAAGCAGTACATTATTTAAAGTGTTTTGTAGAGTATCATCACCAAAATATTTGTCCAATACAAATTCAATATTTTTATATGGGTATTGTGCACAGTTAAACCAAGATAATATTGATCGCCTAAAAAATGAAGACTTGAAAATATATGGTCCATATTCCCGATAGAACTCGACTAAATCATTAGCAGAATATTGAGGTTTATCTTTTTTACATAATCCAGCTACAACAATTCCACCGGTTGAGGTCCCTGCCATAAGATCAAAGATTTCAGCTATCGGTTTTCTTGTCCTTTGCTCTATTTCTGCTAGAATAATGGCTGGTATGATGCCTCTTATGCCACCTCCATCAACGGATAAAATATATTTAATCATTGTGAATTTGGGTAAAGGTATTAAGATTTAATTTTTCCGCTTAGAACGTGTAATTTAAACTCATCCAATTCCTCAGAAAGATTTTTTACCCTTTCCTCAAGTACTAACACTTTTTCCATTAAACCATATTCAATAAGTTTATCGTGAAATTGTACCCTTGAGTCTAGCTTGGATAACCACCATATAAATGCTACTGTTTGTATTAATAACGTGATAATTACTGTAATTGGGATTTTTTGATTTTGCATGTTTCTCCTAACTGTGTAATCTTTCAACTACTTCTTGTTTCCGGTTACGAAATATTACTGCTCAGATTCGTGTTCTTTTTCAGCATTATAGAGCAAGTGTATAATTTCATCGTATGGTTTATCTTTATTGTGCCGTGATCTTAGCACAGCTACATCTCTTGGGTTTTTTCCATCTATATCTCTAATATTAGGATTTGCGCCTTTCTCCAATAAAAACTTAATAACTTCTAGGTGTCCTTCACCTGCAGCGTGATGTAAAGCTATTCTTTTAAATGCATTTCTATCAAGTGCGTTTATATTTACTTTTTCCTCTTCTATTAAAAATCTGATAATGTCTAAACATCCTTTTCTTGCTGCACAATGTAACGTTGTTCCACTCAAGTTTGGAGCCATATCCTTTACTAAAAGTTTTACTATTTCTAAGTTGCAATTACTAGTAGCCACTTGTAATGTTTTGTTATAATTATCTGTAGCTTTAGATTTTTGATAGCAATAAGTAATAGCAACGCATACTATTAATAGTATGAACCATACGAAATGTAGTTTATCTCTTTCATTATACTTTATTTTTTTCATATTTGGCACACAGTTTCTTCATATTAAATAGATCATTACTCATTTTTTTCTTAACATTACTTACTCAAAGATGCTGACAACATAGTAAGGTAACCCGAGCTATTTAAAGTATGCTCCGCTCTATTAATTATCCATTCACCATCTAACGCTTGATTAAAACCTAGAAGATTAAGTTTAGCTTCTGCAAAAATTTGAGGATTACCAGGCATAGTTACATCTAAAGTTTCATTGTTACGCTTCAATTGTTTCAACTTGGCATTTGCTGCACTTAGTGCTGACTCTGCATTTGAGTAAAGTTCCAGCATAATATAACTTGGCTCACCGCTACCAACTGTTTCTTTAATAGTTTCGCCCTTTTCATAGCTATGCCACTTTGCCACTACTGAATTATACTTATCACGTACGGTAAAATGCACTTTCCAATTAATTGTGTCTTGAGGTCTAATATTCGTTGTTCCTAAAGCTTTTCCTGTGGCTGATTTTGCCATGTTTTTTGAAATAAATAATATATACCCACCAGCTAATTTTGCCATTGCTTCGTTTTCTATTGCTATTTTAGTTAACAAGCTGATATCACTTTCATCTATTTGGTTGATGTGGGGTATCAATATATCCTTAAATTCCTCAGCGACTTTGTATCCATATCCATGTTTTTGAGCTATTTCTTTTACTAAGTTTTCTATGGTAATTTGGTGCCATTCTTTTGATACTTTTGCCTTCAAAGATATTCTTAAATTTGTTGCATGAGCTTTTATTAGTAGGGTCTTAGGTGGGCCTTGTATCGTAACTTCATTGACTGTATATACACCCATTGGAAAGATTCCCGTTTCCTTATAACCTAGTGCTATGTTCAATTCATTTGGAACTTCTACATTTTCATTGCCATAATCAACACATACCTCTGCGATATCATCTATAGTACCAGATTCATCAGTAAGATACACCGATATTACATGATCTTTTATTCCTTCGATGCTAAATTCAGGTTTCATTTATTCCCACACTTTTAACTTCGATTTTTTCAACTGCTCTTGTATTGTAGGTAACTTGATTTTTAATCCTGCAGGCAAAAAACTTCCATAATCTGCAAGTCCAGGATTTTCTTCCAATACTATTTCTACTGCTCCAGAGCTATGTCCATAGTGTTTAAAGCATATATAATCCAACATTTCATTTTCTTGTGCTATATAATGTACTGTCATACATAACGCCTTAAACTTAAGCTAAATTCAACCTTTTTTGCTAATCCACAGGGAAAATACGACGTTTGCTTTTCTTCTAATCGTGTAATTACAAACTGCCCTAAAACATTACCCGTATTATCCACTAAAGGATAGGATACTTGATTTTCTATTGATTCCTTTAAATTTTTTAGTTGGTTTAAGCCATTAGAGTTATTAAGATAAATGACTCCTTCTAAATCTATATTTTCTACTCCCTGGCCAATATTTTGCAACAATGGAGCTTTGTGAATACACTCTATGGTATTCCAACGATTCTCTTTACTGCACCTTAACCCTGTTGGAGAAATTTTATATGGACCAAGTGAAAACATTAGTAAATAGGTTCTATTGAATCAAATAAAACATCTCGCGATTTTTCTCTTATTCTTTTTATTACTGTATCAGCAAGACTACGTACATCTTGGTTAGGTTCTGCTTTAATACTTATATTAAATGTAAAAGTTTGATTGAAAATTTTTTGTTCACACTTTTCACAGTCTTTTAAAACTTTCTCTGAATTATCTGCTACAGAACCTTTTTCTGTAATCACGCTAGCACTTTCAATATTCGTTCTACTATTCGAAATTCCACTAAAAGCATTATTATTTAATAAAGGATTTCCTTTACTAAAAACATTTCTATTTTCACTAGTTGCACTGCCTATTTTTGCTTCTACTGTTTTCTCTAATGCTTTTATTGGATTATCATTAAACAATTTTCCTATACCAATCCAATTTTCTATAGGTTTTGTAATTGATTTCCAGATACTTGAGAAAAAGTCCTTTACCTTTTGCCAATTAGCGATTACAAGTGCTGCACCAACTGATAGTCCAGCAATAGCAGCTCCTATAGGATTGGTTAGCGTTAAAGCTTTCAGTCCCATGATTACTGCTGGAATTACTCGTGCTGATAACGAAGTTAATACTGGCAAAAGTGTTCCCTGCAAAATAGCATTAAAAGTTAATAGTCCACCTCCAGCCAATGCAAATGCATAACCAAAACCTACCACTGCAATCTTGCCAATAATAAGAGCTGAAATTATGCTCATAACTCCTGTAGTCAAAATTGGACACTTCTCTGCGAACCAAGCTATACCTGTAGATATAGACCTCAAAATCTTACTTATCCAATTTAAAGGAGGTAGCATAACTGACCCTAAGTTCATTCCTAGCTCTGCTATTGTATTTTTAAGTAGCTGCAAGTTATTTGCTGTAGTGCTTGCACGGTTATTAAATTCCTTTTGCATAGATTTGTTATACTTTTCTTTATCAGCCACAAAATCTATTGCTTTTTTATATTCTTCCAAACTCCCAACTATCAATGCAATATCATCTTGATATTCTTGACCAAAGAGATTGAGAAGGATTTGTGAACGTTCCTGTCTATCTACTTTTTCTAAAGTTTCAAAAAAATGAAGTAGAGCGTTTTGCCCGTTTTCAGCAACCTTTTGTGACATTTCCTCTGCAGTGATACCTATCGATTCCAATGCTGCTTTGAACTCTTTTCCTTGCCCTTCAGCAGTTTGAAGTTTAGAAAGCAGAGCATTGACAGCAGTTGCTGCTTTTTCAGGTTGTTTACCTAAACTAATGAAGGCATTTACTAAACTACTTGTCTGATTAATATCTAAACCAAATTGTTTTGCATTACCACCCACTCTAGCAAGTGCTTCAATCATATCGTTTGCCTTAGCTGCAGTATTATCTGATAGGTAATTTATAACATCACCAACTCCTTCCATCTTCTCTACTGCAATTCCATAAATGTTAGCGAGTTTAGCTATGGAATCACCAGCTTGTTCAGCAGACATATCAAATGCTGTGGCCATTTTAGCTACTGTTGTGGTAAATTCAAGCAGCTTACCTTTGTTGATACCAAGCTGTCCGCCACTTGCAGCTATTTGTGCTAACTCTGCGGCTGATAATGGTATTTCACGGGATAATTTCTTCAATTCTCGAGTAAATATATTAGCTTCATTATCACCATTAAATTCTACTACTTTCCTAACGTCAGCCATAGCACTTTCAAAGTCAATCGCAACTTTAATTGGCGTTGCAAGCGAAAGTCCTAGTCCTATAGTTTCCATTACTTGTGATCTATAATGCGCTTTTTTTGCCAAAGCATTTTGCTGTTTTTGTATTACAGATCCTAATTTATTGTATTTCCCTTTGAGTACTTCAATAGATGAACCAAGTTTAGTTTGATCCCTCACTAAAGATTTAATATCCTTTCCACTTTTCCTTATTTCTTCATTTAATGTGTGAAGTGCATCTCTCTTTTTAATATAAGCCTCTTTTGCCTTTGATGCCGATGCTTTCAATTTTTCGAATTCATTTCTCAGTGCTTTGCTTGGTTCTTTTTTTTCCTTCTTCTCTTTAGCGATTGCTGTAGCTGATTCTTTTGCTTTCTTCTCCGCTTCCTTCCAATTCTTCATGGCTTCAAGAGCATCATGATTTAATTGCTTAAATTTGGAGACTGATTTCATTGACGAATCAAGCTGCTTTATACTATCACCCAACTTAGAAAGCTTTGCTGCACTACCTGTCATTGCACTATTAAAACTGCCATCTAATGTTGCACCGATCTTTATTGAAAGCATTGACATTTTTTTGCCACTCCTTTACTTATTTCTATCCAGGATAAAAATTCATTTACATCCATATTAGTAATCTGCTCAATTCCACTTCCTGAAATAGAACTGAGTAGTAATACATTATACTTTAAGTTCTCTGTTCCAGCTGCGACAAAAAATCTTTTAGTACCTTTTGTATTTCTACATAATCTTTAATACATAAATCTTCAACTACTTCTTTTGGCACAGATGCTAGATTAGCAATTAAAGCTACCTCTTTCAAAGCTTCGCCTTCTATGCGTTCTATAGCAAGTAAATCTCTTACTTTAGGTTCACGCATCGATAACTCTGAGACAGAAATTCCATCAACTGTAATTGGGTTGTTTAGTGTTATAGTGTGCATTATTGCCTCCTTAAAATAAAATTTCGAAATCTTTTCATATGCCTAAAACCGTTTGTAGCAAAGCCATCTGATCCACACCATTTATCTTTCTAATCATATTTTCAGCATCGATTTCTATTAACTCATTACCACCTATAGTAAGTTTATAGTAATGAGCAGCTACAGTACACTTCAGCGTTGCTTTTTCAGCAGGTTTCCAGTTACCAAAATCAAACTCTTTAAAAATGCCTCTTAAATTGATTATTACTGCTTCAATATCATTACTACCACTCCCTTGCATTCCACCTCTGAGTGTCAAAGAAACTGAATTCCCATTTATTAGACCAAATAGCCTAAAGAGTTCTGTATCGTATTCAGAAAAAGTGAAATCTGCTTCAAGCTTTTCCATGCCCATATCAATATTTATTGGAATATCCATACCACCAGCTCTGTACTCTTCGGTTTTTATGGTAAGCTTCGGCAAGGTTATTTCATCTATTTTTCCTGCATAACCCCGGCCATCAACAAATACGTTAAAATTTCTCAGTATTTTCGGTAACACTTTGCTTTCTCCTAACTTATTACACTATTATTTACGAGATGAGATTTGAATGTTATTTGCTCAGCCGGATATGGTAGTGTAAATTCGAAATCAAAATATACTTTCCCGCTTGCAATATTTGTTGGTGTATTGAGCTCTGGAGTTGCATAACATTTTCCGCTAATAATCGCTCCTTGTACTTTTAAATTGGCCAAATAAGAATTCACCCCCTCAATCACATCATCTATATAAGTTTTGGTGATATTGCGATCAACTGCCCATAAATGAGCTCGAAGTAGACTATCATTGATTAAATCTGCAGTCCTTCTCACTGACAGAAAAGCCCATTTTGAGTCATTTGAACATGTTCTATTTCCCCAAAGCCTATAGCCGTTTTGATGAATTATC
This sequence comes from Wolbachia endosymbiont (group A) of Dendrolimus pini, assembly GCF_964026835.1. Lineage (NCBI taxonomy): Bacteria > Pseudomonadati > Pseudomonadota > Alphaproteobacteria > Rickettsiales > Anaplasmataceae > Wolbachia > Wolbachia endosymbiont (group A) of Dendrolimus pini. Next base: position 749,505 of record NZ_OZ034702.1, on the reverse strand, counting down.
GTTGTTACTTCATTTTCATTTAAGTGGTTTGCTCTGCAATTTGCATAACCTAAGCTAAAATCAATAGGCCTGCTTGTGCCAACAATACCATTTATCTCTTTATTTGAAGGTGAATGCCAGAAGCCTTGTTCGCTGTCTATTTTAGCTATTAAACCAGCTACAAATGGGCTTGCTGGCAAGGTTCCTTCTTTTCCTTCAATAAATACCTTAACCCAAGGGTCAACTACGTAAACTCTTGAGCTGCCTACACTTTTTCTCCATTTTATTGCTTCTTCATCATTAGTATTTGGTCCATCTGCAACAATAATTGCTCTTAATTTTTCTGCTATGGAAATTAAAGCACTCACTACTGGATTTACTCCATCTATTTCAGGTAACTGATGAGTAAACTGAGGTGCAATTAATATTCTTGGAGCAATATGAACTATGCTTTCACTACTGAGGAATGCCTCTATCCCTTGATACTCTCCAGTCTCTTTATCAACACCGCCAATTATATTTTGGATAGTTTCACTTTCTTTGAGCTTTGAATCGCTGTTTTCACTTTCTTTAACTCGAATAACTACTACTGTTGCACCAATCTGGGAAAATATTCCGTTTGTTGCAGAAGGTAAACTGCCACTCTTTCCAAGTCTTGCTGCTTCTTTTAAGCTTCCTGCAATTAACACTGGTTTATTTAGCGGAAACTTTTGCTCATCAGCTTCAGGTGCAGTACCAATTACACCTATCACTGATGATTTAGCTGTACGTACTGTCTTTGCTCCTGAGGTTACCTCAATAACATTTACTCCGTGTAAAAATTCTTCAGCCATTTCTTTGTATCTTTTGTTTAAAATCGTTTAGTAAGTTCTCTAGCTCATTTTTACTTTTGGCTTCTGCAATTTTCTTCTTGGTAATGTCTTCCAACTCTTCACATTTAATTATTTCTTTTACTGCTTTTTTTGCTTTTTCTTCAATTATTCTTGCCATTTCAATAACTGTAATACCACGGACTTTTGCTAATGGTTCTATAATTTCTGTATCCTTTTTACTTATAGACTCTGGTGCTGCTAGAATGCTTTTTGCGGCTTTTTCTTGTATTTGATACGATTTAGCTTTTTGGTGAGAATTTCCAGCGTATTCGTTAGTATAGTTATTAAAATAAAAACGCACACTATCAAGTGCAGAAAGTTTCGCATTTTCCAATAATTCCAGCTCAATATCTTCCTTATTCCTTTCAACAATTTTCTCTCCTTCTGTTAAACAATAACTTTTTTGCCAGTCAAAATTCTTTGGTGCTTCATACCAATCATTTCCAGTTGGCTTGTTTTCAAGTGTTGTTGTTTCAATCTGCTTGTGGTTTTCAAAACGTATATAAATAGTCACAAATTCCTCCTCATTGCCATATTTGATCAGTTCGTTCTAACCCTGGACATTGCCAAGCCCTGAGCGTCCTTTCCACATCTACCTCAAGCCCTGTGGTGAGAAAATTGCTACGTATGTTATAAATCCCCCACTGAATAAATTGACCATAGTTGTGTACATAATTTGATGCAAGCATACCTTGACTAACTTGTGTTCTGGAATACAGATAAGATGATGTGTAAAGTAATATTGCAACTGTTTTTCCTGCTGGAATCTCCACATTACCAGATCCGGCTAACTTGCTATCAGAACTCGTGTATTGGTAAACATTTTTCCATACTATTTTTGAAATACTTGATTTATTAGAATTAGTGTTATCAGGAGTTCCCACAAATAATCCTGCTCCCCCATACTCCGTACTCGAATACGATGATCCAACAAATTCCATTGTCTTATTTATGTTCACATTGGTTGTATTTTTTACAAATACTACTCCAAGTGCAGCATACGGGTAATAGTATATCTCATCATAACTACCCGAAAAACTTTTTGTGCATAACTCTCCGTAAATAAATGTTCCTTTACTTCCCTCTATAAAACTTAGTTGTCTTGGCCGATAAAAACTAACGTAATCTGTATTGTACGTATGGCTACCTGCTAGTAGTTGTAACATATAGTCAGTTTTTGTTATATCACTACTCCACTTTCCAAGCTCTGTCGTAAAAGTTCCGTGGCCAAAATAATTATTTTTTCTGCCAAGTACACCAAATAAGAAAGGTAATGACCCTGGTTCAACCATGTTGCGCTTTCTTATTTCATTTATAAGAGACGCTTTTAACTGTTCATCCCGAGTTTTTACCTCATTCAGGATGTTTTCAATTCGAGTTTCTATTTCCCTAATAATTGATGAGCCACTTGGCACATCATTAACAGTACGGAAGTTATTCACTAAACCTTTAAGACCATCTTTATGACTGTTACTAATGCTATTTATTGCTGCAATATTGGCATTCTTTCTCGTATCAAGTAGCGATAAATTTGTTGTTCCTTTTTCATCAATTCTCTTTAATAACTGCTTCTCTGATTCAGAGATCACTGCTAAAGAACTAGCTTTTTTATTATCCAGATCAGTTAAGTGTTTTTTTGCACTATCAAGAAGTTCTTTTAGCTTACCATCAGTCATCTGTACAATTTCAGAAACTGCACTTTTGTCGACTATTGATTCCAATGCTTTAGCAAGATATGCTAATTGATCTGGTGTACTGTTTGCTGCTAAATCCTTAAGCCTCTTTTGTAGTGCATCAATTATCTCTTTTACCTCAGTCATCTGCACAATGTCAGCAATAGCTTTTTTATCTGCTATCAATTCCAGCGATTTTGCAAGATATGCCAGTTGATCAGGTGTGCTGTTTGCTGCTAAATCCTTTATCCTTTGGTATATTGCTTCTTTCATTTCCAAAAATTTAAAAAAGTCTCAAAATTAAACCGCTCAAAATTACTCTTAAGTTGATTATGCTCATCTTCTCTTTCGGTAATATCTTCATCTATTTTCTTAATTGTGGTACGGATACGAACAACATCTTGCACAGCAATGTTTTCTGGATGAGGCAAAGAGTATCCTCTACTTGTTTTATCATCTGACATTCTGCTAAGTGATAATGATTCGTAGATTTTTGACTTTTGGACGATAGACAACCGTTCCACTTAAAACCAATTTTATCCTTGTATCATTACCATTAAAATTTGATAGCACATGAGTTCTCTCTACCAAATTTTCTCCAATTGGTTTTCCTGATGTTAAATTTACTAATTGCCAATCCACGTTTTTTTGTACATATGCTTTAACATCTGCAGTGCCAGGTATCAGCGCATCATATGTTATGGTAATCTTAGTGTTAGCTCCTGCTGTAATGCTTCTTGTAACATAATCTCCGAACTCTGAAAGATTACCCAGAACTAACTGTAACCCAGGATAAAGAACTGGACTTTTTTCTCGCCCTCCTTTTAGGCTTGCTTTTACCGTTAATTCCCCATTTATTCTTTCACGCAGTGCGAGCGGCAAATTATCAGACAAAAAATTTTCTTTTCCTTCTTCATCTGTTAAAATAAATTCTACATTGGTATCAAATGCTACTTTTTCGACGTTCGTCAAAACAATTAAATCTGATACGTTATTTGCAGTAACCTTGCCAAGATCAATAATGTGAGAAACTTCGCTAAATTTTGCAGCCAAAAGCCGAAGCGTTAAATCTAAGTTCTGATGTGGAGTCCAAGTACTTGCGTTGCTAGATGAGAGTAATACTCCTACTTGATATGGCTGACTCGTTACCCAACGGCTATTTACTGCATCATATTTGCCAAGTTCTGCTATTTTGACTGTTGTCTCTGAATCATCGGTAAGTAAAACTATTGCATACTCCTCTCCTGCATGGCAAAACACTGGTGACCAAGTAATACGTGTTGCTGTGCCATCCACCTTTATATCTCTTGGCTCAATATAACTTTCAGCAATGACGGTCTGCGAGGGCATTCCCACTGCTGTTTCTCTAATCTGCACAACAACACGTTTTTTGCCTTTATTTACAAACCATAGTTCCACGCCTCCTATGTGCCTACTTTCATTTAAAGTAAATGTTTGCGCTAAAGGATCAACTCTTCTTGCTGCGATCACTCTTCTTCTTTCTTCTATAGTAATAGTTTTTTTACCAGTATAAGTTGCCTCTCCATAGCTTCCTTTATCCCCATAAAACTGTACTAATTTAGTACCTGCTGGAATGTTTGCTGGTACTTTCACCTTTCCCTTTAATTTTCCCTGGTTGTTAGCTCTTTTTTCCACTTTTTTTTCCTCTATGCCATAGGTATAATAGAAATGCCATCAAATTTTATTTCCTTAAGCTTTTCATCTGGCTCAAAACCTTCAATTTCAAAATTCTGTACTGCTTCTCTCATAAATTCAGTTTCATATGAAGTACTTGACAGCAGCTCTGTTGTTTCTTTAACATTAAATACTCTAGTTACTGGACTTTTCCAATTCGTGGTAACCTCCGTCCAGTGGTCTATATTTTTATTTAGAGTAATTTGTGCCGGAACTGGATCAAAAGCTTGATACGGATTAACTTTTTCTCCTTTAGTCTGTAAAAGCTGCTCCAGTACCGGTTCAAGTTTATAAGGTAAAAGATAAGGTTCTCTACCTCTTTCAATATCAATGATTTCTACGTTTATCGGCAATATCAGCTCCCTATTTACTATTGCTGCAGATTGTGAAATTCCTTGATCACGCATATCATCGTCAAAAAACGAATCAACAAATACTCCTTTTTTGGTAGTAGGTTCTCTTGAATTTGCATCATTGCGTAGACGTTCCTCTGCAACCAGCGCATAAAGATCATTTATTCCTTTTTTCATTGCTTCAAGCTCATTCATCGGTACAGCATGAATAGCATTATTCACTATTTTTACCCCTTCGCCTTTTTTCCACGTCTGATGAATGTAGCAGAGCAAAAGCTGTTCAGAAGGAGCTTTAGGCATCGATGGTCGCCAAGGGTGAGAAATTCCTTTTATTCTCCTTACCACCCCTTTGCTATCGATAGTAATTAAATCAAAGCGGGGCATTTTCCAGGTATAATCTATCAAAACCAAGCTATTATCAACTGCTCCTTTTACTTTGCATCCCTGTTCACTTATATCTTCAGGGCTTACATGAGTACGACAGCGGTAAGTTATTTGATAACTACTTCCAGGAGCTGGTTCTTTACCTGGTAATGACCAATCAACGTTTCCTGCGTTTAATTTGTAATCTATACTATTTTCATAAATAACATTGCCTTGTTTAACTTGAATAATCTCAAGTACTGCAGAGTCAGGTATCGGATCAATAGCTCCAGAGTATGAACCATGAGTAACAGTAATGGTTTTCTGAACAGTTATATCTACTTTTTTAATTTCACTTATTGGAAAATCATTAACCTTCAGTTCCATTACTCTTTGGCTATTTGGCTGAAAAGTATGTGGTTCTGATTCAACTGATTTTATATCCGGATCTTCATCAAAAGAAACACGAATACTGTGAGGAAGTTCAATCTCATAGCCATCAACATGAGCTTTGCCCTCATTAATCACAAATATTTTTTTTCCTCCTTCTCCCTCTTCCTTTTGCAGGAACATTACTTCAAGACCATTTACGACGTAGGAACCATTTGCTTCTTTGTCATAACGAGCAAGAGCAGTAGTTACTATGTTTGCTTGTGGTGGCGGTGAATACTGAACAAGAACTCCGTTTTCAATGTTATAAATTGGATAAAATTCTCCTTCAGAAAAACGTAAAAAAAAACCTTGAGCTTGATAACCCCAAATGGTGGAAACTTTAAGCCTTGCAGCTCCAACTTCTTGATAATTACGTGCACCAACTGCAGGATCACGAAGATTTTCATCCTCAAGTTCTGTGATGGTAGATTCTACATAATAAACACCTATGCGAACTATAGTATTAAGTGGAATAATAAATTCTTCTTTTTCAACTTTTCTAACTGCACCGCGCAGATAGATTTTTCCTCCCTCAAGTGTAACTTTACCAGTTTCTCTATCTATAATACAATTGCTTCCTGTTATAACATCACCATCACGAAATATTGCATCGCCTATGCCTTTAATCTTAGAGAGAGCATACTCCTGAGTCTCGTTTAGTTCTGCAGACTGTAGACCTCTTCCTGCTAGAAACAAGCTTTTTTCGTATTCTTTGTCAGGATTAAAGCGGTTATAATAGGCGTTTAAAGTCATTTAATGCTAGAAAAATTCAAAAAGTTACAACAAATGAAAAAGTTTCCCGAGTTGCAGCAGTTCTGATAAGTGGTACGGTATGTTCCAAAATCAATAAAATCCCATGTTCTTCTATATCTTGAGGTTCAAAATATCTCTGTCCTTCAGGTAATTCTTCTTTTATTTTAGTACCAACCATAACCCCTAGCTCTCTGATTACTTGATTTGCTGCATCCGTGAAATCGAAAGTAAATTTGAGATAGAGATTATTAGTTGGTACATTTGAGGGCCTAAACCTTCCAGATGGAGTTATAAGTTCACCGTTTTCATCACCTGTGCAGAATAGCACTTCGTCTGCAGTACGTCTGCCAAGTTCATTGAGCAGTTTTTCAGAAGTTATCAGCTCTGGTGGTGTGCTTTCACTATACTCTACAGTAACTTTATCACTTACTGGAATAGAGCTATTTTCCGTACGTTTTATTACATCAGTACTGCCATTAACTGTATAGTCAATACTTGGCTGATAAGTTGTTTGCCCTGTAACAACCTTCACATCTTTAATAGGTTGATGATCAAATTTTATTTCACCCTTAACGAAAGTTTTTTCTACTTTATGGCTACTTTTCCAACTTGAATCACCTGTTCCCCAAGCAAGATGGATAGATTGCTTTTTTATGCTTGCTGCTATTGCTGCTCTACCTGACTGTGTGAGAATTGACATTTTTAATTAAGCCTCATATATTATATATGTACGATGACTTCAAAATTCGTCCGCAAAAATCAAAATATTTTTTTATATCAGAAAAATTTTTTAGGAGAATAGCTCAGCTCCACAGCTAAACTTTCCAACACCGCGAGCAAATGGTCCGCTAGGAATGTCAAGCCATTTATCTTCTTTTGAACCAGTAGCCATTCCCTTAACCAACTTCCGTGCTTGTAACAGCTCTTGAACTATACGCTCCATTCTATCTCTTCCTATACTGTGAAACTCCTCAGGTAGTCTATGCCGCTGTTTATACACTCCTGTACTTCCTGTATGGGTAAATGGATGTCCAGAAATTGCTGCTCGTGTAATTGCAGTTATAAGATGCTGCTTTGAATCTTTTTCGTTCATATTTTTTATTTTTAATCTTTCAGTTATGTCTTCTAACAATCCTGTTTCTTCATTTCTTAAATAAGTGCGTAAAGTGCGATCAGCCAAACCGTTTGCTTTAACAATTGCTCCATAAAATAATGCGTTCTGTCTTACAGATTCTCCTATTGATTTAAAAATTGTCGGTTTAGCTGTATCTTCCACAGACCAAAAAGCGTATGAACACCTAACACCATTAACAAGAGCAGATGTACCTCTAATGGCATCACGTGCTTGCTCAACAGTCGATATAGGTTTTTCACTTTTTGGCTTTCTCATATGATGAGCAGTAATTATTGATGCTCCAGTGCTACCTGCTAAATCAGATAATAAAGACATCAAATAATCGCCTACGGCTGGGTCAGTATTTAAATCAGCATGCACGAATGATGCAAGTGGATCAAATACGATTAATTTTAAGTCTTTTATTTTATTAAGTTGTTTTGTTATCGATTCAAATTCAGGAGAAGTCTCTATAACTTTACCTGAAACACTCTTTATGATTGTAAGTGATCCACTAACATTTGGTAATGGTACAATAAAGAGCCTATCCTTATATTTTAATCTCTCGCATTGTGAGTCAAGACGCTCTAAACGACGATGTATTTCACTCATATCATCTTCTGCAGAGAATATTACAACAGATCCATGTTCAGTAACTAAAGGACCAAAACCACATGGCTGATCTTTTCTACTCGCAACTTTCAGTGCTAAATCAAGCAGAAGCATACCTTTACCAGTATCTCCCATTGCAGCTAGAATAGATGTCACTCCTAAAGGAAATAACCCTTCAACAAGAAACTTTTGCTCTGGTACTGGACCTATAAAACGTTCCACACTCCATTCTTGAATATTAAGAAATTGCTTAACGATGATTTTTTTCGAGTTATTTTCAATGAATTCAGGAATATTCATCTTTTCTTCTATACCATCAGCTGAATCCCATCCTTTTGGTTTATTCTCCGGTATTTCAAGAAGAGTAAGTGATAAAACACCAAGAAAAGTAAGCTTTTTCACCACTTTCTCAGCATATTGTTTACCTGGCTCATCATTGTCTGGCCAAATAATAACATGCTTACCCTTAAGTGGTGACCAGTCTGTTTTTTTTATTGGTGCATTTGCTCCTAACATTGCAGTTGTGGCAGTCATACCTTTCTCTATCAGAGCATCTGCACACTTTTCACCTTCAACTAAAATCACCTTATCAGATTTCACGATACCTGGAATATTATATAAAGGCCTGGTCTCTGGTAGAGTAAAACTAGACCTTTTTACATCAAAAGGAAGATATCTTTTTCCTGAATCAGTGTTATAACGATAAACTGTAACAATCACTTGATCACTTTCATCGTAATAGTTCCATGATGCCGTTGGTTGCCCCAGAGTGTTATTTTTTTCCGAATAACCAATCCACTTAGCAATATCTTCTATCGTATCAGTAAATTGATTTTTTCCAGTAACAGCAGCCCAAAGATCAAAAATATCTCCTCCTTCTTCGGTAGAAAAATCATGCCATAATCCGGCTTTACTGCCAGTTAACTCCACTATCATACTTTGTCCTTTATTGCCTTGTAGATCACCTACATAGAACTTATCACCACGAAAAGTTCCTCTTGGCAGTAAATAAGAAAGACATGACCTTATATTTGATAGGAGTTGAGTTCTTAACTGTTCTTTCTTCCCTAATAATTTATAATGTCCATTTCTTTGTGAACAATAAATATCCATACCTACCTGAAGAATTTTTATGTTCTAGCTATAACGTTAGCAGATTTCCAACATCCATTAATCTTATTGATGAATTTTGTTGGTATAGATCTACCGTTTCTAAGTTCATATACTACTTGCAAGATATTTGTACGTTTATTGGGTTGAAATATTACTATTCCAGATGTATAAAAACTTCTTAAAGCGTTAGCACCAACGAGAGCTTGAAATGGATTCTTTTCCAATATAGAGGTAGGTACTTTTTTGGTGTGATTTGTGATGATTATTCCAGCCATAGGATTAATCTTGGAACGTAGTTTTTCTATTGCATGCTGCAGACCATAGTTAACGGAATTATAAGGAGAATCAATCACAACTAAATCAAACTTTTCCTCTACCATATTTTTTATTTTTTCTATACCTTCTTCATTTAAGGTCAAATTCATCTTGTTCGTCACAACTAAGTTTTCTGTTGCTAAATGAGGAAGTTTGTTGAGTTGTTGTATACGTTCTCTAATGTAATCATATTCCATTTCGTTTTGTAGATAGAATATTTTTAGCGGTCTTGTAGGCTTCATGCCAAGAAATGATCTTCCTGCTGCCAGATGTACTAATAGAGAAAGAAGAAAATGACTTTTGCCAATCTTTGGAGTACCACCTATGACCAAAAGACCACCTGGTGTCAAAATTCTTGGGCCTATTATATCTTGTGGCATTGGTGATTTGTCATTTAAGTAATGGTTTACAGAAAATGCTTTTCCTTCGTTTTGTTTTTCTTGTAATATGGAACTTCTTTCATCTTTACTGTTCAACCATGTTTCAGCAGAATCTATATTACCTTTAACTAAAGTCCAAAGGTCTATTATATTTCCTTTCTTTTCTTCGATCAGGTTGTACCAATTTCCTGCATTTTCTCCTTCCATTTCAACTATTATCTTATTTCCATTTCTACTGCCAATATAGAATTTATTTTGGTAAGATTTGCCTTCAGGTAACAAATAAGATAAACAATCTTTGATATTATTAATTAATAATGATTTTATTTTTAAAGCATTTTTAGATGAAAAATCCATAAAATTCTCCTTGTTTATTCCAAATTTGTTCAACATATTTTTTAGACGTTTAAAGTCAAGATTAGCCAGCTCACAAACAGTTTCAAAAGATCGTGAGCGAATCCATTGACAAGCCTCTTTTTTAAGTTTAGGGTTTTTTCCTGCTGCATCCTGAATAGCTCTAGTAATAACAGCAGCCCACAACTTTCCTTCGTCATACTTCAAAATGGCAACCAATCATCTTGAAAACTTTTTTGTAATTCTGGAGTAATAACTGTAGTAATCCTATTTCTATCTCCGTACGTATTATTAGTTTCAACGCCTACTTTCGCTGTAAACTCTAAATCGTTGAAATCAGCTATAGAGTTGATTTTTCTAGCAGTAACTGCTTTCTCTGAAGTGTCATTTGCATGAATATTTCTGGATGATTCCAAAATACTACGCAGCATCGAACGTCCAGATTCTCCCCAGATGTCTTCTTCACCTTCTGCTTTGCCATTTTTGATACCTATAATCTGAAAAATCTTGCGTTTTGCATATGGACCTTCAGTGACAGTAAATTCAGTGTTTAAATAGATGCTGCCAGTAGTGTAGTTTTTAGTGAACCAATTTTCATAACCTCCAGGCTTTATTGCCATTTTTACCTTGACTATTGTACCTTTCGGTATTAAACTGCTCTGCAGTTTTGCATTATTAAAATCAGTTAAAAAATCTTGTAGCATACGCTCTCCTATAAGTTGATTTTAAAGTGAAAATTAGCTATTCCATTAGCTGCCAATGACCATTTATCTTATCGACAAGTTTATTTTGCACGCGTTCACCATTGCGAAGCTCAAATACTATCTGGCGTGCACTACTTTCTTCATCATGAGCAAACATCACCATACCAGTACTGTAAAATCCACGTAAAGATCCAGCACCACTTAGGCCTTGAAATGGATCTTCTTCGAGCATCTTTTTTGATAATTTTTTTGTATGATGAGTAAGTACAATACAAGCATCTGGATTGATAGCACTGCGTAGCTTTTCAAGAGTCTTTTGCAGAAAAAACAGCATAGCACTATTGTCATTTTCATTTCCATATTCACTGCTAAAGATGTTACGTAATGGATCTATGGCCAAAACATCAGGTTTAAAGCGTTCATTCACAATTTCCTTGATTTCACTTATTTCATCATGATTAAATGATAAGTGCACTTTTGGCGTAATGATTAAGTTGTTAGCAGCTACATTCAAAAGTTCATTATCAAGTTGTTGCAAACGTTCTTTCATATATTCATATTCAATTTCAGTTTGCATGTAGAAAATTTTCAAAGTTCTACTTGGTGTCATACCGAGAAATGATCTACCAGCGGCCATGTGGACAAGCCAAGAGATCAAAAAGTCACTCTTGCCGATTTTAGGTGGGCCACCCAGTACCAATAAGCCTCTTTTTGTTAAAATTCTTGGTGAGATTATATCTTCTGGTATTGGCGATTGATCATCCAAGTATTCTTTCACACTGAAAAAAGGAATTTTTTGACCAATAGTTAAAAAGTTTTGTAGCATATAATAACCTCCTATATGTTGTGCGTGATAGGTTGAATTGCAAAAGCTTTGGTTTTAATCTTTGTAAGAAGTTTTCCTAGATGCGGTTCTTCAACCATATTCAGGCATCCACTTCGATCTTTAGCAGGATATCCCCAAGAATTAATTGTCTGACAGACAAATGAACGAACCTCTGTACCATCATCTTTCTTGATTCCAACCATACTGATTACTTCGTCAACTATCCCAGGAATTTCACTTGCAGTTTTAGCTCCTTCACATTGAGGTAGCCAAGTTGAGCGATTGAAATCATCAAGGTATTGCCCAAGAGTTCCAACTGTAATGATGTCTTTATTTGGAATATGTTGAAACTGATTGAGCCAAGCCATCATCTCTTGAGCAAGTAACCCGTAAGCAGCTCTCATATCTTGTTTTCCTGATCTTTCAGAAAAAGCTTCAGGTTGCATTTTTGCCCATAATAGACATAAACGAGAGGCTACTGTAATACTATCGATAAAAACACATCGATACTTGAGAAACTCTGAAGAAAGCTCTTTGTATTTACTGGATACATGCTCATAGTGTCTTTGGCTATACGCTGAGTCAGATTTTAACGCAGGATTAGGACCACCTATGAGACATGCAATATCTCTTGCCTCATTCCAAGTACGAATACTTACAGAATCCCCTTGCCAATCTTGAACAGCAAGTAAACCTGCCTCAAAATCAAGACAAAGTGTTGGTTCATTTATGGTCTTTAAGAGACTAGTTTTACCTATACCATAAGGACCAAAGATGACCATTTTTATACCTGTTTGAACTTTTAGCCGTTCATTGCTGTTCATTATTTTCATTTTTCTCCCAGTACCTAAATATATATGTACGATGACCTAGGCAATTCGTCCGCAATTTGCAAAAAAAAAATTTTGAGCAAATATAATCGAGAGCTTATAACTTCTCTAAAACTGAGAATTTATCGCGTATTCGTTCTAGTGTGCGATAGATAGTTGTCTTTGGTATTTTGGTTATTACAGAAACTTCAGTAATAGTAAATACCTTAAGTAATTGACATAAATTACTATCTTTTTCAGACAAAGTTGAAATTATATTATTTATATCAGTGCGAATTATCGCTTCGATTTCCGAGTTCCTATGATCTGGAATATCGTCGTTTATATCATCAAAAGTTATATTACGTTTTAGACATAACTGATTGCGTAACATATTGCGAGCACAATAATTAGCTAATCTAGCAACGAAAGTACTAAAACTACTTCTTTTCTCATCGTGCCGGTTAAGATATTGCCAAACCTGACAAAAAAGCTCTTGTTCTATATCTTCGAGACTTTCGTTAATAAAACAGCTTTTGGATTTAATGCGCGAAGCTTGAAATCTCACATGTTTAACAATTGTAGAATCGATTCCTTGATAAGAATTCTTCATAAAAACTCCAAAAGTTTCATGAATAGAGATTTTTACCAAGACTTTGTATGACTAATTTATTATAAAAAAGTAGTAATAATTTTTTTATCTAAAAGAATAAAATCTTTAAAAATTAAAATAAGATTTAAACGTTTTGATACACTACTGAAGCTACTTTTTCATAGGTAAAAAACTACCAATTTCGTACCTAATTTCTGAATTACTAATTAGTATTTCAGAAAGCAGTAATCGTTAAGTTATTGATAATATTGTCTTTTTTATGTTCTATTCCTAAAAGCCGTTTCTAAAGTTAAGTGGCTAAAATCGGCCAGTGAAGAGGATTTATGGATTACTGAAGTCTTATATATATTATATATATATTTAAATACAGGTAAAATATAATATATGATAATATAATAATATAAATATTGGCGTAATATAAGTTATGTAAAATAGTTATTAAGATAAGTAAAAACTCAAATGGCAGGATATGAAATTTTTTTTAATTTTTTTTCAAAATTGCGGACGAATTTGCGAGTCATCGTACATATATATTATACAGGGCATTGAACTTTAATTACACAAAGGAGTTTTTGTACGTCAATCTTAACACTAGATCTCGGCAAACAAACGGGCTGGGCAATTCTAACAGATGGAGTAATTGAAAGTGGAAGCAAAAGCTTTCATGGTAGCCGTTTCAGTGGAGGTGGAATGTGTTTTTTAAGTTTTCACAATTGGCTTAATTCTTTGAAACATGAGTTCACTGCAGTGTATTTTGAGGAAGTAAGAAGACATCTAGGAACTGATGCAGCGCATTGCTATGGCGGTTTTCTCGCAGTTCTGTCTGCTTGGTGTGAAGAGAACAATATTCCCTACCAAGGTGTTAATGTTAAAACTATAAAACGCTTTATAACAGGCAAAGGCAATGCAAGTAAGAGTGAAGTTATTGAAGCGATACGTGAAAAAAGTTTTTCACCTAGAGATGATAATGAGGCCGATGCTTTGGCATTAATGTTCTATATTAGTAAAGATATTAATAAGACGAAAAATCCATAAAAAGTGGGTCCTTTCGGCCATAATGGAGGGTTTGGTGGGTTCGACCCCAGGCCTTCTCTAGCGTCAGATATATTTTGAATATTAACTTTTTAATTATTAAGATATGAATTTAGCAATCCACTACTATCCTACTCGAAACCTAGGCAGTGTCGACATTTATTTTAACCAAAGATAAATGCCAGCAATGTGAACAAAAGACAGAAAAGCTATGGCCAATTTGTCGTAGCGTGTAGCAACTCTGCGGAAGTGCTTGATTTTGTTGAACATCCTTTCGATTAAGTTTCTCTCTTTATACAATTCTTTGTCATATTCTCTTGGTGTTTTTCTGTTGGAACGCGGTGGGATTACTGGCTCAGCATTTACAGCTTCTGCAGCCTCAATCATATAATTTGCGTCATACCCTTTATCGGCAATAAGTGCCTCCATGTTCTTGCCTTCTATCAGGTCTAAAGCTTTTACGTAATCCGATCTTTGCCCTGCAGTAACAAAGAATCTCAGTGGGTTGCCCAAAGCATCACAAGCAGCGTGTAATTTGCTTGAAAATCCTCCTTTGCACCGTCCCAGCTCTTGTTCTTGTCTACCAGTTTCCACATTTTTTTCTTGCACCAGCAGCATGTTGATGTGCCCTGATTATTGTTGAGTCTATCATGAGCCACTCTGTGTCTCCATTAACAGCTAATGTGTTGAAAATCATCTGCCAAACACCAGATTTTGCCCACCTTATAAAACGTTTATGTACACTTGACCATTTTCCATACTCAGCCGGCAATGCTCTCCATGTTGCTCCTGTTCTACCTATCATACGCGTCAAGTTAAGGAAATAAAGGTATGAAAGAGATAGAATAATAAGGTATAAGTTCTCCCAGATATACTTTTAGTGAGAGAACCAATGAATAAAATAACTTGCTTATCAAAAAAGCTCAAAGAATTTTTTAATGAAAAAGCAGAGAAAATCTCAATTACAACAAGGTTTATAAAAAGAAAGAGAAAGCTAAAAGGTTCATCATTCGTAAAAGCCATGGTCTTGGGTAATATAGGAGTTGATAATTGTAGCGTAGAAACAATGTGTCAATTACTAAACGAGGACTCGATAGATATAACAAAACAAGGTTTGGATTTTAGATTTACTGAAGAAGCAGTGGAATTTATGAAAAGGATGTATAATGAATCTGTGATTCTCTTTAAAAATATCTTGCAAGTTGATTGCAAAATCTTACAGCAATTTAATAGTGTTAAATTATTGGACAGTAGCTATATTACTCTACCTAACAGTATGGAAGAGATGTATAAAGGTTATGGTACTAGCTACAGTGGCTATGAAAGCAATACTAAGTCTGGAATAAAGTTACAATTAGTTTTCGACTACATGAATCAGATAATAGACCAACTTAATTTAACGGAGGGGGTAAGATCAGACCAGGGATATAGGAAACATTTAAGTAATATATTAAGCAATGATTTGCTAATATCTGATCTCGGTTATTTTGTGCCAAGTTCTTTTAAACAAATCAATGAAATAGGAGCTTATTTCATAAGTCGTTATAAATCCGATACCAACATATATGATGTAGAAACAAATCAAAAAATGGAGTTATTAGAATGTTTAGAGGATAAGTTATTTTTAGAAAACGAGGTATTGTTAGGAAAAGAAGCAAAAATTAGAGTAAGAATTATATGTCAGAAACTAACTGAAGAACAGTCTATGGCCAGAAGAAGGAAAGCTAATAGATTAGCAAGATCGCAGGGATATACATCCTCTAAAAGAAATCAAAAATTGTTGAACTGGTCAATATTTATAACTAATGTTCCAGAAAATAAAATTAGTGCTGAGCAAGTATTAACGATTTACAGAGTAAGGTGGCAAATTGAGTTATTATTTAAATTGTATAAAAGCCATATCAGGCTTGATAAGCTAAAAGGAAAGCCATGCAGAGTATTATGTGAACTATATGCTAAATTGTGCGCAATTCTTATATTTCACGGCATAGTTGGTTGCACAGAAGTGAAAAAGAATACAGAACTTAGCTTAACAAAGGCATTTATTGAGCTAAAAAGGCGGGTTAGAGAGTTATTTTTAGTATTAACCAAAATTAATAGTTTAAAAGCATTTCTTAAAAAACTCACTATAACTTGGTCGCGATTTTCATTAAAAGACAAACGTAGAAGGGCTAGAGTATCCACTTTAACCTCTCTAAATTTGCTCACAATCTCTTAACTTGACGCGTATGGTTCTACCTATCCACATTATTGCAGCTACGAATCTCCTGTTATCTTTTGCGCTTCTTCCTCTATCTCCTTCCTTACCTGGCAGACTGTTTTTTATTCCATACGCGTCAAGTTAAGAGATTGTGAGCAAATTTAGAGAGGTTAAAGTGGATACTCTAGCCCTTCTACGTTTGTCTTTTAATGAAAATCGCGACCAAGTTATAGTGAGTTTTTTAAGAAATGCTTTTAAACTATTAATTTTGGTTAATACTAAAAATAACTCTCTAACCCGCCTTTTTAGCTCAATAAATGCCTTTGTTAAGCTAAGTTCTGTATTCTTTTTCACTTCTGTGCAACCAACTATGCCGTGAAATATAAGAATTGCGCACAATTTAGCATATAGTTCACATAATACTCTGCATGGCTTTCCTTTTAGCTTATCAAGCCTGATATGGCTTTTATACAATTTAAATAATAACTCAATTTGCCACCTTACTCTGTAAATCGTTAATACTTGCTCAGCACTAATTTTATTTTCTGGAACATTAGTTATAAATATTGACCAGTTCAACAATTTTTGATTTCTTTTAGAGGATGTATATCCCTGCGATCTTGCTAATCTATTAGCTTTCCTTCTTCTGGCCATAGACTGTTCTTCAGTTAGTTTCTGACATATAATTCTTACTCTAATTTTTGCTTCTTTTCCTAACAATACCTCGTTTTCTAAAAATAACTTATCCTCTAAACATTCTAATAACTCCATTTTTTGATTTGTTTCTACATCATATATGTTGGTATCGGATTTATAACGACTTATGAAATAAGCTCCTATTTCATTGATTTGTTTAAAAGAACTTGGCACAAAATAACCGAGATCAGATATTAGCAAATCATTGCTTAATATATTACTTAAATGTTTCCTATATCCCTGGTCTGATCTTACCCCCTCCGTTAAATTAAGTTGGTCTATTATCTGATTCATGTAGTCGAAAACTAATTGTAACTTTATTCCAGACTTAGTATTGCTTTCATAGCCACTGTAGCTAGTACCATAACCTTTATACATCTCTTCCATACTGTTAGGTAGAGTAATATAGCTACTGTCCAATAATTTAACACTATTAAATTGCTGTAAGATTTTGCAATCAACTTGCAAGATATTTTTAAAGAGAATCACAGATTCATTATACATCCTTTTCATAAATTCCACTGCTTCTTCAGTAAATCTAAAATCCAAACCTTGTTTTGTTATATCTATCGAGTCCTCGTTTAGTAATTGACACATTGTTTCTACGCTACAATTATCAACTCCTATATTACCCAAGACCATGGCTTTTACGAATGATGAACCTTTTAGCTTTCTCTTTCTTTTTATAAACCTTGTTGTAATTGAGATTTTCTCTGCTTTTTCATTAAAAAATTCTTTGAGCTTTTTTGATAAGCAAGTTATTTTATTCATTGGTTCTCTCACTAAAAGTATATCTGGGAGAACTTATACCTTATTATTCTATCTCTTTCATACCTTTATTTCCTTAACTTGACGCGTATGGTTTTTTATTCTCTCCCATTGCTCATCTTTTAAATCATATAGCATTCTCTTTACCTATTAATAAAGAGTACTCTATATCACTATTTTTTTATGTCGACAAGACCTAGGAGTTTCAAAGCAATATGTCTGTTATTTAGTAAAAAAAGGAATAGTTGAGTTGGAGGATGGTTTGATCAATAGAGAGCAAGCAAATGAAGCGGTAGCAGCAATAAGAGATCCAAGTCAGCCACTGAGGAGGAAAAATCCAGAAAACGAAAATACAAGTAACCTTTCCACGATGTTGCTAAAAACGCGAATAAAAAATGAGATGGAACGTGGTAAATTGCTTGAGGCAAAAGCTAAGGCTGAAATAGGAGAACTTGTAGCAGTAGAGGAAGTAAAGCGCGATGCATTTAACGTAGCAAGAGTTGTCCGTAATAATTTGCTTAATATTCCAAATAGAGTTTCAGCACTGCTTGCATCACTGAGTGACACTGAAAAGATTCATATGGCGCTAACCGAAGAGATTACAAACTCATTACAAGAATTATCTAACGCTAAATTTGAATAATGTCTGCTAAGTTAAGTTTAGAATTAATAAAGTGTCTCATTAATCAACCAGGAGTGGATGTAAATGTTAGAGGATTAAATGGAAAGACACCGCTGCATTATGCAGTAGAAATTAACGAGTTTGGTATGGTTGCACTCTTACTGAACAGGAAAAATATTAATCCACTGATCACTGATGATGATGGTAAAAGTGCGCTCTCTTGTGCAAGAGAAGAAATATTACAGGCGCTAATTAATAACAAATACGGATCAGAGCAAGATAGCTTACTCCACTTAGCTGCGATGTTGAATGAAGCAAATGCTGTAAGGTTTTTACTCGACAAAGGGGTTAATGTTAATGAGCAGAATGCTCCACTACATACAGCATTACACTTAGCAGCAGGAGCTGGAAATGAAGAAATAGTAGAAATTTTAATTAGAGAAGGAAACGCGGATAAGGATGTTCTTGACGTGAGAAATCATGCAGCAATTCATTATGCAGTAAACAACAAGAAGCTAGGAGTAGTAAAATTACTTTCAAATCTTGGTGCGAATGTCAATATAGCTGGTAGCGGCAGAAATGCAATGAAATTATCTTCTTTGCACGTAGCTATAAGTAGTAGTAATTACGACGAAAGGGACTTATGTTTAGATATTGTAAGATGCTTAATAAATGTTCCTAATGCTGGGGTTAACTTACAAGATTATGAAAATAAAACGCCACTACATTATGCTGAAAGGCTGAAAACAATAGAAGTTTTACTAACGCGAGAAGATATAGACCCTTTAATTAAGGATGATAATGGCAAGACACCATTTTGTTATGCAAAAGAAGCAAATAGATTAGATATAGTAAAGATTTTAGCAAGTAATAGATACGGAGCTGATAAAAACAGTTTGCTTCATTTAGCTGCCAGAAAAGGATATGAAGACCTAATAGACGGTATTCTTGGTGAAGGAGTTGAAATAGATGCTGTAGATGAGAGTGGAAAAACGGGAATTTATGTTGCTGCAAAGCATGGTCACTTTAACGTAGTAAAGTTGTTGCTAAAGAGAGGAGCAGATGCCACGGATGTTTTTCAGTATGCAATAATAACGAACAACGCAAAATTAATAAAATTACTGAGCAAAGAGAAGGAAATAGTGCTATTTGGAAGACAGAAGAACTTTCCAACATTTCATTTATTGAGCAATAAATATTTTGAAGAAAGGAAAATAGCAGACAAAAAAATAAAGAAATATATCAATATCGTCTGTGTTTCTATAACAGTATGTGCAATAGTGATAGTGGGAATTTACCCTAACATTATAGCTGCGGTAATGGTGGGAATAGTTGCGCTCATAGCTGCAATAGCAATGAGTAATTTAACTCAGAAGTACATAGAAGAAGCACTTGAAAAGAAAATGTTTATTGAACTTGAAAGTGAGAAAACAAGTGAGTGCAGTTCTATTTTAAGTGATGTTGAGGTATCATCTAATGATGGTGAAGAGCTAGCGATATGATATATGCTACATCTTTTTCTGAAGGTTTAAAGCCAGATCCACTACTTAAAGTGTCAGAGTGGGCGAATGAGTATCGAGTTTTAGCGCCAACTGCAGCATCAGAGCCAGGGAAATGGAGAACAGAGAGAACGCCATACCTTAAAGAAATCATGGATTCACTATCTCCGTCTTCAACTGCAGAAAAAGTAGTATTCATGAAAGGAGCGCAGATTGGAGGAACAGAAGCTGGTAACAATTGGATAGGCTATATCATCGATCAAACACCAGGTCCAATGCTAGTAGTACAGCCAACAGTTGAAATGGGAAAACGTTGGTCGAAGGGAAGATTTGCACCGTTAATAGAGAGTACGCCATGTTTAAAAAATAAAGTAAAAGACCCAAGGTCAAGAGATTCGGGCAATACTGTGCAAAGTAAGGAATTTCCAGGTGGAATAGTAGTAATAACCGGAGCAAATAGCAGTGTAGCACTGAGATCTATGCCAGTAAAATATCTCTTTCTTGATGAAATAGATGCCTACCCAGGAGATTCAGGAGGAGAAGGAGATCCAGTACTGCTTAGTATTGCTCGAACTAATACATTTGCACAGCGAAAGATTTTTTTAGTATCAACACCAACAATTCATGGAATAAGCAGAATTGAGAAAGAATTTGAAGCAACAGATAAGCAGTACTTTTTTGTACCATGTCCGTATTGTAATTACTATCAAGTTCTAAAATGGTCACAAATTAAATGGGAAAACAACGACTCAAGAACAGCACATTATGTCTGCACTGAATGTAGCGGCAAAATAGAAAATCATCAAAAGACAGAGATGCTTGAGCGTGGAGAATGGAGACCTACTAATAGAGTAAAAGGTGAGAAAAAAGGATTTCATCTTTCAAGTCTTTATAGTCCAGTAGGCTGGTATAGCTGGACTCAAGCAGTAGAAGATTTTCTTCATGCAAAAGAAAGTGAACAATTACTAAAAGTATGGATAAATACTACGCTTGGAGAAACCTGGGTAGACAAAGGAGAAGTACCAGATTGGAAGCAATTATTTAACAGGAGAGAATTTTTTCCCGTAGGCACAGTACCTAGGAGAGAAGTGGTGCTTACTGCAGGAGTAGATGTCCAAAAAGATCGTTTAGAAGTAGAAGTTGTAGCATGGGGAAAAAGCCGCGAAAGTTGGTCAATAGAATACCGAGTATTTGAAGGTGATACTGGAAGAGGAGAAGTATGGGGAAAACTCTCTGAGCTCTTAAATCATCATTTTATCGGTGAAAATGGTCTTGAATACATGATAAGTATGATGGCGGTTGATGCTGGGTATGCGACACAAGAAGTATACAATTGGGTAAGAGGTCATCAAGGCTCTGGAAGAGTAATGGCAGTGAAAGGTGTAAATAAAGCTCTAGTACCACTTAGCAGCCCAAGTAGAGTAGATATAACAGTTGGTGGTCAAAAGCTAAAAAGAGGAATAAAGCTCTGGCCAGTGGGAGTATCGATTTTAAAGTCAGAACTTTTTCAATTACTTAATGTTTTAAAGGACGGTGAAGAAGCTCCAGCAGGATACTGTCATTTTCCCGAGTATGCACCTGAATATTTTAAGCAGCTAACGGCAGAGCAATTAGTCAGCAAAGTAGTAAAAGGTTATACCAAACAAGAGTGGCAAAAGGTCAGAGAAAGAAATGAAGTATTAGACTGTAGGATTTATGCAAGAGCAGCATCGATAGCACTGGGAATAGATAGATGGCCAGAGAGTAAATGGAATAGTTTAAGTGAAAAACCAGAAAGTAAAAAATCAAAGAAAATAGTGAAAAGCAAATGGATCAGCAAGCAATAAATGTATAACGAAGATTATTTAATTCAAGTTGAACAAGCAATAAAGAAGCTTCAGAGTGGCGAAAGAGTGGTATCAATTGCATATGGTGACCATGTGGTGAGATATGCTGAAGTTCAGATAAATGATTTGCTCAGCCTCAGACAACGCATCAAAGGTGAACTAAAGATTGCTGGAATGAAGCCTAAACGAAAGATTATTTTTGCAACAAATAAAGGAGTTATATGAGGGAAAATTTTCTGAGAAAAGTTGTAAAAGAGGAATATTCTGAATTTTTAGAGCAATTAAAAACTTTCATAAAACTATGGGAGAATAGAGAGAGTTCAGTAAATGGAATAATAGATTTGTCACATTGGCAAGAAAATGTGGATTTTGAGTTAGCTAAAGAGAGTGGTATAGTTGGAGTAATTCATAAGGCAACACAAGGAACAGAGTACATAGATTCAAAATACAAAGAAAGAAGAAAAGAAGCTGAAGACTTGGGTCTATTATGGGGTTCATATCATTTCGGTGTAGGGGAAGATGGAAAGGATCAAGCAAATCACTTTTTGAATACAGTGGGTGAAACTAAAAATACAATTGTTGTGCTTGATATTGAAGAGAACGAAAGTGGAAAAAATATAGAACCAAAACAAGCAGAAGATTTTGTTAAAAAAATTCAAGAAGAAACAGGGCGTTTACCTTTAGTGTATGGAGGTGCTAATTTTTTGAAAGATTTTGCCACACCAATTTTGACAAAATGTCCATTATGGATAGCAAGCTGGAGAAAAGAACTCACATTACCAAAAGGCTGGAATGATTGGATTTTATGGCAATATACTGACGGTAAAATAGGTCCAGAGCCAGATGAAGTAAGTGGAATTGGAAAATGTGACAGAAATAAATTTAACGGAACTTTGAAAGAATTAAGAGAATTTTGGTTAGTATGATGCTGAAAAAATTCAAACAACTATTTAGCAAGCCAAAAATCAAAAGTTCAGCCTGGGATGCAGCAGGGTCAGGAAGAAGGGTAATGTATTGGCAAGGAGAAGCAGGAAGCATAAATAATTTACTCTCTCAAAGCCTTGAGCACCTGCGTAGTCGCTCTCGAGATATGGTAAGGAAAAATCCATATGCGGCAAATATCATTGATACAATAGTAAGTAACTCTATTGGAACAGGAATAAAACCGCAATCAAAAGCAAGAGATGGAGAATTTCGAAAGAAAGTACAAGAATTATGGCTAAGATGGACAGATGAAGCAGATAGTAACGGAGTAAGTGATTTTTATGGATTACAAGCTCTAGTATGCAGAAGTATGATAGAGGGAGGAGAATGTTTTATACGTTTAAGAACGAGAAAGCTAGAGGATAGATTTTCTGTGCCATTACAACTGCAAGTGCTTGAGTCTGAACATTTAGATAATAAAACAAATCAAACTTTAGGAAATGGTAATGTAATAAGAAGCGGGATTGAGTTTAATAGGCTTGGGCAAAGAGAAGCATATTATTTATTTAGAGAGCACCCAGGAGAAGGCTCATTTGGAGAGTCAGTTAGAGTACCGGCAAATGATGTTTTACATATTTATAGACCATTAAGACCTGGACAAATTAGAGGGGAGCCTTGGCTTTCTAACGTGCTTTTGAAGCTTTACGAACTTGACCAGTACGATGATGCAGAATTAGTACGAAAAAAGACTGCAGCAATGTTTGCAGGGTTTATTACGAGACTTGATCCAGAAGCAAATATTTTAGGAGAAGGTGAAAGTAATGAGCAAGGAGTAGCACTATCAGGTTTAGAGCCAGGAACTATGCAGCTTTTAGACCCAGGAGAAGACATAAAATTTTCAGAGCCGTCTGATGTTGGAGGAAGTTATGAAGCATTCATGAGACAGCAACTGAGGGCAATAGCAATAGGCACAGGGATAACATATGAGCAACTAACAGGAGATTTAACGGGTGTTAATTATTCATCAATCAGAGCAGGACTGATAGAGTTTCGTCGTAGATGCGCTATGCTGCAACACAACATTATGGTATTTCAATTTTGCAGACCAGTATGGAATAGATGGCTAGAGTTAGCAGTACTGTGTGGAGAACTCTGTATAGATGAAAAAGTGGCAAAAGCAGCGAAAGAAGAAGTAAAATGGATACCACAGGGATTTGATTGGGTGGATCCACTGAAAGACCAGCAAGCACAGCAAATGGCAGTAAGGAATGGATTTAAGAGTCGATCGGAAGTAGTATCAGAAATGGGTTACGATGTAGAAGAAATTGACCAAGAAATAGCAGAAGATCAAAAGCGTTCTGATTCTTTCAACCTTTTCTTTGATTCTGATGTCAGGACACAAACAAAATAAATCTCGTTTACTTTATGGAAATTTTACAAACCAACTGGCTATGTAGGCCGATGATGATAGAGCAAAAAAGCTTTGACCTGTTGTCACTATATAACGGAAAACAACCTATCTTTAAAAAGATAAAACATGCAGTAAATCAGAATATAGAAAAAACAGCAGTAATAGAAATACATGGAATTTTGACCAAAAAACCAGGAGCTTTTGACGTCTTTCTGGGAATGACATCATATGAGCAAATAGAAGAACAAATTACACAAGCATTAGCAGATAGTAGCATAGAGACAATTATACTGGAAATAGACAGCCCCGGAGGAGAGGTAAACGGTATATTTGACCTGGCTGATTTTATTTATGAATCAAGAGCAAAAAAGAGAATTGTGGCATTAGCAAATGATGATGCATACTCTGCTGCATATGCTATAGCCTCTAGCGCTGAGAAGGTATTTGTGAGCAGAACTTCTGGTGTTGGCAGTATAGGAGTAATAGCAAGTCATATAGATCAAAGTGGGTTTGATGAAAAACAGGGAATAAAATATACCACAGTATTTGCAGGAAGTAGAAAAAATGATTTAAATCCACATGAGCCAATGACGTCTGAAAGTCTGGAAAGCTTACAAAAAGAAGTAGACCGACTATATGAAATGTTTGTGCAGCTAATAGCGAGGAACAGAGGTCTTTCAATTGAAAAGATTCGATCAACGGAAGCAGGGCTATATTTTGGCGAGAAAGCAATAGAAATAGGTCTTGCAGACGGAATTACAATTCTTTCATCTATTAATAAAAACAGGAGTATTACTATGAATGAACAAACTACAACTGACCTAGAAACTGATAATTTAACTAATAAAATCAAAAATGACAGTTATCATGCTGAAGTTCTTGAATTAATACGTTTATGCAACTTATCACGAATGCCAGAGAAAATAGGAGAATTTATAGAGCAGAATGTTAGCAGCAAACAAGCACAAGAAATATTAATGTCGATACTTGCAGAACGAACAATGAAGACTGAAATTTTAAGCACATTACCACAGAATTCGTCAGAAGATTTAATGATGCAGGTAGCAAGAAGTCGTGCACAATCTGGCATTTAGAATATTCATAGTATAACAAAAGTAAAAAATAAAGGGGAAAAGCAGAATGAGTACTATAACAGAACAAAATAACCTTGGGGATCTTCTGAAATACGAAGTTTCAAATCTATATTCAAGAGACCAAATAACGGTAGCCAAGGGACAAAATCTTAAACTTGGTACAGTTGTTGGTAGTGATAAGGATAACATGATTAAGATAATAAATCCAACTGCAACAGATGGTACACAAACAGCAATAGGTGCGATAGTAAGTGATGTAAATGCGACAGAAAATGCCAAAGCAGTAATTATTACTCGTGGTGCAATACTAGCAGATCATGCAGTTGTGTGGCCAGCAAATATCACTGAAGAACAGAAAGCTGCAGCAATAAAGCAACTTGAAGGACGAGGGATCATTGTCCGCAAGGGAGTGTAACTTAAATTAATAAGGGGAAAAAAGAATGCGTGCGCCAAGAGAAGCGTTTAGAGAACAGTTGGTGAAAATCCAACTTAGGCAAAGTCTAGCCAACAGCCTAAAACGAACCATTATGCTGCGTAAGGTAACGAACGTAGTAAAGCTAATGGAACGGACAATACAGGGTGCAACGAAAGTGAAGGTATTGAGTCCCGAAATTTCCGACATCATAGAGGTCGACATTGTGCATTTTAGTGGAAGACAGCATGAAGGATAACGATAAGGCAAGTTATCACTCACTCTATCGGGATCTAAGGCCGTATCATGTATTGAGATGGGTTCTAAATGAACTTGGGAGATCCTTTGTATTCCTATTTGGGTACGTTAGAACAAGCCAACAAAGGCGAGGACTGACGAAAGATACAAAGGAAGTCGGACTGATTGATAATACTCAGAGTGTGGGAAAGCCACATACAAGGGGAAGCGATCAGCAATATAGCAACTGGGATAGGGATTGCAAGACTAATACAACAGAGATTGGAGGAATATGCAAAAGAAACTAAACCAGATAGCGATAAGAACAAAGCGAGACAAGCGGTTAAAATTTACATCGCTGGTGCATCTAATTAATGCAGAAAATCTGGCGGAGTGTTATAAGGAACTAAAGCGCAACAAGGCTTGCGGTATAGACCAGGTGACAGTAGAAGCTTACGGAGAAAACCTCGATGAGAAGCTTAAAACTCTAGTAGATAGTATGAAGAGAAAGCAATATCAACCGCAACCGGTAAAAAGGGTATATATACCAAAAGCTGGAAGCAAAGAGAAACGCGGACTTGGAATACCATCGACAGAGGATAAGCTGGTGCAGATAATGCTAAAGAAGATATTGGAAAATATTTATGAAGCAAATTTCCTAGACCAATCATACGGTTTTCGACCTGATAGAAGCTGCCACCAAGCGGTTAAAGCATTAAATAAAACAGTTATGTACAAACCAACAAACTATATTGTGGAAGTGGACATAAAGAGGTTCTACGATAATATTCAGCATAAATGGCTAATTAGGTGCTTAAAGGAAAGAATATCTGACCCAAATTTATTGTGGTTAGTAAAGAAATTCCTTAAAGCTGGAGTCATGGAAGCTGGATATTATAAAGCAACCACACAAGGAGCACCTCAAGGAGGAATAGTAAGTCCAGTATTAGCCAATATATATTTACACTATGTGCTAGATCTATGGTTTGAAAAGAAAGTAAAACCCAAATCTAAAGGATATATGGAGCTAGTCAGGTACGCAGATGATCTTGTGGTGAGCTGTGAAAATGAGGAAGATGCTAAGGAATTTCTAGAATCACTGAAACAGAGATTAGCCAAGTTTGGTTTGGAAATATCTGAAAACAAAACAAGGATAGTAAAGTTTGGCAAGAAAGGATGGTACCAAGCAAAGAGAGAAAAGAAGAAAATGGAAAGTTTCAACTTTCTAGGATTTACGCACTACTGTGCAAAAAGTCGTAATGGCAGGCTAATTATGGGACATAAAACCTCAAAAATAAACCTAACTAGGAAACTTAAAGAAATCAAAGAATGGTTGAAAACGACACGTAACCGGATTTGTCTCAAAGATTGGTGGCAGATACTAAAAGCTAAACTAAGAGGGCACTATAACTACTTCGGGATTAGTGGAAATTACCGATGGCTCAGTAAGTTTGAGTGGGCGGTAAATAAGCTAACGTTTAAGTGGATAAACCGTCGTAGTCAGAAAAAGAGTATGACTTGGGAACAATTCATGAACTACAAACAAGTCAATCCACTACCAAAGCCAAAAATATGTTTTTCTTTATATATAGGAGGTATATCGTGAACGCTATTATTGTGGAGCCGTGTGCGGGAAAACTGCAAGCACGGTTCTTATGGGGGAGTCATAAAAATAAAACTCAAACAAGGGGGATAGGACTATGACTTCTACCAACCAAAATCCATTTACAAATACAGCATTTAGCATGACGGCACTAACAAATGCGATGAATATATTGCCGATAAATTATGGACGAGTTGAAAATCTAAATTTGTTTCCAAGTAGGTCAGTAAGATTTAGACATATTACAATAGAAGAACATAATGGAGTTTTAAGTCTACTACCAACGCAAGTACCAGGGGCACCAGCAACAGTAGGAAAACGTGGTAAAAGAAAGGTAAGGACATTTACCATTCCTCATATTCCTCATGATGATGTGGTGTTACCAGAAGAAGTGCAAGGAATAAGGGCATTTGGATCAGAGAGTGAACTGAAAGCGCTGGCAGATGTAATAACTGACCATTTGCAGCTAATGAGAAATAAACATGCAATAACGTTGGAGCATTTGCGTATGGGAGCGCTGAAAGGAATAATTTTAGATGCTGATGGGTCAGAATTATTAAATCTGTACAACGAATTTAAAATAACACCAAAAGTAGTAAATTTTGCCCTTGGAACAGCAACAACAGATGTAAAACGTAAGTGTCTGGAAGTATTGCGGCATATTGAAGACAACTTAAGTGGTGAATATATGACCGGGATTCATGCTTTAGTAAGCCCTGAGTTTTTTGATGCACTTACTTCTCATACTAAAGTAAAAGAAGCATATGAAAGATGGCAAGAAGGAGCAGCGCTTCGGAATGATATGAGGTCAGGGTTTACGTTCTGTGGAATCACATTTGAGGAATATAGAGGGCAAGCAACTGATCCTGAAGGAACCGTGAGAAGATTTATAGAAAGAGATACAGGGCACTGTTTTCCAGTAGGAACAGCAAGTACATTTACAACATATTTTGCACCAGCAGACTTTAATGAGACAGTAAATACCCTTGGACAGCCACTATATGCAAAACAAGAGCCAAGGAGGTTTGATAGAGGAACTGATTTACATACACAGTCAAATCCTCTGCCAGTGTGCCACAGACCAGGAACATTAGTAAAAGTCGTTGCAGCATAACAATACTGGTAGAGTAACTACAAGTTGGTGAGGCACAAGAGGACTCTACTAGTATATACCTTATTAGCATACTTATGAAAGAATGCAAGAGAATATTAAGAGATTACTAAAAGATTGTTTTGCCCATTTAGGAGAAGTGGCTTTGTATAAATCAAAGGATAAGTCATACATGGTACAAGTATTAAAGCAACAGCCAGATAAATTATACGAGATTGGTGAAGGACAATTTGTGGAAGAAACTTTAGCGTTAGAAGTAAGTGCGTTTGATGTGTTAAGGCCAATAGTAGGAGATGTTTTTGTTATAGGTGATCGAAGATATAAAGTACACTCACCGCCACTTAGAGAAAAGTCTGGAATAACGTGGAAAATAAAAGCGTCTGGGGTGTAAAATGTCTATTCATATAGAAGTTGAGGTAATAGAAAGTGTAAATGCTAAAAGAAAAAAAATAGAATTAGCAATAGTGAGAGCGTTAAACAAAACGGCACTATGGTTAAAAGCGCAAGCAGCTAAGGAAATCAGTGAGGAAAAGAGAATAAAATTAAGTTTGATAAGAAAGAGATTAAGAATTTTTAAGGCGAAAACTAGCAGATTAGAAGTGTTAATTAGAGCAAATCTCTATGACATTAGAGCATCGGCAATTGGTAAAATACAAAAAACAAGAAGAGGATCGAAAGTAGGAAAGCATGAGTTTATAGGAGGATTTGCAGCAGTTATGCCAAAAGGAAATAGCGGTATGTTTAAACGTGAAGGAAGGGCAGCATTGCCAATAAAGGAAGTTAAGTTGCCACTCGAACCTGAGGCTTCAAGGATAATAGGAAATCTTGTTAATTATGAGGTTGAGGAAGTATTTACAAAATTTTTTGAACGTGAATTGAGCTATAAAGGATGAATTTGAAAGATTTACATGATAAAATTTGTACCACGCTGAAGAAAGAAATTTCTGCGATACAAACATGCGAAGTATATCCAGCAATAAGGAAAGAATTAGTAGCACCGGCAGTATTTATAGAATTATCAAGTCTAGAGCAAGGAAAAGATCCAGGAACAGAAGAATTAGCTCTGAAAGCAAGATTTGAAGCTAGAATAGTAGTTGATAGCACAATCGAAAATGCTCCTCTTATTGTCAGAACATTAGCTGCCGAGGTGGCAAAAGTTGTAAACAAAAATACATGGAATATAAAAAATGTTTCACCAGGAGAATTTATCTCTGCAGAAATTGACGGATTTAGACCCGAATTAGATGCATATTTGGTGTGGATGGTTGATTGGAGTCATCAGCTTCATTTAGGTAAATCGATATGGACAGAAAATAAGATTAAGCCACATACGATTATAATAGAAGAAAATGTTAGAGAGTAATTTTGCTATTTCAGAGCTGCAAAGAAAGTTAGCAAATATTGTACGAATAGGAGTTGTAAAAGAAGTAGATTATGAGAAAGCAAAAGTAAGAGTGAAGATAGGAGAACTTTTAACAGATTTTCTTCCATGGATAACTTCTAGAGCAGGAGAGGAAAGAAGCTGGCTACCACCAAGCATAAATGAACAGGTAGTAATATTGTCACCATTGGGAGAGTTATCATTAGGAGTAGTACTAGCTGGAATATATCAGCAAAATTATTCTGCTCCAGAGAATAGTGAAATGATTAACAGTTTAGTATTTCAAGATGGAACAAAGTTATTGTATGACAAAGAGAGCAAGAATCTTGAAATTTCTGTAGTGGATAAATTAAATTTCAAAGTAGGAAAATCAGAGATAGAAATGACAAAAAGTGGAATAAAACTGAAAGCAGAAAGGATCGACTTAAATTGAACAAAGGAATAGTGAGGTTAGGAGACTACTGTGGAGAAGCTATACCACATTTCTGCATTAGCGGAAGTAATAATGTTTTTGTAAACGGTAAGTCAATATGTAGACAAGGAGACAGTTTTAGTGAAGGAAGAGCATTAACTGAAGGATCAAAAACAGTGTTTGCAAATGGTCTTAGTGTAGGAAGAGTAGGAGATATAGTTTCATGTGGGTTTAAAGTAATAAAAGGCAGTGAAAGCGTTTTTGCAAAATAGAAATGAAGGGTATGGATGCTAAAACAGGAAAAGCGTTAGAAGGAATAGAGCACTTAAAGCAGTCGATAATTGATATACTGACCACTCCTATTAACAGTAGAGTAATGAGAAGAGAGTATGGTTCTCGATTATTTGAATTAGTAGATAAGCCAATAAATAGAGATTTAACTTTGGAAATCTATGCAGCAACAGCAGAAGCACTGGGGAAATTTGAGAAGAGATTTAAGTTAGAAAAAGTAAAGATTGCTGAAGCTAAAGAAGGAAAAATGACTCTTGTACTTGAAGGTATGTATCTTTCAGAAGGCAAATTCATAGGTATTAGTGGAATAGTTGTTTAGAAATGCAGACATCTAATATTATTGAAAAACTAAGCTATGAGGAAATCTTTTCCAGAATGAAGGAGGAGTTAGTGTGTAGAGATGAAACCTTTTCAGCGTTAGTAGAATCCGATCCAGCGATAAAGATTCTGGAGGTAGCAGCCTGGCGAGAACTTTTGCTCAGACAAAGGATGAACGAAGCAGTAAAGAGTAATTTACTGAAATTTGCAAGGGGAGAAGATCTTGATAATTTGGCTGAATTTTATGGAGTAGAGAGGCAGAAAGAAGAAGATGATGAACGATTTAGAAAAAGAATTAAAGCAAAAATAGTGGGCTCAAGCACGTGTGGAAGCAAAGAACACTATCGATATCATGCACTGTCAGCAGATAGTAGAGTAAAAGATGCACTAGTGGAATCAACTATACCAGGGAAAGTACAAATTTCAATCTTATCAACACAATTATCCACAACTGGCATAGTGTCAGAAGAGCTACTAGAAATTGTAAAAAAGCAGGTTACTAGAGATGATATAAGGGTTTTAACCGATACAGTAACAGTGATAGGTTGCAATATTACGGAAATAGATATTCACAGCAAAATGAGCATAAGTCCTATAATATCAGAGGAAGAAATCAAGAAGCAATTTATTAAGAAGTTTGAAGAAAGTAGAAGGCTGGGATGGAGTGTAACAAGATCGTGGATAATAGCGAATCTATTTGTAGAGGGTGTAGAAAACGTAGAATTAATAGAACCAAAAGAGGATGTTGTGGTATTGGGGAATGAGTGTGCAGTGCTTGGCCACGTCAAGTTAGATAGGATTTAAAACGTATTTTTTTTGTTTTGTGCCAGTGAGGGGATTGCGTGCAATAAGTGGTTTAAGGTTTACTGGATCCAATGTTAGGGAGACGAAAGTATTGATTTTCTTCCAGAAGTTGTAACTTGTTTTTTAAAGTATGGATAATATGGTCAAATATTATGGAGAGTGTTTTCGATATTAAGAACATCTTTATTTTTCTGCAATGATCTCTTGGTTACTCATAAGCTACCTAAATAAAGGAAATTAAAGCAACTTGAAAGAAAAGACAAATGAAAAGTTTATTACCGCCAAACGCAACAAAGCAAGAGCAAGCACTGGTTAATGCAATCGATTATAAAGTTGATCCAAGCAGGATAAGAGGATTTAAATTTAGCCTAGGGGAAAAAATATTGCCGTGGTTGATTGAGGAATATGGTTTAGAAGAGATACTGCGTTGGGTAAAAGATAGAAGAAAAGCCGTAATAGAAGGAGTAAAATTTCAAAGACTGCGAGGAACACCTAAATCACTTAAAATAGCACTCAAGTGGGCAAATATAGAAGACATTACAATCATCGAAGAACCACCCGGTAAACACTTTTTTGAGTTGCAAGTAGGGATAAAAGAGGTACCAAATGACTTCTTCGTAGATGCAGTAGTAGAACTTGCAAAACTATCATTACCAGCAAGATCAAGGCTAATGAGGATTTTCAATGATCACCATAACGTTGATAGGTTTATTTTAGATGAAAGTTTATTCGGCAGCTTATTGTCAGACTATTCAGGTAGAAAAGTTGAAAAAGATGGACCAGTATTATCGTTTGGAAGAGTAAATTTTTTCAGGTCTAGTGGTCCAGTTATTAGGATTATAGAAAACTATCTACGCGATCATTATGAACGAGCTTTAAGCAATGATATATATCGCCTAGATGTAGCAATCCTTGGAGAAACCGAGCCTCACACAAAGAATTATAACGGTATTTATGAAAGAAATCATTTGTGGTACAACTTAAAAGCACTATATCCATTACCACAAAGTTTATTACCAGCAATTAAGTTTGTCAAAGCACAGATTGTGCTGTCAGATAGCTGGAAATTAGGAGAAATAAATAGCTGTTTTCCTCTTTGTTATCAAGAAGAGATAGGAGGCACACTTTTCCTTGGTAATGATAAACTTTCTGATCAGCTATGGAACTTGGAATACACACCAATTTTGGAAAGATTTAATATCAGCTATGAATATGAAGCAAAGAATCTTACTGATCAAAAGGTTGCGAAAGCTAATTTAACGGAATATCACGTTAGTTGCAAAAATGATAGAAGTTCAGGAAAAGAAGATTCAATACACGAATTAGAAAATTACATTTTAGTGTTTTACCCAGGAGTACTGAAGTGGCATGAACATCGACATTTGCACAGAAGTTGGAAAAATAGTCAAGTAATATCTCTAATAAGTTAAGTACTTATATTTAGATCCTCATATATTATATTAATAATAGGTTAAAATGTATGAAATAAAAAGAAAAGGACTTGCTTTCTCATGCTAAAAAGGACATGACTTGAATAGCGGCAGGTAAATATAAGAAATTTGTCTGGCGCTAGAAAAGCTAATTTTGTGAGGTAAGTATGAAGTTTAGCAAGAGTAAGTTTTTTAAAGAAGTATCAAGTAAAAACATTAATAAAAGAAATGAAGAAGGAGAGACGATCTTGCATCAAGCAGTAGAAATCTCTGATTACAAAACAGTGAGATTATTAATAAAAAAAGGAGCAGAGGTAAATGCAAGAGATAAAAATGGTTATACACCTCTACACTGTGCAGTATTTGCGAAAAGCTTAGAAAATGTAAAAGTATTGCTAAGGTCGGGAGCAGAAGTAAATGCCACTCAATATGTCACTGGATGTACGCCACTCCACTCTGCATGCAAAATAGGAGGAGTTGAAATAATAAAAGAGCTAGTAAAAGCAGGAGCTGAGGTTAATCAACTGAATAAATATGGTGCAACACCAATGTATTACATTTGGGAAAGTGAAAAGTATTGCCTATGTGATAGCAAAGAAAGTGAAAAGGCGAGCAAATTTCTGAGAGAAAAAGGTGGAGTAACAAAAAGTAGAGAACTGACGTGCTATGGAATAGAGAGGCTAGTGGGAGAAATAGCAGACATGTTGAATGGAAGCTACATGCCGGAGCTAAAAATAATAGAGATAGGAGAAATAAGGAAGAGAGACAAATCACTAATAAAGGAAGAATGTGAAAATTTAGCAAGCAAAATAATGAGCCAAGTAAGTGAAATGATAGATGAGGTGGTGAAAAGGAGGGCTTAAAGAAGGGGTTTAAATTCAGAGAAAAGGTGAGGTAGGTCATGAGTAAAAAAGGAAAAGAGGAGTCACTATTAGAGAACTCATTTAAAAATATTTATGCAAGAGACAGAATAGCTCTGCATTACGCGGTAGACGCAAAAACAGTGAAGTTATTAGTTGAAAAAGGAGCGAATGTGAATGTAGCAGATGCGGAAGGATATACAGCACTGCATCTAGCGGTAACCGAGAAACGCCTAGAAATCGTGAGGGAATTGATAAAATCAGGAGCAGACGTAAATGCTGAGGAATATGGAAATAAATGCATACCTCTACACCTTGCGTGCATGGTAGGTGAAAAAGAAATAGTGGAGGAGCTAGTGAAAGCTGGAGGAGAAATAGAGCAAGCGGATAAATTTGGAATGACAGCGATGGATTATGCGAAAACCAGTAAAGAAGTAACTGAAGTATTGAAGAAAGAAATAGACAGAATTGAAAAGCTATTTATGAAGAGCTGAAAATATGGAGAAAGAAATAGAAAAGAAAGTAATGAATTTAGAGAGAAAACCTTTGGGTGAGCTGAGAAAAATATGGAAGAAGGTATATGGAGAAGAAGCGCCTAGATACTCAAAGAAATATCTGATACCGAGATTAGCTTATAGAATGCAGGAAAAAGCGTATGGAGAAATGTCAAGAAAGGGGACAAAAAGACTAGAGTATCTGGCAGATCGGCTAGAGAAGGGAAAAAGAATAAGTAGCGATAAATTACCAGTAGAGGGGACAGAATTAATATTAGAGAGAGGTGAAGAGACGCATGCGGTAATGGTAACAGATAAGGGTTTAATCTACCGAGAAGAATTTTTCACATCATTGTCAGCAGTAGCCGGAAAAATAATGGGAATGAGCTACAATGGGCCGCTTCTATTTGGAATGAGAGATAAGGAGAAAGAATGCTGAAAGAGGTAAGATGTGCGATATATACGAGAAAATCAAATGAGGATGGACTAGAGCAGAAGTTTAACAGTTTAGATGCGCAACGAGTAGCATGTGAAAAGTACATAAAGAGCAGAGAGGGTTGGGTAATATTGGCCAAAAGGTACGATGATGGAGGTTTCTCAGGAAAAAACTTAGAAAGACCAGCGATAAAGGAATTGTTTGAAGATGTAAAAAAAGGAGAAGTAGATTGTGTAGTAGTATATACGCTAGATAGGCTATCAAGGGAAACAAAAGACAGCATCGAAGTAACGTCATTTTTTAGAAGACATCGAGTAAATTTTGTAGCAGTAACACAAATATTTGATAATAATACGCCAATGGGAAAATTTGTACAAACGGTATTGTCAGGAGCAGCACAACTAGAAAGAGAAATGATTGTAGAAAGAGTAAAAAATAAAATAGCAACATCAAAGGAGCAGGGATTATGGATGGGTGGAACTTTGCCGCTAGGGTATGATGTAAAAGATAAAGAATTAATAATAAATGAGAAAGAAGCGAAAATAGTAGGGCACATATTTGAAAGATATTTGGAGCTGAAGTCAATGGCAGAACTAGCAAGGGAATTAAATAGTCAAGGTTACAGAACAAAATCGGATATCTTTAAAAAAGCAACGGTGAGAAGAATAATAACAAATCCAATATATATGGGAAAAATCAGGCATTATGAGAAAGAGTATGAAGGAAAGCATGAAGCAATAATAGAGGAAGAAAAATGGCAAAAAGCGCAGGAATTGATAAGTAATCAGCCATATAGAAAAGCAAAATATGAGGAAGCGCTGCTTAGGGGAATAATTAAGTGTAAGAGCTGTAGTGTAAATATGACACTGACATACTCAAAAAAAGAAAATAAAAGGTACCGATATTATGTATGCAACAATCACTTAAGGGGAAAGAATTGTGAATCAGTAAATCGAACAATAGTAGCAGGAGAAGTAGAAAAAGAAGTGATGAGAAAAGCTGAGCAGATATATGAAAATTGGAGAGAAAAGACCGAAGAAAAATGGGAAAATTTAAATTTTGGAAAGCAGAAAGAAGTAGTGAAAAAGTTAATAAAAGGAGTAATGATAAAAGAAGATGGAATAGAGGTGAGTTTAGAGGATAAGGTGGAATTTATACCAATAAAAAAGAAAGGAAAGAAATGCACAGTAACTGAGCCAGAAGGCAAAACAAACAATGCACTACTGAAAGCAGTGGTAAGAGCCCATCTGTGGAAACGGCAACTAGAAGAGGGAAAATACGAAAGTGTGAAGGAGCTGAGTGCCAAAATTAATATAGGTACAAGACGTATACAGCAAATTTTAAGGTTAAATTATTTAGCTCCGAAGATTAAGGAAGACATAGTAAATGGGAGACAGCCAAGGGGTTTGAAGTTAGTTGATTTGAGAGAAATACCGATGCTGTGGAGTGAACAATTAGAGAAGTTTTACGGCTCAGCGTCGTAACGTTTATAAAAACAACATGAAAAAACATCGAAAAAAGTATGTGCCAGAAAATTAAAAAAGGTTATTGCAAAAGGAGCTACTACAAAGGGCCACACAAAAAGATGTTGAAATCGATATAGAAGAGCAAATAAATGTTACAAAATCAATTATGTAAAAATATCAATACAAGTGATGAAGATTTTAGCATATTAGGTGCAACAATGGTAGAAAATGATCCAATTTTAGCTGCATATTTTAATAGTAGACCTGGAGTGTAAAAGGCAGCTCAGCCAATTGTATGTCCCATATCCTCATTTTGTAGCCAGCTTAAAAACAATATAAAAGAGTATTCTTAGAAGACATTGGTACAATTTCCTTAATCTATAAATTATAGTAGTTTGTATTTAAATAATAATCTTCAACTTTTATGGCAAACTAGCAATTTTTCCCCTAGAATCAGAAGCCCTTCTTAGCTCTTCACGTCCTACCCATGAATCTTTGTTCTTGTTAGACTCGCTTATTACTTCAGGACGCATTAATCCACCAGATCTAGCAAAAACACCTCGATCTATAGCTTCAATAACCGGTAAACCTCCCAATAAGCAATTTTGCCCTATTTCTTCATGACTTGCTATTTCTTCAAATAGATCTTCATCGCTCACTTCTACTCTTATCAACTTTTTATTGTTCTCATCAGGATATAATCTAACTTCTAATTCTCCTAAACTAGTATAAAAAGTTAATGCTATACTGCTACCTTCTGTAAGATCTGTGTAATTCCTTATGCCATCTTCAGTTTTAATTTCTACTTCACTATTACCGATCTTTACTATATTTCTTCCACACTTTACATCCCCATCTGTTAGACCTAAATCCCTTGCCCCATCTGTTATCTTTATAATGTCTATTTTACTATCTTTAGAATATTCTAAATAAAAAACGGAGTTGTCTACTCTTGCATCTTTTAGCTCGCTATTGGTTGCACTTTTTGCGATTTCAATAAATTTATGAGAATTGCTAATATAATCTCTATAAGCTTTTTTTAGGTTAGTTTTATGCTCTTTAAATTCTGATGTCAGTGTGTTAGCATCAATTGTATTACCAAACACTGCCCCTTTTGATACTAATTGACATATTATATTACTAGCAACTTTAGGATTTTTTTCCAACTCACTGATTTTTTTCATCACATAATCGGTAAAAGTGTACTCATTACCTGAAAAGAAATCTTGTGAAAGAGAATAGTTTAATCGTACACCAGACTTTATAGCATCGTTTACAATCTCTTCAAGTTCAGCCATGTTTTGAGCCTGAAACACCTTATCAGAAAACTCATTTAACTTTTCCTTTTGATTTGAGGTTAAATTAACGAGTAATTTACTGACCTGTCCTTTCTTTTGCTGACGATAAATATTTATACCATAATCTAATGCTCCTGCTTCTAGAAATATTTTTCTTAACTCTTGATCAAGATCTTCATTATCCCAAGCAAAACGATCAACATACGAAAACACTTTTGATTCACCCATTCCTTGCCTAATATTTAGCACTACTTTTAGGTCTGAATCTCTTTTATGCTTACTTAAAAACTCCTTTAAATTTTTAGTGCAGTCTGAATCGAGTACAAGTAAGTCATACAATTCCTTATTCATCTTTTTCTGTTTACCAGTTAAAAATAATTCTTCAATATCATAGCAGAGGTTATTAGTTGCTATTCGTTGTGGAGTTTTACCCTTTCTACTTGTTATATTAGGTTTAGCTCCTTTCAAAAGAAGAGAGTTTGCATTATCGTGGTGACCTTTGGCAGCAGCAAGGTATAATGGTGTTTTTCCTTTATTATCTTGTATGTTAGGATCTGCGCCTGCTTCTAAGAGTAAATCTATAGCCTGATTTCCTGTGCGACGAAATCCACCAATGTTTGCTCCTGCAATCGCATGCAATACTGTTGATTGAGATTCTCCTCTTCTGAGATTAAGAATTACTTTTAAATCTTTATTGTTTTTATTATCATGTAAAAATTCTTCAAGGGGCTCAGTATTATCAAATGAACCACAGTTAGAAGCTAAACATTTTAGAGCACTAAGTAACTTTTTGTTTAAATTTTTTTGACTTGGTGTAAGGTCATGATCTAGAGCAAACCAAACACAAATCTGTTCACTTAATCCAAGTTTGCTATCTATCAAAGATAATGGTTCATTATAGTTTCTGACTGATGGTAAGTCTCCTGAGTACCACATATCATTCATCAGCTCATTTAATAAATGCTCTTTAGATGATAGATGTTCTATAATTGATTCATATTCAAAATCAGATGGCTCTGGTTTGGATTTTGGTTTTAGTAGATTGATAATAGATTTTACTATCCCAGTAGACTCACCCATACTTATCCCTCTAAGCTAAGATATATGATACATTGTATGCGATATGTAACATTAAGTCAATAACCATAATCTTTTTACTACTCACGTCGTTAAGCTTTTGTTAAGTTTTTATGGTGAGTAATATAAGATCTTTAGACAATCAAGCAGTGTAGCATTTACCCTACAGTACGGCTTGTTGTCTGTTTTGAATTTGTTACTATCTCACACCAACTATTTTTTTTCTTTTCATTAGATAAGGTAATTTTTTCAGAAGATTGACGTAGTGTTTCATGTTTTTCAAAATATCCTCGTTTAATCGCATCATGTACTGAATATCCACCAAGTAAGCAATTTTCTCCTATTTCTTCCTTATCTTTTAATTGATCAAGTTTCTTCTTGTCATCGTCACTTATCTTTACTTCAATTTTATTGTTGTCTTTATCACTAGAACGTAGATGAATACTAATCTTTCCTACTTCAGTAGTAAAAGACATTTCAATGCCACCTTCTAAAACGTCTGTATAATTTCTTTTTCCTCCTACATTTTCAACTCTTACTATACTCTTTCCAACATGAAATATATGATGTCTAAAACTTAAATCTTTCACTTTTGGATTATTTATAACTTTTGCAACCTCAACAGTGCTATCTTGCGAATATTTTACATAAAAATATCCATTATCCATTTCTACGTGTAAAGCTTTGCCTTGGGCACTACTGTTTATAATACCTTCATCTGCTACACTTTTTAGCTTGTTATCAATTTCTTCACATTCTGCAAAAATCTCATAACTGAACCCATAAGTTGCATACAATAACTTATCATCATAAAAGGAACTGCATTTTACTCTTCCACCTTTTAATAGTAAATTACTTATGATATTGCGTATAATACCTATATTTTTATCATCTGATACACCCTCGTAGGCAGGAATATCTCTTATTCCCTTAGAAACTAAACTTGTTATAGTCTCACTATCGTCTGATAAACTCTCATAAGGTGGTAATCCCTTATGCTGTCGTATTCTATCAGGGATATTTCTTATTTCCTTAAAAATTAAACTTGTTATAGTATACTTATCATCGTTATATTTTGAATTGAGTCTTATCCCTTTTTGCAAATATTTATTTGTTATGCACTCTATACGCTCTAAAGCAGTGTTTGTAAAATTTTCATGCTTATCCCTATAACCTTGATCATTTTTTGTTACTACATCTTTTAACTCTTTACGAAATTCATCAATTAGACTTCTCTCACTTTCAGTCAGTAGTAGATCTAACTTAATTAAAGCAGAGTCTCTTGGACTAATAGGGTAATTTTTCCAATATAAATCACTATCATCAGTTTCACTCTGATACGACAATGTATGTTTTACACATGTGTCAACAGCCTCCCTAGTTTCATGTCTCTGATCAAGGTCATAACATTCCGAACGATTACTTATTCCTTGAACAAACAAACTATAATCATCTAAATCTGTTATGTCATCTTCAGGCGTTGGTCCCTCATTGCTATTACACTCAATTTTTGAATGCCATGGCTCAGTATTTAATTCCTCTCCTAGCTTTTGTTCACTGATAGATTCTACAACATATTTTACTGACTCTGTATCCATACTACCTCCTAGCCTAGATATAGAATATATTATGTACAATATATAATATTGGTCAAGCTAATTTCAACACAATCTTTTTACTACTCATATTTTTGTTAAGTTTTTATGGTGAGTAACAATGGAGTATGTAGATAGGTTAAAAGTTGCTTATGACTGCAAATTTGAGCTAATTTTACTATAGATTAAAATAGTTAAGACCTATATTTGATATCACTATTATTAAGAGCGTGATGGATTATGCTTTAAAGGAGTACGGAAACTGCTGAAGTTTTTACAGCAAACCTGTATGGAGCAACTTCAGCAGAATAAACAAACACATGCCAGTATTAGTAGAGAATTATTTATAAGTCAATTAACTTTTTCAAAAAATATTTTAGTGAAGATACCATGCTAGCTAGTGTTATAAACAATTCAATTGTTTACTCCTTCAAAAAAGATCGTATATTTTTGAGAACAAGTTGCGTAAAAATAAGGTTATAAAAATAGAAGATTTAAATTATTTCCATAAGCTTAGGCAAAACAGTTCGTATGTATATATGGATAAAATGGGCTAATATGGCTAGTTTTAGCGTATAGCAAAGTCAGAATACAAAAAAGTTCGTATGTATCGCGCGGTAGACCAACTGATCCCAAAAAAACTTGTTCTCACGCTTGTTATTTTAAGTTGCTGAAAGTGGTTGTATCGGTTAGGTTATTAGTAATATATTTTACTAAATTAATACCAATTCATTTGAGGATAAAAAGGAAAACTAAGGTAAATTTATAGCAAAAAAGGTTTGTGCTCATCTTATGACAAAGATGCAATAGAAACTCTCATGGAAAAGAGGCAAAGATTGTGGAAGTATATAGAAAAAGCTTTATGACGCTCAACGAAAAAAGGGAGGCGTTTGGCTTGCTGATGTTGCAGGTGATGATGAATTGAATTAAAAATTTTATATATAATGTAAGTGTAGTAATATTAATAAATATCAAATATTTATACTGCATTATCATCTAGCATACTAACAAATTAGAGGTAATTTATGAACGAAATACAACAAAGAGAGTTAAATGAACAACTTTTTAATGCTGTTGTACAGGGTAATATAGGGCAAATTGAGGAGTTAATAGTAGCTGGAGCAGAGGTTAATGCGGTAGATGAGGGTGAAAAAGCTTTTTCACGTCTTTCTGCTTTAAGTAATACAAGGGAAAGAGGGGTAGTAGAGGCAGCGAATATTCAGCAACTTAGACTCACTCCTTTACATTATGCTGTTTTAAGTGGCAGAGAGATGGTAGAGCTTTTAATCGAAAAAGGGGCAAATATTAATATGGTAAGTGAAGATGGACCTACTCTTTTACATTATGCTGCTGCTTTCAGTGACAAAAGAGAGGTGGTAGAGCTTTTAATCAAAGAAGGGGCGAATGTTGATGCGGTGGATGATAATGGCAATACTCCTTTATTTTCTGCTGCTTTAAGTGGCAAAAGAGAGATGGTAGAGCTTTTAATCGAAAAAAGGGCGAATGTTGATGCGGTGAATAAGGTTAAAAATACTCCTTTACATGCTGCTGCTTTAAGTGGCAAAAGAGAAGTAGTAGAGTTCTTAATCGAAAAAGGGGCGAATATTAATGCGGTGAATGAGAGTAAAAATACTCCTTTACATGCTGCTACTTTAAGTGGCAAAAGAGAAGTGGTAGAGCTTTTAATCGGAGAGGGGGCGCATATTGATGCGATAGATGATAATGGCAATACTCCTTTAAGTTGGGCTGCTGAACATAGCCAAAAAGGTGTGATAGAGTCTTTACTTGAAAAAGGAGCGAATATTGATGTGATAGATGGTGATGGCAATACTCCTTTAAATTGCGTTATTATCTCGAATAAAATAGACAATGCTGAGTTAATAGTAAATCGCATAGCAAAACTGGAAGCTACTGGCTTATATGTCAGTCCAGAGAATATACAACTTAAAGCTCAGATAATGCCAGAAATAGAAAAAAGAATATTTCTACATAATCATAAACCATTGATTGATGCTTTATCGACGCATTATGGAAGTAATTTTCAAGCAATGACATTTACTGGTATAAAGAACAGGAGTACGAAATAATACACTAATTTACTTTGTAGACTTCGAAGATGTTACAACAAGACATGTTCCTACACTGAAAGTCAAGACATTTGCAGAGATGGTTAAAAATAAAGATATAAATAGTAACCTTGAGTGCCCAAGCACTGAACAAACTCAAGGAGCTAGTCAGTCTCTTAATTAAAGAAGGATACATGGAGACCTGCTGCGAAAACAAGAAGAGGTGTTCCTCGCTTGTATGAAGTATTTTTAAACGTGGTTTTTTTAAAGATCATAATTACCACAAAAACTGGGCTTTCCTTTTGCAGCAGGTCTTAAGCCTCCGCAGCGGACCTTCCGATTCCAAAGCAACTTCTTCTCTGTTGCATTTATTGGTTTGTGGAATAGTAGAAATATTGTTTTAATATCTACATAAAGACATACATATAATTAAGAAAAAGACAGAAGAAAAGAATATAAGAAATTAGAACTGACAAGCAAAAACTTGCTTTTTTATTAAATACGTGTACAATTTAGGCATGTGTTTTTAATTTTGAGGTATAGGTATGATAGACTTTATGAAGAATGAATTTGAAATAATATTGCAGGGGATAGAGGAAAATCCAAGTATATACAGCAATAACACAACTACAAGAATAGCAAATGAATTACAAGAATATAATTCAAGAAGGTCAAGCGAAATTAATGAATCTAGTGAATCTATTCACCACAAAATGCAGCTATTGGATGAAAACTATAACAGAGAGACACAGTTATTGAGTGAAAACTATGGCAGAAAGATACAGTCGTTAAACTACCAGTACAATAGTAAATTGTTACAGGAGCTGCATAACAATGCCAATAGTAGTAAATCCAATTATGATTCTAGACATGCTATACCTGATTATGATTGGGAATATGAAAGGTATAATAATAGTTTGAAAGATAGCGAAGCAAAATTTAATATGGAATTCAAGAAATATGAGAATGAGCTCAGAGAGTTAGAGCAGGAGCGTTGTAGTATAAAACATATAATGCATGAATGTAATCAGTGGAAAAAACATGGGTTTGATATAAATTACATTTTCAAAGTACAAGATGATTCTAACCATACAAAAGAATATACATTATTACATTTTGCTGCAAATTTTGGGGATATAAATGTTACAAAATTACTGTTAGAAGGAGGAGCAGGTGTTGATATAAAAGATCAAAACGGAAATACTTCTTTGCACTTATCCGCATCCAATGGCTATATAGACATAGTAGAACTTCTAGTGAAAGAAGGATCAGACCCTAATGTAGTGAATAAAGACGGAAATACTTCCTTGCACTTAGCTGCTGCAAATGGCCATATAGACATAATAGAACTTCTAGTGAAAGAAGGATCAGACCTTAATGTAGTGAATAAAGACGGAAATACTTCCTTGCACTTAGCTGCTGCAAATGGCCATATAGACATAATAGAACTTCTAGTGAAAAAAGGATCAGATCTTAATGTAGTGAATAAAGACGGAAATACTCCTTTACATAGTGCTTTCTATAATAATTGCACAAAGGTAGTTAAGTATTTAATAGGAAAAGAACCAAGTATGAAAGAAGTTGTAGAGCATCTAGTGAGGTGTGTAGTAGAAGATAGAGCACATACGTTACTAAAAGGTCGTACTCCTTTACATTTAGCTGCTATTTATGACTGCACAGAAGTAGCAGAGTCTTTACTGAAAAAGTGGGAAAATCCTTTGTTAAAAGACACTAATGGTAAAACTCCAAGAGAGTTAGCCACAGATGAAAGTTTAATACAGCTTTTCGGGGAAGCAGAAATAAAACAACAAGAATATAATGCAACCAAGTGGGGTCTTGTTAGTGGCGGATCAACAGCAGTATTAGGTATAGCTGCGACAACCATTTTTGCAACAGTATTTACAATTGGATTTCTGCCTATAGTAGGGGCGGTTGCTGCAGCCACAACACTTGCGTTAGCGGTTGGTGGGACTACATATATGATATTAAAGCCCAGTGCTAAAATAGAGAGAATCGAATGTGAAGAAACATACATCTGCAGAACTTAGGCTTGTTGAAGTTTAGCTCCTTGTGTATGGAATATGCAACTACTATCGGCTTGATGTGCATCCCCAAAGTGTAGTGGTATGGGCGGTATCTGACTCATAGACGTCGTTTCAATTATTAAATATGTTAAAGTACAAACATGAATGAGTTAGAAAAAGTTTGTTCAAGCTATATGAAAAAGTGAAAAATCTAGGGGTAGTGTGCTGCAAGACCTACCCATTCCAAAAAAAAATTGTTCTCACGCTGGCTGGTTTTGGTTGCTGGAAATGGTTGCATCGTTTAAATTTATTAATGTTATACACTACCAAATTAATAGTTGCTCATTTAAGAACCTCCTTCAACTTTACCCAACTCGACACATATACTTTTTGAAACATTGCTGCAAGTAGAAAAAAACAGGTTACCCACCTTAACTTCTTTAAATTTGCTCACAATCTTTACTTGATGCATAAGGTTTTTGTTACACTCCTTTCATCTACCGATTACCTCTACCTACCGCCTTTACCTTGGCTAAGGTCAGAAACACGACTAGCTTCAGGACCTTCT
Organism: Wolbachia endosymbiont (group A) of Dendrolimus pini; assembly: GCF_964026835.1. Taxonomy (NCBI): domain Bacteria; kingdom Pseudomonadati; phylum Pseudomonadota; class Alphaproteobacteria; order Rickettsiales; family Anaplasmataceae; genus Wolbachia; species Wolbachia endosymbiont (group A) of Dendrolimus pini. Next base: position 704,590 of record NZ_OZ034702.1, on the reverse strand, counting down.
AAACTCGACTGTGGCAGGTCACCAAAATTACTGGAATCACTAACACCAAGCGATATAGGTGCTTCTACTAATCCATACCCTCCTCCTACTCTGTGATATCCTAATTCTAGATAAGTACGTAGTAATGGATCAATTTGTTCTCTATTTTGAATGTATGCTTGCAATTGCACATCTTGAAATCCCGGATTATTCCTGAATAATTGCGAAATGCCCACTCTTATGTTCTGAAAGTAATTTCTATCTCTGTTTGGGTGGCCTCTTCCAAGAAAATCGCGTATTATATTTATGATATTCTGCACTTGCCCAACAGGATTTTCGTTTAGAACTCGATTAATATCACTAGCATTTTCTAATGCCCATAAACCACAATTCCAACCATCTGTTTGCTGACTAACAGAAACATTATTAATCCTGATATTATTTCCTAAGTTATTTTGAATGATATCAGTAATACCACCTGGAACAGCAGTAGCAGTTGAATCAGCATAGTACCCAACATAGTTCCCATTTTGACGTTCAATCACTAGTGTAACCCAATGAGTATTATTTAAAGTAATGATTAAAGTTAAACGCTGTTGTTTTTCATTTTCCCTAAATTGATTTAATACTCTAACAATGTGCTCGTTACCGTCATTCCTTGCCAAATTAGCTACTTCAAAAGTGTGATTACCTTCAGTACGAAGCTGATATCGCAATCTTCCAGCGTGAGCTATATCAATTTGTTGAAGCCAGTAATCATAATGTCCATTTCTCGTCGCAAATTCTAGCGTAAGTAGATCATTTACTTCTATCCCTTGATTTCTAAGAATATCTCTTATTTGTCTTCTTATCTCTTGTGCTGTAGGAATGGAATTATCACCTCTCCTTATTCTTGACTTTAATGTTTCTATTACCTGTGCTCTAGTACCTTGCAAGTAACTAAATGGAACGTGCAGATTATCATCTATATCAAGCAAAAAAATCGAGTTCTGTCCTGGTTTTCTTTCCGTGTAAAAGCGCCTGAAATTTTCACGAGTCTGATCTGATAATAGACCCTCTGGTGGATTTTCATCAATAACACTTTCAGGTCCCACTAATACTCCTGGTCTTGAGTCACGACCACCACGATCAAGTCTATGTACATACTCTTCTCTTCCTATTCCTTCTGGAATAGATATAAGACCTTCTACTCTCTCTGCACCTGCATTAAATATAAGAGGAAGTAAAACCACCTCATTTCCAGAAGTAATAGGCACATATCCTCTCTGCTTGTTTATAAGTTCTTTTATTTGATCTTTTGCGTTATTCTCCTTTTGTATTATTTCTTCTGCATTACCAGCAAATCTTAATATATATCCAATTGGATGAGTATCTGCTGTAGGTTGCCTTAATAATAAAAGGTCTAATCTCTGTTCTGTAATTCTTGTGAGTATTGCCCTTTCTCCTTCTTCTTCCTGACCCCTTTTCAAACTATATGTTTGACCAACTTTATACATAGCAAGCACTTTATAAGGATTATCACTAGCATAAAATGTACCATGTAGTATAGAACGAAACTTATCCTCACTATTAACATTTATTGCGTCCCTAAGTGGCATCAATGCTCCAGAGATCTCTTGAAATAGTTCTCTATGCTGACCTACATTTTTCCAGCCATCATTCATAACCCTTTCTGAAATACCATGTACATTTTCAGCATTAGGTACTTGTACAAGATCACCATCAAGAAAATTATTTGCATTATTATTTTGGTAATCGTGATATAAACCAAGGTCATTTGGTTGATCAATATCTAGCTCAAATTGGTCATTAAGTGTGCATGAAACTTCCCATACATGAACATTATTTCCATTAATATTAAGATTTTCTAAATTGATTGCTCCTTGTTGTTGTGCATCGTGAGCTCTAATATGAAGTATAACTATATCAGAACCTTCAGCATGAAAGACCATAGTTAAACATCTTAAACCCTCATCACCATGTCTAAATATGTATTTTGTTATAGGTGCTTCGTCTTCTTCTTCTAGTTCTAAAGGGTGCCTATCAAAAGCACTACTTCCAAAAGTAAAACCAGTTATACAATCAAATACTCTGTTATAATTCTCTGCATTTCTTGGTATTTCACCAGGAAGATGTTGAAGCAAGAAATCTCTAATATTCTCTCCAACCTCTTCATCTTCTATATACTCAAACAATCTTTGTACTAAAGGAAACCTACCCTGTTGAAGCCCTACTGTATCAACCCTAAAAGGAATTCGATTTAAATTAAAATTTAATCCAACACAGACAGTATTTCTTGATTCAGTATGGATAGGTATAAATGAAAAAACATGCAATCTTTCAGCGTGACTTCTGGCGCGGTTTAATGCGATATTGGACGGTGCCCTTGTAGCAAGATTGACAACAATAGGAACATTTTCTCTTTCTGCTTGATGACGTACAAGAAATGCAACATGTGAGTTTCTAGGAGATAAGTCAAGATCGATGCCTATTGTGTAGCGATGACTAAAATTTGCTAAGAAACCTAATAAAAACCCGTGACTCTCAAATTTTTGATTGCGGTTTTCAATATTATATTCCAGTTCCTGCCTATAATTATGATAGATGCGAGCTATGTATGGGACAATTTCTTCGTACATTCTATCTCTTACATCTAGTTCTTCGTTACTCGCCAGCATTTCTATAAAACCGTCAATTCTTTGTTGACCTGGTGCAACTTGCACAAAATTGACCAACTCACCAAGTCGTGTGAGCTGATTTCGATTGAGTTGTCTTCTTTCTATTTCCTTAATTGTTAATCTGTGATCTCTTAAGAGCCGTCTAATAAGATTGATTTCAGATGCTGAATATTTGCCAAATTTATCTCTACCTCTAAGATCTTTTTCACGAATCACCTCGAATACTGTTGCAATTGCTTCTCCCTGACTCTTGCCTTTTCCATGCATGCATACTTTATATTGCTCAAAATCTAGGTCTCCTTCCCTTAAGTCTGGATTTTGCTGTATAATCTTTTGTATTAGAGCATTTCTCTCCCTTGTACTAAACCTTAACCCATCACTGTTAGGGCGATCAGAAATGCTGTAACACTTGACAACTCGCTGTCCGTCACGACTACGAGTTAAAACAGCAACCTTTAAGTTTCCTGTATTTCTATTCCTACCACCTGTATCAATACCATGATTATCAAAACGAAAATAGACTCTCTCATTTGCATCCAAGATATCAGCATCATGTGCAGTAGCAAACATGCTAAAAAAGAATACAGGAAGGAAACGACCTGCACTCACATGATACAAGAAAGATGGACATTGATCTAAAAAAGATTCAAATCTTTGTCTGAAACCTTTAAGATCTCCATCCACTAAACTCCTAATAAGTCCATCACCATTATTCATATAAGATACCCCTCTATTTTCTACGGCTAGAAACACCACTCACACTAGGAGCTTCAAACTTGGACTGCGGACCATCACCAGAACCATCAAGTGGCAAAGATGTTTTCTTACTACCATGAGCTTGAGATCGCGTCCGTAAATCATACCTAGGGCCATCACCTCCAGGAGGTAAAGTTGTTTTCTCTAACTCAGAAAACAATTCTTTCGCCAAATCATCGTAGTTTATACTTTCTTCCATTCCTTCCCTACCACATAATCTAAGGTTTTCTATCATGACTTCTTTAAAAAGTTCAAACTTTTCAGGGAAGCAATCCTTGGCAAATGACATTATATCTAATATTTCTTTTTTCTCTATTTCTTTTTCCCTATCAGACTCATGACTATCTTCTCGCTTCCAATTGACTATTAATCCTGCAAGCATACCACTTACATGAACTGTATAATTAGAAGTATTAACGGCAGCCTTCTTGTGTTTATAAAAGTGATCACATCCCCAAATCTTCATAATAACAGATCTAGCTTGAACACTTGACTCAGAATTTTTCAACATTACATCTGAGAGTGATGAAAGAAGAAGTTCATACTCTCGCTGTGAGAATATTTTGTCTGAATGGTCTCCTCCTGCTGAAACGCCTTTATAACACCAGCACTGTACCAAATCATGAACCGTATCAAAAAAACATGACTCTATTAATTCAGCAAGAAGGGAATATACTCCCTTATCTTTCTGCAGCAATTTCTGTAAAAGAGTATCTTTATCACCTATATTCCTTACACAAAAATCTAAAATAGGAGCATCTTTCTCAACAGATTGAACGCGAGACAGAGCAATAATAGCTTCTGTAAGTTTCTTTTCCTTATCTTCTTCTTTTAAATGATTATAAAAATACTCTACTCCTTCACTCCACTTAAGTTTTACAGCACTGTCAAAACCTTCTGACGCGTTACTTGGTTGCTTTAATCCCCCAGATTCTCTATCGATCCAGAAATCAAACACAGGACCTTTCCTCTTTATGCTATCTAGTAACGAGTTTCGTACGTATTTGCCAATTTCAGTTTCAGTTTTACCATCAAATGCACCAGGAGGAAAATTGTTCCTATAAGATTCAAATCTTTTTTGAAAGAGTGGATGAATTTTATCTACCACACAGTAACTACAAGCCATCTCATATTTGCGAAGTGGATTATCTATTCCACCTATTTTTTCTTCAGTAAACCTTTGACCTAAAGCAGCATTATCCAACCTTACACCTGACCAGCAACCTTCATCTTGGAATACATTGTGCAAAAACTTCAACTTATCACCCTTAAAGTATTTTATGTGCTCCATAAAGTTATCTTGAAGGACTCCCACCCATCTCTTGATAGCTGACTTCCTCCCGGCAGCAACTGCTGGATCTGGATGTTTAATAGCTTCCTGTAATTTTTTGGACATCGTAGCCCGAAGCTCTTTCTGTGTTGGCATTAACCCCTCCTATTAAGTATTTATATAAAAAAGGCATTGTACAGACATTAGAATGGATTGCAATATTAAAATTACTAGAATAGAGGGTTTAATAAAAAAAACGTTATGGCTAAAACTTCTTTTCTTGAATTTTCTCAATATAATCAACAGAAAACCCTGTTATTTCAGCAATAACATCAATAGAAACACCCGCCTTGAGTGAATTTTTAGCCACAGCTATTTTAGCCTGTTTTTCGCCCTCTTCCCTGCTTTTTTCATGTCCGATTTGGATGGCTTCTTTATTTATGAGCTATATTAGCTGTGGTATTGTGTAGCAGATTATCCAACCTGGTGCTTCTCTACCTTTTTCCCACTTAGCAAATCTCATCTTTTCCTTGAGATAATATCTCCTATAAGCTTCCACAGCACTGCTGCATTTATACTGATCCGGCAGTGCTTGTATAAAAGCTTGCATATCAGTTGATCGAAAAATGAGTAAATCCTTATTACTATCACACCAATTTATTACTTCCTCTGATTTATGCTTCCTTTTGTATCGCTGTGTATACTCTTTACACAATTCTTTTCCATACTCTATCAACCAACAAAAGTTTCCTTTCGATTGCCTAGCCCATAAAGAGCAAGGATGGTTTTTGTGAGTAAGTTTATATGGAACTTCTATATTTTGGTTTGTGATACTGACAAAAGGATTTGGCGCTTTTAATGCGATTGAAAAAACACTACTAAGTAATTGAGCAGTTTCTAATGGCATTTTCACTATGTGCTTATCGCATAACATTCGTGCTGCAATTACTGGGTTTTCATCTAGTACAAAGATGTTCATCTAGGTGTCAAAAAATAAAATCAGATTAAGTCTTTGACTTCGTTAACTGTAAGACCAGTAGTTTGAGCTATAATATCAATAGAAACACCTGCTTTTAGTAGATTCTTTGCGACCTCAATTTTCTCTGCTTTTCTGCCTTTTTCATGTCCGATAAGGATGCCTTCCTCTCTACCTTCTTCTTTACCTTCCTCTCTAGCATCATCAAGTTTTTGAGCGAGGACAGCCTGTTCATCAAGAATACGTTTTATTTCCTGTTCATAGGCAATAAATTCTTTTTCTGACCAGTTGAATCTATTTAGCTCTTCATAGGCCTTTTTAATTATTACATCACTACCTATTATTTTTTCCAGCTCTTCTTCACTAGTTTCGTCTGCATATCGAAAAAAATAAACCCATTTTTCAACTATATTTGAAAGCTGATCCTCTTTGGTTTTTGGAAATTTTGGCAATTCAATAAATATGAAGTAAAAATCTTTTAGATCGTGTTCATTAGTATCTTCATCCCGAATAGTATGCTTTGATTTATACTCAGACTTGTCCGGAAACAGGATACAATCTGCTATAGCAATAAAGATAATTTCCTTAAGGTCTTGGTATTGATCACCTTTATCAGCTTGTCTTGAATAAGCTTTAGCAGCATAGTATTGAGCACGTTTTTCAAATCCTTTAGTTTTAGCAACTTGCATCTCGACGATCACTTGCATCCCATTTTCATCTCTACAGAGAACATCAACAATACTTTGCTTTTTAGCGGCGATATCAGGGTCTTGAATAGTACTTAGAAACTCTATATCCTTTATTTGGTTTTTACCAGTGAAGCCAATGATGTCATTGAGGAAGTGAATAAGTATATCCTTATTTTTTTCAGTACCAAATATTTTTTTGAACGCGACATCATTTCGTACGTCAAGGAACTTAGAAAGAGCCATAGCAAGAGTACCTAAAAAGCATTAATAATTATACACAATTCTGAAGAAATATTCAACTCTTTTATGCTGAGGTCTATTAAAGTGGTAAATTTAGCTGAATTTCAAGAGTTGGCAAAAAACTACCTTCATAGATGGCCCTAGAATGCTACTATGCACCTTAGACGTCCCTTTATACATCTTTTAATCAACCCTTCTGTAAAGCGCCTTAAAAGACCGGCAAATGGATACCATGAATTTGGAGCTGTAGGAGACATCAAAGATACGCTTTTTGGTGTGGGAGCATAATAAAAATACGAGCGTAAAAACTCAATTACGATTTACCTAACATCGTGAGGACAGGTTTCCCACACCTTTACATGATAAAGATCTTGAAACTTAATGTCAATATTTTCAGTAGCAAATTGTAAGTTAAAAATATATCATGTTAGCATGGGCGAAAAAAAGAAGGTTACAATATATACGGATGGAGCGTGTTCTGGAAACCCTGGTCCAGGAGGCTGGGCTGCTGTAGTTATGTATGAAAATAAAAGTGTCTTTATCAAGAAACGTATTTCTGGAGGTGAAGAAAACACAACGAACAACAAGATGGAATTAAAGGCTGTAATTAACGGGCTAAAGATGTTAAAAATTTCTTGTGAGGTTATTTTACATACAGATAGTCTCTATGTTAAACAGGGTATAACAGAATGGATCAGCAAGTGGAAGGCAAATGATTGGAGAACAGCAACTAAAAAACCAGTAAAAAACATGGAATTATGGAAAGAGCTAGATGAAGTTGCCTTACAGCATGACGTTAATTGGAAGTGGGTTAGAGCTCACAATGGTAATACGTATAACGAGGAGGCGGATAGACTGGCTAGAAAAGAAACTAAAAAGCTGAAATACAGAAGTTATGAGATTGAGAAACCATCAAGAAGAAACTCTAAATCTGCTGCAGCAAGTAGGATGAAGCCATCGTCCAAAGCAAATAAAAATTAAGGTCTTTATTCAGAGTGTTTATGATTAGGTATATATGTTTGTTTATGTGAAAAAGAGTGACCGCTAGTAACATTAATAGTAGCCGTATAAAGCATACTAACGCTACAAGATATAAAATAGCGCAAAAGATAAGAAGCTGGAGGCTAAAGCGAGGATATACCCTAAAAGATCTAGCAGACAAAACAGGTATAAACTATCATACGCTGCGAAGATATGAACAAGGGATATGTGGCATTCCAGATGAAGAATTACAAGTTATAGCAGATGCATTATCAGTTAGTTTGAGTGATCTACTTCCTAGACAAAAAGTACTCAAAGAAAACAGTTGTTTTGATAAAAGTAAGATCCAATGGATGTACGATTTCATAGGAAAATACACAAAAACAAGGGGGCGAGAATCACGTAAAGCGATTTATGCATTAACCAAATCTATTCGAGCTGAAGAGGAAAATGATGTAAAAGCAGCGAGAATAAGAATGGCAAAGAATATGCTAAAGGCAGGATTTGCTACTGATATAATCTACCGAGCAACAGGTTTATCAGCTGATGAATATGATAATAAAGAGGAAAAAGGTTCTAAGCGTCGAAGCAAAAGACAAGAGATGAAAAAGTGGAGAATAATACAAGGGTGTACGCAAGAGGAATTAGCAAAAGAGCTTGGTGTAGGAGGTCCACAGGTACATTACTATGAACAAGGGAGCACCATGTTCGGTGAAAGGTTATGGGAAATAGCGAGAAAATTGTCAGTGGATGCTAAGGATCTGGTGCTTAAATCAACGGAAGAAGACTGCTGTGAAGACGAAGATGGTGAAGGAGAAAAAGAACTATTAAGCTGGGCGAGAGAGTTACAAAAAATTAACAATCAAGAATCACAAGATGAACTGGATGTATGGGTAGAATTTTTATCCCAAAGAAAGCAGATTTACAAAGAAAAGATTGATAAAGCAGAGGGGATCAAAGTTGCAAATAACCTACTTATATTAGGTGTTTCTGTTGACGCCATTTCCCAAACAATAGGTATACCTGCTGAAGCAATAGATTTATATCACCTTAAAATACGAGTCTAAAAACGACATTGTTTAAAGAAATCAGCAATTATTAATATCTTTTATATTTCCATAAAAAAAATAAACAAAAAAAAATTGAAAAATTGATTTGACTTCGCCCGAAAGCTATGGCCTTATGCCAATACTGCTAAAAAAATAGCAGTAAACATTTAAAAATAATTTATTATTAGTGAAGGATATATTATATGAATAATAAGAATAAAAGTAAAGATCGTAGAAAAGAAATAGAATTTAGAGCATTGAACAGTGGAGGTAAAGCTCTACGTGATGATGAAATAATGGAAACGCTTCTAAGTTCAGTACATCAAGCTCAAGCTATTACTAAAAATCTAGTGAATACTTGTACAGGAATAGGAGGCATTCTAGGTCGGGAAATAGATGAACTGCAAATGATAAGAGGAGTAACTAAACCTGCAGTTGTAGTGATTACATGTGTTAAGGAAGCTAACAAGAGGGCACTAAGAGAAGGGTTAAAGAGAGGACCGGTAATGGGTAACGAAAAGCTCATAGAATATATAAGGGTAAGTATAGGCCTCTCAGCGAGAGAAGCTGTCCAGATAATATATTTGGATACACAGCGCCGTTTTATAGACGACGACGTGCATTTTGGTACAATAGATGAAGTGCATCTATATGAAAGGGAAGTGGTAGAAAATGCAATCGGAAGGAAGGCAGCATCAATAATATTAGCTCACAACCACCCTGGAGGAAGTTTAGAGCCATCAGAAGAGGATAAAAATATGACAATGGAATTGGCATCTGCGTGTCAATCGGTGAACATTGAGCTGTTAGATCATATTCTGGTAACAGACAAAGGCCATCTCAGCTTTAAGAAAAACGACCTGTTATAAAGGTATGGGAATGCCAAATTTTTCAGGTTTGGGAAGTTTGGCTACCACTGCTAGTGGCAAACAATACGAAATATGAATAATAAATATAAAAATCAAGTAGCAAAGCTATGCGTGCTTTAAGGAAAGCATATTTCTATAGCTGAGATTTGGAAAAAGACATCACAAAAGTTGCAAAATATACAAGATCTTTGTATAGCTTGTATATTAAGTTACAATAAAGGAATAAAAGCCTGAATAGATCTGTTCTTTTATTATAAATATTTGCAAACTATACAAGATCTTTCTATAATTTGTATATTAAGTTAATAGTAAAGCAATAAATTGCGCTATAGACTTAGATAATATGCTTAATATAGGAGGCTTATATGACTACTAAAAAAACAGTATCATTTGATGATATAGATGGAAATACTTATGAATTAATCATTGATTCTAAAAAGTTACCAAATGGACTATCTAGTGCTATTGAAGGTATAAGGCGTACTGGCAAGAAAAACCAGAGGTCTAACTTTACAAACGAAACAGGTAATAAGAACGATCTTAGCAGATTACCGGAAATATTTGATGCCATGGATCGTACTAGTAACTGGTGGCCTTTCTTTGCAGGCGATAAGAAGACTCAGAAGCCTGAAAGTGTGCCTTCCCCTAGAGATCTCGTAATCAACTTTGGAGAAGGACGTGAATTTTATAACACAAAATCTTCAAATCGTCAAAGTTCAAATCCATTTATTCCAGCTTTAAACAAGATAGAGCCGAGTGCAATTGAAAATGCAGAATTGATATGGTTTAAAAATGCAGTGGTAAAGGTAAAAAGTGTAAGTGAACTGAACAAAGTTGTAGATCAAGCACTACATGCTGGAATCAGGATAAACGCATATAGTGAAGGACAGACGAGTTTTGCTGATGCAGTAATATTGAAAATGCTTTCGATCCCATGCAAAGAAAATGAGAAGGAAGATATAATATGTGAATTGATGCTAAGTGGAGCAATGTTCAGTTACGATCTATTGCAGGATAAGCGAATAAGTGAAGTTCATAACAAGCTGTATCAAGAGGTTCGTCCACAGATAGATAAATGGCTTAAAGAACTGAGAGAAGTCGGTGAAAGTGCTATTGAAAATGAAGGGATCGTAGAAGATGTCGGAATAGATAACAAAACATTTTTTATGAAATTTTCTGAGAATAGCAAAGTAAATGTTGCAAGAGTATTAGAAGGTACAAAAAATTTAGGTCTAGGCAGTGTCGACATTTATTTTAACCAAAGATAAATGCCAGCAATGTGAACAAAAGACAGAAAAGCTATGGCCAATTTGTCGTAGCGTGTAGCAACTCTGCGGAAGTGCTTGATTTTGTTGAACATCCTTTCGATTAAGTTTCTCTCTTTATACAATTCTTTGTCATATTCTCTTGGTGTTTTTCTGTTGGAACGCGGTGGGATTACTGGCTCAGCATTTACAGCTTCTGCAGCCTCAATCATATAATTTGCGTCATACCCTTTATCGGCAATAAGTGCCTCCATGTTCTTGCCTTCTATCAGGTCTAAAGCTTTTACGTAATCCGATCTTTGCCCTGCAGTAACAAAGAATCTCAGTGGGTTGCCCAAAGCATCACAAGCAGCGTGTAATTTGCTTGAAAATCCTCCTTTGCACCGTCCCAGCTCTTGTTCTTGTCTACCAGTTTCCACATTTTTTTCTTGCACCAGCAGCATGTTGATGTGCCCTGATTATTGTTGAGTCTATCATGAGCCACTCTGTGTCTCCATTAACAGCTAATGTGTTGAAAATCATCTGCCAAACACCAGATTTTGCCCACCTTATAAAACGTTTATGTACACTTGACCATTTTCCATACTCAGCCGGCAATGCTCTCCATGTTGCTCCTGTTCTACCTATCCACATTATTGCAGCTACGAATCTCCTGTTATCTTTTGCGCTTCTTCCTCTATCTCCTTCCTTACCTGGCAGACTGTTTTTTATTCCATACGCGTCAAGTTAAGGAAATAAAGGTATGAAAGAGATAGAATAATAAGGTATAAGTTCTCCCAGATATACTTTTAGTGAGAGAACCAATGAATAAAATAACTTGCTTATCAAAAAAGCTCAAAGAATTTTTTAATGAAAAAGCAGAGAAAATCTCAATTACAACAAGGTTTATAAAAAGAAAGAGAAAGCTAAAAGGTTCATCATTCGTAAAAGCCATGGTCTTGGGTAATATAGGAGTTGATAATTGTAGCGTAGAAACAATGTGTCAATTACTAAACGAGGACTCGATAGATATAACAAAACAAGGTTTGGATTTTAGATTTACTGAAGAAGCAGTGGAATTTATGAAAAGGATGTATAATGAATCTGTGATTCTCTTTAAAAATATCTTGCAAGTTGATTGCAAAATCTTACAGCAATTTAATAGTGTTAAATTATTGGACAGTAGCTATATTACTCTACCTAACAGTATGGAAGAGATGTATAAAGGTTATGGTACTAGCTACAGTGGCTATGAAAGCAATACTAAGTCTGGAATAAAGTTACAATTAGTTTTCGACTACATGAATCAGATAATAGACCAACTTAATTTAACGGAGGGGGTAAGATCAGACCAGGGATATAGGAAACATTTAAGTAATATATTAAGCAATGATTTGCTAATATCTGATCTCGGTTATTTTGTGCCAAGTTCTTTTAAACAAATCAATGAAATAGGAGCTTATTTCATAAGTCGTTATAAATCCGATACCAACATATATGATGTAGAAACAAATCAAAAAATGGAGTTATTAGAATGTTTAGAGGATAAGTTATTTTTAGAAAACGAGGTATTGTTAGGAAAAGAAGCAAAAATTAGAGTAAGAATTATATGTCAGAAACTAACTGAAGAACAGTCTATGGCCAGAAGAAGGAAAGCTAATAGATTAGCAAGATCGCAGGGATATACATCCTCTAAAAGAAATCAAAAATTGTTGAACTGGTCAATATTTATAACTAATGTTCCAGAAAATAAAATTAGTGCTGAGCAAGTATTAACGATTTACAGAGTAAGGTGGCAAATTGAGTTATTATTTAAATTGTATAAAAGCCATATCAGGCTTGATAAGCTAAAAGGAAAGCCATGCAGAGTATTATGTGAACTATATGCTAAATTGTGCGCAATTCTTATATTTCACGGCATAGTTGGTTGCACAGAAGTGAAAAAGAATACAGAACTTAGCTTAACAAAGGCATTTATTGAGCTAAAAAGGCGGGTTAGAGAGTTATTTTTAGTATTAACCAAAATTAATAGTTTAAAAGCATTTCTTAAAAAACTCACTATAACTTGGTCGCGATTTTCATTAAAAGACAAACGTAGAAGGGCTAGAGTATCCACTTTAACCTCTCTAAATTTGCTCACAATCTCTTAACTTGACGCGTATGGTTTTTTATTCTCTCCCATTGCTCATCTTTTAAATCATATAGCATTCTCTTTACCTATTAATAAAGAGTACTCTATATCACTATTTTTTTATGTCGACAAGACCTAGGTATCAGATATTTCTTTGAGTGTTTAGGTGCCTCTTCCCCAAATACCTTCTTCCACGTTTTTCTCAGCTCACCCAAAGGTTTTCTCTCTAAATTCATTACTTTCTTTTCTATTTCTTCCTCCATGTTTTCAGCCTCTCATAAATATAGCTCTTTTTACAATAATCCGAACAGATCATAATATGCTACTGCTCTACCATAGCCATAAGCACATATCTTATCCTATTCGGACTATTGCGAGAAGTGCTATAACTTTTCAATTCTGTCCGTTTCTTTCTTCAATACTTCAGTTACTTCTTTACTATTTTTCGCATAATCTATTGCCGTCATCCCACATTCATCCTCTTGCTCTATTTCTCCTCCTGCCTCCACTAACTCTTCCACTATTTCTTTTTCACCTACCATACATCCTAGATGCAGCGGTGTGCATTTATTTCCATATTCCTCAGCATTTACGTCTGCTCCTGATTTTATCAATTCCCTCACGATTTCTAGACGTTTCTCCGTTACCGCTAGGTGCAGTGCTGTATATCCTCCTACATCTGTTGCATTTACATTCACTCCTTTTTCAACTAATACCCTCACTGTTTTTGCGTTTATTGCATAATGCAGAGCTGTTCTTCCATTCTCGTCTCTTTCATAAATATTTTTAAACGAGTTCTCTAATAGTGACTCCTCTTTTTTACCGAGCTTTACCATAACTTACCTCCACCTTTCTTTAAAATTAAGTCCCTTTTTTAAGCCTTTCTTACTACTACATTTTCTGCCTCATCTATCATTTCATTCACTTGGCTGATTATCTTGCTTGCTAAATTTTGACATTCTTTCTTTATTAGCGATTTGTCTCTCTTCCTTATTTCTCCTATCTCTATTATTTTTAGCTCCGGCATGTAGCTTCCATTCAACATGTCTGCTATTTCTCCCACTAGCACCTCTATTCCATAGCACGTCAGTTCTCTACTTTTTGTTACTCCTCCTTTTTCTCTTAAAAATTTACTTGCCTTTTCACTCTCTTTGCTATCACATAGACAATACTTTTCACTTTCCCAGATATAGTATAGCCTTTCTTATAATAGTCCGAATGCGATAAGATATGTGTTTATGGCTATAGCAGGCCAGTAGCATATTACGGTCTGTTCGGATTATTGTAAAAAGAGCTATACATTGGTGTTGCACCATATTTATTCAGTTGATTAACTTCAGCTCCGGCCTTTACTAGCTCTTTTATTATTTCAACTCCTGCTCCTCCTATTTTGCACGCAGAGTGCAGTGGCGTACATCCAGTGACATATTGAGTGGCATTTACTTCTGCTCCCGATCTTAGCAGCACTTTTATATTTTCTAAGCTTTTCGCAAATACTGCACAGTGTAGTGGTGTATAACCATTTTTATCTCTTGCATTGATCTCTGCTCCTTTATTTATTAATAACCTTACTGTTTTGTAATCAGAGATTTCTACTGCTTGGTGCAATATCGTCTCTCCTTCTTCATTTCTTTTATTAATATCTTTAAATCCGTTACTTGATACTTCTTTAAAAAACTTACTCTTGCTAAAACTCATTTCATACCTCACAAAATTAGCTTTTCTAGCGCCAGATAAATTTCTTATATTTACCTGCTGCTATTCAAGTCATGTCCGTTTTAGCATGAGAAAGCAAGTCCTTTTCTTTTTATTTCATATATTTTAACCTATTATTAATATAATATATGAGGATCTAAATATAAGTACTTAACTTATTATAGATATTACTTGACTATTTTTCCAACTTCTATGCAAATGTCGATGTTCGTGCCATTTCAGTACTCCTGGGTAAAATACCAAAATATGCTTTTCTAATTCATGTATTGAGTCTTTTTGCTCTAAATCGTTTTTATAGTAAACATTGTGTTCTGCTAAAACATAGTTTGTAATCTTCTGATCAGTATAATTTTCTACTTTGTAGTGGTGAGTAACGCTAAACCTTTCTAAAATTGGTTTGTGTTTTAAATTCCAACGTTGCCATGAAAGTTTATCGTTTCCCAATACAAATTTATTTCCTTCTTCTTCTATGCTACCAACCGGAAAGCACGCATTTGTTTCTCCTAAGTTCCAACTGTCCGATAATACTATCTGCGCTTTAGCAAATTTAATCGATGGTAATAAGCTTTGAGTTAGAGGATACAGGGCTTTTAAGTTATACCACTGATGACTTCTTTCATAAATGCCTTGGTAATCCTTTATGTGAGGCTCTGTTTCTCCAAGTACTGCCACATCTAACCGATATACATCATTACTAAATGCTTGCTCATAATGAACACGAAAAGTACTAAACTTAAAACTTGGATTTAAGATTTTTAGCTCAAATGCGTTCTTTCTACCAAATGACAACACTGGTCCATCTTTTTCAACTTTTCTACCTGAATAGTCTGACAATAAGCTGCCGAATAAACTTTCATCTAAAATAAACCTATCAACGTTATAGTGATCATTGAAAATCCTCATTAGCCGCGATCTTGCTGGTAACGATAGTTTTGCAAGTTCTACTACTGCATCCACAAAAAAGTCATTTGGAACATCTTTTATTCCTATCTGTAATTCAAAAAAGTGCTTGCCAGGTGGCTCCTCAATAATTGTAATATCTTCTATATTTGCCCATTTTAGTGCTATTTTTAGTGATGCTGGAGTTCCTCTCAGTCTTTGAAATTTTACTCCTTCTACTACGGCTTTTCTTCTATCTTTTACCCAACGCAGTATCTCTTCTAAACCATATTCTTCTATTATCCACGGCAATGTTTCTTCTTTAAGACTAAACTTAAATCCTCTGATACAGTTTGGATCTACTTTATAATCTATCGCATCTACTAGCGCTCTTTCCTGCCTTGTTGCATTTGGTGGCAGTAACATTAATTCAACTCAATCTTTAAATTTCTCAAATTTGCACATTCATTTCCCAGAACCACAACATCCTCTTTTGGCTCGATTAATTCTACGTTTTCTACACCATCTACAAATAAATTCGCTATTATCCATGATCTTGTAACATTCCATCCCAGCCTTCTACTTGCTTCAAACTTCTTGATGAACTGTTCCTTAATTTCCTCCTTTGATATTACAGAACTTATGCTCATTCTGCTGTCAATATCTATTTCCGTAATATTGCAACCAATTACTGTTACTGTATCTGTTAAAACCCTTATATCATCTCTATTAACTTGCTTTCTTACAATTTCAAGTAGCTCTTCTAACACTATGCCAGTTATGGATAATGCTGTTGATAAGATTGAAATTTGTACTTTCCCTGGTATAGGTGATTCTACTAGTGCATCTTTTACTCTACTATCTGCTGACAGTGCATGATATTTATAATATTCCTTACTTCCTCCTGTTGACCAACCTGCTATCTTTGCTTTAATTCTTTTTCTAAATCGTTCATCATCTTCTTCTTTTTGCCTCTCTACTCCATAAAACTCAGCCAAATTATCAAGATCTTCTCCTGTCGCAAATTTTAGTAAATTGCTCTTTACTGATTCATTTATTCTTTGTCTTAGTAACAATTCCCTCCATGCTGCTACTTCTAATACCTTCATCGCTGGGTCACTTTCTACTAACGCTGAAAAGGTTTCATCTCTACACACTAACTCCTCCTTCATTCTGGAAAAGATTTCCTCATAGCTTAGTTTTTCAATAATATTAGATGTCTGCATTTCTAAACAACTACTCCACTAATACCTATGAATTTGCCTTCTGAAAGATACATACCTTCAAGTACAAGAGTCATTTTTCCTTCTTTAGCTTCAGCAATCTTTACTTTTTCTAACTTAAATCTCTTCTCAAATTTCCCCAGTGCTTCTGCTGTTGCTGAATAGATTTCCAAAGTTAAATCTCTATTTATTGGCTTATCCACCAATTCAAATAATCTTGAGCCATAATCTCTCCTCATTATTCTACTGTTTACTGGAGTGGTCAGTATATCAATTATCGATTGCTTTAAGTGCTCTATTCCTTCTAACGCTTTTCCTGTTTTAGCATCCATTCCTCTCATATATTTTTCATGGCTCTGACTTAATACTTGCATGTTTTTCACGTGCTATAGAAATAGCCTTTCTCAACTTCTTTTCAAGAATTTCTTTAGAAGGAAGCTGTGTTAAATACTGTGCAACATGAATATTAGAGCCTTCGAGTTCAAGATATTCTATATCCTCTTGATCCTTATCAGCACATAAAATAATCCCTAACGGTTTTTCTTCACCTGCTTTTCGTTCATTTTTATCTAACCAATTTAAATACCATTCCATCTGTCCTTTATAAGCTGGTTCAAAGCGACCTATTTTTAGTTCTATTGCTATAAGACGTTTTAATCCTCTGTGAAAAAATAGCAGGTCCAAATACCTGTCAGTTGTTTTAGTACTCATCCTTTTTTGACGTGTTACAAAACAAAAATCACTCCCAAACTCTTGTAAAAATTTTGTCAATTCATCCAAGATTGTATTTTCTAGATCAGTCTCACTATAACTTGATGGCAATTCCATGAAGCTAAGGAAGTATGGGTCATGAAAAATGAATTCTGGTGCTAACATATTTTCTTCACGTAAATTTTTTATACTCCTTCTTATAAACTCTTCAGGTTTTTTTGCTAGCGCTGTACGTTCATACAACATAGTATCGATTTTACTACGTAGTGCTCTAACACTCCACCTTTCAATACGACACATTTCTATATAATAATTACGCTTCAGCTCATCAGAAATTGCAATAATTTCTACAAAATGTGACCAACTCAATTGTTGTGACAGTGTCGCGACAATTTCTTGATCAGAAAAGAATTTAGAAAATTGCACCATACGAAATAATGACGCTCTATCAAAACCACGTCCATATTTAATCTGAAGTTCTTTTGCAAGTTGGGAGATGATTTGCTTCCCATAATCTGCACGTTTGTGCTTTAGAATATCTTGATCAATTCTGGAGCCAATTTCCCAGTTTAACAATACTAGAGTAGAATTGAATTGAACAGAAAGATGATTCTTTGCTCTATCTATTAAATTACTAATGTCTCCTAATAGGCTAGTAGTTATCTCCATATTCATAACTTTACTTTTGGTAAGTATAGCAGATGGTTTATTTTTATCCTGAAAAAACATTACTACTACCACTTATTACTTTAGAACCACAAGATATTGAATCTCCAACTCTTCCTATACTATAGCCATTTGCAAACACTTTTTTTGATCCTTCAATTAATACTCTACCTTCTGTAAAATTATCTCCTTTTCGGCAAACTGGCTTACCATTTACAAAAACATTGTTACTGCCGCTAATGCAGAAATGTGGTATAGCTTCTCCACAGCAGTCTCCTAACCTCACTATTCCTTTGTTCAATTTAAGTCGATCCTTTCTGCTTTCAGTTTGATTCCACTTTTTGTCATTTCTATCTCTGATTTTCCTACTTTGAAATTTAATTTATCCACTACAGAAATTTCAAGATTCTTGCTCTCCTTGTCATACAATAACTTTGTTCCATCTTGAAATACTAAACTGTTAATCATTTCACTATTCTCTGGAGCAGAATAATTTTGCTGATATATTCCAGCTAGTACTACTCCTAATGATAACTCTCCCAATGGTGACAATATTACTACCTGTTCATTTATGCTTGGTGGTAGCCAGCTTCTTTCCTCTCCTGCTCTAGAAGTTATCCATGGAAGAAAATCTGTTAAAAGTTCTCCTATCTTCACTCTTACTTTTGCTTTCTCATAATCTACTTCTTTTACAACTCCTATTCGTACAATGTTTGCTAACTTTCTTTGCATCTCTGAAATAGCAAAATTACTCTCTAACATTTTCTTCTATTATAATCGTATGTGGCTTAATCTTATTTTCTGTCCATATCGATTTACCTAAATGAAGCTGATGACTCCAATCAACCATCCACACCAAATATGCATCTAATTCGGGTCTAAATCCGTCAACTTCTGCAGAGATAAATTCTCCTGGTGAAACATTTTTTACGTTCCAAGTATTTTTATCTACTACTTTTGCTACTTCTGCTGCTAATGACCTGACAATAATAGCTGCATTTTCTATTGTGCTATCAATCACAATCCTCGCTTCAAATCTTGCTTTCAGCGCTAATTCTTCTGTTCCAGGATCATGTCCTTTTTCAAATCCGCTAAGTTCCACAAACACCGCTGGCGCTACTAATTCCTTTCTTATCGATGGATAAATTTCACATGTCTGTATTGCTGGTATTTCTTTCTTCAGTGTGGTGCAAATTGCGTTATGCAAATCTTTAAAATTCATACACTTCCTGTAATATAACTTAATTCACGTTCAAAAAATTTTGTAAATACTTTCTCAACCTCATAATTAACAAGATTCCCTATTATCCTTGAAGCCTCAGGTTCGAGTGACAATTTAACTTCCTTTATTGGCAATGCTGCTCTTCCTTCACGTTTAAACATACCGCTATTTCCTTTTGGCATAACTGCTGCAAATCCTCCTATAAACTCATGCTTTCCTACTTTCGATCCTCTTCTTGTTTTTTGTATTTTGCCAATTGTCGATGCTCTAATGTCGTAGAGATTTGCTCTAATTAACACTTCTAATCTGCTTGTTTTTGCTTTAAAAATTCTTAATCTCTTTCTTATCAAACTTAATTTTATCTTCTTTTCCTCACTGATTTCCTTAGCTGCTTGCGCTTTTAACCATAGTGCTGTTCTATTTAGTGCTTTTATAGCTGCCAGTTTTACTTTCTGCTCTTTTTCGTCAATATTGTAGACTATTTCATTAATATTGTTACTAATTTTAATATCAAACACTTTCTATTGCCTCAATTTTCCATATTTCACTCGAAGAATCTTTTAACGGTGGTTCAAAAATCTTGTAGAACCTTTTTTCAATCTTGATATAATCACCTATGCTAAAGGAAGTAACGTCCTGATCACGTATTTCTATAGAAGCAATTTGCTGAGTTAATGCTCCATCTGCACCTAGAGAATACGTACTCTCAGGACGTTTAATTAGCACTTTTATTCTACGAATGCCCTCCTTATTTTTATTACAATATGTGGCTTCCACTCCTAAATGCTCAAAACAATCTTCCAATAATTTTCCTATATTCATCAACTAGAACTAATTTTTACCAAAACTCCCGGACGATGGCACATTGGCAATGGATTCGACTGCGTATGTAAATCAGTTCCTCTATCAAATCTTCTTGGCTCTTGTTTTGCATAGAGTGGCTGTCCAAGAGTATTCACTGTTTCATTAAAATCTGCTGGTGCAAAATATGTTGTAAATGTGCTTGCTGTTCCTACTGGAAAACAGTTTCCACTTTCTCTTTCTATAAACCTTCTTACATTTCCCTCAGGATCAGTTGCTTGCCCTCTATATTCCTCAAACGTGATTCCACAAAACGTAAATCCTGATCTCATATCATTCCTTAGCGCTGCTCCTTCTTGCCATCTTTCATATGCTTCTTTCACTTTACTATGCGAAGTTAATGCATCAAAAAATTCAGGGCTTACCAAGGCATGTACTCCTGTCATATATTCACCACTTAAGTTATCTTCTATATGCCGGAGTACTTCCAGACACTTACGCTTTACATCAGTTGTTGCAGTTCCTAGTGCAAAATTTACTACTTTTGGTGTGATTTCAAATTCGTTGTACAGATTTAATAATTCTGACCCATCAGCATCTAAAATTATTCCCTTCAGCGCTCCCATTCGCAAATGCTCTAATGTTATTGCGTGCTTGTTTCTCATTAGCTGTAAATGGTCAGTTATTACGTCTGCCAGCGCTTTAAGTTCACTCTCTGATCCAAATGCCCTTATTCCCTGTACTTCCTCTGGTAACACTACATCATCGTGAGGAATATGTGGAATCGTAAATGTTCTTATTTTCCGTTTTCCTCGTTTTCCCACTGTTGCTGGTGCTCCTGGAACTTGTGTTGGTAATAAACTTAAAACTCCGTTGTGTTCTTCTATGGTAATATGTCTAAATCTTACTGACCTAGTTGGAAATAAATTTAGATTTTCAACTCGTCCATAATTTATCGGCAATATATTTATCGCATTTGTTAGCGCTGTCATGCTAAATGCTGTATTTGTAAATGGATTTTGCATTCTTTTTCTCCTTATTAATTTTAGTTAAACTCCCTTGCGGATAATGATCCCTCGTGCTTCAAGTTGCTTTATTGCTTCAGCTTTCTGTTCTTCAGTGATATTTGCTGGCCACACAACTGCATGATCTGCTAGTATTGCACCACGAGTAATAATTACTGCTTTGGCATTTTCTGTCGCATTTACATCACTTACTATTGCACCTATTGCTGTTTGTGTGCCATCTGTTCCAGCAGGATTAAGTACTCTAATAAAACCATCTTCCGTCTTTTTGGCAACTACTGCACCAAGCTTAAGATTTTGACCTTTAGCTACTGTTATTTGGTCTCTTGAATATAGGTTGGACACTTCATATTTCAGAAGATCGCCTAAATTATTTCCTTCAGTTATACTTATCATGTCTTTTTCTCTCCTTTTTTTATTTTTTTACCGCCGCGTTTACAATTGCTATACACCGCGGTTATTACCTTATAATTAGCCATTATGGCGCATTTTGGACACTTATTTACCGCAGAGCACTATATACGGCGGTTATAAAAATACTTTAACTCCTACGACTTCTTGCTACCTGTGTCATCAAATCTTCCTGCGAATTCCGCGGTATTGCACTCAGTATCTCTGTCTTTTTCGTTCGCTCTGCAAGTAACTCCATTAAAACTTCCCGTGCTTGCTCAACACTTACGCCTTGCTCTATAAATTCTCCTATCTTTTCTGGCATCTTTGATACATTACATAATCTTATTATCTCTAAAATTTCTCTACGACAGTTCTCCTCAATAGTTGTCATACTAACACTCCTACTTTTATGATTGTTGATAAATTCAAAAAATGTTGTAACTCCATCTGCAAGACCTATTTCTACTGCTTTCTCGCCAAAATACAGCCCTGCTTCTGTTGATCGAATCTTTTCAATTGAAAGACCTCTGTTCCTTGCTATCAGCTGCACAAACATTTCATATAGTCGGTCTACTTCTTTTTGTAAGCTTCCCAGACTTTCAGACGTCATTGGCTCATGCGGGTTTAAATCATTCTTTCGACTACCAGCAAAGATTGTGGTGTACTTAATACCTTGCCTTTCATCAAACCTACTTTGATCTATGTGACTTGCTATTACTCCAATACTGCCCACACCAGAAGTTCTGCTCACAAATACCTTCTCAGCGCTAGAAGCTATAGCATATGCAGCAGAATATGCATCATCATTTGCTATTGCAATAATTCTCTTTTTTGTTCTTGATTCATAAATAAAATCAGCTAGGTCAAAGACACCGTTTACTTCCCCTCCTGGACTGTCTATGTCAAGTAGAATCGTCTCTATGCTTTTATCTCCTAAAGCACTCTCTATCTCTTCATGAATATTTTCATACGAAGTCATATCTAAAATATGATCAAAAGCTTCTGTTTTTTTTGTCAAAACTCCATAAATACGTATTATTGCTATTCCTTTTGGGTTTATATGAAAATGCTTTAAGTTCTTAAAGATAGGTTGTTTGCTGTTATATAATGATAGTAGTTCAAAGCTTCTTCTCTCTACCATTACTGGTTTATTTATCCACATCACCTTCCTTCCCTTTTATGATTAACATCAGAATCGAAACAAAGTCCAAAAGAATTAGCTCGCTTTTGATCTTCTGCTATTTCTTGGTCAATTTCTTCTACATCGTAACCCATTTCTGATACTACTTCTGCTCGACTCTTAAATCCATTTCTTACTGCCATTTGCTGTGCTTGCTGGTCTTTCAGTGGATCCACCCAATCAAATCCCTGTGGTATCCATTTTACTTCTTCTTTCGCTGCTTTTACTACTTTTTCATCTATACTCAGTTCTCCACAAAGTACTGCTAACTCTAGCCATCTACTCCATACTGGCCTGCAAAACTGAAATACTATAATGTTGTGTTGCAGCATAGCGCATCGACGACGAAACTCTATTAATCCAGCTCTGATTGATGAGTAATTAACACCTGTTAAATCTCCTGTTAGCTGCTCATATGTTATTCCTGTACCTATTGCTATTGCCCTCAGTTGCTGTCTCATGAATGCTTCATAACTTCCTCCAACATCTGATGGCTCTGAAAATTTTATGTCCTCTCCTGGGTCTAAAAGCTGCATTGTTCCAGGTTCCAGGCCAGATAGTGCTACTCCTTGCTCATTACTTTCACCTTCTCCCATGATATTTGCTTCTGGATCGAGTCTCGTAATAAATCCAGCAAACATTGCTGCTGTCTTTTTTCTCACTAATTCTGCATCATCGTATTGATCAAGTTCATAAAGCTTTAGCAGTATATTAGAAAGCCATGGCTCTCCTCTAATTTGCCCAGGTCTTAGTGGTCTATAGATATGTAAAACATCGTTTGCTGGTACTCTCACTGATTCTCCAAATGAGCCTTCTCCTGGATGTTCTCTAAATAAGTAATATGCTTCTCTTTGCCCAAGTCTATTGAACTCAATCCCGTTTCTTATTACATTACCATTTGCTAAAGTTTTATTTGTTTTATTTTCTAAATGTTCAGACTCAAGTACTTGCAGTTGTAATGGTACAGAAAATCTATCCTCTAGCTTTCTCGTTCTTAAACGTATAAAACATTCTCCTCCCTCTATCATACTTCTGCATACTAGAGCTTGTAATCCATAAAAATCACTTACTCCGTTACTATCTGCTTCATCTGTCCATCTTAGCCATAATTCTTGTACTTTCTTTCGAAATTCTCCATCTCTTGCTTTTGATTGCGGTTTTATTCCTGTTCCAATAGAGTTACTTACTATTGTATCAATAATATTTGCTGCATATGGATTTTTTCTTACCATATCACGAGAGCGGCTACGCAAGTGCTCAAGGCTTTGAGAAAGCAAATTATTTATGCTTCCTGCTTCTCCTTGCCAATACATTACCCTTCTTCCTGAGCCTGCTGCATCCCATGCAGAACTTTTGATTTTTGGCTTACCAAATAATTGTTTGAAGGTTTTTAACATCCTGATAACCAAAATTCTCTTAATTCTTTCAAAGTTCCGTTAAATTTGTTTCTGTCACATTTTCCGATTCCTTCTACTTCATGCGGCTTTGCTCCTGTTTGACCGTCGGTATATTGCCATAGAGTCCAGTTCCTCCATCCTATTGGTAATGTCAGTTTTGTTCCCCATTTTGCTAACCATAGTGGACATTCTGTTAAAGTTGGGGTGGCAAAATCCTTGAGAAAACTAGGGCTTCCATAAATTAACGGCAAACGTCCGGTTACTAAATAGACCCTATTTACAAAGTCCTCTGCTTGTTTTGGCATTATGCTTTTTCCATCTTTGTTTTCCTCAATGTCAAGGGCTAACAATATATTTGAACTATCACCAATTGTTTCGAGAAAATGCTCAGCTTGGTCTTTGCCGCTTTTTTCCCCGACACCAAAATGGTATGCACCCCAAAGCAATTCCTCTTTTTCAGCGGCTTTTTTCCTTTTTGTATATTCAGGATCTACGTACTTTACCCCCTGGGTGGCTTTGTGAATTATGCCTACTATGCCATCTTCTTTTGTTAATCTAAAATCTATCTCCTGATTCCAGTGCGACAAATCTATTACTGCATTTATAAGCATACCTGGTGTAGCGGTAGCTATCATATACCTCAAATGCTCTAGAAAATCTGGGTATCCATTTTCTATCATGCAACTTCTCATACCACTCCTTTATTCGTTGAAATAACAATCTTTCTTTTTGGTTTTTGACCTTCAACCTTGAGCTCAGCCTTGATTCTTTGTCTTAAGTTTAAAAGATCGTTTATTTGCACTTCAGCATATCTCACAACATGGTCACCATATGCAATTGATACTACTCGCTCTCCGCTTTGCAGCTTCTTTATTGCTTGTTCAACTTGAAACAAATACTCTTCGTTATACATTTTTCAACCACTTACTCTGTCTTACTTTTTTAGGTTTTTTACTTTCCATTTTCCCACTCAAACTATTCCATTTACTCTCTGGCCATCGATCGATTCCAAGCGCAATAGATGCAGCTCTCGCATAAATTCGGCAATCTAGTACTTCATTTCTTTCTCTTACCTTTTGCCACTCTTGTTTGGTATAACCTTTTACTACTTTGCTGACTAATTGCTCTGCCGTTAGCTGCTTAAAATATTCAGGTGCATACTCGGGAAAATGACAGTATCCTGCTGGAGCTTCTTCACCGTCCTTTAAAACATTAAGTAATTGAAAAAGTTCTGACTTTAAAATCGATACTCCCACTGGCCAGAGCTTTATTCCTCTTTTTAGCTTTTGACCACCAACTGTTATATCTACTCTACTTGGGCTGCTAAGTGGTACTAGAGCTTTATTTACACCTTTCACTGCCATTACTCTTCCAGAGCCTTGATGACCTCTTACCCAATTGTATACTTCTTGTGTCGCATACCCAGCATCAACCGCCATCATACTTATCATGTATTCAAGACCATTTTCACCGATAAAATGATGATTTAAGAGCTCAGAGAGTTTTCCCCATACTTCTCCTCTTCCAGTATCACCTTCAAATACTCGGTATTCTATTGACCAACTTTCGCGGCTTTTTCCCCATGCTACAACTTCTACTTCTAAACGATCTTTTTGGACATCTACTCCTGCAGTAAGCACCACTTCTCTCCTAGGTACTGTGCCTACGGGAAAAAATTCTCTCCTGTTAAATAATTGCTTCCAATCTGGTACTTCTCCTTTGTCTACCCAGGTTTCTCCAAGCGTAGTATTTATCCATACTTTTAGTAATTGTTCACTTTCTTTTGCATGAAGAAAATCTTCTACTGCTTGAGTCCAGCTATACCAGCCTACTGGACTATAAAGACTTGAAAGATGAAATCCTTTTTTCTCACCTTTTACTCTATTAGTAGGTCTCCATTCTCCACGCTCAAGCATCTCTGTCTTTTGATGATTTTCTATTTTGCCGCTACATTCAGTGCAGACATAATGTGCTGTTCTTGAGTCGTTGTTTTCCCATTTAATTTGTGACCATTTTAGAACTTGATAGTAATTACAATACGGACATGGTACAAAAAAGTACTGCTTATCTGTTGCTTCAAATTCTTTCTCAATTCTGCTTATTCCATGAATTGTTGGTGTTGATACTAAAAAAATCTTTCGCTGTGCAAATGTATTAGTTCGAGCAATACTAAGCAGTACTGGATCTCCTTCTCCTCCTGAATCTCCTGGGTAGGCATCTATTTCATCAAGAAAGAGATATTTTACTGGCATAGATCTCAGTGCTACACTGCTATTTGCTCCGGTTATTACTACTATTCCACCTGGAAATTCCTTACTTTGCACAGTATTGCCCGAATCTCTTGACCTTGGGTCTTTTACTTTATTTTTTAAACATGGCGTACTCTCTATTAACGGTGCAAATCTTCCCTTCGACCAACGTTTTCCCATTTCAACTGTTGGCTGTACTACTAGCATTGGACCTGGTGTTTGATCGATGATATAGCCTATCCAATTGTTACCAGCTTCTGTTCCTCCAATCTGCGCTCCTTTCATGAATACTACTTTTTCTGCAGTTGAAGACGGAGATAGTGAATCCATGATTTCTTTAAGGTATGGCGTTCTCTCTGTTCTCCATTTCCCTGGCTCTGATGCTGCAGTTGGCGCTAAAACTCGATACTCATTCGCCCACTCTGACACTTTAAGTAGTGGATCTGGCTTTAAACCTTCAGAAAAAGATGTAGCATATATCATATCGCTAGCTCTTCACCATCATTAGATGATACCTCAACATCACTTAAAATAGAACTGCACTCACTTGTTTTCTCACTTTCAAGTTCAATAAACATTTTCTTTTCAAGTGCTTCTTCTATGTACTTCTGAGTTAAATTACTCATTGTTATTGCAGCTATGAACGCAACTATTCCCACCATTACCGCAGCTATAATGTTAGGGTAAATTCCCACTATCACTATTGCACATACTGTTATAGAAACACAGACGATATTGATATATTTCTTTATTTTTTTGTCTGCTATTTTCCTTTCTTCAAAATATTTATTGCTCAATAAATGAAATGTTGGAAAGTTCTTCTGTCTTCCAAATAGCACTATTTCCTTCTCTTTGCTCAGTAATTTTATTAATTTTGCGTTGTTCGTTATTATTGCATACTGAAAAACATCCGTGGCATCTGCTCCTCTCTTTAGCAACAACTTTACTACGTTAAAGTGACCATGCTTTGCAGCAACATAAATTCCCGTTTTTCCACTCTCATCTACAGCATCTATTTCAACTCCTTCACCAAGAATACCGTCTATTAGGTCTTCATATCCTTTTCTGGCAGCTAAATGAAGCAAACTGTTTTTATCAGCTCCGTATCTATTACTTGCTAAAATCTTTACTATATCTAATCTATTTGCTTCTTTTGCATAACAAAATGGTGTCTTGCCATTATCATCCTTAATTAAAGGGTCTATATCTTCTCGCGTTAGTAAAACTTCTATTGTTTTCAGCCTTTCAGCATAATGTAGTGGCGTTTTATTTTCATAATCTTGTAAGTTAACCCCAGCATTAGGAACATTTATTAAGCATCTTACAATATCTAAACATAAGTCCCTTTCGTCGTAATTACTACTACTTATAGCTACGTGCAAAGAAGATAATTTCATTGCATTTCTGCCGCTACCAGCTATATTGACATTCGCACCAAGATTTGAAAGTAATTTTACTACTCCTAGCTTCTTGTTGTTTACTGCATAATGAATTGCTGCATGATTTCTCACGTCAAGAACATCCTTATCCGCGTTTCCTTCTCTAATTAAAATTTCTACTATTTCTTCATGTCCAGCTCCTGCCGCTAAGTGTAATGGTGTATGTAGTAAAGCATTCTGCTCATTAACATTAACTCCTTTGTTAAGTAAAAATCTTACAGCATTTGCTTCATTCAACATCGCAGCTAAGTGAAGCAAGCTATCTCCCTCTGATCCATATTTATGATTGATTAGTGCTTGTAATATTTCTTCTCTTGCACAAGAAAGCGCACTTTTACCATCATCATCAGCGATCAGTGGATTAATATTTTTCCTGTTCAGTAAGAGTGCAACCATACTAAGCTCGTTAATTTCTACTGCATAATGCAGTGGTGTCTTTCCGTTTGATCCTCTGACATTAACATCTAATCCAGGTTGATTAATGAGGCACTTTATTAATTCTAAACTTAACTTAGCAGACATTATTCAAATTTAGCGTTAGATAATTCTTGTAATGAGTTTGTAATCTCTTCGGTTAGCGCCATATGAATCTTTTCAGTGTCACTCAGTGATGCAAGCAGTGCTGAAACTCTATTTGGAATATTAAGCAAATTATTACGGACAACTCTTGCTACGTTAAATGCATCGCGCTTTACTTCCTCTACTGCTACAAGTTCTCCTATTTCAGCCTTAGCTTTTGCCTCAAGCAATTTACCACGTTCCATCTCATTTTTTATTCGCGTTTTTAGCAACATCGTGGAAAGGTTACTTGTATTTTCGTTTTCTGGATTTTTCCTCCTCAGTGGCTGACTTGGATCTCTTATTGCCGCTACTGCTTCATTTGCTTGCTCTCTATTGATCAAACCATCCTCCAACTTAACTATTCCTTTTTTTACTAAATAACAGACATATTGCTTTGATACTCCTATCTCTCTTGCCCATTCTGTTTGCGTGATTTTCACTTTTTTTTGCCTATTTTTTACGAGGTTTCTTCTTGAATCTCTGAAAAGGTTTTGCCAGTACCGGCTAAAATTGCATCTCTTCCCGTGTATACTTGCCAACGTTTTATGGTTACATCTACAAATTTTGAATCTAGCTCTATTGTCCTACAAATTCTTCCTGTTCTCTCACATGCAATCAGTGTACTTCCAGAACCGCTAAATGGATCAAGTACTATGTCTCCTGATCTGCTGCTGTTTACTATTGCTCTCTCCATTAGCTCTACTGGCTTCATTGTTGGGTGCAGTGAGTTATGTATTGGCTTATCATAAAACCACAGATCACTTTGATTTCTACCGCCATGCCACTCACGTTTATTGCCGCTTTTCCATCCATAAAGCATTGCTTCGTATTGTCTTTGATAATCTGATCTTCCTAGCGTAAAGTGATTCTTCGCCCAAATGATAAAAGTTGACCATTTTCCTCCCGCTTCCTCAAATGCTTTTTGCAACGTTGAAAACTCTGATGATGATGCACAGATGTAAATTGCACCTTTAGTATATGCTAAAATATGAGTACAAATATCATAGAGAAAAAGCTCATACTTTTCACCTTGATTATCGTTTAGTATCTTTTTATCCTCTCTTTCTTGACTGCTACCATAATCAACGTTATATGGAGGATCACAAACAGTAATGTCTGCCATTTTATCATCTAACAGCGCTTTATATGATTCAACTACAGAGCTATCACCACAATAGATTCGATGATCACCTAAAATCCAAAGATCACCTGGTTTTGTTATTTCTACCCTTTTTTCATCACCAACCAAGTCAGAAAAATCTTCTTTTTCACTATCTAAATCATCAAGGAAATGTTGAACTTTTTCTAATTCAAATCCAGTCATTTTAAGATCAAACTGTAAATCTTCTAACTCTTGAATTTCTACTTTCAAAAGCTCATCATCCCACTTTGCCCAATTAGCTGATTGATTTGCCAGTAATCGAAAAGCTTTAGTTTGTGGTTCATTTAAATTATCACTTAAAACAACAGGAATACTTTCCATACCAAGTTTTCTTGCTGCTTTAAGTCTTAAATGACCATCAACCACAGTTCCATCGCTTTTTGCAACTATTGGTATACGAAAGCCGAATTCCCTGATTGAAGCACACATTCTATTTACTACATCATCATTTTTACGAGGATTACGCTTATATTCGACGAGGTTTTCAACAGGATAGTAGTGGATTGCTAAATTCATATCTTAATAATTAAAAAGTTAATATTCAAAATATCTCTGACGCTAAAGAAGGCCTGGGGTCGAACCCACCAAACCCGCCAATATGGCCGAAAGGACCCACTTTTTATGGATTTTTCATCTTATTAATATCTTTACTAATATAGAACATTAATGCCAAAGCATCGGCCTCATTATCATCTCTAGGTGAAAAACTTTTTTCACGTATCGCTTCAATAACTTCACTCTTACTTGCATTACCTTTGCTTGCTATAAAGCGTTTGATAGTTTTAACATTAACACCTTGGTAGGGAATATTGTTCTCTTCACACCAAGCAGATAGAACGGCAAGAAAACCGCCATAGCAATGGGCTGCATCAGTTCCAAGGTGTCTTCTCACTTCTTCAAAATACACTGCAGTGAACTCATGTTTCAAAGAATTAAGCCAATTACGAAAATTCAAGAAGCACATGCCACCTCCACTGAAACGGCTACCATGAAAACTTTTGCTCCCACTTTCAATTATTCCATCTGTTAGAATTGCCCAGCCCGTTTGTTTGCCGAGGTCCAGTGTTAGGATTGACATTTGCTATAATTTAAAACTATAAGTAGCACTGATTCCAAAATATCGTTTGGTTTCTGCAAAATACATTAGCAATTCATAGGTTTTTGTTGGCCAACAACGGAAATTCGAGAATCATGTGCTACTGCAGAAAGTTGTTTTCTTGTTATATATATTCACCAAAATTACGAAAACTGTTCACTTTTTTTTTGCAAAGGATAAAAATCGTGTTAGACTTAAACGGAGATTTGTTCTGCAGTAGTAAGATTACCGAAAATGCTATTTAATTAAATTTTAGAGGGTACTACGTGCGTTCTTTGGTGAATTGCTGTTGTTAATTATCTATAAAATCACATCTAGCTTTAAAACGAAGTTTTTACCTTATCTAAAAAAATACAAATCTACTCAATGTTTGTTTGCCGAGTTTCGGATTGACACTTAAAGTTTTTGTATTTGAAGCGCATCCACAAACTGCATCAATGCCCTTCTATTATAATATATATATACCGGATTTCTTACTACTTTTTCCGGGATTTTTTGAAAAAAAGTTAAAATAATTTCAAAACTGCTTACCAGCTAAAGAATAAAGTAGATAGTTCTCTATTTTTAGAGTTTTACAGTTGCTTGTCTTTTTTACAAATAACCTATATGCTATTTGAAGTAAGGTAGAGTAGATATGATAATAAATGAAAACGAAATTTTATTATATACAACTCCAGATGGAGATGTGAGAATTGATGTTTTGTATCGAGATGAAAACATTTGGCTTACACAAAAAAGAATGGCGGAGTTGTTTGATGTTAATATTAGAACAATTAGTGAGCATTTACAGAACATATTTGCTAGTCAAGAGTTAGATAAAGATTCAGTTATCCGGATTTTCCGGAATACTGCTGAAGATGGTAAACAGTACCCTACACAATTTTATAATTTGGATAGCTATTGGTTATCGAGTTAATTCTAACATTATTCAGAGTACGAGCTACAAAAGTTTTGAAGATCAAAGGATTTGTATTAGATAGCGAACGGCTAAAAAATGGCCCAAAGTTTGGCAAAGACTACTTCAATGAATTACTTGAAAAAATCAGGAGCCTCCGAACGTAGGTTTTACCAGAAGATTACCGACATTTATGCTGAATGCTCTGCAGACTATGATCCAAATTCAGAAATAACAAAACAATTTTATGCAAAAGTACAGAATAAATTATATTGATGGCCTGACTGCAGCAGAGCTCTCGAGTTGACCACAAAAAACCAAATATGGGGCTAACTACATGGAAAGATGGTCATGGCAGCAAGATTCATAAGAGTGATTGCAAAAAACTACTTGACTGAAAAAGAGTTGAGTGAACTAAATCATATTGTTTCGATGTATCTAGATTATGCGGAACTTCAAGCAAGAAAGCATCGGCTAATGAAAATGCAGAATTGGGTTGAAAAATTGGATGCATTTTTATTGTTCAATGATTATGAAGTGCTTAAAGATGCTGGTAAAGTTAGTGCTGAAGTTGCAAAAGCCCTAGCTGAAGGAGAATACCAGAGTTGTACAGACATGAATCTGATTTTGATGAATTAATTAAAGCAAGTAAAGAAAGTGAGAAAATAACTACAACAAAAACAAGCTTGTAGTTGAGCTATCTGTGTTTGACATCTTGCTTTTATTTTAATTTCAAGGGGGGTGAAAAATTGTCCCCACCCTTTACAAAGCCCCATATCTCTGCTTTTTATCTACCAATAATATAGTAGAAATTTTGTCTCCATTATACTAGATAAAATTGGAGACGTAAATAAATAAATTTAGATCTTTGTCTCCATTTTAAGCAGTTTACGAGCTCCATAGCTTATGTTTATGGCAGCAACTTTTTTCCTTTAGCTTCATTTACAAATTATTTATAGAGATTACCTAAAGACTCAACTTAAGAATTTTAGATAAAAGTCGTTATATCTCAATAAGACCTCCAAAACCAGCTCTTGTTTCACCTAAATTACAAAAACTTTTCACTTTTTTGAAAAAAATGTTTTACAACGAATAAAAAGCGTGATAGGGTACGATAAGGGTTTTTTTATAACAAGTAAAACTTTAAAGCAAGAAATAACTTAGAAATGCCTCATAATCGAGTTTTAAGCTACCCTACGTGAGTAACTTAGGTCTTGGTGGTATAATTGTACCCTGAGGTTGTAGAATCGCTTTAAAATCCAATTACGGTTCATTTGTTTTATCAGATAATTTTGAAAGAGAGCTTTATACGTATCCATAGCTTATTATTGTAGACTGGTTAGTAACCGAACAGAGTAGTATGTTTTAAAGTCATACTACTATATTATTATTATATAATAATAGGAAATTTTGGAAACTGGAGACTGGTCAAAACTCCTCAATACTCCTAAGCTTTTTGCCACCTAAACCAGATTACAGCTCAGAAATCTGTCAACCATTAAACCATTGAAAATCTAGCATTTTTTTACTACCAGAAAGTACCAGATCTCATAAACTGCACCAGATTCTGCCAAGACTGAAGAGTTCTGGAGTCTGAGAGCCTGTCTTCAAACTCAAGAATAGGCTAATTTGTGAAGCATAATAGTGATCATATTAAAGAAAATATTGTTTTTTGAGGTAAGAGGAGAATGCTCGTAATCTTTGCTCATGCGTCTAAAATTCAGGCAAAAGTTCTTTCAACAATCCAACGCTTAGGAATAACTTGAAATCCTGTATCAACTACTTTCTTGGTAATCGTTAACAAACATCCAGTTTCCAATAAACAGCGGTTTTGTAATTTACCCATATATCCTTGATCAGCAAAAAACTTACGTAGATTTGCACTTAGCTTGAGCAAAAAGATTTAGAGCACCATCACGATCTTGAATGCTTGCTCTGTGTACTTCAGCAGTAATTACAAGACCTGCAGTGTCTACAATAATATGGCGTTTCCTGCCCTTTATTTTTTTGCCAGCATCATACCCTCTGGATCCCCTTTTTGAGTAGTTTTTACTGATTGACTGTCAATTATTCCTACCGATGGAGTTTCTTTCTTACCAATTATTTTTCTTACTTTTTTAACTAGAAAATCGTGAATTTCTTGCCATATTCCACTTTTTTTCAAGCGCGAATCACAACTATACAAGGCTTTCCATGGTGGAAAATCTTTAGGTAGTTGTCTCCATTGACATCCTGTTCTCATCACATAGCGGATTGCGTTAATAATTGTTCTAATATTATGTTTTCTTGCTCTAACGGTCTTTTTAGGTTCAAAATATGGCTCTATTATCTTCCATTCTTTGTCACTTATATCGCTTGGATACATTTTAAATATATCTTATAACACACTTCTTATCTCCTTTCTACTTAGTTTGAAGACAGGCTCTGAGATAATCAATATACTTCGTAAGTAACCTTATTACTGTAAATGATATAGAAGAGATCTAATTATAGTAAAGCCAAATGTTTGAATCTTCAACTGGCATAATACTGCCATATTCTGGCGATTTATAATCGGTTGGTAAAATCTTCTCATATACTGTAATATCCTTATTTAGTTGGTTTGTAACTTTCTTTTCCATATCTTCAACACAAAGTATCCCATACTTACTTCTTTCAGCATTTTTATCATTCCTGTTAAACTTAATGTAACCTTTTGCAGCAAGAACATCAATGCGTTCACGAATGGAGTTTTTACTACCAAGACCTGCTTTATTTTCAAATACCTCACAGAATGTATTGATTGTATATACTTTCCCTCTATTTCTCGCCTCGTCGTAAATTAATTGCAGTATAATATCATATCTACGAGAACGCTCTGCATCTAATTTTTGTCCATAATCTTTATGTATCAGTCTCTGTGACTCATAATCAAGTATTTGCCAGCAGTTATCGATTTTATCAACACATTTTGATGGAATAGCATGACCATTACGTAATTCAAACATCAGTTGACGACTACTTTGCCGTTCATCTGGCTTAAACATTATCATTCCTGTAGTATAAAAGCTTCTTAACGAACCAGCACCACTGAAACTCTGAAAAGGATCTTCTTCTAATGATTTCTTTTGCATCTTCTTCGTGTGATGTACTAAAATGACTCCTGCATTCGGATTAACTAACGCTCTCAATTTTTCAACTCTTTCTTGCAGGAAAAATAGCATAGCATTGTTATCATTTTCACTACTGTTCTCGCCAGCATCAAAAACGTTACGTAGTGGATCAATAGCTATAACATCAACGATATTTGAACCAAATGATTTCTTTATTTCACCAAGAACTTCATCTATACTATCATCATTTAAGAGTAGCTTTGTTTGAGGTGTAATGACTAAGTTATCCAAAGCAATCTCAAGCAGTTCTTCATTGATTTTTAGTTGCTGTAGACGTTCACGCATATAGTGATAGCCAATTTCAGTTTGAAGATAAAAGATCCTCAAAGGCCTTTTAGGTACCATATCAAGAAATTGAACTCCTGCTGCCATGTAAATTAGCCAAGAAATTAAAAAGTCACTTTTTCCTACTTTAGGTGCTCCAGCAAACACTAAAAGTCCACTTGGAGTTAAAATTCGAGGAGCAACTATATCTTCTGGCATCGGTGATTTATCGTTAAAGTATTGCCTTGCAGAAAATGAAATCAAACTTTTTGTACTTAGAGTATTAGTAGTAAGTGCAGTTGAAGCTAAAAATTCTTTAACATTTATTCCTTCCTCTACACAATCAGCAGCATCCCAGCCTTTTGTTTTATTTTGTGGAATATTAAGAACAACAAGTGATTCAACTCCGATTTCTAAAAGCTTTTTTTCAGCATTTTTAGCATATTTCTTACCTGCTTCATCATTATCTGGCCATATAATAATGTGTTTACCTTTTAGCGGAGTCCAATCAGTTTTCTCAATAGGTGCATTTGCTCCAGACATCGCTGTTGTTGCAGTTATTCCCTTCTCTATCAGAGCTTCTGCACATTTTTCCCCTTCCACCAGAACAATTTTATCAGACTTTAAGATTTCTGGAATATTATATAGAGGCCTTATTTCTGGTGATGCAAACTTAGATTGTTTGATATCAAAAGGCTTGTATACTTTTTTCTTTCCAGGAGGATCAGAACGATAAACTTTTACAATCACCTGACCATTTTCATCATAATAATTCCAACTTTGGGTAATGAATTTCTCAAAGTCTTCATCAACATATTGTTTCTCTCTGTATTTTTTATTATTTCCGAGCCATTCACTTATTGAAGCTATTACCTCAGGAAACTCTGTCCTTGCATTCTTTCTATGTACAGCTGCCCAAAGGTCGATAATGTCACCACCTTCTCCAGTTGCAAAATCATTCCATAACCCGGCTCTACTGCCACTTAGTTCTACTCTTAAACTTTTTCCTTTATTACCCCATATATCACCTACTTGAAACTCATTTTTGTGAAAAGTTCCGTTAGGTAGCAAGTACAAAAGACAAGATCTTAAGTTTAATAGAAGTTGTGCTTTAAGTTCTTGAACATTGTATGAATCACTCATGAAATTACCTGTAAGTTGAAAGTCTTGTTCTATATATTCACCGGATTTACAAAAACTGTTCAGTTCGTAGGTGCATTGTCTGATCAAAGTTTTGAGTGTCTGAGGTTTGAAAAAAGATTCCAGGTTTTCAGAGGGTAAAAAACTCACGATTGTCTGAGGTATTTTTTTCATGTCCTACAATATTTACTAAGAAAGTTTCATCCTTAAGTCTTTCATTTAAGGACACATCTTATGAAATCTCGAAACTCTTATTCAGGTATTGATCCTAAAGTTGTTAATTTAATAAAATTTTACGCAAAATATTATAAATCGCTTACTGATCAAGATATTGAAGACATAGAACAAGACCTCTTCTGTGAGTTTCTTTCATGCATAGATCAGTATGATAAAACTAAGGGCAGTCTTTCAACTTTTGCTAAGCAAGTTGTTAAAAATCGTATTAATAATCTAGTCCGTAAACACTCACGTACTACTCCTAAACTTGAAAATAATGTGCAACAGGAAAGTTACTGTTTTGAAGATGAAGCGATACTACGTATTGATGTTGAGCAAATTATTTCAAAATTACCAAAGAAGTGGCAAGTTTTATGTGAACAATTAAAACACCACAGCATTGCTGAAGTTGCAGATATGAACAATATATCACGGACTACTTTGTATAACATACTCAAGAAAATGCGATCTAAATTTGCACCTGTTTGCAGAAAAAAGCATAAGAAAAATTGAACAGTTTTTTGAAATTTGGTGAATTTATATATAGTGGCAAATTAAGGTAAAAGCATGAAAATAATAAACAGCAAAGAAAGAGCAAAACTGATCACAGGTGTGAAGGTAGTAATCTTTGGACCTTATGGGATCGGCAAAACCAGTCTGCTCAAAACCCTCGATGAATCAACAACACTTTGCCTTGATTTTGAAGCAGGACTTCTAGCTGTACAAGACTGGAAAGGAGATTCAACTGAGATTCGCACTTGGAATGAGGCCAGAGACATTGCTTGCCTAATTGGTGGTCCTAATCCTGCATTAAAACCTGATCAAGCATATAGTCAAAGACACTATGAGCATGTATCTGGCAAGTACAAAGATCTTCTTTCTGAAGTTTCTAAATATCGATGTATTTTCATTGATAGTATAACTGTTGCATCACGTTTATGTCTTTTATGGGCAAGAATGCAACCTGAGTGTTTTTCTGATAGATCGGGAAAAGAAGACAAAAGAGCTGCCTATGGATTACTTGCGCAAGAAATGATGGCCTGGCTCAATCAGTTTCAACATATCAGAGACAAAGACATCATCATAGTTGGCACATTAGGTCAATATCTCGATGACTGCAATCGTCCAACTTGGCTACCTCAATGTGAAGGTGCTAAAACCGCAAGTGAAATTCCTGGGATAGTTGACGAAGTAATCAGTATGGTTGGAATCAAGAAAGATGATGGTACAGAGAGACGTTCATTTGTCTGTCAGACTATTAATACTTGGGGATACCCTGCTAAAGATCGCAGTGGCTGCCTGAATATGGTTGAAGAACCTCATTTGGGTAAATTACTTGCGAAAATTAAAGCCAAAACCTTGGCTCCTATTATTTAATTAAAAATTAATGAGGGCAAAGCTCATGTTGATGGCTATGAGATTGAACTTCCTCACAGTATTCGTGTTTCTTTTGATGAAGATCCGGATATAAAATCAGTTGAATCAGAACCACATACTTTTCAGCCAAATAGCCAAAGAGTAATGGAACTGAAGGTTAATGATTTTCCAATAAGTGAAATTAAAAAAGTAGATATAACTGTTCAAAAAACCATTACCATTACTCATGGTTCATATTCTGGAGCTATTGATCCGATACCTGATTCTGCAGTACTTGAGATTATTCAAGTTAAACAAGGCAATGTTATTTATGAAAATAGTATAGATTACAAACTAAACGCAGGAAACGTTGATTGGTCATTACCCGGCAAAGAACCAGCTCCTGGAAGTAGTTATCAAATAACCTATCGCTGCCGCACTCATGTAAGCCCTGGAGATATAAGTGAAGAGGGATGTAAAGTAAGAGGTGCAGTTGATAACAGCTTGGTTCTGGTTGATTACACCTGGAAAATGCCCCGCTATGATTTAATTACTATCGATAGCAAAGGAGTGGTAAGAAGAATAAAAGGAATTTCCCACCCTTGGCGACCATCAATGCCTAAAGCACCTAGCGGACAACTTTTGCTCTGCTACATTCATCAGACGTGGAAAAACGGAGAAAAAGAAGGGGTAAAAATAGTGAATAATGCTATTCATGCTGTACCGATGAATGAGCTTGAAGCAATGAAAAAAGGAATAAATGATCTTTATGCTCTTGTTGCACAGGAGCGTTTACGCAATGATGCAAATTCAAGAGAACCTACAACGAAAAAAGGAGTATTTGTTGATTCGTTCTTTGATGATGATATGCGTGATCAAGGAATTTCGCAGTCTGCAGCAATAGTAAATAGAGAGCTAGTTCTGCCAATAGATGTAGAAGTTGCAGATATTGAAAAAGGTGGGGAAAGATATCTTTTGCCTTATAAACTTGAACCGGTACTGGAGCAGCTTTTACAGACCAAAGGAGAAAAGATCAATCCATATCAAGCTTTTGATCCAGTCCCGGCACAAATTACTCTAAATAAAAACATTGATCACTGGACGGAGGTAAAAACAAATTGGAAAAGTCCAGTAACCAGAGTATTTAATGTTAAAGAAACGACAGAGCTGCTGTCAAGCATACGCGTCAAGTTAAGAGATTGTGAGCAAATTTAGAGAGGTTAAAGTGGATACTCTAGCCCTTCTACGTTTGTCTTTTAATGAAAATCGCGACCAAGTTATAGTGAGTTTTTTAAGAAATGCTTTTAAACTATTAATTTTGGTTAATACTAAAAATAACTCTCTAACCCGCCTTTTTAGCTCAATAAATGCCTTTGTTAAGCTAAGTTCTGTATTCTTTTTCACTTCTGTGCAACCAACTATGCCGTGAAATATAAGAATTGCGCACAATTTAGCATATAGTTCACATAATACTCTGCATGGCTTTCCTTTTAGCTTATCAAGCCTGATATGGCTTTTATACAATTTAAATAATAACTCAATTTGCCACCTTACTCTGTAAATCGTTAATACTTGCTCAGCACTAATTTTATTTTCTGGAACATTAGTTATAAATATTGACCAGTTCAACAATTTTTGATTTCTTTTAGAGGATGTATATCCCTGCGATCTTGCTAATCTATTAGCTTTCCTTCTTCTGGCCATAGACTGTTCTTCAGTTAGTTTCTGACATATAATTCTTACTCTAATTTTTGCTTCTTTTCCTAACAATACCTCGTTTTCTAAAAATAACTTATCCTCTAAACATTCTAATAACTCCATTTTTTGATTTGTTTCTACATCATATATGTTGGTATCGGATTTATAACGACTTATGAAATAAGCTCCTATTTCATTGATTTGTTTAAAAGAACTTGGCACAAAATAACCGAGATCAGATATTAGCAAATCATTGCTTAATATATTACTTAAATGTTTCCTATATCCCTGGTCTGATCTTACCCCCTCCGTTAAATTAAGTTGGTCTATTATCTGATTCATGTAGTCGAAAACTAATTGTAACTTTATTCCAGACTTAGTATTGCTTTCATAGCCACTGTAGCTAGTACCATAACCTTTATACATCTCTTCCATACTGTTAGGTAGAGTAATATAGCTACTGTCCAATAATTTAACACTATTAAATTGCTGTAAGATTTTGCAATCAACTTGCAAGATATTTTTAAAGAGAATCACAGATTCATTATACATCCTTTTCATAAATTCCACTGCTTCTTCAGTAAATCTAAAATCCAAACCTTGTTTTGTTATATCTATCGAGTCCTCGTTTAGTAATTGACACATTGTTTCTACGCTACAATTATCAACTCCTATATTACCCAAGACCATGGCTTTTACGAATGATGAACCTTTTAGCTTTCTCTTTCTTTTTATAAACCTTGTTGTAATTGAGATTTTCTCTGCTTTTTCATTAAAAAATTCTTTGAGCTTTTTTGATAAGCAAGTTATTTTATTCATTGGTTCTCTCACTAAAAGTATATCTGGGAGAACTTATACCTTATTATTCTATCTCTTTCATACCTTTATTTCCTTAACTTGACGCGTATGATTAGTCCAAGAGACTCTGCTTTAATTAAGTTAGATCTACTACTGACTGAAAGTGAGAGAAGTCTAATTGATGAATTTCGTAAAGAGTTAAAAGATGTAGTAACAAAAAATGATCAAGGTTATAGGGATAAGCATGAAAATTTTACAAACACTGCTTTAGAGCGTATAGAGTGCATAACAAATAAATATTTGCAAAAAGGGATAAGACTCAATTCAAAATATAACGATGATAAGTATACTATAACAAGTTTAATTTTTAAGGAAATAAGAAATATCCCTGATAGAATACGACAGCATAAGGGATTACCACCTTATGAGAGTTTATCAGACGATAGTGAGACTATAACAAGTTTAGTTTCTAAGGGAATAAGAGATATTCCTGCCTACGAGGGTGTATCAGATGATAAAAATATAGGTATTATACGCAATATCATAAGTAATTTACTATTAAAAGGTGGAAGAGTAAAATGCAGTTCCTTTTATGATGATAAGTTATTGTATGCAACTTATGGGTTCAGTTATGAGATTTTTGCAGAATGTGAAGAAATTGATAACAAGCTAAAAAGTGTAGCAGATGAAGGTATTATAAACAGTAGTGCCCAAGGCAAAGCTTTACACGTAGAAATGGATAATGGATATTTTTATGTAAAATATTCGCAAGATAGCACTGTTGAGGTTGCAAAAGTTATAAATAATCCAAAAGTGAAAGATTTAAGTTTTAGACATCATATATTTCATGTTGGAAAGAGTATAGTAAGAGTTGAAAATGTAGGAGGAAAAAGAAATTATACAGACGTTTTAGAAGGTGGCATTGAAATGTCTTTTACTACTGAAGTAGGAAAGATTAGTATTCATCTACGTTCTAGTGATAAAGACAACAATAAAATTGAAGTAAAGATAAGTGACGATGACAAGAAGAAACTTGATCAATTAAAAGATAAGGAAGAAATAGGAGAAAATTGCTTACTTGGTGGATATTCAGTACATGATGCGATTAAACGAGGATATTTTGAAAAACATGAAACACTACGTCAATCTTCTGAAAAAATTACCTTATCTAATGAAAAGAAAAAAAATAGTTGGTGTGAGATAGTAACAAATTCAAAACAGACAACAAGCCGTACTGTAGGGTAAATGCTACACTGCTTGATTGTCTAAAGATCTTATATTACTCACCATAAAAACTTAACAAAAGCTTAACGACGTGAGTAGTAAAAAGATTATGGTTATTGACTTAATGTTACATATCGCATACAATGTATCATATATCTTAGCTTAGAGGGATAAGTATGGGTGAGTCTACTGGGATAGTAAAATCTATTATCAATCTACTAAAACCAAAATCCAAACCAGAGCCATCTGATTTTGAATATGAATCAATTATAGAACATCTATCATCTAAAGAGCATTTATTAAATGAGCTGATGAATGATATGTGGTACTCAGGAGACTTACCATCAGTCAGAAACTATAATGAACCATTATCTTTGATAGATAGCAAACTTGGATTAAGTGAACAGATTTGTGTTTGGTTTGCTCTAGATCATGACCTTACACCAAGTCAAAAAAATTTAAACAAAAAGTTACTTAGTGCTCTAAAATGTTTAGCTTCTAACTGTGGTTCATTTGATAATACTGAGCCCCTTGAAGAATTTTTACATGATAATAAAAACAATAAAGATTTAAAAGTAATTCTTAATCTCAGAAGAGGAGAATCTCAATCAACAGTATTGCATGCAATTGCAGGAGCAAATATTGGTGGATTTCGTCGTACAGGAAATCAGGCTATAGATTTACTCTTAGAAGCAGGTGCAGATCCTAACATACAAGATAATAAAGGAAAAACACCACTATACCTTGCTGCTGCTAAAGGTCATTACGATAATGCAAACTCTCTTCTCTTGAAAGGAGCTAACCCTAATATAACAAGTAGAAAGGGGAGAACTCCACAACAAGTAGCAACTAATAACCTCTGCTATGATATTGAAGAATTATTTTTAACTGATAAACAGAAAAAGATGAATAAGGAATTGTATGACTTACTTGTACTCGATTCAGATTGCACTAAAAATTTAAAGGACTTTTTAAGTAAGCATAAAAGAGATTCAGACCTAAAAGTGGTGCTAAATATTCGGCAAGGAATGGGTGAATCAAAAGTGTTTTCGTATGTTGATCGTTTTTCTTGGGACAATGAAGGTCTTATTCAAGAGTTAAGAAAGATATTTTTAGAAGCAGGAGCATTAGATTATGGTATAAATATTTATCGTCAGCAAAAGGAAGGACAGGCCAGTAAATTACTCGTTAATTTAACTTCAAATCAAAAGGAGAAGTTAAATAAGTTTTCTGATAAGGTATTTCGAGCTCAAAACATGGCTGAACTTGAAGAAGTTGTGAATGATGCTATAAAGTCTGGCATACGATTAAACTATTCTCTTTCACAAGATTTCTTTTCAGGTAATGAGTACACTTTTACCGATTATGTGATGAAAAAAATCAGTGAGTTGGAAAAAAATCCTAAAGTTGCTAGTAATATAATATGTCAATTAGTATCAAAAGGGGCAGTGTTTGGTAATACAGTTGATGCTAACACACTGACATCAGAATTTAAAGAGCATAAAACTAACCTAAAAAAAGCTTATAGAGATTATGTTAGCAATTCTCATAAATTTATTGAAATCGCAAAAAGTGCAACCAATAGCGAGCTAAAAGATGCAAGAGTAGACAACTCCGTTTTTTACTTAGAATATTCTAAAGATAGTAAAATAGACATTATAAAGATAACAGATGGGGCAAGGGATTTAGGTCTAACAGATGGGGATGTAAAGTGTGGAAGAAATATAGTAAAGATCGGTAAAAGTGAAGTAGAAATTAAAACTGAAGATGGCATAAGGAATTATACAGATCTTACAGAAGGCAGCAGTATAGTATTAACTTTCTATACTAGTTTGGGAAATGTAGACGTTAGGCTGTATCCTGACATACAGAATAAAAGCAAAATTATAGTAGAAGTGAGTAATAGAGAAGAAATATTAGAAAAATTCAAAGATCGCGAAGAAGAGTTAGGCAATGATTGCGAGCTTGGTAACTACTGGGTCTACGATGCTATTAAACAGGGATATTTTGAAAGATCTGGTGGATTAATGCGTCCTGAAGTAATAAGCGAGTCTAACAACAAATGGGCAGAACGTGAAGAATTAAGAAGGGTTTCTAATTCGAGGGAAGAAATTGCTAGGTAGAAGGTATTAAATATTAACTAAGATAATTAGCAATCTAAGAAACGAATTATCTTAAGCTCTACACAAATCACTCGCTCTTTTTTACAATTAATTTGGTTTATAGAACTACTCGTAGTAATCAAAATAAGATTTTTTCTTATAGTCAAGTTATAGTAAAATGAAATGCGATAAAGTTGCATTATTCTTTCTACAGCTAAATTTTTGCCTTAGCGTATTTATTATACAGGTAGTACAAAGCCATCGTTACACTTATATATCGTCAATAATCTATTAACAATTCCTATAGTATAATTAATTTTGAAGGCTTTAGTAAGGGGGAAGTATGACAGAAGCAAATCCAATAGTTACATTAAAGGCTAAAATTAAAGAATTTGGTTTTAATAAATTAAGAGCTAAAGATAATAAAAGCGCAAATTCTGGTGAGCAAGCATATAAAGACATTAATAGAATGGATTTCATCATTAACGGAGAGAATATAGATAGGGATTTTGTTGACCGATTATATAAAAAACATATTAGCTTGGTTAAAAATAATAAAAATGGAGAAAAGAATTATCGTTCATTTGCAAAAGAGGTTTTTAAGGAGATGTTTCAACATTCTAGAGCAGAAGCTCCAAATGATCATATTCTAGAAGAGTTAGCTACTAATTGCAATCAAGCAGGATATGAACATATATATGGACCATTTATGATGGAACTTTACGAGAAACATAAATTATTTATGAATGTCAATAGTGGTGTTGAGAGAAAAGTGTACATTGACTGCAAAAATCCAAATTCTGTAAAAGTTGAGTGTAAAATCCCCAAAGCACCTGTAAAGCTTCTAGATTTTTCTGAGAAAAAAATATGTGATATATCATTTTCAATGGAATTTACACTTGAATCTCAGAATGGTAAAGAGGTTCTAATATATAGAGACGGTAAGTTATTACTTGATGTTCCTGAGGAGTTAAAAAACTATCAAGATGGCGATAAGAGTTTATTTGATATTATAAGAGAATATTTCGAAAAATTTTGCAAAATATTAGGATTTACGTTTGCAACAAAAATAGAGCACAACTTAGGAAATGAATTGAAAGTAGACAGTCATGGCTATCTGGAAAATGTGGAACCTCCTGTCCGGAGCAATAATCATGCTCATGGTTAAAAAAGTATGCTCTATAAGCTCAAAT
Source organism: Wolbachia endosymbiont (group A) of Dendrolimus pini (assembly GCF_964026835.1). NCBI lineage: Bacteria > Pseudomonadati > Pseudomonadota > Alphaproteobacteria > Rickettsiales > Anaplasmataceae > Wolbachia > Wolbachia endosymbiont (group A) of Dendrolimus pini. The sequence continues at coordinate 659,970 of NZ_OZ034702.1, read as the reverse complement.
GAGAAGAAATTACCTAATTTAAAAGTTTTACTTGATGATTATGGATTTTCTCAACTGTGCAGGATTCAAAGAAGGCTGGATAATAGACCTACTCAAGTTTAGTATTCGGCTTTGTAGCATTATACAACGCAAAATCCATACACCACATACTGCCACTGCGAAATAAAACATAAAACGCAACACAGCTCACCAATAATAACGCACCAACAACACCAGCCGCAATTGGTTGATTTGATGATTTTTCGTATATACGGATTTCCTTCACTATAAAAACATGGTTCTATTTCAGCAGAAAAGGATTGTTATGTGAGTTTGACTCTTGCTCAATAATTTGCTCTGGTTTCATATGTAAATTAAAAATCTTTACTATTTATATTAATATACTCATATAATTTAATGTCAGTTTTTGTCACACTGGTTTACATCAAGACTATTTTTAACCTCTTCAACATCTGCTGGTGCATTAGAAGTCCTTCATATTTTGCAATAGTGGTTTCCTTATAAATCCTTAAGTTTTTTTTGCAACAGCTTTTCCTATTATTTTCGATGTTTTCATCTCCTCTTGTTAAACAATGCAATCAAGACCATAAAATTTCTCCAATTGCTCACTCCACAGCATCGGTATTTCTCTCAAATCAACTAATTTCAAATCTCTTGGCTGTCTCCCATTTACTATATCTTCTTTAATCTTCGGAGCTAAATAATTTAACCTTAGAATTTGTTGTACCCTTCTTGTACCTATATTAATTTTAACGCTCAGTTCCTTCACACTTGCATATTTTCCTGCCTCCAGTTGACGTTTCCACAGATGAGCCCTTACCACTGCTTTCAGTAGTGCATTGTTTGTTTTACCTTCTGGCTCAATTACTGTGCATTTCTTTCCTTTCTTTTTTATTGGTATAAATTCCACCTTATCCTCTAAACTCACCTCTATTCCATCTTCTTTTATCATTACTCCTTTTATTAACTTTTTCACTACTTCTTTCTGCTTTCCAAAATTTAAATTTTCCCATTTTTCTTCGGTCTTTTCTCTCCAATTTTCATATATCTGCTCCGCTTTTCTCATCACTTCTTTTTCTACTTCTCCTGCTACTATTGTTCGATTTACTGATTCACAATTCTTTCCCCTTAAGTTGTTATTACATACGTAGTATCGATATCTCTTATTCTCTTTTTTTGCATATGTCAGTGTCATATTTACACCACAGCTCTTGCACTTAATTATTCCCTTTAGCAGAGCTTCTTCATATTTTGCTTTTCTATATGGCTGATTCTTTATCAATTCTTGTGCTTTTTGCCATTTTTCCTCTTTTATTATTGCTTCATGCTTTCCCTCATACTCTTTCTCATAATGTCTTATCTTTCCCATATATATTGGATTTGTTACTATCCTCCTTACCGTGGCCTTTTTAAAGATATCTGATTTCGTACGGTACCCTTGGCTATTTAACTCTCTTGCCAACTCTGCCATTGACTTTAGCTCCAAATACCTCTCAAATATGTGCCCTACTATTTTCGCTTCTTTCTCATTTATTATTAATTCTTTATCTTTTACATCATACCCAAACGGCAAAGTTCCTCCATCCATAATCCTTGTTCTTTTGATGTTGCTATTTTATTTTTTACTCTCTCTACAATCATCTCTCTTTCTAATTGTGCTGCTCCTGATAACACCGTTTGTACGAACTTTCCCATTGGCGTATTATTATCAAATATCTGCGTTACTGCTACAAAATTTACTCTATGTCTTCTAAAAAATGATGTGACTTCTATACTATCTTTTGTTTCCCTTGACAGCCTGTCTAGCGTATCATACGCGTCAAGTTAAGGAAATAAAGGTATGAAAGAGATAGAATAATAAGGTATAAGTTCTCCCAGATATACTTTTAGTGAGAGAACCAATGAATAAAATAACTTGCTTATCAAAAAAGCTCAAAGAATTTTTTAATGAAAAAGCAGAGAAAATCTCAATTACAACAAGGTTTATAAAAAGAAAGAGAAAGCTAAAAGGTTCATCATTCGTAAAAGCCATGGTCTTGGGTAATATAGGAGTTGATAATTGTAGCGTAGAAACAATGTGTCAATTACTAAACGAGGACTCGATAGATATAACAAAACAAGGTTTGGATTTTAGATTTACTGAAGAAGCAGTGGAATTTATGAAAAGGATGTATAATGAATCTGTGATTCTCTTTAAAAATATCTTGCAAGTTGATTGCAAAATCTTACAGCAATTTAATAGTGTTAAATTATTGGACAGTAGCTATATTACTCTACCTAACAGTATGGAAGAGATGTATAAAGGTTATGGTACTAGCTACAGTGGCTATGAAAGCAATACTAAGTCTGGAATAAAGTTACAATTAGTTTTCGACTACATGAATCAGATAATAGACCAACTTAATTTAACGGAGGGGGTAAGATCAGACCAGGGATATAGGAAACATTTAAGTAATATATTAAGCAATGATTTGCTAATATCTGATCTCGGTTATTTTGTGCCAAGTTCTTTTAAACAAATCAATGAAATAGGAGCTTATTTCATAAGTCGTTATAAATCCGATACCAACATATATGATGTAGAAACAAATCAAAAAATGGAGTTATTAGAATGTTTAGAGGATAAGTTATTTTTAGAAAACGAGGTATTGTTAGGAAAAGAAGCAAAAATTAGAGTAAGAATTATATGTCAGAAACTAACTGAAGAACAGTCTATGGCCAGAAGAAGGAAAGCTAATAGATTAGCAAGATCGCAGGGATATACATCCTCTAAAAGAAATCAAAAATTGTTGAACTGGTCAATATTTATAACTAATGTTCCAGAAAATAAAATTAGTGCTGAGCAAGTATTAACGATTTACAGAGTAAGGTGGCAAATTGAGTTATTATTTAAATTGTATAAAAGCCATATCAGGCTTGATAAGCTAAAAGGAAAGCCATGCAGAGTATTATGTGAACTATATGCTAAATTGTGCGCAATTCTTATATTTCACGGCATAGTTGGTTGCACAGAAGTGAAAAAGAATACAGAACTTAGCTTAACAAAGGCATTTATTGAGCTAAAAAGGCGGGTTAGAGAGTTATTTTTAGTATTAACCAAAATTAATAGTTTAAAAGCATTTCTTAAAAAACTCACTATAACTTGGTCGCGATTTTCATTAAAAGACAAACGTAGAAGGGCTAGAGTATCCACTTTAACCTCTCTAAATTTGCTCACAATCTCTTAACTTGACGCGTATGGTTTTTTATTCTCTCCCATTGCTCATCTTTTAAATCATATAGCATTCTCTTTACCTATTAATAAAGAGTACTCTATATCACTATTTTTTTATGTCGACAAGACCTAGGTAACCATAAGAAACAAAAGGAGTTGTTTGCACGGGCTTCATCCATCTTTAAGAAACATTATGGCCCTGATCATCCGGAAGTTGCTAAACTGCTGGCAGAGCTAGATGATATTTAGGCTTTTAGCAACACTAGATTAATAATCACTTATTTTATAATCACACTTCCAAAACTAACCTGTTTGGATCTTCTATATAATTTTTTATTTTAACGAGGAAAGTTACTGCTCCTTTGCCGTCAACTATTCTGTGATCGTAAGAGAGAGCAATGTACATCATAGGTCTGATTTCTACTGCATTACCAACAGCAACTGGCCTGTTTTGTATTGAATGCATTCCAAGTATTCCAGATTGCGGAGGGTTTATTATCGGAGTGGAAAGAAGTGAACCGTATACTCCACCGTTTGAGATGGTAAATGTTGCACCTTCCATTTCTGATACTTGTAATTTACCCTCACGAGCTTTTTTGCCAAGAGCAACTAAAGTCAACTCAATTTCTGCAAATGACATCTGATCGGCACCCCGAATAACTGGTACAACAAGACCTTTATCGGTGCCAACAGCAACACCTACGTCATAGTAATGTTTATATATGATTTCATCGCCTGAGATTTCAGCGTTAATTTCAGCAATTTCTTTCAATGCTTGCACCGCTGCCTTTATAAAAAACGACATAAAACCAAGTTTTATTCCATATTTTTTTTCAAAGGCGTCCTTATATTTTGCTCTTAGATCCATGACATTCTTCATGTCAATTTCATTGAACGTGGTCAGTATTGCAGCAGTATTTTGCGATGCTTTCAAACGAGCGGCAATTACTTGCCTTATTTTGCTCATTTTTACTCGTTCCTCTCTTTGCTCTCCATTTACTACACTTTTTGGCAATTCATATTGTTTTATTGCAGGTTGTTCAGCTTTGTTCATATGGCCTATCACATCTGCTTTTGTTATTCTGCCTCCCATGCCAGTTCCTTTGACGCTTTCTGCACTGATTGCATTTTCTTCCATAATTTTACGAGCTGATGGAGCATCTTTTTTAGCAGCACTTTCGCTTTTATCTTCTTTTCTCGCTTCCTCTTTTACTTCTCCCATGGAAAGCTTCGCTAACAATTGATCAGGACTTATTACATCATCTTCCTTTACAAGAAATTCAGTTATTTGCCCCGAAGCTTCTGCAGTTAATTCGAGTGCTGTTTTGTCAGTTTCAATTTCAAAGATCAAGTCATCTACTTTTACTGCTTCTCCAATACCCTTCTTTATTTTTACTATACCTTCTGTAACTGATTCACCACCAAGAGTTTTTGGTGCTCTGATTTCTATAATTTTGCTCATAAAACAACTTCCGTATAAAACTTTCTATAGATTTATACATGAAAAGAGACATGTAATAAACTAATAAATTCATTGAGGCTCTTATCATTTAGAAGTGGACAACAACTCCCAAATGTCATTCCAGCGTGTGACACTAAGTCATAAAAATTCCTTGACAAGCCTCGCCAGCTCCCTTATCATGAAAACGAAGCTATTTATTTATCTTCTCTGTACAGATTAAATGACAAAAAAACTCAACGTATCTGGCGTCTCATGTTTAATTTTTTGCACTATGTGCACTCTATGTCTTTATCAAATTTCTAGGTTTTTACCTACACAAGCTGAAATACGCTTATAAAGCATTTAAAACATTAAAAAACGCCAACTTAAAAGATGGATAGTGAATAACTAGCTACCCTAGGGTTTCTTTTGCCTTTTTTTCTGTTTAGTAAATTTCTTAATGTTTATAATTTAGATTAGTTGCAGCTTAAAAGCAGCTGAGTCGTGGTTATTAGACGTTTAGAATAAAAAAACGCCATACTTGAAAGTATAATGTAAGTAACTAGCCAACCACGGGGCTTCTTTTGCCTTTTTTTTCGTTTGGTAAATTTTTTAATATTTATAGCTAAACGACAACCGTCATCCCGCTGCTTGTTAGCGGGATCTAGAGATACCGCGAATGAATCGCGGTATGACGGTTAAATAATTCGTCATCCCGCTACGTGTTAGCGGGATCTAGAGATACCGTGACGGTATGACGGTTCGCGGTGGTATGACGATAAGGTTTATACCTTGTCATGCAAGTACTAGAATCCAGTAAGCTTATTTATGCATATAAAAGGTTATTATTTTGTAAAGTCAAAGTTGCTTTTGGTTTTAAGTTAAAGTACAATAAATGCAAAGGTTTATATAAACTGGATCCAAGTAGTTAGCTACTTGAATGACATCAGACAAACAATCGTACACATGCTAGTCAAAATAGGCACCAGAGGAAGCAAGCTTGCAGTTGCCCAGGCTTTGGAAGCAAAACAAAAGTTGCTGGACTCTTTTCCTAACTTATCTATTGAAATTGTTAAGATAAAAACTTCTGGAGATAAGTATGCAAACGCAAATCTTGCTGAAATAGGAGGTAAAGGATTATTCATCAAAGAAATTGAGGCTGAATTGCTCGAAAATAATATAGACATGGCAGTTCATTCGCTAAAGGATATGCCTGCGTTTTTCTCAGGGGGTTTAACAATTCCTTGTGTTTTAGAAAGGCTAAGTCCATGCGATGCGTTTATTTCTCATAAACACAATAGCCTTGAGTCTTTGCCACAGCAGGCTACTATTGCCACTTCTTCAATAAGAAGAAAAGTTCAGTTGTTAAATGTTAGACCAGATTTAAATATAGTACCGCTACGTGGAAATGTAACAACTAGATTGCAAAATCAAAGTTTTGATGGAATAATTTTAGCTGAAGCAGGACTCATAAGATTAGAAAAACATCACTTAATTACAGAGGTATTACCACCAAAAGTTATGTTAAGTGCAGTGGGACAGGGAGCGATTTGTATTCAATGTAGAAGGAATGATGTAAAAATTATCGATCTTTTAGAGAAAATTAATAATAATATGTCTTTTATAGGAGTGAAATCAGAGCGCAGTTTTATGAAGACAGTGAATGGTTCATGTTTTACACCACTTGCAGCTTTGGCTGAATATGTGAGCGAAAATATGCTACACCTTCGTTGTATGTTAGCAAGTGGAAAAAATATATACTTCACTGAGCGCACTTCATTTATAGAAGATGCGGAGAAAATGGGTATGGATGCAGGATTAGAGTTGAAACCAAAATGCTTATAAGCTTACCTAAAGTACGTGGAATCTATCGTTATGATGTCTTAATGTCTAAAGCGACGTGGTTAAATGTTGGTGGACGAGCTGATGTATTATTTAAACCATGTGATATTGAAGATTTAACATACTTGATTAAAAATACTGAACTGCCAGTTAGCGTTATTGGTGCAACATCCAACATAATAGTGCGAGATAGTGGCATTCGAGGAATAACAGTAAAATTAGGTAAGGAGTTTGCATATATTAAAAGTAAGGGTAACAACTCTATTGTAGCTGGGGGAGCTGTGCTGCTCAGCAACCTTGCTCACTTTGCGGGAAATCAGCAGATTAGTGGGTTGGAGTTTCTAGTTGGAATTCCAGGAACAGTTGGTGGCGGAATAGAAATGAATGCAGGTGCATATGGTAGTGATATCGCAAGTGTTGTACAATCCATAAAAGCAGTGAATCTAGAGGATGGAAACCTATATGAGTTCTCCAGCGAAGAAATGGGGTATTTTTACCGTGGACATAGCCTAAAAGGAAATTGGATTTTTATTGAAGCTGAGTTTAAAGGAGTAAACTCAGAGTATGAGCTTATACTGCAAAGGTTAAAGGAAGTTATTGAGAGGAAAAATAAAAGCCAGCCAATAAGAGGAAAAACTGCTGGGTGCATATTCAAAAATCCAAAAAACTACCGAGCATGGGAGTTAATTGATAAATCTGGCTGCCTAGGGTTAAATATTGGTGGAGCTAGAATCTCTAAGAAACATTGTAACTTCTTGCTCAATTACGATAATGCAACTGCATCTGACTTGGAAAACCTTGGCAACAAAGTAAAAGATGCAGTAAAGGATAAATTTAATGTTGAACTTGAGTGGGAAATAAGGGTTTTGGGTAGCTATTAGATAGTTTTTATAGCTTATGTATATTCGTTCAGGAGAACGGCAAATAAGGTAAACAAGTAATCTAAAAAAATAATCATAGAGAAACCGTGAGGTAATGTGGTTAATCTTGTAGAACTTTGCAAGAATCTAGAGAGAAAAATAGCAAAGTTATACCAATTCTCATTATTAGTGAATCAAATAAGCGATATTGTAGAGTTATTTAATTGTGGAGTGAGAAAGAAAGGCAATAGTATGGCTTTTTTTCCATTGTTATCTATCCGTTTATTGTGCAGTGGGAATTGGTATTAGCTGAACGGACACTATTGTTATACTATATCTTATATACAATTGTGCAATATGGACAATGGCAACAAATTTACTAGCGAAATTCAGTGATTTATGATTGATAATTAAAGTTCTTAATTAGTAACCGTTCACACTTAATTCTTCAATCTCACTAATAGAAAGGCCAGTAAATTTGACAATAGTGTTGACATCAACATTGTTAGCCAGCATTGCTTTTGCGACTTCGATTTTTCCTTCGATTTTTCCTTCAATTTTCCCTTCCTCTTTACCGATTTTGATGCCTCTTTCTTCGCCAATTTGGATGCCTTTTTCAGTAGCAAGGTCAAGTCTGTATTCAAGAATGGCTTCTTCTTTGCGTAGATCCATTATTCTTTCTTCATAAGCTACTAAATCTTTTTCATTCCAGCTAAACCTGTCTAATTCATCGTAGGCTAACTTTATTATTGGTGCTTTTTCTGCTATTTTCCTTAAGTCTTCTTCCGTAGTTTCATCTGCATATTTGAAGAAAAATAACCAACGATCCACTATGCTTTCTAGCTGTTCTTCCTTATTCTTAGGAAATTTAGGTAGTTCAATAAATACAAATTGAAAATCTTTTAAGTCATGCTCATTGGTTTTCTCATCTCTTATAGTGTGGCTGGATATATAATCAAGCTTATCAGGAAATAAATTACAATTAGAGATAGCAATAAAGAAAACCTTCTTTAAATCAATGTACTTACCAGATTTATCAGCTTGCCTTGAGTAAGCCTTAGCAGCATATAATTGAGCTCGTTTTTCGAAGCCTTTATCGCGAGTAAGCTGCATTTCAATCACATACCTGGCCCCACTAGAATCCCTGCAAAGAACATCAACTATACTTTGTTTATCAGATGCAATTTCAGGATCCATTATAGTACTGAGGAATTCCACTTCTTGTATAGTATTTATCTCGGTAAACCCTAAAATATCATTCAAAAAATGTATGAGAATATTCTTATTTTTTTCAGTGCCAAATATTTTTTTGAAGGTCAAATCCAGCTTAGGGTCGAGAAACTTAGATAAAGCCATAGCCAAAGTGCTTAAAAATATTAATAATTATACACTATTATTAACAATTATTCAACCATATTTTTGAAGATAGCTATGCCGCCGCGGCGCTAACAGGTAGCGGAATGACGAATTACTTAACCGTCATACCGCGATTCATTCGCGGTATCTCGGCATAGATTCCGCTAATTAGTAGCGGAATGACGATTGTGTATCGTGTTTTGCTAAAAATCACAGAATGCAGTCTGGTTACCTTAATTAGAAGTTTAGCTTTAACTTTAAATGGACTACTCAACCGTGACAGACTTAGCTAAATTTCTTGGACAATCTGCATCTAACCCTTTTTTTGCTGCAGTAAAGTAAGCAAGGAATTGCATAGCAACACTGTAGATGATTGGAGAGATAAAATTATCAGTGTCTGGAAGTTGCACCACATCTGCGCAAACTCCCCTTAGGAATGGCGCTCCTTGTTTATCACTGAAGGCAATTACTTTGCCTTTTCTTGCAATAATCTCTTGTATATTAGATAGCGTTTTAAAGAATAAATCATCATAAGGGATAATTGCTATAACAAGCACAGTAGAGTCTATTAAAGCAATAGAACCATGCTTCATTTCTCCCGCTGCAATACCAATGGTATTGATGTATGAAAGCTCTTTTATTTTCAATGCGCCTTCCATTGCAACTCCGTATGAACTTCCTCTGCCGATTAAAATAACGTTATTGTGTTCTAATATACTGCCCGATATATGTTGTATTTTTATCACATTCAAAACGTGCTCAACATACTCGGGAATAGAATTGATAGCACTGCTTAGCTGTTTTATTCTCTCTCCACCCAGTATACCTTTTATTTTTCCAAGCTCCACGACAAAGCATGCTAAAGTTGCAAGTTGCGCAGAAAAGGTTTTTGTTGAAGCAACACCAATTTCTTGCCCAGCAAGAGTATGTAACACAATATCTGAGATCTTTTCAATGCTGCTGCTAAATGTATTAGTTATACTTATGATTGTTTGCTTCTGTGATTTCGCATAACGCAGCGCTTCTATGGTATCTGCAGTTTCGCCAGATTGAGAGATAAATAACCCAATGCTGCCTTCTTCCAGCTTGACGTTGCTATACCTAAATTCTGATGAGGTTTCTAGATATACTCGAACTTGAGCGACATTTTCCAGCCAATACTTTGCTATTAGCCCAGCAAAATAAGATGACCCGCATCCAACTATAGTAATGTAACTCAGCTCAGAAAACAATTTTTTGTTAGCAAATATTACCTCTTTATATTGCTTGTAAAATTGATTTATTGTTTTGTTTAATGCACGCGGTTGCTCAAAAATCTCCTTTAGCATGAAGCTAGGGTAACCATTTTTGCTAATTAGAAAATCACTTGGACTACTATTTTCTATACTGCGTTTAACTTGTGTACCATTGTTGTATATACTAACTCCACTAGATTTTATCACTGCAATGTCATCATCTTCCAAATGCGATATTCTTTCCACAAATGCACTTAAAGCATTAGAGTCAGATGCAGCAAACACTGTGTTACAGTTATAGCCTATTGCTAAAGGCAAATTTCTCTTCGCAACAAATAAGGCGTCTGGATATTCTGCAAATAATAAGACCAAGGCAAATGAGCCGTGTAGGTTGTTTAAACACTTAAATAGAGAATCAACTGGCGACAATCCTTCATCGAGATATAAGGTTAGCATGTTTGGTATGATCTCTGTGTCAGTGTCAGTATGGAATGACATGCCCCTTTCTTCTAGACCCTTTTTTAGCAGATTGTAATTCTCAATTATGCCGTTATGAGCAACAACAACATTATTTGTACGAATGGGATGAGCATTTTTAAGGCCTGGAACTCCATGTGTAGCCCAGCGAGTATGTGCTATACCAACTGTACTGTGAGACATCTTGCTGTCATCAACAACTTCACATAACCTTTCGACTTTACCTTCTGATTTTTTGACTTCTATCTTACCTTCGTTATTTATGATTGCTATACCTGAGGAATCATATCCCCTATATTCCAATTTTTGTAACCCAGTTAGTAAGGTTGGTATTACTGAATCACCACTACTTACTACACCAAATATTCCGCACACAAATGGATCACCAAATGAACTTTCTTTTAAAGTTATGTAGCATTTTTGCCTTTATCATCTTTTCCCTTTTTACTTTCCTCTGGTGGTTGATTTTTATTCTTTTTATCATTCTTTTCGATTTTGCCTTTTTCAATTGGTTTAGCTGCTACTTTTTGAGTTTCTTTGCTTAAAACCTCAGATATAGCAGACTTTAGGATTTTCACCTCAACTTTTGGTGCTATTTCTATTATAAATTGTGCATTTGCCTCATCAACTTTATTAACTTCACCTATTATTCCACCAGAAGTAATGACTGTATCACCACGTTTTATTTGATCTATCATCTTTCTATGTTCTTTTAGTTTTTTTTGTTGCGGGCGAATAATGAGAAAATAAAATACCACAAATATTAAAATCAATGGAGTAAAACTAGCAAAAGATGCGCCGATACTTGATGTATTGCTAGTTGCATCTGCTGCAAAAACTTCAGAAATGAGCATATTTAATCCTAATTGTTAATGATAAAAACAAACCTATTTAAGTATTAATTACAATACCATGCCATGTCAAGTTTGGTGAAGGCGTTTCTCAATACCGGCAATAATACTGCGAATTCTAAGTTATGCTAAAACTAATATGGCGGGAGTGATGAGACTTGAACTCACGACCTCATGCGTGACAGGCATGCGCTCTAACCAACTGAGCTACACCCCCCTAATTTCTTTTTAGCGTTTTCGGGCTTCAACTTTAAAGCTAATAAACATGTTGCCCTTTGTCAATATTTTTTGTTTGCGCTTTGCTGTCTTTTCTATTACTATGTAAATAATTTAATTTCACACATGGTTTGTACAAGTAGTCCCATTAGGGTTATGCCATGGAAGATAAACTATTTGGAGGAATGATATATGACAAATTTGCCTAAAGTCACTGTGCGTGATTTAGCTGAATCTGGTGTACATTTTGGTCACAAAATTAGTCGCTGGAACGCAAAAATGGCTCCATACATATATGGAGTGCATCAAGAAAATCGTATACATATAATTGATTTGCGAAAAACACTACCATTGCTACAGGTGGCCATGAAGGCTTTATATGACGTTGCATTTCAAGGTGGTCGTATTCTATTTGTTGGTACAAAATTTCAAGCTTTTGATATTATTGCAAGTGAAGCGATTCGTTGTGGTCAATATTATGTGAATCATCGTTGGCTTGGTGGTATGCTTACTAATTGGGGCACTGTTTCTTCTTCGATAAAAACCTTGATGCAATATGAGAAAATATTAAATGACGAGGATAGCATTTTAACAAAGAAAGAATTGGGAAACATTGAAAAGAAAAAGCAAAAGCTTGATAAGGCGCTTGGCGGTATTAGAGAAATGGGAGCAATTCCTGATATCTTATTCATCATTGATACTAATAAAGAGCATATAGCGGTTAAGGAGGCTAAGAAGTTAGGAATTCCAATAGTTGCAATACTTGATACTAATTCTGATCCAGATGGTATTACTTATCTAATACCTGGAAATGATGACTCAAGAAAATCAATAGAGCTCTATTGTAAATTAGCTACCGACTCTATATTAGCTGGAATAGAGTCTAGTCTAGCAAAATCTGGAGTTAAGATTGATGATATAAGGGGTGATGAGTTTATTCAAGAAAAAGAAGATGGTATTGTGCAAACTAAAAGGAGACGTAGTAAAGTTTACAAAGAAGAAGAAAGGGAGGTAGTAACAAATGAAGATGAATCCAGATGATATAAGAGAATTACGTGATAGAACAGGGCTTGGCTTAAGTGACTGTAAAAAAGCATTAGAAGAATGTGATGGTGACATTAAGAAAGCCGTTGATAAGTTACGTACAATAGGTCTTGCTAAAGCTGACAAAAAATCTGATAGAGTAGCTTCAGATGGGCTCGTTGCTATGTGTTTGACTGAAAATTGTGGTGTATTGATTGAACTCAATTGCGAAACCGATTTTGTCGCAAGGAATGAGAAATTTATAGAGTTAGTTTTAAATTTAGCATCAATTGCTCATCAAGAACGCTGTACTAGCGTTGATGAGTTAAAAAATGCCAAGTATGAAAGCATTGGCACAGTGCAGGAAGCTATTATGAATGGTACGTCAGTTCTTGGTGAGAAGCTAGAGTTAAGCAAGCTTTGTTACTTAGAAGCTAAGGATGGAGTTATTGCTGGCTACGTACATGGTGATGCGCATGGCTTAGGTAAGATTGGTGCTTTAATTGCATTGCAATCATCTGGTGATAAGGCGAAGCTACAAGAGATTGGGAAACAAATAGCTATGCATGTAGTTGCTATGAAGCCTGAAGCCTTGTCTATAGATGATTTAGATCAAATGAAGTTGAACAACGAACGTTCTATAATTGAAGAGCAAGTGAGGAGCTTAAATAAACCTGAAGAAGTAGCAAAAAAAATAGTAGATGGACGAATGGCTAAGTACTATGAAGAAGTTGTTTTACTGGAGCAAAAATTTATAAAGGATGATAAGATGAAGATTTCTGATTTTATAAAATCAAGCGAGTTGAGTGCTGTTAAACTCTCTAATTACAAGTTACTTGTTTTGGGTGATGCAGATTAAATAGCAAAAAATGTTTATTTCAACAAATGAAAAAAGCGAAATAAAATATTCCAGGGTGTTATTTAAAATCTCTGGTGAGGCTTTGATGGGATCAAAGCAATTTGGTCACGATATGGAGACTATAGGTGAGTTATCTAAAGGCATAGTTGAAGTTTGTAATCTTGGAGTTCAGGTATGTATTGTTGTTGGTGGTGGTAATATCTTTCGTGGCACATCTGCGTCTTTAAGTGGTTGTGAAAGAGCAAGCAGTGATTATATTGGAATGCTTGCAACTATAATCAATGCTTTAATTTTACAAAACTTTTTAGAAAAAAATTTAGTAGCTTCTAGGGTATTATCTGCAATACCCATGGCCACTGTATGCGAACCTTACATCAGAAGGAAAGCTATTCGTCATTTAGAAAAAGGTAGAGTGGTAATTTTTGCAGCAGGCACAGGCAATCCATTTTTTACTACAGATACAACTGCAGCTTTACGTGCTGTTGAAATGAATTGTGATGTTATTCTAAAGGGTACGCAAGTAAATGGTGTATACTCCGCTGATCCGAAAAAAAATGAGGATGCTGTAATGTATGATAGGCTTTCTTACACGGATTTGTTGACTCGTGATTTAAAAGTTATGGATGCATCAGCAATTTCACTTGCTCGTGAGAATTCTATTCCCATTATAGTTTTTTCTTTGAAGGGAGAAAAAATAGTCAATATTATTAAGGGTCAAGGTACTTATACTATAGTTTCAGATTGTAAACATTAGGTAATTTATGTTAAATGAAATAAAAACTAAAACAAAGGACAGGATGCTAAAAACTATTCAGTCCTTTCATGATGATATTAAAGGTGTACGCACTGGTAGAGCTAGCGCATCGTTGCTTGATGGTATAGTTGTAAATATCTATGGTGGACATCAAAAGTTAAATCAGGTTGCAGGCGTTTCGGTTATAGATAACAAAACCCTATCAATTAAAGTTTGGGACATTAGTGTTGTAGGTGAAGTGAAAAATGCTATATTAAATGCTAACTTGAATTTAAATCCTGTTGTCGAGGGTAGCACCATACGTATAGCTCTTCCGGACTTGACACAAGAAACCCGTGAAAAATTAGTGAAATTATTGCATCAGTTTGCTGAAAATGCACGGATTGCCATTAGAAATATACGTAGAGATATTATGGAAGAAACAGAAAAAATGAAGGAAAATAAAGAAATCTCAGAAGATGATTTTCATGGTGCTAAAAAGGAAATACAAAATATTACTGATAATAATATAAAAAAAATTGATGGTGAATTGTCCATCAAAGAAAAGGATATACTGAATCACTAAATGATATGGAGAAAGCTTACATAGCAAATGATGTCATTCCAGTGCTTGACACTGGAATCCAGTCTTTACTATACAACTATCTGATGCACTTGTTTGAAATCAAATTTCCTGGATCCCAGTGTCGGAGCACTGGGATGACACCAATTTTGCATTCAAGTATCAACTATTGGTGTCACTACAGTAACTCTCTTCCTGTCATGCAAGTAGCTGACACCTTCCAGGTGTCCATTGAAATCCAAAAAATTTCACTCAAGTCAAAATTAGGTTAAATTTAAATGTTGAATCAAGAATCTTTACCGAAACATTTAGCAATTATTATGGATGGTAATGGTAGATGGGCAAACAATCAAGGAAGAGTAAAAATTGATGGTTATAAAAAGGGCAGTGAAGTTGCATACGATATTGCCAAGTATTGTACGGACCTAACCATACCCTACTTAACTTTGTATGCATTCTCTATGGAGAATTGGCTTAGACCCAAAAACGAAACTGACTGTCTATTTGATTTATTTTACTCCGTTTTAACTAATGAAGATAAAGTCAATTTCATTTGCAACTGTAACATTAAGTTGAATTTTATTGGCAATTTAAGTCTGTTATCCAGTAAAATATTGGATCAAATTAAAAAAGCAGAAGAAATGACACATAAGAACGATGGTTTATTACTCACTGTGGCAGTCAGTTACGGAGCAAAGCAAGAAATTACACAAGCTATAAGCAATATTATAAAAGAAAATATTGCTTATGTATCAGAAGAGGAATTTGAAAAATTTCTGTATACTAAAGATTTGCCAAAATTGGATTTATTAATTCGCACTGGCGGCGAAAAAAGGTTAAGCAACTTTTTATTATGGCAAGCAGCTTATGCTGAATTGTATTTTTGTGATACTTTATGGCCTGATTTTTCTTGTCAAGATTTGAGTAAAGCATTAGAAGATTATATAAAAAGAGAGAAAAAATATGGTAGATAATAATTTTATAATTAGAATGTTGTCCTCAATAGTAATATTATTCATATTTTCCTTTGCTACATATTTTAGTGATTTATCGTTTTACCTATTGATTTTTTCAATAGCAGTTTTATCTTCTTTTGAATGGTATAATCTAACCCAAGGAAATAAAATTTTGTACGTTTTTGCATTATTATTGATTGCACTACCAAGCGCCTCATTAATATATTTATATAATCTACCACAGGGAAAATACGCATTAGTATGGTTCGTCTTAACCATTTGGGGAATTGACGTTACTGCCTACCTATTTGGCAAGAATTTTGGTGGAGCTAAAATTTGCCCAATTCTTAGCCCTGGAAAAACTTGGACAGGACTTCTTGGTGCGATTTTAGCTGGAGTAGTGTGCACAATTTTTGGATCAATATTTTTTGGTCTATTTTCAATTTTTTATTCTCCAATCATTGGCCTTGCAATTGCTATTCTAGCGCAACTTGGCGATTTCACTGAGTCGCTTGTTAAAAGAGCTTACGGTGTTAAAGATAGTGGAAATATGGTACCTGGCCATGGGGGAGTGCTCGACCGTATGGACAGTTTCATTTTTACTGCCCCTCTTATTGCTATTTACATAAGCTAAGCCTGCAGAAGTGCCATTAGAGCTCATCCCTAGTCAGCTCCCCAACCGCTTCTACAGTGCAGTCATGGACAAACGTCTTTTCACAATAAGGGCAGGCTATTTCCTCTTCTTCTCCCATATCTAAATATATTAATGGATGGCCGGAACCCTCATCATTCTCATCACCATGACAACAAACTTTTCTATTATTAACCCTCACTTTTGACATGCTGCTCCTTTAGCTTATAACATTTTATATATTGAATATACCCATTCAGAAATAAAAAACAACAAGCACTATTCTCCATTTTTTATCCTATTCAGGTTAATCAATTCGTTTTGAACACCTTTTGATACAAATTTGCTAACATCTTCTCCTAATCTTGCTATTTCCTTTACAAAGCTTGATGAGATAAATTGAGTATCTTCAGAAGCGGGAAGAAATATGGTTTCGATTTCAGGAAGAAGTTTATAATTTACCCAACTCATTTGAAACTCGTAATCAAAATCAGACACTGCTCTTAATCCTCTAATAATAACAGAAGCATTCTGCTCTTTGGCAAACTTCACTAGCAACCCATTAAAAGATATAACATCTGCATCAATTCCTAGTCCTTTGATTTCATTTTCAGCCATGCTTGTGCGTAGCTTTGTGTCAAAGGCAGTATGCTTATTAACGTTTTCTGCAACTCCTATTATTAATTTATCGACTAGTTTACACGCTCTTTTGATTATGTCAATATGCCCAAAAGTTATAGGGTCAAATGTGCCAGGGTAGATTCCTATTTTGTCATTAATGTTCATCCTTTATTTTTATAAACTACTTTAAAAACTTTTGATAGACATAATAACATTTTTTATCTAAAAATAAAAGTATACAGTTGGCCTGATAGCTCAGTTGGTAGAGCAAAGGACTGAAAATCCTTGTGTCGCTGGTTCGATTCCTGCTCAGGCCACCTTCTCTTTCTTACCAAATTTACCTTTTTGTTGTAAAACGTTCTATAATATGTTATGATATTGATATAAGTGTTGAGAGGGTAAACTATATGTATAGATATTATAGCAGAATATTTAATATCTTATTAATTATAGTGCTATTATTAAGCAATATTACTTATGCTGGCGTTAGTGAAAAACCGGCATCTCAACATGTAACCAGAAAAGAAGAACCAGCGTCAACTGTCTTGACGGCAGAAAATACAGTAAATAATGACGTAGTTGTTGGTTTGTTGAAAACGGAAGAAGCACATGAACTTGGGCTATCTCAAAATATCTATGAGATGTTTAATAACTTTGTGGTTAAGACTGTACTGATTGATTATAATAAGATAATTAGCCTTAAAAAAATTCAGACAGAGTCACTTAATCTCGCAAAACAAGATAAAACATTGGCAAAAAAGCTAACATTAGACCGAATAAAAGTTGAAGTTGCACAATTCATTAAAGAGCACAAAATAAATAGGATATTTATTCCGGATAATTTACATTCAGCACCCACTCCTTATCGCCAGCTTGTTACTGAAGCAATTGTAAAAATAGTTGATGATAACCCTGCAATTCATTTACTTGGCATATGTGAAGGCATAATGAATGCAAAGGGAATTGAAGTAGTGAGTGTTGTGAGTGATGAAGAGAAGCAAAGATCTCATTTAAAATCAGCACCTAATCCACAGAAAGAGGATGTACCTCTCCAGCAGATAAAGATCGTTCCAAATAGTCGTTTAGCAGAAGTAGTAGCCAAATTCCTAATACCTAATGAAAATGGCTGGTTTTCAACATATTTTCCAGATGCTCATTCAGGAGCAGTAGGTAATACACCAGAAAATAGAAGAAAATTGGAGTCACTTGGATATAAAGTTGCAGCATTTTCCAGTGAGGGGGTAATAGAGGCTATTGAAGATAAGCATGGTAATGTTCACTTTCAAAGTCATCCAGAAGCCCTTGTTGTGAAGTCAGATAAAAACCTCTATTTATCAAATCACAAGGAACGTCAAGTGTCTACACTAGTTGCTATAGCGATTATGAATGATTTTCTTTATCGTGCTTAATGGCTATAGCTTTAGGCTTACCGACGATTTGATAAACGATAGATTTGTCATGTATCCGTTCAGGCAATGGCGTCAACTTAAGGAAAAATATCAGCGATAGTGTATAAAATTTCTCTCCAAATTTTTTATCATTAAATTATCCAAAGAGTGCAAGGGACAGCACTTTTGTTTCTATTTTATTGCAACAAAAAAGTTTAAAATGTGTCTTTTTTAGGTGAGGCATGCAAAAAGGAAAAGATCTTATCTTACAAATTAAAAATGCAATATACTCGAAAACTTTTCAGAAAATCCATTGTGTTGAGTTTTACACGAACAAGCTTTTTCGACAGTATTTTCTATGATTTTAAAGTTAGTTAAAAAAAGTTTGGGAATAGAATGTAAACTTATGGAGCCATTGACATGTACCCTCAAAGCAAGCTTTTTCTAAAGCAAGGTATAAGATTTGCCATACAGGCTTTCAAGAATTTAAGCATCCAAACAGCCTATCAGGATGAACCTGAGTTGGAGAGGCTATAGACTTATTGCAGCAGATGGTTCTGGTATGAGATTACCCAGCTCTGGAGAAATTGTATCCGAGTTTGAACCAAATGGAAACTGACCTTACCCAGAAAAAGTGGAGAGAAAGTTTGGAATGTTTTTCACAAAGAGAATGATGAATCAAAATGCTCAGGAATGCAATAGTTAATAGTGACGTTGTTTGTTATAAAAAATTTCTATGTATTCAAATATTGCAGTTCTAGTTTGTTGAGCAGAGTGTTGTGAAGTATCAATAAGTATTTCTCTTTTCAATGAGCTAAAGAAGCTTTCCACAACAGAATTGTCGTAACAACAACCTTTATGACTCATCTATGTTTTTTATGGATAAGAGATATTGATAACCTTGCGAAGTATATTGTGAACCTTGATCACTATGTAATAGTAGATTTTTGGCAGGTTTACGCTTGTTAACGGCCATTAATAAAGAGTCCATAACCAATTGTTTATTTATTGAACTGCTCATTAACTACCATGCGTGAATATAGATCGATTATTGTTGCCAAATATAGCCATCCTTCTTTGGTTTTTATATAAGTAATCCCATACTTTATTTGGTTGATCGACAATAAAGTTTTGGTCTAATATATTGGGAGCTACTGTCCGTTTGTTGTTTCTTAATTTTAAATTTTCTTCTCAATATAGCCTGAATACCATTTTTCTGCATAATACTTTGCACTGTTTTTAAGTTGCAACTTTTACCCAAAGCCTTCAATTCAGCATGAATTTTAGGAGCTCCATATCTACATTTAGAAACTTGATATATTTTTTGAATAGCTGCGAGTAGCTCTTTATTTGCTGATTCTCTACTGCTTATTTTTCTTGTGGTCCACTTATAGTAGCCACTAGCAGAAAATCCTACATAATTCCTGTACTTTATAGCAGTTACTATATAAAAAAATATTTTACTCTTTTTGACTGGCCAGGGCTTTTTTTTAAATGTCTCTTTCCCTTGTTACTCTTGCTTTGTAAATCAAACCTCTCTTTGTCGTAAGGAGCCATGTTACCTCTACCTGGAAATGCATTTGCCGCTGACTTTTTTTCGTTATATTTCTTCATCCATTTTCCTAATACACTATCCCTTATTCCTAGATCTCTTGCTACTTTTGCAACTGGTTGACCTACCTTTCTTTGTTCATTTGCCAGCTTAACAGCTTCCAATTTGAATTCTGCCGTATATTCTCTTGCCATTTCTAATCCTCCAAAATTTTATTTTACCCGAAAAAACTCCTTTCTTTCTCTCCACTTTTTCTGGGTAAGGTCAGTATGGGAAAAGGTGAAAGATGTACTAAAAAACCCAGAGATGATAAAAAAGGAATACCAACGTAGAGTATTAGAAAATAAAAATGATGAATCATCAGAGAAAAAGTTTGCAAGAAGAGAAAATCAAATAAAAGAAGGTATCGAAAAATTAATGGAAGATTATTATAGTCAAGAAAATGCAGGAGAGAAAGGATATATAAGCGAGGAAGAATTTAAACAGACAATGAGAAAAATGAAAGAACGCTTACAAGGGATAGAAGAAGAGAAAAAAAAGGTAGTTGATCAGAAGGCAGTAGAAAAAGGAATAAGTCTTATTATAAATAGCATAAAGAATTTTTATTCTAGTGTAAAATCGAACCTGGAACAGCTAGATTGGCAAACTAAGCGCGGCATTATTAAAGCATTAATAGGACAAATTAACATTGGTTGTGATCAGGTAGAAGTAGGATTTCAGATCGAAGAACCAGCACAGGATGGGGGAATTCTTAATTTGTATCATTGTACTACACATCGTAATAAGGGGGTTGGCAAAATGTGTCAAGCAAGTTTTTTCGTTTCTATAAATCTGGATTTCAGCGTTATGCGCTGGAATGACAACGTGAGGTAAATTTTTCAACATCCCAAAATTACAGAATTCAGTCTGTTTAATTAAGCATACGCGTCAAGTTAAGAGATTGTGAGCAAATTTAGAGAGGTTAAAGTGGATACTCTAGCCCTTCTACGTTTGTCTTTTAATGAAAATCGCGACCAAGTTATAGTGAGTTTTTTAAGAAATGCTTTTAAACTATTAATTTTGGTTAATACTAAAAATAACTCTCTAACCCGCCTTTTTAGCTCAATAAATGCCTTTGTTAAGCTAAGTTCTGTATTCTTTTTCACTTCTGTGCAACCAACTATGCCGTGAAATATAAGAATTGCGCACAATTTAGCATATAGTTCACATAATACTCTGCATGGCTTTCCTTTTAGCTTATCAAGCCTGATATGGCTTTTATACAATTTAAATAATAACTCAATTTGCCACCTTACTCTGTAAATCGTTAATACTTGCTCAGCACTAATTTTATTTTCTGGAACATTAGTTATAAATATTGACCAGTTCAACAATTTTTGATTTCTTTTAGAGGATGTATATCCCTGCGATCTTGCTAATCTATTAGCTTTCCTTCTTCTGGCCATAGACTGTTCTTCAGTTAGTTTCTGACATATAATTCTTACTCTAATTTTTGCTTCTTTTCCTAACAATACCTCGTTTTCTAAAAATAACTTATCCTCTAAACATTCTAATAACTCCATTTTTTGATTTGTTTCTACATCATATATGTTGGTATCGGATTTATAACGACTTATGAAATAAGCTCCTATTTCATTGATTTGTTTAAAAGAACTTGGCACAAAATAACCGAGATCAGATATTAGCAAATCATTGCTTAATATATTACTTAAATGTTTCCTATATCCCTGGTCTGATCTTACCCCCTCCGTTAAATTAAGTTGGTCTATTATCTGATTCATGTAGTCGAAAACTAATTGTAACTTTATTCCAGACTTAGTATTGCTTTCATAGCCACTGTAGCTAGTACCATAACCTTTATACATCTCTTCCATACTGTTAGGTAGAGTAATATAGCTACTGTCCAATAATTTAACACTATTAAATTGCTGTAAGATTTTGCAATCAACTTGCAAGATATTTTTAAAGAGAATCACAGATTCATTATACATCCTTTTCATAAATTCCACTGCTTCTTCAGTAAATCTAAAATCCAAACCTTGTTTTGTTATATCTATCGAGTCCTCGTTTAGTAATTGACACATTGTTTCTACGCTACAATTATCAACTCCTATATTACCCAAGACCATGGCTTTTACGAATGATGAACCTTTTAGCTTTCTCTTTCTTTTTATAAACCTTGTTGTAATTGAGATTTTCTCTGCTTTTTCATTAAAAAATTCTTTGAGCTTTTTTGATAAGCAAGTTATTTTATTCATTGGTTCTCTCACTAAAAGTATATCTGGGAGAACTTATACCTTATTATTCTATCTCTTTCATACCTTTATTTCCTTAACTTGACGCGTATGGTTCCCTCTACTGGCAGTTTATCGCTACTTATTCTTTTTCCCTTCTCTAGCCGATCTGCCAGATACTCTAGTCTTTTTGTCCCCTTTCTTGACATTTCTCCATACGCTTTTTCCTGCATTCTATAAGCTAATCTTGGTATCAGATATTTCTTTGAGTATCTAGGCGCCTCTTCCCCAAATACCTTCTTCCACGTTTTTCTCAGCTCACCCAAAGGTTTTCTCTCTAAATTCATTACTTTCTTTTCTATTTCTTCCTCCATATTTTTAGCCTTTCATAAATAACTTTTCAATTCTGTCTGTTTCTTTCTTTAATACCTCGGTTACTTCTTTACTATAATCCATTGCTGTCATTCCAAATTTATCCGCTTGCTCTATTTCTCCTCCAGCTTTCACTAGGCAGTGTCGACATTTATTTTAACCAAAGATAAATGCCAGCAATGTGAACAAAAGACAGAAAAGCTATGGCCAATTTGTCGTAGCGTGTAGCAACTCTGCGGAAGTGCTTGATTTTGTTGAACATCCTTTCGATTAAGTTTCTCTCTTTATACAATTCTTTGTCATATTCTCTTGGTGTTTTTCTGTTGGAACGCGGTGGGATTACTGGCTCAGCATTTACAGCTTCTGCAGCCTCAATCATATAATTTGCGTCATACCCTTTATCGGCAATAAGTGCCTCCATGTTCTTGCCTTCTATCAGGTCTAAAGCTTTTACGTAATCCGATCTTTGCCCTGCAGTAACAAAGAATCTCAGTGGGTTGCCCAAAGCATCACAAGCAGCGTGTAATTTGCTTGAAAATCCTCCTTTGCACCGTCCCAGCTCTTGTTCTTGTCTACCAGTTTCCACATTTTTTTCTTGCACCAGCAGCATGTTGATGTGCCCTGATTATTGTTGAGTCTATCATGAGCCACTCTGTGTCTCCATTAACAGCTAATGTGTTGAAAATCATCTGCCAAACACCAGATTTTGCCCACCTTATAAAACGTTTATGTACACTTGACCATTTTCCATACTCAGCCGGCAATGCTCTCCATGTTGCTCCTGTTCTACCTATCCACATTATTGCAGCTACGAATCTCCTGTTATCTTTTGCGCTTCTTCCTCTATCTCCTTCCTTACCTGGCAGACTGTTTTTTATTCCATACGCGTCAAGTTAAGGAAATAAAGGTATGAAAGAGATAGAATAATAAGGTATAAGTTCTCCCAGATATACTTTTAGTGAGAGAACCAATGAATAAAATAACTTGCTTATCAAAAAAGCTCAAAGAATTTTTTAATGAAAAAGCAGAGAAAATCTCAATTACAACAAGGTTTATAAAAAGAAAGAGAAAGCTAAAAGGTTCATCATTCGTAAAAGCCATGGTCTTGGGTAATATAGGAGTTGATAATTGTAGCGTAGAAACAATGTGTCAATTACTAAACGAGGACTCGATAGATATAACAAAACAAGGTTTGGATTTTAGATTTACTGAAGAAGCAGTGGAATTTATGAAAAGGATGTATAATGAATCTGTGATTCTCTTTAAAAATATCTTGCAAGTTGATTGCAAAATCTTACAGCAATTTAATAGTGTTAAATTATTGGACAGTAGCTATATTACTCTACCTAACAGTATGGAAGAGATGTATAAAGGTTATGGTACTAGCTACAGTGGCTATGAAAGCAATACTAAGTCTGGAATAAAGTTACAATTAGTTTTCGACTACATGAATCAGATAATAGACCAACTTAATTTAACGGAGGGGGTAAGATCAGACCAGGGATATAGGAAACATTTAAGTAATATATTAAGCAATGATTTGCTAATATCTGATCTCGGTTATTTTGTGCCAAGTTCTTTTAAACAAATCAATGAAATAGGAGCTTATTTCATAAGTCGTTATAAATCCGATACCAACATATATGATGTAGAAACAAATCAAAAAATGGAGTTATTAGAATGTTTAGAGGATAAGTTATTTTTAGAAAACGAGGTATTGTTAGGAAAAGAAGCAAAAATTAGAGTAAGAATTATATGTCAGAAACTAACTGAAGAACAGTCTATGGCCAGAAGAAGGAAAGCTAATAGATTAGCAAGATCGCAGGGATATACATCCTCTAAAAGAAATCAAAAATTGTTGAACTGGTCAATATTTATAACTAATGTTCCAGAAAATAAAATTAGTGCTGAGCAAGTATTAACGATTTACAGAGTAAGGTGGCAAATTGAGTTATTATTTAAATTGTATAAAAGCCATATCAGGCTTGATAAGCTAAAAGGAAAGCCATGCAGAGTATTATGTGAACTATATGCTAAATTGTGCGCAATTCTTATATTTCACGGCATAGTTGGTTGCACAGAAGTGAAAAAGAATACAGAACTTAGCTTAACAAAGGCATTTATTGAGCTAAAAAGGCGGGTTAGAGAGTTATTTTTAGTATTAACCAAAATTAATAGTTTAAAAGCATTTCTTAAAAAACTCACTATAACTTGGTCGCGATTTTCATTAAAAGACAAACGTAGAAGGGCTAGAGTATCCACTTTAACCTCTCTAAATTTGCTCACAATCTCTTAACTTGACGCGTATGGAGCATATGACAGACATAAACTCTATAAATTGTGTGATGAATGCGGCATAAAGACAAAAATTCCTCCAAAAAAACAATGCAGCAGAGCATCCAAAGTATGGCAGAGAGAAATGCTGCAATTAGACTAATAAAGTCATACAGCGAAGATGGAATGAAGAGGTGGAAAAGGCAAACAAACTACGGAAAAAGATCTTATGTAGAAAGTTTTTTCTCGCGACTGAAACAAACATTCGGGTTTAATTTTCGGAACAAATCTGAAATTAATCGTGGGAAGGAACTGCTACTCAAGTGTTATTTGCTTAATCAATTTACTGACATTGGTATGGCTAAATTTGAAATGGCTACATGAATTTATCGTAAATTACCACCGCATAGTTGTAACATTGTACCATATTACAATGTTCGTACAGTTGTGTGCGCGACCGGGGGTTTTATACTATTCTAGAAGTAACATACGGAAAAGGGGGGATTCGAACCCCCGACATATTTTCATATGTGCACGCTTTCCAAGCGTGTGCTTTAGACCACTCAGCCACCTTTCCATGCTTATTCATAATATTGAAAATTGTACTGCTAAACAATATAAAAACCTGGTATATAGGGTTCACCACGAAAATTCACAGTATTGTTAAACTTGCTTCTGCAAGTTGGAAATGTTTTATCGCAACCTGCGAGTATTGAATATTTATCTCCAGCAAAAATTTGGTATGGAGGCGAAGTAAACAACGTAACTACTTTATTTTTATATTCTTTTACTACACCTTCAAACGCTATTGAGCCAAAGAATTTTACTACTCCGTGCTTATAATATTCATCACTCTCAGTTAAATTCGTGTCTTCAAATCTTCTTTCATCTATTACTTTAGTGATTGTACTTATTTTACTAAATTTTTTAGTATCGGCTTTACATTTATCATCGCAAAATTGTGCTCTGCATGCAGGAGAGTATAATTCTGCTATGCTTCTCTCAAGCTTTGCTGAGAGCCCTCTAATTTCAGCAATAAATCTTCCACTACTTAATGTCACTTTACCAAAAATTCCTGAATGTAGATTCATTGTTCCCTGGGTCAAGTCTTTATAATTCACAAGAAATATCTCAATATTTGCAAAGTCGTACTTTCCTGATAAAACATCTTTTTCTTTGATATCAACACTATTTAATATTCCCTCAATTTCCAAATTATCAGTCTTTAAATCGCTGTTTAATATTATACTACTGGCTGTAAATCCACTTGAAGATTTATAGAGTATATTATCAATATTTAAGTCTTCATCATAGTCAGTGAATCCCATTACTTCTCCACCTGCGAGCTTTATAGCACTTCTCGCAATAGTCCGAATAGGATAAGATATGTGCTTATGGCTATGGTAGAGCAGTAGCATATTATGATCTGTTCGGATTATTGTAAAAAGAGCTATAATTTCCAGCACGTAGCAGTGGTAAGTAATTCTCCAGCTAAATGATTTTTTAGTGTGGTTTGCATAGGGGCCTCCTGCTTAATTGATTAAATTTGAAAGTAGCTATACGGCCAGTAGAATAAGGGCAGTGTGTTCTTTTCTCATCATCTAATACCAATTCCCACTGCACAATAAACGGATAGATAACAATGGAAAAAAAGCCATACTATTGCCTTTCTTTCTCACTCCACAATTAAATAACTCTACAATATCGCTTATTTGATTCACTAATAATGAGAATTGGTATAAGTAGCCATAAAGCGTTATTCCGGTGACCATAGGGTGTCATTCCAGTGCTTGACACTGGAATCCAGGAAATTTTGCTTGTAAGTAAGCAAACTGATTTGGTGAGCATAAAAAGTGGCTGATCTTATGCTGAATAAACGCTTTTGATGAAGTTGCATGGAAAGCTGGATCCCAGTGTCTGGGCACTGGGATGACATCCTTCTTGGTGGAGTGTCCTCAAATCACAATGTTCGTACAGTTGTGTGTCACGCACTGGGATGACAGGAGAGAGGACACCATATGTTTATTTGATCGACAAATAAACACTAACAGACAAGAATACACCACAGTTAACTGTGGTGTGTACTGGCTGGTTAGAAAGAAAACTTCACACCAGTAAGAAGGAGAATTCCTTGGTTAGAAGGTACATCAGCATCAGACTCATCTTTCAGCTTACCTGTTTCGTTAGTCATAAAATAATGGAGAGCTGCGTAAGGAACAAATTTGTTCTTACTGCATGCAGGAGACAGATCATATTGAACGCCAAGTGCACCATCATGAAGGATATCTTTGTCATTCATTCTGCTGCCAAAATACGTCAAACTTGTGTAGATATTCTCATGTTGATACCCAGCTCCTACAGTCCAATACATGGTATCTATACTATCTTTACCAAATTGAGCTTTCAGCCCTTCCACTCTTTTGCCATCAGTAGCATCTTTACTATCAATTTCCGTATAGGTATCACCAATTAATTTTTTAATACCCTTCGGTTGACCAGATTTGCCCAAGTATGCAAAAGAGGCAGCAAACTTTACGCCTTGATCTTCATTAATCTTATAATCAGCGCTTACACCAAAATTAACACCCATCAGGTCATTATACTCCACAAATTCCTTATAAAGATGCTTATCTTTACTTGGTTGCTTTGGAAAGCCATATTCACCAACTGCAGAAGTTTTAACTTTTATGTTATGTTTATCAAAGTCATATTCATATGATGCACCAGCACTTACTATGTGCTCATAGTCTGGGCCGACATGCTTTATCGTTTCCTTATGTTCTATCTTACCGCCTTTATCTTCTGAAACTGTTTCTTTTACAGTAAACAAACCACTATCATAACGAGGTGAGTAGCTGATACCAAATCTTGCGCCCATATAATTTGGTGAGTAGTAAGCAACTCTAAATGGCAGTGTAGTCATAACGCCTTTGTTATATTTCCCTGCCATACGGAAAGAGAATTTTTCACTTTCACTCGAAAAACTTTCAGTGTAAAGACGTGGTGTTACATAAAATGGAAAGCTAGCAGCGCTTCCTTCTAAGTTCACTTTTCTGAACCAGTCACTATCTGCAGCTCCGTCAACAGTCGCAATTCTTGTTGCATCAAGCCTCATCAGAGCCTCAGGACCAAATTGGTAACCAAGCTTCACGTCACCATATTTTGAGTTAACAAACACATGCGCACTTCTGCCTTTTGCAGCATAAACACCCTGTGAAGCTCCCTTACCTTCGGTCACTGGGACATGAAACTGCACGTCAGCACCATAAAGAAGACCTAAATCTTCATTCTTATTTTCTGCTCTGAGGTGCAATATTGCATCAGCAATCATACCCATATCGTTGCTGTAATCACCAATATTTCCTATTCCTTCATAGAATATTGGATTTGCTCCTTTTGTTATATCTGGAGTGGCATTATAATACTCTGTAGATCTGTTTGGCATAACGTTATAACGTTTATAATCTGCGCCACTTGGTCCAGCTTTGCCATAACCTTGAGCATCAACAACACCACCAAAAGTTATTCTTAAATTACTTTGCCCTTGATTGGTATCGATAATATCAACTCCACCAACTGAAACAACAGGACTTGCCTTACCTTTTTCCTCTGTATTTTTGTTAACAACTTTTATATCCTTCTTTACATCTTTAGCTTCAACTTTAGCATTCTTAGTTTTAGAACGCTTAGTTTTTGAAACTTTACCTTTTTCTATATTAGAATTCTTAGCGTTTAGAGCTTTCGCTTTTGAATCCTCTATAAGCTTTGCTTTTTTCTCATTTGCTAGCCTGATCTCCTCTTTTTTCTTTTGCTCGGCTGCTAATCTCATCTCTTCCTTTTTCTTAAGCTCTTCAGCTTTTTTTCTTGGATCAGCATTACATATTCTGTCCATCTTTTCTTTCAGTTTTTTATTTGATGTTTTCATAACTTCTGTTTTTCCAGAAGTTTTTGTGCTCTCTTGCTTTTTTATTTCCTTCATACTCTCATCAGGAAAGTCAGCTGCAAAACTGCTGAAAGAACATAAAGTTAATAAAGAAACTAGAGCAGTTCTAGTATACATAGACTTTTTCATGAAGTGCCCCCAAAAAATTTCGAAATCATATCTTAAATGTAAATAGTATAAAAATGTTGAAAATTCAACTTAAAGCAACCTTATAACGAAAATAAAAGTAAAATGCAATACCTTAAAAGCAACTTTCTTAATATGCTCAACGTGTATATTAACCAAAATTTAGTACAGAGGTTCGCTTGTTAGTGCATTATAACTCGACTATTTATTCTATGGAAGTAAAATTTTTCCACCACAAGTTCTTTCCCATTCTTCTTTAAATTTCTTTAGGTATTCTTTTTTTTCGCACTCTAAAAGCAGCTCTTCCACACTTTTGTTGTAGCTTTCAGTAGTAATCCTTCCCTGATGATGCATGAACCTTAAGTAAATCAAATAAGTGTTAATTACATCTGTTTCACAATAATCTCGAATCTCTTGTATCTTGCCGCTATCGTATAAGTCCATAACTTGTGACCCA
Source organism: Wolbachia endosymbiont (group A) of Dendrolimus pini (assembly GCF_964026835.1). Lineage (NCBI taxonomy): Bacteria > Pseudomonadati > Pseudomonadota > Alphaproteobacteria > Rickettsiales > Anaplasmataceae > Wolbachia > Wolbachia endosymbiont (group A) of Dendrolimus pini. The sequence goes on along the minus strand of NZ_OZ034702.1, from coordinate 630,726 downwards.
TCAACTCCAATCTTACCAGGAAGATTAAATGCTGCACAAACTTCGTTCATTTTTACTCTCGCAGAAGCTCCAAAATCAGAGAGGGATTCAAGCAAATCACAATGCCAATCACTGCTATATCTCTGATTGTAACTATTCCACTTATCGCCAGCTTTATGAAAATATTCTGCTTGAATGCCATGGACCATAGCACGATACTTCAGCACTGGTATATCAAAAGTGCGTCCGTTGAACGAAACTAATCTTGGCTTTTTCTCTGATATGTAGTTAAAAAATCCTTTCACTAGCTCCTTTTCACTGGAATTTAGTGTGCCTCCAGATCTTATTTCTTGCAGTGTGAACACCTCATAACCACTCTGGTAGCTTATATTGCAAAGTAAAAAACTAATAACTACAACAAGGTGAAAAGGCTGACGCAGAAAAGAGTTTTGCCCGTTTGTTATTTCAAGATGATATTTTGTTAATGCATCCCTCTTCTCTTCTACACTACTATCATCACTAATATTGAGTAAATTTTTGCAGGAATTTACATTTGGTATAGTTTCAATATCAAATACCAATAAAGAATTAAGCATTGCCTATATACTCCTCCGGACGGTCGATCCAAGGTCGCACTTTCACAAATAAAAAGAGGTGTACCTTGCACTCAAATAATTTTTCTAGTTCAGCACGCGCTTCGATATTAATTTTTTTAATATTACTGCCATCTTTTCCTAGTACTATTTTTTTATGACTATCTTTCAACACAAATATGATCTGTTTGATGACTAAACTCTTATCTTTTTTTTCCTCAAATTGTTCAGTTATAACAGCTGTAGAGTATGGCAATTCTTCACGCAAGTTCAAGAATAATTTTTCTCTCGTAATTTCTGCTGATAAAAAATTTGTCGAGGAATCGGTTATTTGATCTTCTTCATAAAACCAGGGGCTCACCGATGCAACTTCAGATAAGTAATTCATCAAATCAGAAAGTCCATCATTCTTTAATGCTGATATCATAAAAACCTTTTCAAATTTATAAAGCAAATTCAGATGCTCATGCGCCATCTTTAATTCAGGCCTTTTTACCAAATCAGTTTTATTGATAACCAAAATGCATCTGCCTTTTGTGCGCTGCAGCCGCATAAATATAGTCTTAATTCTTTCTATATTTTTCAAATAATTGCTTACATCAACAAGCAACAAAGTGATGTCACTATCCTTAACTGCCGACCATGCAGATTTGACTAAAGCTTTTTCAAGTTTTGTTTCTGCTGAGAAAATTCCTGGGGAGTCAGTAAAGACAATTTGTGTGTTGTTGCATGTTGCAACACCCCTTATTTGCGTCCTTGTTGTTTGCACTTTAGGGGTGACAATTGCAATTTTCTTGCCTATGATGCTGTTAATTAATGTAGACTTCCCAGCATTTGGTAAGCCAGCTATGGTTACAAATAAGCATTTTTGTTCTTTCACAAAGAAAATTATAAAGAAAACTGAATGCCCGCGTCAAGCTACTTATATGACAAGAAGGATGACAGAACCCTTTTTGGTTAGCATGCAAAAAGGAAAAAAACTTATTCTACAAATTAAAAATACAATATACTCAAAAACTTTTCAGAAAATCCATAGGAGGGTTTGCTAATGAAGGTTCTTGAGTTGACGCCATTGCCTGAACGACTGCTTGATTTAAGGGTAACGTTTTAACCATAAGGTCACTAACTCCTTAATATGTGTGTTCATAATTTGATTTTCCACGAAAGACATAATAGCAATAACCAGTGTAAGTTAAAATGATTGGTAAAAGCGGTATTATAACAATGAGCATTAAAGATAAACTTGGCCCAGAAGCGGCTGCATCCAGAATGGTATATTGAAAAGGTATAATCCATGGGTAGATACTAATTCCTAAACCTAAATATCCCATAAAAAAAATAGCAATACTGAGAAAGAATGGACGGTACTCCCGTTTAGTATTCTGAAGATCAAACCACAGCATGAAAAATAGCCAAGATGTGAGTAATGGAATAGAAAATAAATAATAAAAATTTGGCATGCTAAACCAAAAGTTTTTAATACGTTCATTTAAAAATGGTGTCACTACACTCACTAGTCCCATGAAAATACCTACAAAACCAAGCGTATAAGAAGCAACCTTGCGTGCCCATTCTTGTGTTATATTTTCTGTCTTCATTATGAGCCATGTAGAACCTAAAAGTGCATATCCAAATATCACAGCAATGCCTGTCATTACACTAAAAGCACTTGCCCAATCAAATTGGCCACCAGAAAAGTTGCGTCCGTTTACTTCTACACCATGTATAAATGCACCTAAAATCATGCCTTGGCAAAATGCAGCACCAAGTGACCCAAAATGAAAGGCATAATCCCATAATCGCCTGTATTTTCCTTCTGCCTTAAAACGAAACTCAAAGGATACTCCGCGCACTATAAGGCCAAGCAGCATAATAATGATTGGAATATAAAAAGCAGGCATTAATATTGAATATGCAAGAGGAAAAGCAGCAAACAACCCTCCACCACCCAATACCAACCATGTTTCGTTTCCATCCCAAAATGGTGCAATTGAGCTTATCATGTGATCACGGCATTTATCTGACGGTGCAAAAGGAAGTAAAATACCAATACCTAAATCAAACCCATCCATTAAAATATACAGTAAAACAGCTATGGCAATTAGTAATCCCCAGATTAGGGGTAAATTAATTAAGGAAGAAAAATCAAACATGATTGTTGTCCTTTCCAGATGTACCAGCATCAATCACTGAAGCTCCAATACCGTGTTTATAAAATTGCTCTTCTTCTTTAATGACAGGAATTCCTTTGTATATAAGTTTCAGAATATAGTAACTACCTGCTCCAAATATAAGGGTATACATAACGATAAATGCAATCAAAGACCATGCAACCTGAGGACCGGTAATCGCAGATGAAAATGATTCAATTGTGCGCATAATTCCATATACAGTGTAAGGTTGACGGCCAATTTCAGTAGTAAACCAACCTGCAAGTAACGCTATGAACCCAGACGGCATCATTGATATCCACCATCCATGTAAGAAACAACTTTGGAATAATTTGCCACGAAGATACTGTATAACACTTACTGACCCAATTATGATCATTAAAATTCCAACTCCAACCATTATACGGAAGGACCAGAATACCCATACTACAGGTGGTCTATCTTCTTTTTTCCATTCCTTTAATCCTTTTACTTCTCCTAAAAAATCATGTGTTAAGATCAAGCTGGCAAGATTAGGAATTTTTATCTCGTAGTGATTAATTTCATTTTGCTGATCCGGATAAGCAAATAAAAGTAAGCCAGCCCCTTTTTCGGTTTCCCATATACCTTCCATTGCAGCAATCTTAGCAGGTTGATGCTTTAGTGTATTTAATCCATGCCTATCTCCCATGAACAGCTGAAATGGTGCAGCTAAAGCTACCATAATGGTTGCCATACCAAGCATAATTCTTGCTTGAGGAGCATGTCGTTTTCTCCAAAGATAAAATGCTCCTACACCACCAACCACAAAAGCTGTTGTAAGATAGGCTGCTGTTACCATATGAATAAAGCGATAAGGGAAAGAAGGATTAAAAATAATCTCTAACCAATTGGTTGGATATAGGAGACCATTCTCACCAATCGCGAATCCAGCGGGTGTTTGCATCCAACTGTTGGCCGCAATAATCCAAAAAGCTGAAATAAGCGTTCCCACTGCAACAATACAAGTAGAAGCAAAGTGCATACGAGAACTTACTCTATTCCATCCAAATAGCATAATACTCAAAAAAGATGCCTCCAGAAAAAAGGCTGTTAAAACCTCAAAGGAAAATAGAGGGCCGAGAACATTGGCTATGCGGTCAGAAAAAATCGACCAATTGGTACCAAGTTGATATGACATTACAACTCCAGATACCACTCCCATGCCAAAAGCAACGGCAAAAATCTTGATCCAGAATTTATAAACATCACGGAAACGTGTATCACCAGTCTTAAGCCAACACCATTCCAAAAAGGCTAGAAAACTTGCAAGCCCGATCGTGAAAGCAGGAAATATAATGTGAAAGCCTATTGTGAAGGCAAACTGAATTCGAGCTAATAATAAAGGATCAAATTTAAACATTTTACCTAATACCCATGTATTACAAATAATAGCCAAATCTGCCTATAATTCAATCCATTTTTTCACAAAATTGACCTTACCCAGAAAAAGTAGAGAGAAAGTTAAGACGTTTTTGTCATGAGAATAAATTGTGCAGGAATACAACTGTTCTCCCTTGTCATACCGTCACGGTATCTCTAGATCCCGCTAACACGTAGCGGAATGACGATTGTCAGGCCAGCGCCCCTATGATGTCATCCCAGTGCTCCTTTTTTTGTCATCCCAGTGTCTGGACACTGGGATCCAGGTTGCTCACAAGCAAACTAGCATAGAAAGTGGTTACAACGTTTTCGATGAGATTATATGGAAAACTGGATCCCAGTGTCAGCTACTCGGATGACATCATCCTTTTTTTGGGATTCCAGCGTCACGCGCTGGAATGACACCTTCCGTATAAACATTAAGAAATTTACCAAGCGGAGAAAAAGGCAAAAGAAGCCCCGTGGTTGGCTAATTACTTACATTATACTTTCAAGTATGGCGTTTTTTTATTCTAAACGTTTAATAACCGCGATTCAGCTACTTTTAAACCGCAACTAATCTAAATTATAAACGTTAAGAAATTTACTAAACAGAAAAAAAGGCAAAAGAAACCCTAGGGTAGCTAGTTATTCACTATCCATTTTTTAAGTTGGCGTTTTTTTATGTTTTAAACGCTTTATAAGCGCGTTTCAGCTTATGTAGGTAGAAATTTTATAAGACATAAGGTGCACATAGTGCAAAAAATTAAGCATGAGACGCCAGATACGTGAGTTTTTTTGTCATTTAATCTGTACAGAGAAGATAAATAAATAGCTTCAGCTTCATGATAAGGGGGTTGGCGAAGGGTGTCAAGTAACTTTTGCATTTAATCCATTTCTATGGCTTATATAATAATCGTTATTGTAGTATAATTTAGAATAAAGCAATAGATACCTAAATGTTTTAGCTATTAATTATATGTTGCACAAAAGCATATATTGCCCTACCATCCAAGTAGGTTAGAAATAAAGAGGTTTTTATGAGTTTTACTTTACCTGAATTACCATACGATAAAACAGCTTTGGAGCCTTATATATCTGCAAAAACCTTAGATTTTCATTATGATAAGCACCATAAAGGATATTTAAATAAACTCAACGAGCTAGTTGAAAATACAGATTATCAACATGTAAAAATTGAGGAATTAATAACAAAAGTGCATGGTAATAGCGGCAACTTGCCTATATTTAATAATGCAGCACAAGTTTGGAACCATACTTTTTATTGGAATTCAATGAAAAAAAATGGTGGTGGTAAGCCTAAAGATGGTAGTCTTCTAGCAAAAAAAATTCAAGACGATATCGGTGGCTTTGATAAATTTTATGAAGAATTTTCGAGTCATGGAGTAAGCCAGTTTGGCAGTGGATGGGTATGGTTAGTGCTCGAAAAAGGTAGGTTAGGAAAGCTCAAAATCACCAAGACTCCAAATGCAGATTTGCCAATAATTTATGGCCAAGTGCCACTACTCACTATGGATGTGTGGGAGCACGCCTATTATTTAGATTGTCAAAACCGTAGAATTGACTACATAAAAGTTTTCCTTGATCATTTGATTAATTGGGATTTTGCAGAAGAGAACTTAGAAGAATATATGAGATGAATATACCCCGGGTAACAAAATTAGATAATGGTCTGCGCATAATAACTGAGCAGGTGCGTGATATTGATTCCGTAGCTTTAAGCATACGAGTTGGTGTTGGCAGTAGAGCAGAAAGTGCAAAGCAAAATGGAATATCCCATTTTTTAGAACACATGGCTTTCAAAGGGACGAAGACAAGAACTGCCTTTGAAATTGCAAAAGCTTTTGATGACATAGGTGGAGTTTTCAACGCTAGCACCGGTAGGGAAAGCACCACCTATTATGCAAAAGTCCTCAAGAAAGACATAAAAACTGGTATTGATATATTAATAGATATATTGATGAATTCCACGTTTCCAGAAGATGAATTGGAACGTGAGAAGGGTGTTGTAATACAAGAGATTTTTCAAACTAATGATTCACCAAGTGACATTATTTTCGACAAATATTTTGAGGCAGCTTATAAAGACCAACCATTTGGTAGGTCAATCTTAGGCACGCAAAATACTGTAAAATCTTTTACTCGAGGAGATCTAGATAATTACATAAATGAGCATTACTTTGGTGAGAATATGCTATTTGCCGTTGCAGGAAATGTTGAACATGAAGAAGTTGTTGCATTAACCAAAGATTTTCTCTCAAAGATTCATTCTAAAAAGCTGAAAAAAAGCCAAAATGCGAGCTGTACTGGTGGTGAGTATTTAGAACATCGTAAATTAGATCAGGTACACTTGCTAATTGGTCTACCTAGTGTTTCTCGCCATGACGATAAATATCACACATTTCAAGTGCTTGATTCTATATTAGGGAGCGGAATGTCATCACGTTTATTCCAGGAAGTAAGGGAAAAGCAGGGATTAGCTTACTCTGTTTATTCATTTAATTCCAGCTATACTAATACAGGAATGTTTTCCATTTTTGCTGGTACAGACAGTAGTAACTTAGATAAGCTTTTAAAATCTATAACGACAGAGTTGAAGAAGTTGTCTACAGATGATCTGAAGGAAGAAGAAGTAAATAGAGTGAAAGAGCGAGTAAAATCCCAAATTTTAATGTCACGCGAAAGTGTTAGCTCACGTGCTGAAACATTGGGACACTACTACGGTAACTATAATAGGTACATCAGTAAAAATGAATTAATAGAAAAAATTAGTGCAGTTACCACTGCTAACGTAAAAAAAGCAGCAGAAGAATTGTTATCTCAGCATGAAAAAACCACTCTAGCTGCAATTGGAGAAATTGAATCATTGCCAAGTTACGATAAAGTGGTTTCTATGCTTAAAGCTTAGTGTACTTTAATTATGTTGCTTAAGCTCACTAAAAAGTTCAATGAACGGTTGCAAAATCCTTTCTATAAAAAGTTTACTTTCTGGTTCATCGCGTATATTACTTATCAGTTTATTCAAAGTTTTCTCGCTGTTTCGTAAAAATAAATAGCTTTCTACTGCTTGCACACCAGACAAGACAGTCAAAATTCCTCCTATCACTAGACAAGCAGCTATAGCAGGTACGGTACCCACTGCAATTGCAGTTGCGATTAATGATAACCCAGCTAAGAATGTAACGGCTGAAACGCAAAACGCTATTTGATGTTTTTCTTTATTGTTAACCATAAATACCTCACAAAAACTATATTTTTAACATACCAGTGTTGTCATGTATTGTCAAGTTTTTAAAGAAGATTAAAAAATGCAACGCACATGTGCAAAAGACGCTAACTATGGATTAGCCAAGGAAGAAAGAGTAGGAAGAGGAAGGCTTTTTCTGTTTTAGGGAATATAAAATAAGCGTAGAAAAATATGAACTAGGTGTATAATTCACAGTGTAGTGGTATCCATACGCGTCAAGTTAAGGAAATAAAGGTATGAAAGAGATAGAATAATAAGGTATAAGTTCTCCCAGATATACTTTTAGTGAGAGAACCAATGAATAAAATAACTTGCTTATCAAAAAAGCTCAAAGAATTTTTTAATGAAAAAGCAGAGAAAATCTCAATTACAACAAGGTTTATAAAAAGAAAGAGAAAGCTAAAAGGTTCATCATTCGTAAAAGCCATGGTCTTGGGTAATATAGGAGTTGATAATTGTAGCGTAGAAACAATGTGTCAATTACTAAACGAGGACTCGATAGATATAACAAAACAAGGTTTGGATTTTAGATTTACTGAAGAAGCAGTGGAATTTATGAAAAGGATGTATAATGAATCTGTGATTCTCTTTAAAAATATCTTGCAAGTTGATTGCAAAATCTTACAGCAATTTAATAGTGTTAAATTATTGGACAGTAGCTATATTACTCTACCTAACAGTATGGAAGAGATGTATAAAGGTTATGGTACTAGCTACAGTGGCTATGAAAGCAATACTAAGTCTGGAATAAAGTTACAATTAGTTTTCGACTACATGAATCAGATAATAGACCAACTTAATTTAACGGAGGGGGTAAGATCAGACCAGGGATATAGGAAACATTTAAGTAATATATTAAGCAATGATTTGCTAATATCTGATCTCGGTTATTTTGTGCCAAGTTCTTTTAAACAAATCAATGAAATAGGAGCTTATTTCATAAGTCGTTATAAATCCGATACCAACATATATGATGTAGAAACAAATCAAAAAATGGAGTTATTAGAATGTTTAGAGGATAAGTTATTTTTAGAAAACGAGGTATTGTTAGGAAAAGAAGCAAAAATTAGAGTAAGAATTATATGTCAGAAACTAACTGAAGAACAGTCTATGGCCAGAAGAAGGAAAGCTAATAGATTAGCAAGATCGCAGGGATATACATCCTCTAAAAGAAATCAAAAATTGTTGAACTGGTCAATATTTATAACTAATGTTCCAGAAAATAAAATTAGTGCTGAGCAAGTATTAACGATTTACAGAGTAAGGTGGCAAATTGAGTTATTATTTAAATTGTATAAAAGCCATATCAGGCTTGATAAGCTAAAAGGAAAGCCATGCAGAGTATTATGTGAACTATATGCTAAATTGTGCGCAATTCTTATATTTCACGGCATAGTTGGTTGCACAGAAGTGAAAAAGAATACAGAACTTAGCTTAACAAAGGCATTTATTGAGCTAAAAAGGCGGGTTAGAGAGTTATTTTTAGTATTAACCAAAATTAATAGTTTAAAAGCATTTCTTAAAAAACTCACTATAACTTGGTCGCGATTTTCATTAAAAGACAAACGTAGAAGGGCTAGAGTATCCACTTTAACCTCTCTAAATTTGCTCACAATCTCTTAACTTGACGCGTATGGTAGTGGTATCTCACTAATCCAATTATTTTTCTCCCGATCTAGCCTATCATCTAATATAGCCTGCCTTATTGATGCCATTAACTTATTCATAAAGAAAATATTATGAATGGTAACGAGCGTGTAAGCCAGGAGCTCTTTAGCTTTCAGTAAATGGTGTATATAAGCTCTTGAATGTTTTCTGCAGGTAAAGCATAAACAGTCACTTTCAATTGGGTTGTTGTCCAGCTCAAATCGTTGATTCCGCAAATTAATATGCTCTTTGCACTTTGAAGAAATAGAATTTCTGTTTTTTACTTTAACAAGTGCGCCACCATGCCTTGCTAAGCGGGTTGGATGCACGCAATCAAACGTGTCAATTCCAAGCTCTACTCCGCGAAAGATGTCCACAATTCCACCAATACCAAGCAAATGAGTAGGCCTGTCTTTTTTCAGGTGGTCCATAGTGAAAGAAACTACATCATGCATCTGCTCTTTACTTTGACCAAGTGATCCACCTATTGCTTGACCAAAAAATGGCAAATCGTTGATAAAATCACAACTTTCTCTACGTAAATCTTGATACACTCCGCCTTGACTAATTCCATACAGTGCCTGCTTGCCATTATTGTTTTTTTCAAATTCATTTAAAGAACGTTCAGCCCATCTGTGGCTCATGAGCATTGATTTTGCTGTGTATTCTTTGCTTACGTGAAATGGAGTGCATTCATCTAAAACTAGGATTAAATCTGCACCTAATTTCTGTTGAATTTGTACAGATTTTTCAGGAGTTAAGCAATAAATTTTACCATTAATGTAAGAACGAAAAATTGCCCCATCCTCATTAATTTTGATCAAAGTTTTTTGTTTTTTTCTTATTCCTTTTATCTCTTCCGAAACTGATCCGTGGCCTAAGCTAAATATCTGATATCCACCTGAGTCAGTTAGCATTGGCCCATTCCATCCTATCATCTTGCGCAAACCACCAAGTTTTGCAACAGTATTCTCTCCTGGTTGAAGCATTAGGTGATAGGTGTTGGAAAGTATGATTTGGGTACCAGCTTCACTTATTCTTTCAATATCTGCAGCTTTAATTGCAGCTTTTGTTGCGCAGAATATAAAAGCGGGGGTTTCTACGCTTCCATTTGGAGTTTTAATTGTTCCAACTCTTGCAGAACCTGATTGCTTGATTCTCTTGAATGAAAATTCTTCTTTCATCTATTTGCCTGAAAGTTCTGTTATGATGTTTTCTACTTTCTCAGGAGTAAGATTTTCATAGAAGTCATTATTGATCTGCACAACGGGAGCATTAACGCATGCACCTAGGCATTCAACTTCTTTTAAAGTGAACAAATTATCTTTAGTAGTCTCACCGATATTGATTCCAAGTTTTTTTTTAAAGGTATTTAAAACTTCTTCACTATTGCACAACCAGCAAGGAGTTGTTCTACAAATTTGTATTAGATATTTGCCTACTGGTTTTAAATTATACATGGTGTAAAAATTTGCCACTTCATATACACGAATATGTGGAATATGCAGCATATCAGCAACATAACGCATAGCAGATTCAGAAACCCATCCGCATTGCTCTTGAACCAGATATAGTAAAGGCATAACAGCACTACCTTCTCTACCTTTGGGATACATCTCTATAAACTTTCCCGCTTTCTTGAGGTTTTCTGATGTAAAACTAAACTGCTCTTCTTTTTCTATCATTCATGAGACTCGTGTAAACTTTAACAGATTATACCTGTAGAACCAATGATTGCAATTGTTGGTTTTTTGAGAAATAGCATAAAGCTTCTTAGCCCTCTTCAAGCTTATATTTACCTTTTAGTATAAAATATTATATTAATTTTTTAATTTTAGTTAAAATTTTCATTGACATTAACACACAGGAGTAATCATAATAGCATTTTATTAATATTTTAAATAAAATTATGTCTATATTAAGAAGATTGCTCGGGATCAACTCAAATACACCGGAAATTAAAGAAGCGATAGGTTTTAATCCAACAAACGTAGAATTAATTGAGGGGAATGGAGTTGCTTACGGACTCAGCTATCAAGATAATGGTAATGGGAGCAGTAAAGTAAAATTACTTATTAGTCCATTATATCAATCAAAAACATACGAATGTGGTACAAATATCAGCGTAGCAAATGAATTCAAAGATCAATTATCTCTCACATTAATAGAAGATTCAGCTGAAATAGATAAAGTTGGAGTTATCTTTCCTGAAGAAGGAATTAGCGAAGAAGGAGAAAAATGCGTTAAAGGCTTATCTTTTAACACTTACGGAATTAAACAATCAGTTAATACTCCTTCAGTTGAACATTTAGATAAAAGAAAATTACAAAAGAATATTGATAATAATAGTCTTGCAAATGTGGGCAATAGTTACTTTCAACCAAGAGCAGTGAAAGTTGGTAATGGTGACGTAATTGTAATCGCCCATAACTTAAAGGATCAAACTTTAGTTTCTTGGTACTTAAAGTCAAGCGAGAGCGGAAAATTTAAGGTATTGACTGGAGAAAAAGGTGTTACAGAAAGAAAATTGTTCAATTTTGATAATCAGGGGCAATTGGCATTAAATGGAAACACGATGCTTTATTCGCAAGTGAGCAAAAGGATTACTAAGGAAAATCAAGAGGTGAGAAAAACACGTATTTTTAAATTTGATATGGCTAAAGTGATTCAGGGTCTGAAGGATGGAGTTAATGGCTTTTTACTTGGTAATCGAAAAGGTCAAATAGATAATAAAGCACTATCTCTTTCTAGAGAACATGAAATAAGCTTTTTGCAGTATGTTGAACAAACGGAAGGAAATGATCTAGTTGCTTTTCTTGAAAATGACCAATCAGCTAATGAGCAGAGGTTACATATAGCAACTCTACTTAAAAATGGATCAGTGTCAGATTTTCCTATCTATCAATTTACAGATCCTATAGAGCAATTATATATTAAAGGCAACGGTCAGGGTGGTTTTATCGTAACTGCGGTAAGTGGAGAAAATATTGTAACTTTTAATCAAAACGGCTCTGGAAAATCTTCTGAAGCAACAATAATACCGGCAAATAGCATCAAAACTCTCAGTGATTTTGTTAATATCATTAACGGTCGATTAACGCCAGATATTATTTCTAGTAGTACCGTGGCTCCTATAACTGTTGCAGAAACGGTTGTGACTTCTAAGAAAACGCCGACTGCTGCAATTACTAGCACAGCAGAAACCGACGCTGTGAAGACTACTAAATTGACAACGGAAGCCGTTGCACCTACTTCTACAATAAGTAAACCTTCAACGGAGTCAACGACAGTAGCAAAAACAACTACTACTTCACAAGCGACCACGGTTGCTACAACGTCAACTAGTGTGCCGATAGTAACTTCAGGGACTGAGACAAGTACTGTGAAACCTACAGCAGCGACTGGTGCGTCGACTTCTACGATGAGTAAACCTTCAACAGAGTCAACGACTCAAACAAGTACAGTAACAGTGAAGCCAACAACAGAAGCCGTTGCACCTACTTCTACAACGAATAAACCTTCAACAGAGTCAACGACTCAAACAAGCACAGTAACAGTGGAACCAACTGCGCCAACAACAAGCTCAGAGAAAACTACACAAACAGTATTTAGTATACCAAGTACTAGAACAAAAGAGTCAACAACTCCTATATTCACCACGACTTTACTTCCTCAGTCTACTTCTTCACCACAACCTACTCAACTTGCTATAGGGTCTAATAAGGCAGGAATGATAGGGGGATCTTTGGTTGGAGCAATAGGTATTGTTGGAATTATAGGATTCATAGCATATAGATATGTTAAGGGTCGTAATGCTGCTCCTGTATTAGAACTAACTGATTTGGGTTATAGAAGGCGATCATCTTCAAGTAGCGATGAAGAAATTTTTACCACTGGTAACAGAATGCGAACTATATATCAATCTGAAACAGTGCTAAATAGTATATCAGTAGAAAGTAGTAGTCGATCAAGAAGTAGCTCATCGTCTTCAAGCGGTGGACCAGGCTCTTGACTAACTGAAGCGGAGTCTAAAAGTGAAAAAAGCTTATCTTGGGATAGTGATGATGTGCCGGAATATCACCTTTAGCTATTTGTCTAAATGTTTTTAATATGTAGACTGTTAGGAAATTGTCTTTTGCTTTTGTGATTTTCATGTTAAAGTATAATTCCTAGGTGAAATAAGTAGCTGCTGTTGTGTGATAAACATAGCAGAGGAAAGTCCGGGCTCCAAGGAAAAATAGTGACGGGTAATGCCCGCCGGAGGTAACTCCAGTTATAGGGCTACAGAAAATTACCGCCTAAAATATTTTTAGGTAAGGGTGAAAAGGTGTGGTAAGAGCACACCATGGCAATGGCAACATTGGTAGTCGAGTAACCAACACTAGGAGCAAGATTAAATAGAAGTAGATTTTATGTTTTCCTCATATCTACTCGGGTAAATCGCATGCGGTAAATGGTAACATTTACTCCAGATAAATAGCTACATAAACAGAACTCGGCTTATATTTCACCTAGGCGTTCACATGATACGTGCGATATAAGCCATGCTATATTTAAATGTGTAGGCATTTCATGCGTTGTCCTTCACTTGTTCTGCTTGATAGCCATCACTACTTTCGCCTACATTAACATTAGAATATTCATCATCATCAATATACTCTTTCAGAACATACCCTCTGCCCCAAACGGTTTCTATGTGGCTTTTTCCATCATTTGCACTTTCAAGTTTCTTACGTAATTTGCACATAAAAACATCAACTATCTTGTTATCTGAAGGTTCATCCAAGCCATTGTAAAGATGATTTAAGAACATTTCTTTTGTTAGTACTGTTCCTTTACGCAGTGCTAGCAATTCTATCATAGAATACTCTTTATTAGTAAGGTGAACCGTTTTACCTTTCACCTCAACAACCCTGTGATCAAAATTGATATTTATATTACCAATCTTTATCACCGATTCAGGATGGCCTTTAGTACGACGCACTATGGCCTTAATTCGAGCTAATAACTCGCTTTTATGAAATGGCTTGGTTAAGTAATCATCGGCACCATATCCGAGTCCTTTAGCTTTGTGATTGACAGCGGATATGCATGAAAGTATTAAGACAGGAACTTTGATTTTTGCACTTCTTAGTCTTAACAATATATCATATCCGTCAATATCACCAGGTAAGTGTATATCTAAAATAACTAGGTCATAGTAATCTCCGTTTGAGGAAACCATATTATTGTTATAATCTTGTGCAGAAGTAACAACGTCACAGAAGTGTCCATCAGAAGTTAAGGCGTTAACTACAGTCTTTGCACTTACTTGATCATCTTCAATTAATAATATACGCATATTTTACACCCCATAAATAATTTATAATTTTAGTAATATATATAACTAAGGAAAGTAATAAATCAAATTTTTATTAACAAATGATCAAAATTACACTTATTAATTAATAGTAAATATATTGTTCCAAAGTTATATAAATAGATCTAAAATATAATAGACATACCATGATAGTAATAATATTTTTAGTAAATATTGAATTAAAGTTACTATTATTAAAAGAATACTTCGGTTAATAAATATTTAACTATTCTATATGTCTGTGTTATATTTTTAATTTACTTATCCTACTATTTTAAAGTATAAGTAATATTTTCAGGAATATTGTGTGGCAATATCAATTTTAGGTGCTGGTGCATGGGGTACAGCAATCGCAATTTCATTAGGTAGTAAGAAAGATGTGATTTTGTGGACTCACAATGAAACTACATTTGAATCAATCAACGGGAAAAGAGAAAGTGACAAGCTACCCGGTTGTCGAATTTCTGATAATGTGTCAGTAAAATTGGCTATTGAAGACATAATTAATGCTTCAGTAACAATCCTCGCTGTTCCCACTCAGTCTCTGAGGAAGGTATGTCAGCAATTGCATAATTGTAATCTGAAAAAAGATGTAGCAATAATTTTAGCTTGTAAGGGAATAGAAAAGTCTACATTAAAATTACCTAGTGAAATAGTAAATGAAATTTTACCTAACAATCCTATTGCTATTTTTTCAGGTCCTAGCTTTGCTGTAGAAGTTGCAAGAAAATTACCCTATTCAATGGTTCTTGCATGCCAAAATAACACATTAGGTTCAAAGCTAGTATCAGAGCTGCAACAAGAAAATGTTAAATTGGAGTTTAGTAACGACATTATAGGAGTACAGATTTGTGCAGCGTTAAAGAACGTTTTTGCTATAGCGTGTGGGATTGTTCTAGGTAGTAAACTTGGGTTTAATGCTCATGCAGCATTGATTATGAAAAGTATGAGCGAAATTAAGGCTTTATACTCAGCAAAAATTGGTGACGGTAGTGTGGATATAAATACACTACTTGGGCCAGCATGTCTGGGTGACCTAATTATGACATGCACATCCTTGAATTCAAGAAACTTATCTTTTGGGTTTAAAATAGGTAATAGTGACAATGGCTTTAATGTTCAGCAGATTTTGTCAGAAGGCAAGTCAGTGATTGAAGGTTTTAGCACTGCTGAGTCCATATTTAATTTAGCAGGAAAGCTAAAGATAAAAATGCCTATATGTGAAGCGGTCTATAGATTATTGTATGAAAGCGCCTCTATAGAGGATACTCTTTCTGTTCTTATAAGTTAATTTTGTATTTGGATATATTGTGAAATTTTTATATAAATTAATATCAACGTGGTGGCTGTCTGGAACAGTAAAAAAAATGCCAGGTACTGTGGGTAGTTTGGCTTCTTTTCCGCTTGTTCCTGTAATCCTGAGCAACAAAATTTTAGGTGCAGCAATTATTTCTTTTTTATTCTTAATTGGATTATGGTCTACAGGTAATTATATAAAACATTACAAGACTTCATGTGATCCAAAAGAGGTAGTAATTGACGAAGTGGTTGGTCAATTGCTGACGATACTTTTAGTTTCGATATTGTTAAGCCAAGAGATGAATTGTTCTTCATTGTTGTTGTGCTTTTTTTCTTTTAGGTTTTTTGATATAATAAAAACGTGGCCTATAAATTTAATCGATAAAAATACCAAAGGTCCTTTAGGTATTATGCTAGATGACGTTATAGCTGCAATTTTAGCCTGTGTTCTTATAGGAGCCTTTTATTGTTTATTGTTGGTGTATGCAGGATAAAAAAATTTATTATTCAAGCTTAATTGTTCAAAATCTAAAGGATTATATACTGTACACAGCGAATTTATCTGAGTGGGAAGTACACGATGAATTTGATAACATCATATTTACAATAAATGGTACCAGGGAGTCATTATTTAATTTTGTGTTCTGTGGAGATCAATGTACCGAGCTTTCTATACAAAAAACTCTAGATTATCTCAGAACAAGAGATATAGAAGCAACATGGGTAATAAATTCACATATGAAAATAAGAGAGATTTTAGAAAAGTGTGAAATAAAACACGTTAGCACACCAAAAAAAGCTTTACTTAATATGAAAAATTACTTTTTACCTGCTGATGTTATTCCAAACTTGAGGTTAAATGCTGTGAATGGTAGCAACCTCTTAGAACAGTTAGATCTACACACTTCTAAAATTTTTTATCATGGCGTTGGAATTGTCAGCACATTTTTTCGCGGATTATCAAATTATGATGATAAGAACTCAAGATTAAGATTTTTTCTTGTAACACTAAATAATGAAATTATTGGGACATGCGGTCTTTATGTTCAAGATAGCGTAGCTGGTTTTTATAGTGATGGAGTTTTACCAATTTACAGGAATCGTGGAATAGGTATCCAAATGGTTTTAGAAAGAATAAAGATAGCTAAACAGCTTGAATGCAAATATATAGTAGCACATTGTATGAAATCTTCTGTGAACCTTTATAAGAGATTGGGCTTTCAAATGTTAGGCAATCTTTACTTATATACCTCTTCAGCATAATTCTGAGCGGTTACAAATTTTTACATTTGTTTTAAAAGTGCTATGTTTTTTTTGTATGAAGTGGTTTTAATATTGATTCTAATATTATTCTTTCTCTCTTATTCTAAATTAAAAATTAGTAATAAGATTAAGAACTTACAGCATCAAAATGTTATCATAAATAATTTAATTGATACTGTGAATGATGGGTTTTATATTTGGGATGCAAAAAAACGTATAGAAAAGTTCTCTCCCAATTTACTAATTTTGCTTAATACTGTTTTTTACTCATTTAATGAGTTTGTGAATTTTTTTGAGCAATCAGAAAGCTTAATCAAAAATTTTGTTGAGGCAAAGGAAATAAATAAATCTTTTACTCTAGATTTAAAGTCAAAAGACAGTGAGGTTTATTGCATATGTTACGGTAGAAGCATAATAGATGATTCTAACAATGTGATAGGTGTGCTGTTATGGATAAGGAATGTCTCAGACTGTAAGATAAAGGCTAACGGACTTGAGTTAGAAAATAGTAAGCTTACACAGGAAGTGGAGAGCTATAAAAACGTTTTCAACTCTTTACCGTTTCCAATACTAAGATATAACAAGAGTAGAAAGGTGGAATTTTATAACTTGTTTTATGATAAATATGTAGATGGTTCTAAGAAATTTGCTATTACCGGTAGCGCTCATAGCACAAAACCAGGAAGACATGTCATAACTTATAAGAACGAACCTAAGGTTTTCGATTTTGTTAAAATTCCAATACAAGGTTCTGGTAGCATAGTAATGTATGGGAAAGATGTTAGTGATGCAGAGAAATTATATACTGAATTAAACAGTTATTTAGCTACACAGAAAAATTTGCTTGAGAGGTTACCGGTTGCTATAGTAATATATAGTAAGAATCAAAAGCTAAAATTTTATAATAATGCTTTTATAAAAACCTTTCAATTTGACCCAAAATTTTTGGCATCTTACCCAACTTATCACGAAGTTATGCTTTACCTCTTCGAATCTAAAAAGCTTTTAGAAAAAGAGGATTTTCAAACTATTAGTAACCAAAGACATGAGTTGTTCAAAAAATTATTTGAATCGTACGATGATACGATGCACTTCACAAACGGAAAAGCGTTCAGGGTATTAACAATACCCTACGCTTCGGAAGGTTTGCTGTTCTCTTACGAAGAATGCAAAAGATAATACTTAAACTCCTTCTCTCTCTACCATGAGCTGTTTTACTTTCGCTATTGCTCTTGCTGGATTAAGTCCTTTAGGACAAGTTTTTGTGCAATTCATTATTGTATGACAACGATACAACTTGAATGGGTCGTTTAAAACATCAAGTCTTTCACCTGTCTTATTATCACGGCTGTCAGCAATCCATCTGTAAGCTTGTAATAGTATTGCTGGTCCTAAAAATTTATCACTATTCCACCAGTAGCTTGGGCAACCAGTCGAACAGCAAGCACATAATATACAGTCGGACAAGCCATCTAATTTTTTTCTATCTTCAGAAGATTGAGAGTATTCTTTATTTGGTAGGGCAGGCTTATCTGCTTGTAACCAAGGTTTAATTGATTTGTATTGCTCATAAAATTGGCTCAAATCCGAGACTAGGTCCTTTATTACATACATGTGAGGTAATGGATATATTTTTACGTCACCTTTTATATCATGTATAGATCTAGTACATGCAAGAGTATTGGTTCCGTCAATATTCATGGCACAAGATCCACATATGCCTTCTCTACAAGAACGTCTGAAAGTTAAAGTCGAATCTATTTCATCCTTTATTTTTATTAATGCATCAAGTACCATAGGGCCACAACTATCCATATCAATAAAAAATGTGTCTATTCTAGGGTTTTTCTCGTCATCAGCAGACCAACGGTAAATTTGAAATCTTCTGATGTTTTTTGCTCTAGCAGGAATAGGATAAATTTTGCCCTTTTGATTAATTTTAGAATTCTTTGGCAAAGAAAACTGAACCATATCACTTACCTTTTATTGTTTATAGCTAAAACCCTTTGTAGATAACATATTTTATTATCATCTACTATATTTTTATTAAATTCCTTTTAAATCGCACACATATTGTAGCCAAGCGAAGCTAAAATCTCTCTTTCTAGATTTTTCATTATAATTTCTTCATCTTTTTTTTGGTGATCATAACCAAGTAAATGCAGTAATCCATGCACTAACATGTGTGCAATGTGAGCAAGAATGGGTATATAATACTCATGCGATTCTCTTTTTATTATGTCTATTGAAATTGCTATGTCTCCTAAATCGCACTCATTAGACAATTGTTCATACGGAAATGATAGTACGTTAGTTGGCTTATCCATTTCTCTAAATTTTAAATTAAGTTGATGTAGCAAGTCATCATCAGCCAGAGCTATTGATATATTTGGTTTATAGTGGTCTATTTTTAATTCTTTTAGAGAAGCATTGATGACACCTAATACAAAATTTTTAGGATTTTCTATAATGCTGCACCATTTCTTGTCAAGAATATTTACTTCTAACATGAGTGACACATCAGTAAGGGTGTCATGCAAATAGCTGACACTGGAATCCAAAAAAGAAGAGTTATAGACCCTTGTGTCATGTACACAACTGTACGAATATTGTACACTAGAAGGATGTCATCCCAGTGTCTAGGCACTGGGATCCAGGAATTTTGATTAGACATCAAGTTAGTGAATATAAAAGTAGCTAATCTTATATTAAAACACAACGGCTTTAATGTGGTTGCATTAAGGCTGGATTCCAGTGTCAAGCACTGGAATGACACCTTTGTGTTTGATGCAAAATCGGCTATAACGTTTAATGCACTGCCTTCGAGACAAATATTCATACAGCTGTGCGTTGTGTGCTGAGATGACATCATTTAGGAACTGAAATGACAGGTATTACACATCACTCATCCTTATTATTTCATTCCATTCAATTTCCGAAACTGGGGCAATTGATAAACGTGGTTGTTTTAATATAGTCATATTTTTCAAAAGTGGGTTTTGTTTTATATTATTTAACGTTACTTGGTTATTTAAAGGTTTCAAAAACTTTACATTCACTAATCCGAACTTGGGATCATTAACATGATAATACTCTTTAAATACTTCAACGATTCCAAGTATTGCTTTCTCTTTACCTGTATGATAAAAAAACGCAAGATCGCTTGCTTTCATAATTTTCATGTAATTTTGAGCTTGATAATTGCGCACACCATCCCACTCAACTACCTGCTCCTTTTCCATTTTTTGCCATGAGTATTCACTTGGCTCTGACTTAAGTAGCCAAAATTGCATTATTTTTTTCTTCTTAAGTAAGCTGGTATATCATAGATATTGCTGCCCCACTTAGCTCCTTCGCTTACCTGTTCAGCTGGTTTTGTTTCCAGTGTTTTGTCTTGTGTACTTTCACTTTGACTATATGGCCACTTAAATTTCTCTTTCTCTGAGTCTTCGCTCTGACTTATAGGTGAAGTTTCTGATTTATTATTGCGACCATCAATGCCAGTTGCAAGAACAGAAACTCTAACTCTTCCCTCCATCGCTTGATCAAAAGTAGCACCAAATATTATATTTGCATTTTCATCTACTTCTTCACGCACTCTATTGGCTGCAGCATCAACTTCAAACAGAGTCATATCTCCGCCACCAGTAATGTTAATTAATATTCCTTGCGCACCTTTCATTGATACATTATCAAGCAATGGATTAGATATTGCAGCCTCTGCAGCACTAATTGCTCTATCTTCTCCTTCTGCCTCTCCGGTGCCGATCATCGCTTTGCCCATCTCGCTCATTACTGTTTCTATATCAGCGAAGTCAAGATTGATAAGCCCTGGCATGACCATCAAGTCAGTTACTCCTCTGATGCCAATGTGCAGAACATTATCAGCAAGTTTAAATGCATCAGAAAATGTAGTTTTTTCATTTGCAATTCTAAATAAATTCTGATTTGGAATGACAATAAGTGTATCCACGTATTTTTGCAGTTCTTCAAGTCCAAGCTCTGCAATGCGCATACGGCGCACACCTTCAAAACCGAACGGTTTAGTTACAACTCCAACAGTCAATATCTTTTTTTCTTTTGGCGCTCTATCCTTAACTGCGGCTCTTGCTTCTCTGGCTGCTTTTGCAATTACCGGTGCTGCACCGGTTCCAGTACCACCGCCCATTCCTGCTGTGATGAAAAGCATATGACTATCTTTTATATGCTCCATAATCTCATCAATTGACTCTTCTGCTGCACCTTTGCCAACATCAGGCAAAGCACCAGCACCAAGCCCCTTAGTTAAATTAATGCCAAGCTGAATTTTTTTATCACATAACGACTTTTCTAGTGCTTGAGCATCGGTATTTGCGACAACAAAATTCACTCCTTGCAAATTAGATTGGATCATGTTATTCACAGCATTTCCACCAGCACCACCCACTCCCACAACGGTAATCCTTGGGTGCAATATAGGTAACTCCGGCAGACTAAGATCAATAGACATTTAAATTACTCAAATTTAGCGAATTCACTTGATAATAAGTTACCGCTTTTTTAATAATATGCAAATACTTTTCACTTCTATAGGCGTAAACAGTAAACGGGATTTACTTATTCTTAACATTTATACTAATAAGTGCCGTTAATTATAATAACTAGATTCTTAGATGACATCACTTAACCGATGCAAAAAATAGAAAACGTTTATAAAAAGGGACAGAAACCTATCCCTTTTTATTTTGTTAAAGATTATTAGCTTCCTTATCTTTCTCTTCCCCTTTCAATGCTTCAACCGCAACATCTTTTAATTTTGAGGCAATTTGATATGTTCCATAAAGAACAGCAGCTGCAGCAATTGCCATTATGGCACCCGCAACTATCTGACCAGCAACACCTGTTCCGATAAATCCAGGTAATGAAGCAGCTATTGCTTGATTTGTTCCAACAAAGTAACTGGCAGTCTTAGCAAGAAACCCAGAAGCTTCTGCTGCACTAACAAAGCCTGCTTTCATATGCATTGCTGTAAAGACAACACTTGCAACTGCAAGCGGAAATAATGCTGTTCTCCCTTTATTATGCATAGCGTACTGACCAGCCCCACCAGCAGCACCAGGAATTCCCCAGTATTTTTCAGCTCGTATATATCCTTCTGAAATAGCATGAAAAATGCCATCCCCTTTTCTATACTCATAATTTGTTAATGCCATAACTCTACTCCTTAAATAGAATGTTAAAATTTCATTAAGGAAGCATATAGTAAAAAAAATTGCCTGTCAAGTAAACTAATTTTTTAATATACCTTTATTCTGTAATTGAGCGCTTCAGCAATGTGTGCTCTTTTTACTTCTTCACTTTTTGCAAGATCTGCAATAGTTCTTGCAACTTTTAATACGCGTGTGTAGCCTCGATTGGAAATGTAATTTTCTTTCAGTACGTATTTTAGCAATTCTAACCCTGCCTGATCTGGTTCAGTAAATTTATTAAATGCTTCACCGCTTACTTCTGCGTTACAACGAACATTCAATTTACTATAACGCTCAGTTTGAATTTTTCTCGCTGCTATCACCCTTCCTCTTATGATTTTAGTACTTTCTCCCTCCACAGAGATTTCAGGAGAGAGTATGCTAACGTTTGGCATTTCAATGCATATGTCTATTCTATCAAGCAATGGGCCTGATATTTTGTTTTTGTAATCTGTGCCACACTTTGGAGCTTTGTTGCACGATCTGCTTGCATCACCTAAATAACCGCACCTGCAAGGGTTCATTGCAGCTATCAGTTGAAAATTGGCAGGGTAGGTTATGTGAGCATTTGCCCTTGCAACGGTAACTTTTCTATCTTCAAGTGGTTGGCGCAGAGAATCAAGCACGAGTCTTGGAAATTCAGGTAACTCATCAAGAAACAACACGCCATTGTGAGCCATGGTAATTTCTCCAGGTTTTGCATTCTTTCCTCCCCCTATCATTGCTGGCATAGAGCATGAGTGATGAGGTTCACGAAAGGGACGAGTTACTTTGAATATTTCGTTACCAGTTTTTGTTATGCTGGAAATAATATTAACATCAATCATCTCCTGTTCGGTCAAATCAGGCAGCAACCCTATAAAGCGTTTAGCAAGCATTGACTTTCCAGTACCAGGAGGGCCAACAAGAAGCATATTATGCCCACCTGCTGCTGCAATTTCAGCTGCTCTTTTTGCAACAACTTGGCCTTTGATATCCTTCATATCGGGAACCAATCTTTTTTCTTTGGGTGCATCACTATAATTAAAAATTACTGGCTGAATTAATTGCTCACCCTTAAAGTGTCTGATAATATCAGTTAATTTCTCTATAGCCAGAATTGAAACATTCTTCACCCATACAGCTTCTACACCATTTCCTCTCGGGCAAATTACTCCTTTATTGTCCTTTTTTGCATTAATTGCTGTTGGCAGCACACCTGAAACTGGAATAACTCTGCTATCAAGAGCCAGTTCACCCATGATTATATAAGACTGAACTTTTTCAACTGGTATCACATTCATTACAACAAGTAGTCCAATAGCAATAGCCAAGTCATAATGACTGCCTTCTTTCAGCAAATCCGCAGGGGAGAGATTAACTGTAATTCTTTTTGGAGGTAGTAGTAGATTGATTGAATTTAACGCTGCTCTGATGCGCTCTCTGGATTCTGCAACAGTTTTATCCGGCAAGCCAACAATATTAAAAGCTGGAATACCATTTGCCATATGAATTTGTGCATTGACATTTACTGTGCTAATTCCCTGAAGCGCAACGGTATTTATATTTGCAATCATAATATATTATATAAAATTGTTAATACAATGTATTAAAGAAGCGATGAAGTAAAGGCTACAGCAATTAAAGATGGCTTAACTTAGCAAAAAAGTGTAGTATTCTATCACTTTGCTGATTACAAATGTTTATAAGGATAATCACTTTTTTCTTACTATATTCAAGTACGGCTTTTTGTAGTGATTGTAATTTTAATTTACCATACTGTGGGCTCAGTTGTAATCTAGATCTATCATATAGAAATTTAAGTAATATAAAAAAATTATTGAATAACGACGATAAGTTTGTTGCGCTTACGTTTGATGATGGACCGTCTAACAATAGAGTAAACGATATTATTAATGTTCTGGAAAGCTATGAAGCAAAAGCAACATTTTTTGTGCTTGGTGAACGTATAAATGAAAAAACGTCTGAAATAGTAAAGAAAATTCATGAATCAGGTCATGAGTTAGGCAATCACTCTTGGTCGCATAGGAAGTTGACATCACTTTCAAGTGAGGAACAATTGCAAGAATTGGAAAAGACAAATACAGCAATTAAAAATGCAATAAAACAAGATGTAAAATGGTTTCGTCCGCCATATGGATGTTATGACGATAATCTGATTGAAAATACTGATCAATTAAATATGTATTCAATATTATGGACAGTTGATTCGCTAGATTGGCAAGGTGATAAGCCAGAAACTTTAGTTGAAAGAGTTTTAAGTAATGTACATAATGGAGCAGTTATACTGTTTCATGATCACAATAACAGGTCAAACACAATTGAAGCTTTACCTCATATTATTAAAATACTAAAAAAATCAGGTTATAAGTTTGTGACCTTAAGTGAGTGGGAAAAAAGGGTTTGTAATACGGTAAAAGCCAGAAGTGTAACAATAAAAGAGGGGAAAAAAGTGTGTTTTGAAGGAATGTTATGTGGACAAAAAACAAAGTCTTTAACCGCAGAGCATTCATATTAGGTGGTATTCAGCTTACCATTTCTGCGGTTTTTAGTTGCAGGTTATATAATTTACAAATACGAAACAGACAAAAGTACGAAGCACTATCTAATAGTAATAGAATAAGAGTTGCTACTATTATGCCTAAGCGGGGCAAAATTTTAGATAGGAATAGCATTGAACTTGCGGTAAACAAAATTTCGTATGTTGTTTTGTTTGATGGTTCTGGTAAGGAAGTTGATTTGCAGACATTATCAGAAGTCGAGTCTAAAATAGCAAAATCGTCAGAAAAAATAACTGCTCTTTATAAACGTTATTACCCATTTGGTTCAATGTGTTCTCATGTAATCGGATATACAAAAAGACAGCAAGGCATAAGCGAAGTAGGAATCAGCGGTATTGAATATACATATGATCATATATTGAAAGGCAAGTCAGGAAAATCTGAGCAGGAAATAAATTCTAAAAAACGCGTCATAAAAGAATTATCAAGCATACCACAACAAGACGGACAAGATGTACAACTGACAATTGATATTAATCTGCAAGAGAAAACCGCAGAGGTATTTAAAGATCACCAAGGCTCCGCAGTGGTAATTGATGTAAATAATGGAGAAATTTTAGCATTATATAATTCACCTTCTTACGATAATAATCTTTTTGCTAGCAGGCTATCAAATGAGACTTGGGAGAGCTTGAATGCTCCTTCATTGCCGCTCGTGAATCGTGCGTTATCATATCAAATTCCACCTGGTTCAATATTTAAAGTAATAGTTGCGCTTGCGGGTTTAAAAGACGGGATAATAACACCAGAAGAGAAATTCTCGTGCAAGGGCTATATGAAAATAGGTGAGCGGAAATTTCGTTGCCTGAAAAGCAAAGTCCATGGATATGTATCTTTAAATGAAGCAATGGCATTATCATGCAACACTTACTTTTATAATATAGGGAAAAAAATAAGTGTAGACTCTCTAGTAGAAATGGCCAGAAAATTTGGTATTGGAAGTGGGCCACTGATTGGAACGTTTAAAGAAGAAGCTCCAGGGTTGTTGCCAGATAGAGATTGGCGTACACGAAAGCTATATTCGCAGTGGTATTTAGGTGACACTATCAACTTAGTTATAGGACAAGGGTATATGCTTACAACACCACTACAGCTTGCAGTTCTTGCAGCGAGGATTGCAACAGGAAAAGAGGTAATTCCCCGCATTAAGATGAATGAAACGATACAAGATTTTCCCGATATTGATGTGGATTGTGAGCATCTTAGCATAGTTCGAAAAGCTATGTTTGATGTGGTGAATTCTAAAACTGGAACCTATAAGAAAGGGCTAAGCGGTATACAAATTGCCGGTAAAACCGGTACACCAGAGATAAACTCTAAGGGTGAAAGTCATAAGTTATTTATCGCTTATGGCCCTTACCATAACCCGCGCTATGCAATCTCTGTGTTTATAGAACACGGCAAAGCCCCACGCCAAGATGTTGCAATTGCTAATGAGATATTTCAGTATATGCTTGAAACTATGAGTATTAAACTTCTTGCATAACCATATAACGAACTTTTATTGGAAATAGAAACGAAAAAACTTACTTGACAAACTCCACCAGCGCCCTTATCATGATAGTGAAGCTATTGTATTTGCTTTCGCCAATCTGCAGATTAAAAGGTAAGGATTACTTAATGTATCGGCGTCTTATGTTCAATTTTTTGCAGTATATAGATACTGTATGTCTTTACAAAACTTCATCTACATCTAGATTTTTATCTAAATAAGCTGAACGCGCTTATAAAGCGTTACAAGACATCAAAAAATGCCAATACTCGACAGAGATAGTAAAAGACTAGCTAACTCGGGGATTCTTTGTCTTTTTTTCTGCTTAGTAAATTTCTTAAACATTTGCAGCGTAGGTTAGTTGCAATTAAAAGCGGCTGAATCTCGCTTGTCAAGCATTTAAAACATAAAAAACGCCAATATTTTAAAGCGGATAATAACCACGGGGCTTCTTTTGCCTTTTTTTTCATTTGGTAAATTCCTTAATATTTATAGCTAAACAACAACCGTCATCCCGCTACGTGTTAGCGGCTAAGAGATACCGCGGCGGTATGACGGTTTGCGGCGGCATGACCTCGTCATTCCCCTACGTGTTAGCGGGATCTAGAGATACCGCGAATGAATCGCGGTATGACGGTTCGCGGCGGCATGACGGTTCGTGGCGGCATGAAGATAAGCTCGTCATCCCGCTGCTTGTTAGCGGGATCTATGTTAAGGTATAGTAGGGGATCTATGTTAAGAGATACCGCGAATGAATCGCGGTATGACGGTGTAGATGATGGTTAAGTAATTCGTCATCCCGCTACGTGTTAGCGGGATCTATGTTAAGAGATACCGCGAATGAATCGCGGTATGACGGTTAAGTAGGGTGTCATTCCAGTGCTCCTTTTTCTGTCATCCCAGCGTTACGCGCTGGTTTCAACATTATATCATGAACTTTCTAAAATTCATTGAACTGTGCTTTCAAACGGTAGTGCCGGGGTGTGAGTATAACGATTATCAGTATATAAAAGTCATAGCAGACAGGCTGGAAGCAGCGAGCGCTGGTGAAGTGAAACGAATAATATTCAATATGCCTCCGCGCTCGATGAAGTCCATGTGCATAAGCGTTGCGTGGCCCGCATGGATACTGGGAAACCAACCAACTGCGAGAATAATAGTTGCAAGTTATTCTCAGCGGCTCAGCGAAAAGCACTCGCTCGACACCAGGTGCGTGATGCAGTCTAGTTGGTATAGAGCGCTATTTCCAGAGATAGAACTATCCAAAGACCAGAATACCAAATATAAATTTCAAACAGTGCAGAGAGGATACAGAATCGCAACATCAGTTGGTGGAACACTAACTGGTGAAGGTGGTGATTTTATCATTGTGGACGATCCGCTCAGTTCTGCTCAAGCTTTGAGTGAAACGCTTAGAAAGCGTGCCACAAACTGGTTTGATCAGACTTTAGTAACCAGGCTGAACGATAGAAAAAAAGGAGTCATCGTTCTTGTAATGCACAGGCTACACCAGGAGGACTTAACTGGACACCTTCTCTCCAAGCCAAAAAACATATGGCATCATATTTGTTTGCCAATGATTTCTGAAAATAAGCAGGTTATTTATTCAATCAAAAAGCCAATACCTCCCGTTCCTATCATCCGAGTAGCTCAGCACTGTGCGACCAGGCGATTATATAATAAACCA
The DNA here is from genome assembly GCF_964026835.1 of Wolbachia endosymbiont (group A) of Dendrolimus pini. Lineage (NCBI taxonomy): Bacteria > Pseudomonadati > Pseudomonadota > Alphaproteobacteria > Rickettsiales > Anaplasmataceae > Wolbachia > Wolbachia endosymbiont (group A) of Dendrolimus pini. Next base: position 602,799 of record NZ_OZ034702.1, on the reverse strand, counting down.
GCGTCACCTGTAAGGATATTATATTCAAGAGAAGAAGGTCAGTTGTTATATCCCCTCGATGGAGGAAAAGAAGAAGTTGAGATAATAAAAGCTGAACTTGGGAGTTACGCTTTTGCTGCTCAATATCAACAAAACCCTCTGCCGCTTTCAAGTGGTATAGTCAAACGAGAGTGGCTAAAGCGCTATAAAAATGTTCCTGATAATCTCTCGCATGTAACACAAAGTTGGGATACTGCGGTTTCAACAAGTAACATGAGCAACTTTAGTGTCTGCACCACCTGGGCAAAAATAGATAATAAATTCTATTTACTCGACGTATATCGCGCAAAGCTTGAGTATCCAAAGCTTAAAGAACAGGTTTTGTCACTAGCTGCAAGATGGACGCCACACGCAATTTTAATCGAAGCAAAAACAAGTGGTCAACAATTGGTGCAAGAGCTAAAGACAAACAGTGATTTACCGATTATTGAAATAGTGCCACATGATGACAAGCTCACTCGATTTCATCAAATTGTTCCGATTATAGAGTCTGGCAAGGTTTTTCTGCCACATCAAGCAGTATGGCTGAACGATTTTGAGTATGAGATTTTAATGTTCCCAGAAACGCGCCACGACGACCAAGTGGATAGTACCGTGCAATATCTCCAGTGGGTGAGAAACAGTACCTCCAGGGTTGCAGCTATACGAGCATTGTGATTTGAGTCTACCAGTACTGGGATGACAGCTAGGAGACAACCGTCATCCCGCTGCTTGTTAGCGGGATCTAGAGATACCGCGAATGAATCGCGGTATGACGGTTCGTGGTGGTATGACAGTTCGTGGCGGTATGACGGTTCGCGGCAGCATGACGATAAGCTCGTCATCCCGCTACGTGTTAGCGGGATCTATGCTAAAAGATACCACGGCGGTATGACGTAGAACTGCTGCTTGTTAGCTGATGAGATACCGCGAATGAATCGCGGTATGACGGTTCGCGGCGGCATGACAATAAGCTCGTCATTCCGCTACTCGTTAGCGGAATCTATGCTGAGATATCGCGGCGGTATGATGTAGGGAAACCTTTCTTGGGTTAGCTATATCAATAGCATTGCTTTAAAAAGAGTGCCCATATTTTCAGTCAACCTTAGGAATTCACTAAAGATCCTATTCTTTTGTTCATCACTTGCGCTTTTCATTAAAGCCTGGGTTCTTTCTTTTATGCCAAAAAGATATAAAAATTCCCTTTGAGTTAAAATCTCACAATCTACATGCTTTAATGAATCTCTTAACGCTTGAAAGTTCACAAGTGCGGTAATATCACTATTACCAACATTCTCAAGAAAATTAGCATACTTATGTTGTTTTATCGATTGCAAAGTGCTCTTATATGCGGGGTATACATAACCGTAATCTACAATCAAAGCAGCTCCTTTATTATTATATATCTTCTTCTCAAGTTTTTTTAATATTTCAACCCCAACTGAACATATTTCCACCACTGCACCATTAAAAAATTTTCCATTTGTCATCTGAGTAGCTGACACTGGAATCCATGATTCTTTTTTTCTGGATTCCAGTGTCACGCACTGGCATGACACCAAGAGACTGCCATCATCTTGTTTTGTCACCATATTTTCATACCACCCCTCATCATGATATACAAACTGATCTATCGGAAGAGCGTCAAAGAACTCATTTGCTAAAAAAATGGTTGGTTGTTCTGGTAGGTTGTCAATATTTTTGTGCCAATTAACATCTAAGCTTTTTAATTTTTCCTTTTGTATCTTCCGTAAAGTAGGGCTTATTTCAACTAAGTGGATCAACATTGAATTAAAAAAGCTGCTGTATTTTTTAGTGACTCTTATTATATCGTGAATGAGTGTTCCTTTGCCTGGCCCAAGTTCAACTAGAGAAAATTTTGATGGCTTTCCTAATTTTTCCCATGTATGCATTATCCAAACTGCAATTACTTCACCAAATAATTGGCTGATCTCAGGTGCGGTAGTAAAATCACCATCCTTACCAAGCGGTAATTTACTTGTATAATAGCCGTATTTTTCATGGTACAAAACGGCATTCATGAAATCACTGATGGATATTGATCCTTGACTTTTGTCAATTAATTCGTGTATATAAGTGAGCATGTTATTAATAAATGTTTAACTATAGCGTGCCATAATATAAAATAGTAGAGTATTTATATATATAGTATACACTTAAGTTTGTGAGTAATAGTGCTTCAGTTATGGACGACAAAAACACCGATTATGTTGCCCTTATAGCTCAAGATGATAGTATTGAATACAAATTTGAAGAAGCTGTCAATTTTATAGAAAACAAGGTTATAAATGCTGATGGGCTAACTTTAGCGGAAGTGTTTCAAGTGCTAGTTCAAATGCTAAATGGTGATCTAGAATTGGTAAAAAAAGTACTAGCATATGCTAATATTATGGCAAAGCATGGAATGAAGGTAGCAAAAGAGTCGCAATTAAGCAGAGCTGATGTTCGCCGAGCTTTGGAAGGTAGAGAAAGTGTTGTCAATAGACAAGATTTTATAAAGAAACCACCTCTTCCACCTGCTATAAAATCGACCAAAAAGAAAAGTAGAGGTCTTTAGATGGCTGAATCTATAAAAAAATTTACTGTACAATGTGACTTCAAAGGACAAAGTTCACCTTTTGCAATATACATAGGAAATCCAAAAAGTGATGCTCATCCAATTCATCATCAAGATTCCTGGCTTGTAAAAGAACGTGGAGGGAATATTCCTAATAAAGTAAAAGAAAGTCTACAAAAATTATATAAACTATCTCAAGAAAATGGAGTCTCTTTCTCAGAGTTATGCGCGTATGCCATTACTGTGGTTAGTAATAATGATAAAAAAAGTGACGACAAGGAGTAAGATAGTTTAATCCCTCAATATTTCATTTATAGAGATTTTCGATCTCGTCTTTTCATCCACTTTTTTTACTATGACTGCACAATAGGTTGAAATATTATTTTTAGATGGAATAGACCCTGGTACCACTACAGAATAAGGTGGCACTTCGCCGTAAAATACCTTGCTAGTTTCTCTATCAATAATCTTTGTTGATGCCCCAATAAACACGCCTATGCCAAGGACTGATCCTTCTCTCACTACCACACCCTCGGCCACTTCGCTACGTGCTCCAATAAAGCAATTATCTTCTATAATGACAGGTGAAGCTTGAATAGGCTCAAGAACTCCACCTATTCCCACTCCACCGGAAATATGACAGTTTTTTCCTATTTGCGCACAGCTACCAATCGTTGACCAGGTATCTATCATTGTTCCTGAATCAACATATGCACCAACGTTGATAAAACTTGGCATTAGAACAACATTTGTACCTATATAAGCAGATCGGCGGACAAAACACCCAGGAACTGCTCTAATTTTTAACTGGCGAAATTTCTCCTCATTCCATTCACTAAATTTGTTACCGATCTTGTCAAACCAGCAATTAGTATTATCTATTATTTTATTTTCTTCGGTGAGAAAATGTAATAATATTGCCTGCTTTATCCACTTATGTACTACCCATTCTCCACTTGATAGCTTTTCTGCTACTCTAATTTTGCCACTATCAAGGAGCTCAATTACCTCTTTAATTGCTATTCTTGCTGTTTTCTTTAGATTACAGTCATTAAATTTTTCTCTATTTTTCCAAATATCTTCTATCTCACTCTGTGCTTTTTTTAGTTGCAAACCTTCCATTTGTTATATATATATTGATATTAAATTTGTAGCTCGTATCATTTGGGCTTGTTACTACTTTATATGTAAGTGCTATGAAAATACAATGTAATAGTTGTACTAAAACTTACTTAGTATCTCCCGAGCAAATTGGTGCATCTGGAAGAAAGGTAAAGTGTACGAACTGCAATCACATATGGCATGAATACCTAGAAGAAGTGTCAAAAAAATCGCACTCTGCTAATATACAGGAAAAAAAAGTTGGTGGAAGGAATTTTTTACAAAATCTAGCATTTACCACTCTAGCTTTTGCAACAGCTACAGGGTTATGCGTCGTAATTGCTAACGGCATCTTTCCTAGAGAGATGAACAAAGCATACAAAACGATCAGTTTATACAAGGATTCAATAAGCTATAAATTAGGGTACAAAAAAGAACAAACAGAAAGTCCAAATGTAAAAAAACTTGCTGTAAATAAGTTTTATCAAGACTACCTTTTTTTATCTAATTTAAGATCTAGTTAAATAGGCATACCGATATCAGTATCCAGTTCCTCTAGCTACTCAGATGGTGCTTAGGGTGACAGAGTTTTAAAAATAAGTTATTTTTTAGCAAAAAAGGCAGCTCATGAGTATTAAAATTGCACCTTCTATACTTTCAGCAGATTTTGCAAAATTAGGGGAAGAAGTAAGAAAAATTAGCGATTTAGGTGTGGATTACATACACATAGACGTTATGGATGGGAATTTCGTTCCAAATATTACAATTGGTCCTAGCGTTGTTTCTGCAATACGTAAATATAGCAATCTTCCTTTTGATGTGCATTTAATGGTCAAATCTCCTGGTAACCACATTGAAAGCTTTATAAATGCTGGTGCTGATATTATCACTGTACATGCAGAAGCAGAGATACATCTTGAGAGGTTGATAAGAAAGATAAAGTCATACAAAAATGTAAACGACGAAAAAAAACCGATTCAAGTTGGAGTTTCAATTGTTCCTTCAACTTCTCCAAGTGTGCTTGAATACATAATACATGAGCTAGATATTGTGCTGATTATGACAGTCAACCCTGGCTTTGGAGGGCAGGAATTTATTCATTCACAGTTGAACAAGATATCTACTATAAAAAAAATGATACAGGAGCGTAATCTTAAAACACAAATTTCAGTAGATGGTGGAATTAACTTTTCTAACGCAGCTGATATAATAAAAGCAGGTGCAGATATTTTAGTTGCGGGATCGGCGATATTCAAGGCTGAAGATATTAAGAAGGCCGTAACCGATCTTAAAAATCTATTGTTGTGACCCTATATAGCTAAAGTGGCTTAGGTTTACCTACAATTTGAAAAACAACAAATTCGTCATTCCGCTACTCGTTAGCGGAATCTATGCTGAGATACCGCGGCGGTATGACGTAGAAAAACCTTTCTTGGGTTGTATCCGTTCAGCTAAGCGGTGTGAGAGATGATAGATAAGAGGTTTTGGAAAGCCCATTTGTTTCCATGTCAAGTATAATGAAATTATCCGTTCAAGTTCCCCGCTTCGATTGGGTAAAATATGAATTTTTGCGATAAACGACATAATGCCGTATTTGCCGTTCAGCATGGTTATTTGTCAGCGGAATATTTTCTGGGTCATCTAAAAATTTCCACATCATTCTTTCAGATTTCAAAATATTTTTTGCAACTCGAGAAGCTCCAATTGCTTCAGGTAAACGGCTTCAAGTAATACCTTGTACGTTTTCGCAATTTTCTGGCACGTCTGGTAAATCTAAAAACATCTATCTCATTTTTTAGCAAGGCCTTTTTTAGTGCAAATAATTCAGTGGCTACGTTTCTTAAGTAACAGCCCAGAACTTTAACTTCAACTATGTGCTAATCTTTCAAAATCTCTTGATAAATGTGCCCAACAGATTTGCCTGTTCTTATCGGCAAAGTAGTTGTATGCTGCGTACCTGTCGTAAGCTATTGCGATTGCAGAACTTACTATTTTGTAAAACCTTCATTCCTCTTGACTCTGTCAATTTTATAAAACTTGCTGTATTACTGGCAAACATCCAGCACCAACCAAGTTTACCTTTGTTATAATGGCTCGTTTCATCGATATGCAGAACTTCACTTTTACTTACTTCTTGCTCGATTTGCTCATATGCTTCTTGGCATTTTTCTGCAACTCTAGCCTCGCTATTTGACACGCTACCAACACTGATGTCCAGGTTGAAAATATTTTTTATAATATTTGCTACTTCTCTTTTCGAGTTCTTGTAAAATCCGCTCAGCGCCGCAATTGTTGACTTAACTTTTGGACCAAATGTATCCGCAGTAACACCTTCTGGTAGCCTGCTACTTTTTCTTTTTCCACACTTGCAACAGCGGCCATTGGTATTCCACAACATAAGCTGGCAAATCAACTTTTTGATGAATGTATGGCTCTTTCGATATCGCAATTTCTCCTCCGCACTCGCAAGAACTCTATTTTCACCACTTCATCTGCTTCCATTTTAGGGCGATACTTTCCTTCATGCCCAATCTGTGCCCCTATTTTCCTGTCACTTTTTTTCTTTTTCTTCTTTAGCTTGTATAACTCTTTTGAGCTCGGTATCGATGAATTTTGTGAATTCAGACCTAGTCTTTCTTTCAATTCAGCATTTTCGATTCTTAGCGCCTTATTCTCAGATCTAAAATTTTCGTTTTCTATCTCTAACCTCTTTATCTCTGCTTTTAGTTGCTCTATCTCTATTTTAAAGCTTTCACAGAGCTTGAGAAGACTAGCTAGTAGATCAGACATATTTACCACACATACTACTTGTGATATTATGTTTTTAGCACTCCTTGTCTACTTTTTATTTTACCGCTCCGCTGAACGGATACCTTTTTTTTACTGTTTGAGTATGTAAGGATTATGACGACCTATCCCAAACCTCAACTATATCCTCACTAAACTCTATTATCTTTGTTTTTTTAAACTGATAACAGTTATTAATGAATTGAATCCCTAAATCTCCTACAAAAGGAGTGGCATCATTGCCTAAAATTTTACCACTGCGGCATATTATCAACCTGTCGATTAAATTACACTTTAATAGTTCTGTGATTAACACTCCTCCACCTTCAACTAATAATCTTGTTATACCAATTTCTGAAACAAGTTTTAATGCCATGTCCTTTAGGCAAACCTTACCTGTGTTGCTTGAATTAACTACTAAGTAGTTAATGTTTTTTATTTTTTTCTCTACTTCTTTATTTGTGATGACCCAAGTTATTACTTTGTCTGCAGTCTTTGCAATGTTATGCTCTTCCTTTAATCTCCCTTGGCTATCTATAATTAGCCTTATTGGCGATCTACTTCCAAGTCCTGGTAATCTGCAAGTTAAGAGTGGATCATCATTAATAAGAGTATTGCTGCCAATCATAATTGCATCATATTTTGCTCTAAGCTCATGCACCCAATTTCTCGTATTTTCACTTGTTATCCATTTGCTATCGCCTGTAAATGTTGCGATTTTTCCGTCAAGAGTTGTTGCGACTTTGCAAGCTATAAATGGTCTATGTAATTCTTTAGTGGTGAAAAAACCGACATTCAGTTCTTTTGCCTCTTTTTGCATAATACCTTGCTCAACTTCAATTCCTGCTTCTTTCAGAGCTTTCATGCCTCTGCCTGAAACTCTACTATCTGGGTCAATAGTTGCAATTACTACTCTTTTTATGCTAGCTTTTATGATTTTTGCAGTGCAAGGCCCCGTGACTCCGTGATGACAACATGGCTCAAGAGTGATATATATAGTTGCGCCATGAGTTGAATCTTTAGCGTTTTGCAAAGCGACTACCTCCGCATGCGGACGCCCACCAATCCCTGTGTATCCCTCACTAACAATTGTACCATCCTTTACAATAACACACCCGACAGCAGGATTTGGTGCAACATTTCCAAGATTTTTTTCTGCAAGCCTTAATGCAATTGACATGAAATGATCATCAGTCATTAGAAAGAAGTCATTTCGTATGAGGTATCAAAAATTCTTCTGTGCTCGTGTATAGCAAATCTATCTGTCATACCTGAGATATAGTCACATATTATTACTGAACGCTGAGATTCACAAGCGAGTTTGCTCCACTCTGTGGGAAGTAATCCTGGGTTTTCATAAAAACATTGAAAGAGTTCCTGTATTATGCGTTTTGCTTTGTTCATCGTTCTACTCAGTTTATAGCTTCTGTATATTTTCTCCATGTTGAATCTTTTCATTTCTTTTGTAGCATTCGCAACTTCTGGTGAAAATGTGACTAGCATTTTATTTAGACTTCTTACGTCTTCTACGCTTTTTATTTTGTGATCTTCAATATTTCTTTCAGTCTGAGAAACAACATCACTTATCATAGTTCCTATAGTTCCACTCAGTGATTCATGTATGAGTTTGCTCTGAGGCAATTCTGAATATCTGCTCCTTATGTCTTTAAACATTTTTTCAATTAAAGGAACATTCAGCAAATCTTCGATGGTTACTAAATTCGCCCTGAGTGCATCATCAAGATCGTGAACACTGTAAGCAATATCATCGGCAATTGAAGCAACTTGCGCTTCAATGCTTGAAAATTCTTCAAGTTTTAGATCATATTTTTTGTTGTATTCTAATAACAGCTGATTACTTGTAGAAGACTCCGCGTTTTGACCAAGCAAGGGACCGTTATGTTTTGCAACTCCTTCAATCACCTCCCAACTTAGATTCATACCATCAAAATCAGCATGTTTTTGTTCAAGATAAGTTAAAATCCTTATAGCTTGAACATTATGATCAAACTCATACTTCTCATTATCAAGATTCAAATCTTGAACTGATTTCTTTAGAGCATCTTCACCTGCATGACCAAATGGAGGATGACCAAGATCATGTGCGAGCGCTATGCATTCAGTGATATCCTCATTTAAGCCAAGTCTACGCGCAATGGACCTTGCAATTTGTGCAACTTCAAGGCTATGAGTAAGCCGAGTGCGATAGTAGTCGTGCTCATAATTGATAAAAACTTGTGTTTTGTACTCCAACTTTCTAAACGCATTAGAGTGAATGATACGGTCCCTATCACGCTGAAAGCAGCTGCGATTCTCATCTTCTGGCTCTTTGAAGTATCTCCCTTTTGTTTTGCTTGGAAAACATGCATAATTTAATAGAAAATTATTGTTTGACATGTAAAATTTCTACTATAATAAGTTATCAATAATAAACGGTGGTTACTATGTCAACAAATTACAACATCAACTTAACTGATAATGCACTAAAAAAAATCCACTCTCTTGCAGAGCAGGAAGGGGATAAGAGTTCCATTTTACGGGTTGAAGTTTCAGGTGGTGGATGTTCTGGCTTCAAATACAATTTTCTTATGGATCAAATGAATAAAAATCTATCTTTGGATGATGAAGACGATGATTACGATGATGAGTTTGATGACGAAGACGAAGATGATGACTATGAAGAAAGTGAGGACTATAGAAGCCATTCCAGTTTTAGCGAAAAAGGTAAAGATATAGTAATTAATGATGAAAATGGAAACCCTGTATTAATGGTTGATAATTGTTCAGCAAAATTTTTAAATAACTCAGTTATAGATTATACTGAGGATCTCAGTGGTTCTGGTTTTCAAATAAAGAATGCCTTTGCTAAGTCTCAATGTGGTTGTGGTAACAGTTTTTCGGTTTAATTATTACTAAAACTTAGATGCCTTCTGGATCTTTTAAACATGGGTGGTAATGTACCACTAGAACTAACTTCCGTAGATAAAAGCTTCAAGAACAATTCTGCTGTTGTAAAGGATATCAACTTAAGTGTCACAAGAGGGCAAGTAGTAGCGCTGATTGGCGATTCAGGTGCAGGGAAAACAACTATATTGCAAATCGCAGGCTTGTTGGACAAGCCAACTTCAGGTATAGTTACGATAGATGGAATAAATTGCACACAAGCCAGTAATAAGCATAAAACTCATGTAAGAAGAAATTTTCTTAGTTTTGTTTATCAATTTCACTATTTGTTACAAGAGTTATCGGTGTTGGAAAATATTATGCTTCCTCAACTCATTGCAGGAAAAAGCAAAGCTGAAGCAAAAAAAAATTCGCAAGCAATGTTGGAAAAATTTGGTCTGGAAAACAAAGCAAGTAGCATGGTATCTGAAGTTTCGGGTGGGGAAAGGCAGAGAGTTGCAATTGCAAGAAGCATTGTAAATTCTCCAAAGCTTTTACTTGCAGATGAGCCAACAGGAAATTTAGATCCAACAAATTCTTTTAAGGTGTTTTTACTGCTACATTCGTACGTAAAGGAAAATAACAGCTCTATGCTTATAGTAACGCACAATCATCTCCTTGCAGAAAAGGCAGACTGCATTTTCCAATTGAGAGATCGATCATTAGTGAAGTTGTGAATAGGAAAAATAGCACAATTTCTATGCCTTATACTTATCTAACCAATGATCATTAACAGAGTACAACTCGCATGAAATGCTTTCATTGCTTTTTATACACGGACTTTTTAACTTACGCTGTTTACTTAGGGAACACCCCGATAACATAAACACAGCTAAAACAAAAAATAATAGCTTTTTAAACATAACAAAACCTTTTCATTTATATTACTACACTCATTTCTCTTGTTTGTAAAGATTAGGCATATTCTTTTACCCTTACCTCTTTTTTGACCTTTTGAAAAGAAATAGTTGCACTATTCAAGCGCAGTTTTATATAATTGTCCACGATTTGAGTCACTTCCTCTTCTTTATCCTTTAGAAAGTGATTAGTATCATCTATTATATGGTATTTCATGTGATCACTTCTTACTGAATTTATCAACCTTTTTGCTAATTCTGTTACATCGCTTTCTTCTGAGATTGTATCATTACTGCTTTGTATTATAAGCCCAGAAACTGGACAGGGAGAAAGAAAAGAAAAATCGTACTTAGTTACCGGAAGAGAAAGAGCAATAAAACCCACTATCTCAGGGCGGCGCATTGTTAGCTGCATAGCCACCCATGCTCCAAAAGAAAAACCAGCGATCCAAATTGGAACATTGCTAGGATTATGTTCCTGAAGCCAATCAATGGCTACCGCAGCGTCAGTTAATTCTCCTATACCCTTATCAAAAGTTCCGGTAGATTTTCCCACACCACGAAAGTTAATCTTCAATGCAGAAAAATTGTTATCGATAAAAGACGTATATGTACTATGTACAATTTTACTATCCATATTACCACCATATTGAGGATGATGATGTAAAACCAGCACAACCGGCGCGTTGGCATCTTTGCTTTGGTGGTATTCACCTTCTATCTTTCTTGTTGCATTATTCAAAAAAACTTCAACCATGGTAACCCCTAATAAGAACCCGCTTGACAGGTATTAATGACGTGAGTTATTAATTATGTATTAATTTCGCTGTTTTTGCAATAAATTTTTTATCGTGTTAAAGCTAACGTACATAGTTATGGCTATAGTTGATGGTAAACTTATTTAAGTGACAGATGAGTCCATTCTCTTTAGAAAATAGTGGTTGCGTATATGCTGATTACAATGCAACTGCTCCAATTAGTGAAAATGTAAAAAAAAGTATATTTGAGGTCTTGTTAAAACAAACGCTCAATCCATCATCACTACATAAAAGAGGACAAGAAGCGAGGAAGATTCTTCAGGATGCAAGAGATAACGTACGTGGTGCTATTGGCGTCTCAAGTGATAAAGAAATAGTTTTTACGTCTGGTGCAACTGAAGCGAATAACCTTGTTATGAGAGGAATAGCAGGCTACCTGCATATAATTTCAGCTATAGAGCATCCTTCAATTCTTAATTCTGCATGTAATCCATATATAATACCTGTTAATCAGGAGGGCATTGTTGACTTTTTAGAGCTAGAAAAAATTCTAAGCGAACTTAAAGGAAACAAAGCAATAGTTTCAGTTATGATGGCAAATAACGAAACCGGAGTTATTCAACCTATTGAGGAAATAGCTGAAATAGCCCACAAATTTGGAGCAATTTGCCACACTGACACTGCTCAAAGTGTTGGGAAAATTAAAGTTAATATGGAAGATTTAGGAGTGGATTTACTCACTTTATCCGCCCATAAATTTGGCGGTGTAGCAGGCAGTGGAGTTTTAATATTCAATAAAGAACTTGCGATAGAACCTATTATAATAGGTGGTGGACAAGAGAAGGGATTTCGTGGTGGTACGGAAAATATTGTTGCGATTGCAGGCCTTTCTGCTGCACTGCAAAATATTCCAGATCTTCTATCAAAAATGGATGAAGTAAAGGAGCTACGCGATCAATTAGAGTGTGAATTATTAAATCTTGTCAGTGACATAAGAATCTTCGGTAAAAACTCTAAGAGGCTGCCAAACACAAGTTTTATTTATATGCCAGGAGTAAAGAGTGATGTGCAGCTCATGCATTTTGACTTGAATTATATTGCAGTTAGTAATGGCTCCGCATGTTCTTCTGGAAAAGTTGAGCCTTCCCATGTTTTGCTTGCAATGGGGGCAACAAAAGAGCAAGCAGAGTGTTCAATTAGAATCAGTATAGGTCCAGAAACTAAACCACAAGACATAAAAAAAATAGTGGATTGTTGGTATAATATCTACAAGCAGAACACCTTGGTATAGATAATACGTGATATCATGCAGGGAGCTATAAATTAGATGTAAAAAATTCCTTTACAAGTTTCGCCAGCCCCCTTATCATAACAGTGAAGCTATTTATTTATCTTCGCAATCTGTGCAGGTTAATGACAAAAAACTTAGGGTATTTGGCGTCTCATGTTTAATTTTTCGCACTACGTGCATCGCATGTCTTTAAAAATTTCTGGGTTTTTACCTATATAAGCCGAAACGCGCTTACAAAGCGTTTAAGACAGCAAAAAACGTCAAATTGACAAGGGAGAATTTGAATGCTAGCTACTACGGGGTTTCTTTGCCTTTTTTCGTGCTTAGTAAATTTCTTAAACACTTGCGGTGTAGGTTAGTTGCAAGTTAAAAGCAGCTAAATCGCTCTTAATCAAGCGTTTTAGAATAAAAAAAACGCCGATATTTTAGTACATAGTAAATAGCCAACCACCATGGGGCTTCTTTTGCCTTTTTTTTATTTAGTAAATTTCTTAAATATTTATGGCTAAAGCAATTTAAGAGACCGAAAATGGTGTCATTTCAGTGCCCCTGTAATGTCATCCCAGTGCCCTGACTACTTGGATCCAGGAATTTTATTAAGTTGGTGAGCATAAAAATAGCTGTTTTACGTTAAAATACAATGTTTTGATGATTATGGAAAGGCTGGATTCCAGTGCCAAGCACTGGAATGACATCCTCCCTTATGAAAATTGCTCTCAAATCACAATGTTCGTACAGCTATGGAATGAATCGCGGTATGACGGTTATCAGTAAACATGAATTACTTTAGCTATGCAATCAGGCTTCCTAAAAACACTTTGTAGCCAATCAATTCTTGAGTATAAAAAGAATTCCTTTAATAATAAGGTATGCTAATCAGGAATTTAATAAAACAAGCAACTCAAGTAGGAAGCAGTGAAAATGCAATACGGTATGTCGAATATCTCTATCAATTTGAGAAGTTCAGGAACACATTAAACCTCACTTTATCACTAATAAAGCAAAACAGGCTCTCATTTGAAATATACCAAGAGGGATTAGTGGATATGGAAGAGGGAGTGTGTAAGACAATCAGGTCTTCTGGTGTAAATAGATATGTTATTGTGCTAAGAAGGTCAAACCCATATATTATAGTGCATGAACTTTCACATATGGTTGAAAATGAACTGAACTTAAGTTTAGAACAGGAATTTCTCCATAAAGTTTATCAAGATATTGAGCAGAACTTAAAGCAGTCAAATATTCTTGTGCAGAAAATTATCGGCCAAGTCATATTTAAGGAGATACAGGCTTATCAAACTGCAAAATCACGCGCATCTGAATTATTTGCACGCTATTTTGAGCTATTTGCTTGGGCGCAGGAGGTTTACCCTAAAGATAAAGAATACTTAATCCGCACTCAAGATTTAAACAAAGTTTTTCTTGCTACTGACCAATGGAAAAAGAGCTACCTGGATCCACAAATAATGGAGAGAGTAGATAAAGAAATCAAGGAATACAGCAATAAAACTGTCTTTAAAGATGTAACCAAAGTGCAAAGCAGTTGGACTAACAAATTTTCTCCTGGGGGCAAAAAAATTAGCTCTATATTTGGAGATGATGATTAGCTTATAGTGCAGGTTTTCCTACGTCATACCGCCGCGAACCGTCATACCGCGATTCATTCTTTTGGTGTACGAACATTGCAATTTGCAGGTAATTTGAGTAGTAGATGGTGTCATTCCAGTGCTTGACACTGGAATCCAGGAATTTGGATTGGGCACTAAGTTGGTAAGCATAAAAGTGGCTGATCTTATGTTAAAACATAACGTTCTTGATGAGATTACGGCAAGGCTGGATTCCAGTGTCAAGCACTGGAATGACACCATTTGCTGTGCAGTTTACCTTTAAGAATGAATGTTCGTACAGTTGTGCGCGGTATCTCATCAGCTAACACGTAGCGGAATGACGGTTGTTGGTAAATCTTTTAGCTATAGAAGTTAACTTTGCAGTTAACTTCTACAGCGTTTCAAAGTATAGTTTTGGTAATACAGTAACTAAATATACATGAAAACCATTTTAGCTGTTGAAACAAGCTGCGACGAAACTGCAGTAGCGATTGTAAATAGTGACAAGCAAGTCCTTGCTCACGAAATTCTCTCCCAAGCAGAACACAAAAAACGTGGTGGGGTGATCCCTGAAATAGCTTCACGTGCTCATATGAAGCATTTAAGTGGTCTAATAAAAAGCGCCGTGGAAAAATCTAACCTTAACTTTTATGACCTCAATGCAATTGCAGCAACATCAGGACCAGGACTCATAGGTGGATTAATAGTTGGTACAATGATGGCTAAAGCAATTGCGCATGTAGCACAAAAACCGTTCATTGCAGTGAATCACTTAGAAGCGCATGCATTGGTTATTAGGTTACTGCATGAGGTAAAATTTCCATTTTTAGTCCTATTAATATCAGGTGGTCACTGTCAATTTTTAATTGCACAGGATGTAGGCAAATACGTTAAACTTGGAGAAACGCTTGATGACTCGCTGGGTGAAGCGTTCGATAAAGTTGCTAAGATGCTGGGTTTAAGCTACCCAGGAGGCCCATTAATTGAAAAGTTGGCTAAAAAAGGCAATGGCACAAGATTCAAACTGCCAAGGGCAATGATAAAACGTTCTGGATGTAACTTTTCGTTTTCTGGAATTAAAACAGCAGTAAAAAACTTAGTGCAAGAACTGAAAATGAGCGAGCAAGATGTGTGTGATGTATGTGCTTCGTTTCAAGAGTGTATTAGTGACATACTGCTGGACAGGGTTAGTAATGCGATTATTATGGCCGAATCTTTAAATATCAAAATCAATGACTTTGTGATTACCGGCGGAGTTGCAGCAAATAATTTCTTGAGAGAAAAATTAAAACAACACATAAACTTAAACATATTTTTTCCTCCCAACAACCTATGTACAGATAATGCAATAATGGTTGGATGGGCAGGAATTGAAATGTTACAGAAAAGCTATATAGATTCTCTCAATTTTGCACCAAGACCTAAGTGGGAGTTAGAGAGTTATTAAAAGCTCTCAATTCTGAATTATAGCTAAAGTGACTTAGGTTCTCTAATTGCACATAAGTCAACAATAATTTTCACACAAATCAAAACAGCATATCTTCTCCATAATCCTTGGTAATTCCACGTAAGTTAAAAGTAGCATATGGTTCTCTCCGCGGTCTGAGATGACAATAAACTTGTCAAGCCGCATTATACTTGTTAGGCGGAAGTGGACGGTAACATGTTTACCACGAAGTCTAACTAAGTTCTTGCTTGTCCCTTCCATCGGCATTGCTATCTTTATTTTCAATAAAATTATTGTCCTATGCTCTTTTGATGTTTATTGATAATAAAATTCTGTTTTATCAACCAACATCCTATGCATAATTACAGCTAATTTTCTTGCTACTGCTACAATTGCTTTTTTCATTCCTTTTTTCTTCGCAACTCCAGTTTTTTAATTTAAATGTCCTCTTGGTAACTGTAAGCATTGTTTGTGCAGCTTCATATAACATACTTCTACATTCCGCTGGTCCCATCTTTGATATGCTGCCATGCCGATCAACTTCTCCAGAAGAATATTGCCTTGGTGTCAACCCTATATATGCTCCAACTGTATCAGATTTCTCAAACCTATGTGGGTTATCAATTGCAGCTTTATACGTCATTGCTACTATAATCCCCACTCCTGGAACAGTAGTTAACAATTTACAATCATCGTCTTTTTCACCTTGTTCTGAAAGCATTTTGTCAAGCTTTCTTAATGACTTTTCTATTGCTTCCAAACTACAAACTAACGCTTCAATTGAACTCCTACTGATTTCATCCAAATTATTTATTGCCTCTTGTATTCTTAAAGCGAAAGTTTCAAATTTTGATCCTTTATCGACCATGTATCTTCAACAACCCTCTTATTGTTCCAATAACCTGCTGTTTGCTACACATTAGCTGTCTTCTGCTTCCAAGCGCTATTTTAATTTGACAACTGATTTTACTAACACTTCTCATCATCTGCACTATACCCCTCGCATCGTTTTTATCATTCTTATTGATTCTTTCAGACAACGCTGCTGCCATATGTCTTGCATCTACACAAATTACTGGTAATCCAAAACTCCTTAACTCTTTGCACATTGATATTGACAGCTGTCCACTTTCTATTCCTATGGATTCGTATTTTTTGCCTTGGCTAATCTGCTATTGCCTTACTTTCGCTTGCAACAACTTCTTCCTTAACAACTTTTCCTTTCTCATCAACGATACTTATAAAAGTTTCTTTTAATGAGATCGCTATAATATTTCATGACCTACTGTAAAAGTTTAAATTATTTTTGAAGAACCAATTCATTGAATTTGTTACTTCGTACTAAAATAATGGAGTATGTCTCTCCATCATTCAATAGCAATTACAGTATGTTTAGCTATAATTTGAAAAACAAAAATTCGTCATTCCGCTACTAGTTAGCGGGATCTAGAGATACCGCGGCGGCATGACGTAGGATTGCTGTCATCCCGCTGCTTGTTAGCGGCTAAGAGATACTGTGAATAAATCACGGTATGACGGTTAAGTATCCCGCTACGTGTTAGCGGCTGAGATAACGCGAATAAATCGCGGGATGATGTGTTGCTTGGGTCAGCTATAGAAGCAAAACTCATCATTTTGAAAGAGGAGGAGATTTTTCCGGACCCTCAGCGGAGATTGATTTTGGATCTGATAATTCTGTATTTACCTTGATTGGCTCTAATGGAGTTTTCTGCTCTTCTGGTTTATCGTCTGGAATTGGAACAGGCCAATCCATAATGTTTTGCGGTATAACTTCTGCTTCTTTAGCTTCTTTTTGACCTGTTGAAGATGATGCATCAACGCCTGCATTTTTGGTAACTTCTTGTTTTAGTTGTTTATTTTCTTCTTGCAGTTGCTTTAAATTTTTCTTTAACTCGTCAATCTCTCTTATTTTTTGTTTTAATTGTTCAGATATAGTTAGTTTGTCTCTAGTCAATTTTTTGTTTTCTTGTCTTAACCCACTAGCTATTCTGCTTGAGTTGTTGTTTACAGCTTGTATACCTTGGTCTTGCTGCTGCATGCTTGTTCCTCTACTTTCATATTCAACTTCAGTTTGAGTTGCCTGACCTTTTTCCTGCTGTAATATGTTCTGCAGTTGCTCTAGACTCTCTTTGACAGATGCCAGCTCTTCCTGTGTACACGTTAACATCCCTTCCTTTTCCTTAAGTTGATATTGAAGTTTTTCTATTTCCCTCTTCGTATTTTCTTCGCTTAGCTCATCTGCAAGTGATTTTCCAGGTTCAAGTTGTCGAATTTCCCTCTCTAAATCTTCCTTTTCTCTCTGTAATTCATTTAATTCTTTAGACAATTGGTTCGCCGTTTCAGCCAATGTATTGTTTTCCTTTTTTGTTTCCATTAACTGTTCTGCCAACTGCTTTTTATGATCATCGTTTAAACCTTCCACTATTTTCTTCAGGTCATTCTCCAAATTTGCATTCTTTTCCTTTAGTACAGTTAAATTAGCTTCACTTTGCTTCAATTTTCTCTGTAATTCTTTATTTGCCTCATTTGTTTCACCTTCCTTATCTTTCAACTGATCATTTAAGTTCTTTATTACATCATTTTTATCCTGTAGTTCTTCCTCTTGTTCCTTTATTCTTTGACCTCTTTCAAATATCGCTCGCTGTTGTTCATTGACTTTATCTCTCAAGGAGTCACGTTCTAATCTTAGATCCTCAAGCTGCTTTGCCTGCACTGCAAAATATTTAGCAAATGTTTCTTTTTCTTCCTCTAATTCCTCAACTTCATCTTTTAATCCTTCTTGCTCATACTCTTCTTCATCACCAGACATATCATCCTCAAATATTTCATCTTCATCACTAAATTCACTGCTGGTGGATATAGAACTTCTACGTGAAGAAGGTGTGCTAGGAGAGGAATACCCACTGCTGCTTGGTGTAGGTGACTGTGGTGATATATGTAGATCTTTTGTAAATATTTCCTCTGCTGGTACTTGCTGATCGTCTACACTCTTGGATATGCCAGTAAAAGCTTGATACAGAGTTTTTCCGTTGATAAAAACTTCTTTATTTTGTCCAACTAACTTTAATACTTCTTCTGAACTCGTTATTCCTCCAAATTTTGGTTCACCAATAACACTCTGTATACCACCAGAATCCAATTTTACGGTCATGCTACAGTCTATGCTGTTACCTTCAGAATCCTTAGCCTGCCAATTAATGGTCATTTCACATGAGCTTGAACCAGTAAAATCATAGTGCCTTTCGCTGCCTTTTTTGGTTGCAGTTATTTGACTATCTTTCCCTAAAGATATGTTATAAACCTTACCTTCACTGCTAGCTCTTAAAATATTGCTAATTTCTATTGGTTTTTCTTCATTTTCAAATCTAATTTTGAAGTCATCATCTTTTGTTGAATACGCTAAGAAATTTTGATTTGGTAAAGATGCTTCAAATTCTCTATGTGTTTCATTTATTGATTGCTCAAATTTTTGGAACTCCTTTTCCCACTTTAAATTTATCTGTCCTGTAATGTTCTCATCTTTGCGTAAAGGGCCAATAAAATACCAGATTAAATTTTTTTCCTCCAATTGTTTTATAGTCTCTTGAAAGCTGCTACAAGATTCAATCACATCTAAAATATCCTTTTTCTGCTGTTCATCTACATCTAAACTTTGACTTTCAGCTATAAATACATTTTCGTTTTCCTGTGGCATAATTTTACATTTTAAAAAATATACTATAATATTAACAGATTTCTTTAAAAAGTCAACTAATTGTTGGATAAATAAACTTGAGCATTTGGCCAAAATGTTATATAGTAGTCACTTCAAGAAGTACAGTATGGACAATACCATTATAAGAAAATACGATATTAGAGGTATAATAGGCAAAGACTTGCAGATTAATGATGGGTACGAGATAGGTAGAAAGTTTGGCCAAACCGTAGCTAGTGTTTGTGTCGGCTACGATAGCAGAATAGATTCACCAGGTATAGAAAGAGAATTAATTAGGGGCTTAACTTTATCCGGTGCAAATGTTATACGCGTTGGACTATGCTCTTCACCTATGCTTTACGCTGCAACACAAATCACACAGGCGGATCTTGGTATCATAATAACTGCCTCTCATAACCCCAGCGAATATAATGGCTTTAAATTTTTTAGTAATAAAAAAGTCTTCTCAGATCAAGAAATGAAGGAAATTATAAGCAGTCCAATTAAAAACAGCACAAGAATTGGAAGCTTAATTAACATAAATATATATAGTGAGTACATTAGCATATTGAAAAGTGCAGTGAAGAATAATACTACACAGAAATTAAAAATAGCCTGGGATTGTGGAAATAGTCCAGCAAGTGGAATTATAAGGTATATTGAAAAGATCTTGCCTGGTCATACGCACATCGTAACCAATAACTCTATAGATGGGGCATTTCCACTGCATGATCCAGATCCCATAGAGGAAAAAAATCTTGCTCAATTAATTGACATTGTGAAGGAATATGGATGTGATCTTGGCATTGCGCTAGATGGCGATAGCGATAGGGTGCGCTTAATTGATAATAAAGGCAACGTTGTTTCCAATGACCATTTATTTATAATTTTTGCACGTGAAGTGTTGGAGGAATATCCAGAAAGCAAAGTTATTGCTAACGTAAAAATGAGTATGAAAGTGCATGATTTTGTTAGCAAGTTAGGAGGGCAAGTTATCACCTGTGCTACTGGACATTCACTAGTTAAGAAGAAGATGGTAGAGGAAGAGGCAAAGTTTGCTGGTGAATTAAGCGGGCACTTCTTCTTTTCTGAGCTAAGTTTTGATGATGGGCTATATTCTGCTGTTAAAGCAGTTGACATTTTGCTTAAGAAAAACCAAAGCCTATCTCAGGTGATTGAGGATTTACCGAAGTTATATATCACTCATGAAGTGAAGATTGTAGTGAAAGATGAGAAAAAGTTTCAAATAATTGAGTCAATAAAGAAAACACTGGAGCAGCAAAATATTGTATTTTCAGATCTTGATGGTGTTAAGGTAACCGATAATAAAGGTTGGTGGCTTCTTAGGGTATCAAATACGCAAAACTGCATTACAGCAAGATGCGAAGGAGAGACTTTAGAGGGTTTTGAACTTACTAAAAAGGTTTTGTTCCATTACATTGATGAAGCAAGGTCTTTAAATTGTAGCTACTCACAGAAATAAATTTGATTTATAAAATTGACATGAAAGTATAAAGATAAATAGGCTAAATGTACTTATCATCTGGTCAGGCTGCAGCATTATTTCGTGTAACCGTTTGCGGGTCCACTTAATTCTGCAATTCTTTGATCTCACTCATGGAGAGGCCAGTAAACTTAACAATAGTGGTGACATCAACATTATTAGCTAGCATTGTTTTTGCAACTTCAATTTTTCCTTCCTTTTTAGCATCATCAAGTTTTTGTTCAAGAACAGCCCGTTCATCACGAATACGTTTTATTTCCTGTTCGTAGGCAATAAATTCTTTCTCTGACCAGTTGAATCTATTTAGTTCTTCATATGCCTTTTTAATTATTACATCACTACCTATTATCTTTTCCAATTCTTCTTCGCTAGTTTCATCTGCATATTTAAAATAATAGATCCATTTTTCAACTATACTCTCCAATTGGTCTTCTTTAGTTTTAGGAAATTTTGGTAACTCAATAAATGTAAAATAAAAATCTTTTAAATCATGTTCATAGCTATCTTTGTCTAACATTACATGATCTGACTTATACTCAGATTTATTAGGAAAGAGAATACAATCAGCAATAGCTATAAAAATGATTTCTTTAAGATCCTGATATTGATCACCTTTATCAGCTTGCCTTGAATAAGCTTTAGCAGCGTAATATTGAGCGCGTTTTTCAAAGCCTTTAGTTTTGGCAACTTGCATTTCGACTATTACTTGCACCCCATTTTCATCCCTGCAAAGAACATCAACGATACTTTGTTTTTTAGAGGCAATTTCAGCATCTTGAATAGTGCTGAGGAATTCTATTTCTTTTATTTCATCTTTGCCAGTGAACCCCAAAATATCATTGAGAAAGTGAATGAGGATGTCTTTATTTTTTTCAGTACCAAAAATACGCCGGAACGCAACATCATTCTTGGGGTCGAGAAATTTAGAAAGAGCCATAAAAAAATTTTTAAATGTATCTTTATATTATATATTCTTATTGATAATAATTCAATAATTTGTCATCTTTTTTGTTAACTTTACTGATGTTGCCAGAAGGAACGTTGTTGCCAAATTTTGTAAAATTTATTATCCTAAGGTTTCAAGTTCTCACAGGTTTATTGGAGCTATATGTACAATGTGTTTATCAGTGAAAATCCGGAGAAAATGATGGGGGAAAAGTTAATACATTACTTTAGCCAGGGTAAATGCGAAGGCAATGCAGAAATGAAAAATCTGCTGGGAGGAAAGGGGGCAAATTTAGCAGAAATGTGCAATGTTGGCATTCCTGTTCCACCTGGTTTCACAATTTCCACCTCTGCTTGCAAAGTCTATTATCAAGACAATAGATCTTCTGTTATCCAAGTAGCTGACTACTCGGATCCAGAAAAAAATGTGGTCACGCACTGGAATGACATATGTAGTGGAATTAAAAACTACATGACGATGCTCGAAAATGACATCGGTTGTAAATTTGGGGATTTAAATAATCCCTTATTAGTTTCAATACGCTCTGGTAGTGTTAGTTCAATGCCGGGCATGCTTGATACTATTTTAAATGTTGGTCTAAATGATGAAACCGTTGTTGGGCTTGCAAAAAAAAGTGGCGAACGTTTTGCTTACGATAGCTACTGCCGTTTCATCATGATGTACTCCAATGTTGTACTACAGCTTGATCATCACCTATTTCAAGATGTTGTTGATAATAAGCAGCAAAAGAGTGGAGCAAAAAGCTTAGCTGATCTTGATGTTGATGTTTTAAAAGAAATTGTTAACAATTTCAAAAGGATAGTACATGAAAAAATAGGAAAACATTTTCCGCAGAACGTTGAAAAGCAATTGCTCAGCTCAGTGAATGCAGTATTTGCTTCTTGGAAAAATGATAGGGCTGTTTCCTATAGAAAAATACATAATATTCCTGAAAACCTTGGAACAGCGGTCAACGTGCAAGCAATGGTTTTTGGTAATTTAAATGATAATTCTGCAACTGGTGTGATATTTACACGAAATCCTTCAACTGGAGAAAAAAAATACTTTGGTGAATTTCTGATTAATGCTCAGGGTGAGGATGTGGTTTCTGGTGTTTATACTCCTATGCCAATTGACGGAGAGCAAAAAAACACCATGGAGAAGTTGCTGCCAAGTGTCTACCGAGAATTATGTGTGGTATGTGAAAAACTTGAAAGGCATTATAAAGACATGCAGGATATCGAATTTACTGTACAGGACGGTAAATTATGGATTTTGCAGACTAGGTCTGGCAAGCGCACGGCTGAAGCTGCTATTCGCATAATAGTTGATATGGTAAACGAAGGAACGATTACAAAAGAAGAAGGAATATTGAGAATTGATCCAAAAACCTTTGACAATTTATTGCATCCAGTTCTTGACGTTGAGAGTGACCAAAAAGTAATAGGGAAGGGGCTACCTGCTTCTCCAGGTGTTGCTTCTGGATATGTAGTGTTTAGTGCAAGTGATGCTGAAAAAGCTGCAGAGCAGGGTAAAAAAGTGATTTTAGTAAGGTCAGAAACGAGTCCTGAAGATATTAATGGAATGAATGCTGCAAGCGGCATAGTAACAGCACGGGGAGGGATGACCTCGCATGCTGCTGTTGTAACCCGTGGAATGGGTAAGCCATGCATTTGCAGTGTAAGTGGACTTTATATCGATAAAGATGGAATTTTCTTTTCTGTAGGGGATACAAAAGTAAATAAAGGTGAACCAATTACCATCAACGGAGGAACAGGGGAGGTTATGCTTGGCATTCTTCCTACAATTTCGCCTGAATTATCGCAAGAATTCAAAACGATAATCAACTGGATAGATGAAATCAAAACGATCAAAGTGAGAGCGAACGCTGATACTCCAAAAGATGCAAAAATTGCAAAAGAATTCGGTGCAGAAGGTATAGGCTTATGTCGCACAGAACATATGTTTTTCGCTAGTGATAGAATCGAATTCATTCAAAAATTGATAATAGCTGACGATGAAAATGAAAGGGCAAATGCGCTCATTAAACTAGAAGAAATGCAAAAGTCTGATTTCAAAGAAATATTTTCTATTATGGAGGGCAAGGAAGTCACTATACGGTTGCTTGATCCACCTTTGCATGAATTTTTACCCAATGATCAGTCTACTATAGAAAAAATTGCCAAATCACTTAGTAAGTCAGTTGAGTCAGTAAAAAATAAAATAGCACAGTTATCAGAAAAGAACCCAATGCTTGGCCATCGAGGTTGTAGACTTGCTATTTCTCATCCTGAAATATATAGCATGCAGATTAGGGCAATACTTAGTGCTGCAAGTGAATTAAAGAAAGAAAAGAAGATAGAAGTGGAACCTGAAATCATGATTCCTTTTATCATGAGTGAGAAAGAGTTTGTTCTGATATGCGAGCTAGCAAAGAAAGAATCCTCTGTCATCTCACAGATGCAGATTCCAGCGTCACGCGCTGGAATGACATCAGACAAGGCGTACTCAATTGGAACGATGATAGAACTACCAAGAGCAGCACTGATTGCTGATAAGTTAGCAAAACATGCAGAGTTTTTTAGTTTTGGCACTAATGATTTAACGCAAACAACCATGGGACTTTCAAGAGATGATTCAGTTAATTTCCTCGATTCTTATAAGGAAAGCAACATATTTGACAATGATCCATTTGAAGTGCTGGACATCGAAGGGGTAGGGGAGTTAATCAAGATAGCCATTGAAAGAGGCAAAAAAACCCGAAAAGAAATAAAACTGGGTATATGTGGAGAGCATGGAGCAGATCCAAAATCTATAGAGTTTCTCATCGAATCAGGGGTAGATT
This sequence comes from Wolbachia endosymbiont (group A) of Dendrolimus pini, assembly GCF_964026835.1. Taxonomy (NCBI): domain Bacteria; kingdom Pseudomonadati; phylum Pseudomonadota; class Alphaproteobacteria; order Rickettsiales; family Anaplasmataceae; genus Wolbachia; species Wolbachia endosymbiont (group A) of Dendrolimus pini. Next base: position 578,402 of record NZ_OZ034702.1, on the reverse strand, counting down.
ATGTTTCATGCTCACCCTATAGAGTACCGGTTGCAAAGTTAGTGGCAGCACAGTTTAGTGTTAGATCTAAATTTGCTAGGTAAGTATAGTGGCAGTGTTGGCTACTCATATGGTTTGAGCCCACCAGAGGGTGTCATTCCAGCGCGTGACGCTGGAATCTAGTTTTTATTATGACCTTCTGGATCCCAGTGTCTGGGCACTGGGATGACATCCTGTTACACGTTCAACTTCATTCTCTCTCATCTCCCTATAACTTGGTAATGTAGAATTTTTTACATGCAACCCGGTATATATTGCAATCAAAGCAGCTATGACACTGCAAACTACTGCACCAGCTACAAATGGAACCATCACAGCAGCAGTAATGAATAATCCTGTAATAACAACTCCAACAACATCTTTTGTCAATGAGGTGTAAAAATCCTTTTTGCTCTCTTTATATTTAGTTTCTTGTTCATTTGGCATAGAAAATTGAGAATTTGTGAAGACATTTTTATTATTATCACAATCTGATATAGTAGTTTTGCCGGTATTTGTTTCTATTGTTAATACAGGCGTTTCATTTTCGTTACTATGACCTGGCTGATCATTAACACTACTTGACACAGGTTGGTTAGCATTTGCTTCTGTTACTATAGGAGGTGCTGGTACTATATTTTCTTCTACATTGGATGTTTCTGGTGTAATAAAATTTAATAGTATCTGAGTAATTTCTTCAACTTGTGTAGTTTGTTCTTTATCCATGGCCACCTTTAAAGCCTTTTGCATGTTTTCATCATTTACATGACCTAACAATAATTTAACTCCCTGGACATACTTTTGAGTAACAGCACAGAGCAAAGCGTTAAATTTTTCTTCTTCATTAAACTTACCACTATCCAGGAGTATTCTTACAACATCAGCTTGCTTAGTCGTTATAGCTTCGCTCAATCCAGCTTTTACATGTTTGAATTGACCAGTATTGCCTTCAGTTTTCAACTCTGTGAGTAATTTAATAATGTGTAGAAATATAGCACGATCATTGGTGTTGTCTGTAATATTAGGTCCCTTTGAATTAACAATATGCCCAAGTAAAGTATAATGATATTTATTTGTTTTTTTTATGTTTATCCTATTTTCTTTGAGCTTCTCACTAAACTCCTCAGCAGTTATATTAGGATTGTTAGTTACAATTTCCTTTATCTTTTCATAAGTCATGTCAAATTTTACCACTATTACTATCTAATTTATTATAGCAACTTTCCCAAAACCAGTCAAGGCATATTGCAGTTTCAAGCAGCATGATATATCATGATACATATTGAATATAGTTCTTAAAGCAAATGATGGAAGATTTAGCCTATAAATTAGTTAAAGTGACCGAAGCTGCAGCACTTGCTGCATATAAACTAGCAGGCTTCGGCGATGAAAAAAAGGCTGATCAGGTTGCAGTTGATGCAATGCGTACAGTATTAAATTCAATGGAAATAAATGGTACTATCGTAATTGGTGAAGGTGAGAGAGATGAAGCGCCGATGCTATATATTGGCGAGAAGGTTGGCACTGGAAATGGTCCTGAAATCGACATTGCCGTTGACCCACTTGAGGGCACTACGATTTGTGCTCATTACAAACCAGGGGCAATGTCTGTTCTTGCTGCAACGAAAAAAGGTAATTTTTTACATGCACCTGATGTTTATATGGAAAAAATAGCGGTAGGAAAAAATCTTCCAGAGGGTGTAGTCTCACTAAAAAATAGCATTGAAAAGAATCTAGACAATTTAGCCAAGGCAAAAAAGTGCAAAGTGAATGATCTCGTGGTAACTGTACTTAAACGTGAAAGGCATAGTGAATTAATAGAGAAAATCAGGAAATTAGGAGCAAAAATTAAACTAATAGATGATGGTGATGTTGCGGCCATAGTTTCACTAGTAAATGGCAATCATGATATGTATATCGGTATAGGAGGAGCACCAGAGGGAGTGCTTGCGGCTGCAGCGCTAAGCTCTATCGACGGACAGATGGAGGGAAGATTAGTACTTGATACGGATCAGTTAAGAGAAAGAGCAAAAAATTTAAATATTGATGACCCAGAAAAAGTCTACGCCGTAAAAGATATGGCAAGAGGTGAATCAGTGTTCATTGCAACTGGAGTAACAAGCGGAGAACTTGTGGATGGAGTTAAATTGAATCATAATACCTATTCAACTAATTCTTTAATAATTCTGCCTAATAGGCTGATAAAGCTGCAAACAATGCAGAACTTATGTTAGCTTTTTTAGTTTCTAATTTTAGCTTTACAACATTTAGCATTAAGATATAATCAAGTTTACTTATAACAATAGAGGTGTGAAATGTTTTCTAGTATTATAAATCTATTTAATGGTTTGTACAAAAATTCGAGTACCAAGGAAAGTGAAGAAAAGTTGACTCTTCTATCTCCTCAAGCAAATCTTCAATTCGATGAGACTCAGGTACAAAGTGTGCTCTCAGATTTTGAGGAATTGGAGTTTAAGGATAATAAGTGTGAAGATTCTTCTGATTTCGTAAATTATAATAACGGTTGGCCGGCAGATCCATTTGACAAGATAGCAAATTATTATCGAGAGGATGATATTTTCCTTTTCAATTATGTGGTATTGAGTAAGCGAAAAGAAATAATGGGTATATTGGATAAGAAGCTTACTTCTAAAGATCAGGAGGAGTTAAAAGAAAATTTTAAAAAGAGGTTGGGTAGATATCTTATTCGAATTGGTGAAGGAATGAGCGATGGACAAGAATTTCTAAAAACTGGTAGTGCAATTGCTTTCTTTGATGGGTGTTATGTGCCATGTCCATATGCAAACCGTCTTCTTAATCATTATGACCATCTTAATATCAACATTACTAAACCTGAACAAAGTTTAGAAACCAGTCGTCTTTTCACTGAAAAAACTAAAAGAATGGAAGAAGAGAAAAGCGAGGTAAAAAGAGCAAAAATATACAGCAATGGTGAAAGAATAGTAACAATTGAGAAGAATGAGAAACAACAGAGGAACTACTCCTTTACAAAATTTGCAATATGTGACATCGAAATTAGTTGGGGTGCAAAAGATGAATCTGGAAAAGACCTTAACTGTACTGTTGTTCTAAATATAAATTTAGGTCAAGTTAGTATTAAAAAATCAACTATTGACGGTAAAGATGTTGAACCAAAGAAAATTTTAGAGTTAGCTAAGCAAAACGAGGCTGTGCTTATAAAAGGTAAAGCTTTACATGAAGTTTTAGCAGCACATTTCATTAAGCAAACACCATGTGAGGAAAAGAAGGATATGCAATCGCACGAGAATATCGTTGTACCTGGTTCCGGTGCACCTCGCTCTATTAATGAGGAAATAACTGTAGAGCATCCGTTCGGGAAAGCGGCAAATAAAGATAATCATAGAGAAATGTGAGTTTACAACAAATGGTGCCATGAAAGTAGCTGATACATAACTGTACGAACGTTTGTTTGCGAAGAAATGTTATAGCAGGTTTTGCCTCAAACACAAAGGTGTCATTCCAGTGCTTGACACTGGAATCCAGCCCTTTTACGCAGTCCCATTAAAAACGTTGTATTTTAACGTAGGATTAGCTACTTTTATACTCACCAATTTAATCTCTAATCAAAATTCCTGGATCCCAGTGTCTGGGCACTGGGATGACATCCTCCCTAGTGGATTCAAATCACAATATTCGTATAGTAAGCACTGACCACTTTTGCTTCAATATTTGCGATGCCCCTGAACAGATACAATTATTCTATTATCAGGAGGATGCCATTAATCGCTTTATATAATGCTACTTGTAACACTTATGCCCTGAACGGAGACAGTTTAGGCTGTTATGCCTGGCGGCTTTGTTGGAATAAGTTTTTCAACACTGCTAACAATAAAATTGATTGTATCGTCAGCTACCTTATCGAATTTATCATTTATCTCTTTTCCTATTTCTTGATTTTTAACATATTCGTGTAGAGCTAAAGCAGTTATAGCTGCACATGCTGCAATTAAGCCAGTTTGTGCTATAATGAATAGTGATAATCCTCCTACGAATATAGATGTTAATCCAATAGCCAGGTTTATAATTTTACTTTGTGTTGGTAGCATCATTACAAATAATAGCGCGCCAATTCCTCCAGCTAACCACTTCTCATTTATTTTTTTTGATTGATTTGTACCAGTGTTCATTATTACCCTCCACTTTACTTATGATTTACCTATATCTAATACGAAATATGAAGGTAGTCAACTATATATTTTATATGAAAGATTGTATTAAAAGTTTTTCATGTTATTTTTTGCTGCTTCGTGGTTAAATTTGGAATTTTAGAAAGAGTTACGTATTATTTGAAATTCTTGTATACTGTTTTGAATCAGTTAAATAGATAATGAAGTGCAGGACGCAGTTTTAATTTTACAAGATGGCAAGTGCTTTTGGGGAAAATCAGTAGGTAAAAAAGGCAAGTGCATAGGCGAGGTTTGTTTTACCACTGGTATGACCGGTTATCAGCATACTATAACTGATCCTTCTTTTGCCGATCAAATTATAACGTTCACTTTTCCTCATATTGGTAACATTGGAATAAACCATAAAGATAATGAAGGAAAGAAAATTTTTGCAAGTGGTGTGGTTATGCGTGAACTTTCTTCTATGTCCCACCCTTCTTCATATATCAGTTTAAATGATTGGTTAGAGAAAAATAACGTGATTGGGATATCAGGAGTTGATACTAGAGCTTTAACAAGACATTTGAGAGAACATGGATCTCAAAATGGAATGATATGCTCATCGAGTAAGGCGCATGCATTAGACAAATTGAAGGAATACAAACCTGTAAATGGGATAGAAATAACTAATAAGGTTAGTTTAAATAACAGTTTTGAAAATAATAGACTAGCGGAGCACTTTGTCATCCAAGTAGCTGACTACTCGGATCCAGCAAAAAATATATGGATTCCAGTGTCACGCACTGGAATGACATCAGATAGAGCTATTGACCTTAATGCAAAATATAGGATTGTAATCGTTGATTTTGGCGTAAAAATCAGTATAGTTTCACGCTTAATAGAACTTGGTTGTACAGTTGAATTAATCAGACCAAGCACAGGTTTTGCTCAAAAAGTGTTGAGTATGAATCCAGATGGTATAGTGCTTTCAAATGGTCCTGGTGATCCGCAAGAAATAGGAGAAAGTGTAGTTTCAGAAATAGACATTATTATAAAATCTAAAATACCAATTTTTGGCATATGCATGGGCCATCAATTACTTGCGATTACTTTGGGGGCAAAGACCATCAAGATGGATATAGGTCACCGAGGGAGTAACCATCCAGTTTATGATGTAATTAGTGGAAAAGTTGAGATCACTAGCCAAAATCATGGTTTTGTTGTTGATTCAGCTTCTCTTCCAAGTAATGTTGAAATTACTCACATTTCTCTATTTGATAATAGTGTAGAGGGAATAATGATGAAGGATTACCTAGTCTTTTCTGTGCAATATCATCCAGAAGAAGCGCCAGGTACGCATGATTCGCATTATTTGTTTAGGCGTTTTATTGGCAATATTGTGTTATATAAAATGAAATCTGCATGATTTTAATCAGGGTAGGTTTTATTGCTTGATTTTTTAATTTTAGGCGTTTAGTATTAAATACAATAAGAGCTTAAGTTAAGATGCTAAAATAGTATTCTCTTAACAAATTTTTGCGGAGGAGTGACCGAGTGGTTAAAGGTAACAGACTGTAAATCTGTCCGCGTGAGCGTACGTAGGTTCGAATCCTACCTCCTCCATTGTGCGGGTATAGCTCAATGGTAGAGCTCTAGCCTTCCAAGCTAGTGACGTGGGTTCGATTCCCACTATCCGCTCTTTTTTTTGTTGTATTTTTATAAAATCAACATATTATTTATTGATGTATTTGTATTTTAGGTAGAAAAGTTTAAATTATGACAGCAATAGTGGAAGCATTTGGAAAGCCGCATGTAAATGTGGGAACAATAGGACATGTGGATCATGGGAAGACGACGTTAACAGCGGCGATAACGAAGCATTATGGAAATTTTGTAGCGTACGATCAGATAGATAAAGCGCCAGAAGAAAGGAAGAGGGGGATAACGATAGCAACAGCGCATGTTGAGTATCAGACGGAAAAAAGGCATTATGCACACGTTGATTGTCCTGGACACGCTGACTATGTAAAGAACATGGTAGTAGGTGCAGCACAGATGGATGCGGCGATATTGGTAGTGTCGGGGGTTGATGGGCCAATGCCACAAACGAGAGAGCATATATTGCTGGCGAAGCAGGTAGGTGTTGGATATATCGTGGTGTATATAAATAAAGCTGATGTTGCTGATGCTGATATGATAGATTTAGTAGAAATGGAAGTGAGGGAATTACTGAGTAAATACGGATTTCCAGGGGATGAAGTGCCTGTGGTGGTTGGTTCAGCGCTCAAGGCGCTGGAGGATGACAGCAGCGAATATGGAAAGAAATCAATAGACAAATTGATGGAAAAGTTAGATGAATATGTAGCGGTTCCACCAAGGCCTGTGGATTTACCATTTTTATTGCCAATCGAAGATGTATTTTCGATATCGGGGCGAGGAACAGTGGTAACAGGAAGAATAGAGAAGGGAGAGATAAAGACGGGAGAAGAGATAGAGATAATAGGTCTGAAAGCGACGCAAAAGACGATATGCACAGGTGTAGAAATGTTTAAGAAGTTGCTGGATAAGGGAAGTGCAGGACTCAATGTAGGAATATTGTTAAGAGGAACAAAAAGAGAAGAAGTAGAGAGAGGGCAAGTATTGGCAAAACCGGGGACGATAACGCCGCATAGAAAGTTTAAGGCGGAGGTTTATATATTAAAGAAAGAGGAAGGAGGAAGGCATACACCATTTTTTGCGAATTACCAGCCACAGTTTTATTTAAGGACAACGGATGTAACTGGGAGCATAAAATTGCTAGATGGGAAGGAGATGGTAATGCCAGGAGATAATGTGAGTGTAGAAGTAGAATTGCAAGTACCGATAGCAATGGATAAGGGATTGCGTTTTGCGATAAGAGAAGGCGGTAGAACTGTTGGTTCTGGTGTTGTTTCTGAAATTTTGGAGTGAGTGTAGTAACTAAGATGAAGCAAGATATATATATTAACATTAAGGCTTTCGATTGTTCTTTATTGGAGGAGTGTGTTCGAAAATTTGTTGATGAATTAAAGCGGTCCAGTGCAAAATTATCTGGTCCGATTGCGTTGCCAAGGAAAGATTCTAAATTTATTGTTAATAGATCTCCTCACGTTGATAAAAAATCTCGTGAACAGTTTGAAATGAGAACTTCTAGGCGTTTGATTGTTTTACATGATCTTACTCCTACTATGATGCAGATGCTTACAGGTTTATCTTTTTCTGCTGGCGTAGAAGTGGATTTAAAAGTCAAGGAAGTTAAGGTTTAGGAGAAGGAAATGAAGAGAATAAATTCGCTGAGGAGAATTGGTTTACTAATGATGAATATTGGTCATACTGCTATGTATTCTGACAATAGTCGCATGGCTGTAACTTTATTGCATCTCAGCAAAACTTATATTATTGATATAAAAGGACAAGATAAATGTGGCTATAATTCAGTCATTTTAGGCACAGGAGATTTTAAAAATATAGCAAAACCTCAGTTGGAATATTTAAAGAAAAAGGGTATAAATAATAAATGTAAGTTATACGAAAGTAGATTAAATGACCTGTCGGGAATAGAATGTGGTAAAAAAGTGGGAATCAATCATTTTGTGGTTGGTCAATATCTTGATATTACGGGTTATTCTATAGGTAAAGGATTTGCTGGTGTGATGAAGCGGCATAATTTCAGTGGGCTTAGGGCATCTCATGGTGTTTCTATTGCTCACAGATCACAAGGTTCCACTGGCCAATGTCAGGATCCTGGTAGAGTATTCAAAGGAAAGAAAATGGCTGGTCATTTAGGTAACAGCAGGATAACTGCACAAAATATGAAGATATTATCCATTGATCATGAAAATAGTATAATTGCTGTGAAGGGTAATAATGTTCCTGGGTTTAAAAATTCCTATGTTTTTGTAAGAGATGCAGTTAAAAAATCTTTACATAAAGATGTTCTTTTTCCGGTAGGTTTACTGTTAGATGTAAATGATGATGCTAGTAATTTGGTAAGTTAGTTATGGAATGTAATTTAGTTAATCTATCTAATGATAATGTAGGTACTGCTCAGCTCAATCCTTTGATATTTTCTGCTAAGCAAAAATTGAGTATTTTGCATGATATAGTGAGATGGCAATTAGCGAAGAGAAGAGCTGGTACTCATAAAACAAAAGGTATTAGTGATGTCTCTGGTACAACAGCTAAACCTTATGGTCAAAAACGTACCGGTAGGGCAAGACAAGGGAGCTTGCGATCTCCTCAATTTAGAGGTGGTGGGATTATTTTCGGCCCTGTTGTGAGGAGTCATACTTATTCTCTTAATAAGAAGGTACGCAAATTTGGTTTAAAAATTGCTTTATCTCTAAAGTATTTAAATAATCAAGTAATTATTCTGGATAATTTAAATATTGATGTGAAGAAAACGTCTGAAATGTGTAAATGTATTAAAAATTTTAAATTTTCTTCCTTTTTGATAGTTGGTGATTATGGAGATGATTTGTTGCGTGCGGCTAAAAACTTGCACTATGTAGACTTAATCAAACCTATTGGGTTAAATGTTTTTGATATATTGAATCACGAATGCGTGATGTTGACAAAGGATACTTTAAAGCATCTTGAAGGTAGATTGTTATGATCAAATATAATAATATAATAAAATCTCCTATAATTACAGAAAAGGCCTCTTTTTTGAGGGAGAAGTTTAATAAATATTCTTTGTATGTTTTTGTAAATGTAAATAAGCGTCAAATAAAGTTGGCAATAGAGTCTCTATTTGATGTTAAAATTTCTTCTATAAATGTTGTTAGAATTAAGCCTAAATATAGGCGTTTTAGGGGTGTGATTGGTTGTGAAAAACAGAAAAAGAAAGTTTATTTTTCTTTGATGGATGGTCAAAAATTAGATATAATGAGCGTTTAGTATGGGTATGAAATTTTTTAATCCTGTTACTCCGTCTTCTCGTGGGACTGTGTTAGTAAGTAAAGTTGGTTTATCAAAAGATGAGCCAGAAAAGTCTCTTACATCCGGTAAAAAGTCCAGTGGTGGAAGAAATAATCATGGTAGAATTACAACTCGTCATAGGGGTGGTGGTCACAAAAAGAAGTATAGAGTGATAGATTTTAAGCGTAATAGAAGTGGTCAAGGTATAGTTGAAAAAATAGAGTATGACCCAAATAGAAGTGGGTTTTTGGCGTTAATATCATATAAGGAAGATGATATTAAGTCTTATATATTAGCTCCTCAAGGTATGAAGCCAGGTGATGTTGTTACAGCTGGGAATGATGCTGATATTTTGCCAGGGAATTGTTTACTACTCAAGCATATACCTGTTGGTTCTTTCGTTCATAATGTTGAGCTGAAGCCAGGTAATGGTGCTGCGATTGCTAGAGCTGCTGGTTGTTATGCACAAATCGTTGGTCGTGATGGCCAATATGTTTTATTACGACTCAGGTCTGGTCAAATTAGGTTGATTTTATCTTCTTGCAAGGCTACTATTGGTGTAGTATCTAACCCTGACCATAAGAATAGAAAGTTGGGTAAAGCTGGGAGAAGTAGGTGGCTTGGGATTAGACCTACTGTACGTGGAGTTGCAATGAATCCGGTTGACCATCCTCATGGAGGCGGGGAAGGAAAAACCTCTGGTGGTCGTCATCCTGTTACTCCTTGGGGTGTTGCAACAAAAGGAAAGAAAACTCGAAGGAGAAATAAATCTAGTGATAAGTATATAAAACAATTGAAAGGTTAGTTTATGAGTAGATCTGCATGGAAGCCTCCTTTTTGTCATCCTTCTATATTAAAGTCGGTGAATAATGCTTTAAACAAGGGGTTTGTTAACATGGCTATAAAAGTTCATTCCAGGGCTTCTGTAATTCTTCCTAATTGTTTAGGTTTAAAGTTTGCTGTTTATAATGGTAAGGATTACATTCCTGTGAATGTTAATGATCAGAATATGATAGGTCATAAGTTTGGTGAGTTTTCACCCACTCGTAAATTTACTGGGCATAGTGGTGATAAAAAGGCGACAAGAAGGTAATTGATATGAAAAACAGAGATGTAATAGTTAAAGCTGGTTCTAGGGTTTTAAAATCAACTCCTCGTAAATTGAATTTGGTTGCTGGTTTAGTACGTAATAAAAAAGTTTCTTTTGCCACTGTGCAATTAAGATTTTGTGAAAAGAAAGCTGCAGGTCTTATAAGGAAGGTATTAAATTCTGCGATTGCTAATGCTCAAAATTATGGATTGGATATCGATAATTTATATATAAAAGAAATTTTAATAGGTAAGTCTCTTACTTTGCGTAGGGTATGTCCAAAAGCTATGGGTAGAGCTAATAGAGTTAGTAAACGTTATAGTAATATAACTGTAAAATTGGGGGAAATTATATGATTCATAAAAATAGAAAATTAATAAGGAAAGTGCAAAAATATGGGAAACGTTAATCCTAAAGGATTTAGGTTAAAAATAATTAATACTTGGTCATCTATTTGGTATGCTGAGAAGGGTTATAAACAAGGGTTGCATCAAGATTTATCTATTCGCAGTTATATAAATGAATCTTTTAAGCATGCTGGTGTTTCTAAAGTAATTATAGAGCGTACGATCGATTTGGTATCTGTAATAATACATTCTTCTAGACCTGGAGTGATAATAGGTAAGAAAGGCTCGGATATTGAGAAGATAAAGCAAAAGATAGCTGAAAAAGTAAAAAATAATGTGGAAGTGAATGTAGTAGGGGTTAAAAGGTCTGAAATAGATGCAGTTTTAATATCAAACAGCATTGCACAGCAGTTAGAAAAAAGGGTTTCATTTAGAAGAGCGATGAAAAAAGCTATTCAAAGTTGTTTGAGGATGGGTGCTAGAGGTATTAAAGTAAGTTGTTCTGGGCGCCTTGGCGGAGCTGAGATAGCTCGTACTGAGTGGTATAAAGAAGGCCGTTTGCCTTTGCATACTTTACGTGCTAATATAGATTATGCTTTTGCTGAAGCAAAAACTATATATGGCATCATAGGAGTTAAGGTCTGGGTTTATATTGGTAACTAATTAGGTATATTGAAATGTTTATTCCTAAAAAAAGTAAATATAAAAAAGTATTTAAAGGACGAATTAAGGGTAACACGAAAGGTGGTAGCACATTATCTTTTGGAGATTATGGTCTAAAGGCTATGGAAGCAGGTAGGATTCAATCTAAGCATATTGAAACTGCAAGGCGTGTAATATCTAGAACATTAAAACGCTCTGGTAAAGTGTGGATAAGAATTTTTCCTGATACCCCTGTTAGTAAAAAGCCGGCGGATGTGCGTATGGGTAAAGGGAAAGGTAGTGTTGAGTTTTGGGTATTTAAAGCTAAGCCCGGTAGAATGTTGTTTGAAATTAGCAGTGATGTTCCCATGCATTTAGCAAGATTGGCGCTTGAAAAGGCAACTGCTAAGCTTCCTATGAAGTGTAAATTTGTATCTAATCATAATTAAATGGAGTTGCAATGGATATAGCTGACATTGAATCGAGGTCCTCGCAAGAATTGCATGAAATTCTTGTGAATCTGAGAAAAGAGTTTGTTAATTTGGTTTTTCAAAAGAAGCTGGGCCAGTGCAACAATATTTCGCGTTTTAGCTTAATAAGAAAGAGCATAGCTCGTATTTTAACTACATTAAATAAAAGAAGAAGAGAGGAAAAGAATGCCTAAAAAGGTTTTTTGTGGTACTGTAACTAAGGCTAAGTGTGATAAGACTGTAAAGGTTTCGGTATTACAAGTGTATAAGGATGAGCTGTATAAAAAGGTTATAAAAAAATACAAGAAGTATACAGCACATGATGAGAATAATAGTTGTAAAGAAGGGGACAAGGTTTTAATACAAGAACACAAGCCTATTTCTACTACTAAAAAATGGGTTATTGTTAATAGCTCACATTGAATAGGATATTTATATGATTCAAAAAAATACATTGTTGGAAGTAGCTGATAATTCTGGCGCGCGTGCAGTGCTTTGTATTGGTTTATTGGGTGGTAGAAAGTCTGCATCTATAGGTGACACAGTTATTGTATCTACTAAATCTATTACTCCAAGAGGGAAAGTTGAGAAGGGAAAAGTATATAGAGCAGTTGTGGTGAGGGTGAAAAGCCCTATTAGAAAATCTGATGGTTCTGTAATTCGTTTTTCTAGCAATGCTGTAGTTTTGATTAACGATCAAGGTGAACCACTTGGCACTCGGGTGTTTGGTCCGGTAAAAAAGTTATCATCTGGTTCTTTTATGAAGATAATGTCATTAGCTGTTGAGGTTTTATAATGAGTGCTAAAATAAAAAGTGGTGACGACGTTATAGTTTTAACTGGTAAAGATAAGGGAAAAATTGGTAAGGTAATCAAAGTTATAGCACGTGATGCTAAAAAGAAAGTAATTGTTTCTGGAGTGAATGTGCATAAGAGACATACTAAACCAAAAGCTGGTAGTAGTGGTGGTATATTAAATAAAGAGTTAGCTATTGATATATCCAACGTTGCAACATTGGACCCTAAATATAAAACTCCAACTAGAGTGGGGTTTAAGGTTATAGACGGTAGAAAAGTGCGTTTTGCAAAAGTTTCTGGAGAAGTGATAGATTAGGTTGATATGTTTAAAGAATTGTATAAAGATAGCATAGTAAAGTCCTTGAAGGATAAGTTTAATTACGGCAATATAATGCAAGTGCCTAAACTTGTCAAGGTGTGTATCAATATGGGCGTTGGAGATGCTGCTACAGATAGTAAAGCAATAAATGAACCACTTGATAGCCTATATTTGATTGCTGGGCAGAAGCCTTTATCAACTTTTGCAAAAAAATCTATTTCTGGCTTCAAGATCAGAAAAGGTGCTACAGTAGGTTGCAAAGTAACTTTGCGTAGAGATAAAATGTATGAGTTTTTAGAAAGATTGATATATATTGCTTTGCCAAGGGAAAAAGATTTTAGAGGATTTAGTGTGAAGCAATTTGACGGTAATGGTAATTTTTCCTTTGGTATAAAGGAACATATCTCGTTTTTAGAAATAGACTATGATAAAATAAGTAAAATTAGAGGTATGGATATTAATATTATAACAAGTGCAGTTAGTGATAAGGAAGCAAAGGAATTATTACTGGCTCTTAAATTTCCTTTTTTTGATTAATTGAGAGGAGAAATATATGGCAAAAAAATCTATGATAGAAAGAAATCTTCGCAGAATAAAGTTGTGCGATCAATATAAAGAAAAAAGAGAAAAATTGAAATCTATAATAAATAATAAGAATTTGTCTATTGTAGAAAGGTTTACAGCTCAAAATAAATTAATTAAAAAATTGCCTAGAAATTCTTCTAAAACCAAAATTAGAAATAGGTGTGCTTTAACTGGGAGACCAAGAGGAGTATATAGAAAATTTGGTTTATGTAGAATTGTTTTGCGTGATTTATGTTCTTTTGGGCAAGTTCCAGGAGTTACAAAGTCTAGTTGGTAAATATAATATAAGGAGTATATTGTGGCGTTATCTGATAGTATTGGTGATTTTTTAACAAGGATACGTAATGCTCAATTGGCAATGCATAGGGCAACAAGGGTACTATTTTCTAAGATGAATTCTTCTATATTGGAGATTTTAAAAGAGGAAGGGTATATCCTTGATTATGAAAAGCAAGTTGTAGGTAATTTACCTTCTTTCATTGTAAAATTGAAGTATTATGAGAAGTTACCTGTAATTAGTGACATAGTTAGGGTGTCAAAGCCTGGTTGTCGTCGTTATTCTAAGTATAAGGACATTTCTAAAGCATATAATGGTCTTGGTATTTTTATTATATCGACACCCAAAGGAGTGATGACTGATTATAATGCACATAAGTTAAAGGTTGGTGGAGAAGTTTTGTGTCGTGTGTTTTAAATAATAGGAGAAATTCATGTCTCGTATAGGTGCTGCTCCTATCAATATTCCTGCTGGTGTTTCAGTTGAATATAATAATGGTAGTATGTTAATAAAGAGTGCTAAGGCTGAAAAGGAAGTTAGCTTGATCAGGGATGTTGTGTGTCAGATTATTGATAATCAGCTATTGCTTTCTGTTGATCAAGATAAAGATAATTATGATAAAATAAAGCCTATGTGGGGCACTTATAGGAGTAATATTAATAATATCATTAACGGCATGGTTGATGGTTTTTCTGTTAATCTTGAGATTAACGGTGTGGGATATAAGGCAGAGTGTGATGGTAAGTATTTGACTTTATATCTTGGTTATAGCCATAATGTTAAATATAAAGTGCCTAAAGATGTTGAGATTAAGTGCATAAAGCCAACTCACTTAGTAGTTAGTGGTATGGATAAGCAGAAGGTCTATATGGTGGCGTCTGATATATGCAAAATTAGAAAATATGATCCTTATAAAGGTAAGGGTGTTGTAATAAAAGGCAAATTTATGCTGCGTAAGGTTGTAAGTAAAAAGAAGTAATAAAAATGAAAAGATCGTATAATTTTTTAAGTAATTCTGAAAAAAGGAAGTTACGTAATAGAGCGAAGCTTGACAAGAGCGCTGAACGTTTACGTATATCCATATTTAAATCTAATAGGCATTTTTATGTCCAGTTAATTAATGATGTAAAAGGAATAACTCTCACTTCAGCTTCTACTTTGGATGCTAAAATTAAGGATGTATGTAAAGGGAAAGTCAACGCTGAAACTATAAAACAGGTTTCTTCTTTAATGGTTGAGCGTCTGTCTGGCATGAAATTAGAGCAGCAGCTTACGTTTGATCGTGGAGCGTATAAATACACAGGATTAGTTTCTCAATTTGCTGAGGCTTTAAGAAGTTCTGGATTTGAATTTTAGAAGGTTTTGAATATGGCTATAAAGAATTTACAAAATAATAATGATTTATCAGAGCTTTTAGTTTCGGTACGAAGAGTGACAACGGTTACCAAAGGTGGTAGAAGATTTTCATTTTCAATTTTGGTTGTTGTTGGCGATGAGAAGGGTAGGGTAGGGTGTGGAATAGGTAAGCACGCAGAAGTTGCTGAAGCAAGAGTCAAAGCTGTAAATGCTGCAAAGAAATCAATGATTAGAGTGTACTTGCGTGAAGGTAGAACTTTGCATCATGATATTAAAGCTAAATTTTGTTCTGGTGAGATAGTTTTAAGAACCGCAAGAGCCGGAACAGGTATTATTGCTGGTGGAGCGATTAGATCAGTTTTTGAGGTGTTAGGTATAAAGGATGTGGTAGCTAAATCCACTAGATCAAATAATCCTCATAACGTTATATGTGCGGTGTTTAAGGCTTTTGATAGTATGTTATCTCCTCGTCAGGTAGCAAGCAAAAGAGGCAAAAAGATTAGCGAGATAGTTGGAAACAGGTAAAGTATGAATAATGCTGTAAAATTAAACTCTATATTTACTAAATTATCTAAGAAAAAGAAGCCTAAGTTGCTGGGTAGAGGTATCGGTTGTGGTAAAGGTAAAACATCCGGTAGAGGGCATAAAGGGCAGAAGGCTAGAAGTGGAGTTTCTATAAATGGTTTTGAGGGTGGACAACAGTCTATATATACTCGTTTGCCTAAAAGAGGTTTTAAGCCTATACGTAGGAGCATATACTCTATAATTAATGTTGGCGATATACAGCGCTTAATGGAAGCTAAAAAAATAGTGAAAGACTCTGTTATAGATAAGGAGAGGCTGTATAAATTAGGTTTTATAAAGTCTATTAAGGATAAAATTAAACTTCTTAATAAAGGTAAGTTGAGCGAAAAATTTGTGTTTCATGTTGATTTTGCGTCAGAAGCTGCAAAAAAATCTGTAGCTTCAGTTGGTGGTAGTGTGGAAATACTATCGTAAGTCATGGGCAATAAATCAGCATTTAATAGCTTGGATCCTACGTTGTTATATAAAGGCGATTTATTAAAGCGTATATTTTTTACGCTAATAGCTTTAATTTGCTATCGCTTGGGTACTTATGTGCCTATTCCTGGAATTAATCTTGATGTAATTAATGATATATTTCCCAAAGATGGCTCAGGCGTTTTTGGAGTATTTAATTTATTTTCTGGTGGTGCATTGGCTAGAATGACAATTCTAGCATTGAACGTTATGCCATATATAATGGCTTCTATCATTATTCAGTTACTTTCTTCTGCGATTAAAGGAATGAAGGAAGTTAAGAATGATGGAGAGTCAGGCCGTAGAAAGATGAATTCTTATATACGCTATCTGACCATAGTAATTTGTGTATTTCAATCAATTCCAATTTTGGTTGGATTGGAAGGGATGAATAGGGAAGGGGTATTGGTTGTAATCGAACCTGGTGTTATGTTTCGTACAATAGGTGTTTTCAGCCTTTTAGGTGGAACTATGCTTTTAATATGGCTTGGTGAACGAATCAGCGCTAGCGGTATAGGCAATGGTATCTCATTAATCATTTTCACGGGTATAATATCAGAGTTACACAGCGCTTTGTCATCTTTGTTAACGTTAAATAAAAACGGTAGCGTATCGTTATTTATTATCCTTTTTGTTTTGGTATTGTTTTTTTTGCTGCTACTCTTAGTCATTTTTGTAGAGTCTTCTTATAGAAAGGTTATTGTTCAACATCCTAAAAAGCAATTTAAAAGATTACATAATGACGATTTTACTTATATTCCATTGAAGATTAATTTATCTGGTGTAGTACCAACCATTTTTGCTAATGCAATTTTATTGACACCTATTTCAATTGCAAATTTCTATAAGGGGCACGCTTTTTCTGATTTTATTTTGAATTACTTTATGGCAAATAAAGTAGTATATATTGTAGCCTATTTGGTGCTGATAGTATTTTTTAATTTTTTCTATACCAATTTTATATTTAATCCAGAGGAAAACGCAGATTTTCTTAAAAAAAATGGTGGTTTTATACCTGGTAGAAGGCCTGGGAAACATACTTCTGATTACCTTCAAGATATAGTTTTTAAGTTGACATTCATTGGCTCTGCGTATTTGGTAGTCATATGTACTGTACCTGAAGTTATGAGATATTATTATGATATACCATTTATTTTTGGTGGGACGAGCTTACTGATTATAGTGAACGTTATTACTGATACTATTATGCAAATACAATCTTATATTTTTTCAAATAGGTACGACAACTGGATAAAGAAATATGAGTCTAAAACGAGGAAAGTAAGATGATCATTACGATTTTTGGTCCTCCAGGTTCTGGTAAAGGTACTCAGTCAAGCTTGTTAATAGCAAAATATAATTTAAAATTAATTTCAGTAGGGGATTTATTAAGGAATATTATATCTAGCAGTAGTGAGTTAGGTAAAAAAATAAAGGGTACCGTGGAATCTGGTAATTTAATTCAAGATGAAATTATATGTGGATTATTACGTGACCAGCTTGCATTAGTGGATGATAATTGCTTATTAGATGGTTTTCCGAGAAATTTAAACCAGGCTCATTTTTTGACTCAAGTTTTGCAAGAAAAATATAATAGGGATGTTGACATTGTAGTTGAGCTGCAGCTTGACGATAATATTGCAATCGATAGGTTAAAAAATCGTCTCGCGTGTTTGGACTGTAAAAGCATATATAGTGTATCTTCTTTTAAGAGTACTACTTGTGCTAAATGTAAAAGTACGAGGTTAGAGAAAAGAATTGATGATGCTGATATGTCTGCAATTAATAAGAGAATAAGTGAATATCACCTTCAAATGAAAGGTTTACGCGAGTATTATAAAGGCAAATTATTAACAATTGACGCTAATTTGAGTGTTGATGAGGTAACGCAAGAGATTGAAAGTAAAATTTCTTGTAATTTGGTTTGACTCTGAGTTGTTTTATGGTATAAATTAAGAGTTGTTATTAATAAAGTATCGAGGTACCAGTGGCACGTATTGCAGGCATAAATATTCCAGTGAGGAAATGTGTTCCTTTTGCATTAACTTATATATATGGTATAGGTATTGCTACTGCGAATGTAATTTGTCACGCTTGCGAAGTTGATAAGCGCAAACGTGTTTCAGAATTACGAGATGAAGATATAGAAAAGATCAGCGGTTTCATTAGACAAAATTATGTTATAGAAGGTGAGCTCAGAAAAGAAGTGGCTATGAACATAAAATCTTTAGTGGAAATGGGATGCTATAGAGGGGTGAGACATAGAAAAGGTTTACCTGTGAGAGGGCAAAGGACTCATACTAATGCTAAGACTCGTAAAGGTAGATCTCGGTTGCCTATTGCTGGGAAAAAATAAAATTTATTATTATTGTGAGTTTTAATGAAAAAAGTCAAAACGGTTAGTAAGAGTAAGAAGGAGTTTATTACTGGTGTTGTCCATATTCGTGCAACTTTTAATAATACTTTTGTAAATGTAACTGATGTTCATGGTAATACGCTATGTCAAACTTCTGTGGGTGCATGTGGTTTTTCAGGTTCGAGAAAATCCACACCTTATGCTGCAGGTAAGGCTGCGGAGGCTGCTGCGAAGAATGCAATAGAGAGATTTGGTATGAAGGTTGTCTCTGTAATAATTCGTGGTCCTGGCTTTGGTACTGAAGCTGCGGTTAAAGCACTTCAGAGCTGTGGGTTGACTGTGACTTCAATTGCAGATAAAACCGCAATTCCTCATAATGGGTGCAGGTTAAGAAAAAAAAGAAGAGTATAGGATATTTGAAAAGGTTGTTTTATGTATTATAATAATGATGTGTCTCTCTGTAGCAATTTAGATAAATTGATTAAACCTAGTTCAGTTAAGGTAATATCAGATGATTCAAGTGAAAAAAGTGATATAGTGCTAGAACCGTTGGAAAGTGGTTTTGCTTTAACATTAGGTAATGCATTAAGACGTGTAATGTTATCTTCTCTTAAAGGTAGTGCTGTTTATGGAATAAAAATTGAAGGTGTAACTCATGAGTTTACTTCAATTCAAGGGGTGAGAGAAGATGTAACTGATATAGTGTTAAATATGGGCATGTTGAGGTGTAAATTAAATGGTGCTTCTAATAAATGCTTAAATTTAAACGCTAAAGGGCCTTGCCAGGTATTAGCTGGGATGATAGAAACTGATGATCAATGCTCTATTGTTAATAAGGATTTATTAATATGTACGCTGGGGCAAAATGTAGAGCTTAACATGACCATATATGTGGCTAGCGGAAAAGGTTATCTTCCTGTAATTAAGTATAAAGAAAACGAACTTTTGAAGCTTATGAGTGAACAGGATTTAATTGGTTTTATTCCAGTTAATGCTTTGTATAGCCCTGTCAACAGGGTTTCGTACAGGGTAGAGAACAGTCGTGTTGGCCAAGTGACTGATAAGGATAAGCTGATATTGTCAATTGAAACTGATGGTACAATTTCTCCGAGTCAAGCTGTTGACTCTGCTGCAAGAATATTACAGGAGCAACTTCAGCCCTTTATTAGTTCTGATGTAAGTTATAAAAAATCGCAGGTTTCTTCGTCTAGTGGTGCTAAAGATTTGGGTTATGACCCTGTCTTATTGCGTAAGGTAGATGAAATGGAATTATCTGTCAGGTCTCATAACTGTCTGAAAAACGAAAACATCACTTATATAGGTGATCTTGTGCAAAAGACAGAAGGTGAAATGTTAAGAACTGCTAATTTTGGCAGGAAGTCTTTGAATGAGATTAAGGCAGTTTTGACTAATTTTGGCTTGTCTTTGGGTATGAATGTGCTAAAATGGCCACCTAAGGATATAGATGAGTTGGCTAAACAACATACTGATGAAGATTAGGTGATATATGAAACATGGAATAAAAAAACGTAAACTATCTCGTTGTACTGAACATAGATTATCGACGTTAAAGAATCTATCTATCTCATTAATTAACCATGAGCAGATTGTAACTACTTTACCAAAAGCTAAGGAACTTCGTCCATATGTCGAAAAGTTTATTACAATTGCTAAGAATAAGAATACTTTACATGGTAGAAGACTTTTGCTTTCACGCCTTCATAATAGTAAGTTAGCAGTTGATAAGTTATTAAACGTCTTAGCCAGCCGTTATCAAGATCGTAAAGGTGGGTATTCTAGAATAATAAAATTTAGCACTCGAAAGGGTGATTGCGCTTCAATGGCAGTGATAGAACTGGTTGATAGGGATATTGCAGCAAGAGGTAAGGTTTATAGTAAAAATAAAGAAGGAGGCAAAGTAGTTACACAAAGTTAATTGTTATCATAATTGTTCTTCTTGTGGTAAGTAGGTTACGCTACTTTGTAGGTTACTTTGGCGAGTTATTAGTTTTAGTATATTTAAAACTGAAATGGTATAATGTTATAAAACGCCGTTATCGTTGTAAGTTCGGTGAAATTGACTTAATTGTATCTAAAAAAAAGGAGCTGATTTTTATAGAAGTTAAAGCAAGTTTACTTGGAAAAGAAATACCGATATCTCATCTTCAATGTCAGTCTATTATAAA
The DNA here is from genome assembly GCF_964026835.1 of Wolbachia endosymbiont (group A) of Dendrolimus pini. NCBI lineage: Bacteria > Pseudomonadati > Pseudomonadota > Alphaproteobacteria > Rickettsiales > Anaplasmataceae > Wolbachia > Wolbachia endosymbiont (group A) of Dendrolimus pini. The sequence goes on along the minus strand of NZ_OZ034702.1, from coordinate 557,832 downwards.
TTCTTCTAAGTATTTCTTAAGTAAAAACCTTAGTTTTTTAGATTATTCAGTCAGATATGATTTATATTTTCTTTCCTTAAAGAGAAGACCTGTTTATATAAAAAATGCTTGGATTGAAGAATGAAAGATTTGTAGCTGAATTAATTTAGATTTACTGGATTTAATATGAAAAAGACCCAATACAATAATTTAGTTTCATCTTACGCTAGAGTGCTATTTCATGTCTCAGGAAGCAGGTTAGGTATTATAAGGAAAGAAGTAGAATTTTTGTTGGCTTTTTTTAAGGATCAACGTGATGTTTTTGTGTACCTATCTCATCCTATGATTTCTTTTGCACACAAAAAAGAAGTGATGCTTTCTATAAATGAGCACTTGAGTGAGAATTTAGTAAAATTTATTATGGTTATATTTGCAAATAAACGCTCTAGTTTATTGATCCTTATATTAGAAAAATTCTTAAGTCTTGCAAGAGAAAATGAAAATGAATTCGAAATTACTATAAAGTCAGCAGAAACTTTAAAGGAATCTGATATAAAAATAATTACTGAATCTTTGAGCTTTCTTGGTAAAATAATAAAAGTAAGCAATGTGGTTGACCCTTCTATACTAGGTGGCTTCGTAGTTAGGTATGGTTTTAATTTGATCGATGCTTCGCTAAAAAGTTACTTGGATAGGTTAGTTGACTTAAGTAAAATGGAAATATTAAAAGTAAGGAATTTTGTATGAAGAACAGTATGAATGTTTCTGAGATAGCAAGTATAATAAGAGAAAAGGTTGAGACGTTTGATAATCCTATAAAGCGGGAAAATATAGGTGAAGTAATTTCAGTAACAGATGGTATCGCATTGGTTTATGGGCTGGAAAAAGCAAAATTCGGTGAAAAGGTATTTTTTGCAAGTGGTGTAGAAGGAATAGTTCTCGATTTAGATCATGATACGGCTGGAATAGTTGTGCTTGGTAATGACCGTGATGTGAAAGAAGGGGACGTTGTAAAATGTAGTGGTGATGTTGTGCAGGTGCCTGTAGGGCATGAATTGTTAGGGAGAGTTGTAAATGCGTTGGGCCATCCTATGGACGACGGTGGGGAAATTAGAGCCAAAAACAGAATGGATATAGAATCTAAAGCGCCAGGCATTATTGATCGTAAGTCTGTGCATGAGCCACTGCAAACAGGAATTAAAATTATAGATTTGCTAATTCCAATAGGTAGAGGGCAGCGTGAATTAATTATTGGTGATAGACAAATTGGTAAAACTACTATTGCGCTTGATACTATTATCAATCAGAAGAAGATTAACGATGAGGTAAACGAAAATCAAAAAGTTTACTGTGTTTATGTTGCTATTGGGCAAAAAATTTCAACAGTAGCAAAAGTGGTAAATAAGCTGAAAGAAAGCGGAGCATTAGAGTATACAACTGTAGTTGTGGCTAGTGCATCTGACTGCGCGCCTATGCAATTTTTAGCACCTTATGCTGGTTGCACTATTGGGGAATTTTTCCGTGACAATGGAATGCATTGTTTGATTATATATGATGATTTATCTAAGCATGCTGTGGCATATAGGCAGATGTCTTTATTGCTCAGACGTCCTCCTGGTCGTGAAGCTTACCCTGGAGATATATTCTATGTACATTCTCGCTTGCTTGAAAGAGCTGCTAAAATGTCTGATAAAAAAGGGCAGGGTTCTTTAACTGCTTTGCCAATTGTCGAAACTCAAGCTGGTGATGTATCTGCATATGTGCCAACAAATGTTATTTCAATTACCGATGGGCAGATCTTTCTTGAGTCTGAATTATTTTATAAAGGATTTCGACCTGCAGTAAATATAGGTTTGTCAGTTTCACGGGTTGGTTCTGCTGCACAACTAAAGTCTGTGAAGAAAGTTGCTGGTTCTATAAAGCTAAGCTTAGCTCAGTATAGAGAATTAGAAGATTTTGCAAAATTTGGTTCTGATCTTGATGCTAGTGTTCAATTATCCTTGAATAAGGGTAAATATCTTGTCGAGTTATTAAAGCAAAAACAACATTTACCTATGTCAATAGAAGAGCAAGTAGTGCTGATGTATATTTTTTCTAACCTATATAATCAGTTAAGTAAAATACAAATAAGTTACATTAATAAATTTGAACATGATCTTATTAATTATTTTCATACTGTACACCCTGGGGTTTTAAAAAAGTTGTCAAATGACATGAGTGATGATATAAAAGGTGATATTTTTAACATTGTGAGTAATTTCGTTACTCAATTTAATTGCGTTTAGGTGGTGATTATGGCTTCATCCATTATTAATAAATTTCCTATGACGAGGGAAGGTTTTGAGAATATGCAAGCCGAACTTGAAAAATTAAAGGAAGAAAAACCTTCTGTGATACAGGCTATTTCTGATGCTCGTGATCAAGGTGATTTGTCTGAAAACGCAGAGTATCATGCAGCACGGGAAAGGTTAGGTTTTATTGAAGGCCGTATAATGGAGATAGAAAGTAAGCTCTCACATGCGGAAGTAATAGAAGTAAAAAATTTGTCTGGTGATTCAGTAATGTTTGGTGCAACTGTGACATTAAGCATGTTAAGTGATAATAACGGTGAAGTGGAATATGTTTATAAGGTTGTAGGCGAATATGAAGCTGATGTTTCAAAGCAGTTAATATCTACTAGTTCACCACTTGGGAGTGCCTTAATCGGCAAAAAAGTCGGTGAATATGTGGAAGTGACAGTGCCAAATGGAGAGAAATTGTATAAAATAGTTAAGATTGAATTTAAGTAAATTATTATGGTACAGGCCACTTATGCTTCAATGAGTCTACCAGGTATTTCTTCTGTGGAAGATGTATTAGAGGATGCTCGTTCCGGTAAATTATTCATTTTAGTTGATGATGAAAATAGAGAAAATGAAGGCGATTTGATTGTCTTAGCTGAGAAAATAAAGCCGGAACATATGGCTTTTATGGTTAGGTACGGTACAGGGGTTGTTTGCTTAGCAATGACTAAATTTCACATGAAAAGGTTGGGCCTTAATTTCATGGAGAAGAAAAATATTGGTGAAAATCATACCGCATTTACTACATCAATTGATGCACGTTATGGCATTACAACCGGTGTTTCAGCAGAGGATAGAACGAAAACTATACATGCTGCTATCAACAAGGATGGTACTCAGGATGACATCATAACTCCAGGTCATGTTTTTCCTGTAATTGCACATAAAGGTGGGGTGGCACAACGTGCTGGTCATACTGAAGCGAGTGTTGAAATGGCGAAGTTAGTAGGGTTTGATCATTCAGCAGTTATTTGTGAATTAGTGAATGATGATGGCTCTATGATGCGCTTACCTCAGTTACTTAAATTTGCTGAACAACATAAAATTAAGTTAACTACCATCGACAAACTTATCAGTTACGTTAAAAATTTAAACTAGCGTTTATAAATTTGTATAATTTAAGTGTTAAAATATAGAATTTCTATAAATTATACAAGCACAGAATTTTCATGTTTAGAGTTGCTAAGTTTTTGACCTTATTGTTCTTTTTTGCATATTGTAATAATGCTTACTCTATTAACATTATTAGAGATAGTGAAGTGGAAGCAATAGTGAAAGAGCTAGCGCAACCTTTATTTTCTGCTGCGGATATTGATCATGAGCAAATAAAAGTTTTTATAATTAATGACAATTCGATTAATGCTTTTGTAATTAACAATAACAGTATTTTCATTCATTTAGGACTTTTACAATATTCGGCTAAACCTTATGTCCTGCTTGGTATATTAGCACATGAGATTGCTCACATATCTGCTGGTCATATATTGCAAATGAGTAGTGCTATGGGTTATTTTCAATCGATAGCAATGATTAGTTATATGGTAGGATTAGTTTCTAGTATTATCATTAACCCTCAGGTTGCTGGTGCAATTTTGCTTAGTGGTGTAGCGTTTAGTTCAAGGCTATTTTTTAACTTTTCTCAAGAGCAAGAAAGTGTAGCAGATAGCTATGCTTTAAGGTATCTTGATGAATCTGGCTATGATAATTCAGGTATGAAAGAGATTTTTGATTATTTTAAAAGTATTGAGCATGAGAACACCGAGGAATATTTCCGCACTCACCCACTTAGTGAGAAACGTATATTTGCTGTACAAAATTATAAGGTTAAAAACAACGTAAAACCAATTTTTGCGGATAAGTTACTAAAGTTTGAGCGTGTGGTTGCCAAGCTAGACTCTTTCTTTGCTCCTATTCATGTGTTATCTAATAAATATGAAAATAATTCTGAGTATGTAAATGCTATAGTTTGCTATAGGCAAGGAAAGATAGAAGAGGCTATTGCTAAAGTTAATTCATTGATTCAAGAGTCACGCAATGACCCATACCTATATGAATTAAAAGCAGAAATGCTATACAAGGCCGGAAATTTAAGTGAAGCAATAAAAATGTATGAGGAATCGCTTAGGTATTTATCTGAGAAAAACAGTTATTTAGTGAAACTTGCATTATCTCATACTTTATTATTACACGGTGATGCAAAAAAGGCGATTTTTTACCTGGAGCAGATTTTGAATGTAGAACCAGATAACGCTTTTGTCTGGAAGTATTTAAGCATTGCATATAAATGTGAAGCTGATACGGCAATGCATTATTTTGCCTTGACAAAAAAGGCTTGTATTGAAGGTGATTTAAAGCAATTTACAAAATATGCTGAGCTAGCTGTTAAAACTTTACCAAAAGATAGCCCTTATTTGTTGCAAGTTGAAGATATGAAGCGGTTTAATGGATAACAAAAAAGCATTTCTGCACTTTTTGGATTATTTTTGTCCACACTTTTCCAACATAGTTTTTGCTTCATCGCTTACGTTGGGCATAATTTTCGTTATGATAGTTTTAGCGCCAAAAAATACACCACAGAACATGCCAAGAGCAAAGAGGGCTGGCCACGGCATCCTGCCAAATATTGCAAGCAAAGCTGCACCAATTATTACTACCGTCATAAGTGGACCGCCTATCCCCCAAACATAACCAATAATATTGCATATTACTTTAGTTGTGTCATCCATATCAGGGTCAGCTGCATAACCTGAGAAAGAGAAAAGCAATACTACGCAAAAAACACTAAAAAATTCCATTATAGAGCTCATTTTTTTGCCTCTAAGTAATAAATTAACCTAAACCTACACCTACACATTTTTTATTTTAAAGTAAAAATTATAATTTGTCCATACATAAGTGTTGCTACATAAATAACCCACCATTAATATTGAGCACATGCCCTGTTATATATTTTGCTTCATCACTTGCTAAAAACAAGACCCCTGCTGCTATTTCTTCCCCTGTTCCCATTCTTTTCATTGGAATATTATCTAATATTTTTCCCTTTTGTCCTTCATTTAAAACTTCAGTCATTTTAGTATCTATAAACCCAGGAGCAATACAATTTACTGTTATATTACGACTTGCAACTTCTTTTGCTATGGATTTGCTCATAGCTATTATTCCAGCTTTAGACGCCGCATAATTTGCTTGCCCGGCGTTTCCTGTCAGCCCTATTATTGAGGAAATATTTATAATTCTTCCCCAATTATTCTTAATTAGTTTTCTGCATGCTTCTCTACTCAGCTTAAATGTAGAGCTCAAGTTAATATCAATTACTTTTTGCCATGCTTCATCTGTCATTCTCAATAATAAACTGTCTCGCGTAATACCCGCATTGCATACGAGCCCGTCAAAGCCTTCCATCAGCTCACTTGCTCTATTTATTAGTTGATTTACTTCCTCAGCATTTGATAAATCACAAGGGAGTACATGCATGTTTTTTTCATATTGTTTAGCAACTTCTTCGAGCACTTCTTTTTTTGTGCCAGAAATACATAAAGTTGCTCCGGCTTTGTGCATAATTTTTACAATTGCTTGCCCTATTCCGCCTGATGCGCCAGTAATCAGGAACTTTCTGCTTTCCAATTTAAGCATAATAACTTTATATTATCTTAATTCCTAACAGAATATTGACTAGTTGGCAATAGATTTCTTACATAATATAAGTAACTCAGATATTCACAAAATAAAGAAAAAGTTATAATAAAGTTAAACGTCAAAAAATTTTAAAAACATAGTTGATGCAGGAATTGTTACTAAATAGTTTATTCTGGTGCTCTACAGTCTAAATGGAATGCTTAAATTATAGATTCTTTGTTTTTGTGTGTTATCTTGAGTTAACACAAATTCACAGTAGTATTATGATAAGTAAGTTAAAAAAGCTTAGCGCTGGATTTTCTTTGACAGGCTTGATTGGCCATGGTGATAATATAAATATGCAAGGAGCAAAAAATAAAAAGAAGAAGTACCCAAAATTTTTGGATAAGACGTTTGCATTGATTGATGCAGTGATAAATTTTATTTTAAAACGCGAAAGTAATAACGTAAATGAAGTCCTGAAAGTAACATGGGGACCACTATTTTTTGGTCTGGTAGTAATACTCATCTTTTTTGGGATAGGTGGTATTTGGTCGGCTATAGCTCCAATTGACGGTGCGGTGCATGCAAGTGGAGAAGTTATTGTATCTTCAAATAGAAAAATAGTTCAACACTTGGGCGGAGGAATAATAAGCAAAATTTTAGTAAAAGAGGGTCAAGCAGTTAAAAAAGATGAGCCTCTAGTTTTGTTGAGTGATGTTAACGAGAAGGCGAATTTAAGTATCATCAAAGAGAAGCTCTTATCATTTTTAGCAACAGAAGCAAGGCTTCTTGCAATCAGAGTAGATTTGGACACGCTCGAGTTTCCTGATGAGGTTAAAAAATTATCTCACGATGAACTTGTAAATAAAGCGATAAAGAATCAAGTAAAGTTGTTCAACTCTCAGAGAAAGAGCATATTGGGAAAAACAGACATACTGCAACAACGTATAAAGCAGTTAAATGATGAATTAGCGGGGCTAAACTTTCAACTAAATGCAGCTCATAAGCAATATGACTTGATAACTGAGGAGTTGGAAACAAAAAGACAATTACTTGATAGTGGCCATATAAGCAAACCACACATTTTAGCTTTAGAAAAGCAGTTTGCTGAAATTGAAGGCAGAGTTGGACATTACCGTTCTGCAATATCTCAAGTGCAGCAAAAAATTGGAGAGAACGAATTAGAAATTATAAACGTGAGAAATGATTCTCAAGAAAGAGCAAACGCTGAACTTAAGGAAGTTAGTACGTCTATTGCAGACTTGAAAGAGAGACTGATGGTTGCTGAAGATTCATTAGCACGTACAATAATTAAATCGCCTCAAGATGGGATAGTCACAGATATAAGATACCATACTGAAGGTGGTGTTATACAATCTGGAGTTCCGATCATGAGCGTAGTGCCATCGGATGATGACCTAATAATAGATGCTAAAATTCAGACCAGAAACATAGAAGAGATACTGTCAGCACAAAAGAAAGATAGCAACATAGTCTCTATTGATGGGCTAGAAGGGCTAAAGGTTAAAGTTCGTTTAAGTGCTTACAGTGCACGTCGTTTAAGTTTAATTAATGGTATAGTAAGCAATATTTCTCCCGATGCCCTTGATGATCCAAGGCTAGGGCGTTATTATTCAGTACGTGTAGTGATACCAAAACCAGAGCTTGCTCAGTTTAAAAACGTATACCTATACCCTGGTATGCCAGCAGAAGTGTACATAGTTACTCAATCTCGTACTCTTTTATCATTCTTGTTTACGCCTATAATTGCAACAGTCGATAGGTCTTTTATAGAAAGGTAGCTCACTCGTTAAAGTATAGCACTTCTCGCAATAGTCCGAATAGGATAAGATATGTGCTTATGGCTATGGTAGAGCAGTAGCATATTATGATCTGTTCGGATTATTGTAAAAAGAGCTATAGTAGTGAAAGTGCCGTAATAAAATTTAGGTACATAATTAGACAATAGGCTTCTTGACCTTACCCAGAAAAAGTGGAGAGAAAGAAAGGAGTTTTTTCGGGTAAAATAAAATTTTGGAGGATTAGAAATGGCAAGAGAATATACGGCAGAATTCAAATTGGAAGCTGTTAAGCTGGCAAATGAACAAAGAAAGGCAGGTCAAACAATTACAAAAATAGCAAAGGATTTAGGAATAAAGGGTGGTTTATTAGGAAAATGGATAAAGAAACACAACGAAAAAAAGTCAGCGGCAAATGCATTTCCAGATGTAGCACCTTATGACAAAGAGAGATTTGATTTACAGAAAGAGTTAGCAAAAGTAACAAGAGAAAGAGACATTTTAAAAAAAGCCCTGGCCAGTCAAAAAGAGTAAAATATTTTTTCATAAAAGAGCATATTGAGGAAGGCCGGTTATTTGGGAGGTGATATCAATGGAAACACCAGCCTTAAGTAGGTTTTTTGCGACTTCAATTTTTTCTTCTTTTCTGCCTTCCTCTTTCCCTTTCTCCCTGCCCTTTTCATGCCCGATTTGGATGCCTTCTTCTCTACCTTCTTCTCTAGCATCATCAAGTTTTTGAGCGAGGATGCCTTCTTCTTTCCGCAGATCCATTATCCTTTCTTCGTACGCTATCAGATCTTTCTCATTCCAGCGAAACTTGTCTAACTCATCGTATGCTAGCTTTATTATTGGCGATTTTTCTGCAATATCTTTTAGGTCTTCATCTGTAGTATCTTCTGCATACTTGAAAAAAAAGCACCAGCGCTCTATTGTACTTTCTAGCTGCTCTACTTTGTTTTTTGCGAATTTAGGCAACTCAATAAAGACAAACTGAAAATCTTTTAAGTAATGTCCGTTGGTTTTTATATCTCGTATATTATGAGTGGAAATATACTCAACCTCCTCAGGAAATAGCGTATTATCGGAAATAGCAATAAAGAATACTGTTTTTAAATCGATGTACTCGCCACCTTTTCCAACCTGCCTTGAATAAGCTTTAGCAGCATATAGCTGACGCGTTTCTCAAAGCCTCTATCACGAGCGAGCTGCATCTCAATCACGTATCTGAACCCACTAGAATCCTTGCAAAGGACGTCAACAATGCTTTGTTTATCAGAGGCGACTTCAGGATCCATATAGGTGCTAAGAAACTCAACTTCTTGTATAGTATCTATCCCGGTAAATCCTAAGATATCATTGAGGAAGTGAATAAGAATGTTTTTATTTCTTTCGGTACCAAAGACCTTTTTGAAGGTTAAGTCTAATTTTGGATTGAGAAACTTAGAAAGAGCCATAGCAAGAATACCTAAAAAGCATTAATAATTATACACAATTCTGAAGAAATATTCAACTCTTTTATGCTGAGGTCTATTAAAGTGGTAAATTTAGCTGAATTTCAAGAGTTGGCAAAAAACTACCTTCATAGATGATCCTAGAATGCTACTACGCACCTTAGACGTCCTTTTGTACATCTTTTTATATCCCCATCATAAAGCGCCTAAAAACCCCGGCAAATGAATTCATGAATTTAGTAGCTATAAAAAACTTCAAAAATACCTATTTTGGGTGTGAGAGGCTAATCTTCTAAGAAACTCTTTCTGCTAGTAGCTCTTTTTTAATCAAGACATAACCAAATTCACTAGCTTTCTTGCTTAGAGTCTTCACTATTTTTTCCTTATATAACTTTTCATAGTAATCAATGCCCTTCTCTACATATTCCTGTCCATACTTTAGCATACTATAAAAAATGCACGCCAATTTCCTAGCCGTAGCGGTAATCGCTTTCGGTGCTCCTAGTCGTTTTTTTAACCTTCTGCAATATGCACCAATCCCACTGTTGCTTCTTGACACACACTGGGCAGCCATCCTAAAAGCATTTGCAGCACGAGCAATAACTTTGCGAGTTCTCGTCCCAAATACTTTTTCCCCTGTAACTTTATTAGCAGGACTTAGCCCCAACCAAGAAGTAAAGTGCTTCTCTGATGGCCATTTATCGTGGTTCAAACCAACTTCTGAGATAATTGTTTGTATAGTTAGCACATCAAGCCCAGGAACTTTAGTAAAATCAATACCGGTTACTCTATACAGTTCTTCGTGTAAAGGAAAGTCTGGTCTGTTTTTTGAAAACCTATTCTTTATTTTGCTGCATCGCTTATTCTCGTCAGATTTTGTTTCAAATGTTTTGTAATATTGTTCGATGCTTTTGTCGCATTCTGCTATTTTTTCCTGATAAATATTATACAATTCAAATTCTTGCTTTAACACAAATAAGAGTTCCTTTCTGTAGTCGCCTTTTAGCGCTTTTGCCATGGTAGATCTATCATTTCTTATCCGTACATCTCTCAATTCTGATAATTTTTCAGGATTCCTTTCACCTTCAATTATTGCTTTGATAATTTGCATACCGGTCACTCCAGTAATATCACTTATGACTTTGTGTAATTGAACGTTCATTTGAATTAACGCTTTTTGCATACGTAGAATATGTGTGGATGCACTTTCAATCAGGTTGCTACGTTGCCTAACGTAATTACGCAACACACACATTTGATCATCAGGTCTAAACGACCCATGGAGTAATCCATAGCTGTGTAATTGTTGTAACCATTGACAGTCTTGAACGTCGGATTTTCTACCAGGCACGTTCTTAATATATCGTGCATTTACCAATTTTACCTCAAATCCATATGACTCAAGTATTTGAAACAAAGGAATCCAATATACTCCTGTTGATTCCATAGCTACTGTTCTAACTTTACATTTCTTTAACCACCCTGCTAAGTTATGAAGATCAACTGTAAAGCATCCAAATTTTTTGACACGTTGTTCATCTCTTCCTTCAGGTACACATACATAATGTACAGCTGAGCCGATATCAATTCCTGCTGTATCAGGATTCACTATTTCTAGTTTACTTTTTGCCTTTATCATGGTAATTATCCTACTATAACTTATAATGGAGAAGCACTTAAGCTTGGGACGGTTAGATTATACAATCTTCTAATCGAGGTAGTCATAATAGACTCCATCAGTGGTTTAACCGTTCCTCCAAAACCACGCTCCTAAACGGGCACTTAAGCACCATTGATCAGTCGGTTATAACTGCAGAAGTACTTCTTGATAAATTATATATAAAAATTGCTATGGAAGTGAAGAAATAGTTTCTTTCCGGTTTAACAAGATTTTTTTCTTGTTCGACGCTCTTAAATAAGTTCACTACTTATCGTTCTACAGCCAGAATGTCACACAAACGAAAGTTTAATTTGTGCTTACTGTAGACATGGGGTTTTAAATGTGATACCCATGGATGTGAAATCCCACCCCTGAAGATTAGAATTCAAGCAGTTTAGCTTTAACCATATTGATCAGGTGTTGCAAGCCGTTACCTTACACATCTTCAGATAACTCTCTTAAATAAGTTCACTACTTATCGTTCTACAGCCAGAATGTCACACAAACGAAAGTTTAATTTGTGCTTACTGTAGACATGGGGTTTTAAATGTGATACCCATGGATGTGAAATCCCACCCCTGAAGATTAGAATTCAAGCAGTTTAGCTTTAACCATATTGATCAGGTGTTGCAAGCCGTTACCTTACACATCTTCAGATAACTCTCGCTTTACATACATGCTCTTGTCCTCCTTCCCTTTCGGGTTAAAGTTAGTTGTTCACCTCGAGGCCATTTATTCTGAACCCCGCTTAGCTCCGCTAAGTATTTCTTAATGCGTACCACGGCGCACCCTCTCGACTCACACAGCTCCCATTATTCAGCCTTTTGTCCCAAACCTAATGTCCAGTGGGGGAGTGTTAAATAAACCATACGCGTCAAGTTAAGGAATGTAGAGAGCTTAAAGTAGATACCCTGGTCTTCCTATATCTGTCTTTCAAAGAAAACTTTGACCAGATTATAGTAAGCTTTTTTAGAAAAATTTTTAAATTATTGACAATATTGTTTAATATCAAAAAGAGCTCTCTAACCCGCCTTTTCAATTCAATAAATGCCTTTGTTAAACTGAGCTCCGTGTTCTTTTTTAGTTTTACACAGCCAACCATTTCGTGAAATACGAGAATAGCACATAATTTTGCGTGTAGCTCGCACAATACTCTAAATGGATTTGTCTTTCCTTTTAGTTTATCAAGATTGATATGACTTTTATATAGTTTAAATAGTAATTCGATTTGCCATCTTACTCTATAAACCGTCAATATTTGTTCAGCATTAATTTTACTCTCTGGAACATTAGTTATAAATATTGACCAATCTAATAACTTTTGATTCTTTTGAGAAGATGTATATCCATGTGACTTTGCTAATTTATTAGCCTTTCTTCTTCTAGCCATAGACTGTTCTTCAGTTAGCTTTTGACATATAATTCTTACCTTAATTTTTACTTCCTTTCCTAATAATACTTCTTTTTCTGAAGATAATTGACCTTCTAAATACTCCAATAGCTCTATTTTTTGATTTGTTTCTATATCATATATATTGGTATCAGACTTATAACGACTAACAAAATATGCACCTGCTTCATCAATCTGTTTAAAAGAACTAGGCACAAAGTAGCCCAAGTCAAATATTAGCAAATCATTGGCTGATAAACCGTTCAGATAATCCCTATAACCTTGATCCGACCTTATTCCTTCCATAAAATTTAACTTATCTAGCGCTTGATTCAGGTAATCAAAGACTAACTGTAGCTTTATTCCTGATTTGGTATTATTCTCACAATCTCTATAGCTACTGCCATATCCTTTGTACATATCTTCCATGCTACTGGGCAGGCTAATGTAGCTGCTATCCAATAATTTAACGCTTCCAAATTGCTGTAAAATTTTGCAATCAATCTGTAGACTTTTTTTAAATAAACACAAAGCTTCGTTATACATTTTTTTCATGAACTCAACTGCTTCTTCACTAAACCTAAAATCTAAACCCTGTTTTGTAATTTCTATCGAGTCTTCATTTAGCAATTGGCACATTGTTTCTATGCTGCAATCATCAACTCCTATGTTACCAAAAACCATAGCTTTTATGAATGATGAGCCATTAAGTTTTCTCTTTCTTTTTATAAAACCTACTGCAATTGATATTTCGTCTGCTTTTTCATTAAAGAATTCATTGAGGTCTTTTGATAAGCAAGCTATTCTGTCCATTGTAAGTTCTCTCATTCATATATCCAAGAGAATTTATACCTTATTATTTTCCTTCACTCTATCAACTTTACTTACACTTTTCCTTAACTTGACGCGTATGGTTCAAAAAAGTGTGTCAAACCAAAAAAAAAGTAATAAATTGATATAAAAAAAATGGAGGTTTGACAATGAGTCAGAAAGTAGTAAACAGAACTACCGGTTTGGTAGATTACAAAGAACTGGAAGCAAATATACTGTCATCAATAAGGGAAGGCAGACCATTAACAGGAAGGGATGGAGCATTTACACCATTTATAAAAAAGCTGCTGGAGGCAAGTTTGGAAGGTGAAATAGAAAATCACTTATTAGCTGAAAGTGAAGAGAGGGTTTGGTTGGAAGAAGTGGAGTAGCGAATGGATATACAAAACGCTGGGTCTATATTCAGACTACAGAATAAGGTATTACAAACCGAAAGCATCACCAGCACAATATGTTATAAACTTTGGTAAAGAATCTGCTAGGAAAGCGTAGTGCGGATGCTGCGTTTGACGAGGCGGGAGCTGGAAACGTTAACATGGGAATTTGGATTGAGGCCTATTGTGAAAACAATGGATCAGCCACCAAACCCTAAAGTAGGCGCACCAGTTCTTGACCCTACATATTTTTTTGAAGGTTAAATCCAGCTTAGGGTCGAGAAACTTAGATAAAGCCATAGCCAAAGTGTTTAAAAATATTAATAATTATACACACAATTATTCAACCATATTTTTGAAGATAGCTATGCCGCCGCGGTATCTCTTAGCCGCTAACAAGTAGCGGGATGACGATTGTTGGTAAATCTAAGTCAGTTTAGCTATAGGCAGCAATTTTCTGTATTTATTTTAAATTGAAGGAAGCTCAAATGAAAGATCATGTTTTGCTAAAAATCACAGAATGCAGTCTAACAGTGAACGGTTACGCTTTTGATCAAAAATGTTATATAGTACACAATCAATTTTTCTGGATCCAAGTAGTCAAGGCACTGCCTTTGTGTTTGAGGCAAAATCGGCTATAACACTTAACATACTGCCTTTGCAAACAAATGTTCGTACAGTTATGTGTCAGCTACTTGCATGACGCCATTGCCTGAACGGGTACCAATGATTACCTATCAATCTCACCAAAAACTATATCGAGTGAGCCAATAATTGCTGCAACGTCAGCAAGCATGTGTCCTTTTGCCATAAAGTCTAAGGCTTGTAAATGCGCAAAGCCAGGTGCTCTTATTCGGCACCTATAAGGTCTATTGGTACCATCTGAAACTATATACACTCCAAACTCACCTTTTGGTGCCTCAACAACTGCGTAAGCCTCACCTTCTGGTACGTGATATCCTTCTGAATAGAGCTTAAAATGGTGAATCAGAGCTTCCATAGATTTTTTCATCTCTACTCTTGACGGTGGAGAAATTTTTCTATCTTCAGTTTTTATTTGCCCTTCAGGCATTTTCTCTATGCACTGCTTCACCAAACTGATAGATTGCCTAATCTCTGCCATTCTAACTAGATAACGGTCATAACAGTCGCCATTTTGGCCGATCGGTATATCAAAATCTAGTTGATCATATATCTCATATGGCTGGCTTTTTCGCAAATCCCAAGCAAGCCCAGCAGCGCGCAACATTGGGCCACTAAAGCCCCAATCAAGTGCCTGTTTGATTGATATTTCACTAATTCCTACAGTGCGTTGCTTCCATATCCTATTTTCTGTTAAAAGTTCATCAACATCGTCTATATATTTTGGAAATTGCTCTATAAACTTTGCAATATCCTCAATCAAATCTTCTGGAACATCTGCTGCAATTCCACCTGGCCTGATGTAAGCTGCGTGAAACCTTGCACCTGAAGCTCTTTCGTAAAATTCCAGTATTTTTTCTCTTTCTTCAAAGAGCCATAAAAGAGGGGTCATTGCTCCAACATCAAGTGCTTGAGAAGAAACGTTCAGTAAATGATTTAGTATTCTCGTCAGTTCACAAAACAAGACACGTAAATACTTTGCCCTAATTGGCACTTCACATTGCAACAATTTCTCCACACAAAGTGAATATGCATGCTCTTGTGACATTGGTGATACGTAATCAAGGCGATCAAAATAAGGCAAAGCTTGAAGATACGTTTTATGTTCTATTAATTTTTCAGTACCGCGGTGCAAAAGCCCAATATGGGGATCTGCCCTCTCGATCACTTCACCATCCATCTCTAAAACAAGACGCAACACTCCATGTGCAGCTGGGTGCTGAGGTCCAAAATTTAACATCATTGTCTTTAGATCGGGCATGTCCAGTAGTTTAAGATATTAAAATTGTATAGGCTAAAGTGCGCTCAAAGTCAATAAACTTCTTGCATAGGCTACAACTATCATTCAATAGAAACAAAAACTTTTACAATGGCTAATAAGTGTTGGTAAAACCAAGTCACTTTAGCTATAGAATGACAAAAAAGGTTTGCATTAGCCAAATTTTTAGTTGAAGTAGCATAAGAGGTTAAAGGAAAAGCTTTGTGTTAATGGATTCATTTCAGGTATAGTATAGATAATACCACAATACTTATAAAATGGATCATGTTGTTAATGCGTATAATAGACTTGACACTCCTATAGTCAGGGGAGAAGGGGCATATCTTTTTGATAAAGATGGTAAAAAATATTTAGATTTTGCTGCAGGTATTTCTACAACTTCTTTAGGGCATTGTCATCCATACATTACAGATAAGCTGAAAGAGCAATCGAGCTCATTATGGCACTGCTCTAACATTTTCACTATTCCCGAGCAAGAAAGGCTTGCCGAGCGTTTAACAACCCTGACTTTTGCAGATAAAGTTTTTTTCTGCTCAAGTGGGCTTGAAGCAACAGAAGCTGCAATTAAGTTTATTCGTCGTTACTTTTATTCAAAAGGGCAAGCAAAACGTAATCGTATTATTACAATTGAAGGAGGCTTTCATGGCCGCAGTATTGCTGCAATTTCTGCTGGAGGCAATGAAAAATCACGCGAAGGTTTTGCTCCGCTCCTTTCTGGTTTTGATAAAGTGCCAAGAAATGACATTAAAGCATTAGAAGAAAAAATCAACAATGAAATAGCTGCTGTATTTTTAGAGCCCATACAAAGCGAAGGTGGAGTATATCCACTAGACGTAGAATATCTTCAAAAAGTAAGGGAAATAACAAAAGCTCAAGGAATAATTTTGTGCTTTGATGAAGTGCAGTGCGGATATGGACGCATCGGTTCTTTATTTCATTATCAAAATGTCGGCATTGAACCTGATATGCTAACCTGTGCGAAGGCTATGGGTAACGGTTTTCCTGTAGCTGCATGTTTAGTGAAAGATTATATAGCAGAAGCAATTACTCCAGGAACTCATGGATCAACCTATGGTGGCAATCCACTTGCCATGACTGTTGGTAATGCAGTGCTCGATATAATGCTAAAAGAAGACTTTTTTGATCATGTTAAAAGAATTAGTAAATATTTAAAAGAAAAGCTGTTGCTTTTAGCTAAAGAATTTCCTGAGATGATTTTAGAAGTTCGTGGAGAAGGGTTACTAATGGGAATAGAACTAGCAACTCTTGTAGCTGATAAAATTATTAGTCGATCTCTTGATAAAGGTTTAATAATAACTAGGGTTTTAAACAACAAAGTAGTAAGGGTAACCCCACCACTTATCATTGAGGATGAGCATGTGAACGCAGCGTGTAATATGCTTTATGATTTGTTTTTTAAGATTAAAGGTATATAAAATTCGGCAATATAAATTCAGGCTTGCAAATGCCTCTCATAACATGTAAAATTAATTTTATTTTTTATCACAATAACATCGTACTTTAATGGATTGGTTATTGGTCTTAGTATCATCAGCAATTTTTGTTTTGTTAGTTTTATCGTTTTTGTTCTCAGGAGCAGAAATAGGCTTAACCTCAATTAGCCGTTCTCGAGTTAATAAGCTAAAGCTAGACGGTAACAAAAAAGCCAGGGTAATAGATCGCTTATTAAATAGGAAAGAATTGACAATAGGAACGGTATTGCTCGGCAATACAATTATTAATATTACTTGCTCTGCTTTATTTACAGCAATATTTATCAATCTTTTTGGAAATGAGGGCATTCTCCTATCAACAATTATAATGACATTTTGTATTTTATTGTTCTGCGAAGTTCTACCAAAAACTTATGCTATTCAAAATCCTGAAAAATTTGCATCATTTTCTGCTTATTTTGTATTGTTTTTTGTAAAGATTTTTTCTCCATTGACACTAGGTATTCAATTTATTGTTAACCTCATCCTAAAATTATGTGGGCTGCATAAAGATAAGGAAGTGATATCTGCAGCGGATGCAATGCGTAATATGATTACTCTTCACCGCAGTGAAGGAACTATGTTGCAACAGGATTTAGATATGCTAAGCAGCATACTTGATTTGGCTGAGACAGAGATATCACAAATTATGACCCATAGAAGAAACCTATTTTCTCTTGATATAGATCGGAATAAAGAAGAGTTAATAAGAGAGATTTTAACCAGCAGTCACAGTAGAGTACCTTTATGGCAGAAGGAACCAGATAACATTGTAGGTGTAATTCACGTGAAAGCTCTAATAAATGCTTTGCGTGAAAAGAATAATAAAGCGGAAGAAGTTGACATTACCCAAGTTATGTCAAGGCCTTGGTTCATACCAGAAAGTACACCGCTCAGCGTGCAACTTCACAACTTCCGTAAGAACAGGAAACACCTTGCATTTGTTATTGATGAGTATGGAGCACTGCAGGGAATTGTAACTCTTGAGGATATACTGGAAGAAATAGTTGGAGAAATTTCGGATGAACATGATTTGATTACGGAGAATTTTATAAAGAAAATATCTGATAATATGTATCACATAGAAGGAAAATCTACTATTAGGGACATTAACAGGCAGTTATACTGGAATCTCCCTGATGAAGAAGCTACAACTCTAGCAGGTATGATTGTGAATGAAATAGAGCGCATTCCTGACGAAGGCGAGGAGTTTTCCATGTATGGTTTTCGCTTTAAGATTTTAAAAAAAGATAAAAATATTATTACTGTTGTTGAAGTGCAAGTAAAAACTGGTAATATTAGTGGCAGCAATTAATTAGTGGAGTTTCATGGAAGATACAGTAAAAATAACGGCTGAAGAGTTGAAGGGTTACATAGAGAGAATCGAAAAACTTGAACAAGAAAAGAGGGATGTGCAAGATCACATTCGTGATGTATATGCAAAAGCCGCAGATGAAGGTTGGGATATAAAAGTGATGAAACAAATTATTAGGCTGAGGAAGATGGATGATGATGACAGAGAGGAACAAGAAATATTGCTTGATACCTATAAACGTGCATTGGGAATGAGCTACGAAGAAGAGTTAAGTGAATAGCAGAATTGTAATTGGAATAAGTGGAGCATCTGGTTCTATTTACGGTGTGCGTATTTTAGAAGCGTTGAAAGACGTCGATTATGAAACTCATTTAGTGATAAGTCGTGCTGGGAAAATAACTTTAGCTCACGAGATTAAAGAAAAACTTGAAGATATTACATCACTTGCAGATTTTTACTATTCTGAAGAAAAGATTGGAGAAAAAATAGCAAGCGGCTCATTTAAAACCTCAGGGATGATTGTAGCACCATGCTCTATGAAGACAATGTCTGAAATCGCATCAGGTGTTACTTCCAATCTATTGACAAGGGCTGCAGATGTAACGCTAAAAGAAAGAAGAAAGTTAGTTCTTATGGTGCGAGAGTCACCACTGCATCTTGGGCATTTACAAAATATGTTAAAATTAACGGAGATGGGAGCAATTATTGCTCCACCAGTGCCTGCTTTTTATATTAAACCGAAATCGTTGGATGATATTATTAATCATTCTGTTGGCAAAGTATTGGATTTATTTGATATCAAATTACCCGACTTTAAGGAGTGGCAAGGAAGTGACAATTATTATTGATGGTAAAAAAATAGCAAACGACCTATGTGAGAGGCTATCACAAAAAATTGATATTTTAAAGAGAGAGTATAACATTTTTCCTTGCCTGAAAGTAATTCTCGTGGGCAGCAATCCAGCAAGTCAGGTTTATGTTCGCAACAAACAGAAAAAAGCAGAATCAATAGGCATAAGTTCTGAGACCATTGTTTTGCCTGATAATATTTCAGAAGATGAATTAATTGAAAAAATCAATGAATTAAATGAAGATCCATCTGTGCATGGCATTTTAGTGCAATTGCCTTTACCAAATCATATTAGTGCAAGCAGAGTAATTAACACAGTAAGTGTTGAAAAAGATGTAGATGGCTTTCATGATGAAAACGTTGGCAAATTAGTTAAAGGTGAAAAAAACTGCCTTATACCTTGCACTCCTAAAGGTTCTTTGCATTTAATTAAGTCAATTGAAGAGAACCTTTCCGGTAAAAACGCAGTGGTAATTGGTAGGTCAAATATCGTGGGCAAGCCAATGTTTT
Source organism: Wolbachia endosymbiont (group A) of Dendrolimus pini (assembly GCF_964026835.1). Lineage (NCBI taxonomy): Bacteria > Pseudomonadati > Pseudomonadota > Alphaproteobacteria > Rickettsiales > Anaplasmataceae > Wolbachia > Wolbachia endosymbiont (group A) of Dendrolimus pini. The sequence goes on along the minus strand of NZ_OZ034702.1, from coordinate 538,296 downwards.
ACCTGCTATTGCAAGAAAACTGCACTGTCACCATCTTGCATTCACAAAGCAAGGATTTAGCTGAATATTGCTCTAAAGCGGATATAGTAGTTGCAGCAGTCGGAAAGCCAAATTTTGTTCAAGCAGACTGGATAAAGAAAGGTGCAATAGTGATCGATGTTGGCATAAATAGCGTTAACGTAGGAAAGCTTGTAGGTGATGTTGACTTTGAAGGAATAAAAGGGAAAGCCAAAGCTATGACCCCAGTACCCGGGGGCGTTGGCCCAATGACCATTGCATTTCTAATGATGAACACTGTTATTGCTGCTTGCTTGCAAAAGGGAGTTGATGCTTCTGATTTCATTAGTTGAGGTATGAAGAGGAAAGCTATATGAAGATAGAATGTACCATATCACAATTAATAAAAAATTGAGATTTTTGAAATTCCTCAGTAGTCAAATTTATTAAATATTTAGGATCATCATCTATTCTTTTTTCTCTACAAGTATAGCTAAAGTGGCTTAGGTTTACCTACAATTTGAAAAACAACAAATTCGTCATTCCGCTACTCGTTAGCGGAATCTATGCTGAGATACCGCGGCGATATGACGTAGGGAAACCTTTCTTGGGTTAGCTATAGTTAGTGGAATTGCAAAGTTTCTAGGCAGTGTCGACATTTATTTTAACCAAAGATAAATGCCAGCAATGTGAACAAAAGACAGAAAAGCTATGGCCAATTTGTCGTAGCGTGTAGCAACTCTGCGGAAGTGCTTGATTTTGTTGAACATCCTTTCGATTAAGTTTCTCTCTTTATACAATTCTTTGTCATATTCTCTTGGTGTTTTTCTGTTGGAACGCGGTGGGATTACTGGCTCAGCATTTACAGCTTCTGCAGCCTCAATCATATAATTTGCGTCATACCCTTTATCGGCAATAAGTGCCTCCATGTTCTTGCCTTCTATCAGGTCTAAAGCTTTTACGTAATCCGATCTTTGCCCTGCAGTAACAAAGAATCTCAGTGGGTTGCCCAAAGCATCACAAGCAGCGTGTAATTTGCTTGAAAATCCTCCTTTGCACCGTCCCAGCTCTTGTTCTTGTCTACCAGTTTCCACATTTTTTTCTTGCACCAGCAGCATGTTGATGTGCCCTGATTATTGTTGAGTCTATCATGAGCCACTCTGTGTCTCCATTAACAGCTAATGTGTTGAAAATCATCTGCCAAACACCAGATTTTGCCCACCTTATAAAACGTTTATGTACACTTGACCATTTTCCATACTCAGCCGGCAATGCTCTCCATGTTGCTCCTGTTCTACCTATCCACATTATTGCAGCTACGAATCTCCTGTTATCTTTTGCGCTTCTTCCTCTATCTCCTTCCTTACCTGGCAGACTGTTTTTTATTCCATACGCGTCAAGTTAAGGAAATAAAGGTATGAAAGAGATAGAATAATAAGGTATAAGTTCTCCCAGATATACTTTTAGTGAGAGAACCAATGAATAAAATAACTTGCTTATCAAAAAAGCTCAAAGAATTTTTTAATGAAAAAGCAGAGAAAATCTCAATTACAACAAGGTTTATAAAAAGAAAGAGAAAGCTAAAAGGTTCATCATTCGTAAAAGCCATGGTCTTGGGTAATATAGGAGTTGATAATTGTAGCGTAGAAACAATGTGTCAATTACTAAACGAGGACTCGATAGATATAACAAAACAAGGTTTGGATTTTAGATTTACTGAAGAAGCAGTGGAATTTATGAAAAGGATGTATAATGAATCTGTGATTCTCTTTAAAAATATCTTGCAAGTTGATTGCAAAATCTTACAGCAATTTAATAGTGTTAAATTATTGGACAGTAGCTATATTACTCTACCTAACAGTATGGAAGAGATGTATAAAGGTTATGGTACTAGCTACAGTGGCTATGAAAGCAATACTAAGTCTGGAATAAAGTTACAATTAGTTTTCGACTACATGAATCAGATAATAGACCAACTTAATTTAACGGAGGGGGTAAGATCAGACCAGGGATATAGGAAACATTTAAGTAATATATTAAGCAATGATTTGCTAATATCTGATCTCGGTTATTTTGTGCCAAGTTCTTTTAAACAAATCAATGAAATAGGAGCTTATTTCATAAGTCGTTATAAATCCGATACCAACATATATGATGTAGAAACAAATCAAAAAATGGAGTTATTAGAATGTTTAGAGGATAAGTTATTTTTAGAAAACGAGGTATTGTTAGGAAAAGAAGCAAAAATTAGAGTAAGAATTATATGTCAGAAACTAACTGAAGAACAGTCTATGGCCAGAAGAAGGAAAGCTAATAGATTAGCAAGATCGCAGGGATATACATCCTCTAAAAGAAATCAAAAATTGTTGAACTGGTCAATATTTATAACTAATGTTCCAGAAAATAAAATTAGTGCTGAGCAAGTATTAACGATTTACAGAGTAAGGTGGCAAATTGAGTTATTATTTATAGCATTTCTCATAATAGTCCGAACAGGTCATAGGAAGGCAGAATCAACAGCATGACGAAAGGATTCGAATAGAGGAATGTTTTTCCTGGCTCTGTTTTTTATAGCAAACCAATGATGCTCAATTTTGTTGAAATCTGGAGAATAAGGCGGCAGATACAAAATTTCTGCACCAACCCCTTTAGCAAGCTCGATAATCTTATCAGACTTATGAAAAGTAGCATTGTCAAGAATGACAGTCTGTCCAGGTTCCAAGATCGGTGTCAAAAATTGCTCAAACCATCCATTAAAAACATCCATATTACAGTGGCCTTCAAAGGTTAACGGAACAACTATCTTTCTTCCACTTAAGGCTGCAACCATACTGATTCGTTGAGTTTTCTTTCCAGATTTTAAGGCATAAAACCGCTGTCCTTTCTGGCAATATCCGTAGGGGTAGTCTTCGGTGTTATCAATGCCAGACTCATCTATATACACTAAGTTTTTAGGTTCTTTTGTCGCTATAATTTTCAAAAATTCAGCACGTTTTTCTTCGTTTCTTTCCTTGTATCCATATGTCTTTTTTTGCGCGTAAATCCAATTTTTTTAAGGGCTCGATAGATCGTTTGGATACTAACGTTGTTCCAAAGTTTAGCCATTTCCGATAGAGTCTTTCCTCCGTGTTCTCTGGCAAATTTGGCAAAGGTATCCCAGTCGGTAATTTTGTGATTGTAACCCCCATTTCCAAGTTTTTTTGATTGAAAGTCTCCTGTTTCTTTTCTTCTTTGCTGCCACTCCCATAAAGTAGTTCGTCCAATCTTAAATCTTGCTGCCACTGTTTCTCTGCTTTCTCCTTCGTCTAGCGCTTCCATTGCTTTTTTTCTTAAATCATAACTATATGCTGCTGGCATTCAACCTCCTTATCATCATCTACCCTTATCCTATCACATCCGGACTTTTATGGAAAGAGCTATAAATTGTATAAAAGCCATATCAGGCTTGATAAGCTAAAAGGAAAGCCATGCAGAGTATTATGTGAACTATATGCTAAATTGTGCGCAATTCTTATATTTCACGGCATAGTTGGTTGCACAGAAGTGAAAAAGAATACAGAACTTAGCTTAACAAAGGCATTTATTGAGCTAAAAAGGCGGGTTAGAGAGTTATTTTTAGTATTAACCAAAATTAATAGTTTAAAAGCATTTCTTAAAAAACTCACTATAACTTGGTCGCGATTTTCATTAAAAGACAAACGTAGAAGGGCTAGAGTATCCACTTTAACCTCTCTAAATTTGCTCACAATCTCTTAACTTGACGCGTATGGTTTTTTATTCTCTCCCATTGCTCATCTTTTAAATCATATAGCATTCTCTTTACCTATTAATAAAGAGTACTCTATATCACTATTTTTTTATGTCGACAAGACCTAGGCATAAAAAGCTTTGAACCTAATATATGAGCCAAACTTGATTTTCCAACCGTAGATACACCTGTAATAAAAATAATAGTCTTCATTTTGTGAATTTACTTGCTATATGAACTATCGGAGAAATTTTTTTATAGTTTATAGTATCTGACCTTACCCAGAAAAAGTGGAGAGAAAGTTTGGAATGTTTTTCACAAAGAGAATGATGCATCAAATTGTTCTGGAATGCAATAGTTAATAGTGACGTTGTTTGTTATAAAAAATTTCTATATATTCAAATATAGCAGTTTTGATATGCTGTTTAGAGTGCCGAGAGGTGTCTATTGGTAACTCCCTTTTTAGAGAACTGAAGAAGCTTTCCACAACAGAATTGTCGTAACAACAGCCTTTATTACTCATCTATATTCTTTACAGCTAAGAGATATTGATACCCTTGCGCAGTATATTGTGAACCTTGGTCACTGTGCAGCAGTAGATTTTTAACAGGTTTACGCCTATTAATGGCCATTAATAAAGAGTTCATAACCAATTGTTTATTTATTGCACTACTCATTAACTACCATACGTGAGAATTATTGCTGCCAAATATAGCCATCCTTCTTTGGTTTTTATATAAGTAATCCCATACTTTATTTGGTTGATCGACAATAAAGTTTTGGTCTAATATATTGGGAGCTACTGTCCGTTTGTTGTTTCTTAATTTTAAATTTTCTTCTCAATATAGCCTGAATACCATTTTTCTGCATAATACTTTGCACTGTTTTTAAGTTGCAACTTTTACCCAAAGCCTTCAATTCAGCATGAATTTTAGGAGCTCCATATCTACATTTAGAAACTTGATATATTTTTTGAATAGCTGCGAGTAGCTCTTTATTTGCTGATTCTCTACTGCTTATTTTTCTTGTGGTCCACTTATAGTAGCCACTAGCAGAAAATCCTACATAATTCCTGTACTTTATAGCAGTTACTATATAAAAAAATATTTTACTCTTTTTGACTGGCCAGGGCTTTTTTTTAAATGTCTCTTTCCCTTGTTACTCTTGCTTTGTAAATCAAACCTCTCTTTGTCGTAAGGAGCCATGTTACCTCTACCTGGAAATGCATTTGCCGCTGACTTTTTTTCGTTATATTTCTTCATCCATTTTCCTAATACACTATCCCTTATTCCTAGATCTCTTGCTACTTTTGCAACTGGTTGACCTACCTTTCTTTGTTCATTTGCCAGCTTAACAGCTTCCAATTTGAATTCTGCCGTATATTCTCTTACCATTTCTAATCCTCCAAAATTTTATTTTACCCGAAAAAACTCCTTTCTTTCTCTCCACTTTTTCTGGGTAAGGTCAATATACCAGTGCCGAAAATAGTTGACAAAGATTGTGTATACTTATTACAATTGTTTGGGTACCAGAAGTTTTTACGGCAACAAAGTATGCACTAACTATAAGTAAGGAAGACTTTAAGCAGGCAATAAAAAAAATGAAGTAACGTTTAAAAGAGATTGAAGGAGAGAAGAAAAAGGTAAAAGGGAATACGGCAGAAAATGAATCTTATTACAAATAGCATAAAGGGCTTTTATTCTAGTGTTAAATCGGACCTAGATTGGCAAGCCAAACGTAGTCTTATTAGAACATTAGTAAAAGAAGTCAACATTGATCTTGATAAAGTAGATGTAGTATTTAAGATCAAAGAACTTGAAAACCCCGCCCAGAATGGACAAAATCAAAAGATGGTACATTGTCTAAGGGGTCTGGGCACTGGGATGACATCTTTTTTCTTGGTACAAATTACTCTTATGTCTCAATATTTGTACAGTTGTGTTATCGGCTGTTTGATGTTTACAACGCAGGAAGTTCATACGGTTGTAAGTCAAGCGGTAGGATGACAAGATTTTGCAAGGGTATTTTTTTTATAGGAGATTAATATGGAAATTTTTCTTGATAGCGTTGATTTAAATGAAATTAAAGGACTAAAGGAGTTCATTGACGGCATAACAACTAATCCTTCTTTAATAGCAAAGTCCGGGCGTAAAGATAAATACGAGGATTTAGTGCGTGAAATATGCTCTATTATAAAAGGGCCTGTTAGTGTTGAAGTTGTTGCAGATAGCCATGAAGAGATGATCACAGAAGGTCTGAATTTAGCAAAAATTGCTGATAATGTTGTGATCAAATTACCTCTTACACATGAAGGATTAATTTCTTGTAAAAAGTTATGGACAGAGCATAAAATACCTGTTAACATCACATTATGTTTTTCTCCTGGACAAGCACTGCTTGCTGCTAAGGTCGGTGCTTGTTTTATTTCCCCCTTTGTTGGTCGCCTTGATGATATAAGCTATGATGGCTTATCGCTAATAGAAGATATATGTACTATATATTCTAATTACGGTTTTGATACTAAAGTTCTTGTTGCATCAGTGAGAAGCCCAGCGCATGTAATAGAAGCTGCAAGGCTTGGTGCTGATTCAATTACTGTGCCAGCAAAAGTACTTAGACAATTAATTAATCACCCACTTACTGACCAAGGACTAGCAATATTTGAAAAAGACTGGGGTGTAAAATAATAAACGGTTACAAATGAACATAAAAATTGGCGTATCCGTTCAGGCAATGGCGTCAACTTAAGAGCCTTCATTAGCAAACTCTCCTAAAGACATGATGGCGTTTGCTACCTTATTGCGGCTGCCCTGGTCGAATTTTAACTTTATAGCTAACCCAAGAAAGGTTTCCCTACATCATACCGCCGAGGCGCTAACGAGTAGCGGAATGACGAATTTGTTGTTTTTCAAATTGTAGGTAAACCTAAAGCTATAGAAAAAAAGAAGAACCAGTTTCTTAGTTTTTCATTGACATAATCCACTCCATATGCCATAATAAAATTTTATATCTTGGAGAAGGAAATGACATTAAGGTTAATACTACAAGAAGTCAACAGTAGTCCAGATCTGAGTAAGGAAAATTTAATTGATAGAATTAAAGATAAGCTGCAGCAGGAAAATCAACTTATATATGATGAGTGGAAAAAAAACGAATTTGATATAAATTACACGTTTATAGTGCTCAAGTGCAATTTATTACTTATAGCAGCTGAAAATGGCTATGAAAAAGTAGTAAGATACTTAACAAAAAACGGAGCTAATGTTAATGTACAAGATGAATGGGAAAAAACCTCCTTACATTATTCTGCTCAGCATGGGCATGCACAAGTAGTAGAAGTTTTGCTAGAAGAAGGAGCAGACGTTAATGCACAAAATGAAGATAAAGGGACTCCTTTGCATTATGCTGCTTATAGTGGTCATATAGAAGTAGTAAAACATCTTATAAAAAAAGAGGCAGATGTTAATGTAGTGGACAGATATGGAAGAAGTCCTTTACATTATGCTGCTGAGAATGGATACACACAAGTAGTAGAAGTTTTGCTAGAAGAGGGAGCAGACGTTAATGCACAAGATAAAGACGGAAGAACTCCTTTATATTATGCTGTTTATTACACTCATGGTGAACATCCAAGACTAAATTATCAACATCCAAAAGTAGCGAAACTTCTGCTAAATTATGGTGCAGATCCATCATTTATTCATAGACCTAAAGCTATAACAGCAGGAATTACTGTAGGTATATTAGCTGCCATTGTTGCTCCATTAGCACTCATTTATGCTACTGCATTACCTGCACTAGCAATAGTTGTAATTACTGTGGCATCTGCACTGATCGTTGGTGGAATTTCCTATGGGGTTGCATATAAGTCATCAGAGCATTCATTAAACAGTAAGCTAAGTGAGGTTAGCTGCAGTAATGTTGATGGAAATAAACAAACTGTACAACCATAATTATTAATTCACCACAGTAACCGCGCCGTGGCAGTGTTTGTACTTCTTTCCAGAATTACAAGGGCACTTGTCGTTTCTTGAGACTTTGGGAAGTCTGCTATTTCTAGCAGAATGTAACCTATTGCCTATCTCTTGGTTATCTGCCAACTTAAAGTGCGCTAGGCGGTGAATGGTGAGTTCCTTCCATTTTTCAAGCATTGACTCAAACATCAAGAAAGCTTCGCGTTTAAATTCATTCAGTGGATCTTTCTGCCCCATGGCACGTAGGCTTATGCTTTGTCTTAGGCTCTCTAGAACTGAAAGGTGTTCCCTCCATAAATGATCAAGTGTCATTATCATCATTTGCTTCACGATCGTATTCCACAAATCTGTAGTGTGCTGACTGTTGAAATATTTTTCTTTCTCAGTAAAAAATTCTTGTATCTTATCATTTATATAATCCAAAGCTTCTTGTTTGTTTAAAAACTTTGCTAAATCTTCTTTATCAAGCGTTATTCCATACCTTGTATGGAATTCTTTGACTATATCTTCAATATAATCCTCATAATAGCCACTTTGGACTATACCTTCTATTACGCTCTCATTTACTTCGCTATATACTTCAAGTAAATCATTAATTTCGTTGCCTAAGATATTGTTTCTCTGCTTAAAAATAACTTTACGTTGGTTATTGATTACGTCATCAAACTTAAGTAGAGATTTCCGCACGTCATAGTTTCTAGCTTCAACTTTCTTTTGCGCTTTCTCAAGTGCCTTATTGATCCATGGATGATGAATAGCTTCGTTATTCTTTAACCCTACTTTTTGTAAAAAGCTTCTCATTCTATCAGAACCAAATATTCTCATTAGGTCATCTTCGAGCGATAAAAAGAACTTAGAAAGTCCAGGATCACCCTGACGGCCAGAACGGCCACGTAATTGATCATCTATTCTCCTGCTTTCATGTCTTTCGGTTCCAACCACACATAAACCACCAGCTTTTATAGCAATTTCCTTATCTTTTTTTACTCTTTCAACTATTTCTTGATATTTTTTTTCTCTTTCATCAGCATTTTTTATCTTCTTTAGCTCCACCTTTGCGATCATTTCAGCATTTCCACCAAGCTGAATATCAGTTCCACGTCCTGCCATGTTAGTTGCTATAGTGACACTACCTGGCACCCCAGCTTGCGCTATTATGTACGCCTCTTGTTCATGATAACGAGCATTCAATACTGAATGCTTAAGAGAATGGCTTTGCAAAAGCGCAGAAAGCTTCTCAGAGTTTTCGATGCTCACCGTGCCAACAAGGACCGGTTGAAGGCGTTTGTGGCATTCTTCTATAAACTTCAATACAGCATTAAATTTTTCCTTTTCTGTACCGTAAATTTCATCATCAATATCAACTCTTTTTACAGATACATTGGTTGGAATTTTTACTACATTTAATCTGTATATATCACGAAACTCTTCTGCCTCTGTTGCTGCTGTTCCAGTCATTCCGGAAAGTTTATTGTACATACGAAAGTAATTCTGAAATGTGACCGATGCTAAAGTTTGGTTTTCATGCTGAATTTCAAGATTCTCCTTCGCTTCAAGTGCCTGATGAAGACCATCGGAATATCTCCTGCCCTCCATCATACGCCCAGTAAATTCATCAATAATCACTACCTTTCCATCTTTCACTATATAATCTTTATCAGCAGTGAACAGCTTATGTGCACGTAATGCTTGGTCCATATAATGAGTCATTATCATGCTGTCAGTATCATAGAGCGAGGAATTTTCAGGAATGAGATTGTATGATCTTAGTAGTTCCTCCACTCGTGAAATACCATCTTCAGTCAAGAATACCGTTCTACCTTTTTCATCTACTTCATAATCAGAGTCAACTAATTTGGTTACTATTTTATTGATATGCTTATATATCTGATTGTTTTCCTCAACCGGGCCAGAAATAATAAGCGGAGTGCGAGCTTCATCAATGAGTATTGAGTCCACTTCATCAACTATTCCGTAGTGAAAGCCTCTCTGAACCATGTCTTCTTGAGAAAATTTCATATTGTCTCGCAGGTAATCAAAGGCAAGCTCGTTATTTGTGGAATACATGATATCTGCACTGTAAGCCTCTTTCCTCTCTTCGTCTGTCAAGTTATTCGTAATAAACGCAACAGAAACCCCAAGAGAATTATATAATTTGCTCATCCACTCTGTGTCTCGTTTTGCAAGGTAGTCATTAACAGTTACGACGTGTACGCCTTTCCCTTCTAAGGAATTTAGATATGCTGCTAAAGTTGCAACGAGTGTCTTTCCCTCTCCTGTTTTCATTTCTGATATCATACCATTGTGGAGCACCATTCCACCAATCAGTTGAACATCAAAGTGCCTCATGTTAAGAAACCTTCGAGAGGCTTCACGCACAACTGCAAATGCAGGTACGAGAAGATCATTTAACGTTTTCCCATTTTTCAATTCTTGTTTGAATTCTTCAGTTTTACCAGCAAGCTCCTCATCAGATAAACTCTGCATTTCTGTTTCTAATGCATTTATTTGCTGAACAATTTTCCTAAAGGATTTTATTATCTTCTTGTTTGTGGAACCAAATATCTTTCTTATAAAAAAGAATGACAACGTAAAAATGAAAAATATAAGAATGGCTGTCAAAATTAGCGGAGAATCTAGCATAAACTTAAGTAACGTCTTATTTAATATGAGATTATATTACTAAATGCAGCCTACAGCAATTACATATTAGATTCGGGGAATCCTTATTCATATACTAAGGTAATAAACAAAGGAACACTTCCAACCCTGTTCTTGCAGGCACTGTTATTGAAATATTAAAGAATCTGTTGCATTATCTTAGGCACTTGGTGACTTTAATTTTTTATAGAAAGAAGTTATTCGTAGGTTTAGTAGGGTATGAATGTAGAAAATAAACAGTCTGAAATACTTAGTAATCGTATATTTAAGAAGAGAGATGGCACATCAACAGGTGATCATGGTTGCAAGTATGAAGTAAAATTATTAATGCTGTATCTATAGCACTTCTCGCAATAGTCCGAATAGGATAAGATATGTGCTTATGGCTATGGTAGAGCAGTAGCATATTATGATCTGTTCGGATTATTGTAAAAAGAGCTATACTTTATGGGTTAAGTAGTAAAATTGACTTTTGGTTAGCATCAAACATAGAAGGTTTTGGAGCCTTTGATGATATTTTTTTTGAGTATAAAGATCAGAAGAACAAATCGAGAATTATCTTGGTTCAAGCTAAACACCGTAACGACCCTAGTTCATCAGCGAATATTACTTTTGAAGATTTGTTTATTGATGGAAACAATAGAAAGCGACAGAAAGAGGATTTCGGGTTAAACAAATATTTTGAATCTCATCCTGAGATTAAGCAAAACCCTGAGTATAAGAACAGTGATATTACACTTGTCATTCATGCTAATGTTAATGTGAACTTAAAAAAAGGTACAGAAAAGCAAGGCAAAGTAGAAACATTAGAGGAGTATCTGGAAGAGTCAAAGTTAACAGATGATAACATTTTAAGTATTTATGAAGGTCACAGAGGAACGTGCTACAAAATAAAAAATCATATTGAACTGAAAAAATACTTCAGTTGCGGCAGTGAAGATGAAATAGAAGATTTTTTACTTAGAATAAGGTTTGTAGTTAATCAACCTAATCATTCAAAATTAGATGATATTATTAAGAAAGAAATAGGGAGTATATACAAAATATCAGGCAAGAAAAACATTGACATGGTTTTTGACTTTGCACGCGGGAAGGTAGAAAAATGGTGGGAACAACAGGGTAGCGAAGTTTCTTATCTAGGTCTTGTCGACATAAAAAAATAGTGATATAGAGTACTCTTTATTAATAGGTAAAGAGAATGCTATATGATTTAAAAGATGAGCAATGGGAGAGAATAAAAAACAGTCTGCCAGGTAAGGAAGGAGATAGAGGAAGAAGCGCAAAAGATAACAGGAGATTCGTAGCTGCAATAATGTGGATAGGTAGAACAGGAGCAACATGGAGAGCATTGCCGGCTGAGTATGGAAAATGGTCAAGTGTACATAAACGTTTTATAAGGTGGGCAAAATCTGGTGTTTGGCAGATGATTTTCAACACATTAGCTGTTAATGGAGACACAGAGTGGCTCATGATAGACTCAACAATAATCAGGGCACATCAACATGCTGCTGGTGCAAGAAAAAAATGTGGAAACTGGTAGACAAGAACAAGAGCTGGGACGGTGCAAAGGAGGATTTTCAAGCAAATTACACGCTGCTTGTGATGCTTTGGGCAACCCACTGAGATTCTTTGTTACTGCAGGGCAAAGATCGGATTACGTAAAAGCTTTAGACCTGATAGAAGGCAAGAACATGGAGGCACTTATTGCCGATAAAGGGTATGACGCAAATTATATGATTGAGGCTGCAGAAGCTGTAAATGCTGAGCCAGTAATCCCACCGCGTTCCAACAGAAAAACACCAAGAGAATATGACAAAGAATTGTATAAAGAGAGAAACTTAATCGAAAGGATGTTCAACAAAATCAAGCACTTCCGCAGAGTTGCTACACGCTACGACAAATTGGCTATAGCTTTTCTGTCTTTTGTTCACATTGCTGGCATTTATCTTTGGTTAAAATAAATGTCGACACTGCCTAACAAGAAAAGACAATTATTTTAAGGAAGCCATAGAACATCTTTATAGTCTCAAACTTAAGGAAGATCTACCTGAATTTTGGCAAGTCCCTCTTCGAAATTATAACTTTGTCGGCAGAGAAGCGCTGCTAGATAAAATAGAAGAATGCCTGAAAGCTAATGATACAGCAACACTAGTTGCTTGTCATGGAATAGGTGGAATAGGTAAAACACAATTAGCATTAGAATTTATTTGGAGTAAGCTCCAAAAATATAGATGGATAATTTGGCTTGATACACGAGATAGAAATACTTTAATTAACGAGTACATCAAGTTAGGACGTGGACTAAACGTTATTCATGGTTACAGAGAAAACGTTCGTGAAGAAGATCACGCCAAGCATGTTAAGTATTGGCTAGAACACCCTGAACGTGCTGGGTGGCTACTGATATGCGATAACGCTCCTAACTACAAAGATATAGCAGATTTACTTCCTATAGAAGGAGGAAAGATATTATTAACTTCTCGTTATACATTTGGCTGGCCACAACCACAGAACACTATTTCTGTTGATGTTTTTGAACCTGGAGAATCAAGGAGCTACATTTGTAAGATACTAGAAGTGGAAGGAACAAAGCTAGATATAATTCAAGTGGATGCATTAGCAAAGACATTAGGTCATTTACCTTTAGCTTTAGCCCAAGCAAGCGCTTATATAAAGAAAACAGGTATAAATATTTCAGACTATTTGAAATTATATAACGATAGAAAACGAGCTTTATTATCTGATGAAACATTGCTTGAAACATTTCCAGCCGACGCTAATAGAGAGACTGCAGCAATAGTGTATGTTACATGGGACATCACAGTAGAAGCAATAAAAAAAGAATCCTTATTGGCAGCTAACTGGCTTACTGCTTGTGCTTACTTAGATGGTAGTCCTATTCCTCAATCTTTACTAGAAATCTTTGCTGATAATCAAGAAAATAATCCTTCCTTAGAAACTTTCCATGAAGCGTTTGGAATATTAATAAGTTACTCCATGTTAACTACCAAAAAAGATCATAGTATGTTAATACACAGCTTGGTTCAAGAAGTTATAAGGCTAAAGTCAGAGAAAAGTGGAAAAACTAAAGAAGACATAAAGACTGTTTTTCAACTATTACAAAAGGGTTTTCCTTACCACAGTGATAAACTAGAAGATTATGCTAAGAAACGACAATTATTACCACATTTAGAAGCATTTTTATCACACATGGATAATTTGCTAGAAAAAAATTCTTCAGAAAAGCAAACAATAGAAAAGGATTATCTTTTAGATTTGTTAATGTGGATTAATGATGGATACTCTGATTTAGGTAACCCTAAAAGACAAAAGGAGTTGATCGAATGGATTTTACCTATTCTTCAGAGGCATTTTATCCCTGATTATGAAATTGCTACACTGCTGGTAAGTCTTGGTATTGCTTATAATGCTTTAGACAATCCTCGGAACGCAAAAGAGTTGTTTGAATGGGCTTTACCTATTCTTGAGAAATATTATGGTTCTGATTGTCCTAAAGTTGCTGTTGCACTGACAAACCTTGGTAACGCTTATGAGGATTCGGGTAATCCTCATAAAGCAAAAAAGTTGTTTGAATGGGCTTTACCTATTTTTGAGAAACATTATGGCTCTGATCATCCTAAAGTTGCTGTCATACTGACAAACCTTGGCCACGCTTATGAGAATTTAGATAATCCCCGGAGAGCAAAAAAGTTGTTTGAGCAAGCTTTAGCAATTCAAGAGAAACATTATGGACTTGATCATTTCGAAGTTGCTAAACTACGGGCAAACCTCGGTCTTGTTTGTTATGCTTTGGGTGATCTTCAGAAAGCAAAGGAGCTGTCTGAACGGGCTTTACCTATTTTTGAGAAACATTACGGTCCTGACCATCTTGAATTTGCTAAACTGTTGTCAAACTTAGGTGTCATTTATGGGGGTCTAGGTTATCATAAGAAAAGAAAGAGGTTACTTGAACGGGCTTTAGCAATCAAAAGGAAACATTACAGGTCTGACCATTTCGAAGTTGCTATACTGCTGGTAAATCTTGGTATTGCTCATAATGCTTTAGGTAGTTCTCAGAAAGCAAGAGAGTTGCTTGAACGTGCTTTACCTATTTTTGAAAAACACTATGGCCCTGATCACCCGGAAGTTGCTAAACTACTGGTAACCCTTGGCATTACTTATGGCATTTTAGGTAAACATAAGAAAAATCAAGAGTTGCTTAAACGGGCTTTGCCTGTTTTTAAGAAACATTATGGCCCTGATCATCCAGAAATTGCTATTATACTAATAAGCCTCGGCATCTCTCATGGGGACTTAGGTGACCACGAGAAACAAAAGGAGCTGTTTGAACAGGCCTTGCCTATTCTTGAAAAACATTATGGCCCTGATCACCCGGAAGTTGCTACACTACTGATAAACCTAAGCGACGCCTATGGTGCTCTAGGCAGTGTCGACATTTATTTTAACCAAAGATAAATGCCAGCAATGTGAACAAAAGACAGAAAAGCTATGGCCAATTTGTCGTAGCGTGTAGCAACTCTGCGGAAGTGCTTGATTTTGTTGAACATCCTTTCGATTAAGTTTCTCTCTTTATACAATTCTTTGTCATATTCTCTTGGTGTTTTTCTGTTGGAACGCGGTGGGATTACTGGCTCAGCATTTACAGCTTCTGCAGCCTCAATCATATAATTTGCGTCATACCCTTTATCGGCAATAAGTGCCTCCATGTTCTTGCCTTCTATCAGGTCTAAAGCTTTTACGTAATCCGATCTTTGCCCTGCAGTAACAAAGAATCTCAGTGGGTTGCCCAAAGCATCACAAGCAGCGTGTAATTTGCTTGAAAATCCTCCTTTGCACCGTCCCAGCTCTTGTTCTTGTCTACCAGTTTCCACATTTTTTTCTTGCACCAGCAGCATGTTGATGTGCCCTGATTATTGTTGAGTCTATCATGAGCCACTCTGTGTCTCCATTAACAGCTAATGTGTTGAAAATCATCTGCCAAACACCAGATTTTGCCCACCTTATAAAACGTTTATGTACACTTGACCATTTTCCATACTCAGCCGGCAATGCTCTCCATGTTGCTCCTGTTCTACCTATCCACATTATTGCAGCTACGAATCTCCTGTTATCTTTTGCGCTTCTTCCTCTATCTCCTTCCTTACCTGGCAGACTGTTTTTTATTCTCTCCCATTGCTCATCTTTTAAATCATATAGCATTCTCTTTACCTATTAATAAAGAGTACTCTATATCACTATTTTTTTATGTCGACAAGACCTAGGATATGGGTTTACATTGCTAGGAAGCACGATTTTTGGTCTTAAAGCAAACCTAATTGGAGTATTTTCGTTTTTATCAGCTACAGTTTTTCCTGCAGTAATAACAGGGCTAAGAGCAATATCACTAGCTGTAATAACTAACCCTATAGGACTTTTAATTGCTGGACTTGTTACTGGAGCAGCTCTTGTTATAACTAACTGGCAAAAAGTGAAGGAATTCTTTGCTAGCTTTTGGGAGTACATAAAATCTATAATAAAACCTATAGGAGAAGCTTTTTCATGGATGGGAAGCACTGTCAGTAGTATATTTGGAAAAATCTCAAAAGATAGTCCGATTAAAGAATTTAAAAATAAAGGAACTGTTGTTAATACGCTTTCTAAAAATAGTATTTTCAGTAATGGAGATCCCTTGCTAGGCAATAGTGCAATTAAAGGAATTTCTGGTAGAAAAAGTAATTTTGAAAAGTTTAAAGTAACAGATGAAAAAAGGTCTGTAGAAGATTATAAAACTGATATGGAGTTAATAAAGAATAGGTTTGAAGGTAAAGAATCGAAAATGTATAACCAAACATTCAACCAGACGTTTAATATAAGTGTCAAAGCAGAACCAAATCAAGATGTACGCAGTATTGCAGATGCAGTAATAGAAAGGTTTAGAGAGCAAGCACGTAGTGCACTTTTTGATACAATTGAAGAGCTGCATTGATGTTGCTTGGAAAATGTAAGATTGAACCAATAAGCTTGAGATACAATAAAGAAGAGGGGTGGCATACAATTGAGTGCATTGAAAAAACATTGCTACAAAACATCGGTTCAGGTATTGAATGTATTGATCTGACAGGTGTGATTTATCCATATTATCAGAATAATGGTCTAGAACAGTTGAAAAATATTCATAATACTCAAGAGCCACATGTTCTAGTTGATTATTCAGGAAGTGTACTTGGAAACTTCGTTATCACTAGCGTAGAAGAAAAAAAGACATCATTCTTTCCTAGTGGACAGCCAAGAAAAGTAGAGTTTCAAATAAAATTAAAAAATTATAACAAATGATTGAGTATTATACTAAAGAAAATGAAATGTTAGATTATATTTGCTGGAAGCACTATGGATACAGTAGTGGAGCTGTAGAAGTAGTTCTAGAGGCTAATCCTGGTCTTGCAGAGTATGGTAGCTTTTTGCCTGCTGAAATCAAGATTAAGCTTCCTAAAATTCAGAAAATATCTCAAGAGTCTGTTACAAATATTTTAGAATAATGACTCCAGATTTTAATCTAATAGCAGAAGATAACCAACTAACAGAGAAATTAAAAAAGAGTTTAATATCGTTACGTGTCATTGACGGATCAGGTACTACAAATGATGAAGTTGAGATATGTCTTGATTATAGCTCCAGTGCATCAAAACTTAAAGGTAAATTACAGATCTTTCTCGGGTATAAAGAAACGGGATTACTGCCTATGGGGGTATATAAGGCAGATGAAATTACTGTACAAAGCCCATCACAAACTATAAGAATAAAATGTAATGCTGCAAGTTTAAGGGGATCATTAAAGGAAAAAATATCAAGGGAATGGAAGGACATTACTTTAGGAGATTTAATTAAGGAGATAGCACAAAAGCATGGGTATGAAGGTAAAATTGCCGAGAAGTTTGAAAATATATTTATACCGCATGCCACTCAAACAGACGAAAGTGATATAAATTTTCTGGAAAGATTAGGTCAGGATTATGATGCATTAGTAAAACCGGCAGGAGGATATATAATTTTCATACCAAAAGGAGAAGGGAAGTCAGCAACTGGCAAGATATTAGGTACAACAACCTTAACACCTAAAGATGTAATAAATTGGAAGGCAAATTTTAATGTGCGTAGTAGGTACGGGTCTGTTATTGCGAAATGGCATAGTTATGAAAGAGGAAAAACCATAGAAGAAAAGGTAGGAAATGAAGATCCAAGCTATACCTTACAAGCACTTTACTCTAGTGCAGAATTAGCGATCAGTGCAGCAACTGCTAAATTAAAACAGCTAAAACGTAGCACATCAATTTTAAACATAACTGTTCCTGGTAATCCTACACTATTTGCAGAAGCAAAAATTAGTCTTTCAGGATTTTGTCAGGAAATTGAAGGGGAATGGATAATTAGCAAGGCAGAACATGTTTTAAACAGTAGGGGATACCAAACTATGGTAGATGCAATGGTAAACAGAGAATAAGAGAATTTTAAGAAAATAGTTATTTAATACTAGATGGTTATGATTTACAGCGTTTTGTGAATAGGAATGTGAGAAGACTTTTTCGTAATGATGGTCTAATTTTATTAATAGTACTGGTAGTATGTATTGTAGTTATATGTTCTTCTTTGTTTGATAAGGGAGATAAAAATCACAATACTGAATTGGAAATCGCAACTAAAAATTGTGACTTAGAGGCTGTGAAGTCTTTAATGAAAAGTGATGTAAATATTGGTGAAAAGGCACTACGTTATTCTGCAGGAAATGGATGCTTAGAAGTCATAAAGTTTTTAGTAGAAGGAGGTGTCGATATTAACGCAGCTAATAAATTTAAGTGGACAGCACTACATTCTGCGACAGATAAAGGACATTTGGAAATTGTTGAGTTTCTGTTAGAGCAAGGGGCAAATCCTAACGTTAAGGATAACGACGGAAAAAGCCCTAGAAAAATAGCTGTAATGGAATCAAGACACAATAAAGATAAATCATATAGAGAAATAATAAAGCTACTTGCTCAAGCCGAAGACCAGCACAGATCAAAAAAATAATCCTTTATCAGCAATTATTCATAGTAAATTTATATCCATGCAAAATCAAAAAGTACCATTAGCAGTAATAGTCACATTATTAATCCAAACTGTAGCATTCATATGGTGGTTGTCCAAGCTAGACTCACAAGTACAACTCCACGACAAGATAATTGAACATGGGTTAATGGAGAAAGTGCTTGTACTTGAGGAAAGGGTAAAAAACTTATCAGAAGATCTTAATGAATTTAAGATTAATAACTCAAAATGCAAATGACTACTCTTTCACAGGTTGATAAAGCTTGGATTGCGACTGACGGTCATACCAATTTTTCACGTATTTCTTAACCAATAGGTCGTTATTTTCAATGATCAGCAAATTTTCTGTGTTCCTTTCTTGAGCCGAATAAGTAAAATTAAATGAACCAGTGATGATTTTTTGGTTATCGATAATAATCACTTTACTGTGTGCAATGGCTGGTTTATAGTCTATGTATATTGGTATTCCTTGTGTAAACAAATGATTTATAACGCTATATTTTGAGCTAAGCTGAGATTCATCCAAAATAACTTCCACACTGACACCACGCTCCTTTGCTCGAATCAAAGATTTTGCAATGGGCTTGGAAGTAAATTCATAGGCTTGCATAAATATAGACTTTTTGGACCCATCTATCACATCAATTATCTGTTCAGTGCAATTTCCATTTGGAGTAAAGCAAACCGTAGTTTTTGGACAAAACGTACACCCAAATAGAAATGAACATATTAAGAATAACAGTGCAATATATCTCAACATATGACTAAATTTATACTATCCATTGATGGTGGTGGCATAAGAGGAATAATACCAGCAATAATATTAGCAGAAATAGAGCAAAGGACAAGAAAACCGATAGCTGAAATCTTTGATCTTATTGCAGGGACCTCAACCGGTGGAATTGTTGTAGCGGGATTATGTAGAAAAGATGAACGGGGAAATCCCCAATATTCAGCCAATGATTTAGTCGAGCTTTACCAAAAGTACGGAGCATATATTTTTAAATCTTCATTTTTGAGAAGATCAATATTTTCTTGGCTTAATTGCGCACAATACCCACATAAAAATATTGAATTTGTATTGGATAAATATTTTGGAGAGGATATTCTAAAAAACACTTTAAGTAATGTGTTGATTACGAGTTACGATATTCAGAATCACTGCCCATTTTTCTTTAAAAGCTGGAAAGAAGGTAATATTAAGCTGAAAGATGCACTCAGAGCTGCAACGGCTGCACCTACTTACTTTGCACCTAAATATCTTAAAATCAACCACAAGGAAATGGTATTAGTGGATGGAGGGGTGTTTGCCAATAATCCAGCAGCTTGTGCATATGCAAGTGGTAAGAGGTTATTTCCAAATGATGATATTCTACTGTTATCGATAGGTACTGGAAGAACAGATAGAAGCATAGCCAATTCAAAGAGATTTGGAAAAATAGGCTGGATAAAACCTTTGTTAAATGTGATGTTTGCCTCTGGATTAGACTGCGTAAATTATCAGATGAATCAAGTAATAGGCAATAGATACGTAAGAATACAATCGCAATTGAAAATAGCATCACCTGACATGGATAATATTACATCAAAAAATATCAGATCTCTTCAGCAAGAGGCAAATGCAATGATAGAGGATAACCAGAAATTAATAGATAAACTTTGCGATTTCATATCTTAATTTATACCAAGCAAAATTCAACTGAGCCAAAAAAGTTGGTTAGCAAATTCTACTGGTTAAATCATTAACTAACTTTACTTATATCTTAAAGATATTCAATTTTCACACTCACCCAACTCATCAACAGTTAGGCCACTTGCTCGCACAATAATATCAATTGCAACACCGGCCTTAACTAGATCTTTTGCAACCTTGATCCTTTCTATTTTTTTAACTTTTTCTTTGCTACTTTTCATATCTTCAGATAGAGATTTGACTAATGATTCTTGTTCTCTGTACTCATCCATTAAACTCAATAGCTTTTTGCTTTCTCTTGTTTTAGGTAGCAGAGCTTTAATATTCACTGATAATTCTCCTGCTATTTCATATAATTTATCTAATGATATGGCAGTATACCCTTTTTCATATTCGTGTATTTCCTTGAGTGTTACACCAACTTTATCCGCCAAATCTTTTTGAGTGTATCTCCTTATCAATCTCCATTCTCTTATTCTTTGTCCTATTCTGTAATATATAGAATCAGCGCAGATTTCTCTCTCTGTACTATCATACTCGTAAATAGATAAACCCGTTGCCTGGGAAATTATGTCAACTAAAACTCCTTCTTTTACTAGATTTTTTGCTATTTCCAACCTTGCTTCTTCTTGATTAATTTTTTCGCTAATATGAACAAACCTGACTAATGAAGGTACTATCTTACCTAACTTTTGATTCTCGTATATTTTCGTTAGATAGAGTATTTCTTCGTCTTCATCTTTATACTCTCTTACTGTTATTGGTTTAGGTAATAGATCTACAGCATTAACTGATAATACTCTTGCTATTACATATAGTACTCCAATTGGAATAGGAGTATAACCATTCTCATAGCTGTTCACTTCTTGGTATGTTAAACCTACTTGACCTGCTAATCCTATTTGAGTATGACCTCGCATTAACCTACAATTTTCTATTCTTTGCCCTATTCCGTAACTAACATTGCTTGCAGAAACAAACACATATACCTCCATTTAAGAAAAAAACTCTATTACTATAATTTTTCCACGAGCTACCCATCTAAAACTATATCAACAGGTAAACCTACCGATTGCAAAATAATATCAATAGAAATTCCCCCTTTTACTAGATCCTTTGCAACTTTAATCCTTTCTATCTCTCTCACTTTCTCCTCACAAATACGTATTCCCTCAAACAGAGATTTTATTAGTGCATTACGTAGTTCTTGGCTCTCAATTTCTTTGTATTCTTTAATTAAATTCGGTAGTTCATTTTCCACTCTACTACCTTCATCTTTCTCTATTAGTAGATCTGTAATACTAATCGATAATGTTTCTGCTATCTCATATAATTTTCCCAGTGGAGTAGCTACGCGTCCTTGTTCATAGTTGCTTACTTCGTGACGGGTTGTACTCATTTTCTCTCCTAAATCTTTTTGAGTATACTCTCTCACTAGCCTCCATTCTTTTATCTTTTTTCCTATTTTGTAATATATAGAATCAACTTTTTCTTCAACACATTCATCAGCAGATAGGCCAATTGCTTGTGAAACAATATCAACAGAAACTCCTGCTTTAACCAGACTCTTTGCAATTTTTATTTTTTCCGATTTTCTACTACTTTTTTCACTGACTTGGACAAATTTGGTTAGCAAACAAAACATTCTACGTAACTCCTGATCGTTAATCTTTTTATATTCTCTTACTAGATTTAATATTTCTTCTCCCTCATCTTCAAGACAGATTTTTGATACAGGAATGAGATCAGTGATACTTACTGACAATGCTTCTGCTATAGCGTACAACCTTTCGATTGAAATTCCACGGTTCCCTTTCTCATATTGCAGTATCACCCAATACTTTACACCAATTTTCTCAGCTAAATCCTTCTGAGTATACCCACTCTCTAACCTCCAACTTTTCACTTTTTCCCCTACTTCACAGTCTAGACTTTTTTCCACGAAAACAACCATGCGTATAATATTTTCTACTATAGCTCAGATATAACGGTAGAAAAAACCTCTGGAACCTTAAAGTTTGCTGTAGACGCATTAAAGTTCCCTAAAGGTTTCTTTACTACCTCCACATACCCTATTTACCCATGAAGACAATACTTCATCATTGCTAATCTCTTTTATAGCATACTTTTCACTCCATATGCCACATCTAGTGAAACCACCTCTTTCTACCGCTTCTTTAAGTTTCACTCCTCCAAAGAGACAATTTTTTCCTATTTCTTCGCCTCTTTTTTGTAACTCAGCCCACATTTCCTTGTTTTCTACTCTGACTTGTACTTGATCATATTTTTTTACATCGTGGTACAATATAACATTTAGCTTACCAATGCTCGTAGGAAACTCTAACATGACAGAGCTGCCATTTGACATATCGGTATAGTTTCTTACACCTCCTTTCTCACTTTTAACCTCAACTGCATCATTACCAATTTTTAAAATATTACTTCCTAACTCTCTCAGTATTTTGGCTACCTCTACCTTGCTATCCCCAGAAAATTCTATATACGATGTTGTATTGTCTATCTCAATATCTATTAATTCTCCTTCTTGCACAGCACTTTCGCCAGCTTTCTCTAGTTCTTCTAGTCTCTCATCTAGCTGTGGCTGAACTTCTGGCTGTAGCTCATTATAGATTTCACCTATCAGTTTATTCTGCAATAAAGTATCATGAAACTCTGCACCGCTTAACATTAATTTACGTATTAGCTTTTTACGATCAGCCTTATCAAATTTATGAAAATGTGTACCTAATACTACATATTCTGCAAAACTCCATTCGCCATCATTACATGCATTTAGCCTTGCTCCAGAAGTTAGTACTTGGTCTACAGCCTTGTGCAGTTCATTTGGACTTTTTGCTCTTACCACAGCACTCTTAAACCAGCTCAACTTTTCGCTTTCGCTTATACTTGGCTTTATTTTTTGCAAAGCTGAAGTAAATGGATTTAAATCTTCTGCTTGATCATTTAAAGGTTTTGTGCCATATATGTAATCAAGTCCCTTTCCGTAGTTGATTTGAACGTCTCTATTAGGGAAGGGCACTTCTCCAAACTTTTTAGCCTTATTAATTTTGCTTACAAAGGTGGACTGCTGGTTAACACGACCAATTCCTATAATAGCATTTAACATCTCACCTTCTGATAATTTATCAAGATCAACGTTTAATTGATAAGTACCTCCTTTTTTATCATCAAAAGGTACAATTATTTTATTACCCATATTATCCTCACTATTAAAAATACTTTTTAAGCGTACAATAAACTTTATTATTATACATTCTACTACTCATTATAAATTATAGTGAGTAGATTTGCAAATACTTTCTGCTATAACAATCCGTTTTCTCGAAAGCTGAAATAGCCTCCACTTGTGATGATAATATGGTCAAACAATTTTACGCTTACAGTACTACATGCTGCTGCTAAGCTCTTCGTTACTGCTTGATCTTCTTCTGACGGCTCTAAGCTCCCTCCAGGGTGGTTGTGTGACATTATTATTGATGTTGCATTTTTTATTAATGCTTTTTTTATAATCTCCTTTATATACACCGGTGCTTTTTCCATTTCACCAATATAGGATTCTTCTCCGATTAATTGGCGCCTCTTATTCAAATACAGTATTTTTACACATTCCCTTTCTGAATGGCCTATACTTACGTTTAAGTACTCTACTAGCCCTTGTAAGTCCATTATTGGCTCACTCTTGAGTTTTTCTCTCATTACCCTTTCTAGCGTTTCCTTAACACACATAATCATTGCTACTGCAGAATCAGTCACTCCTTCTATAACTTTCAGGTCATCCATTTCTCTACCTAAAATCCTTCCTACTCCCGTATAGCTATTCACTAGATTTTTAGCAATTTCTTGAGCCTGTGGCCTTTCATGTACTGCACTTAAAAACGTTTCCATTATTTCACGATCAAGTAGTGCTTTGCCTTTGCTTTCTAATATTCTGAATTCGATTTCTTCTTTACTTTTATTCATATAATTTACCCTTCACTAACAACAAACTTTTTTTAAATATTTACTGCTGTTTTTTTATCAGCATTGGCATAGAGCCATAGCTTTCGAGTGAAGTCAAATCAATTTTTCAATCTTTTTTACTTATTTTTTCATGAATGGGTGAAGATATTAATATATGGTGATTTTTTTTATTTTAAACTTGTTGAATTTCGCCTAAAGAGAGACCTGTTATTTGCAAAATAATATCGGTAGAAATTCCTTCTTTTACTAAATCTTTTGCAATTTTGATTCTTTCTTCTTCTCTAATTTTCTCCTCACAAATTTGTATGCTTTTAAACATAGATTTTATTAGTACATTACGTAGTTCTTGGCTCTCAATTTCTTTGTATTCTTTAATCAAATCAGGTAGCTCACTTTCCACTTTACTACCTTCATCTTCTTCTATTAGTAGATCTGTAATATTAATCGATAATGTTTCCGCTATTGCATACAATTTTTCCAGTGGAATAGCCACACGTCCTTGTTCATAGTTGCTTATTTCGTCACGTGTTGTATCCATTTTCTCAGCCAAATCCTTCTGAGTATATTCCCGTACTGCCCTCCATTCTTTTATCTTTCTTCCTATTTGGCAGTAGATAGAACCAACTTTTTCTTCAACATATTCATCAGCAGAAAGGCCTATTGTTTTTGAAACAGTATCAACAGAAACTCCTGCTTTAACCAGACCTTTTGCAATTTTTATTCTCTCTGTTTTTTTACTACTTTTCTCACTAACTTGAACAAATTTGGTTAATAAACAAAACATCCTACGTAACTCATGATCGTTAATCTTTTTATATTCTCTTATTAGATTTAGTTCCTCATTTTTAAAGTAGGCTTTCTCATTTGATACAGGAATTAGGTCTACAATACCAATCGACAATATCTCTGCTATAGCGTACAACTTTTCAATCGAAATTTTTCGTGTTCCTTTTTCATATTGTAGTACTACTTGATACGTTACGCCAATTTTTCCCGCTAAATCTTTTTGAGTATAACCTCGCTTTAACCTCCAGCTCCTTACTTTTTGTGCTATCTGGTACCTTATCGAGATATTTGCCATAAATATTATATAGGTTAATACTATCAAATAAAGATATACAAAAACTTCTATGTTTGCATTTTAGTTGAATATTTCTTCACAATTGTGTATAATCATTAATGCTTTTTAGGTTAATTCGTCATGGCTCTTTCGAAATTTCTTGATCCCAAAAATGACTTGAGCTTTAAAAAGATCTTTGGCTCTGAAAAGAATAAAAATATCTTAATTCACTTCCTCAACGATATCTTAGGTTTTTCTACTTCTGATCAAATAATGGAAATTGAATTCCTTAGTACCATTATGGATCCTGAAATTGCCTCTGACAAACAAAGCATTGTTGATGTTCTTTGCAAAGACTCTATTGGTAATAGATTTGTTATCGAAATGCAACTCGCTCGTGATAAAGGCTTTGAGAAACGTGCTCAACTTTATGCTGCTAAAGCTTACTCTCGGCAATTAGATAAATCTGGTAATTACATTCATCTTCAGAAAGTCTTCTTTATTGCTATTTCCAATTGTAACCTTCTGCCTGAAGAAGTTGACTATATTTCTACTCATAATATACGCGATATCAAAACCAATGGGCATTACTTGAAAGATTTACAATTTGTCTTTATTGAGTTGCCTAAATTTACAAAAAATAAGGTAGAGCAATTAGAGAATACTACAGAGAGATGGTGTTTCTTTTTTAAATACGCAGAAGATACAACTGAAGAAGATCTAAAAAAGATAGCAGCAGAAGCTCCGATAATAAAGCTAGCATATGATGAATTAGACAGGTTTCGCTGGAATGAAAAGGATTTGATCGCATATGAAGAAAGAATATTGAGCGTGCAGAAAGAAAACGCTATCCTTGCTCAAAAACTCGATGATGCTAAACATGAAGGAATCCAAATTGGAGAAGAGAAAGGCAGGAAAGAAGGCATCCAAATCGGCCATGAAAAAGGTAAAATTGAAGGTAAAATTGAAGTTGCAAAAAATTCACTCAAGGCCGATGTCCCTATAGATGTTATAGCTCAAATTACCGGTCTCTCTCATTCTGAAATTTTACAACTCAGGGAAAAAACATAAATACTACAACTTATTCACTTCAACATTTATGAAAATCTTCTTTAAGTTAGATATATTCCCTAATTAAGAATGGCTTTGTTGCATAGCTAGTGTTGGTTGAGGTTATTGTAAGAAGAAAAGCTTTTTAATATATGGCTACTAACGCATTTTGTTGTAAAATAGGCATTTTTCAAACAAGTACAACTTATGCCACAAAAAATGAGAGTAAGTAACCAAAGAGAATATAACGAGTTTCTCAAAAAAAGAGGAAATGTTTTTCATTTTGTTAATCAAGCCATAGAAAATTGGTATGAAAATAGTCCAAAAGTTGCAGGTGGCAATAACACTTATAGTGATAAAGTTGTAATTTTAATACACATAATAGTTCATCTTTTTAGAATTGGCTTGAGACAAGCTGTAGGTTTTGTAAAAGGTTATATGGTACAAATAGGCAAAAAACTTAAGATTATCAGCTATACACAAGCTTCCAGAAGATTTAAAAAGCTTAATTTGAAGATTGATGACCATAGAAGCAATAAAGATGATCTGGAAAATGTTGAAATTGCCGTAGATAGCACTAGAGTTAGTATCTACAATAATAACGGTGGGCATAGTAAGCTTAATATTCGAAAAAGAAAATACAGTGGTTATGGTCAAGTAAGAAAATTACATGTTGTTTTAAACATAAATGATAAGAAAGCAATAAGCATGAACTACACTAGTGGTGTTGCTGTAGACTATTTGCCGATCTGCGATATGTTAGAAGAAGTCAGTGATAAATATAACATTTGTTCTATTCGAGCAGATGCGGCTTATGATATAAAAAGTGTGTATAAAGAATGCAGAAAATACAATATTGTGCCTATTATTCGCCCTAGGAAGGATACTAAAATTTGTTTAGCTGACTACTTATCAGAAAGAAACAAGTATATTAGTAGAATTAGGTCATATGAGAATTATGAAGATGGTATTAATGAATGGAAGAAAAAAGTTAAGTATGGAGCACGGTCTTATATTGAAGTCTTTTTCTATAGGTTGAAGCAAATATTTGGGTTTGGCTTGAAAAATAAATCAGAGGTAAATCGTGAAAAAGAGCTGTTAATTAAGTGCTACTTATTGAACAAATTTACTGATATAGGTATGGCTGAATTTAAATTAGCTGCGTAAATTCACTGTGATTTACATGCCTATCAGTGCTATGCAACAAAGCCATTAAGAATCTAATGAACTGTCTAAAATAGCTATAAGGATTGCACATAGAATTATATAAATTACTATCATAACGTTACTCAAACTTCTATATCAAAGCTACGTGCTGTAAGTTCAATATGGAAAACACATTAACCACTTAGTATTTAATGTCTACTTCATCCATTTTAGTATTAGGACCATCAAACTTGCTACTGGTTTCCCTAATTATTTTGGCTAATTTTGCTACCTTCACTTTAAAATTTTCACTACTTGGCATTTTATAGCTGCACCTCTTATATTATAACCTACCTATTGATATTACCTCCAAGCTTGGTTACTCCTATCTCAGAAAGACAAGTTGATACTTCTGAATGGCTGTGAACTGAAGCATTACTTAAATAACTTTGAGGCTCTAAACTCATTTGCTTTGCACCATCAACTTCTAATCTACCATCTCTGTTGTGTAATATCTGCTCTATTGATTGATTTAGCAGACCCTTATTAAATTGAGCTATAAACTTTTCAAATTTCTTCGGACTTAATTTACCAGCTTCTTTACCAGAACATGCTTTCTCTACATATGAGTTGAAAATCCCCGAAATCTCATCAAATTTACCACTCATGATTTTTCCTGTAACTTCTTTCTGTATTTCCACAAAATCAATATTTAATCGATGCATTGACACACCACTTTTTAATCCAGCTTGCTCTACTACTTTCTCAAATCCCTTTGTAATATTGAGTGTATATTCCTGTGCCTCTAGTGGAGATATAGACTGATCTATTGTAGAAATATACTTTTGACCTGTAACCCTTCTAATCAATAAGTCAAATAAAGTTATTGTACCATTAAAGTCAACCTGTGATAGATAGTGATCTCCCATTTCTAATATTGTATTTCTATCCTTAGGCTTAAATTTAACAGGTGCTTGCCTTTCACACATTCGTTTTAGATTTGCATTTACATAATCGACGTTGTCTCGAAAGAAACCTCCATTTTCTTGTCTTTTATCTGTACCATCAGATGGTAGTGTGGTACCTGTGAAACTACTATTACTTATCGACGCTTTGGCAAATTGCCCATCAACTTGTGATAATGAACTTGCAGTCCCCTCAGATTTAGAACTCAATAATCTACCTACAGAGCTTTTCACCCGACTAAATAAATCATTTATCCATGAAGATGGTTTTGCGCCACTGCTTGTTGCTATCTGAGGTTGGTCTATAGCAAGGGGTTTGCGTGATAAGTTATGAGAATTGTGATCTCCATGGTGATGACGGCGTTTGCGTTCTCCTCTTCCTCCCCTGAGCTTTTTTTCTAAGTATTCCACAATATTATTGTGCCCCTTGTCTTTCGCAATATCTAGCGGTGTTTTACCGTAATTACCTTTAGCACCAAGATTAGCATGAGCATCGACAAGAACTTTTACTATATCAGGACTGTTGGTATCAGCACCATAATGTAAAGGTGTCCAATTGTCTTTGTCTTCAGCGTTAACATTTGCACCACGATTAAGAAGTAATTTGACTACATCTATCCTGTAGTTTTCAACCGCTCCATGCAATGGAGTTGCTTGATATTCTCCGTTTTTAGCTTCAATATTAGCACCGTTATCAAGAAGGAGTTTAACTAGGTTTAAATCACCGATTTCAGCAGCTGAATACAGTAGTGTATTACCGTTCTTGTCATTGGTATCAATGTTAGCACCCTGAGCAATAAGACCTTTAGCTTCATTAAAACCACCGCTTTCCACAATAGTCAACAATTTTCTATCTAATTGTACTTGCTTCAAAATTCCTGCTATATCTAGGTAACCTTTTCGAGTAGCCAAATCTAAAGATGTTTGGTTATAAATATCTCTAACTTCAATGTCAGCACCTCTGCCAAGAAGGAGTTCGACTGTATTTAATTTGTTTCCTTGTATAGCTACATGCAATGGTGTCCAACCATTATTGGTTATATTATTAATACCGCTAATATCCTTGTCTAAAAGAAACTTAACTATTTCAAGATTACTACTGTACTGGGCAGCTACATGTAATGGTGTATTACCATACACATCTTTAGCATTAATATTAGCATTGTTATTGAAGAGAAACTCAACTACACTAAGTTTATTACGAGAAGCAGCAAAGTGTAAAGGCGTCCAACCGTACATGTCTTTAGCATTAATATTAGCCTTCTGATTAATAAGATCTTTAACTTCATTAATATCTGCATTTTGTGCTGCAGCTAACAATTTTTTATCTAATTGCGTTTGCTTTAAAAACTCTGCTACACTTGTTTCATTCCCTTGAACAGCTAAGTCTAAAGGTGTTTTACCATCCTTATCTTTAGCATTG
This sequence comes from Wolbachia endosymbiont (group A) of Dendrolimus pini, assembly GCF_964026835.1. Taxonomy (NCBI): domain Bacteria; kingdom Pseudomonadati; phylum Pseudomonadota; class Alphaproteobacteria; order Rickettsiales; family Anaplasmataceae; genus Wolbachia; species Wolbachia endosymbiont (group A) of Dendrolimus pini. The sequence continues at coordinate 508,516 of NZ_OZ034702.1, read as the reverse complement.
ATATCAGCACCTTTGTTCACAAGAAATTTTACCACATCTAAAGCATTGTAATATACAGCATAGTGTAGAGGTGTCCAATCACTACTGTCTTTAGTATTAATGATAGTTTCTTTATCTGAAAGAAATTGAAATATATCATTAAATAGACTCATATTACCATTGTAAACGGCATAGTGCACGGTAGTCCAGCTTGTTGAGAATTTATCTTTATCTGCAACGTCATCTTGATTTCTTTCAGCAGTTTTATCAAGGAAAAGATTGACTATATCCCACTTAGCATTTTTAGCAGCATATTGCAGCGGTGTATAACCGAACTTATCTTTTTCATTTATGAGAGACTTTAATCTTTCTCTTTGGCAAACTGCTTTTACTAGTTCATCAGGTTCTGAATACAAATTATCTTCAAAATTCATACTTTCAATTTTACCTATAAGAAACCTAATAGAACGCAATTTGCCTTCTTGAGCAGCAACATGAAAAAGTGTTTGGCCATCGTTATTTTTAGCTTCAATGTTAGCTTCGCACCCAGCCTTCTTTTGGCAAATCTCTGAAGCTTTATTAATCAGACCTTGTATTTCTGCTATATCAGACAAACTAAACCTGTCTAATCTCCGGATTATTATTGGTTCTAACCCTAAATCGAATTCCAATGTAGAAATCCTATAAGACTCAGAATTATTCCAATTTTTTACATTGATTACATGGTTAGATACTTCGTCGGAAAACACCAAATCTGTATTACTACTGGAAACCCTAATCTGATCTGGAGTAATATCTTTTAATATCACTACTCCTATGCGTTCTTCATCTTGCCCCACCGAAGTTAAAGTGCCATCTTGATTATGTGTGATACTGATAGACTTAGTGAAATCTATAACATATTCTTTTATAATTTTTTCATAATCATTCTTAAGTTTATCTTGATAGTCCATTATTCCATCAACCTCTTGCTGTAAACCTAAATATGGAAAAAAATTACCATTGTTCCACAGAAGAAAATTAACATCTCTCCATTTACTTTGGTCATTATAAAAATCTTCTACTCTAATAATAAAAGGAATCTCACCTTCTCTTGTTAATAAGAGATCATCTTCATCTTTATATTTCTCGATATCTTCAAGATTAGAATCAATCACTAAATGATCACCTTCAAAATCCTTAGGCAACAAAAACATATTCTGAGTCTGTGTGGCATGGAAAAAGGGAGATAATTTGCCACTTTCTACGGAAGAGCCAGCACATGACATTGATTGTACATAAGGAATAAAGGTTTCTCCTTTACTGTTCATAACCATAAGGTGCCTATAGCTGTTACCCTTAAGATAATTTCTTACTTGAACATGAGTATTACTATAGTTTAAATGCAAGTTACACTGTTGAATTGAAAACTCCTCAGGAACTTCTGGCATAACCAACATATCTAATTTTTTATCACCTGAGTTATTATCAATAATAATCTCTCTTTTCTCTGTGTTGCTATCAATAACATACATATCACTTCCATTTCCACCTCTAGCAAACATACTCCTTTGGTCAAAATTTATTATATCTTCTCCTGAAGAACCAAATACCATATGTTGGAATGCGCTACTGCTTTGTAGTTTTGCTCTAACAACACCAAAGACTTTATAGTCCTTATTATTAATGAGTATTTCCTTGTAATGATTTTCTGCAGCATCAAAGCTATCAAGAGAATGTTCTGTATGTAACTCGAACGAGTTAATTTTTGTAATGGATGATTCTAGTTTCTCAATTTTAGGAATAATATTACTACCATTTTTATCTATCAGCATAAAATTAGGTTGATTACTGCCTTGCTTAATATAATTTTTAATATCAAGGGTATATTGATTACCTTGACCCAGCCCTATTTTTAAAGATAAAGTATTATTAGTCGAGAAATAAGATATTTCATCACAATCATCTAGCAGATTAGTTTCCGGAAAGATTACAGTTCCCGTTCCTTTTACATCAATTTCTGAATATAAATCTTTAGCCTCGTAATCTGTGGTTTTTATATAAAAGGTATAATCATTTTCTGCACCTGTAACTTTAGTGTATGGCGCAATAGCTACTTTTTTACAATTATCAACTGTATCCTTCTCATTTTTGCTCAAACCTCCACCACTATTTATAAAGACGTCACGATTATCGTTTCTAGTAAGGCGCCTAGAATTATATGTACATAAAACATTATCTGTCTTATTTTGCCTTCCAATATAGCTATACCTGAAAGCATCGACATTGCTATCAACATAATCATTGATCAATCGATGAAGATTTGTTGTTAACCTTAAAAGACCGGGAGCGTTAGGTCTAAAACGATAGTCAATTTTTGCTTGTACAAAGTCGTATTCTGTTGATTGACTTAGGTCAAGTATATTAGTAGCATTACTTCCACCAATAATTTTACCCGAAAAACCTCCAGGTTTCACAAGAATAAATTTGTTAACAGTATTATTACCACCAGTTATTCCTGTGTTTCCTCTAAAAATCAAGAAGTAGTTATTTAATGTATTACTTCCAACAATGGTACCTTCATCTATGCTTTCTAAATTATAAAGAATTATTGTACCATTTTGCATTCTTCTTCTATCAGCAATAACCATTGTATTTTCACAGTGATGCACAGCTGTTGGAACTGATTTTTTAATACCTTTTTCATAAATTTCGCTAGTGACTTGTGGTAAGCAAATCATCGTAGCATTTTGAATTGGGTCAGGTATAACACGTGAAAGGTTTGTTGTATCAGCATCTGTTCTATTCATTAGAATCTTTCCATACCCTGCATGAAGAGATGGCGTGTCGCTATCCACCCCAAAACCAACTCCATAGGCAACTACATCATTAGGGCTATCACTTAAAGCTTTCCAGGCTCTTTTAGCTTGACTATTAACCATATTATTTCTGGCTGCAAGGTGTTCCAGATCATATGGCATAGATGAAAGTAAAAGCGTATGCAAAAAGATATCGAAATTCTCACCATGAGTTGTATCATACTTCTTTTCATACTCTATAATATTGCTAATACCACTATAAACTCCATGAGTTACCATGAGTCCAAATCCAACTCCAATACCAACTCCAGGCAGACTAGCTGCTGTAAGAGCAACACCAGAAACAAATGACACACCAGAAAAGGCTATAGAAGCTATATTATCTCTTATCTCCTTTTCTCCACATGGATTATTACTATCTTCTCTATTTTTACAGTCTACAAGGTTATTTGCTGATATGCCTATATCAATAATATCAAATATACCAGCTATAGCTCCTGCCGTGCCTTTCGCTATTTTACTTCCAAATTTTACTCCTGCAACTTGAACAACAAATTTTGTCTGCTTACCTAAAGTACCCGGTATAATCCTTCCTACAACTTTTTCAGCTGATGTTACAACTTTTGGAGCAATTTTAACCATTACATTCTCAATTGGTTGAGACGCAAAAGACCATCCTATTCCACCTAGATTTAATCCACAATCCGTTGCTGTTCCATCCTTGCAAGATACAATAGCACCATGAATTCCTCTTATTAATTGTATTCCACCTGCAGCATTCATTAATCTGCTTTTTAATTTCGGGTTTTTTGTTAAATCACTGTTTTGCTGTAAAACGTCACCATATAAATCCTTGATACGCTCATTCTGAATATAGCGCTCATACCCTTGGTCTCCAATCACCTTATCAACTAAATATTTATAGTCACCCTCAATATTTTTGTTTCCAATAAACTCTATTAGCTGAGCATTTTTCCCTTCATCTTGACTGCTTTTAACATAAGTTAGGAACTTTTCACTATCAATTATAACCTTACCTACATTATTTTTATCTACCCTTCCTTTACTAAACTTTTCCACATCATCCTTTGAAAATAAACATTTAATACTTCTCTTCTTTCTATTGCTTTGCTTTGCACAGCCATTAAGATTTAACTTATTCAAAGATTGTGTTGCTTCACCAGTAGGCAGCATATGAACTGAACTATGAACTACTTCAACAGGAATAAATCCTTCCTTGGTTGTCCTACTTGTTAAAATAAGTTTATTCGGATTATTAGATCCTTTATCGAAAACAACACCGATAAACTTTACCTCATCACCATCTGTAAGTGTTTTATAGGTAACACCTTCTTTGTATTCTTCATTTATTTGATCATTTGCTTCTCTCAATAAAGCTTGAGCTCCTTTGCCCTGCCTTGATGTCTTAAGTTCCAACCCTATTGGTGTGTACTCCTCAGCATTTCCACCTTGAGCCACAAACTTAATACCATGAACTAGCATGTCAATACGTTCCCCTCTACCAGTTTGAAACTCAGTTAAAACTAATGCTCTGGTTTCTGGAGATTCTTGTAACTTTAGGTCGCTATAATAACTAAATACTCCATTCAATATTCCCTGGAAATGAGCTTCTTTATTAACGAGACTCTTAAAAGGGAATATTCCTTCTCCAATTTTTTCTAATAATCTACTATATCCTCCTACTGATAAAGATTGGATATCTAGTGCTTTATCGAATGTTTCTTTTAACTCATTAGGGTAAGGAACTTCTTTGAAAGTACCTTGAAATCTCTCAGCTCCGTTGTTGTACTCTCGTAAAGAATCGTATTTTTCAGTCCAAACAGTAAGATATCTTTGAAAATCTGACTTGTATCTAGTATCAAAATTAAGACTTAATTCAACTATTTCCCTATTCCCTATTTCTCTGTTTAACCTCTCAAGAGGGAGCACTTCATCCAGCCCGTTCAGAACATCCTTTCTGTTAGCTTCAACAATATTTATTACATAAACCAACTTCTCTGTATTTTCTGGAATGAGCACCATTGTCACAACTGCATGACTCGCATCAAGATTAGCTGACAATCTCTCCCTGGCTCTTTCAGCTGCTGGACGTCTAAGCCTACGAAGATTAGGACGTACCTCGGTAGGTATATTGTCTCCATAGATAAAAATGTATTTTTTAAAACCAGTTTTTAAATCTTCAACTCTATTTAGCAATAGTGATTGCCCTAGTAAAAATCTACTAAAATAATGTTTATCTCCCTTCTCAGGTGTACCAGGAAACGTATGATAAATACGTTCTAGATTATCTTTCACCTGTCCCTTTAATTCTATTGTTCCAATCCTTTGCGTATCCCAGTCATCAGAAGATTTTAGCATATCTTGAAAAAGAGGAATTATTTCTTCCCCACGATTTGATACTTTAATATCAGAGATAGGAGATGGATTATCAAGATTGACACCAACACATAAAATGTTATCTGCAGTGGTTAGAACTCGCTGAACATTTGGTTGGAAGCCTTGTGCATACTTTTCTGTTTGTTGCAAAGCCTTATCTGGAGTAGCGTTAGGACCTGCCCCTGCTTTTAACTCAATAATAATGGGAATAGAATTTAATGCACGATCAGGACCACGAGCCAGCAAGATAATATCTGCATAACCCCTTCCTGCAAATTGCTCTGGGTAAACTCTAAGATTATACCTATAGTGGAAATTCATGAAAACGCCTACCATAAATCCATGATGTGATGCTTCACGGGCACTATTATCATAGACTACTGATCCTACATACTCAGAATGAACGTTATTAATTTTTTCAAGAACTTTTTTTAAAGACCTGCTAACTGTTTGCGCATCCATACGCGTCAAGTTAAGGAAATAAAGGTATGAAAGAGATAGAATAATAAGGTATAAGTTCTCCCAGATATACTTTTAGTGAGAGAACCAATGAATAAAATAACTTGCTTATCAAAAAAGCTCAAAGAATTTTTTAATGAAAAAGCAGAGAAAATCTCAATTACAACAAGGTTTATAAAAAGAAAGAGAAAGCTAAAAGGTTCATCATTCGTAAAAGCCATGGTCTTGGGTAATATAGGAGTTGATAATTGTAGCGTAGAAACAATGTGTCAATTACTAAACGAGGACTCGATAGATATAACAAAACAAGGTTTGGATTTTAGATTTACTGAAGAAGCAGTGGAATTTATGAAAAGGATGTATAATGAATCTGTGATTCTCTTTAAAAATATCTTGCAAGTTGATTGCAAAATCTTACAGCAATTTAATAGTGTTAAATTATTGGACAGTAGCTATATTACTCTACCTAACAGTATGGAAGAGATGTATAAAGGTTATGGTACTAGCTACAGTGGCTATGAAAGCAATACTAAGTCTGGAATAAAGTTACAATTAGTTTTCGACTACATGAATCAGATAATAGACCAACTTAATTTAACGGAGGGGGTAAGATCAGACCAGGGATATAGGAAACATTTAAGTAATATATTAAGCAATGATTTGCTAATATCTGATCTCGGTTATTTTGTGCCAAGTTCTTTTAAACAAATCAATGAAATAGGAGCTTATTTCATAAGTCGTTATAAATCCGATACCAACATATATGATGTAGAAACAAATCAAAAAATGGAGTTATTAGAATGTTTAGAGGATAAGTTATTTTTAGAAAACGAGGTATTGTTAGGAAAAGAAGCAAAAATTAGAGTAAGAATTATATGTCAGAAACTAACTGAAGAACAGTCTATGGCCAGAAGAAGGAAAGCTAATAGATTAGCAAGATCGCAGGGATATACATCCTCTAAAAGAAATCAAAAATTGTTGAACTGGTCAATATTTATAACTAATGTTCCAGAAAATAAAATTAGTGCTGAGCAAGTATTAACGATTTACAGAGTAAGGTGGCAAATTGAGTTATTATTTAAATTGTATAAAAGCCATATCAGGCTTGATAAGCTAAAAGGAAAGCCATGCAGAGTATTATGTGAACTATATGCTAAATTGTGCGCAATTCTTATATTTCACGGCATAGTTGGTTGCACAGAAGTGAAAAAGAATACAGAACTTAGCTTAACAAAGGCATTTATTGAGCTAAAAAGGCGGGTTAGAGAGTTATTTTTAGTATTAACCAAAATTAATAGTTTAAAAGCATTTCTTAAAAAACTCACTATAACTTGGTCGCGATTTTCATTAAAAGACAAACGTAGAAGGGCTAGAGTATCCACTTTAACCTCTCTAAATTTGCTCACAATCTCTTAACTTGACGCGTATGGTTTTTTATTCTCTCCCATTGCTCATCTTTTAAATCATATAGCATTCTCTTTACCTATTAATAAAGAGTACTCTATATCACTATTTTTTTATGTCGACAAGACCTAGTGATTTATCAAATTATATAGCTAAAATTAATGGTGATTTTGCTCTTCACTTAGTAACAAGTAATCATGTTGTAGCCATTTACAGAATGAGTGATAATTACGCGTATTTTGATAGCAATACAGCATTTGTTTCTGAACTAAAAAGCGTTGATCAGCTTATACAAGTTGTGGAAAAAGGAATGGGGTTTGCCAGCTATGAAATAGGAGAAAAAGGCTTTCTCCTTGAACACTTTGATATTAATCAAGCTAATGATCTATTAGATGATGAAGATAAGCAAACCCTAACAAGAGAAATTAAAACAGAACGAGAACTTCTTGCGGAACAGGATAAAGAGCTTGGTCTTATTAAAATTGATGGTCAAGAAGTATCCAGAGTGCAATTATATGACTTTGGGACTAAAATTAATGTAAAAGGTAGCGTGCCATTGCTCATTAATGCTGATATGAAGTTAAATAGCGAAAAATTTCTGGATTATTTAGATAAAAAAGAAGTAAGCATAACAGCTAGAGAATACCTTGATAACTTGCAAAATAGCAAAAATGTGAAAGAGGTAGTACAAGCAACCAAAGCAATTCCTTTTGAAGGTTCAAATCGAGAAGTTAAGGAAGCAGAACACCAACGTAGCCAAGAACTTAAGTTTTCTATGAAGCAATTAATAAAATATCTTTTGACTGCTGTCATTAGGCAGAAAAGCCAACTGTCAGAGGATAATAGCAAAGCAGATGATAATCCTAATCATTATTTGAGTAGTGTAACAATAAGTAGTCAACCGGAGGAGTCACAAAGATATTAATCTGTTTATCTCTGAAGTTGTGAAATTTTATCTACAGAAAGATGGCGTCTTGTAATTCAACAAGAAGATTATAAAAATTGAATCTTAAGTTGTGTTGTGAAATAAAAAATATTTTCTATTCGCGACCTGTGTAGAGGTGTACAAATTATAGTAAGTGTGTATGTTGATAAGTAAACTGGTTTTATACATACTTAGAAATTTACTTATCAATATATATATTACATTCAATAAATTTATATAAAATACTATTTTACATAAGATCGGATGGTAGAATTTTTTGATTTTAAATTACTAAAACCTTCACTCAGTCTCCTAGTCCTGTAATTTTTAATGTGGTCAGGATTAAAAGCAATCTTGAATCTAAGAACATGTCTGCAAAGGAAGTAGAAAGAAATCAAGAAATAATCTTAGCCAGAAAAAGTGGTAGAGAAGTTAAGAATATTTTTCACAAAAAGGACGATACCAATAAAAAGGATTTCATTCTATTGGGGATAAAAACTGTTATGAATTTTCCTGTTATTTCCGAGTTAGATAATATTAATTTAGCAATATTTTATTAAGATCTTAAGCAATATAACCATGTTTAGCAACCCAAAACAGGTAAGTGTGTTATCTAAGTGGAGAAAGTCACCTCTCCCCACTCGACTTCAAAACCTTACTATTACCCATAAATCTATAAATGATGAAAAGCTGCTATTTTACTAATTTAACTTTCTACTATAAATAGATCTATGGTCTAAAAATGGAATATATTATGAAAGGAAATATAAGTACCTCAACTGGTGAATGGGCAGAAAGTGAATTGGGAATTGTTGATTTTGGTGATATAAGATTAAGTAGGAGGCTTTTAAAAATAGTTAATAGTCTTGCTGAATCGCCTGAACGTTCAATAAATCAAGCTTGTGAAGATTGGCATCAAAGTAAAGCAGCTTATAGATTTTTCCAAAATGATGCCGTTTCTGAAAGAAAGATATTATACAGTCATATAATTAAAACTGTTGAAAGAGATAAAGAATATTCAACTATTTTAGCTATCCAAGATACGAGTTATATTTCATATAAAAATCATAAAAAGACTAAAGGATTAGGGATTATAGCAGCAAGGTTAAAATCTGAAACAACTAATTTTAAAACCCATGGATTAGTGACGCATACAACATTTGCAGTTACAACAGAAGGACTACCTATAGGGTTATTGGGTCAAAAAATTAGTACTAGACCTCCCTTAGCTGAAGATCTAAAAGAGTTGAAAAAAAGATGCCATAATACCGCTCTTCCCATAGAAGAGAAAGAAAGCATACGGTGGATAGAATCACTTAAAGACTCTACTCACTATCCTGGATTAAAGAATGTTAAGGTAGTTACCGTTTGTGATAGAGAAGCAGATATTTATGATTTATTTGAAGTTGCTTCCACTAATCAATCTCTTTTTGTAGTAAGAGGAAATCAAAACAGAACAGTAAACAAGAAATCGACTTATTCTGAAAAAGGTGGTGAAAGATTGTGGGATTTGATGAATCGCCTGTCTTGTCAAGGAGAAATTCAAGTGAATATTCCTGCTCGCAATGATAAACCTCAAAGAACAGCAGTTTTAGAAGTAAAGTTTAGTAACTTTGTGATGAATGCATCAAAAAATAACGCTAGACGTAAAATCCAAAAACTTCCTAATTTAAATTTACATGCTGTCTATGTTATAGAAAAATACCCACCATTTGGTGAAGAGCCTATGAACTGGGTTTTGTTGACAAATATAAATATTAATAATTTTGAAGAAGCAGTAGAAAAAATACAATGGTATTGCTTAAGATGGAGAATAGAGGTTTTTCATAAAATTTTGAAATCTGGTCTTAAAGTTGAAGAATGCAGGCTCCAAACAGCAGATAGATTGATCCGCTTTCTTACAATTATGAGTATAATTGCATGGAGGATATTTTTTATCACATTGGTAGCTAGAACAAATCCAAATCTTCCTTGCACTACCATACTAACTGATGATGAATGGAAGGTTTTGTATACCAAAATGCTTAAGACAAAAAACTATCCTGAGACCCACCACCTATAGGAGAAATCGTGAGGTGGGTAGCAAAATTAGGAGGGTTTTTAGTTCGCAAAAATGACTTAGAACCAGGCCCTATAGCTTTATGGAAGGGATGGAAACGTCTCTTTGATTTAGCAGAAGGATGGAGACTTGCTCACGAACTTTATATTTGTGGGTAATAGTAAGCTTCAAAACCGGACTTGATAGTTTCCCATCATCCGGCTTCTCTCTAATTTGGTGCTTGTCATGCACACTTCCATGTAATTGATCATGGCAATGCTTGTGCAATAGGAGCAGATTTTTGCTATTATTACCTCTATTTCGATCCTGATGATGTATATGTACAAAATCATCAACCTAAACCAGAGGTTACAATAGCCACATCTGCCTTGTTGCCTCTTCATCATTCTTATTACTTGAGATGATTTTCCAGGTACTTTATAGCACTTCTCGCAATAGTCCGAATAGGATAAGATATGTGCTTATGGCTATGGTAGAGCAGTAGCATATTATGATCTGTTCGGATTATTGTAAAAAGAGCTATACTACCAAATAAAGATATACAAGAGGGATGCTTCTTTCTATGTTTGAATTTTAGTTGAATATTTCTTCATAATTGTGTATAATTATTAATGCTTTTTAGTTTTTTTTCTCATGGCTCTTTCGAAATTTCTTGATGCACGCAATGATTATGCTTTTAAAAGAATATTTGGCACTGAAAAGAATAAAGATATCCTCATTCATTTCTTGAACGATATTTTAGGCTTTACTGGTTTAGCTGCTATTCACGATGTTGAATTCTTAGCTACCATTTTGGACCCTGAAATTGCCGCTAAAAAGCAGAGTATTGTTGATGTTCTTTGTAAAGACTCTCAAGGTTCCAGATATATTATAGAAATGCAGTTCACTAAGACCAAAGGCTTCGAAAAACGTGCTCAATATTATGCTGCTAAAGCCTACTCAAGTCAAGCTGATCAAGGTGATAATTATCATAATCTCAAGGAAATTATCTTCATAGCTGTTGCTGATTGTATTATTTTTCCAGATAAGACTGAGTACAAATCTAATCATGTCATTTTAGATCAAAATAGCTTTGAACATGACTTAAAGGATTTTTACTTCGTATTCATAGAACTACCTAAATTTATAAAGACAAAAGAAGACCAACTAGAAAATATAGTAGAAAAATGGTGTTATTTTTTCCGATATGCAGCAGAAACAAGGGAAGAGGATCTAGATAAGATAGTTGGTAGTGACGTAATAATAAAACGAGCTTATGAAGAAATGAATAAGTTTAATTGGTCAGAAGAAGAGTTACTAGCATATGAACAAATGAAAAAACGTATAATGGATGAGGTAGCTGCTTTAGCTCAAAAATTTGATGAGGGTCTTAGGTTAGGTCAAGAAAAAGGTAGACAAGAAGAAAAAATCGAAGTTGCAAAAAACTCACTCAAGGCCGGTGTCTCTATTGATGTTATCGCTGAAATCACTGGCCTCTCTTTAGATGAGATCCGAAAATTAAAGGATTAATACGAAAATGTTCAAAAAAGCATATACATCAAGTTAAGGGAAAGTGGCATAAAGAAAAAAAGGGGATGGAAAAAACCACTTTAGATAGTAATTAATAAGGTTAGTGGTTTATACGATTACTCTAGATAAAAATGCTCTAAAAAATAAATGTAACAAATAAAACACCTACTTTAAATTTTGCTATACTAGACAATCTTTCCTTAACTTAACGCCATTGCTTGAACGGATACCTTTTGATTGAATAAGATAATACGATAGTAAATAAAAGGTTGTATTAGAGCTGAATTTTACATCAAAAAATATTTTTCATGATATAAAAAATTATTATTGACTTTTATGCAATTAGAGAACTTATATACAATTACACTTTCATAGAAGATATAAACCTAAATAAAATTTTTATCCTTATTTTAGTCAAATAATTTTTGACAATAAAAGCATAGTTGATATCGTAGTCTTATAAGTAAGTGGCTTGCAGTATTGTAGGCAATTAATTAATCGTGGTGTTGATTGTATGATAGTGATTTCGTTGTTGTATTGGTTGAAGTAAGTTTTTGTATGTTTATTTGTGAGGGTGTTTATGCAAGAAAATGAGCCAGTTTTGCCTCCAGGCTTTCGTGTAGGAAAAGCAACTACAGATGGAAACTGTTTTTTTGATTCGTTTAAGCAAGGACTAGGACAATTAGGAATGAGCGCTGCTGTTGAGGAACTGCGAGAATATTGTAAAGAGTTTGCACAAAATAACCCACCAGAATGGTTCATAAATGCTATTGCTAACAGTTATGACAATAATGGTGTAGTGCGTAGGAAAACTCCAGATTCTTATGCAAAAAATATTCTAAATAACAATAGATGGGGTGATTCCGAAGTTGAAGGTAGAATACTTTGTGGAAAGTATGGTGTAAAACTGTATGTTATGGAAAGACATGTTGTGGATGGAAAAGAGGTATGGACAAATCAGATCATAAATAGTGAAGAAGGTTCTAAGAATGTGGACAACATAGATTATAATGAGGAAAATACTATACACATAATAAATAGAGGCCATGGTCATTTTATTCCAATATTGAGAAAACAAAACGACAGAGGAAGTGGTGAGCCTCTTAATGATCTTGAAAAAAAGATCGAAGGTTACCTTGGCGAATCTTCGCATTTTGTTGATATATTTGGGAACGTTGAAGTAATTTATTTAGGTCGTTACAATAATCAAGACTGCGTTGAAGAAAGAAATTTGAAGTTTGCTGTTTTAACTAATAAAAGAGGCTCAGAAGGTCAACAAATTGTAAGGTGCTATACTATTTCTTATAGAATAAACAGTCCTGACTCAAGATTCAGTGAAGAAGAGATGGAATTGGTAAGAAACAAACTACCTGATAGCGATACTGAAGGGAAAAAACGAGCATTTGTGTTTCAAGAGTATAAAATGTTCACAGGAAAAGAAAGGAAGGGGAATGATAGAGAATTAGTCTGTAAATCATTTTCTGAAAAGCAAGAATTTACTAGAGAGTTGAAATGTCCATATAATGAATTTGTAGCATCAATCAGGGGCTTTGGTTCACGTAGTCTTTTTTCTCCTGTACGTGCTTCTACACCAATTGCCCGAAGAAATATACCTAAAGGACATGATAAGGCTTACGCGTATAAGTTTTTAGAAAATCTTCTTAGAATAGAGATGAGTCCTGATGTGCTAGTAGATATTATAGTTGATAGTAAAGATGATACTAAAATCGCTGTAGTAGGACGTCCAAAGGTATTGGGAAGTTCTACAAAACAAATGCGTCATGTTATATCATATTCTTCGGTAAAGAGTGCTATTGAAAGTGTAATAAAAGCAGAAGGTGACTACGAGTTATATGTGAAAAACATGGTAGAACAAGTTATGACTCCACTAGTAATGAGCAGAGAAGGTTTGTGTTTGACAGAAGAACAGTATAATAATCTTAAAGAGAAAGAGGTTATTTCTTCTGGTAAATATGATGAATTTAAACTCACGACTGAAACTAAAAAAGGACAACGTAAAAAATATCACTTAATATACGATAAAGAGATTATAGAAGCCATTAATAGCAAAAAAATTTTTACAGAAGAAGAAATAAAAAAAGCTCGCTCTGATTTTAATGCAAGACTTAGAAAATACATAAGCCATGGAATTGATTATCTAACTGATGGATTAGCTGCAGAAGATATAAACACTGTTACAATAATGTGTGAGGGAGTTGCCAGAATAATATTAACTATGTTTAATCAAGACATACATGCTGCTTTTCCTGAAGAAGGTAATACTCTATCAGAAGAAATTCGTTTATATGAGAGCCAAAACGATGCAAAAGAACCTAAAGCAAAGGTGTTTAGTGTATTGCTACATGACGAAATCACTCAAGAGATAGTCGGAGATTATAATCTTCGTATTAGAATTGTGAATAATGAAGGATATATAGTAAAGAGAACAGCATGTGCGTTGAGTGTTTTAAATTCTTTACTAAAAACTACTTCATATAATATCAATGAAAAAGAAAGTAAGAAATATTTGGATGATTATAATGAAAAGTGTAATTCTACTATTAGAACACATAGTCAAGATTTAGGTAATTATAATGGGAAGATTAATAAAAATAATCTAAATGATGTTCTTTATAATCATGTAGCAAAACATTTGTATGAAGTATTTGATTTTAAACCGTTGGAAAAAAGAGTATTAGCGCCAAGAAGAGAGGCAGGGGATGCTATCAAAGTATATCCTTCTGCTGGTGGTATAAGAGAAGCAGAATATTTAGTACAAGAAGGAGATGAATATAGAAGGTTAAAAATAAATGAAGCAAAAGGTTATAATGATAAAGCAATATTTCGTTCAGGAATGGCTAATAAATTAATAGGAAAAATACTATCTAGTAAAATTGTTTCTCATGTTATTATTCATCTAGTGCCATACAGGTACTTGAAGGATGGTTTTATGGAAAGTGCAGTGGAAGAAGGATTAGGAAATGGAATGCAAAAGATACTAAAGTCTTTTATAGATTTAGTACAGCAAGACTATATTAATGCGCCATTTCACGAAAGAATTGGAGAAGTACTAAATGATGATTGGGTAAATCGAACACTTGAAAAATATCAAGAACAAAATCAGTCTTTTTCTGAAGCAAGCAGTATCATTATAGAGGAAAGTGATACTAAAAGACCGCCAGAAGAAGGTGGTATCGATGAGACTCATATTGAAAAACTACCAAGAGAAGGCGGTGTCAGTGATATTGAACAACGCTTAAAAGGAAAAGGTATTAAGGAAAATATATATAAAGGAGGTTATATGAAAAAACGTAAAAGTAATTTACAGGTGGCATTTGAAGGAGCACACTCAGATTTCTTATGTGATGCAGTGAATAATAATAACCCTGACTTGATTACACAATGGGTGGAAAATAACCTAATGAAAGGTGACGACCAAATAAGAGGTGGTAAAACATCAAGAACTGCTTTTTATGAGGCAGAAAAATCACTAATTAGGAAGTATATTCGTGAGGGTAAGTTTGGTAGTATTGTCACTCTTCTTGATGCGGTTCATAATGAGAAGTTCAAAAATGAGGATAGCTATAAAGAATTAAAAATAAAAGAATGTGAAGTACTGACAGGTGCAATAGTAATGGCAAGAGGGTCTTTGGAAAGAGATGACACTATGCACAAGAATCTGAATGATTTGTTAAAAGATAAACAAGAGAAATTAAAAAAAATGGAAGATATAGATCTTGAAAAAGATGGAGTATCTACTAAAATAACAGAAGCCCTTAACATAGTTCAGGTTAATTCTGCAGGTAGTTCTAAGGGTAAGTAGTAAATTTCAATGTTTTATTAAGGTTTTACAAGTGTGTGGTAGGGAATACTATATTAATTTCGTTTTCCTACCATGTCACTGGTAGTAGGTTTATAAATTCTATATAGTTTTGCGGCGTTTTTATGTTGAGTGATCATGCAGTACCAGACTGATACTACTCCAATAAATAACGATCTCTTAACTATAAAAAACCTCAAATTGTTCGTTCCATATGTGTGATTATGTTTCATTAAAAATGCCTTCCTTGATTTTTGGATGTCAGATAATTTAAACGTAAGATACGCTGTATATGTCAAATATTTATTGTAGAACATAGTGGCCTTAGTCAGAAAAAGTTGTAGAGGAGTTTGGAATATTTCTATACAAGTATTAATAAAAAGAATTGCATTCTATACATTTGCAAGTGGAGTAATAATGATTTATTAATGTATTTTACTAAGAACTTAAATAAAACAGCCATTTCCAGCGCTCAAAACCAAGGGCCGTGAGAAGAGTTTGTTTTGGGATGTGTTGGTCTACCAAACAACCTGTGCGAACTTTTCTATATAATAGTTCCACTATACCGTAAAGCTAGCTATATTAGCCTGTTTTCACCAAATTTACATATGAACTAACGTACCTAGCTTTGTTGCAACAATTTTACGTTTTTATTTTCACAACGCCGCTTTTATTTAAATTGTTCTCACAAAGGTACGAACTTTTTGCAGTTTTGGAAGGAGTAAATAATTAAAACTTTTGTGGTGCTACAGAATCTAGTATTTTCTATAAATTCTCATGTGGCTTGTTAACATCATGTATAAAGTAATTGACAGTTACTGAAATTTCAGCTAGATGTTCATACAGTATATTATTAGAGGATAATAAATGAATTTTGGCGAATACGTAAAAAATAATGCTTTAGTGATATTTGGTACTAAAGTCAATATAAACGAACTGATAGCCTTTTTGCAAAGTAATACGCACATTACAGAGCTTTCTTTACCACATTGCAGAATTGGTAACGAAGGTGTAGAGGCCTTGGCTGAAGGTAATCTCACACATCTTACTAAACTTGATTTAAGTGTTAACAATATTGGTGACGAAGGCGTAAAGGCTTTGACTAATGGTAATCTCACACATCTTACTAAACTTGATTTAGGTTGTAACAGGATTGGTGACGAAGGCGCAAAGGCATTAGCTGAAGGTAACTTTACAAATCTTACTGAGCTTGATTTAGGTGGTAACGATTTTGGTGACGAAGGTGCAGAAGCCTTGAAACATAATCTCAAAAGTTCTACATCACTCGTTTTATTTTGTGTCAGTACGGTAGACATGAGAGGCAAACTTATGAACGCTGTAGAAGATCTGCAAAAAGCGATTGATAGAGAATTTGGGTTTGTTCAAGCTACTAATTCACAGCAGAGGTCGATACTTAGAAACATCGAATTCAATATATTAAAAGAGATTTTTGGAGGATCGAGAAATACTCAAGCTACTAATGATCAACCAAGCAGTGAGTTAAGTGAAGTGCAGCAAATATCGCATGGCCAGTTACTAAGCTCTTTACATTCTGACGATAGTGATATTGAAGTAATCAGCAGATCACAATGTCGTTAATCTGGCAGGCATAGCTAATTAACAAGCAGAAGCATGGTAGGCTCAGAGGTCAATGTCAGTGAAGTTTGTGGGAGTGTCAAGCTAAAGAATACAAAAGTTAGAAAATTTATTCTTGCATTAGCTTTTATTCGTGCTACGTGTTATGCATAATGTCTTTATAGAATGGGGGAAGTGTGGTGGCTAGAGGTATTCCAAAACCTGAGCAGGTTTCTAGTGCGAAAACAAATTCAGAAGGGTTGCCAAAAAAGCTAGAGAAAGAGCAGGTAGATAGTAAGTATGAATTGATTAAAAGATATTTATACGCACATTACAAAGCTTTCTCTATTGAATGCAGTATCGGTAAAATGGTACAGGGACCTTAGCTAAAGGTAATCTTTCAAATCTTACTGAACTTTATATAGTATAGCAAAATGAACAATTTGAGGTATGAATTATGGAATATGAGCAGTGGTCAGACATATTAAGTACAATAAGTGCTGACAATGAGAGTAGCGTGATTGAAAAAATAAAAGAGAAATTAAAGGAAAAAGACGAAGGTGAGTATGAAAAGTGGGAAAGAGCTAATTTTGATATAAATTACCAGTTTGAATGTAAAGGTTATAAATTTATGTTATTGCATTGTGCTCCTGAGTACAGCCATAAAGACGTAGTTGAAGTTCTATTACGACACAATGCAGAGGTCAATGCAAGAAATGAAAAGGGAGAAACTCCTTTACATTGTACTACTGGGTATGGCCGTAAAGACGTAATTGAAGTTCTATTACAACACAATGCAGAGGTCAATGCAAGAAATGAAAAGGGAGAAACTCCTTTACATCATGCTGCTGCGTGGAACGATAAAGTTGCAGTTGAGGTTCTATTACGACACAATGCAGAGGTTAATGCAGAAGATGAAAGTGGAGGAACTCCTTTACATTTGGCTGCTGCTGACTATGGACATGAAGACGTAGTTGAAGTTCTAATCCAGGAAACATTAATACAAGATTTTAGCGTACAAAGACCAGGTTACTTGGCAGGTGCATTTTCTACTTATTGGGATAGATGCCTAGACGAAGTCAAGAAACTTGAGGAAGAAAATAAGTTGCTGTATGACTTTTTGAAGGAAAGTAACACTGAGAAATTATTCGAGAAATGGGAAAAAAATGGAAATGAAAATGTACGCAGTAAGTTTGATAACCAAAAAAGCCTACAAGAGCAATATCCAGAATATGCTCATATTTTAATTAATAAAGCTAATGAAGTGAAAAAAGAAATTTTTCTGCATAATCATAAACCATTAATTGATGTTTTATCACAACTGGGTTACCGTGAAGGTAATACACCTGATAGGATAAGAGCTTTTCTGGAAGAAAACAGAGATAGGTTTAAAGTAGAACTTGGGAATCCTAACCGTTCTCTGATTGATTTTGTTAGCTTTGAAGATGTTAAAGCACTACACGTTCCAAAACTGGAATTGCGTGCAGTTGTTTCACAAATTATCGGAAAGGATACACCAAGCAGAAACCTCCTTAATCCAAACAGTGAACAGTATCAAGCAGTTGGTTTGTTGTATAGCTAATTAACAAGCAGAAGCATAGCAGGCTCAGAGATCAATGTCAGTGAAGTTTGTGGGAGTAAAAAATACTAAAGTTAGAAAAATTATGCTTGCATTAGTTTTTATTTGTACTATGTATTGTAATAAGGCAGAAGTAAACGAAACAATCAAAAAAGCCAAGAAGGGCAGTGGTTTTAATGTGGTTAGCTAAGGGGCTTTTATTATGGTATTCGTTTATATAATGTTAGGCGTGCTCTTTATTGTTATTCTCGATAGTTCATTAAATTCTTAATAAATAGGGTAAAAAGCTCCATAAGCTCAAGTTAAGGAGAAATGGCGGAAGTGTGGAGAAAGGTAATCTTTAATTAATGATTTAAGGATTTTTCTAAATAAATTATCCCGTTTTGACGATTATGATTTTTTGAATATACCCTTTTACGTTGGATTCAGAGGAGACTCAACAATTGGTTGTTCTATGTCCTCTACTTTTTCGATTTTCGTACTTGGTTTCAGCACATTATGCAACGCAAAGCTCAGACACACCAATCCAGCTATTCCCACAACCGCTGCTACTACAGGCATTTTCATGATATACAATGCAACACAATTTACCAATAACACTGCACCAACAACACCAGCCAGGATTGCTTGCCTTTGTTGCGTTAACGGTTTGTCTTTTTCGCCTGTAGCACTGCCAGATCTACTATCAAAACACGGTTCGGAGGTTGGCTCTACAGTAGTTGAATTATTTTGCGTTTCTTCGTTGCTTTCACATATAGGTTGAAGATCTTCACTATTTATATTATATAATTTAGTGTCAGTTTCTGTAGCTTTATCAACTGTATTGGTTTGCTTTTTTATTTCAACTTTAACTTCCTCAACATCTGCCGGCATCTCCATATCAGCTCCTTTTGCGGTAGTGGTACCTTTTTTATTTCTAAGCTTTTCAGCAATATCTTTCCATATTTTTTTCGGTGTTCTC
The DNA here is from genome assembly GCF_964026835.1 of Wolbachia endosymbiont (group A) of Dendrolimus pini. Classification (NCBI taxonomy): domain Bacteria; kingdom Pseudomonadati; phylum Pseudomonadota; class Alphaproteobacteria; order Rickettsiales; family Anaplasmataceae; genus Wolbachia; species Wolbachia endosymbiont (group A) of Dendrolimus pini. The sequence continues at coordinate 489,051 of NZ_OZ034702.1, read as the reverse complement.
ATAATGTTTTTCTCCTATTTCTTTTGTAAATTAAGATGCTATTCCGTAAAATTTCTCCAACTGCTCACTCCACAGCATCGGTATTTCCCTTAAATCAACTAACCGCAAATTACTTGGTTGTTTTCCATTTACTATGTCTTCTTTAATCTTTGGAGCTAAATAATTTAACCTTAAAATTTGTTGTATACGTCTTGTACCTATATTAATTTTGATACTCAGTTCCTTCACACTTGCATATTTTCCTTCTTCTAGCTGCCGTTTCCATAGGTGAGCTCTCACCACTGCTTTCAGTAGCGCATTGTTTGTTTTTCCTTCTGGTTCTACTACTGTGCATTTGTTTCCTTTCTTCTTTAAATTCATTGCTATAAATGTCTCCTCTGATTCAGAACATACTTCTACTCCTTCCTCTCTTACCCACACTACCTTTATTAATTTTTTCACTGCTTCTTTCTGTTCTCTGAAACTTAAATTTTCCCATTTTTCTTTTTTTGCCCCTTTTTCCCAATTCTCATATAAGCATTCCGCTCTCTTCATTACTTCTTTTTCCACTTCTCCGGCGACTATTGTTCGGTTCACTGATCCACAATCTTTTCCTCTTAAATGGTTATTGCATATATAATATCGATACCTTTTATTTTCTTTTTTTGAGTATGTCAGCGTCATGTTTACTTTGCAGCATCTGCATCTTATCATCCCCTTTAGTAGCGCCTCTTCATATTTTTTGCCTTGATATGGCTGATTCTTTATTAATTCCTGTGCCTTTTGCCATTTTTCTTCCTCTATTATTGCTTCATGCTTTCCTTTATATTGTTTCTCGTAATGTCTTGTTTTTCCGATATATATAGGATTTGTTATTATTCTCCTTACCGTCGCTTTCTTAAATATCTCTCCTCCATATACTTTTCCCGATTTTGCTTCAAACTTCTTCGTTCGATATCCTTCTCTGTTTAACTCTCTTGCCAATTCTGCCATTGATTTCAGCTCCATATACCTCTCAAATATATGCTTTATTACTTTTGCTTCTTTTTCATTTATTATTAATTCTTTATCTTTTACGTCATACCCTAGCGGCACATTCCCTCCCATCCATAGACCCTCTTCCTTCGATGTTGCTATTTTATTTTTTACTCTCTCTACTATCATTTCTCTTTCTAGCTGTGCCGCTCCTGATAACACTGTTTGTACAAATTTTCCCATTGGTGTGTTGTTATCAAATATTTGCGTCACTGCTACAAAACTTATCCGGTGCCTTCTAAAAAATGACGTTACTTCTATGCAATCCTTCGTTTCCCTTGATAACCTGTCCAACGTGTATACTACCACGCAGTCTACCTCTCCGGCTTTTACATCTTCAAATAATTCCTTTATCGCTGGTCTATTTAAATTACTTCCTGAATAGCCTCCATCATCATACCTTTTGGCTAATGCTACCCACCCTTCTCGGCTTTTTATATATTTTTCACATGCTACTCGCTGTGCATCAAGACTATTAAACTTCTGCTCTAGCCCGTCTTCATTTGATTTTCTCGTATATATCGCACACCTTACCTCTTTTAGCATTTTCTCCCCCTCAACTTACCTTTTTATCACGCATCCCAAATAATAAAGGACCGTTGTAGCTCATTCCCATTATTTTCCCGGCTACCGCTGATAATGATGTATAAAACTCTTCTCTATAGATCAAACCTGTATTTGTTACCATTACAACGTGGACTTCTTCTCCTCTCTCTAATATCAACTCCGTTCCCTCCACTGGCAGTTTATCGCTACTTATTCTTTTTCCCTTCTCTAGTCGATCTGCCAGGTATTCTAGTCTTTTTGCTCCTTTTCTTGATATTTCTCCATACGCTTTCTCCTGCAACCTATACGCCAATCTTGGTATCAAATATTTCTTTGAGTTTCTAGGCGCTTCTTCCACAAAGACCTTCCTCCATATTTTTCTCAGCTCCTCCAACGCTTTTTTCTCTAAATTCAATACTTTCTTTTCTATTCCTTCCATCCTAGCTTCTGAATTTAAAAAAAAGTTGCGGCTCATAGCACTTTTTCATCCATAGTTTCTAGCTCTTTCACCTCTTCTTTTGCTACTATCACACCTGCTGCTGTACTTTCCGATACAACTCTTATTCTTTCTATAAATTCCCTCTGTTTATTTGCCATTTTTACGTTCTCTAACACTTCTTTTATCTCTTTATTATTTCTCGCATAATCCACTGGGGTTTTGCCAAATTTATCCTTTTGCTCTAGATTCGCTCCGGCTTTTACTAGCTCTTCTACTATTTTTATCTCTGCTACCATGCATGCCAGATGTAACGCGGCAAATTTGCTACTTCGTTCCACTGCGTTTACATCGACTCCTGCCTTTATCAGCTCTTTTATATTTTCTACACGTTGCCCCATCACTGCTAGGTGTAGTGGTCTATATTTCCCGGCATCTGCTGCATCTACATCTGCTCCCTTTTGGATTAATAACCTCACTTTTTTTGTATCTGGCATCCCTACTGCATAATGCAATATCGTCCTCCCTTTCGTGTCTTTTTTATTAATATTTTCTATTGAGTTATCTAATACTTCTTTCCACGACTTATTAAATTCTTCTCTTTCTTTTTTACTAAATTTTACCATAAGTTCCTCAGCTATTAATGCAATATAAAGTGGCTCCAATTTGGCTCACTTTAGCGCTTAGCAAATCTTGTTTGTTTACTAGCTACTTTTTCACTTAGGGCTGTTTTGGCATAAAAAGCAAGTTTTTTTTTACAAAATATACACATTTTTTCAGCATATTATATTAAAATATAAATCTATATGTTTAATCTGTTAAATAATAGCAATTCCTCTCCTGCTGTTGCCAGCTTTTCTCTTCTATTTTTTCCATATATTTAGCCTCTTATTTCCTCACAAAAAGTCTGCAAACATCTACAGCCCTTTCCTCCACATCATTTAGCTTCTTTCCACCATTTATCACCTGCTTTTCCGATACCTTACTTATTTTTTCCATTAACTCCCTCTGTTTATTCACTATTTTTCCTCCATTTTTCTTTAACACCTCGCTTATCTCTTCATCACTTGCGTAATACATTGGGCTAAATCCTGATATACTTACCCGGTTTATTTCTGCCCCTGCTTTTATTAACTCTTCTACTATCTTTTTTCCACCTACCATACACGCTAGATGTAGTGCCGTATTTCCATCTTCTTCGGTTGCGTTTATCTCTGCTCTGGCTTCTATTAATTCTTTTACGTTTTCCAGACGCATTCCAAGCGCTGCTGAGTGCAGTGGTGTATAACCTTCGTTATCTCTTGCATCTACATCTGCTCCTTCCCATATCAGCCAGTTTACTTTTTTTCTCGTCGACATTTTTGCTGCTCGGTGCAACATTGTTTCACCGTTTTCATTTTTTCTATTTATATGCTTTTTAGACAATTTGCCTGCAAGCAACTCTTGAAATAATTCATTAAAATCATCCCTTTCTTCTTGACTAATCCACATGATGTACCTCACTATAAAACTTCCTAACTTCTAGCGTTTGGTAAATCTTTTTTGTTTACCTACACCTACCTAATTTATAGCTGTTTTGGCATGGAAAAGCAACTTCTTTTTTTCAAAAAACACACATTTTTACCGAATGTTAATGTAGTGTATGAAGATATAAGTATATATATTTAACTCATTAAACATATGACCTGTTTTTCTTCCCAACTTCTGTTCAAATGTCGATGTTCGTGCCACGTTAGTACACCTGGGTAAAACACTAAAATGTAATTTTCCGGTTCATGTATTGAATCCTTTTGCTCTGAATTTAAATCGCTTTCAAAATGAACATTGTGTTCTGCTAAACCAAATCTTATAACTTTTTGGTTGGTAAAATCTTCTACCTTGTAGTGGTGAGTAACGCTAAACCTTTCTAAAATTGGCTTGTATTTTAAATTCCACAGTTGTTCAGATAGTTTATCACTTCCTAGTAAAAACTTGCTCCCTTCTTCTTTTGTACTCGTAACCGGAAAACATGCGTTTATTTCTCCTAAACTCCAACTGTCCGATAATACTATCTGCGCTTTAGCAAACTTAATTGCCGGTAGTAAGCTCTGTGGTAAAGGGTATAGCGCTTTGAAGTTATACCACAAATGATTTCGTTCATAAATACCGTTATAGTTCTTAGTATGAGGCTCGGTTTCTCCAAGTATTGCTACATCTAGGCGATATATATCATTGCTCAAAGCTCGTTCATAATGATCGCGTAGATAGTTTTCTACAATCCTAATAATTGGACCATTAGACCTGAAAAAATTTACTCTTCCAAATGATAATACTGGTCCATCTTTTTCTATTTTTACCCCTGAATAATCCGATAACAAACTGCCAAAAAAGCTTTCATCTAAAATAAATCTTCCAATATTATAGTGGTCATTGAAAAGCCTCATTAGCCTCGATCTTGCTGGCAATGATAGTTTTGCTAGTTCTACTACTGCATCTACGAACGGTACATCTCTTATCCCTACCTGCAACTCAAAAAAGTGTTTACCGGGTGGTTCTTCAATGATCGTAATATCTTCTATATTTGCCCATTTTAATGCTATTTTAAGTGATTCTGGTGTGCCACGCAGTCTTTGAAATTTTATCCCTTCTTTTATCGCTTTTCTTTTGTCTGTTACCCAATGCAGGATTTCTCCCAGCCCGTACTCTTCAATTATCCATGGTAATACTTTTTCCCCTGGGCTAAATTTAAACCCTCTGATACAACCAGGATCTACTTTGTAATCTACTGCATCAACCAGCGCTTTTTCTTGTTTTGTTGCATTTGGTGGTAATAGCATTAATTCAACTCAACATTTAAACTTCTTAAGGCAGCACACTCATTCCCCAATACCACAACATCCTCTCTTGGCTCTATTAATTCTACGTTTTCTACTCCTTCTACGAACAAATTCGCTATAATCCATGATCTTGTCACCTTCCATCCCAATCTTTTCGTTGTTTCAAATTTTTCTATAAATTTCTTCTTCACTGTTTCAATAATGTCTGGTTTTTTAATACTAATTCTGCTGTGAATATCTATTTCAATAATATTGCAACCAACTACTGTTATCGTATCTGTTAATACCCTTATATCATCCCTGGTGACTCGCTTTCTTACAATATCAAGTAGTTCTTCAGACCCTATGCCATTTGTGGATAACTCCGTGGATAAAATCGAGATCTCTACACTTCCTGGCACTTTTGATTCAACTAGCGCATCCTTTACTCTACTATCTGCTGAGAGTGCTTGAAACCTATAATTTCCTCCAGTGCTTGAGCCAACTATTCTTGCCTTGATTCTTTTTCTAAATCGTTCGTCATCTTCTTCTTTTTCTCTCTCAACTCCGTAAAACTCAGCTAAACGATCTAAGTCTTCTCCTCCTGCGAACTTAAGTAAATTACTTTTTACCGCTTCGTTTATTCTTTCTCTCAGCAAAAGTTCTCGCCATGCTGCTACTTCTAAAATCTTTATTGCTGGGTCACTTTCTACTAATGCCGTAAAACTTTCATCACGACTTACTAATTCTTCTTTCATCCGCGAAAAAATCTCTTCAAAGTTCAGTGGTTCGATAATATTTGGCTGCTCCATCTTTATACTACAATTCCTTCAAAATGAATATTTTTCCCATTTGGTAGATAAATACCATCTAATGAAATATTGACCTTTCCTTCTTTCACTTCTGTAATTTTTACTTTTTCTAACTTAAATCTTTTTTCCCATTTTTCTAGTGCTTCCGCTGTTGCCGCATAAATTTCTAACGTAAAATCACGATTTATTGGCCGATCTACTAATTCAAACAATCGGGAACCATACTCTCTTCTCATAACACGTGATCCTATCGGTGTGGTCAGTATATCAATTATTGATTGTTTCAGATGTTCTATTCCTTCTAATTCTTTACCTGTTTCTTTGCTCATCCCTTTCATTGTTAGCTCGCAAATACATTTTTGCTAATACTCATTACATGAAAACCACACGATGCCAAGTCACCGGTTCTTGTTATGCCAATATCATTAACAAATACGCTGTTTGATCCCTGAGTTAGTTTCTCCCCTAGAGTTAAGATATCTCCTTTTCGACACACAGATCTACCGTTTACAAAAACGTCGTTACTACCACTCATACAAACATGTGCCGGTATTCCACTACAATAATCCCCTATACAAACCACAGCTTTAGCCATACTTAATTAAGGTCGATTCTCTTTGCTTTGAGTTTTATGCCTCTCTTGGTAATCTTCACACTTGATTCTCCAACCCTAAAAGTAATCTTATCAACTACAGATACTTCCAAATGATGGTTTTTCTTGTCATATGATATTTTTGTTCCGTCTTCAAATAAAAAACAATCTACCTCTTTTTTGCTTTCCGGAGCAGGGTATTTTTGTTGCCATATTCCAGCCAAAATAACTCCTAACGATAGTTCACCTAATGGCGAAAATATTACTACTTGCTCATCAATATTCGGCGCAAACCAACTTCTATCTTCTCCTGCTCTTGCCGTTATCCACGGAAGCCAATCCGTTAAAAATTCCCCTACCTTTACCCTTACTCTTGCCTTTTCATAATCTACTTCTTTAATAAGCCCAATACGGATAATATTCGCTAACTTCCTATTTAGCTCTGCAATCGCAAAATTATGGTCTAACATGTGCTTTACCTATTTCGATAACATGTGGCGTAACTCCGCCTGAAAATATTGACTTGCCTACATGGATTTCATGCACCCATTCAACCATCCACACTAGGCAGTGTCGACATTTATTTTAACCAAAGATAAATGCCAGCAATGTGAACAAAAGACAGAAAAGCTATGGCCAATTTGTCGTAGCGTGTAGCAACTCTGCGGAAGTGCTTGATTTTGTTGAACATCCTTTCGATTAAGTTTCTCTCTTTATACAATTCTTTGTCATATTCTCTTGGTGTTTTTCTGTTGGAACGCGGTGGGATTACTGGCTCAGCATTTACAGCTTCTGCAGCCTCAATCATATAATTTGCGTCATACCCTTTATCGGCAATAAGTGCCTCCATGTTCTTGCCTTCTATCAGGTCTAAAGCTTTTACGTAATCCGATCTTTGCCCTGCAGTAACAAAGAATCTCAGTGGGTTGCCCAAAGCATCACAAGCAGCGTGTAATTTGCTTGAAAATCCTCCTTTGCACCGTCCCAGCTCTTGTTCTTGTCTACCAGTTTCCACATTTTTTTCTTGCACCAGCAGCATGTTGATGTGCCCTGATTATTGTTGAGTCTATCATGAGCCACTCTGTGTCTCCATTAACAGCTAATGTGTTGAAAATCATCTGCCAAACACCAGATTTTGCCCACCTTATAAAACGTTTATGTACACTTGACCATTTTCCATACTCAGCCGGCAATGCTCTCCATGTTGCTCCTGTTCTACCTATCCACATTATTGCAGCTACGAATCTCCTGTTATCTTTTGCGCTTCTTCCTCTATCTCCTTCCTTACCTGGCAGACTGTTTTTTATTCCATACGCGTCAAGTTAAGGAAATAAAGGTATGAAAGAGATAGAATAATAAGGTATAAGTTCTCCCAGATATACTTTTAGTGAGAGAACCAATGAATAAAATAACTTGCTTATCAAAAAAGCTCAAAGAATTTTTTAATGAAAAAGCAGAGAAAATCTCAATTACAACAAGGTTTATAAAAAGAAAGAGAAAGCTAAAAGGTTCATCATTCGTAAAAGCCATGGTCTTGGGTAATATAGGAGTTGATAATTGTAGCGTAGAAACAATGTGTCAATTACTAAACGAGGACTCGATAGATATAACAAAACAAGGTTTGGATTTTAGATTTACTGAAGAAGCAGTGGAATTTATGAAAAGGATGTATAATGAATCTGTGATTCTCTTTAAAAATATCTTGCAAGTTGATTGCAAAATCTTACAGCAATTTAATAGTGTTAAATTATTGGACAGTAGCTATATTACTCTACCTAACAGTATGGAAGAGATGTATAAAGGTTATGGTACTAGCTACAGTGGCTATGAAAGCAATACTAAGTCTGGAATAAAGTTACAATTAGTTTTCGACTACATGAATCAGATAATAGACCAACTTAATTTAACGGAGGGGGTAAGATCAGACCAGGGATATAGGAAACATTTAAGTAATATATTAAGCAATGATTTGCTAATATCTGATCTCGGTTATTTTGTGCCAAGTTCTTTTAAACAAATCAATGAAATAGGAGCTTATTTCATAAGTCGTTATAAATCCGATACCAACATATATGATGTAGAAACAAATCAAAAAATGGAGTTATTAGAATGTTTAGAGGATAAGTTATTTTTAGAAAACGAGGTATTGTTAGGAAAAGAAGCAAAAATTAGAGTAAGAATTATATGTCAGAAACTAACTGAAGAACAGTCTATGGCCAGAAGAAGGAAAGCTAATAGATTAGCAAGATCGCAGGGATATACATCCTCTAAAAGAAATCAAAAATTGTTGAACTGGTCAATATTTATAACTAATGTTCCAGAAAATAAAATTAGTGCTGAGCAAGTATTAACGATTTACAGAGTAAGGTGGCAAATTGAGTTATTATTTAAATTGTATAAAAGCCATATCAGGCTTGATAAGCTAAAAGGAAAGCCATGCAGAGTATTATGTGAACTATATGCTAAATTGTGCGCAATTCTTATATTTCACGGCATAGTTGGTTGCACAGAAGTGAAAAAGAATACAGAACTTAGCTTAACAAAGGCATTTATTGAGCTAAAAAGGCGGGTTAGAGAGTTATTTTTAGTATTAACCAAAATTAATAGTTTAAAAGCATTTCTTAAAAAACTCACTATAACTTGGTCGCGATTTTCATTAAAAGACAAACGTAGAAGGGCTAGAGTATCCACTTTAACCTCTCTAAATTTGCTCACAATCTCTTAACTTGACGCGTATGGTTCTACCTATCCACATTATTGCAGCTACGAATCTCCTGTTATCTTTTGCGCTTCTTCCTCTATCTCCTTCCTTACCTGGCAGACTGTTTTTTATTCCATACGCGTCAAGTTAAGAGATTGTGAGCAAATTTAGAGAGGTTAAAGTGGATACTCTAGCCCTTCTACGTTTGTCTTTTAATGAAAATCGCGACCAAGTTATAGTGAGTTTTTTAAGAAATGCTTTTAAACTATTAATTTTGGTTAATACTAAAAATAACTCTCTAACCCGCCTTTTTAGCTCAATAAATGCCTTTGTTAAGCTAAGTTCTGTATTCTTTTTCACTTCTGTGCAACCAACTATGCCGTGAAATATAAGAATTGCGCACAATTTAGCATATAGTTCACATAATACTCTGCATGGCTTTCCTTTTAGCTTATCAAGCCTGATATGGCTTTTATACAATTTAAATAATAACTCAATTTGCCACCTTACTCTGTAAATCGTTAATACTTGCTCAGCACTAATTTTATTTTCTGGAACATTAGTTATAAATATTGACCAGTTCAACAATTTTTGATTTCTTTTAGAGGATGTATATCCCTGCGATCTTGCTAATCTATTAGCTTTCCTTCTTCTGGCCATAGACTGTTCTTCAGTTAGTTTCTGACATATAATTCTTACTCTAATTTTTGCTTCTTTTCCTAACAATACCTCGTTTTCTAAAAATAACTTATCCTCTAAACATTCTAATAACTCCATTTTTTGATTTGTTTCTACATCATATATGTTGGTATCGGATTTATAACGACTTATGAAATAAGCTCCTATTTCATTGATTTGTTTAAAAGAACTTGGCACAAAATAACCGAGATCAGATATTAGCAAATCATTGCTTAATATATTACTTAAATGTTTCCTATATCCCTGGTCTGATCTTACCCCCTCCGTTAAATTAAGTTGGTCTATTATCTGATTCATGTAGTCGAAAACTAATTGTAACTTTATTCCAGACTTAGTATTGCTTTCATAGCCACTGTAGCTAGTACCATAACCTTTATACATCTCTTCCATACTGTTAGGTAGAGTAATATAGCTACTGTCCAATAATTTAACACTATTAAATTGCTGTAAGATTTTGCAATCAACTTGCAAGATATTTTTAAAGAGAATCACAGATTCATTATACATCCTTTTCATAAATTCCACTGCTTCTTCAGTAAATCTAAAATCCAAACCTTGTTTTGTTATATCTATCGAGTCCTCGTTTAGTAATTGACACATTGTTTCTACGCTACAATTATCAACTCCTATATTACCCAAGACCATGGCTTTTACGAATGATGAACCTTTTAGCTTTCTCTTTCTTTTTATAAACCTTGTTGTAATTGAGATTTTCTCTGCTTTTTCATTAAAAAATTCTTTGAGCTTTTTTGATAAGCAAGTTATTTTATTCATTGGTTCTCTCACTAAAAGTATATCTGGGAGAACTTATACCTTATTATTCTATCTCTTTCATACCTTTATTTCCTTAACTTGACGCGTATGGTTTTTTATTCTCTCCCATTGCTCATCTTTTAAATCATATAGCATTCTCTTTACCTATTAATAAAGAGTACTCTATATCACTATTTTTTTATGTCGACAAGACCTAATGTTCCAGAAAATAAAATTAGTGCTGAGCAAGTATTAACGATTTACAGAGTAAGGTGGCAAATTGAGTTATTATTTAAATTGTATAAAAGCCATATCAGGCTTGATAAGCTAAAAGGAAAGCCATGCAGAGTATTATGTGAACTATATGCTAAATTGTGCGCAATTCTTATATTTCACGGCATAGTTGGTTGCACAGAAGTGAAAAAGAATACAGAACTTAGCTTAACAAAGGCATTTATTGAGCTAAAAAGGCGGGTTAGAGAGTTATTTTTAGTATTAACCAAAATTAATAGTTTAAAAGCATTTCTTAAAAAACTCACTATAACTTGGTCGCGATTTTCATTAAAAGACAAACGTAGAAGGGCTAGAGTATCCACTTTAACCTCTCTAAATTTGCTCACAATCTCTTAACTTGACGCGTATGGTTTTTTATTCTCTCCCATTGCTCATCTTTTAAATCATATAGCATTCTCTTTACCTATTAATAAAGAGTACTCTATATCACTATTTTTTTATGTCGACAAGACCTAGTCCTACTGCTGCAATTTTTAAACTTATTAAAGCTGCTATGGTACTCATGATTGCTATGGTTAAAGTTGGATATTTTTCTGCAAACTCTGCTATATATCTAGTTTTTTCTTGTAAGAACTCAGCTATGGACTTTAAAGTGGGTAACATCACTGAACCTAAATTCATACCAACCTCTGCTATTGCGTTGCAAAGGAGTTGCAATTTATTAGCTGTAGTATTTGCACGATTGTTAAACTCCTCCTGCATTGAAGCGTTATATTTTTCTTTATCAGCTAAATGTGCAATAGCTTTCTTATAAGTGTCTAAACTTCCTACTAAAAGAGCAATATCATCTTGAAATTCTCCACCAAATAGGTTCACAAGAATACCTGCACGCTCTTGATTATCTATTTTCTCCAATGTTTCAAGAAATTGTAGTATTGCCTCTTGAGGATTTTTTTTAATAGCTTGTTCAAGTTCCTCTACACTTGTTCCTATCTCATCTAATGCATTATGAAATTCGGGACTTTGCTGTCTTGCAGTCTGTAAACTACTGAGAAAGTTATTTATAGCAGTTGCTGCTTTTTCAGGTTGTTTACCTAAGCTTATTAGAGCACTTGCTAAGCTACTTGCTTGACCAATATCTAAACCAAATTGTTTTGCATTACCTCCAATTCTATTTAGTGTAAGAACCATTTCTTTTGCTTTAGCTGCGGTATTATCTGAGAGATGGTTTATTATATTACCTACATTTTCCATATCGTTAACTCCAATCCCATAAACATTAGAGATTTTTGCTATAGCATTACCAGCTTCTTCCGCTGACATATCAAATGCTGTAGTCATTTTAGCAACTACTGTTGTAAATTTTATTAGATCATCTTTAGCAATACCAAGTTGGCCACCACTTGAAGCTATTTGTGCTAATCCTGCAGCTGATAATGGTATTTCACGAGATAATTTTTTGAGTTCTTGAGCAAATTCTGATGCTTCATCTTTGGTTTTATCTTTTGTAAATTTTACCACCTTCTTTACATCAGCCATGGCACTCTCAAAATCAATAGCAACCTTAATTGGAGCTGCAAGTGAGAGTCCAAGCCCAACTGTCTCTATGATTTGTGACTTAAAATGTGCCTTACTTGCTAAAAAACTCTGATGACTACGTATTACAGACCCAAGTTTACTATATTTACCCTTTAATACTTCAATGGACGAGCCAAGTTTATATTGATCACTCACTAAGGACTTAATATTTTTTCCACTTTTTCTGACTTCCTCATTTAATGAGTGCAATGAATCTCTCTTTTTTAAATATGCATCTTTTGCTTTCGTTGCAGAAATTTTAGCCTTATCAAATTCAGCTTTCAAAGTTTTGCTTGGTTTTTCCACTGCTTTTATCTGTTGAGCTAAGGATTTTACCTGATCCTCGAAACCTTTCCAGGATTTCTTGGCAGCAAATACATCAGAACCCAATTGTTTAAATTTAGATACTGATTTTAAAGATGAATCAAGCTGTCTGATATTTTCACCAAGACGAGTAAGCTGACTGCTACTTCCCTTTATTGCAGTATTAAAGCTGCCATCTAGGACTGCTCCAATTTTTATAGATAACGTTGACATTGTACCTTCCTCGCTGCTTCATTCCATAGGATAAATTCATTAATTTCCATTTCAAGTATTTGCTCAACCCCGCCCCCTACAACAGAGCTGAACATTAATACTTCTGACCTCAAGTCCTTTGAATAACTGGTGAAAAAAAATCCTTTAATACCTCTTGCACTTTCACATAATCAGCAATATCTAACTCTTCAATCGCTTCTTTTGCAACTGATGTCAAATTGGCAGTCAAAGTTACTTCCTTACTTAGATCACTACCATTAAGTCTCTCAATAGCTAGATAATCTCTAACTTTTGGACGTCTAACGGTAAGTTCTGAGACAGAAATACCATCAACTGTTATTGGGTTGTTTAGTGTTATAGTTTGCATAAAATTCTCCTATAAAAAATAAAATCTTGTAAAATGTTGTAACTATTTGATCAACATCTAAAAAATAGAATTCTAAAAATCTTCATATTCCAAGCACCGTTTGAAGTAGTGCCATCTGATCAACACCATTTATCTTTCTAATCATATTTTCAGCATCGATTTCTATTAACTCATTACCACCTATAGTAAGTTTATAGTAATGAGCAGCTACAGTACACTTCAGCGTTGCTTTTTCAGCAGGTTTCCAGTTACCAAAATCAAACTCTTTAAAAATGCCTCTTAAATTGATTATTACTGCTTCAATATCATTACTACCACTCCCTTGCATTCCTCCACGGAGCGTTAAAGATACCGAATTTCCATCTATCAAGCCAAAAAGTCTAAATAGTTCTGAATCATACTCAGCGAAAGTAAAGTCTGCTTCAAGCTTTTCCATGCCCATGTCAATATTTATTGGGATATCCATACCACCAGCTCTGTACTCTTCGGTTTTTATGGTAAGCTTCGGCAAGGTTATTTCATCTATTTTTCCTGCATAACCACGGCCATCTACAAATACATTAAAATTTCTCAGTATTTTCGGTAACACTTTGCTTTCTCCTAACTTATATTTACAAGATGTGATCTGAATATTATTTGCTCAGCCGGATATGGTGGCGTGAACTCAAAATCAAAAGACACTTTCCCGCTTGCAATATTTGCCGGTGTATTGAGTTCTGGGGTTGCATAACATTTTCCGCTGATAATTGCTCCTTGCGCTTTTAAATTAGCCAAATAAGAATTCACCCCCTCAATCACATCATCTATATAAGTTTTTGTGATATTGCGATCAACTGCCCATAAATGAGCCCTAAGTAAACTATCATTGATTAAATCTGCAGTCCTTCTCACTGACAAAAAAGCCCATTTTGAGTCATTTGAACATGTTCTATTTCCCCAAAGCCTATAGCCATTTTGATGAATTATCGTTGTTACTTCATTTTCATTCAAGTGGTTTGCTCTACAATTTATATTACCGAGCGTAAAATCAATAGGCCTGCTTGTTCCAACAATACCATTTATCTCTTTATTTGAAGGTGAGTGCCAGAAGCCTTGCTCGCTGTCTATCTTAGCTATTAAACCAGCTACAAATGGACTCGATGGCAAGATTTCTTCTTTTCCTTCAATAAGTACCTTCACCCATGGATCAACTACGTAAACTCTTGAGCTGCCTACACTTTTTCTCCATTTTATTGCTTCTTCATCATTAGTATTTGGTCCATCTGCTACTATTATGCTTCTCAGCTTTTCTGCTATAGGAATTAATGCTGCAACCACTGGATTTTTGCCATCTTCTGGTAGTTGGTGAGTAAATTGAGGTGCAATTAATATTCTTGGAGCAACATGAACTATGCTTTCACTACTGAGGAATGCCTCTATCCCTTGATACTCTCCAGTCTCTTTATCAACACCGCCAATTATATTTTTCAGCGTCTCTTCTTCTTTTAATTTTGGATTGATGTTTTCACTCTCTTCAACTCTAATTACTATAACTGTTGCACCAATTTGGGTAAATACTCCAGTTATTGCTGAAAAAAGAGTTCCCTTTTTGCCAAGTTTTGCCGCTTCTTTAAAGCTTCCTGCAACTAACACTGGTTTATTTAGCGGAAATTTTTGCTCATCTGCTTCAGGTGCAGTACCAATTATACCTATCACTGATGATTTAGCTGTACGTACTGTCTTTGCTCCTGAGGTTACCTCAATAACATTTACTCCGTGTTGTAAGTTAAACATATGATATAAATAAATAAGAGAGAAAGATAACCCTACTCACTATAGGAATAGGGCTATTATGGGCATGTGCTACCGTCTCCGTGTTGGTGTTCTACAACCGTTTTTATCAAGGTACACCAGCCCTATCTCTCGATACGTTTGAATAGTTGCATGGGACATATTTATGCACCCGTTTACAACCTTAAATTAATTAAACTATCGGAGATTATTATGATTACATCTTATCAAAATTTTATTGGCATTGACATCGGAAAATTTAAAAATGTTGCTGCAGTGCACAACCAAAAGAACACTATCAAGTTTGATAATAATTCTGCTGGTTGGCAACAATTGTTTCAAGAATTTTCAAATATTCTACCTAATGCTTTTGTAACTTTGGAAAATACAGGAAAATATGAGCTTGGCTTAGCACATTTTCTTGTTGGTAAGAATGTTGCTATACATCGAGCTAATACTCGCAAAGTAAAAAGTTTTACCTTATCTCATGGAACTTTAGCAAAGTCTGATCAATCAGATGCAAGAACCCTTGCCCAATATGGATTTGAACGCTATAGTACTCTATCTCTATTTGTGCCTATGTCAAAGGAACAAACAACCTTAGTCGCACTTTGCCAACGTCGTGATGACATTACGCAAATGAGAGTTCAAGAGAAATGTAGATTAGCAGCACCTGAAAACGACTATATAAAAGAAAGTTGCCAAAAGGCTGTTGACTTTTTTAACAATCAGATAAATGAACTCAACGATTCTATACAAAAAATTATTGATGGAAATCCAGAGTTACAAAAGCGCCAAAAAATCATAAGAACAGTACCAGGAATAGGTATAAAATTATCTCAAGACTTTGTGTGTCTGATGCCAGAGCTTGGCCATTTAAACAAAAAAGAGGTTGCAAGTCTCGCTGGAGTTGCACCGCATCCAAAAGAAAGTGGAAAAACTATTGGCTACAGAAGAATAACGGGTGGTAGAAGTAATGTCCGTAGAAAGCTTTTTACGGCTGCAATGGCTGCTGCAAAGTCCAAATCTGCACTTGGTGCCTTTTATTCTAAGCTTGTTGAAAGTGGCAAGAAGAAGATGGTAGCTATAACAGCTCTAATGCGTAAAATTATAGTTATTGCCAATGCCAGGCTTAAAGAAGCAATTAATTTGCATATTTAAAATTTACACAGCAGTAACTGAAATGGGTCAATGAATATTGTGAATAAGTACGCTCACACAGACTTAAAGTACTTATTCACAATATTCATTGAGGCAGTAGCTGTTTGACATAAAATTCTATTTCTACGACAAACGGGTTTTTATTGCCCACATGATTGAACAAAGTTATAGAATTACACAAATAAAAAATTTTTAAAAAAACATAGTTGATAAAAATTCTTCTGGCATTTTTTTTTAACTTTCTTGCATTCTTTGTTTAAAATCATTGAGCAAAGCCTGTAGCTCTACTTCACTTTTAGCTTCTTCAATCTTTCTCTTGGCTAAATCTTCAAGCTCTTCACATTTCATTATTGCTTTTACTGCTTTCTTTGCTTTTTCCTCGATTATCCTTGCCATTTCAATAACTGTAATACCACGGACTTTTGCTAATGGTTCTATAATTTCTGTATCCTTTTTACTTATAGATTCTGGTGCTGCTAGAATGCTTTTTGCGGCTTCCGCTTGAATCTCATAAGATTTAGCTTTTTGGTGAGAATAACCTGCATATTGGTGAGTATGATTATCATAATAGAAACGCATACTATCAAATGCACAAAGCTTCGCATTATCCAGTAACTCCTTTTGTATATCTTCTTTAGTACGCTGAGCAATTTCTCCTCCTTCTGTTAACTGATAACTCTTTTGCCAGTCGAAATTCTTTGGCGCTTCATACCAATCATTTCCAGTTGGCTTACTTTCAAGCGTTGTTGTTTCTACTTGTTTGTTATGTTCAAATCTAATATAAATTGGCATTGGTTTTCTCCGTTTTTAATTCCAAATTTTATGAGTGGCATCTAATCCTGGGCATTGCCACGCTCTTAGTGTTCTCTCTACATCTATTTCAAGTCCTGTAGTCAGAAAATTGCTGCGAAAGTTATATATTCCCCACTGAATAAATTGACCATAGATTGTGCTATACGTGTGCTCACTTGCAAAGAACTCAGGTGTCTCACCAACTCTTTCACCTTCTGAGTGAAGATTAGATGACGTATAAAGTAACACTGTAACGGTTTTTCCTGCTGGAATGATTATGTTACCTGATGCAATAAATTCAGGACTGCTAATTTCATGCTGGTAAATACGTGTCCAAGTAATTCTCGAAATCTCTGACTTCCTTGTATTAGTTTTATCAGGTGTACCTATAAATAATCCTGCTCCTCCATAATTAACTTCATCTTTATACCACATTGCAGATCCAACAAAGTTTAGAGTTTTACTTATATCTACATTGCTTGTGTTTTTTACGAATATTACTCCCAATGCAGCATAAGGGTATTTCAGCATATTGAATTGCTCAGAAAATCCATCATACATGAATCTTGGGTATAATTCTCCATAGATAAATGTACCTTTGCTTCCCTCTAAAAAACTGAGTTGTCTTGGCCGATAAAAACTAACATAGCTTGTATCATATGTGTGAGTACCTGCTAGTAGTTGTAGCATATAGTCTGTTTTTGTTACATCACTACTCCACTGACCAAGCTCAGTTGTAAAAGTTCCGTGGCCAAAGTAATTATTTTTTCTACTTAGTACACCAAATAAAAAAGGTAATGCTCCAGGTTCAATCATATGACGATTTCTTACTTCTTTCATGATTGATGAGCCACTTGGTACATCATTAACAGTACGGAAGTTATTCACTAAACCTTTAAGACCATCTTTATGATCATCGCCAACACTGTTTATTGCTGCAATATTGGCATTCTTTCTTGTATCAAGTAGCGATAAATTTGTTGTTCCTTTTTCATCAATTCTCTTTAATAACTGCTTCTCTGATTCAGAGATCACTGCTAAAGAACTAGCTTTTTTATTATCCAGATCAGTTAAGTGTTTTTTTGCACTATCAAGAAGTTCTTTTAGCTTACCATCTGTCATCTGTACAATTTCAGAAACTGAACTTTTGCCGATTATTGATTCCAGTGCTTTAGCAAGATATGCTAGTTGATCTGGAGTACTGTTTTCTGCTAAATCCTTAAGTCTTTTTTGTAGTGCATCAATTATTCCTTTTACTTCAGTCATCTGCACAATGTCAGCAATAGCTTTTTTATCTGCTATCAATTCCAGTGATTTTGCAAGATATGCCAGTTGATCAGGTGTGCTGTTTGCTGCTAAATCCTTTATCCTTTGATGTAACGCTTCTATTGCTTCTTTCATTCCCAAAAATTCAAAAAAGTTTCAAATCTAAATCGTTTAAAATTATTTTTTAGTTGATTATGCTCATCTTCTCTTTCGGTAATATCTTCATCTATTTTCTCAATTGTGATACGGATACGAACAACATCCTGCACAGCAATATTTTCTGGATGAGGCAGTGGATATCCTCGTTTGGTTTGGTCAACAGTCATTATGTGACAATCACTCTGAGATTTTTTACCTTAGGGCGATAAACAACTGTTCCACTTAAAACTAATTTTATCCTTGTTTCATTGCCATTAAAGTTTGTCAGCACATGAGTTCTCTCTACCCAATTTTCTCCAATTGGTTTTCCTGATGTTAAATTGACTAATTGCCAATCCACATTTTTTTGCACATATGCTTTTACATCTGCAGTGCCAGGTATTAGCGCATCATATGTTATGGTGATCTTGGTGTTAGCTCCTGCTGTAATACTTCTTGTAACATAATCTCCTTTTTCCCCTATATTACCCATAACTAACTGTAACCCAGGATAGAGAACCGGACTTTTTTCTTTTGACCCTTTTAAATTTGCCTTTACTGTTAGCTCTCCAGATAATCTTTCACGCAGTGCAAGTGGCAAATTATCAGACAAAAAGTTCTCTTTTCCCTCTTCATCTGTTAAGATAAATTCCACATTGGTATCAAATGCTACTTTTTCGACGTTCGTCAAAACAATTAAATCTGATACATTATTTGCAGTAACTTTACCCAGATCAATAATGTGAGAAACTTCGCTAAATTTTGCAGCTAGTAATCGAAACGTTAAATCTAAATTTTGATGTGGTGTCCAAGTACTTGCATTGCTTGATGATAGTAATACTCCTACTTGATATGGTTGACTTGTTACCCAACGGCTATTTACTGCATCATATTTGCCAAGTTCTGCTATTTTTACTGCAGTATCTGCATCATCAGTGAGTAGCACTATTGCATACTCTTGTCCTGCATGGCAAAACACTGGTGACCACTCTATAAGTGTTGCTGTGCCATCTATCTTTATATCTTTTGGCTCAATATAGCTTTCAGCAATGACAGTCTGCGAGGGCATTCCCATTGCTGTTTCTCTAATCTGCACAACAACACGTTTTTTGCCTTTATTTACAAACCATAGTTCCACGCCTCCTATGTGCCTACTTTCATTTAGAGTAAATGTTTGCGCTAAAGGATCAACTCTTCTTGCTGCGATCACTCTTCTTCTTTCCTCTATGGTAATTGTTTTTTTACCAGTGTACGTTGCTTCTCCATAACTGCCTTTATCACCGAAGAACTGCACTAACTTAGTCCCAGCAGGAATGTTTCTTGGTACAGTAAATCTTCCTTTTATTTTTCCTCTGTTATCAGCAATAAATGTTGCGATCATGTTTTTCTTTCAAATATTTTCTATGCTTGAGGTTGAATAAAAATTCCATCAAACTTTAATTCCTTAAGCTTTTCACCAGTTGCAAAACCCTCAATCTCAAAATTTTGAGTTGCTTCTCGCATAAATTCAGTTTCGTATGAGGTACTTGACAGCAGCTCTGTCGTTTCTTTAACATTAAATACTCTGGTTACTGGACTTTTCCAATTTGTTTTTACCTCCGTCCAGTGATCAATGTTTTTATTTAGAGTAATTTGTGCCGGGACTGGATCAAAAGCTTGATATGGATTGATCTTTTCTCCTTTGGTCTGTAAAAGCTGCTCCAGTACCGGTTCAAGTTTATAAGGCAAAAGATATCTTTCCCCACCTTTTTCAATATCTGCAACTTCTACATCTATTGGCAGAACTAGCTCTCTATTTACTATTGCTGCAGACTGCGAAATTCCTTGATCACGCATATCATCATCAAAGAACGAATCAACAAATACTCCTTTTTTCGTTGTAGGTTCTCTTGAATTTGCATCATTGCGTAAACGCTCCTGTGCAACAAGAGCATAAAGATCATTTATTCCTTTTTTCATTGCTTCAAGCTCATTCATCGGTACAGCATGAATAGCATTATTCACTATTTTTACCCCTTCTTTTTCTCCGTTTTTCCACGTCTGATGAATGTAGCAGAGCAAAAGTTGTCCGCTAGGTGCTTTAGGCATTGATGGTCGCCAAGGGTGGGAAATTCCTTTTATTCTTCTTACCACTCCTTTGCTATCGATAGTAATTAAATCATAGCGGGGCATTTTCCAGGTGTAATCAACCAGAACCAAGCTGTTATCAACTGCACCTCTTACTTTACATCCCTCTTCACTTATATCTCCAGGGCTTACATGAGTGCGGCAGCGATAGGTTATTTGATAACTACTTCCAGGAGCTGGTTCTTTGCCGGGTAATGACCAATCAACGTTTCCTGCGTTTAGTTTGTAATCTATACTATTTTCATAAATAACATTGCCTTGTTTAACTTGAATAATCTCAAGTACTGCAGAATCAGGTATCGGATCAATAGCTCCAGAATATGAACCATGAGTAATGGTAATGGTTTTTTGAACAGTTATATCTACTTTTTTAATTTCACTTATTGGAAAATCATTAACCTTCAGTTCCATTACTCTTTGGCTATTTGGCTGAAAAGTATGTGGTTCTGATTCAACTGATTTTATATCCGGATCTTCATCAAAAGAAACACGAATACTGTGAGGAAGTTCAATCTCATAGCCATCAACATGAGCTTTGCCCTCATTAATTTTTAATTAAATAATAGGAGCCAAGGTTTTGGCTTTAATTTTCGCAAGTAATTTACCCAAATGAGGTTCTTCAACCATATTCAGGCAGCCACTGCGATCTTTAGCAGGGTATCCCCAAGTATTAATAGTCTGACAGACAAATGAACGTCTCTCTGTACCATCATCTTTCTTGATTCCAACCATACTGATTACTTCGTCAACTATCCCAGGAATTTCACTTGCGGTTTTAGCACCTTCACATTGAGGTAGCCAAGTTGGACGATTGCAGTCATCGAGATATTGACCTAATGTGCCAACTATGATGATGTCTTTGTCTCTGATATGTTGAAACTGATTGAGCCAGGCCATCATTTCTTGCGCAAGTAATCCATAGGCAGCTCTTTTGTCTTCTTTTCCCGATCTATCAGAAAAACACTCAGGTTGCATTCTTGCCCATAAAAGACATAAACGTGATGCAACAGTTATACTATCAATGAAAATACATCGATATTTAGAAACTTCAGAAAGAAGATCTTTGTACTTGCCAGATACATGCTCATAGTGTCTTTGACTATATGCTTGATCAGGTTTTAATGCAGGATTAGGACCACCAATTAGGCAAGCAATGTCTCTGGCCTCATTCCAAGTGCGAATCTCAGTTGAATCTCCTTTCCAGTCTTGTACAGCTAGAAGTCCTGCTTCAAAATCAAGGCAAAGTGTTGTTGATTCATCGAGGGTTTTGAGCAGACTGGTTTTGCCGATCCCATAAGGTCCAAAGATTACTACCTTCACACCTGTGATCAGTTTTGCTCTTTCTTTGCTGTTTATTATTTTCATGCTTTTACCTTAATTTGCCACTATATATAAATTCACCAAATTTCAAAAAACTGTTCAATTTTTCTTATGCTTTTTTCTGCAAACAGGTGCAAATTTAGATCGCATTTTCTTGAGTATGTTATACAAAGTAGTCCGTGATATATTGTTCATATCTGCAACTTCAGCAATGCTGTGGTGTTTTAATTGTTCACATAAAACTTGCCACTTCTTTGGTAATTTTGAAATAATTTGCTCAACATCAATACGTAGTATCGCTTCATCTTCAAAACAGTAACTTTCCTGTTGCACATTATTTTCAAGTTTAGGAGTAGTACGTGAGTGTTTACGGACTAGATTATTAATACGATTTTTAACAACTTGCTTAGCAAAAGTTGAAAGACTGCCCTTAGTTTTATCATACTGATCTATGCATGAAAGAAACTCACAGAAGAGGTCTTGTTCTATGTCTTCAATATCTTGATCAGTAAGCGATTTATAATATTTTGCGTAAAATTTTATTAAATTAACAACTTTAGGATCAATACCTGAATAAGAGTTTCGAGATTTCATAAGATGTGTCCTTAAATGAAAGACTTAAGGATGAAACTTTCTTAGTAAATATTGTAGGACATGAAAAAAATACCTCAGACAATCGTGAGTTTTTTACCCTCTGAAAACCTGGAATCTTTTTTCAAACCTCAGACACTCAAAACTTTGATCAGACAATGCACCTACGAACTGAACAGTTTTTGTAAATCCGGTGAATATATAGAACAAGACTTTCAACTTACAGGTAATTTCATGAGTGATTCATACAATGTTCAAGAACTTAAAGCACAACTTCTATTAAACTTAAGATCTTGTCTTTTGTACTTGCTACCTAACGGAACTTTTCACAAAAATGAGTTTCAAGTAGGTGATATATGGGGTAATAAAGGAAAAAGTTTAAGAGTAGAACTAAGTGGCAGTAGAGCCGGGTTATGGAATGATTTTGCAACTGGAGAAGGTGGTGACATTATCGACCTTTGGGCAGCTGTACATAGAAAGAATGCAAGGACAGAGTTTCCTGAGGTAATAGCTTCAATAAGTGA
The DNA here is from genome assembly GCF_964026835.1 of Wolbachia endosymbiont (group A) of Dendrolimus pini. Taxonomy (NCBI): domain Bacteria; kingdom Pseudomonadati; phylum Pseudomonadota; class Alphaproteobacteria; order Rickettsiales; family Anaplasmataceae; genus Wolbachia; species Wolbachia endosymbiont (group A) of Dendrolimus pini. The sequence goes on along the minus strand of NZ_OZ034702.1, from coordinate 466,298 downwards.
ATGGCTCGGAAATAATAAAAAATACAGAGAGAAACAATATGTTGATGAAGACTTTGAGAAATTCATTACCCAAAGTTGGAATTATTATGATGAAAATGGTCAGGTGATTGTAAAAGTTTATCGTTCTGATCCTCCTGGAAAGAAAAAAGTATACAAGCCTTTTGATATCAAACAATCTAAGTTTGCATCACCAGAAATAAGGCCTCTATATAATATTCCAGAAATCTTAAAGTCTGATAAAATTGTTCTGGTGGAAGGGGAAAAATGTGCAGAAGCTCTGATAGAGAAGGGAATAACTGCAACAACAGCGATGTCTGGAGCAAATGCACCTATTGAGAAAACTGATTGGACTCCGCTAAAAGGTAAACACATTATTATATGGCCAGATAATGATGAAGCAGGTAAGAAATATGCTAAAAATGCTGAAAAAAAGCTTTTAGAAATCGGAGTTGAATCACTTGTTGTTCTTAATATTCCACAAAATAAAACAAAAGGCTGGGATGCTGCTGATTGTGTAGAGGAAGGAATAAATGTTAAAGAATTTTTAGCTTCAACTGCACTTACTACTAATACTCTAAGTACAAAAAGTTTGATTTCATTTTCTGCAAGGCAATACTTTAACGATAAATCACCGATGCCAGAAGATATAGTTGCTCCTCGAATTTTAACTCCAAGTGGACTTTTAGTGTTTGCTGGAGCACCTAAAGTAGGAAAAAGTGACTTTTTAATTTCTTGGCTAATTTACATGGCAGCAGGAGTTCAATTTCTTGATATGGTACCTAAAAGGCCTTTGAGGATCTTTTATCTTCAAACTGAAATTGGCTATCACTATATGCGTGAACGTCTACAGCAACTAAAAATCAATGAAGAACTGCTTGAGATTGCTTTGGATAACTTAGTCATTACACCTCAAACAAAGCTACTCTTAAATGATGATAGTATAGATGAAGTTCTTGGTGAAATAAAGAAATCATTTGGTTCAAATATCGTTGATGTTATAGCTATTGATCCACTACGTAACGTTTTTGATGCTGGCGAGAACAGTAGTGAAAATGATAACAATGCTATGCTATTTTTCCTGCAAGAAAGAGTTGAAAAATTGAGAGCGTTAGTTAATCCGAATGCAGGAGTCATTTTAGTACATCACACGAAGAAGATGCAAAAGAAATCATTAGAAGAAGATCCTTTTCAGAGTTTCAGTGGTGCTGGTTCGTTAAGAAGCTTTTATACTACAGGAATGATAATGTTTAAGCCAGATGAACGGCAAAGTAGTCGTCAACTGATGTTTGAATTACGTAATGGTCATGCTATTCCATCAAAATGTGTTGATAAAATCGATAACTGCTGGCAAATACTTGATTATGAGTCACAGAGACTGATACATAAAGATTATGGACAAAAATTAGATGCAGAGCGTTCTCGTAGATATGATATTATACTGCAATTAATTTACGACGAGGCGAGAAATAGAGGGAAAGTATATACAATCAATACATTCTGTGAGGTATTTGAAAATAAAGCAGGTCTTGGTAGTAAAAACTCCATTCGTGAACGCATTGATGTTCTTGCTGCAAAAGGTTACATTAAGTTTAACAGGAATGATAAAAATGCTGAAAGAAGTAAGTATGGGATACTTTGTGTTGAAGATATGGAAAAGAAAGTTACAAACCAACTAAATAAGGATATTACAGTATATGAGAAGATTTTACCAACCGATTATAAATCGCCAGAATATGGCAGTATTATGCCAGTTGAAGATTCAAACATTTGGCTTTACTATAATTAGATCTCTTCTATATCATTTACAGTAATAAGGTTACTTACGAAGTATATTGATTATCTCAGAGCCTGTCTTCAAACTAAGTAGAAAGGAGATAAGAAGTGTGTTATAAGATATATTTAAAATGTATCCAAGCGATATAAGTGACAAAGAATGGAAGATAATAGAGCCATATTTTGAACCTAAAAAGACCGTTAGAGCAAGAAAACATAATATTAGAACAATTATTAACGCAATCCGCTATGTGATGAGAACAGGATGTCAATGGAGACAACTACCTAAAGATTTTCCACCATGGAAAGCCTTGTATAGTTGTGATTCGCGCTTGAAAAAAAGTGGAATATGGCAAGAAATTCACGATTTTCTAGTTAAAAAAGTAAGAAAAATAATTGGTAAGAAAGAAACTCCATCGGTAGGAATAATTGACAGTCAATCAGTAAAAACTACTCAAAAAGGGGATCCAGAGGGTATGATGCTGGCAAAAAAATAAAGGGCAGGAAACGCCATATTATTGTAGACACTGCAGGTCTTGTAATTACTGCTGAAGTACACAGAGCAAGCATTCAAGATCGTGATGGTGCTCTAAATCTTTTTGCTCAAGCTAAGTGCAAATCTACGTAAGTTTTTTGCTGATCAAGGATATATGGGTAAATTACAAAACCGCTGTTTATTGGAAACTGGATGTTTGTTAACGATTACCAAGAAAGTAGTTGATACAGGATTTCAAGTTATTCCTAAGCGTTGGATTGTTGAAAGAACTTTTGCCTGAATTTTAGACGCATGAGCAAAGATTACGAGCATTCTCCTCTTACCTCAAAAAACAATATTTTCTTTAATATGATCACTATTATGCTTCACAAATTAGCCTATTCTTGAGTTTGAAGACAGGCTCTCAGACTCCAGAACTCTTCAGTCTTGGCAGAATCTGGTGCAGTTTATGAGATCTGGTACTTTCTGGTAGTAAAAAAATGCTAGATTTTCAATGGTTTAATGGTTGACAGATTTCTGAGCTGTAATCTGGTTTAGGTGGCAAAAAGCTTAGGAGTATTGAGGAGTTTTGACCAGTCTCCAGTTTCCAAAATTTCCTATTATTATATAATAATAATATAGTAGTATGACTTTAAAACATACTACTCTGTTCGGTTACTAACCAGTCTACAATAATAAGCTATGGATACGTATAAAGCTCTCTTTCAAAATTATCTGATAAAACAAATGAACCGTAATTGGATTTTAAAGCGATTCTACAACCTCAGGGTACAATTATACCACCAAGACCTAAGTTACTCACGTAGGGTAGCTTAAAACTCGATTATGAGGCATTTCTAAGTTATTTCTTGCTTTAAAGTTTTACTTGTTATAAAAAAACCCTTATCGTACCCTATCACGCTTTTTATTCGTTGTAAAACATTTTTTTCAAAAAAGTGAAAAGTTTTTGTAATTTAGGTGAAACAAGAGCTGGTTTTGGAGGTCTTATTGAGATATAACGACTTTTATCTAAAATTCTTAAGTTGAGTCTTTAGGTAATCTCTATAAATAATTTGTAAATGAAGCTAAAGGAAAAAAGTTGCTGCCATAAACATAAGCTATGGAGCTCGTAAACTGCTTAAAATGGAGACAAAGATCTAAATTTATTTATTTACGTCTCCAATTTTATCTAGTATAATGGAGACAAAATTTCTACTATATTATTGGTAGATAAAAAGCAGAGATATGGGGCTTTGTAAAGGGTGGGGACAATTTTTCACCCCCCTTGAAATTAAAATAAAAGCAAGATGTCAAACACAGATAGCTCAACTACAAGCTTGTTTTTGTTGTAGTTATTTTCTCACTTTCTTTACTTGCTTTAATTAATTCATCAAAATCAGATTCATGTCTGTACAACTCTGGTATTCTCCTTCAGCTAGGGCTTTTGCAACTTCAGCACTAACTTTACCAGCATCTTTAAGCACTTCATAATCATTGAACAATAAAAATGCATCCAATTTTTCAACCCAATTCTGCATTTTCATTAGCCGATGCTTTCTTGCTTGAAGTTCCGCATAATCTAGATACATCGAAACAATATGATTTAGTTCACTCAACTCTTTTTCAGTCAAGTAGTTTTTTGCAATCACTCTTATGAATCTTGCTGCCATGACCATCTTTCCATGTAGTTAGCCCCATATTTGGTTTTTTGTGGTCAACTCGAGAGCTCTGCTGCAGTCAGGCCATCAATATAATTTATTCTGTACTTTTGCATAAAATTGTTTTGTTATTTCTGAATTTGGATCATAGTCTGCAGAGCATTCAGCATAAATGTCGGTAATCTTCTGGTAAAACCTACGTTCGGAGGCTCCTGATTTTTTCAAGTAATTCATTGAAGTAGTCTTTGCCAAACTTTGGGCCATTTTTTAGCCGTTCGCTATCTAATACAAATCCTTTGATCTTCAAAACTTTTGTAGCTCGTACTCTGAATAATGTTAGAATTAACTCGATAACCAATAGCTATCCAAATTATAAAATTGTGTAGGGTACTGTTTACCATCTTCAGCAGTATTCCGGAAAATCCGGATAACTGAATCTTTATCTAACTCTTGACTAGCAAATATGTTCTGTAAATGCTCACTAATTGTTCTAATATTAACATCAAACAACTCCGCCATTCTTTTTTGTGTAAGCCAAATGTTTTCATCTCGATACAAAACATCAATTCTCACATCTCCATCTGGAGTTGTATATAATAAAATTTCGTTTTCATTTATTATCATATCTACTCTACCTTACTTCAAATAGCATATAGGTTATTTGTAAAAAAGACAAGCAACTGTAAAACTCTAAAAATAGAGAACTATCTACTTTATTCTTTAGCTGGTAAGCAGTTTTGAAATTATTTTAACTTTTTTTCAAAAAATCCCGGAAAAAGTAGTAAGAAATCCGGTATATATATATTATAATAGAAGGGCATTGATGCAGTTTGTGGATGCGCTTCAAATACAAAAACTTTAAGTGTCAATCCGAAACTCGGCAAACAAACATTGAGTAGATTTGTATTTTTTTAGATAAGGTAAAAACTTCGTTTTAAAGCTAGATGTGATTTTATAGATAATTAACAACAGCAATTCACCAAAGAACGCACGTAGTACCCTCTAAAATTTAATTAAATAGCATTTTCGGTAATCTTACTACTGCAGAACAAATCTCCGTTTAAGTCTAACACGATTTTTATCCTTTGCAAAAAAAAAGTGAACAGTTTTCGTAATTTTGGTGAATATATATAACAAGAAAACAACTTTCTGCAGTAGCACATGATTCTCGAATTTCCGTTGTTGGCCAACAAAAACCTATGAATTGCTAATGTATTTTGCAGAAACCAAACGATATTTTGGAATCAGTGCTACTTATAGTTTTAAATTATAGCAAATGTCAATCCTAACACTGGACCTCGGCAAACAAACGGGCTGGGCAATTCTAACAGATGGAATAATTGAAAGTGGGAGCAAAAGTTTTCATGGTAGCCGTTTCAGTGGAGGTGGCATGTGCTTCTTGAATTTTCGTAATTGGCTTAATTCTTTGAAACATGAGTTCACTGCAGTGTATTTTGAAGAAGTGAGAAGACACCTTGGAACTGATGCAGCCCATTGCTATGGCGGTTTTCTTGCCGTTCTATCTGCTTGGTGTGAAGAGAACAATATTCCCTACCAAGGTGTTAATGTTAAAACTATCAAACGCTTTATAGCAAGCAAAGGTAATGCAAGTAAGAGTGAAGTTATTGAAGCGATACGTGAAAAAAGTTTTTCACCTAGAGATGATAATGAGGCCGATGCTTTGGCATTAATGTTCTATATTAGTAAAGATATTAATAAGATGAAAAATCCATAAAAAGTGGGTCCTTTCGGCCATATTGGCGGGTTTGGTGGGTTCGACCCCAGGCCTTCTTTAGCGTCAGAGATATTTTGAATATTAACTTTTTAATTATTAAGATATGAATTTAGCAATCCACTACTATCCTGTTGAAAACCTCGTCGAATATAAGCGTAATCCTCGTAAAAATGATGATGTAGTAAATAGAATGTGTGCTTCAATCAGGGAATTCGGCTTTCGTATACCAATAGTTGCAAAAAGCGATGGAACTGTGGTTGATGGTCATTTAAGACTTAAAGCAGCAAGAAAACTTGGTATGGAAAGTATTCCTGTTGTTTTAAGTGATAATTTAAATGAACCACAAACTAAAGCTTTTCGATTACTGGCAAATCAATCAGCTAATTGGGCAAAGTGGGATGATGAGCTTTTGAAAGTAGAAATTCAAGAGTTAGAAGATTTACAGTTTGATCTTAAAATGACTGGATTTGAATTAGAAAAAGTTCAACATTTCCTTGATGATTTAGATAGTGAAAAAGAAGATTTTTCTGACTTGGTTGGTGATGAAAAAAGGGTAGAAATAACAAAACCAGGTGATCTTTGGATTTTAGGTGATCATCGAATCTATTGTGGTGATAGCTCTGTAGTTGAATCATATAAAGCGCTGTTAGATGATAAAATGGCAGACATTACTGTTTGTGATCCTCCATATAACGTTGATTATGGTAGCAGTCAAGAAAGAGAGGATAAAAAGATACTAAACGATAATCAAGGTGAAAAGTATGAGCTTTTTCTCTATGATATTTGTACTCATATTTTAGCATATACTAAAGGTGCAATTTACATCTGTGCATCATCATCAGAGTTTTCAACGTTGCAAAAAGCATTTGAGGAAGCGGGAGGAAAATGGTCAACTTTTATCATTTGGGCGAAGAATCACTTTACGCTAGGAAGATCAGATTATCAAAGACAATACGAAGCAATGCTTTATGGATGGAAAAGCGGCAATAAACGTGAGTGGCATGGCGGTAGAAATCAAAGTGATCTGTGGTTTTATGATAAGCCAATACATAACTCACTGCACCCAACAATGAAGCCAGTAGAGCTAATGGAGAGAGCAATAGTAAACAGCAGCAGATCAGGAGACATAGTACTTGATCCATTTAGCGGTTCTGGAAGTACACTGATTGCATGTGAGAGAACAGGAAGAATTTGTAGGACAATAGAGCTAGATTCAAAATTTGTAGATGTAACCATAAAACGTTGGCAAGTATACACGGGAAGAGATGCAATTTTAGCCGGTACTGGCAAAACCTTTTCAGAGATTCAAGAAGAAACCTCGTAAAAAATAGGCAAAAAAAAGTGAAAATCACGCAAACAGAATGGGCAAGAGAGATAGGAGTATCAAAGCAATATGTCTGTTATTTAGTAAAAAAAGGAATAGTTAAGTTGGAGGATGGTTTGATCAATAGAGAGCAAGCAAATGAAGCAGTAGCGGCAATAAGAGATCCAAGTCAGCCACTGAGGAGGAAAAATCCAGAAAACGAAAATACAAGTAACCTTTCCACGATGTTGCTAAAAACGCGAATAAAAAATGAGATGGAACGTGGTAAATTGCTTGAGGCAAAAGCTAAGGCTGAAATAGGAGAACTTGTAGCAGTAGAGGAAGTAAAGCGCGATGCATTTAACGTAGCAAGAGTTGTCCGTAATAATTTGCTTAATATTCCAAATAGAGTTTCAGCACTGCTTGCATCACTGAGTGACACTGAAAAGATTCATATGGCGCTAACCGAAGAGATTACAAACTCATTACAAGAATTATCTAACGCTAAATTTGAATAATGTCTGCTAAGTTAAGTTTAGAATTAATAAAGTGCCTCATTAATCAACCTGGATTAGATGTTAATGTCAGAGGATCAAACGGAAAGACACCACTGCATTATGCAGTAGAAATTAACGAGCTTAGTATGGTTGCACTCTTACTGAACAGGAAAAATATTAATCCACTGATCGCTGATGATGATGGTAAAAGTGCGCTTTCTTGTGCAAGAGAAGAAATATTACAAGCACTAATCAATCATAAATATGGATCAGAGGGAGATAGCTTGCTTCACTTAGCTGCGATGTTGAATGAAGCAAATGCTGTAAGATTTTTACTTAACAAAGGAGTTAATGTTAATGAGCAGAATGCTTTACTACATACACCATTACACTTAGCGGCAGGAGCTGGACATGAAGAAATAGTAGAAATTTTAATTAGAGAAGGAAACGCGGATAAGGATGTTCTTGACGTGAGAAATCATGCAGCAATTCATTATGCAGTAAACAACAAGAAGCTAGGAGTAGTAAAATTACTTTCAAATCTTGGTGCGAATGTCAATATAGCTGGTAGCGGCAGAAATGCAATGAAATTATCTTCTTTGCACGTAGCTATAAGTAGTAGTAATTACGACGAAAGGGACTTATGTTTAGATATTGTAAGATGCTTAATAAATGTTCCTAATGCTGGGGTTAACTTACAAGATTATGAAAATAAAACGCCACTACATTATGCTGAAAGGCTGAAAACAATAGAAGTTTTACTAACGCGAGAAGATATAGACCCTTTAATTAAGGATGATAATGGCAAGACACCATTTTGTTATGCAAAAGAAGCAAATAGATTAGATATAGTAAAGATTTTAGCAAGTAATAGATACGGAGCTGATAAAAACAGTTTGCTTCATTTAGCTGCCAGAAAAGGATATGAAGACCTAATAGACGGTATTCTTGGTGAAGGAGTTGAAATAGATGCTGTAGATGAGAGTGGAAAAACGGGAATTTATGTTGCTGCAAAGCATGGTCACTTTAACGTAGTAAAGTTGTTGCTAAAGAGAGGAGCAGATGCCACGGATGTTTTTCAGTATGCAATAATAACGAACAACGCAAAATTAATAAAATTACTGAGCAAAGAGAAGGAAATAGTGCTATTTGGAAGACAGAAGAACTTTCCAACATTTCATTTATTGAGCAATAAATATTTTGAAGAAAGGAAAATAGCAGACAAAAAAATAAAGAAATATATCAATATCGTCTGTGTTTCTATAACAGTATGTGCAATAGTGATAGTGGGAATTTACCCTAACATTATAGCTGCGGTAATGGTGGGAATAGTTGCGTTCATAGCTGCAATAACAATGAGTAATTTAACTCAGAAGTACATAGAAGAAGCACTTGAAAAGAAAATGTTTATTGAACTTGAAAGTGAGAAAACAAGTGAGTGCAGTTCTATTTTAAGTGATGTTGAGGTATCATCTAATGATGGTGAAGAGCTAGCGATATGATATATGCTACATCTTTTTCTGAAGGTTTAAAGCCAGATCCACTACTTAAAGTGTCAGAGTGGGCGAATGAGTATCGAGTTTTAGCGCCAACTGCAGCATCAGAGCCAGGGAAATGGAGAACAGAGAGAACGCCATACCTTAAAGAAATCATGGATTCACTATCTCCGTCTTCAACTGCAGAAAAAGTAGTATTCATGAAAGGAGCGCAGATTGGAGGAACAGAAGCTGGTAACAATTGGATAGGCTATATCATCGATCAAACACCAGGTCCAATGCTAGTAGTACAGCCAACAGTTGAAATGGGAAAACGTTGGTCGAAGGGAAGATTTGCACCGTTAATAGAGAGTACGCCATGTTTAAAAAATAAAGTAAAAGACCCAAGGTCAAGAGATTCGGGCAATACTGTGCAAAGTAAGGAATTTCCAGGTGGAATAGTAGTAATAACCGGAGCAAATAGCAGTGTAGCACTGAGATCTATGCCAGTAAAATATCTCTTTCTTGATGAAATAGATGCCTACCCAGGAGATTCAGGAGGAGAAGGAGATCCAGTACTGCTTAGTATTGCTCGAACTAATACATTTGCACAGCGAAAGATTTTTTTAGTATCAACACCAACAATTCATGGAATAAGCAGAATTGAGAAAGAATTTGAAGCAACAGATAAGCAGTACTTTTTTGTACCATGTCCGTATTGTAATTACTATCAAGTTCTAAAATGGTCACAAATTAAATGGGAAAACAACGACTCAAGAACAGCACATTATGTCTGCACTGAATGTAGCGGCAAAATAGAAAATCATCAAAAGACAGAGATGCTTGAGCGTGGAGAATGGAGACCTACTAATAGAGTAAAAGGTGAGAAAAAAGGATTTCATCTTTCAAGTCTTTATAGTCCAGTAGGCTGGTATAGCTGGACTCAAGCAGTAGAAGATTTTCTTCATGCAAAAGAAAGTGAACAATTACTAAAAGTATGGATAAATACTACGCTTGGAGAAACCTGGGTAGACAAAGGAGAAGTACCAGATTGGAAGCAATTATTTAACAGGAGAGAATTTTTTCCCGTAGGCACAGTACCTAGGAGAGAAGTGGTGCTTACTGCAGGAGTAGATGTCCAAAAAGATCGTTTAGAAGTAGAAGTTGTAGCATGGGGAAAAAGCCGCGAAAGTTGGTCAATAGAATACCGAGTATTTGAAGGTGATACTGGAAGAGGAGAAGTATGGGGAAAACTCTCTGAGCTCTTAAATCATCATTTTATCGGTGAAAATGGTCTTGAATACATGATAAGTATGATGGCGGTTGATGCTGGGTATGCGACACAAGAAGTATACAATTGGGTAAGAGGTCATCAAGGCTCTGGAAGAGTAATGGCAGTGAAAGGTGTAAATAAAGCTCTAGTACCACTTAGCAGCCCAAGTAGAGTAGATATAACAGTTGGTGGTCAAAAGCTAAAAAGAGGAATAAAGCTCTGGCCAGTGGGAGTATCGATTTTAAAGTCAGAACTTTTTCAATTACTTAATGTTTTAAAGGACGGTGAAGAAGCTCCAGCAGGATACTGTCATTTTCCCGAGTATGCACCTGAATATTTTAAGCAGCTAACGGCAGAGCAATTAGTCAGCAAAGTAGTAAAAGGTTATACCAAACAAGAGTGGCAAAAGGTAAGAGAAAGAAATGAAGTACTAGATTGCCGAATTTATGCGAGAGCTGCATCTATTGCGCTTGGAATCGATCGATGGCCAGAGAGTAAATGGAATAGTTTGAGTGGGAAAATGGAAAGTAAAAAACCTAAAAAAGTAAGACAGAGTAAGTGGTTGAAAAATGTATAACGAAGAGTATTTGTTTCAAGTTGAACAAGCAATAAAGAAGCTGCAAAGCGGAGAGCGAGTAGTATCAATTGCATATGGTGACCATGTTGTGAGATATGCTGAAGTGCAAATAAACGATCTTTTAAACTTAAGACAAAGAATCAAGGCTGAGCTCAAGGTTGAAGGTCAAAAACCAAAAAGAAAGATTGTTATTTCAACGAATAAAGGAGTGGTATGAGAAGTTGCATGATAGAAAATGGATACCCAGATTTTCTAGAGCATTTGAGGTATATGATAGCTACCGCTACACCAGGTATGCTTATAAATGCAGTAATAGATTTGTCGCACTGGAATCAGGAGATAGATTTTAGATTAACAAAAGAAGATGGCATAGTAGGCATAATTCACAAAGCCACCCAGGGGGTAAAGTACGTAGATCCTGAATATACAAAAAGGAAAAAAGCCGCTGAAAAAGAGGAATTGCTTTGGGGTGCATACCATTTTGGTGTCGGGGAAAAAAGCGGCAAAGACCAAGCTGAGCATTTTCTCGAAACAATTGGTGATAGTTCAAATATATTGTTAGCCCTTGACATTGAGGAAAACAAAGATGGAAAAAGCATAATGCCAAAACAAGCAGAGGACTTTGTAAATAGGGTCTATTTAGTAACCGGACGTTTGCCGTTAATTTATGGAAGCCCTAGTTTTCTCAAGGATTTTGCCACCCCAACTTTAACAGAATGTCCACTATGGTTAGCAAAATGGGGAACAAAACTGACATTACCAATAGGATGGAGGAACTGGACTCTATGGCAATATACCGACGGTCAAACAGGAGCAAAGCCGCATGAAGTAGAAGGAATCGGAAAATGTGACAGAAACAAATTTAACGGAACTTTGAAAGAATTAAGAGAATTTTGGTTATCAGGATGTTAAAAACCTTCAAACAATTATTTGGTAAGCCAAAAATCAAAAGTTCTGCATGGGATGCAGCAGGCTCAGGAAGAAGGGTAATGTATTGGCAAGGAGAAGCAGGAAGCATAAATAATTTGCTTTCTCAAAGCCTTGAGCACTTGCGTAGCCGCTCTCGTGATATGGTAAGAAAAAATCCATATGCAGCAAATATTATTGATACAATAGTAAGTAACTCTATTGGAACAGGAATAAAACCGCAATCAAAAGCAAGAGATGGAGAATTTCGAAAGAAAGTACAAGAATTATGGCTAAGATGGACAGATGAAGCAGATAGTAACGGAGTAAGTGATTTTTATGGATTACAAGCTCTAGTATGCAGAAGTATGATAGAGGGAGGAGAATGTTTTATACGTTTAAGAACGAGAAAGCTAGAGGATAGATTTTCTGTACCATTACAACTGCAAGTACTTGAGTCTGAACATTTAGAAAATAAAACAAATAAAACTTTAGCAAATGGTAATGTAATAAGAAACGGGATTGAGTTCAATAGACTTGGGCAAAGAGAAGCATATTACTTATTTAGAGAACATCCAGGAGAAGGCTCATTTGGAGAATCAGTGAGAGTACCAGCAAACGATGTTTTACATATCTATAGACCACTAAGACCTGGGCAAATTAGAGGAGAGCCATGGCTTTCTAATATACTGCTAAAGCTTTATGAACTTGATCAATACGATGATGCAGAATTAGTGAGAAAAAAGACAGCAGCAATGTTTGCTGGATTTATTACGAGACTCGATCCAGAAGCAAATATCATGGGAGAAGGTGAAAGTAATGAGCAAGGAGTAGCACTATCTGGCCTGGAACCTGGAACAATGCAGCTTTTAGACCCAGGAGAGGACATAAAATTTTCAGAGCCATCAGATGTTGGAGGAAGTTATGAAGCATTCATGAGACAGCAACTGAGGGCAATAGCAATAGGTACAGGAATAACATATGAGCAGCTAACAGGAGATTTAACAGGTGTTAATTACTCATCAATCAGAGCTGGATTAATAGAGTTTCGTCGTCGATGCGCTATGCTGCAACACAACATTATAGTATTTCAGTTTTGCAGGCCAGTATGGAGTAGATGGCTAGAGTTAGCAGTACTTTGTGGAGAACTGAGTATAGATGAAAAAGTAGTAAAAGCAGCGAAAGAAGAAGTAAAATGGATACCACAGGGATTTGATTGGGTGGATCCACTGAAAGACCAGCAAGCACAGCAAATGGCAGTAAGAAATGGATTTAAGAGTCGAGCAGAAGTAGTATCAGAAATGGGTTACGATGTAGAAGAAATTGACCAAGAAATAGCAGAAGATCAAAAGCGAGCTAATTCTTTTGGACTTTGTTTCGATTCTGATGTTAATCATAAAAGGGAAGGAAGGTGATGTGGATAAATAAACCAGTAATGGTAGAGAGAAGAAGCTTTGAACTACTATCATTATATAACAGCAAACAACCTATCTTTAAGAACTTAAAGCATTTTCATATAAACCCAAAAGGAATAGCAATAATACGTATTTATGGAGTTTTGACAAAAAAAACAGAAGCTTTTGATCATATTTTAGATATGACTTCGTATGAAAATATTCATGAAGAGATAGAGAGTGCTTTAGGAGATAAAAGCATAGAGACGATTCTACTTGACATAGACAGTCCAGGAGGGGAAGTAAACGGTGTCTTTGACCTAGCTGATTTTATTTATGAATCAAGAACAAAAAAGAGAATTATTGCAATAGCAAATGATGATGCATATTCTGCTGCATATGCTATAGCTTCTAGCGCTGAGAAGGTATTTGTGAGCAGAACTTCTGGTGTGGGCAGTATTGGAGTAATAGCAAGTCACATAGATCAAAGTAGGTTTGATGAAAGGCAAGGTATTAAGTACACCACAATCTTTGCTGGTAGTCGAAAGAATGATTTAAACCCGCATGAGCCAATGACGTCTGAAAGTCTGGGAAGCTTACAAAAAGAAGTAGACCGACTATATGAAATGTTTGTGCAGCTGATAGCAAGGAACAGAGGTCTTTCAATTGAAAAGATTCGATCAACAGAAGCAGGGCTGTATTTTGGCGAGAAAGCAGTAGAAATAGGTCTTGCAGATGGAGTTACAACATTTTTTGAATTTATCAACAATCATAAAAGTAGGAGTGTTAGTATGACAACTATTGAGGAGAACTGTCGTAGAGAAATTTTAGAGATAATAAGATTATGTAATGTATCAAAGATGCCAGAAAAGATAGGAGAATTTATAGAGCAAGGCGTAAGTGTTGAGCAAGCACGGGAAGTTTTAATGGAGTTACTTGCAGAGCGAACGAAAAAGACAGAGATACTGAGTGCAATACCGCGGAATTCGCAGGAAGATTTGATGACACAGGTAGCAAGAAGTCGTAGGAGTTAAAGTATTTTTATAACCGCCGTATATAGTGCTCTGCGGTAAATAAGTGTCCAAAATGCGCCATAATGGCTAATTATAAGGTAATAACCGCGGTGTATAGCAATTGTAAACGCGGCGGTAAAAAAATAAAAAAAGGAGAGAAAAAGACATGATAAGTATAACTGAAGGAAATAATTTAGGCGATCTTCTGAAATATGAAGTGTCCAACCTATATTCAAGAGACCAAATAACAGTAGCTAAAGGTCAAAATCTTAAGCTTGGTGCAGTAGTTGCCAAAAAGACGGAAGATGGTTTTATTAGAGTACTTAATCCTGCTGGAACAGATGGCACACAAACAGCAATAGGTGCAATAGTAAGTGATGTAAATGCGACAGAAAATGCCAAAGCAGTAATTATTACTCGTGGTGCAATACTAGCAGATCATGCAGTTGTGTGGCCAGCAAATATCACTGAAGAACAGAAAGCTGAAGCAATAAAGCAACTTGAAGCACGAGGGATCATTATCCGCAAGGGAGTTTAACTAAAATTAATAAGGAGAAAAAGAATGCAAAATCCATTTACAAATACAGCATTTAGCATGACAGCGCTAACAAATGCGATAAATATATTGCCGATAAATTATGGACGAGTTGAAAATCTAAATTTATTTCCAACTAGGTCAGTAAGATTTAGACATATTACCATAGAAGAACACAACGGAGTTTTAAGTTTATTACCAACACAAGTTCCAGGAGCACCAGCAACAGTGGGAAAACGAGGAAAACGGAAAATAAGAACATTTACGATTCCACATATTCCTCACGATGATGTAGTGTTACCAGAGGAAGTACAGGGAATAAGGGCATTTGGATCAGAGAGTGAACTTAAAGCGCTGGCAGACGTAATAACTGACCATTTACAGCTAATGAGAAACAAGCACGCAATAACATTAGAGCATTTGCGAATGGGAGCGCTGAAGGGAATAATTTTAGATGCTGATGGGTCAGAATTATTAAATCTGTACAACGAATTTGAAATCACACCAAAAGTAGTAAATTTTGCACTAGGAACTGCAACAACTGATGTAAAGCGTAAGTGTCTGGAAGTACTCCGGCATATAGAAGATAACTTAAGTGGTGAATATATGACAGGAGTACATGCCTTGGTAAGCCCTGAATTTTTTGATGCATTAACTTCGCATAGTAAAGTGAAAGAAGCATATGAAAGATGGCAAGAAGGAGCAGCGCTAAGGAATGATATGAGATCAGGATTTACGTTTTGTGGAATCACGTTTGAGGAATATAGAGGGCAAGCAACTGATCCTGAGGGAAATGTAAGAAGGTTTATAGAAAGAGAAAGTGGAAACTGTTTTCCAGTAGGAACAGCAAGTACATTTACGACATATTTTGCACCAGCAGACTTTAATGAGACAGTAAATACACTAGGAAAACCACTCTATGCAAAACAAGAGCCAAGAAGATTTGATAGAGGGACCGATTTACATACACAGTCAAATCCTCTGCCAATGTGCCATAGGCCTGGCGTATTAGTAAAAGTCGCTATAGCATAACATACTGGTAGAGTAATTACAAGTTGGTGAGGCACAGAACGACTCTACCGGTATGCGCTTTCTTAGCATGTAAAGGTTAGTATATCAAAAAGAAATATGCAAGAGAATATTAAGCGATTATTGGAGGATTGTTTTAAGCATTTAGGAGTGGAAGCCACATATTGTAATAAAAATAAGGAGGGCATTCGTAGAATAAAAGTGCTAATTAAACGTCCTGAGACTACGTACTCTTTAGGTGCAGGTGGAGAATTAACTCAGCAAATTGCTTCTATAGAAATACGTGATCAGGACGTTACTTCCTTTAGCATAGGCGATTATATCAAGATTGAAAAAAGGTTCTACAAGATTTTTGAACCACCGTTAAAAGATTCTTCGAGTGAAATATGGAAAATTGAAGCAATAGAAAGTGTTTGATATTAAAATTAGTAACAATATTAATGAAATAGTCTACAATATTGACGAAAAAGAGCAGAAAGTAAAACTGGCAGCTATAAAAGCACTAAATAGAACAGCACTATGGCTAAAATTGAAGACAGCAAAAGAAATTAGTGAGGAAAAGAAGATAAAATTAAGTTTGATAAGAAAGAGATTAAGAATTTTTAAAGCAAAAACAAGCAGATTAGAAGTGTTAATTAGAGCAAATCTCTACGACATTAGAGCATCGACAATTGGCAAAATACAAAAAACAAGAAGAGGATCGAAAGTAGGAAAGCATGAGTTTATAGGAGGATTTGCAGCAGTTATGCCAAAAGGAAATAGCGGTATGTTTAAACGTGAAGGAAGAGCAGCATTGCCAATAAAGGAAGTTAAATTGTCACTCGAACCTGAGGCTTCAAGGATAATAGGGAATCTTGTTAATTATGAGGTTGAGAAAGTATTTACAAAATTTTTTGAACGTGAATTAAGTTATATTACAGGAAGTGTATGAATTTTAAAGATTTGCATAACGCAATTTGCACCACACTGAAGAAAGAAATACCAGCAATACAGACATGTGAAATTTATCCATCGATAAGAAAGGAATTAGTAGCGCCAGCGGTGTTTGTGGAACTTAGCGGATTTGAAAAAGGACATGATCCTGGAACAGAAGAATTAGCGCTGAAAGCAAGATTTGAAGCGAGGATTGTGATTGATAGCACAATAGAAAATGCAGCTATTATTGTCAGGTCATTAGCAGCAGAAGTAGCAAAAGTAGTAGATAAAAATACTTGGAACGTAAAAAATGTTTCACCAGGAGAATTTATCTCTGCAGAAGTTGACGAATTTAGACCTGAATTAGATGCATATCTTGTGTGGATGGTAGAATGGGTGCATACAATACACGTAGGGCGATCTATTTGGAAAGAAGGAAAATTTATGCCACACAAAATAGAAATCGGTGAAATAAATGTTAGAGAATAATTTTGCGATTGCAGAATTACAGAGGAAATTAGCCAATATTGTCCGTATAGGAGTTGTAAAAGAAATAGATTGTGAAAAAGCAAAAGTAAGAGTGAAAATAGGAGAATTTTTAACAGATTATTTACCATGGATAACAAGCAAAGCAGGAAAAGATAGAAATTGGTCTCCACCAGATATCGATGAACAAGTAATGGTATTTTCTCCTCTTGGTGAACTATCATTAGGAGTGGTATTAGGAGGAATATATCAGGAAAAATACTCTGCACCAGAGGATAAAAAAGAAATAAATAGTGTGAAGTTTCAGGATGGAACAAGATTGTTATATGATAAAGAGAAGCATCATTTAGAGATTGAAGTAGTAGACAAAATAACACTGAAAGCTGGGGAATCGAGCATAGAGATGACGAAGAGCGAAATAAAACTGAAAGCAGATAGAATAAACCTTAATTAAATGAATAAATCGGTTGTACGAGTAGGAGATTATTGTGTAGAAGTAACACCGCATTTTTGCATTAGTGGGAGTAACAATGTTTCTGTAAATGGTAAGCCAATGTGCAGACAAGGAGACAAATTTAGTGAAGGAAGAGCATTAACTGAAGGATCAAAAACAGTGTTTGCAAATGGGTTTGGAGCGGGAAGAGTAGGAGATATAGTTTCATGTGGGTTTAAAGTAATAAAAGGCAGTGAAAACGTGTTTGCAGGCTAAAAATGGAAGGGATGGACTCCAAAACAGGAAAAGAATTAGAAGGAATAGAACATCTGAAACAATCAATAATTGATATACTGACCACTCCTATTAACAGTAGGATAATGAGAAGGGATTATGGGTCTAGACTATTTGAATTAGTGGATAAACCAATCAGTAGAGATTTAACACTTGAGATATATGCAGCAACAGCAGAAGCTTTAGGGAAATGGGAAAAAAGATTTAAATTAGAAAAAGTAAAAATAACAGAGGTGAAAGAAGGAAAAGTAACGCTTGACCTAGAAGGATTATACGTACCAAGTGGGAAAAACATTCGCTTTATAGTATAAAGATGCAGCAGACTAACATTATTGAGCGACTGAACTTCGAAGAAATTCTGTCTCGGATGAAGGAAGAGTTAGTGAAGTGTGATGCAAGTTTTACAGCATTAGTAGAAAGTGACCCAGCGATGAAGGTATTAGAAGTAGCAGCATGGAGGGAATTGTTACTAAGACAAAGAATAAATGAATCAGTAAAGAGCAATTTACTAAAATTTGCAATGGGAGAAGATCTTGATAATTTAGCTGAGTTTTATGGAGTGGAGAGGCAAAAAGAAGAAGATGATGAACGATTTAGAAAAAGAATTAAAGCAAAGATAGTAGGCTCAAGCACGTGTGGAAGCAAGGAGTATTATAGGTATCATGCACTGTCAGCAGATAGTAGAGTAAAAGATGCATTAGTAGAATCACCTATACCAGGAAAAGTACAAATTTCAATCTTATCAACACAATTATCCACAACTGGCATAGTATCAGAAGAACTACTTAAAATTGTAAAAAAGCAGGTTACTAGAGATGATATAAGGGTTTTAACCGATACATTAACAGTGATAGGTTGCAATATTACGGAAATAGATATTCACAGCAGAATGAGCATAAGTCCTGTGATATCGAAGGAGGAAATCAAGAAGCAGTTTATTAAGAAGTTTGAATTAGCAAAAAGATTAGGATGGAATGTTACAAGATCTTGGATAATAGCAAACCTATTTGTAGAGGGTGTAGAAAACGTAGAATTAATCGAGCCAAAAGAGGATGTTGTAGTATTGGGGAATGAGTGTGCAGTGCTTGGCCACGTCAAGTTAGATAGGATTTAAAACGTATTTTTTTGTTTTGTGCCAGTGAGGGGATTGCGTTCAATAAGTGGTTTAAGGTTTACTGGATAAAAATGCCCAATGTTAGGGAGACGAAAGTATTGATTTTCTTCCAGAAGTTGTAACTTGTTTTTTAAAGTATGGATAGTATGGTCAAATATTATGGAAAGTGTTTTCGATATTAAGAACATCTTTATTTTTGATCAGTTCTGAAATGATCTCTTGCTTACTCATAAGCTACCTAAATAAAGGAAATTAAAGCAACTTGAAAGAAAAGACAAATGAAAAGTTTATTACCGCCAAACGCAACAAAGCAAGAAAAAGCGCTGGTTAATGCAATAGATTATAAGGTTGATCCGAGCTGTATCAGAGGATTTAAGTTTAGTCTTAAAGAAGAAACATTGCCGTGGTTAGTTGAAGAATATGGATTGGGGGAAATTCTACGTTGGATAAGGGATAAAAGAAAAGCCGTAGTAGAAGGAGTAAAATTTCAAAGACTGAGAGGAACTCCAGCATCACTAAAAATAGCACTAAAATGGGCAAATATAGAAGATATTAAAATTATCGAAGAACCACCTGGTAAACATTTTTTTGAGTTGCAAGTAGGGATAAAAGAGGTACCAAATGACTTCTTCGTAGATGCAGTAGTAGAGCTGGCAAAACTATTACTGCCTGTAAGATCCAGATTGATGAGGATTTTTAACGATTATTATAATGCGCAGAGATTTATATTGGATGAGAGTTTATTTGGAGATCTTCTTTCTGATTATTCAGGGGTAAAAATAGAAAAAGATGGACCAGTGTTATCATTTGGAAGAGTAAATTTTTTCAGGTCTAGTGGTCCAGTTATTAGGATTATAGAAAACTATCTACGCGATCATTATGAACGAGCTTTAAGCAATGATATATATCGCCTAGATGTAGCAATCCTTGGAGAAACCGAGCCTCACACAAAGAATTATAACGGTATTTATGAAAGAAATCATTTGTGGTACAACTTAAAAGCACTATATCCATTACCACAGAGTTTATTACCATCGATTAAATTTGCAAAAGCGCAGATAGTATTATCAGACAGTTGGGATTTAGGAGACATAAATACGTGCTTTCCAGTTAGTAGCGTAGAAGAAAGAGGAAATAAATTTGTATTGGGAAGCGATAAACTTTCAGGGCAATATTGGAATTTAAAACACAAGCCAATTTTAGAAAGATTTAGCGTTACTCACAACTATAAAGCAAAAAATTATACAGATCAGAAGGTCAGAAAATATGTTTTAGCAGAACACAACGTTTACTATAAAAATGATTTAGAGCAAAAAGACTCAATACACGAATTAGAAAATTACATTTTAGTATTTTACCCAGGAGTACTAAAGTGGCATGAACATCGACATTTGCACAGAAGTTGGAAAAATAGTCAAGTAATATCTCTAATAAGTTAAGTACTTATATTTAGATCCTCATATATTATATTAACAATAGTTTAAAGTGTATGAAATAAAAAGAAAAGGACTTGCTTTCTTATGCTAAAAAGGACATGAATTAAATAGCAGCAGGTAAACATAAGAAATTTATCTGGCGCTAGAAAAGCTAATTTTGTGAGGTAAGTATGAAGTTTAGCGAAGAAAAGAGAGAATCTTTTAGTAAGTTTTTTAAAGAAGTATCAAGTAACGGGTTTAAAAACATTAATAAAAGAAATGAAGAAGGAGAGACGATATTGCACCAAGCAGTAGAAATCTCTGATTACAAAACAGCGAGGTTATTAATAAAAAAAGGGGCAGAGGTAAATGCAAGAGATAAAAATGGTTATACACCACTACACTGTGCAGTATTTGCGAAAAGCTTAGAAAATGTAAAAGTGCTGCTAAGGGAAGGAGCAGAAGTAAATGCCACTCAATATGTCACTGGATGTACGCCACTACACTCTGCATGCAAAATAGGAGGAGCAGGAGTTGAAATAATAAAAGAGCTAGTAAAAGCAGGAGCTGAGGTTAATCAACTGAATAAATATGGTGCAACACCAATGTATTACATTTGGGAAAGTGAAAAGTATCGTCTATGTGATAGCAAAGAGAGTGAAAGGGCGAGTAAATTTCTGAGAGAACAAGGAGGAATAACAAGAAGTAGAGAACTGACATGCTATGGAATAGAGAGGCTAGTGGGAGAAATAGCAGACATGTTGAATGGGAGCTACATGCCGGAGCTAAAAATAATAGAGATAGGAGAAATAAGGAAGAGAGACAAATCGCTAATAAAGGAAGAATGTAAAAATTTAGCAAGCAAGATAATGAGCCAAGTGAACGAAATGATAGATGAGGTAGCGAAAAGGAAGGTTTAAAAGAGGGATTTAAATTTAAAGAAAAGGTGAGGTGGATTATGTTAAAGCTTGGCAAATTTAATAAATCAGCAAAAGAATTATTAGAGAACTCATATAAAAATATTTATGCAAGAGACGAGAATGGAAGAACAGCTCTGCATTATGCAATAAACGCAAAAACAGTGAGGGTATTAGTTGAAAAAGGAGTGAATGTAAATGCAGCAGATGTAGGAGGATATACAGCACTGCACCTAGCGGTAACGGAGAAACGTCTAGAAATCGTGAGAGAATTGATAAAATCAGGAGCAGAAGTAAATGCTGAGGAATATGGAAATAAATGCATACCTCTACACCTTGCGTGCATGGTAGGTGAAAAAGAAATAGTGGAGGAGCTAGTAAAAGCAGGAGCAGAAATAGAGCAAGCAGATAAATTTGGAATGACAGGGATGGATTATGCGAAAAACAGCAAAGAGATAACTGAAATATTGAAGAAAGAAACAGACAGAATTGAAAAGTTATTTGAGAAATTATAAAAGGCTAAAAATATGGAGGAAGAAATAGCAAGAAAGGTAAAAGGTTTGGAGAAAAAAACATTGGAAGAGCTGAGGAAAATATGGAAGAAGGTATATGGAGAAGAAGCGCCTAGATACTCAAAGAAATATCTGATACCAAGATTAGCTTATAGAATGCAGGAAAAAGTATATGGAGAAATGTCAAGAAAAGGATTAAAAAGACTAGAGTATCTGGCAGATCGGCTAGAGAAGGGAAAAAGAATAAGTAGCGATAAATTACCAGTAGAAGGGACAGAATTAATACTAGAGAGAGGTGAAGAGACGCATGCGGTAATGGTAACAGATAAGGGTTTAATCTACAGAGAAGAGTTTTATACATCATTGTCAGCAGTAGCTGGAAAAATAATGGGAATGAGTTACAATGGGCCGCTCCTATTTGGTTTGCGTGATCAAAAGGGAAGTTGAAAATGCTGAAAGAGGTGAGATGCGCAATATATACAAGAAAATCAAATGAGGATGGACTAGAACAAAAGTTTAACAGTTTAGATGCGCAACGAGTAGCATGTGAGAAGTACATAAAGAGCAGAGAAGGCTGGGTAGCATCGGCCAAAAGGTATGATGATGGCGGATATTCAGGAAAGAATTTAGAAAGACCAGCGATAAAGGAATTATTTGAAGATGTTAAAGGAGGAGAAGTAGATTGTGTAGTAGTATATACTCTGGATAGGCTATCAAGGGAAACAAAAGACAGCATTGAAGTAACATCATTTTTTAGAAGACATCGAGTAAATTTTATAGCAGTAACGCAGATATTTGATAATAATACGCCAATGGGAAAGTTCGTACAAACAGTGTTATCAGGAGCAGCACAATTAGAAAGAGAGATGATAGTAGAGAGAGTAAAAAATAAAATAGCAACATCAAAAGAACAAGGGCTATGGATGGGTGGAACTTTGCCGCTAGGGTATGATATAAAAGATAAAGAATTAATAATAAATGAGAAAGAAGCGAAAATAGTAGGGCACATATTTGAAAGATATTTGGAGCTGAAGTCAATGGCAGAACTAGCAAGGGAGTTAAATAGCCAAGGTTACAGAACAAAATCAGATATCTTTAAAAAGGCAACGGTGAGAAGAATAATAACAAATCCAATATATGTGGGAAAAATCAGACATTATGAGAAAGAGTATGAGGGAAAGCATGAAGCAATAATAGAAGAGGAAAAGTGGCAAAAAGCACAAGAATTGATAAAGAACCAGCCATATAGAAAAGCAAAATATGAGGAAGCGCTATTAAAGGGAATAATTAAGTGCAAGAGCTGTGATGTAAATATGACGCTGACATACTCAAAAAAAGAAAATAAAAGGTACCGATATTATGTGTGCAATAACCATTTAAGGGGGAAGGATTGTGGATCAGTGAACCGAACAATAGTTGCTGGAGAAGTGGAAAAAGAAGTGATGAAGAAAGCTGAACACCTATATGAAAAATGGGGAGAAAAAGCGGAAGAGTGGAAAAATTTAAGTTTTGGAAAGCAAAAAGAAGTAGTGAAAAAGTTAATAAAGGGAGTAATGGTAAAAAGGGATGGAATAGAGGTGCACTCTGAATCAGAGGAAAAATTTATACCAATAAAAAAGAAAGGAAACAAATGCACGGTAGTAGAACCAGAAGGAAAAACAAATAATGCGCTACTCAAAGCAGTGGTAAGAGCCTACCTGTGGAAACGGCAACTAGAGGAAGGAAAATACGCAAATATAAAAGAGCTGAGTGCCAAAATTAATATAGGTACAAGACGTATACAGCAAATTTTGAGGTTGAACTATTTAGCACCAAAGATTAAAGAAGACATAGTAAATGGGAGACAGCCAAGAGATTTGAAATTAGTTGATTTGAGAGAAATACCGATGCTGTGGAGTGAGCAATTGGAGAAATTTTATGGATTAGCAATGTAACGTTTATAAAAGTAACAATATGAAAAAACATCGAAAAAAGTATGTGCCAGAAAATTAAAAAAGGTTATTACAAAAGGAGCTACTGCAAAGGGCCACACAAAAAGATGCTGAAATTGATATAGAAAAGTAAGTCAATGTTACAGAATCAATTATGCGAAAAATATCAATATAAATAATGAAGATTTTAGCATACTGGATGCAACAATGGTAGAAAATGATCCAAAATCTATAAATTATAGTAGTTTATATTTAAATAATAATCTTTAACCTTTATGGCAAATTAATCTACCTAGCCCTAGAATCATAAGTTCTTCTTAACTCTTCACGTCCTGTCCATTTGTTGTTAGACTCGCTTATTACTTCAGGACGCATTAATCCACCAGATCTAGCAAAAACACCTTGATCTATAGCTTCAATAACCGATAAACCTCCCAATAAGCAATTTTGCCCTATTTCTTCATGACTTGCTATTTCTTCAAATAGATCTTCATCGCTCACTTCTACTCTTATCAATTTTTTATTGTTCTCATCAGGATATAATCTAACTTCTAATTCTCCTAAACTAGTATAAAAAGTTAATACTATACCGCTGCCTTCTGTAAGGTCTGTGTAATTCCTTTTGCCATCTTCAGTTTTAATTTCTACTTCACTATTGCCGATCTTTACTATATTTCTTCCACACTTTACATCTCCATGGGTTAGTCCTAAATCCCTTGTTCCATCTGTAATCTGCGCAACATCTATTATACTGTCTTCTGAATATTCTAAGTAAAAAGTAGCGTTATCCATTTTTGCACAATTTAACTTGCCGTTGGTCGCATTTTTTGCGATTTTCAGAAATTTATGAGTACGATCAACACACTGTTCATGAGCTTTTATCATATTAGCTTTGTGCTCTTTAAACTCCAGTTCTATTTCATCAATAACGTTTAAACTATTCCAGTTACTTAACCTTGCTCCTTTTGATATTAATGTACATACTATATTGCTAGCAACTTCATGGTTTTTTTCTAGTTGGTCAATTCTTTCTAGTATGTAATCTGTGAAACACTGACCTCCATCTTTAGTAAGATTCAATCCCACTCCAGACATGATAGCCTTATCGACAACTTTCTGTAATTCAGCTATGTTTGCAGCTTTTGGTATTTCACTTACAAACTGATTTAGTTGCCGTAGTTGATCTGTTAAACAAATGTCCAATAAACATTGATGTGGTACATAAGTTTCCTCTGTCTCTTGCTCAGTTACCATTAATTGTGATTGAGTTGCCGAGAGTAAATTTATCACTTCAGTATACATATAATCTTTAAGTATTTCTAAATTATTTTCTTCATCCCTAATACTCAAAATCATCTTTAAATCTTCATTGTTTTTATTTTTATCTAAGAACTTTTTCAGGTCCTCAACACCTTGAACGTTATATTTGGAAGAACCATTCTCAAGTTTAGATGTACCTTCAATTAGCTTGTTTAATTCTTCATACAATTTCTTTTGCTCTAAATTAAAGAAGCACTCTGCAACATCCAAAGTACCTTTATCAATTGCAATTTGTAGAGGAGTTTTTCCATTATTGTCCTTTATATTCAAATCAGCTCCATAGCTTACAAGAGAATCCACATATTTCTTTTCAACAGGATAAGTAGCAGCATAGTAATGTAGAGGTGTTTTTCCCTTATAATCTTGTATATTTGGTTCAGCTCCTGCTTTTAAGAGACAATCCACTAAAGTACAACTATCAAATGAATTTAGGATTGTTGGAAGTATATGTAACAATGTTAACTCTGACGCCCCTACTTTAAGATCGAGAACAGTTTTTAGATCTGGATTACTCTTAGTTTTCTGTAAAAATTGTTGGAGTGTTGAAGTATCACGACTATTGATAATATGAAATAACTTTTGAATTAACTTCTCCTGATTCTTTGTTAATTCTGATCTATGCGCTTTAATAACCCATTCTTTTTCTAATAAGCTCCAATTACTTGTATTATCCATTAAGTTCATATTAATCCAAAATAAACTTTGTTTAATGAGTTCGTAGTAGTCATCTTTACTACTTGTTGGTAATTGAGTTATTTCTAATTCCTGGTCATCTGTGCTTGGCCATCTTTGCCCAGTGCTTGGTTTCCATTTCGGTTCCTGCTCATTTGTTTGATCACTTTGCCGATTGGTAAGTTTTATAATATGTTCTACAAATTCTTTAGTCTCAACCATAGCTACCCCCTAATTCTAAATATAGGATGTATTATGTATAATATATAATATTGGTCAAGCTAATTTCAACGTAATATTTTTACTGCTCATATTTTTGTTAAGTTTTTATGGTGAGTACTACTACTAGGTTAAAAGTTGTTTATGACTCCAAGTTTTAGCCAGTTTTACTATAGATCAACAAATTTGAGAAGCACTAGCGATATTTAATATATAGGAATATGATGCTTTAAAGGAGTGCAAAAACTGCTGAAGCTTATACAGTAACCTGCGGAGCCACTTCAGCAGAATAAACAAACACATGCGAGTATTAGTAGAGAATTATTTATAAGTCAACTAACTTTTTAAAAAATATTTTAGTGAAGATACCATGCTAGCTAGTGTTATAAAGAATTGAATTATTGACTCTTCCTAAGATTGCAAAAAAGGTCGTATATTTGTGAGAACAAGCCGCGTAAAAATAAGGTTATAAAAATAGAAGATTTAAATTATTTCAATAAGCTTAGGCAAAACAGTTCGTATGTAGATATGGATGAAATGGGCTAATGTAGCTAGTTTTAGCGTATAGTTAAATTGTTATATTAAAAAGTTCGTATGGTACATATGGTAGACCAACCGATTCCAAGAAAAATTGTTCTCACGCTTGCTGGTTTTGGGTGCTGGAAATGGTTATATTGTTTAGGTTTTTAACAGTATATATTGCTAAATTAGTAGCAATATATTAAAGACTTTCATCAAAAATTATTCCATAAAAAATTTCTAAATAGGGGTTGATAAGTTTTAAAAATGGAGTATTGTACTGAGTAGGAAAATAGTTTTTTTTATATAGTTTATGAAAGATCAAACGAGCCTTACAACGGATTTTACGCATGCTATAGAAAATGACGACTTTAAACGGTTGGAGGAATATATTGATCAACATATTGATAAATATAATGTTAATCGTGAACTTTTAGATAAGTTGCCTTTGCTGTCCTGGGCTGCCTGTAAAAATAGTGTAAATGTAGCTCAACTTCTTCTTAGTATTGGTGCTGATATTGACATTAGATGTGACCAAAATTGGACACCTCTACACTATGCTGTTAGTGCAGGTCAATACGATATGGTTAGATTTCTTGTTGATCAAGGTGCCAGCATTTTAGCTAAGGATAATAATGTTAAGACACCTTTACGCATAGTAAATGAGCTTGGTAACACAGAAGTAGCAAACTTTTTGAGAGCAAAGCTAGATAAATATTTATTTTCTGCTATAGAAAGAAAAGATATTAGAAAGGTTAGTGATTTTCTTGATGGAGGTGCTAATATTGAGGCTAAAGGTATAAACAATCAAACGCCTTTGTGTGTAGCTTCTTGTAAGGGTAATTTGTATGTCCTTAAACTTCTTCTCAGTAGAAATGCTAAGGTTAACGTTCAAGATGATAGTAGAAAAACACCTTTACATTATGCTGCTAGGGAAGGTCATTCAGATGTAGCTGAACTTCTTCTTGGCCGTGGTACTATGATTGATGCTGAAGACTGTTTTGGTATGGCTCCTCTACACTATGCTGCTTACCACAATAGAAAAAATATGGTTAGCTTTCTTATAAAACAAGATGCCAAAATTGAGGCCGTGGATAAAGAGGCTAAAACACCTTTACATTATGCTGCTGGGAAAGGTCATTTAGATGTAGCTGAACTTCTTCTTGACCGTGGTGCTATAATTGATGCTGAAGACCGTTTTGGTATGACTCCTCTACACTATGCTGCTTGCTACAATAGAGAGGATGTGGTTAGCTTTCTTATAAGCCGAGATGCTAAAGTTGAGGCCATGGATGAAGAAGATAAAACACCTTTACATTATGCTGCTGGGGAAGGTCATTTAGATGCAGCTAAACTTCTTCTTGACCATGATTCTATAATTAATGCTAAAGACCGTTTGGGTATAGCTCCTCTACACTATGCTGCTTACTACAATAGAGAGGGTATGGTTAGCTTTCTTATAAGCCAAGGTGCTAAAGTTGAGGCCATGGATGAAAAAGCTAGAACACCTTTACATTATGCTGCTAGGGAAGGTCATTTAGATGTAGCTAAACTTCTTCTTGAATGTGATGCTATAATTGATGCTAAGGACTGTTATGATCGGGATCCTTTATATTATGCTGATTCGTATAAAAAATTAGATGTAGTTAGACTGCTTGAAGGTAGGAATGGTGTGAACACTTGTAACCCTCTTACTAATTTTTTAAGTGCATGTATCCATTCCCCTATTGCTCGTTACTTCGGAAGTGTTTGCGTAGAAGGAGCGCCAATTTTATACAGAAGGCAACGTGCCTCTGCAATTGATCACAATGCTTTGGAAGGTAGTTTACGACTCTTCAGTATCTGTAAAGGAGGAAGAGAAGGTATAGATAAAACACGTTTCAATAAAGAGATTAGTTATCTACATGAAAATGCTTATTTGTATGATGTTTTACTGTTACAAGATGAGGAAAATCAAAACACACTTTTGCATGTGGTTATTAAAGAAAATCAGGTTGATCTTGTAAAAGAACTTTTGTGTATTCTTAAGGAGCCATATCGTTCGAATAAGGTGTATGAGTGCAAGTATTTTGAAGGTAAGCAAGAAAATGAAAAGCCGCTTTCTAAAGTTATTAATTCTAAGGATAAAGACGGAAAAGATGCAATTACTCTGGCTATTGAAGGTAATGACCCAGAATGTATTTCGGCTCTTTTCAAGTATTTAACTTATGAAAATATTAACAGAAGGAAAGATGTTAAAAGCGATTACACACCTCTACATGAAGCTGTGCGTTCTAGAAGTAGTAACGCAATTAGTGCGCTTCTAAAATCAGAGCATGTAAACGTTGAGCTCATAGATGGAAGATCTTATAGAGCATGGAAATATGTTAATAATGAAGAAACAAAACAATTGTTTATTAGGTACTATAGTGATAAAATTGATG
The DNA here is from genome assembly GCF_964026835.1 of Wolbachia endosymbiont (group A) of Dendrolimus pini. Lineage (NCBI taxonomy): Bacteria > Pseudomonadati > Pseudomonadota > Alphaproteobacteria > Rickettsiales > Anaplasmataceae > Wolbachia > Wolbachia endosymbiont (group A) of Dendrolimus pini. Next base: position 437,485 of record NZ_OZ034702.1, on the reverse strand, counting down.
ATTTGCGTAAAGAATTAGCACATTGCAATGAAAAATTAGCGCAAGTCGAGTATTTCCTGTGCAGAACAAAACTTGCTTTTGTATGCTCTGCAGCTTTTGGCTCTTGTCTTAATATGTATAAAAATTTTCATGATGCAAGAAGTGGAGATATGCCAGGTGTTACCATTCATCCTCTCTTGTTGTTATTTTCTAGTGCTACAGGTCTAATAGTGTTGTGTAATCATTTTATCGATTTAACACTTTCAAAGTATAAAGAAGAAAGTGTTAGCTTGCAAAAAAAATTGGACAGTTTTAGAGAAGCAAGAGATAAGTTGGAAAATAAATTACTTCATTTTCAAGAAGGTACATCTCAGGGTATTAGGACGAATTCAATTTCTACGCAACTATCTGATTATGATGACGTACCTGGAACATTAGAATCACCTACCTCTATAAAGAGCTTTGAAAGCTCAGCAAAGGTATCCGTTTATAACCTGCCTAAGGAATTTAAGTAGCCTAATTTAGTAAGTACATAGAAGTAATCATATTAAAGAAGATATTGGTTTTTGAAGTAAGAGGAGAAAGCTCACAATCTTTGCTCATGTGTCTAAATTGGAGAACCAAGAGAAAGTTTGTTCCACAATAGAGATGTTCAAAAAAGTGTGTCAAATCAAAAAGAAAGTAATAAATTGATATAAAAAGGTGAAATAGAAAACCACTTATTGGCTGAAAGTGAAGAAAATAATAGAAAAAATGGGAGAAATGCAAAGGCTTTACGTACAAGTGCAGATTCATTTGAACTTTTAACACCAAGAGATAGAGAAGGAACCCCAAATAGTCAAAAAAAGGCAAATAAATTTACATCCAGGGCTTGAAACGAAGATTTTAAGCACATTTGCAAGACCAATCGATTTCCAAAAAAATCTTCTCATGCTAGCTGGTTTTTATTGCTGAAAGTGGTTGTATTATTTAGGTTCTTAGTAATATTTAATATTAAATTAATAGTAATTCATTAAAAATTTTCATCAAAAATTATTTCAAAAAAATTTTAAATTAGGGGTTGACAAGTTTTAAAAGTGGAGTACTATTCCTGAAATACATTAGATTACTAATTTTTTATGGTATGTAAGTGTGTGATGGCTAAGGTAATTTTACTTTTGTGAGCGGGCTATGTTATGTGAGGGCATTCCAGAATTCTTGTTTGAGGGAAGATGGTCCTTTCTGTGTTGCTTGAGGAAAGAAAAAAGCTCAGGGTAAGAGTGGCTTGTTATAGTGTGATTGCTTAGTTAAGTTAGGTAGGTTTTTATAAATGTGGAGGGACAAATGACTTTAAACAATGATGATTTATTAGTTAGTGCTGCAGGAGCAGGACGCCTTAGTGACGTTAGAGAACTTCTTGAGAAAGGGGCTAATATTGAAGCTAGAGATAGTGATGGTTACACATCTTTGCATAGGGCTGCTGAAGGAGGTCATTTAGAGATAATTAGATTTCTTATAGATAAGGGGGCTAACATTGGAGCTAAAAATAAGGATGGTGGAAAACCTTTAGATGTAGCAAATACCTCTCGTCAGTCAGAAGTAGTAAACTTTTTAGGACCAAAGCAAAGTGAGTATGATAGACTTTTATTTGCTGCTGTAGAAAGTGGGAATGTTAGTGAAGTTACAAATCTTCTCAATATTGGAGCTAGTATTGAAGTTAAAGGTGTAGAAAATGCGGAGTTTAGGTTAGCCCGTTATGTAAAAAGAATTATGGAGATGAGTAATTACCATAATGTTCATTCGGAAAAAAAATCTGAGCTTGAAAGGATAAAAGGAGAATTACCAGAGTCAGTAAAGAATGCAGTATTTTCATCGGAGGTATGTATTAAAAGTGTTTACTATAGTAATGAGTATTTATATCCTGCTAGTGATTATCTTAGCCATGATAGGGATAGAAGGAGAGTATTTACTTGGAGGCCAGGGGCAAAGATAGTCCATGTCAATGGAAAATTGAGGATTGTGGATCTACTCGCAAGAAGCGTGATGTACAATATAGTATTACAAAAGAAGCTAAGTGTGATCTATCTTATGATAATGCATCAGACAATTCATCGCAAAGTGACGAAATAGGCTATAACAAAATAGGAGCTACAAGCGGAGCAAGTAAGCCGTCTTCATGGATAGATGCTGTTAAAGGTGTTTTTCAGTTTATCTCTTCCCCTTTAAGGGCTGCGTTGCCTTCATTTTCAGAAAATAGCTCTAGCCGTTCTGGTACAGCAGGAAGTAGCTCCAATCATTCTGATACAGTAAGAAACCCAAATATCCAATATACTAGCCAATTTAGTCGTGAAGTTTGTGCGAGTAATAATGCTAGCTTGATGTTTTTCTTGTTACAAGCTTTTCTAGATAAAAAGTGTCCTCTTCCTAAGTTTTCTGATGTTAATCCTGTAAAGGCTCTTTTTTACACATCGGATATTATAAAGTCGTTCAAGGAAGTATTAGAGAAGCAAGCTGAATCGAAAGGTGGTATAAAAATGCACCGCTTAGATATTAATTTTGAGAAATTATTTGAGAAGATTAATGAAAAAATTAGGAGTGGTGAATTTAATGAAATTTCAGGGATTTTAAAATCATACGCAGAGGAAGCATTGCCTGGTAGAGAACCCGAAGATCCCGGTAGATTAAGTCCGAAAAAGTTTGATAAGTTTATGGCTGAATTTAATAGAAGAATAGACCCAGTAATAAATCAATTAATGCAACAAATGTTAAGCAGATTAGAAGTGAGTGACGTAAAAGAACAACAAATAAGCTTGGAGCCTAAAAGTTATCTAAATAATACTTCTGTTCAATGTCATTTAACTCAAGCTAGAGGTCAAGGTAAAGTATTAATTCCTTAATTTTTGAATTTCATCTATCGAAAGGCCGGTAATTTGAGCGATAACATCAATAGAGACACCGGCCTTAAGTGAGTTCTTTGCCACTTCGATTTTCTCTGCTTTTCTGCCTTTTTCATGTCCGATTTGGATGCCTTCTTCTTTACCTTCTTCTCTACCTTTTTCAGTAGCATCATCAAGTTTTTGAGCGAGGACAGCCTGTTCATCAAGAATACGTTTTATTTCCTGTTCATAGGCAATAAATTCTTTTTCTGACCAGTTGAATCTATTTAGCTCTTCATAGGCCTTTTTAATTATTACATCACTACCTATTATTTTTTCCAGCTCTTCTTCACTAGTCTCATCTGCATATCGAAAAAAATAAACCCATTTTTCAACTATATTTTCCAACTGATCTTCCTTATTCTTTGGAAATTTTGGCAACTCAATAAATATAAAATAGAAATCTTTTAGATCATGCTCATTAGTGTCTTCATCTCGAATAGTATGCTTTGATTTGTACTCAGATTTATTAGGAAACAGTACACAATCTGCTATAGCAATGAAGATAATTTCCTTAAGGTTATGATACTGGTCACCTTTATCAGCTTGCCTTGAGTAAGCTTTAGCAGCATAGTATTGGGCACGTTTTTCAAAGCCTTTAGTTTTAGCGACCTGCATTTCGCAAATGTATTGAGCACCTGTAGAATCTCTACAGAGAACATCAACAATACTTTGCTTTTTAGCGGCGATATCGGGGTCTTGAATAGTACTTAAAAACTCTATATCCTTTATTTCATTTTTACCAGTAAAGCCAAGAATATCATTGAGGAAGTGAATAAGGATATCTCTATTTTTTTCAGTACCGAAGATACGCTTAAACGATACATCATTTTTGGGATCAAGAAACTTAGAAAAAGTCATAAGAAAGAACCTTAAAAAGCATTAATAATTATACACAATTCTGAAGAAATGTTCAAGTTTTTTATTTTTTTAAGTTTTGAATGCGTTGATGAAAAAAATGTCTCCCATAGATGGCTTTAGAATGCTACTACGCACCTTAGACGTCCTTTGTACATCTTTTATTGACCCTTCTATAAAGCGCCTTAAAAGGCTGGCAAATGGATGCTATGAGTTTGGAGCTGTAGGAGACATCAAAGATACCCTTTTTGGTGTATAAAAATACGAATCTACGACAACATCGTTTAAAGAAATTAGCAGCTATTAATATCTTCTACCTTTTCATAAAAAAATAAACAAAAAAAAATTGAAAATTTGATTTGACTTCACCCAAAAGCTATGGCTTTATGCCAATACTGCTAAGAAAATAACAGTAAACATTTAAAAATAATTTATTATTAGTGAAGGGTATATTATATGAACAATAAGAATAAAAGTAAAGATCGTAAAAAAGAAATAGAGTTCCGAATTGACCTTACCCAGAAAAAGTGGAGAGAAAGAAAGGAGTTTTTTCGGGTAAAATAAAATTTTGGAGGATTAGAAATGGCAAGAGAATATACGGCAGAATTCAAATTGGAAGCTGTTAAGCTGGCAAATGAACAAAGAAAGGTAGGTCAACCAGTTGCAAAAGTAGCAAGAGATCTAGGAATAAGGGATAGTGTATTAGGAAAATGGATGAAGAAATATAACGAAAAAAAGTCAGCGGCAAATGCATTTCCAGATGTAGCACCTTATGACAAAGAGAGATTTGATTTACAGAAAGAGTTAGCAAAAGTAACAAGAGAAAGAGACATTTTAAAAAAAGCCCTGGCCAGTCAAAAAGAGTAAAATATTTTTTCATAAAAGAGCATAGTAAACACTATAAAGTGCAGGAATTATGTAGGGTTTTCTGCTAGTGGCTACTATAAGTGGACTACAAGGAAAATAAGCAGTAGAGAATCAGCAAATAAAGAGTTATTAGCAGATGTTCAAAAAATATATAAGCTTCTAAATGTAGATATGGAGCTCCTAAAATTCATGCTGAATTAAAGGCTTTGGGTAAAAGTTGCAACTTAAAAACAGTGCAAAGTATTATGCAGAAAAATGGTATTCAGGCTATATTGAGAAGAAAATTTAAAATTAAGAAACAACAAACGGACAGTAGAGTTGTAGCTCCCAATATATTAGACCAAAACTTTATTGTCGATCAACCAAATAAAGTATGGGATTACTTATATAAAAACCAAAGAAGGATGGCTATATTTGGCAACAATAATCGATCTATATTCACGCATGGTAGTTAATGAGCAGTTCAATAAATAAACAATTGGTTATGGACTCTTTATTAATGGCCGTTAACAAGCGTAAACCTGCCAAAAATCTACTATTACATAGTGATCAAGGTTCACAATATACTTCGCAAGGTTATCAATATCTCTTATCCATAAAAAACATAGATGAGTCATAAAGGTTGTTGTTACGACAATTCTGTTGTGGAAAGCTTCTTCAGTTCTCTAAAAAGGGAGTTACCAATGGACACCTCTCGGCACTCTAAACAGCATATCAAAACTGCTATATTTGAATATATAGAAATTTTTTATAACAAACAACGTCACTATTAACTATTGCATTCCAGAACAATTTGATGCATCATTCTTTTTGTAAAAAACATTCCAAACTTTCTCTCCACTTTTTCTGGGTAAGGTCATCATAGCATTAGTTAGATGCATTAGAATTGATCATGATGATGTACATATAATGTTTAGGTTTCAAGAACTTGCTCTGGAAATGCAAAAAAAAATGTTCAACATTATGTCGCGAGTCAAACTTAGGGTATTTGGCGTCTCATGTTTAATTTTTCGCACTACGTGCATCGCATGTCTTTAAAAATTTCTGGGTTTTTACCTATATAAGCCGAAACGCGCTTATAAAGCGTTACAAGACATCAAAAAATGCCAATACTCGACAGAGATAGTAAAAGACTAGCTAACTCGGGGATTCTTTGTCTTTTTTTCTGCTTAGTAAATTTCTTAAACATTTGCAGCGTAGGTTAGTTGCAATTAAAAGCAGCTGAATTTCGCTTGTCAAGCGTTTAAAACATAAAAAACGCCAATATTTTAAAGCGGATAATAACCCCAGGGCTTCTTTTGCCTTTTTTTTTATTTGGTAAATTTCTTAATGTTTATGGCTAAACGACAATCGTCATCCCGCTACTTGTTAGCGGGATCTAGAGATACCGCGAATGAATCGCGGTATGACGGTTTGTGGCGGCATGACGATAAGGTTTATACCTTGTCATCCCAGTGCTTGACACTGGGATGACAGCTAGCCTGACAATCGTCATCCCGCTACGTGTTAGCGGGATCTATGCTTTGAGATACTGCGAATGAATCGCGGTATGATGGTTAAGTAAGGGATCTATGCTAAGAGATGCCAAAGACCTTCATGAAACTTTGCCCATTTGGCTTCTCTAAAGATTTCGTTTACAGAATCTAGTAACTCAGCTATGCAGAATAAAAAAAGTTTGTATGGTATACAAATAGTGTGTTTTTTTTATAATTATTTTCTATAATACATAAACCTTTGGTCCAAGCTGTAAATGCCACTATAGGCATTAAAAGTTAATTAACAAACTGCAATGTATAATGAAATAAAGAAACTTGTAAGACTTTGATCTTACAGATTATAAACTTGTCATAAAGTTTAATAGTGTCTGTTACTGCTTTTAGGTGTGAGGCTAGAGGGTTATTAGCAGTAACAGACACTATTAAACTTATTATAGAATTTACTTAAAGTAAATACTTAATTTAAAATATTATAATATTTTTACTTACAATAGATTTATGTAAATGCTTTTTTCCTCAATTAGTATTGTACTATTATACTTGTTGAATGCTAAAAAATTATTAACCATCACTAATCTCTATTTGCATAGTAAGTTTATATATACTATTATACAGTATATCACTTAGTTTTATAGCAAACAAACAAAAGATATGGTGAAGTTATTTGCACTATTGATAATATTTTACTCAAATATATCTGTTGCCTCTGCTCCTACTTCCTGGCAATTTGGATTTCCTGCTCCTGCAACTGAAGTAATGGAGGCTGTAGTTAGGTCACATTCGTTTGTGATGCTTGTGATGGTTACAATAATGCTTTTTGTGTGGGCGCTGCTTGCTTATATAGCGTTTCGCTTTCGTAAAAGCAAAGTAACAAACATAAGTAAAACTACCCATAGTGTTCCTTTAGAAATTATTTGGTTTGTTATACCAACTATCATTGTTGGAATATTAGCCTTTGAAAACGCTAAATTACTGAAGCTACAGGAAGAAATACCGAAAGCTGACATAACACTAAAAGTTATTGGCCATCAATGGTATTGGAGCTACCAATATCCAGAATATCAAGGTGTGTCATTTGATAGTTATATTAAGGGAAAAGAAGACTTTATCGAAGGAGATTTAAAGCTATTCTCTGTTGATAACAACATCATTTTACCCGTTAATACTAACGTTCGTTTACAAGTTACAGCAGGAGATGTGATACACAGTTGGGGAGTACCGGCTTTTGGTGTAAAAATTGATGCGATACCAGGTAGGCTGAATGAGGCGTGGTTTAATATCAAAAAGCCTGGTGTTTATTATGGGCAGTGCTACGAATTGTGTGGTCAAGGCCATGGATTTATGCCAATTGTTGTTGAAGCAGTAAGCAAAGAAGATTTTAATAAGTGGATTGAAAATAGAAAATTAGTGAGTTAAATTTGGAGTATAGATATGAGTGACGTACCAAAGGGCATAAAGCGTTGGTTGTTTTCCACTAATCATAAAGACATAGGGACACTGTACATTATTTTTTCCATATTAGCTGGAATTATTGGTGGATTATTATCGGTGATTATTCGCACTCAGCTAATGCACATTAATATACTTAACAATAATTATCAATTATATAACGTAATGGTTACAGGGCATGCGTTGATAATGGTGTTTTTTATGATAATGCCAGCCCTCATGGGAGGATTTGGTAACTGGTTTGTACCTCTCATGATTGGCGCACCAGATATGGCATTTCCTCGTATGAATAATTTAAGTTTTTGGTTGTTAGTGTCATCTTTTATTTTGCTCATTCTTTCAGCATTTGCTGGCGAAGGTGCAGGTACGGGTTGGACTTTATATCCACCTTTATCACAGGTAATGTCCCATCCAAGTGCAGGAGTTGACCTTGCTATACTTGCACTCCACGTTGCTGGTATGTCGTCAATTGTTGGGGCGATCAACTTTATAGTTACTATATTTAACATGCGCGCAAAAGGAATGTCATTAACTAAGATGCCACTGTTTGTTTGGTCTGTCTTGCTAACAGCATTTATGTTGATTGTTGCCTTACCAGTACTTGCCGGTGCTATAACTATGCTTCTTACTGATCGCAATGTTGGTACTTCCTTTTTTGATCCTGCCGGTGGTGGTGACCCTGTGTTATTTCAACATTTATTTTGGTTTTTTGGTCATCCAGAAGTTTACGTAATTATTTTTCCTGCATTTGGCATCATAAGTCAGGTTGTATCAACTTTTTCTCACAGACCTGTATTTGGTTACATAGGGATGGTTTATGCAATGATAGGTATAGCAGTATTTGGCTTTATGGTTTGGGTTCACCATATGTTCACTGTTGGGCTTAGTGCTGACGCTGCTGCATTTTTTAGCACTACCACAATTTTTATCGGTGTTATAACTGGTGTAAAAGTCTTTAGCTGGATTGCAACTATGTGGGGTGGAGCAATTGAGTTTAAGACCCCTATGCTATTTGCACTAGGTTTTATTTTCATGTTTGTTGGCGGTGGCATAACGGGAATAATTCTTTCTCATGGTGGAATAGATAAGCTCTTGCACGACACCTATTATGTTGTTGCTCACTTCCATTATGTCATGTCACTTGCTGCATTATTTGGAGCTTTTGCTGGCTTTTATTATTGGATTGGTAAAATGTCGGGTAAACAATATAATGAGCGCTTAGGTCAAATCCACTTTTGGCTTACTTTTATTAGCACCAATATCACTTTTTTACCTCAACATTTCTTAGGATTAGCTGGTATGCCAAGGCGTATACCTGATTATCCTGATGCGTTTATCCCTTGGAATTATATATCCTCAATTGGTTCGTATATGTCCTTTGTTTCAGTTATGTTTTTTGTGTTTATAGTTATACATCTTTTTAAATGGGGCAAGAAAGCTGGAGATAATCCTTGGGGAGGTGACACCTTGGAATGGACGGTATCTTCACCACCGCCTTTTCATACTTTCGAAAAACCACAAGTGGTAAAATAGAATGTACACAAGTGTTTTGCTAAATGTTGAATCAACAATACTGGATTTTTGGCGTTTGCTGAAGCCAAGGATAATGTATCTTGTGGTATTTACTGCAGTTGCTGGTATGGTTACTGCACCAGGTAGTATGCACCCTTTTCTAGCACTAATATCTCTTATATGTGTTGCTCTTGGCTCAGGATCTGCAGGTGCTATAAATATGTGGTATGACAGAGACATAGATCTGCTCATGGAAAGGACAAAAAACCGCCCTATACCCTCAGGTAGAGTTTCTGCAGAAAGTGCGCTTGAATTTGGTATAACTCTTGGAATATTGTCAGTATTTATCATGGCAATAGCAGTAAACTATATTTCTGCTGCTTTGCTTGCTGTTAGCATATTATTTTACGTTTTCATATATACAATTTGGCTAAAAAGGCGTACTCCGCAGAATATCGTTATCGGTGGTGCAGCAGGTGCTTTCCCTCCAATGATTGGCTGGGCAGTTGTGACTAATTCTGTAAGTTGGGAAAGTTTCATTTTATTTTTAGTAATTTTTATGTGGACTCCACCACACTTTTGGGCCCTATCTTTAAATAAGTCTGAAGACTATGCAAAGGCATCAATTCCAATGTTCAATATTGTTTATGGTCCGGAAAAAACAAGAAAATATATATTAATTTATAGTGTTTTGCTGGTGCTAACTAGCTTGCTTCCGGCTCTATTTTTGAAAAAGGCTTTACTTTATCTAAGCATGGCAACCTTTGAAGGTTGCGTTTTTATTTGGTACGCTGTATCTGTTATGAAGTTCAAGAATCACAGCTCACAGAAAAAAATGTTTTCTTATTCAATTTCTTATCTATTTTCCCTATTCGCCAGTATTATTTTTTGTTCTATTGATTTATTTTAGTTATGAAAGAACGGCAGAAGCATAAAAACTATTTTTTACTTTTCCTTTTGGTAATGCTCGTTGTCACACTTTTTTTTGTTTCTATAATAAAATTTAAAGGTGCAGCTTAAACTACCTTTAGAAATTGTGCTTTCATAAAAGCAACTATATACTTTGTTAACCGATATAAACAAAGATGAGTAAAAAAGAAGTGACAATATATACGGATGGGGCGTGTTCTGGTAATCCTGGAGCGGGAGGATGGGCAGCTATCATATTATTTCAAGATTACAGAAAAGACATTTATGGTAGAGAAGAAAATACCACAAACAATAAAATGGAGTTAACAGCGGTGATCAATGGGCTGAAAGTATTGAAATTTTCTTGTAATATTAATTTATATACGGATAGTCTTTATGTTAAGCATGGCATAACAGAATGGATAAATAAGTGGAAAATGAATGGCTGGAAAACAAGTAATAAAAAATCAGTAAAAAATATGGAATTGTGGAAAGAGCTAGACAACGTTGCTTCACAACACGAAATTGATTGGAAGTGGGTTAAAGCACACAGTGGCGATAAATATAATGAGGAGGCTGATAGTTTAGCAAGAAAAGCAATAATCGATGCTTAAAAAAATTACTATATTATTTTCCGTAGCTTTATTATTCATATTGTGCTTCTTTATTTTTTTTAAGCCTTTAGAAATCAATATTAATTATATTGATTTTTATGTTAAACATAAAATATCAAAAATATTTGTTGGCTCAAGCGTTAATATGGAGAATACCTCAGTTGTTTGGCAGAAAGATGGCAAAGATCCGTATTTAGTCATTACGGATTTGGCAATAGCAAACCCTAATTTTACTATAAAAGTTCCTGAGCTTTTTGTACATTTTAAGTTAAGTTCCTTATTTAAAGCTAGCACAAATCTCTCTCAGGTTTCAGCTGATAATGTGCATGTATGTATCAAGAGAGAAGAAACTAATGTTAATCCGCAAAACTCATTAGACCTTTTGGATAATCATTATTTAAGTAGTAACCGCCTTCCTTCGGTGTCATTCCAGCGCGTGACGCTGGAATCTAGAAAAAAAGAAACAAGTAGTCAAGCTACTTGGATGACAAGGACGAGTGCTGGGATGACAGGAAAAAAAGATACTGGGATGACAGGGAAGAATTTCAAGATGACAGAAAGTAGTGCAAAAAATCTATTAAAAACAATAAGGGAATTTTTTTTTGACTTAAATGCGGATTCAAAAATTGAATTTACTAACATCGCTATTGATAAAAGCACAGAAGATGAATTTTTTATTGATAAATTATATATAGGGAAGGGGGAAGATTTTAATGTTTTAGATATTCATGTGAATACAAAAGATGGAAAGGGATTTTTGGATGATTTATCAATTACGATAAAAAATCGCAACAATTTGCTAAATGTGTACGGGACATTTTATGATCTAAAATTGGGACTATTGAGCAAGTTTTCTACATTAGTTAAAAGCTACAATTTGGACAAAAATATAGGATTCAAAGGAAGCTTCTCAGTGAAAATTAATAAAAAGGATGAAATTGTAGATGGAAATATATACGTATTAAATACAGAAAATTATTTGAACAAAAATTTGGCCTTAACTAATGTAAATATAAATTTAACATATAGTAGTGGAATTATTAGTGTAAAAAACTTCCATTTTAAGTTAAATGACACGTATCTCTCTTTAATAGGCAAAATGAACTTTGGTACAAGTCATGCTTTGCTTAGAATTAATATTAGTAAGTTTGCTGCAAAGGATTTATGTACTTATATACCAGATAGTGTAGTAAATAGTAAATTTAAAAGCTGGTATTGTAATAATATTGATGGGGATGTTTTAAATACCATTGTAAGTTTCAATGGCAAATTGGTTGATGACGATCTGTCAGACATTGTAATTGTTGCTGATATAGAAAACGGTAGCGTAAAATTTGATGAAGATTTTGAGCAAGTAAAGGAATTAAAGGGTGATTTGATCATCAAGAATAACGATCTTGAAATTACTGTAAATAGCGCTAAGTTTCAGAATTTCACTGTTAATGGTGGTGATATTGAAATGAAATCTCTAAATAAGGAAGATTCAGTTCTAACCATTAATGGCAAAGCTGTAAGTGATGCGTATGGTTTATATGAGCCTATAAGATTTAAGCTGGATGATGTGGTGAAGGTTGAAAGGGATAAAGTAAGTGGAATGGCAAAATCCGTATTTAATTTTCGCATTTTTAATCTAAATGCTGATGACAAAAAAGTAGACTTCTCAGCAAATTTTCATTCTGAAATTGACAATTTGGCCGTCTATAATGCAAGTCTTGGTAAATATGATATTAAGCTTAGTTTTGGCAGTGACTTTATAGATTTAAATGGTAGTGGTATGGTGAATAACACACAGCTATTATTTGACCTGAAAAGTAGCAATAGGAATGAAAGTTTCGCCTGGAATTTGACCGGAGATTTACCCGCTCAAATATTTAATTTTGATAGTGGCTATGTCAGTGCAAATTTAGAGTCAGTGATAAATCAAGATAAGACGGGGTATGTTAATGGTGATATAGATTTATCAGAATTTGAATCACATTCAAGCTACTTAGGGTGGAAAAATCGCTTTGAAGATCACAATAAAATTTTGTTTTCTACAAGGTTAAAAGGAGCAGGTGAATTGTTAGTAGATAAATTAGACATTGTAGGAAATGACCTAGATATAAAATTCAGCGGAAGAGTAGAAAATGGAAATTTATATTTAAATTCTAGTAGCTTTAAATTGCCTGATAATGATTTTAGTATAGAAATTGAATCAGGTAAGGAGAAAAATGCCATAACTATTTATGGTGAGGAAATTAACTTAAGTGATATTTTAGGCTTGCTTGGCAAAAACAGTAATGGATTAAATAAAGATATAGAGATTAGTATGAATGTTGACAATGTAATTATGAAAGAAGGCATCGTTATCAAAAATGCTAAGCTGAATGTAACCTGTACTAAAGGTAATTGCAATGGAAGTCAATTTACAGGGCAGTTTCTGGAAGATAGCAGCAACATACTAGCAGAATACAGTGGAATAGGGCTCGAAATATATGCGGATAATTCAGGTATGCTTTTGCGTTCCTTAGGCATTAGTAAATCAATTAAAAACGGCAAATTGTCTTTTTATCTCTCTCCTCAGAGAGAAAGTGGAGAACATTATGGTACGTTATCCATTAGCAATTTCTACATCAAAGATGCTCCACTACTTACTACTTTATTGTCGATGTCTTCATTGCCTGGCATTGTAAATGCCATAAAAAATGAAGGTGTATACTTTTACAAATGTAATGCACCTTTTTCATACAAAGATGGCACTATTGAAATTGAAGAATCTTGGCTTGAAGGGGCGGAGTTAGGTATTAGCACTGGTGGTAAGCTCGATATTAAAGATTATAAATTCCAGGTTGCAGGACAAGTAATACCAGCATATTCAATTAATAAATCTTTGTTAAAAATTCCTATAATTGGAAAACTTCTTACTGGTGGGAAAAGTAGGGGAATCGTTTCAATAGACTATAAAGCAAGTGGTGATGACAAAAACAATAACGTATCTGTTGATCTTATCTCTTCGCTAACTCCAAACCTATTAAAGAGGTTATTGGGAGTGTTTGATCGCATTATGACAAAAACTAACGAAAGTGGCTTAAAAGGTGGTGTGAAAAAGAAATTTGGTTCGATATGACCAAAAGGGAAGTTATTTAACAAAATTATGGACAAAAATGCAAGAATTTCAGAATGATCTACCTGGTTTTTTATTTAGTTGTTTAAGTAATACCACTCCCTTTAACCTCTCTATATTTGCTGAACAACTAAAAAGGGTAGGGGGGTGGTTGTAAATTGTATCTGTTCAGCAGAGTGGCAAAATAAGGTAGACGAGAAAGGACAACTATAGGAACAAATGGGTGTCATGCCAGTGCGTGACACTGGTTTCCATCCAAAAGGGTGTCATTCCAGTGTCAGCTACTTTCATGACATCGTTTACTATGTGCCATATTGTAATGTTCGTACAGTTGTGGAATGAATCGCGGTATGACGTGTTGCTTGGGTCAGCTATAGTATAAATATACTAGGGGTTATAGTTTTCTTATGCTGCCTTTTTGTTATTAGACAACCACAATATAAAGGAGTGAAACGGATGCAAACAGTAGTGCATTTCTGCACCAAACGTATTACCTTTAACGAATAGTAAAATGTGAGATTTTTTGGAACTACCGTGGAGCAATTGCTCCACGGTTTCATTCTACTTAGAATCCACCCATGCCACTCATTTCTCCTGCACCCATAGGAGATGAAGCATTTTCTTTGCTTGGTACATCAACTATCATAGATTCAGTAGTTATCAGCACACTCGCAACAGATACCGCTGTTTCAAAAGCAATACGCACCACTTTTGCTGGATCAATCACACCAGCTGTAAATGCATTAGCGTAATTCATAGCCTCAACGTTGTATATAAGCTCTTTATCATTCTGCTTAATCAAATAGTCAATTATAACAGCAGATTCAAGACCAGCATTTTTAACTAACCTTCTAATTGGAGCACTGAGAACTTTCTTGATAATGTTTATGCCTATTTGCTCTTCGTCACTTGCACCTTTTAATTTGTCGAGAACAGATGAAGCATAAAGAAGCGCAACTCCACCACCTGGAACTATGCCTTCTTCAATTGCAGCTCTTGTTGCATGCAGCGCATCTTCGACTCTATCTCTACGTTCTTTAACTTCCACTTCAGTTGCTCCACCAACTTTGAGCACAGCAACGCCACCTGATAATTTCGCTAAACGTTCTCTTAGCTTTTCTTTATCATAATCAGAAGTTGAAGTTTCAATTTGAGATTTAATCTGCTCGATTCTAGCTTTCACACTGTCAGAATCGCTATTTTCGCTGACAACTGTGGTATTATCTTTAGTAATTTTAACATTTTTAGCCGTACCAAGATCATCAAGCGTGAGATCTTCCATCTTGATTCCAAGTTCATCTTTTATGACGTACTTAGCACCAGTTAAAGTTGCTATGTCTTCGAGCATCTCCTTTCTTCTGTCACCAAAACCTGGAGCTTTTACTGCAGCAACTTTTAAACCACCACGCAATTTATTGATAACTAAAGTGCTTAATGCTTCACCTTCGATATCCTCTGCAATAATAACCAAAGGTTTACCAGATTTAACAATAGCTTCAAGAATAGGAAGTAAAGGTTGAATAATATTTAATTTTTTCTCTGTAATTAATAGATAAGGATTATCAAGCTCCACGATCATTTTTTCATTATTTGTAATAAAATACGGAGAGAGATAACCGCGATCAAATTGCATGCCAGTAGTCAGCTCAACTTCTAACTCTTTTGAACCTTTACTCTCTTCAACAGTTATTACACCCTCTTTTCCAACTTTTTTCACGGAATCAGCGATACTATTACCTATATCCTTATCACCATTTGCAGAGATTATTGCAACTTGTGCCACTTCGTCTATTTTCTCTAGAGAAATTGTACGAGACATTGACGCAATTTCCTTTAATATTACATCTTTTGCCTTCTGTATTCCGTTTTTAATACCAACACGATCGTTTCCAGCAGCAATTGATTTTGAAGCTTCCATTATCATGTTGCTAGTTAGTATTGAGCACGTTGTTGTACCATCACCAACTTTATCGTTACATTGAGAACAACTTTGTGCAAAGATGCTTGCTATTACAGCGTTTAATGGTTTTTCAGGCTTGATACCCTTCATCACCTTATAACCATCTTTTGTAATTTCTGGTGCTCCATAGGGCTTATTAATCCCTACTGTTTTTCCTCTAGGTCCCGCAGTTATTGCTACCGTTGAATCCACTATTGCTGCGACCTCACGAAAGGCTTCTTGCAACTGCTCACCTGATACTACTACATTAGTCATTTTTATCACCTCTTGTTAATAAAAAATTTAGAAAACTATAATAAAACCATTTACAATGCGCTATGTTGCGCTTTGTTTCAGTTTAGTAAAATAAAGACTGCTACTTAATGACAGCAAGTATATCGGATTCCTTCATCACGATAAGCTTCTCATTATTATGTTCTATTTCTGTACCAGCCCATTGGCGATAGAACACTTTATCACCAGCTTTCACAGTTAAAGTTACGCGTTCGCCACTTGAATTGCGTGAACCTTCACCAATTGCTATAACTTCACCTTTAGTAGGTTTCTTTTCAGCACTTGATGGAAGCACAATTCCACCTTGCTTTTCTTCGCTAATAGGCTTGATCAGCACGCTATCATCTAATACATTTAAACTTATACTTGACATTTGTTTTTCCTCATCAACAAATTAACTTATAAGTTTATATATATATACTCGTAAGTTAGATTTCAAGGGCTGGAGCTTGTAAAATATGCACGCCAAAAGCAGTTTCTAAAAGAGCCTAATGTTATATAATAAAATTTAGATTTATTTATAGAGATTTCATGAGTTATATACCATTTTTAAGTCGTGGTGTGATAGTGCTATATGGGCCTGACACTAGAGATTTTCTGCAGGGTATTATAACCAATGATATTAATAAGTTGGATAGCCAAAAAGCCATTTACTCTTTATTGCTTAGCCCTCAGGGAAAATATCTATATGATTTTTTTCTTATTGAATATGGTAAATACACCCTCTTAGAGTGCGAAAACATGCACTTGCAGCAAATAATCGAGAAACTGGATTTGCTTAAAACTTACTTGAGAGTGAAGATTAAAGACATTAGCGCACTATATAAGGTTGGAGTTTTGTTTAATACTAAGTTGGCGGAGTGTAGTGGTAAGTCACAAGTTATTTTTCAAGATCCAAGGCACAAGCTGCTAGGAATGAGGATCATACATAAAGATGAAATAAAAGAGCCGGTTGGGGATTTTACTCAGTATGAAAAAGTCAGAATTCAAAATCTCGTTCCAGATGGAGCGAAAGATATGGTGCAGAATTCATCGTTTCCGCTGCAATTTTTAATCGATAAAGTAAACGGTATAAGCTTTAATAAGGGGTGTTATATAGGTCAGGAAGTTGTAAATCGAATGAGCAGACAAGAAATATTCAGAAGAAAACTTTACCTTGTTGAGGGGGATAACGCACTTCCAGATATTGGCACTAAAATGACAAATGAAAATAATGAAGAAATAGGGGAACTGCGCTCTAGTGTAGACAACATTGGATTTGCATTGCTTAATACTGGAAAGAGCCATGCAAATTTATATGCAGATGGAGTTAGGTGCGTTAAGACGTTGAAGTCTTAAGGTAGCACATATAGAAACGAAAAACTTGCTTGACATCCTTCGCCAGCGCCCTTATCATGGTATTGAAGGTATTCAGTTATCTTCATCTGTGCAGATTAAACAGCAAGAAAACAACGTAGTTGGCGTCTTATTTTTAATTTTTTGCACTATGTGCACCTTATGTCTTCACAACATTTCTGGGTTTTTACCTATATAAGCTGAAACGCGCTTATAAGTCGTTTAAGACAGTATAGTACGCCAATTTGCAGGATTAGAGAGTGACAACTAGCTAACACGGGGTTTCTTTTGCCTTTTTTTCTGCTTAGTAAATTTCTTAAACATTTGCAGCGTAGGTTAGTTGCATTCAAAAGCAGCTAAATTGCAGTGTTTAAGACTTAAAAACGCCAATACTGAAAATAGACAATGACTAGGGTTTCTTTTGCCTTTTTTTTCATTTGGTAAATTTTTTAATGTTTATGGCTAAACGACAACCGTCATCCCGCTGCTTGTTAGCGGGATCTCTTGTTAGCGCCGCGGAGGTATGACGGTTCGTGGCGGCGTGACGATAAGCTCGTCATCCCGCTGCTTGTTAGCGGGATCTAGAGATACCGCGAATGAATCGCGGTATGACGGTTCGCGGAGGTATGACGGTTCGTGGCGGCGTGACGATAAGCTCGTCATCCCACTGCTTGTTAGCGGGATCTAGAGATACCGCGAATGAATCGCGGTATGACGGTTCGCGGCGGTATGACGGTTCGCAGTGGCATGACGATAAGCTCGTCATCCCGCTACTTGTTAGCGGCTAAGAGATACCGCGAATGAATCGCGGTATGACGGTTAAGTAGGGTGTCATCCCAGTGTCACGCACTGGGATGACATTATAGGAGCACTGGGATGACACCCTCTTGGATGGAAATCAGTGTCAGATAATTTCATGACACCAGTTGTTGTAAACTCACTTTTTCTCGATTTTTTGGTTTATCTTGTCTACCTATTTTGCCACTCTGCTGAACAGATACACTCAACTAATGGTCAATACATCTTCTATTAAAAATTGTACAAATTCATTGCCATTCCAGTAATTCATAGAGATTTTACCCAAAATAGCTTTAACATTACCCTGCATGATAGCAGAGCCAAGATGAGTATTTGCAGAACGAAATGCAATAGCTTTTACCATAACATTATCATCAGCAATAAAACATTTTATATGGTCAACTCCTATAACTTCAGGCTTTCTTATCTTTGCTCCTTGGATAATAAACCTTGGTTCAGGATTTCCAACTCCAAATGGTCCCAAGCGTTGCAATTGATTCCATAAAGACAAATTTATTGCTTTAGCAGTTACTATACTATCAGCTTTTAAAGTTTTCTCATTTATAGAGTTTGAAAATCTTTCAGTAAAAAAATCATGCAAATCATTTATTTTGTCTTCTTTAATTGAAAATCCTGCCGCCATACTATGGCCACCACCTTCAATAATCAAATTTATAAACTTTGCGGAAAGGACTGCAGCACCGATATCAACTCCCAAAATTGATCTACAGCTTGCTTTTCCTATTCCATTATTTAAAGATATCACTACTGTTGGCAAGTGAAACTGCTCCTTTAGCCTTGATGCAATTATACCAATTATTCCCTGGTGCCAATTGCCACTTATCATTATAAAATTCGCACCTGATTGGGTAGACTCTTCCGCTTGTGCTGTAGCTTCCAAGAGAGCCTCATTTTCTAACACTTTTCTTGCATTATTCAAATCTATTAATTTTAGCGCGATTGAATGTGCCTCTTCTTCATCATCGGTGGAAAGCAACCTTGCACCGAGCGATGCTTCTCCAATTCTTCCTCCAGCATTTATGCACGGTCCAATGCTAAACCCCAACCGCGAAACACTTGGTTTTTCAAGGATTCCCAAAGCATCAAATAAAACACGCAAGCCAACGTTTTTTCTTGTTGACATAACTTTTAATCCTTGTGAGACAAGTGCTCTATTGAGGCCTGTGATCTGCATAACATCACAGACAGTTCCCAGAGCAACCAAATCCAATAGATCAAATAAATCTGGTTCTTTTTTATTGGTAAAAAATCCTTGCTCACGTAGGCTTTTATTAAGAGCAACAATTAGCAGAAATGACACTCCAACTGCTGCTAGGTTATTATAAGGAGAGCTCTCATCAAGGCGGTTTGGATTCACAACTGCTACGGCGCTTGGTAATTTTTCCGTACCAAGGTGATGGTCAACAACTATAATATCAAGACCAAAAGCCTTTGCATCTTCTATTGGTTGATATGCAAGCGTACCACAATCAACGGAAATACATAAATCAATTCCATTCTTTTTAAGTTGTAATAAAGCATCTGTGTTTAATCCATAACCCTCATCAACACGATCTGGAATGTAGATTATAGAGTGTATACCGATTGCTCTTAGGTACCTGTTAATCAATGCTGACGATGTTGCACCATCAACATCATAGTCACCAAATATTGCAAGGTTTTCATCATTTTTTATTGCCCGTATTATACGAGAAACAGCTTTATCCATATCAAGAAGGTGAAAGGGATCTGGTAATAGCGATCTGATTAGTGGATATAAGAAGTCGCTTGCATTTTCTATGTTAACACCACGAGTAACCAATATTCTTGCTAATATTTCTGGTAACTCAAATCTCTGTGTAAGAGTTAAGATTTGCCTTTGATCTGCTTCTTGCAACTTCCACAATGCATTTGTTATGCTGCGCTTTTCAATTTCAAGTAGCATATTCTTTCTTTGTAAATAAAACTACTTTACCAGAATTTTTAAGCTTGTTCTATAATTGTATTAGACTTCTGCATAACCTAAACTAAGTAGAAAAAAGGTATCATCTAAGTAGCTGACACTGGTCTCCATCCAAGAGGGCAGTAGCCCCTTCGGTGTCATTCCAGCGCGTGACCAGGTCTTTTTAGCTATCATAGGATGACAGAAGCAGACACTCCACTTTGTCGTTCCAGTGCCTCCTTTTTTTGTCATTCCAGTGCCCCTATGATGTCATCCAAGTAGCCTCCCTCTCCTGTCATCCCAGTGCTCCTTTTTTTGTCATCCGAGTAGCTGACACTAGGATCCAGGTTGCTCACAAGCAAACTAGTATAGAAAGTGGTTACAACGTTTCCGATGAGATTGCAGAAAGGCTGGATCCCAGTGTCAAGCACTGGGATGACACCCTCCTAGTAGAAACGCTTTTGTAATTGCAACATTCGTGCAATCTTTAGCCATAAACATTAAGAAATTTACCAAACGAAAAAAAAGGCAAAAGAAGCCCCATGGTTGGCTAATTACTTACATTATACTTTCAAGTATGGCGTTTTTTTATTCTAAACGTTTAATAACCACGACTCAGCTGCTTTTAAATCGCAACTAATCTAAATTATAAACGTTAAGAAATTTACTAAACAGAAAAAAAGGCAAAAGAAACCCTAAGGTAGCTAATTATTCACTATCCATTTTTTAAGTTGGCGTTTTTTAATGTTTTAAATGCTTTATAAGCGTATTTCAGCTTGTGTAGGTAAAAACCCAGAAATTTGATAAAGACATAGAGTGCACATAGTGCAAAAAATTAAACATGAGACGCCAGATACGTGAGTTTTTTTGTCATTTAATCTGTACAGAGAAGATAAATAAATAGCTTCAGTACCATGATAAGGGGGCTGGCGGAGTTTGTCAAGGAAGTTTTTTCGTTTCTATGGGTCAGTTGGTACGCGCTTTGCCTTTTAACAGATGTAAAAGCACAATTATTACGAACAACATTCCACCAACAACTGATATAGCGCCACCTATAATGAAGCACGTGCGTGCTAACATTGACGAAATACTTGGCAGATCTGCAACCTTCCTTAAAGCACCATATCCACCAAGCCACACAAGGCCAGTGATATGGAGAAAATGCCCTATACTGTAGGCATAAATCTGTAATCTTACCATGGAACTTTTTATCTCTTTAAAGTTTAATTTAGGTAACATCCAGTAGACAAAATTCATAAAAGCTATAGTGATACCAACTACAGAACCATGGTAATGAGCGGGAATGGTGACATTTCCTTCAATAGCCAGCACTCCAAGCACATCTCCATAAATGAACAACAAGAATGAATGTAATAAATAGTTGCTTTTATTATTAATAAAAGTTCTGATGTTGCAGCACACTAATATTATCAAAAAGCACGGCAAAACTGCTCCAGCAATCCTCATATGCCAAGTAAAAAACTGTATTAACTTGGCACTATCAACTGGATAAACAAAATATACAAACGGTGCGCCTACAGCTAAAATCGTGTTTATAAATAGTGGTAAAATAGTAATTTTATTGCTTGAAGCTAAACTAATATCATTGGAACTTAGCATTATTAAATAGACTAAAAACATTCCTTGAGTAAAAGCAAACTGCAATAAATGTCCGCCTCCCCAAAAGAGATATTCGTAAAACAAATTCTTATCTGAGTGATATAGACCTGGAGGCATATTATTATATGCTAAAACAAAGCAAAGAAATGACGATACAAGTATAATAACTAGCCCAATTTGCCCAACAGAGAGAAATGAAACCTCTTTTTTTGATGTGTATGCTAGCATTGTATTTACTAATATACTGGCAATAAATAAACTGAGTCCAAGTAAAAATAATTTGTTTTGTAATACGGGAATATAGTTACTTTTGATAACTTCAGTGTTTGGAACGAATGCGGATATAAACATGAGCAGCATCGAAAGGGTTGATAGAACCCATGAAAAGTTAAACCAACTATTGGTATTTTGTAGGTTTATGATAAAGAGCAGAGATATTATAGAGCACATCCACACTAAAATTGACAAGTTCACGTGTATCACCAGCGCATTATCAAAAATATATTGTGCAGAAGGAACAAGAGAGGAGATAAAAGGCAATCGTAGAAAAATAACAATTATTGACAGTAACCCAGAGCAAGCAAGGGCACATACTGCTAGGAATATCCATCTTTTACAAAGTGAAGCATTGTCTTGTATGTTAAGCACAATCTTTTTTCTCAATTTTGTTCAATACAATATATAACACTGCAATAATACCTAAAACATAGCAATAGTATACGTGTGGCACGACTGCCAAAGGTGAAACTCCAGCAATAGTGCTAGCCAAAAGCAATTGAGCGCCATACGGTATTAATCCTTGAAATACACAAGAAAATATGCCTAGCCATGCTGCACTATAGTGAGGCGGTATTTCATATTTCTTAGCAATATCTCTAGCAATTTCACCACTAAAAATTATAGCGATGGTGTTATTTGCAAGTAAAATATCAAATATACTGACTATTTTTGCAATAAATAACTGCGCAGTTTTTTGTCCACCACGTTGTATCATAACCCAAGATGAAAGTTTATCTGCAAACTCCTTAGAATTTTTACCTACCAGTCCTGAAAGTCCGCCAACCATCAATGACAGTAGCATAATTTCATGCATACTCATAAACCCCTTAGTGATGTTTTGGCTTAAAAACAATAAACCATAATTGTTGTTATTTATAAATCCAATGATTCCAGCAAAAGTTATGCTTAAAACCAATGCCGTAAATACATTTATTCCAAAGTTTGCAAGCAATATAAGTATGATGTAAGGAGCCACAAGCAATAAAGAATACTCCTTAACTGAAATAGCAGCACTATTGCTTGAGCTATAAAATAATATAATTATTGTGAATATAGAAGCAATTAGTGCCACTTTTGCATTCAGTTTTAATTTTTTCTTTATATCAGCCTTTTGAGACATCACAGATGCAATTGTAGTATCAGAGATAATAGATAAATTGTCGCCAAACATTGCTCCTCCTACAACAGTTGCAACTCCTAAGGAAGGAGAAATCCCAGCTTGTGTCAGTTCAACTGCAACAGGAGCAATTGTTGCAATGGTGCCCATTGATGTACCAATAGCAGTGGAGATGAAAGCTGCTACAAAAAATAATCCTATGAGTAAAAATTGTGTTGGTATAAATGAAAGAGCCAAATTAACTGTGGCATCAGCACTACCGATTGCTTTAGTTACTTCACTGAATGCACCTGCAAGTAAAAAAATGATGCACATAGTGATAATATTACGATCTCTTACCCCATCTAGAAAGGCATACATTTTTTCTTCAGTATTGCCCTTGTATAAAACCCAACCCAGAGCTATGGCAGGAACAATGGCTACCAGTGGAGATAACTGATAAAAAGCATTTGACACGCCAAGAACAGTAAAATATATGCCGCTTCCTACAAAAAGAAATAGGAACAGTAAAATAGGCAAAAAATTTGTAAAATAAAACATACCTCAGCTCTGATAAACGCAAATCAACTATGATATAATTTATATTATTATAAACCACAGTTGGCACCTTGACCAATGTTTTTCTAGAAAGCAATCTACCAGAAAAGGTTTCCATGAAAAGGACTATTATAATATATCATCTACTTGAATTAAACTGGGAGATAGAATAAGTAAAAAATATGAATGACATAACAACAAAGCAAGTCATATCCTTATGGGATGCACAAGTTGGTGGATTTTTGCCGGATAAAAGAGAAATGGAGATTGATAATATTTTTTTAATCTAATGCTTCAATGTTTCCGACATAGGAAAAGTATCATCTTTACTTTCTATAGAGGAAGGCACACTATTTTGATTATCATCACCATCAATTGGAGTAGTAGGGTGCATTAAAGCAACTTTCATAACTTCATCAATATTCTTAGCAAAAACTACGTTGATCCCCTCTTTGATGCTTGCCGGAATCTCTTGCATATCTTTCTCATTTTCACTTGGTATAATCACAGTTTTGATTGATCCTCTGAGCGCTGCAAGCAATTTTTCTCTTAAGCCCCCAATAGCTAAAACTCTACCACGCAATGTCACTTCGCCTGTCATAGCAACATTTTTGTTAACTGGTATATTCGTCATAAGAGAAACAATAGACGTACATACCGCGCCGCCAGCAGAAGGGCCATCTTTTGGTACTGCACCCTCAGGTACATGTAAATGTATATCATTATTTTGGAATTTTTCGGGCTTTATACCAAAAAACAAACAATTTGATCGAATATAACTATACGCAGCTTTTATAGATTCTTGCATAACCTCTCCAAGCTTTCCTGTGTATTTTATTTCTCCCTTGCCCGGAATTAGGACTGATTCTATCATCAAAATATCACCACCTGTTTCAGTATAGGCGAGCCCAGTTACTATTCCTACTAAACTCTCATTTTCCGCAATGCCAAAGGTATATTTACGTACCCCTAAATAATCTTGTAAATTGTCAACCCCTACGGATATTTTCTTATTTTTATCAGTCAATATTTCTTTAACTGCCTTTCTCATGAGCTTTGCAAGCTCCCTTTCCATACTTCGCACACCACTTTCACGTGTATATAAACGTATCAACTCGTATAACGCCTCATTAGTTATGTCCCATTCCTTCTGATACAAACCATGCTCCTTCTTTAACTTCGGAATAAGGTGGTGTGTAGCAATACTGATTTTTTCATCTTCAGTATACCCGGACAATTGTATAATTTCCATCCTATCACGCAAAGGATGTGGTAAATTTAAGCTGTTTGCCGTAGCTACAAACATTACACTTGAAAGATCAAACTCAACTTCCAAGTAATGATCCGTAAAGTGTTTATTGTGCTCAGTATCTAAAACCTCAAGTAATGCAGACGCAGGATCGCCACGCGAATCAGAACCCATCTTATCTATTTCATCAAGCAGAAAAAGCGGGTTGCATGAATTAGCTTTTTTCATGTGTTGAATGATTTTACCAGGCATTGAGCCAATATAAGTTTTCCTATGCCCTCGTATCTCAGACTCATCACGCACACCACCAAGAGCTATGCGAACAAAATCTCTTCCTACTGCTCTTGCCATAGACTTAGCTAAAGAAGTTTTACCAACACCTGGCGGTCCAACTAAGCAAAGTATAGGACCTTTTATCTCTTTTACTCTTTTTAATACCGCTAAAAATTCTATTATTCTATCTTTTACTTTCTCTATGCCATAATGATTTTCATCTAAGATTTTCTTAGCTGCATTTAAGTTAATTTTTGCATCTTTGTACTTTCCCCATGGCAACTCAAGCAACCAATGCAAGTAACTAGATATAACTGTAGCTTCAGGAGAAATGGGATTCATTTTCTTGTATCTCTTCAAATCAGTTATAGCTTTCTCTCTTGCTTCCTGAGAAAGCTTTGTTTCATTTATCTTTTTTTCAAATTCATTGAGTATATTCCCTTCATCACCATTCTCAAATTCGCCTAATTCTTTCTGTATAGCTTTCAATTGCTCGTTAAGGTAGTAAACTTTCTGAGTGCTTTCAACTTGCGATTTAATTGTCTTATATAAACGGTTTTGTGCGTTCAAAATACTCATTTCTCTCTCAATAAAAGCAAAAGCTTTTTTTAAACGCTCTTCTGGGTCATAAGCCTCAAGTATGCTTTGTTTATCTGATACTTTTATATTTAAATGTGAAGCTACCGTGTCTACAAGTTGATCAACTTCTTTGATTTGATCAATGGAGTTAATGGCAACCTCGGGCTGATTTTTCTTGTTTAGCTTACACCAGCTATCGAACGCGTCTACAACAGATCGCCTTAAAGCTTCTAAGTCAATATTGTCTTCATCTTCTTTATAATGACTGTCTAACTCTACCCTGGCTTGTAATAAAGTATGAGAGCTAATATATTCTACAACTCTTCCCCTTCTTATCCCCCGGATTATAACTTTTACTGCATTGTCAGGTAATTTTATTAACGGTTGTACAATGCTTGCTAACACACCTACTTCATAAAGATCTTCAGGCTCTGGATTATCAACAGAGCCATCTTTCTGTGCTACAAGAAAAATCTCATTTTGGTGATTACTACTACTTATTGCATACTCTAGTGCATTAACAGATTTTTCTCTGCCTATGAATAAAGGCACCATTATATTTGGAAAAATTACTACATCTCTTAAAGGTAATACTGGCAATGCAGTAAAACTAGAGCTTACAGCACGTTCAATGTTCATAATATATGCCTCAAATTAATCATTAACCGTTATAACATTGCCATTGTTATTATGATTAACCGTTGCTTTTCCTAATTCTACCATTTTCTTAGTGATTACTATAGTGCTACCTTCAAAGCCTCCGTTTCCAGATGTATACATAATGTCAAGCAAAAGTGACTCCAAGATAGCACGTAACATTCTTGCACCTGTTTTGTAGCTTATAGCCTTTTTAGCAATAGCTGATATTGCTTCATCTGAAAACTCAAGGTTTACTTTGCTAAACGCAAGCAATGCTTTGTACTGTTTTATTAGTGCATTCCTTGGCTCTGTCAACACATGTATTAAATCTTCATGATCCAGCTCATCTAAAACAGCAGTTATTGGAACCCGCCCTACAAATTCGGGTATTAAACCGAATTTGATTAAATCTTCAGGTTGAACATCATGTAAAGCATTCTTTTTCTTTTGCTCTTTAGACTGACTTATATCTGCTCCAAAGCCAACTGACGTTCCCTTTTTTCTCGCTTCAATAATTTTATCGAGGCCTTCAAAAGCTCCTCCACAAATAAACAGTATGTTACTAGTATCCACTTGTATAAACTCTTGTTGTGGGTGTTTTCGCCCTCCTTGTGGCGGAACATAAGCAACTGTACCCTCCATAATCTTAAGCAGAGCTTGCTGGACCCCTTCACCTGAAACGTCACGGGTTATTGAAGTGCTTTCAGATTTTCTTGTAATCTTGTCTATTTCATCTATAAACACTATACCACGCTGTGCTTTTACAACGTCATAATTTGCAGCTTGTAATAAACGCGACAACACGCTTTCTACATCATCACCCACATAACCTGCCTCAGTTAAAGTTGTCGCATCAGCCATAGCAAATGGCACATCTGAAACTTTAGCAAGTGTTTTGGCTAGCAAAGTCTTACCAGAACCAGTGGGACCAATAAGCATTATATTTGACTTCTCGATTTCAATATCACTTATAGCATGAAATTGTACCATGGATTGACAATGGTTATACATAGCTACAGATAAAACGTGTTGCGCGTGTTCTTGACCTACAACATGCTTGCTGAGAAAGTTTTTTATATCCTCAGGTTTCTTTAGTAATAGCTTCATATCAGATATACGATCTGAATTAAAAGATCTATCTTTCTTTTGACTTATTGCTTTATGGGATAATTCTATGCACTCATTACAAATAAACACCTTTAAACCATCCGAAGAGTTAGTAATCAATTTATCTACTTCATCTTGCGCCTTGTTGCAAAAAGAACAGTAGTGTAAATCATTATTGTTATCCATTAACCCACCTTTTGTTTAACTTTAATATTTTCAATTTCAATATCTGTACGCTCAGCTATCACCCTGTCAATTAAGCCAATTTTCCTTGCTTCTTCAGGATCCATGAATTTATCTCTTTCCATCATTCCTTCAATTTTCTTCAGTGAATTTCCAGTATGTTTTTCATAAATTTGATTTAGTTTTTTCTTAACCCGCAAAATTTCATTAGCATGTATTTCTATATCAGTTGCTTGACCATGATAACCACCAGATGGCTGATGTATCATAATTCTTGAATGAGGTAGAGAGTAGCGCTTACCTTTTGTACCAGCTGCAAGCAATAAAGAACCCATAGATGCAGCTTGACCTATACATAAAGTTGAAACGTCTGGGTTTATATACTGCATTGTATCGTAGATCGACAAACCAGCAGTTACAACACCACCTGGTGAGTTGATGTACATACAAATGTCTTTATCGGGATTTTCCGATTCTAAAAATAAAAGCTGTGCTACTATTACACTGGCCATATTGTCTTCAATAGGACCTGTTACAAAAATTATTCTTTCTTTCACTAGTCTTGAATATATGTCATAAGCGCGCTCACCGCGACTAGTTTGTTCAACTACAATTGGTATAAGAGTCATACCTTTTCCTATTAAATATTATCAAATAATTCCTTTAATTCTTTCACAGAAACAATCTGCTCTTCTTTACTAACTTTTTCTATTATATAATCTGTCACTTTATACTCAAGCGCTTGCCCTCTAACTAATTCTTGAAATTGTTTATTTGATTCAAAATGCTTAAGTACTCTGTCAAATTGCACATCTTTACTGACATATTGATTTACAATAACACTCAAAACATCATTTTGAGTTAATGATATTTTATGTTCTGCACTAAATTTCATAAATAACATAGCAAGCTTTACACGTTTTTCAGCTTCTTTACGAGAATCATTTTGAGCACCCAATTCTCCTTCCATTCTTTGTTGCTCCTGTTTTACTATGTCTGTGGGTAAATCAAAACTATAATTAGCATCCAAATAATCAAACAGCTCCTTTTTAATTAAGAGATTTCTCATTTCGGTGCACTGATCACCAATCATTTTTTTTGCATGATTTATTAGCAAAGAATAATCTTTAAACCCAATACTCTTAGCTATTTCATCATCATTTTCAAAATCTTTGGCAATTTGAATCTCATTAACTCGCACAGAAAAATCAGCTTCCTGTCCTGCAAGGGAAATGGCTTGGTAATTTTCAGGAAATTTCAACTTAAAGTTCTTTGTTTCTCCCTTTTTCATACCAGTTAATTGATCTTCAAAACCATTAATAAATGTGCCAGACCCTAAATTAACGGCAAAATCTTTGCTACTTCCACCTTGAAAGAGCTTATTCCTAATCCGCCCTTCAAAATCAATTATCAATTTATCCCCATCTTTCGCTTGATAAGAAGCATCATCAACAGAGGCAAAATTGGGGAACTTTGTTTTGATAGAATCAATAAATTCTTTTATATCTTCCTCTTCAATCTTTGCTTCAATTTTCTTTAAGTTTATTTTGTCAAGATCTATCATCGGTACTTCAGGCATCGACTCAAAAGATAGCTTGTATACAAAATTGCCCTCCTCATTTTCTTTGCCCAGATCTGGTAATGATATAACATCAACCTTAGGATAAATGTGAGACTTGACTTCAATTTTTTTCATCAAATCACTTGAGCAATAATCAATTGTATTATTTATCACATATTCCAAAGCCTCGTTTTTATAATTTGCAACAACAAGGTCATAGGGCATCTTTCCAGCCCTAAATCCAGGTGATTTTGCATTTTCTGCTATCTCTTGCAACCTGGAATTTACCTTTTGTTTTATATAATCACTACCAACTGTGATTTCATACTCATACTTTAGTTTATCTATACTAAGCTCTTTGTAGGTATATACGCTACTTACTTCGACTGTATTTTGAGGTATATTATTAGACATCATAATTCATTTATTAACATTTTAATTCATATCTTAATAGAGTCATTTTACCAGAATTTAAGTTAAACACAATCCTTAAGAACAGGTTTTTACACAAACAAAAGTGTATTTAGTGATTATAAATTTTCCCTTAAAACCTAAGTTACATGACTTTAAAGTGCGGATAGAGGGACTTGAACCCCCACGAGCAAGCTCACCAGGACCTAAACCTGGCACGTCTACCAATTCCGCCATATCCGCAAGAAATTTTCAGTACCCTATTATAGGTATTCCATTAAAAATATTCAAGGTTTAAAGTCTTACTTAATTTATGGTATTTACACAATCAAAAAAGCTTATTAACATTTCTTAATGAAAGCTCTAAACCCTGAAAATCAATAATGAGATTAATAACAAGCTTCTTACTCGCAATTTTTTTGATTACACAAAGTGGTTGCACAACCCTTATAATAGGTGGTGTGGTGGCTACAGCGACAGCAACAGCAATAACAATGCAGGACAAATCCTTGGGAAATATCATTGATGATACGACTATGGTCATCAGAATTAATAAGGGGCTCTTAAAACATGGGCTATTTTCATCCATAAAGGTTAAAGTAAGTGAAGGAAGAGTATTGCTCATTGGAAGTGTTGACACTCCTGAAAAACAACTTACAGCAGAAAAAATAGCTTGGCAGCAAAAAGAAATTAAAGAAGTGATAAATGAAATAAGAGTAATACCAATTCAAATGGCTTCCATGCTAGACACCACTGTAGATGGCATGATAACAGCGGAAATAAGAACAAGACTCCTGGGAAAAAGAAATATTAAGTCAATTAATTATAGCGTTAATACGGTTGATAGAGTTGTTTATTTGATGGGTATAGCCCAAAATAAAGCGGAATTAAAAGCTGTAATAGCAATTGCAAGAAAAGTAAAGGGAGTAAAACAAGTTGTAAGTTATGTACGATATAGGTACAGTAAGTTACGCCATTAGGCAAAAATCGCTTTCAAATTATAACATTTGTACAATTGTGACAATAGGTAGAGAACATAAATGAAAGTTGCCTTTCAGATGGATGAAAATATAAATTTTGAAACTGACACTACATTCGTGCTAATAAAGGAAGCACAAAGGAGGAAGCACGAAGTTTTTGTCTATGCTCCTAACAATTTAGCACTAAAGCTAAACCATCCAATTGCTCTGGCTCAGAAAGTCAGCGTTGATGATTTTAGTTTTATCTCTAAAGATGATGTAGCAATCAACTTGAATGAAATGGACATCATATTTATCAGACAGGATCCACCCTTTGATATGCGTTATATTACAACAACATATATCTTAGAAAAAACCAGCGCATTGGTAATTAACAATCCAACAGAAATAAGAAATTGTCCTGAAAAATTGATAACTTCATTATTTCCAGAGCTAATTCCGCCAACTTTGATTACTGAAAATATATCAATGATTAGAGATTTCTACTACAACTATCAAGATATTATTCTGAAGCCATTGTATAGTTATGGAGGAAACGATGTGATAAGAATACAAGATGAGAATAGTATTCAAGTAGTAGTGGATCTCATGATAGCAAAATACGAATGCCCTGTGATTGCACAATCATTTTGTAAAAACATAGATAAAGATAAAAGAATATTGCTACTTTATGGCCAACCAATTGGTGTAATGAAACGAATTCCAAAAATCAGTGGAGAGATCAGAACAAACATGCGACTTGGAGCAAGTTTTGAGCCCGCTCAAATGAACGATAGAAACAATGAAATATGTAACAAAATTGGTCCTGAATTAAAGAAAAGAGGGCTAATATTTGTTGGTATTGATATTATAGATGACTTCCTGCTCGAAATTAACACAACTTCACCCACGGGAGTAGTTTATATCAATAAATTGTATAATATATCGCTAGAAAAGGATCTTTGGGACGTGTTTGAAGAAAAAGCAAGCAGCCATCAACTAAACCTGTGAACAATCACCTTAACAAACTCAGTAGTCCCATTCTTTATCCCTGTTTTTTCTGTACTATTGGTCATATCACGCAATTTTTGAGAATTATTTAATAGATCAAATAGTACCTCTGTTAGATTTTTTTTTGCTTCACTATTCTGCTTAACTATTATAGCTGCTCTCGAGTCTTCAATATATTTTGCGTTATAAAATTGGTGATTATCTTTTGAGTAAGGGTAAGGAATATATATAGCAGAACGCCTAGCAAGAGTGATCTCTGCTATTGAAGTTGCTCCTGCTCTGCTAATTACCAAGTGAGCATTGGCCAGTCTATTCTCCATATCATCAAAAAATTCACTCAATTCACAATCGATCTTTTCACTTTTGTATAGACTTTTGACCTTGTTTACATTTTTCTTCGTACATTGCTGCGTCACTCTAATTTTCTTTTTCATTTTAATAGGTAAATCACAAATTACGCTGCTTACTACATCATCAAAAAAATTTGCACCTTGGCTGCCTGCTATGACCAATATATTTAGGATTTTCTCAGTGCTAGAATGGCTCTGTGCTTTTATATCAACAAAATTTCCTGTAAAAATACATTTATTGCCCTCTGCATATTTAGTCTCCGGAAAGCTGGTTGCAATTAATTTTGCACTCTTGAAAAAGAATCTATTTACTCTCCCTAAAACTGTGTTTTGTTCATGTAAAATTATAGGTATAGAAAGAACTCTTGCTGCAAGAAGAGTTGGAAAAGAAGCATAGCTACCAAAACCAATGACCGATTTTGGTTTTAATTTTCTTACTTGATACAGTGCTAACATAGAGCTGTATATCAAGAAAAGGAAAAACTTAAATTTGTTGCTGCTTGGTTTACATAATGGCAAGGTGTAGTTTCCCACGTCAGTATTTTTATTTGTTTTTTTATCAGTAAATACTATGCAACTATATCCTTGTGCCTTTAGTGCTCTTGCTAAAGTTATAGCTGGAAAAATGTGTCCGCCTGTGCCACCTGTTGCTAAAATAATATCCATCTGTAAATAATAAATCCTAGATTGTTAACTGTTATTTAACAATTTGCACGTAGAATTTTATTAAGCGTTATGATAGTTGAGTTAAAAATGCCTAAAAGTAATAGTAAAAAAGAACCTAATGAGAAAAATAAACCTCAAGAACAAAGAGAAGGCAGAAGCGGAGGTTTTTTAGAACTGCTAAAAAATATAATAAAAATTCTTTTCAATTCGGTCGTTGACCTACCTGAGCACGAGCAGCATAATAAAATGAAAAGCACTAATCTACAACAAGGTTTGGATACTAAAGGAAAAGGCCCAGAAGATCTTCATCCAAAGGCAAAGCTTGAAGTTAAAGAAGCAGCTAAGGGATTGAAAGAAGAGTTACAGAATTCTGATGCTGGTGGTAATCAATCTATTGAAACTAAAGTGCCTAATCAAACTACTACTCAAGACATTGACAACTCTAAAACGATGGAACGTTAGTTCAACTATTTAACATCTGCAGCAAGCACTGATTCATGTATCATCTCTGAAATGGTTGGATGAGGAAAAATCGTAGATTTTATGTCGAAGTCTGTTCCTTCTAGTTGCTTTGCAAGAGCAAAATTGCTAATTAACTCCGTTACTTCTGCACCTATCATGTGGCTACCCAGAATTTCTCCGGTTTTTTTATCTATAATCGTTTTCACTAACCCTTCAGTTTCACTGAGTGCAACAGACTTACCATTAAAGTTAGAGTGAAATTTTCCTATTTTTATATCATACCCACCTTTTATTGCCTGTTCCTCAGTAAGGCCGATGCTCGCTATTTGTGGATGAGAATAAGTGCAATTTGGTATGCATTCTTTTTTTAACGCATGAGCATTTTTACCAGCAATCTTTTCAATGCAGATCACGGCTTCATGGCTCGCTTTATGTGCTAAACATGGTGGGCCAGCTACATCACCTATTGCATACACATTTGATTCACTAGTTTCATACCATTCATTCGTTTCAATAAAGCCAGAAGGGCTTAATTTAATTTTTGTATTTTCTAAACCTATATTTTCAATATTTGCTTGAATTCCAACCGCAACAATCACCCTCTCAAATTCTTTGCTCTCACCACTACTTAGTAGCACTTGAGCAGAGTCTTTACTTTTAGTAAGAGCTTTTACGCTACTGCTTGTATATATTTCTATCCCCTGTTTTGTGAATATTTCTTGTGCTAAATCTGAAATGTCCTTATCCTCCAGCGGCAAAATAGTGCTCTTTATCTCTATGATTGTTACATCAACACCCAAAGTACTATAAAAACTTGCAAATTCTATTCCAATTGCACCAGACCCTATAATTAGTAGCGATTTTGGTAATCTCTCTGGAGTCATAGCGT
Organism: Wolbachia endosymbiont (group A) of Dendrolimus pini; assembly: GCF_964026835.1. Taxonomy (NCBI): domain Bacteria; kingdom Pseudomonadati; phylum Pseudomonadota; class Alphaproteobacteria; order Rickettsiales; family Anaplasmataceae; genus Wolbachia; species Wolbachia endosymbiont (group A) of Dendrolimus pini. The sequence continues at coordinate 403,583 of NZ_OZ034702.1, read as the reverse complement.
GCTGCGCATTCCATATTAAATCTCCATCTGCCTCTATTCCAGGCAGATTCCGTGCCCTCACGCCTGTTGCTAAAATGATATGCTTGGAAACAATTTCTTGTTCTTCCTTATCGCTAACGACTTTTATAGTACCATTGCCTGCAAGTTTACCAAAACCTTGATGAACTTTGATATTATTTTTTTTCATCAAATATGCAACACCGCTTGACAATTTATCAACAACGTTTCTTGAGTATTTCACTATTGATTGTATATCAAAATTCGCTCCCTTTACTTCTATACCAAACTCTTTTGATCTTTTTATTAGCCTATAAACCTCAGATGCTCTAAGCAGTGATTTTGTTGGTATACATCCCCAATTTAAGCATATACCGCCTAAATTTTTTTCTTTTTCCACAATTGCAGTTTTAAACCCAAGCTGTGCCGCCCTAATTGCCGCTATATAACCACCAGGACCGCTACCTATAACCGTAATATCATACTCATTCATCAGTTTTCTTCGTATTCAAAAAGATTATATATAACAGATGGAACCCATACAATCAATGGTCTGTCATCTACCGTCTTAAGAGTCAAGATAAAAGTTGTTATTTTTTATCATGGCATTTAAACAAACGATAATTTTTCTCATGACAGCAACTAATGCAACCTTAGCAGCTTTGCCAGAATCAACCAAACGCTGATAAAACGCTTTCATTTTTCTGTTGTGGCGCATAGCAACAAGAGCTGACATGTATAGTGCTTTCCTTGCATAAAACCTGCCTCCTTTGATTTGAGCTTTGCCAACTTTTCTTCCACTTTCACTAGTTTTAGGTGCAACTCCAACTAAGCATGCAATTTCTCTATTCTCTAATCTACCAAGCTCAGGCACCTCTGTCAGTAGAACGCTCGCCGTCTTTGATCCAATACCTTTATAGCTGATTAAAAGCTCATTTTTTCCTTTCAATTCAGCTATTGCGTCTTCTATGTCTTGCCTAATTTCTTTCAATTGTTTTTCAGCAAACCCTATCTGTCTTTCTATGTATTCTCTAGCTTTTCCCGTCGCACTTTGCAGGCGACACTTGTTTGCATGAATTGCATCATTTAAATTACGCTCAACTGCCCCCAGCTCCTTTAATTCCTCTTGCTTTTGTGAAATTATACATCCTTTTACTTCACCGTCTTTACTGACAAATTCAGCGTATTTTTCCAGTAATTTAGCATCTAACTTGTCAGTTTTTGCAAAATGATTGCAAGCTTTGGCAAATGCATATACCCGATTCGGGTGAGCTTTATGGACAGTTATCTTGCAACAATTTTATAATGAGCTTTTCATAGCCACCAGCTTACACATAACTTGATGGGTAAATCGACTATATTTGTTTCTATAAACTTAGATATAGCATCACTCACGTTTGCTATGCGCTTATGCTTGCCATTAATTGAGATGTCCAATGCTTCCTTGGAAACATCTACTCCCATGAAAATTATTCTAGCCATTTTTGTACCTATAAATATAATCAAACAATAATGCAAAATGCTGTATACAGGATTGTAATTCGATCTTTTAGATCCACCTACCGTTCGTACTACATTTTGCTTTAAGCCTTACTATTACCCACAAATAAAAACATAGTATTGTATTTACTCAAATAATTTAATTTTATTAACCTGAAAGCTTATTAGATTAAAATTATTAAACTAAGAGTTATAATTTTAGCAACTAAAAGCTGTAAATTGCACCATATAAACAGTTATTTCAAGCAAAAGTTATGCCATTAAGAGCTATGCAACAAACATTTATATTTGTGGGTAATAGTAAGATCTAAATCCGATAGAGCATTGTTGGCACACCATCAAAAGTCGCCTCAGACCTCTAATGCATTAATGTACAAACTTACACCTTTTAGTTGGTAATACCATTTTAGACGTTTATCATTCGTTTTAGAAAATACTATAGTAGCGGAATGACGAATTTTTGTTTTTCAAATTGTCAGTAAATCTAAGTCAGTTTAGCTATATAAAACATAGTATAAAAAGAGCTATTTTAGCAAAATTTTAAACAAATAAAGTTAATTACTTCACAATTGATACCTTACGAGAAAAGCACATTTGATACAGATTTAAAATACAAGTTAACGAATTATTATGATTTTTACCAAGATAATAATATAGTAAGGTTTGGTAGTGAGGTATCAAAATGGAAAAATACACCAACGCATGGTTTAATAAGAAAGATAATCATGATTGTGCAAATGATGGCACTTGCGGGCAATCTATAAAGGATTTTAGGATTGGTAATTCTGATATTTCTTTTTTTGATAGTAACAAAAACTTAATTGCCAAAGTACCTAAACTACCAAAGTATTCTAGGGATAAATATGGGCATCAATTGTATAAGGAAGCTGAGTCAAAGCAGTTCAATTATTTTTCCACAAATATACATGATGTTTTGTCTAACAGCTTTACCGTTAAATACGGGTATATAAATTGTACTATAAAATACGACAACTTATCTGAGCAGGAACAAAACCAAATAGAAACAGACATTAAAACTGCCTATGAAGCATTTAAAGAAAAGTTTTGCTTGAAAAATAGTAATGCAAGTTACAATATAACGGTTCACATTTTTAATAATAGAAGCGATTATACAAAGTATAACAATCTTCTCGGCATAGATGAAGATGGTGGTCCAGGATATATTACACGAGGAGTAACAGATTGTCAGAATATTCTGACATATAAGCAAAGTGCCATGGATTTTGTTCTAGGTCATGAGCTAGGCCACATATTTCAATTGCGTTTTTCACCATCGGCAACAGTCCAAACTTTGAATATTCTGGATACTGAACTCATAGCGAATGTCATTGGACGAGAGGTAGAAGAAAAAAATTATAAAGCTATTTGCAAGCAGATGGGTGTAGATGAATATGAAGGCCATGGATGGATGTTTAAATTTAAATATAAAGGTACACTTTATAAATATCACAAGAACCTTTCAGAAGAAGAAAAATTTAAAGCTATACAAAATGTCAAGAATATTCGTGAACTAGTAGATGAATATGAAGATCATGGATGGATGTTTAAATTTAAATATAAAGATACAACTGGTAGTATATACCTCAAGGACCTTTCAGAAGATGAAAAATTTCAAATTATACAACGTGTCAAGAATTCTGGACTAGATGAATATGAAGACCATGGATGGATATTTAGTTTTAAATACAAAGGCACCACTTATAACGTAAGATACAAGGACTTTTCAGAAGATGAAAAATTTAAAGCTATACAAAATGTCAAGAATATTCATGAACTAGTAGATGAATATAAAGACCATGGATGGATATTTAGTTTTAAATACAAAGGCACCACTTATAACGTAAGATGCAAGTACTTTTCAGAAGAAGAAAAATTTCAATTTATCAAAGACATTAAGAACTCTCATGAATCGCTCGTTAGTGAATGTGATGGATTGGGGAATGAGAATACAGTTTTATCGATTCACGTTGATGAAAATAAGGAGATAAGTCGAATGTATTTTCGAAACTCCGACAAAAATATATTCAAACAGCTAGATAAGACACTTATAAGCAGAAGTAAGTCTGAAGAAGAGGTAAATGAAAACCGCACGAATCCAGAGCCAGAAGAAGAACAAAAAGGTGATGACTACACAGAGGTTACAGGAATGTTGCAATTTAAGTACAAAGGGACCAATTATGCTATACAACACAGAGGTTACCTTTTAGTAGAAGAAGAAAAACTTCGATTGATTCAAGATATAAAGAACTCTCATGAATCGCTCGTTAGTGAACGTTATAGATTAAATGAAGGGTCATTAAGTCAGAATGCAACTGTAGTAATTTTTGTTGATGAAAACAAGGACATAGAGAAAATGTATTTTCATAATCCAGACAAGAATATGTCCAAATGGTTAGATAAGACACTCATAAGCAGAAGTAAGCCTGAACAAGATGTGGATGACACAGCAGGAAAAGAGCCTGAACCAGAATCAGCCGAAGAGGATACTCAGCAACCCAGTAATTTCTTATCCAATATTTTTTCAGCAATTAAATCCATTATTGATTCTATCTCATCACTCTTTTCATGGTTATTTGGGTCGAAAGAGAAAGAGTCTAATCAACAATCTGATGATAATCCTTCTTTGTTTAAGCTCGATGCTAATGAGTTAGATCACGAAGTTAAGCCTGATGCCAATGAGTTAGGTCACGATGTTAGAGATCACTTATCAGACAATTATAACCATTACAACTCATCTGATGGGCTAATGTAATATAGCTAATTTACAGTATCTGTTCAGATGCATGGCTAATGTACAAATATTGAAACAAAAATTCCAGTGCCCCTGTGATGTCATTCCAGTGCTTGACACTGGAATCCAGCATTTCCATAATCATCAAAACATTGTATTTTAACAAAAAACAGCTATTTTTATGCTTGCCAACTTAATAAAATTCCTGGATCCCAGTGGGCTTTGTTGCATCGCTCAAGTGAAAAGAACTGGCAGTTACTGACAAAATTCATTATAAATAGCCATTTAACTGTTGAAGAAAAAATATGCCACAAAAAATGAGAGTCAGTAACTGCCATGAATATAACAAATTTCTCCAAGAAAGAGGAAGCATTTTTTGTTATATCAATGACGCCATAGAAAATTGGTACGAGAATTGTCCAAAAATGCAGGGCGGCAACTATATTTATAGTGATAAAGTTGTGATTTTGGTGCATATAATCGTCAGTTTCTTTAGAATTGGTTTAAGACAAACAGTCGGGTTTATAAAAGGGTATTTGCAACAAATAGGAAGAGATTTGGCAGTTATCAGCTATTCACAAGCATCAAGAAGGTTTAAGAAACTTAATATTAAGATAAATGATTGCAGAATTGATAAAAATAATATGGAAGATATCGAAATTGCTATAGACAGTACAGGAATTAGTATATACAACAACACACAGCAAGGAAAATAGCACTGACAGAAAATATCGTGGCTATGAGCAAACGAGAAAATTGCACGTAATGTTGAATATAAACAACAAAAAAGCCATAGCTGTAAAATACAGTAACGGTGTCTACTCTGATCACTATGGAGCTTGTGATTTGCTAAAAGAAGTTGATTTTCAGCATGCCATAAAAGTACTATATGCAGATAGGGCATGTGATAGGCACAAGTTTTATAAGTTGTGTAACGAATATGATATAAAGACAAAAATTCCACCAATAAACAATGCGGCAGAACATCCAGAAATAGATTATATGTCTGACAGGAATGCTGCTATTAGGTTAATAAAATTATACGGTGAAGATGGCATGAAAGAATGGAAAAAAGAAGTAAATTATGGGAAAAGATCTTATATTGAAGGGTTTTTCTCAAGATTAAAGCAAATATTCGGATTTAGTTTTAGGAATAAATCTGAGATAAATCGAGAAAAAGAACTGCTAATCAAATGCTATTTGCTTAATAAATTCACTGATATTGGTATGGCTAAATTTGAGATAGTTACATGAATTTACCATAAATCACCATCTCATAAAGTGTGATGCAACAAAGCCATCCCAGTGTCAAGCACTGGGATGACACCCTCCTTATGGGCCAAAATCACAATGTTCGTACAGTTGTGGATTCATTCGCGGTATCTCGGCATAGATTCCGCTAACAAGTAGCGGAATGACGAATTTGTCGTTTTTCAGATTGTCGTAAGTCAGTTTAGCTATAGCATAATGCTATATTAATAAATAATCTATATAATACTATTAAATATAATAATTAAAATCTAAATTACTTTCTCTATAAAAGGAGAAATTTACCTTAATGAAAATACATATATATTTAATATTGTTTTTATTTTTTTCTTGCACTCAACTATATGCTGACGAGGAAATTGCAAAATTTGATTTACTTATTGGCGAGATAAATGAAGCAAGCTTCACTCTTAAAGGTGCAATAAAGGTTACAGTAGAACCAGGCTGGCACATGTATTATAAAGATCCTGGAGATTTTGGCCTTCCCACGTCTATTAGTTACAAAGGTAATGCATCAGATATAAATATTCACTGGCCTATTCCAAAGGAACATAAAGATAAAGTAGGGAGAGAGACGTTTGTAAGTAACGTATATGAGGATATGGTATTATTTCCCTTTAAGATGAATATATTTTTAAATCAAGGGTATATTGACCTTAACTTCCATATAAATTATGCGATATGTAAAGATAGGTGCATCCCTAAAAATGTTGAGATAAAAATCAGGCAACCATTAAAGGATTTTATAGATTCTGATATCAATAAACTTATAAATGAGTGGTATGAAAAATAGAGTTCTCATGGGGTAGGTGTCATTCCAGCGCGTGACACTGGAATCTCATTTACTTTTTTGTTCACTATGTGAGGAACTTGGGCCTACAAGTATATAAACATAATGGTTTCGCATAAAAAATTTAGATCCCAGTGTCACGCACTAACTGTACGAACATTGAGATATAAGAGTAATTTGTACCAAGAAAAAAGATGTCATCCCAGTGCCCAGACACTGGGATCCAGATTGGACACTAAGTTGGTGAGTATAAAAGTAGCTAACCTTATGTTAAAACACAATATTTTTGGTGAGGGGTTGCATTAAAAGCTGGATTCCAGTGTCAAGCACTGGAATGACATCGTCTTAACATTGTACCATATTACAATGTTCGTACAGTTATGTGTCATGCTACTTGGATGACAAGAAAAGGTTTCTAGAATGACGGAAACGAAGTCATACATAGAAAATAGGTTAGGTATTTTCAATTTTTGTTGTATACTCAAATAAAAATCTCACTTTTACAGATGGATACAGTAAAGTTTGTTTTATTACTGCCAACAATATTACTCATGCTAGTTGCTGGTGTTTACCTATCGATTAAACTAAAATGGCTACAGGTATTTAGATTACCATACGCCCTTTCACTCCTTGGAGCTAAAAAAGGAGAAAATAAATTTTCTTCTATAGCCGCTCTGTTTACAATTTTAGGGGGAAATTTAGGAGTAGGAAATATTTCAGGAACTGCTGTTGCTCTAAAAACCGGAGGACCGGGCTCTATTTTATGGATGGCAATAATTATTGTTATCACTTCTGTGATAAAATATGTCACTTGTTATCTAAGTATAAAAACCAGAAAGGAAAAGAACGGACGGTTTATAGGTGGTCCTGTAGCCTACATGGCTGATGCATTTAACTCTAGAAAAGCTACAATTGTGTTTCTAGTTGTTATGATAATGGTTTCAATAACAGTTGGTAACCTTGTTCAGGTAAATTCTCTATCAATACCACTTAACATGATAGATGTGCCTGTAGTCATTGGTGGCATTGTAATGGCCATAATATTTTTTGTTGTTGCAGCTCTCAGCTTAAAAAAAATTAAAATTTTTATATCGGCTATGATACCGATAATGACGGTAAGTTACCTCACACTTTGCGGTATCATATTATTTAAATTTAGTGAAAATATTCTTCCTTCTCTAAAACTAATAACAAGCAGTTTTTTTACAACTAGTAGCTTTAACTCTGGTTTATCTCTAGGTTTGATTTTAGAAATGTTGACTATTATTCAAGTTGGAACTTTGCGAGGTATTTTTGCAACAGATATAGGGCTTGGCCTCGAAGGAATCGTACATTCTTCAATTGTTCCTAAGAAAAATAATAATAAATTTATTATTGAACAGAGCCTAATCACAATAATATCGCCTTTTATAGTTGCATTCATAGTGTTTATTACAACAATGGTACTGCTTGTCACAGATTCTTGGGTCACTGATTTAGAGAGTACTAACATGTGCATATTTGCTTTTAGAAAAGCTATGAATTGGCCCTATATTGACTATTTAATTATGGCCATAATGTTTTGTTTTGCCTTTACTACTATTTTTACTTGGTTTTTTTGCTCAAAACAGACAATACGCTATGTGTCTATGGATAATAAATACACTAAAATCTGGATTGTAATTTTTACCATGATCATTCCGCTTGCTGCGATAGGTAAAGTCCGGTTGCTATGGGATGTTGCTGATATCTCGATTGCTGCTTTGTTGTTTATCAACATACTCGCTATACTCAAGCTAACCTCTCAAGATCCAGAAGTGTTTACTATGAGTAGCAGATATTTGAAGTTGCAAAAACAGAGCTATAGCTAAAGCAATTTAGGCTATGCAGCTGTTGTGATATAAGAGTGATTTCCGCCAAGAAGGATGTCATCCCAGTGCCCAGACACTGGGATCCAGGAATCTTGATTGGCACTAAGTTAGTGAGCATAAAAGTAGCTAATCTTATGTTAAAACACAACATTTTTGATGGGGTTCGTGAAAGGCTGGATTCCAGACTGGAATGACAACTTAAATCGTTTGATGTTACCATAAAATAGCTTGTGTCATCACATTAGTAACACAACCTTCCTTAATAAAAATTCAACCAATGCTTGTGATAATTATATTAGCTAGTATTAGCTAGAACTAAAGGCAGAGGGTTATTAGTGAGGGATATATGGGCACTAACGATACACAACAAGAACACATTTATAATGAGCGCATTCAAGAAAATTTTCCTTTATTTGATAAAATAAAAAAGGAAGACGACCCAATTTATAATGCTAGAGTTGATTTTAACACAGTAAAGTTTTTAACAAAACGCGCCAACTGGAATTGGGACGAAGAAGAAAACAAAGATAAAGCATATGGAGTTATTCTTCAGAAATGCGACAAGACAAAGAAAGCTGGACAAGACCTTGAAAGTGAAGTTAAAGAAAGGTTGAAAGAGTATGTTGATGATGTTGCAGGAGTTTCAATATACGGTAATCACGCAAGTATTACGCTGGGAAATAACAAAAAAGAGTTTAAAATCAGCGAATTTTTAAACAGTGATTTTTGTGAGAAGAATGAAATCTCGGGATTTTCAACATTGCATAGTGATGGAAAGAGCGGAATGCATGGTTTTGTTGCCGAGGAAGAAGGGAAAAAAATAAGACATTATGTCGTAACTGATGGTTCATATGAAATGACTTTAAAGTGGTATGCGGAGGGGAAGGAATGTAAGATCAAAATTAAGATTGATGCTAACGGTGTAGACCTTGTTAAAGGTGATGATTTTTCTCTAGAACGGTTAGAAGTAAACAGAGATGTAAAAATAGGTGGTTTATTCTTGCATGAAATACAATTCAGGGAGAAAGGACAAGGAAAAGCGAATGAGATGCAACATAATAAAGACAGTAACGAGCTATCATCTGAAACTACAACAAGAATTGATGTTAATAGAGGTGTTAGCGTTCAAGCTACTGATATAACTCAAAAAAAAGAAGACCACCATTCACATTTTGGACTACAATCTAACAGCAGAAGGCAGTCTTACGATAGCGGAATTGGAAAAGATTTTGACGATAAAATTAATTCTCAGGAGGCTAAAGAAAAGCGTGAGCTTAGACAAGCAGCACGAGAAGCAAATTCGGGAGGTCAAGTTTATAACCTACAATCGCTTTTTGAGGAGAATCCTCAGAACAAAAAAACTCCTCCGCCACTTCCACCTAGAACTAGTTCACTACCACCTAAAAAAGGTGTTTTCGATGAGCAAGGGGGAGCCAAATCTGGAAGCCAAAAACCAGATGACTTGCGCGAAAATGAGCAAACACCTAATAATCAGCAAAAAGGTGCAACTTCTGATTCTTCAGATAGTTCTACTTTCACCAAGTCTGTAAGCCACAATCAAGATAATAGGCAAGAAGATGAACGGTATGACAATCCTACATTTGGACATGCTGTACCTGGAAGCCAAAAACCAGATAGAAGTGAGCAAACACCTAATGATCAGCAACAACCTAAAACCCAGCAACAAGAAGGAAATAGCAAAGGCGATCTGTTACAAGACATCAGAAATTTCAAGAAAAACAACTTACGGCACATTGATGTTGATGATAGAAAAGCATCAATTGCAGGAAGTAGAAAAAATAACCCATCACCGTTAGAGACATTAAAGGACATAATTCCTTATTCATCTTCTCCAGATAACAGTGATAACCAAGATGCTAGTGATGCTAAGTGGAAAGAAAGTGAACAGCCGCTCTCTGCTACAGCACTCAATAATAAAAGTGACTCGGGCTATTCATCTCCAACTCATGACAATAATGAACAATCTCAAGTAAATCCTGAACAGTTAAAGAAGAGCTTAGAGAACATTGAACAAAGTGATCAAACTCCACCTGAAAATCTTCTTAAAGAAATCAGAGATAGATCACAGCAGGATAATAGAGGATTAAGGCAAGTTGATCCTACTGATAAACTGTCACAAGATAAAGAAGATGGATTGCAAAAAGACGATTTAGCAGATGTAAAAATAGTGGAAGGTCCAACTATTAGTGTCTCTGCTTCAACACCAAATAGTATAAGTGATTCAGGCTATATATCTCCAACTAATAGTGATAGTAAATCTCAAACAGATTTAAAACAGGTAGGAAGGAAATTAGAAGAACATATTAGACAAAGTAATCTAACTCTATTTGAAGAACTTAAAAATACATTAGGTCAAGAAAATCTCGGGTTAAAACCAGCTGATCAGAGTCAGATTAGCGAAGAAACTAAAAAACGCTTGAGAGAAGTTGGGTTGCTAAAAGACAGCTCAACAGACATAAAAGCAAACGATTCGGGCTATTCATCTCCAACTCATGACAATAATGAACAATCTCAAGTAAATCCTGAACAGTTAAAGAAGAGCTTAGAAAACATTGAACCAAAAGAAATCGGAGATACGAGTGAGTTAAAAGGAGCATTGGGAAACCCGGATAAAGGGTTAAGAGAACCGGCACAACAGGCTACTAAAGAAAATATTCCTAAAGATTCATTCTCAGAAAACATTTTAGAAAAGATAGGAGAAGGTAAACAATATGACCCTATACGTAAGTGGTTAGAAAAAACAGTGGCAGAACGAGAAAATAATGACACTAATCCAACTGTAGATAAAAATAGCGAACTATATAAATTACTAGAGAAAGATGAAGCACAACTGAAAGCTGGAGTAATAGAAGAAGAAAGAGGAGATACTTTAACAGAACACACTGATGGTTATGATCGCAATAGAATTGCATTAGCTAACAGAAATAAAAGACCACTAGATTGGGCTAAACAGGTTGCTGAGTCACAACAAAAAAAAGATACTAATAAAGGTATTTCAATATAAATTGAAGTTAAAATAATTGCTTAGCAAACAATAGGTTTCATGTAATGGTAACCCTATAACGGAAGAGTAGGAGCCGCGTAAGAACAATACGAACACTCCAGCTAGGCCTTGTATATTGCATCCCCCCGCCCTATTTTTCCACTCTTCTGATGCTAAATAATACTTAATTTCTTGTTCACTGAGACGTTTAAATTTCACTATTGTAACCACAGTCCTGATATGTTGTTTAGATTGATCGGGAGTTAATAGACATACACTGGTGTATACTCTATGCCTTCTTCCTGATAACAAGCGGATACATTTTTCTGCTTGCTCAACGTTTTCAGCTTTGAGCAATATCCTTCTACCACAAGCAACAACTGTATCAACACCAAGCACAAAATAATTTGGATTTAAACTTTGTATTTTCTCAGCTTTACTTTTTGCCATACGGATTGAGTAATCCTTCGGAAGTTCCTTTTTTAAAGGGGCTTCATCTATATCTGCTGGCAAAATTAAACCTGGCTCAATGTTTATTTGTTTTAGTAAAGCTATACGCCTTTTCGATGATGAAGCAAGAATAAGATTATTTAGAGATCGTTCTGTCACTTGTACCTTTAAGCCTTCTAATGATCCTACCCTTTCTCGCATTCCTATCGTAAATGCTCATCTCAACTAACACCCTATCCCCTATAATGATGCGTATTTTACTTCTTCTCACTTTCCCTGATACATGACAGATAATCTCATGTTCATTGTCCAGTTTCACTCTAAATTCTGCTGCAGGTAGTAAAGCAGTTACTGCCCCTTCCACTTCAAAAATTGTTTTCGATTTCTCGTCTTTTATCATATGTTATATTATAATTTAATAATCTTTTTTAGTCTACTATAGATTTTAAATTATTATCAACACAAAAGACCTTTTGCGCCCCACTTAAGTTGCAACTTAACCCCAACCATCTTCACAATGATACCCTACCTACGTTTCTACTCTCTGCCACCTTCTCAATAGAACTTATAGGACTTATGTTGAAAGATAAATCATTATCACAATTTTCTTCATCGCTATCAAGTCCACTATCAACGCTTAAAGATCTGAGTAATGTTGTCTTCTCTCTCAGTGGAACATAAGACTCATTATCAACGCTTGAAGATTTGGATAACCTTTTCTTCTGTCGTGGAGCATTACCAGACTCATTAGAAATTTCTCCCGTTAATTGATTGTTGGAGCTCCTTTGTTCATCAGCACGAATTTTTTCTTCCAGTCCATCAAGCATTCCTACCAATTCATCACCCCATTCATTTTCTTCTTCTAATAATTGTTTACACTTTTCTTTCTCACGCTCTAGGTCTTGTCGACATAAAAAAATAGTGATATAGAGTACTCTTTATTAATAGGTAAAGAGAATGCTATATGATTTAAAAGATGAGCAATGGGAGAGAATAAAAAACCATACGCGTCAAGTTAAGGAAATAAAGGTATGAAAGAGATAGAATAATAAGGTATAAGTTCTCCCAGATATACTTTTAGTGAGAGAACCAATGAATAAAATAACTTGCTTATCAAAAAAGCTCAAAGAATTTTTTAATGAAAAAGCAGAGAAAATCTCAATTACAACAAGGTTTATAAAAAGAAAGAGAAAGCTAAAAGGTTCATCATTCGTAAAAGCCATGGTCTTGGGTAATATAGGAGTTGATAATTGTAGCGTAGAAACAATGTGTCAATTACTAAACGAGGACTCGATAGATATAACAAAACAAGGTTTGGATTTTAGATTTACTGAAGAAGCAGTGGAATTTATGAAAAGGATGTATAATGAATCTGTGATTCTCTTTAAAAATATCTTGCAAGTTGATTGCAAAATCTTACAGCAATTTAATAGTGTTAAATTATTGGACAGTAGCTATATTACTCTACCTAACAGTATGGAAGAGATGTATAAAGGTTATGGTACTAGCTACAGTGGCTATGAAAGCAATACTAAGTCTGGAATAAAGTTACAATTAGTTTTCGACTACATGAATCAGATAATAGACCAACTTAATTTAACGGAGGGGGTAAGATCAGACCAGGGATATAGGAAACATTTAAGTAATATATTAAGCAATGATTTGCTAATATCTGATCTCGGTTATTTTGTGCCAAGTTCTTTTAAACAAATCAATGAAATAGGAGCTTATTTCATAAGTCGTTATAAATCCGATACCAACATATATGATGTAGAAACAAATCAAAAAATGGAGTTATTAGAATGTTTAGAGGATAAGTTATTTTTAGAAAACGAGGTATTGTTAGGAAAAGAAGCAAAAATTAGAGTAAGAATTATATGTCAGAAACTAACTGAAGAACAGTCTATGGCCAGAAGAAGGAAAGCTAATAGATTAGCAAGATCGCAGGGATATACATCCTCTAAAAGAAATCAAAAATTGTTGAACTGGTCAATATTTATAACTAATGTTCCAGAAAATAAAATTAGTGCTGAGCAAGTATTAACGATTTACAGAGTAAGGTGGCAAATTGAGTTATTATTTAAATTGTATAAAAGCCATATCAGGCTTGATAAGCTAAAAGGAAAGCCATGCAGAGTATTATGTGAACTATATGCTAAATTGTGCGCAATTCTTATATTTCACGGCATAGTTGGTTGCACAGAAGTGAAAAAGAATACAGAACTTAGCTTAACAAAGGCATTTATTGAGCTAAAAAGGCGGGTTAGAGAGTTATTTTTAGTATTAACCAAAATTAATAGTTTAAAAGCATTTCTTAAAAAACTCACTATAACTTGGTCGCGATTTTCATTAAAAGACAAACGTAGAAGGGCTAGAGTATCCACTTTAACCTCTCTAAATTTGCTCACAATCTCTTAACTTGACGCGTATGGAATAAAAAACAGTCTGCCAGGTAAGGAAGGAGATAGAGGAAGAAGCGCAAAAGATAACAGGAGATTCGTAGCTGCAATAATGTGGATAGGTAGAACAGGAGCAACATGGAGAGCATTGCCGGCTGAGTATGGAAAATGGTCAAGTGTACATAAACGTTTTATAAGGTGGGCAAAATCTGGTGTTTGGCAGATGATTTTCAACACATTAGCTGTTAATGGAGACACAGAGTGGCTCATGATAGACTCAACAATAATCAGGGCACATCAACATGCTGCTGGTGCAAGAAAAAAATGTGGAAACTGGTAGACAAGAACAAGAGCTGGGACGGTGCAAAGGAGGATTTTCAAGCAAATTACACGCTGCTTGTGATGCTTTGGGCAACCCACTGAGATTCTTTGTTACTGCAGGGCAAAGATCGGATTACGTAAAAGCTTTAGACCTGATAGAAGGCAAGAACATGGAGGCACTTATTGCCGATAAAGGGTATGACGCAAATTATATGATTGAGGCTGCAGAAGCTGTAAATGCTGAGCCAGTAATCCCACCGCGTTCCAACAGAAAAACACCAAGAGAATATGACAAAGAATTGTATAAAGAGAGAAACTTAATCGAAAGGATGTTCAACAAAATCAAGCACTTCCGCAGAGTTGCTACACGCTACGACAAATTGGCTATAGCTTTTCTGTCTTTTGTTCACATTGCTGGCATTTATCTTTGGTTAAAATAAATGTCGACACTGCCTAGCTCGTTTCTTAACTCTTCGACTTTATCTTCATCTTTAGTGAGTTCAAGTGTAAGCACCTTATCTCCTGGAAATTCCTCGTACTCGTTTTCTAGTTCTTCAATGTTGAGTTTTAGTCTCTCTTCTCCAAGTGTATCTTGTAAATCGCTATCCTGCCTATCTGATTCTTTAATCTTTTGCTCAATTTCTACTTGTACCTTATATTCCTGATCTAATTCTCTTAGCTGATCTTTCAAGCGCTCTTTCTGCTGGCGTCGTTCAACCATTATCTGTTCCGCATCTTCTCGTGCTTGATTTAGCTCTTTTTCCAAATTCTTCTTTCCTGCATTAACAATTTTCAGCTCTTCCTTTAGCTTTCTTTTTTCTTCATATACACCTTTAAGTTCTTGTGCTTTCCCTTGTAGCTCTTTTAACACACCTGCTAATTCTTCATTTTTTTGTGCCAGTTCAGTTTGCAATTCCGTGTTTTTTTGCTCCTCTTTTTCAAACCTGTCTTGTAAATTGCTATTCTGCTTCTCTAACTTTACAATTGTTTGATTAGCTTCTGCTTGGGTTGTTTCTAGTTTCTCCTGTAGTCGCTGATTTTCTTGTATTAATTCATGGTGCTTTTTATTTATCACTTGCAACCCTGCTTCTATTTCTTGCTTCAATTCAACAGCTTCTTTTTTCAAATTTGACATTTCTTGCTTCAATTCAACGTTTTTTTCGGACAGCATCTGATTATTTAAAATCAATTCATCCATTTGTTGTGAAGCAAATTCTGTCTGAGTTCCAGTGTGCTGTAAATTGACTTCCGTTTTAGTTTCGATTTGTTGTGAAGCAACTTCTGTTTGAGTTTCAGTGTGTTGTAAATTGACTTCCGTTTGAGTTGATGCATTGCTATTAATAGAAGGAGGAAGGCTATTGTCAGCATCAACTTTAGGGTCTAATTCCCCCTCTGGTTCCTCGCGATAGGCCGCTATAGACTCATTTTGAAAATTATTATTAGCAGTAGGTACAACATCAGCAGCCTTACCTTTTTCTAGTACAGCATCATATAAGGAGAGACCTTGAATATATAATTCATCGTTTTGCTTTATTAATTCTAAGATCTCATCCGATAGCACAAAATCTTCATCATTAAATTTTAGTACTTCAGTTATGCCATCGCTACTCACATTCATAATCATGGTACACATTTCGGATCCATCCTTTACAGGCCAAGTGCTTTTCATTTCATAATATGCGCCCTCTTTAAATTCATAATATCTTTCCTTACCTTTCCGATGAGCGTGTATTTCATGTTTTTTATTGCAATAGATATTCAGCTCTTTAATATCTTTCTCTTGCTGTAAAATGTCACTAATCCTGGTTTGCTCACTTCTATTGTAATTAATAAGATTGATATTCAAAACTCTATGAGTGTTATCAGTTTCTGTGTAATAAGCTCGAAACTCTACGCCTTTCTCTCCAAGATATTTACTTGCAGCTTCTTTTCCCTGCTCTGCCCACTTTATGCATTTATCTATATCTTCCTTAAAGCTCTTATTAGCAGACTCTGTTACTGCTTTATCTATGTACGTTTTTTTAAAATCTCCATCATTTATTAGGTCATAAAAACTCCACTTATCCCCAAAAGCCCTCTGCACGTAAGTGAAATTCTTTTTTTCCTTTAGTTTTCCTAAGAACCACACCTTTTCTTTCAGATTTTTCAGTTGAAAGCTTACCCTTGCCTTTACACTAGAGTTTTTGGCAGGAATACTAACTTCTTCTAATTCTTTAAGTAATTTGTTATTTTTTATAATTGAGGAGCAAAACTTTACAATAGCAGAATTTGCAAACGAAGGATCTTTTTTTATATCTTCATCAATAATTTCTTTAAAGCGTGCAAATTGAGGTAGAACATAAAAATTGATTATTTCTTTTTCTGATCTTGTTTTATTAGCATAAGAGATATCACCTAATTGTGAATATAACTCTTTTAATGTATAGTAGATAAGCGTAGAGTAATAAACCTCCCCATTCAGTGAAGTTGGTCCAATACACTTTTCAAGTTGATCACCTGTTTTTCCTGCCTCTGCTGTTTTTTCTTCTTTAGCCAAACTTCCAATCATAATACACCTCCTTAACTATATTTATATTATACCAATTAACATATATTAAAAGAAATCAAACTGTATAACCTCGCCCTACACTAACTTTTATGATTACTTAATTGTGTAAAAATAACTGCAAGTGTTAAACTTGAGCTTTTATTTTTCATTATACATTTCTTACTACATGTTTATACTGCTGTCTTGCATAATAGACTATTCGAAGTTACACAAGTATTTTTTTTATTAGATAAGAGTTAGTAAGAGCCTGTTCATAATTTTTTCAGAAGTAAGGCAGTGAAAGCCAGAACTACCATTTGTAGGCTAGTATTGAGTTTTCGCTCACAATTTTTCCACAATCTTCTACATTTTTCTAACCAAGCAAAAGATCGCTCCACAACCCATCTTTTGGGCAATACAACAAAGGAACGTAATTCATTTCTTTTGATCACTTCAACGGTTGCACCAATAATCGTTTTTATTTGAGTTACAAAATTCTCTCCAGTATAGCCTGCATCAACCAGTACATTTTTAACTCCCGAGAGGTTTTCTTTTGCATTTTCGACCATTCTCACAGCACTGCTACGGTCAGTTATCTCTGCTGTTGTTGTATAAATTGCATGCTTGCGTATCTACTGCAATACGGCCCTGAAATCTTCTTGCCTGCATCATAGCTTCAGCAGTATCTGCATTTTTTATACTCTGTGCATCAATTATGCAGAAGCTTTTCCGACCATTGTTTTGTCGCAATTATTTTTTTTTAATACCAGCTCCAGAACACTTTCTTTATTTACATCTGGTTTTTCACTCCACTTCTTAAAATAGTCGTAACAATTGCGCCATTTTGGGAACTCTTTTGATACCATTCTCCACTGGCAACCACTTTTTAACACGTATAACACTCCACAAAATATATCATGTAAATCAAGTGTTCTTGGTTTTGTCTTCTTTCTGCAAGATTCCAGATCTGCTACAATAATCTCAAACTTTTCTCGACTTATGTCACTTGGTTATAAACTTCGCATATCCTACTTTATATACTTTATCCTCTCACTTTATCTCTTTTTTGAGATTACGTACAGGCTCTAAGATACAAAGACGTTTTCAGAAATCTTTAAGCTTAATAACATCCTCTCTCTTTGGACTAGTTGAGATTAGATGAATTGGTACACCTATTAATTTTTCTAACCCTTCTATATATTTTATTAAATTGATAGGCAATGTTTCAATCGACCTTTTACCTTGAGTGTTTTCTTTCCAGCCAGGAAACTCTTCATATATTGGCTCTAATTCCCCTTGTATTGAATGCGATGCGGGTAAATAATCATACATTTTTCCGCTATACTTGTAACCAGTGCATATTTTAATTGTATCAAAAGAATTAAGCACATCTAATTTGGTTAATACAATGCTTGAAACTCCAGAGAGTTGTACGGCCTGGCGCACTAAAACTGCATCGAACCATCCGCAACGCCTTCTTCTATTGCTCACTGTTCCAAGTTCCTTACCTATAGTAAACAAGCTATCTCCTACTTCATTTTTCTGCTCAGTAGGAAATGGGCCATTGCCCACTCTTGTTGTATAAGCTTTTACCACACCAATAATGTAAGCATTGGAGGATAACCCTGAGCCTGTTATTGCTTGCGATGCTACAGTATTACTTGAAGTAACAAAAGGGTAAGTTCCGTGGTCGATATCTAAAAATGCGCCTTGGGCACCTTCAAATATTATTTTCTTACCTTCTTTCATCAAGTCATTTAATATCTTCCACACAGGTTTTTTATATGAAAGAATTTTTTCTGAAATCTCTTGAATTTCCTTTAATATTTCTTCTTTTTTAACCACCTGGTAGTTAAGGCCTTTCCTGATAGCATTGTGGTAATTCAAAAGAGTATCCACTCTTTTATTGAGCTCATCTGCGTTTTCTAAGTCACAAAGGCGTATAGCTCTCCTTCCAACTTTATCTTCATAACATGGCCCTATCCCTTTGTTTGTTGTACCAATTTTGTGATTTCCATTTAAATCTTCAAATAGCTTTTCCTTGTCCTTATGTATGCTAAGTATTAATGGACAGCTCTCGGATACCATCAAGTTGTTATAGTTTACGTCTACTCCTTTAACTTTCAATGACTCTATTTCTGAGATTAGAGCGTGTGGATCAAGAGCAACGCCATTTCCTATGATAGATATTTTGCCTGGCCTCAAAACAGCAGAGGGCAGTAAATTTAATTTATAAACCTCATCATCTACTACTATAGTGTGCCCTGCATTATTTCCTCCCTGAAATCTCACAACTACATCTGCATTCTCAGAAAGATAATCTACTATTTTACCCTTGCCTTCGTCACCCCATTGCAGACCAACAATTACAATGTTATTCATCATTATTTTCTAGATTAATACATAAATATTAATGCAGTACGCTACAAATGGAAAGAGAAATCTACGCCTTTCCTACACCCCTTAAATAAAGAAATATACTGTCGATTTTCTTAATATATTACCAAATTATTCATCATTATATGATATAACTTACAGCATATTTACAGTAAGGTGTTATTTATGAAAGAGACAAAAGGAAAAAATAATAAGAGTCCAGTAGTTAGATTAAAGGCCACAGCTAAAGAGTTCAATTTTAGTAAATTAAGAGCAGATCAAGATAATAAATTAGCGAATTCCGGTGAAACAATGTTCTTAGATTTTCAAAGGATGAATTTTATTATTAACGGAAAAGAAATAGATAAAAATCTTATTATTGCATTTAAGGAAGGAGCTAAGCACCGCAAAAGCGAACTTTTTAATAGTGATGATATATATAATGACGAAATATTTAACAAAAAAGGAACAAGAGAAATAGATACGGATCATGGCAAAGCTTTTGTTGCTTCAGTACTCGAAGATATTGAGAAAGAGCTTGTAAGTAATGCATTGGGTGAGCTATGGAAAAATCACTGTGAAAATTCCAAAACTGCCAATCATCAAAAAACCGATTCATATAAGAAAGAATTTGAAGAATTTTACAATGCTGGCCAAAGGTATATCCATCTATTACCAACAGAGAAAGATGAAAACAAGGATTACCGTTCCTTTGCAAAAGAAGTTTTCAAAAAAATGTTCAGATACGCTGGGGCAGAAGTTCCAAGTGATGCTATTTTAGAAGAGCTAGTTACCAATTGTAATCAAGCAGGGTATGAGGCTGCTCCATTTATACAAACCCAACTTGCACTTGGACAGTCGTTCATAGTAGAAAATCCTAAAAAAGTAATAAACATTGATTGTGCTAACCAAAATAATGTGAGAATTAGATCTGATATGAGGCTACCAATACTCTCTGTTAAAAATCAAGTTATGCATGGCGATAAGATATGTAATCTGTCTAGTTCATTGGAATTTACAATTGAATCTCACAATGGTGAAGACTTTGTAACATACAGAGATGGTAAATTGTCACTTACTATTCCTAAAGAGTTAAAAAATTATAAAGATAATGGCAAGAGCTTGTTTGACATTATTAAAGAATATTTTCAGAAATTCTGTGCAAAATTAGGATTTAAACCTGAGACAAAAATACAAATAGAGCATGGCTTCGGTGCTCAAAGTAACTATTTAGATGGTACAATATCAACCACAGGATCAGATGCAAATGAAGAATTTATCAATCTTTTAAGCGAAAATCTCAGAGAGAGGTTATTGGGGTCAGGAGTTGCTCTAGAAGATGAAGATGTTGATGATGTTGTTGAAGTCAGAGTATCTACCGTTATAGATCTATTGAGTGATTATGCTAAATTGGAAGATAATAAAGAACACAGAGAGTTATTAATAAGTAAAGTAGCAGATAATTTAGGACTTTCCACTCAAGATAAAACAGCACCAGAAGTATTGATGGAATTAGGCTCTTTACCTTCTTTGACAAAAGGTCAGGTTAATCATAATCAAGTGCAGTCTGTTGTAAATACTTTTATTAAGTTAATTATTGAAGGGAAAAGCGAAGTATACAAAAAAGGAGGTGCGATTAATGCAATTGATGCAATTCATAAGGAGATAGATAAGGCAATTGTTGAGCAAGAAAAAAAAGCAACCAACAAACAAGATATAGAAAATGATAAATGGACAGATAGAATCAAAAAACAGAATTATTCTGCGGAATCACATGAACATTTACCTTAAAGATATTAGTAGGCTCTTTAAATATTTTAGAGTTCATGGTTACAACGGTTGCTATTTTACAGTGCATCTCACAACACTTTCTTCAAAAATATACATGTTAACATACCCTGGACGTACAAGATCACACTTATACCCAAGCTTTTCATAAAATACTTTCGCTTTTTGAAAATTCATGGTTGCAACGGTTGCTATTTTACAGTGCATCTCACGACCATAATCATGAACTTCTTCCATTAGCTGCTTTCCCATACCTTTTCTTCTATAATCAGAGTGCACCCAAAGCAAGTCAGTGTAAATTGAACCATAGATAACAAAACCGCTACAACCTACAATAATTTGTTCAGTATCATCGCGAATAAAAAAAGCAAATGGGTTACACGTACCTTTATCAACGGTTTCTTCATTAATCTTTTTGAGTAGGAATTCAATGTCTTTGCTACTTGGTGATGTGGTGTGTTCTATTTTCATCTCTCGGCCTAATACCGCATACTGATTTCTCTCTTTATCTTATATAAATTAATTAAGTAAAGTGAATACAGTATCCACACTACTAAAAAAAATGTGGCACAAAACATAAACATTGCAACCAGTGGCAACAGCAGGGAACTTTCTATTGCTATTCCACCTTTTCTCAAAATGCTTGCTGGCTGATGGAGAGTGGACCATAAATTCACGGAAAATTTTACTATAGGAATATTTATAGCACTAAAGATGGCAAATACTGCTGCTGATTTTTCTGCCCTCGCTTCATTATCAAAAGCGCTCCACAATGAAAGGTAGCCAACATATAGGAAAAATAAAATCAGCATTGAAGTAAGCCTTGCATCCCATACCCACCAAGTGCCCCAGGTTCCTTTTCCCCAGATGCTGCCTGTGATTAAGCATATTGCCGAAAAGACTGTCCCTGCAGGAGCAGCAGCATGTGCCAAGACACTAGCAATGCTATTGTTCCATACCAATGAAATGAAACCAAGTGATGCAATTAATCCATATATTCCAAGAGCAAGCCATGCAGAAGGCACATGAATGTACATGATTCGTACAATTTCTCCTTGTTTATAATCTTCTGGAGAGAAGAATAACGCCAAAGACATTCCAATTAAAAAACATGCGAAACAAATAACCCCAAGCCAAGGTAGAGCTTTCTTAGAAAAATAAGAGAAATTTGTAGGCTTTAATAAAAACATTCGTTTTGAGAATAATTGTGTTAAGAATTTACCAATTAGTTTGAGTTTTATCAACAGGATAGTTTTTCTATATTTACGTAGGTCAACAAATTAGCATAATTTCAGTAGCAGATTGCTAGCTATTATTTTTAGTATATGACCCTTAAAAAGCTTAATCTACACTTAGTATCAGATTCAAGTGGTGAAACTGTTATATCAGTTGCAAAATCAGCTCTGAAACACTTTCGTTCTGTAGAAACGATCGAATATGTTTGGTCTTTTGTAAAAGGAGAAGAGCAGATTGACAAAATTCTGGAGGAAATTAATAGGAAAAATGATGAGCATAATTTTGTTATATGCACTATTACTGATGATGAGCTAAGAAAATATCTAAAAGATAACTGTATAAAGTTGAAAATTCCCTATAGAGCAATATTATCACATATTATTAGAGAAATTTCGTCTTATCTTGAAATTGAAAAAGACGAAAAGCTTGACTTGCATACTGAGATAAATAACGAATATTTTCAGCGCATTGAGGCAATAAACTACACTATTAATCATGATGATGGACAAAATATTCAAGATATTGATAAAGCAGATATAATTTTGGTTGGAGTTTCACGTACATCAAAATCTCCCACCAGTACGTATTTAGCTTACCGAGGCTATAAGGTTGCAAATATTCCTTTTGTTAGTGGGGTACCCTTTTATGTCGACTTGGCAAAATTAAAAAATAAACTAACGATAGGGGTAACAATAGACGTAAGTAGGCTAATAGAAATACGCAAAAATAGACTTACTTCAATTAACAACGAAGATAATAATATATATGCTAACCCTGAGAAAGTAGAAAAGGAAATTAAAGAAGCAGAGGAGCTCTTTAAACAGAATAACTGGCCAATTATCGATGTCACGCAAAAGTCGATCGAAGAAGTATCAGCAACAATTATACAATATTTTAATAAAATGTTATCAATTGACTAACTCTTGATAAGTGATTATAATGTAAAGTAATTTAATTCTTACTATAGATATGAAAGTCAAAGGGTCGCTAAAATCTCATCGTAACAGAGATAAAAATTGTAAAGTTGTGAAAAGGGGTGGTAAGATTTACATTATAAATAAGGTAAAGCCAAGGTGTAAAGCGCGTCAAGGTTCTTAGCTTTTTGTTCACCTTTTCATGTTATATATTTTTTATATGTGAAAGTACGGTGCTTATATCTAAAAAGAAGCAAAAGTTACTGTGTTTAAGCGCAGCCTTACTCATTTCTTCCCTTACATTATATTTCAGCATTAGCACAATTACAGGTAAACGTGGCTTATTGAAGTTAATCGATTTAAAAAAAGAAATCGAGTACAATAAACTTTTGCTAAAGGATGTCTCTTCTGAAAAGGAAAAGTTGGACAACAAAGTATTTGGCTTATATGAAAAAAGCTTAGATTTAGATCTGCTTGATGAGCAAGCAAAAAATGCTTTAGGTTATGTGAACCCTAATGAACTTATGGTTGTTCTTGACGTGGAATAGCAGTAGTGACCTTACCCAGAAAAAGTGGAGAGAAAGAAAAGAGTTTTTTTGGGTAAAATAAAATTTTGGAGGATTAGAAATGGTAAGAGAATATACGGCAGAATTCAAATTGGAAGCTGTTAAGCTGGCAAATGAACAAAGAAAGGTAGGTCAACCAGTTGCAAAAGTAGCAAGAGATCTAGGAATAAGGGATAGTGTATTAGGAAAATGGATGAAGAAATATAACGAAAAAAAGTCAGCGGCAAATGCATTTCCAGATGTAGCACCTTATGACAAAGAGAGGTTTGATTTACAAAGCAAGAGTAACAAGGGAAAGAGACATTTAAAAAAAAGCCCTGGCCAGTCAAAAGGAGTAAAATATTTTTTTATATAGTAACTGCTATAAAGTACAGGAATTATGTAGGATTTTCTGCTAGTGGCTACTATAAGTGGACCACAAGAAAAATAAGCAGTAGAGAATCAGCAAATAAAGAGCTACTCGAAGCTATTCAAAAAATATATCAAGTTTCTAAATGTAGATATGGAGCTCCTAAAATTCATGCTGAATTGAAGGCTTTGGGTAAAAGTTGCAATTTGAAAACGGTGCAAAGTATTATGCAGAAAAATGACATCAGGGCTATACTGAGAAGAAAGTTTAAAATTAAAAAACAACAAACAGATAATAGAGCTGTAGCTCCCAATATACTAGATCAAAACTTTATTGTTGATCAACCAAATAAAGTATGGGATTACTTACATCAAAACCAAGGAGGGATGGCTATATTTGGCAGCAATAATTCTCACGTATGGTAGTTAATGAGTAGTGCAATAAATAAACAATTGGTTATGAACTCTTTATTAATGGCCATTAATAGGCGTAAACCTGTTAAAAATCTACTGCTGCACAGTGACCAAGGTTCACAATATACTGCGCAAGGGTATCAATATCTCTTAGCTGTAAAGAATATAGATGAGTAATAAAGGCTGTTGTTACGACAATTCTGTTGTGGAAAGCTTCTTCAGTTCTCTAAAAAGGGAGTTACCAATAGACACCTCTCGGCACTCTAAACAGCATATCAAAACTGCTATATTTGAATATATAGAAATTTTTTATAACAAACAACGTCACTATTATAGCACTTCTCGCAATAGTCCGAATAGGATAAGATATGTGCTTATGGCTATAGTAGAGCAGTAGCATATTATGATCTGTTCGGATTATTGTAAAAAGAGCTATAACTATTGCATTCCTGAGCATTTTGATTCATCATTCTCTTTGTGAAAAACATTCCAAACTTTCTCTCCACTTTTTCTGGGTAAGGTCAAAGGATCTTATGTCTTAAACCTTATCACCAGGCTTAACAAATAGGTGGCCCAATACTATTAACTTTATGGGTTTACCTTCGTTATTTGCTACTATCCAAACCCCATCGCTCTCATGATCAACAATTTCTATTGGTGCAAATACTACATAATTATTATCATCAACAATCTTTATTCCAAGAGCACCTTCGTCACTTAAGCTCAGGGCTGAAGAAGGAACTGTATATGCAAATCTTTCGCCTGAAGGTAGCCTTACGTTGGCAGTTAGTCCCTGCAAGGATATCATTTTATTATTAGTTACCTTTACTTCTACCCTATAAGACCCAGTTTTAGGCTCAGCAATTTTACTAATAAAACTTACTTCACCTGCCAATTCTTTTCCGTCCAGCAAATTAATTTGAGCTGTGCTGCCTAGCTCTATTTTATTTACTTCATTTTCCGAAACGTATAACACTACAAGAATTTGATCGAAATTAACCACGTCAGCTATTTTTTGCCCAGCATTAACAAAATCCCCTTCGTTTGCATTGATTTTATCAATATAACCATCTATAGGAGATGTGACTGCAGTATTTTCTAAATCCAATTCTAGCCTTTTTAGGTCAGCTTTTGCACTTTGTAACGCAGTAAAAGCTGCTTCTACTTGTATTTGTGCCCCATAGCCTTTTTTATTCAGTTTGTGAGAGGAATCATACTCAATTTCACGCTGCTTTAATAAAGCTTTGGCTTTCTGAGCTTGCTCAATCCTGTCATAATCTTCTATCTTTAACACTACATCATCTCTTTTTACCTTTTCACCATCAGGTAAATAAATAGCAATAATCTTACCACTTATTTTTGAGACAAGGCTAGCTCTATGTAAGGGATTTACTGTACCAGAAAAATTTAAATATATAGTGCGGTTTTGCGGCGCACATTCTTGAGTTTTTACTGAAAAGCTACTAGTTGCATTATCGCTATGAACCGCCTGATCTTTTTTTAAAAATGCACTGCTGATAAAAAACAGTAGAATAAAAGCAATACTGGAAATGATGATTACTTTATTTCTCATCTTTAAACAATAGAATTTGTTGACCAATCTTGTTAGAAACAACTGCATAAATTTTCGAATCAGAAATGTAAGTATAATACATGTACCATTGTCACTCCATAAATAGTTTTATATGAGAACAAACACAAGATTTTCCTATAATAAGTAAGTTTTTTATTGCTAAAATGCAATTTTTAATCGAATAAAATTGCAAACAAAGTTGTGCATAAGACTGGATTTAAAAAAATCTCGAAAAACATACTAAAACTTTTAAATAATAACTTTATATCTAGTGGCTTTGCCTTCTCCAAGACGCTGTAAGTATTTCATCCCTAGCAGTTTCTTTGTAATTGCCTCTACTGTTCTTGGAGGAAATCCTAGAGCTTCTATAGCATCTTTTCTACTAAATTCTTTATCTGCAAGGCTAAGTGCCCACTCCCAGAAGAATAATTGTTTTCTTGATAATAAATATTCAGTATTCTCCCTCTCAAGAATATAATGCGCCTCATTTGCTTGCGTTTTGAGCACATTAAGAAAAAATATTAACCATGGGGAAATATCTTCTTTGCCACTTTTCCAGCTACTTTGTGTTTTATTAAGCGCTAAATAGTAATCAAGTTTGTTAGTTTCAATTATCTTTTCATGTGATACAATAGATACAAAATCATAACCCTGCTGCAACAGCATTAAATTAGTTATCAATCTACTAGTTCTGCCATTTCCATCTTGAAAAGGGTGTATTGCCAAATACTCAAAAACAAAGTTAGCAACAATAATAAGAGGATGCTTAAATTTATTATTTAAGGACCAGTGATACCAATCAATAAGCTCTTGTACTTCCTTTCTAACAAGGTAAGGTGGTGTGGGATCAAAAATTATACCAACAACTTTTCCATTCTGATCTTTTGCCTCAACTCTATTAGAACTTGCTTTGTATTTTCCTCTATGATACAAATCTTTTTCACTATAAAGTAGCATCTGGTTGTTAATGTGCAATATTGATGACTCACTAATTGGAATATCCGTATAATCATGAAATATTAGTTTAAGCATTTCTAAGTAGCCAGCAATTTCTTGCTCATCTCTATTTTTAAATTTTTTGACACGTAGGTTTTTATATAGATCCTCAACTTCTTTATCGGTTAGACGATTTCCTTCAATACGGTTAGAAGCGCCAGAAGATGTAACAATAACTGAATGAGTTAATCTTTCAATTGTTTGTGGTAGTAGTTTTTTCGTTATCTGCCAGCTATTTTTAACACTATCAACTGCAGTAATTAACTCGTACACTTGCTCAATTACAGGCCCTTCTAGGTTGAGACGCGTACTAAGACGAAAATTCTTCCAGTTCATATTCTTCTCACATGCATATTATGTGAGATAATGTGAGATAATGTGATAAAAGTCAATAGTAAACTTTATATGCACAGCAGAGCTAACTACAAAAATTATACATTTTCAAGTGATCCTAACCATATCAAAAACTACAGGGCAAAGCTGTTAGAGGAAGGCTTAATTAGTTAAAAATTTCAATCTTATGTAAAATATTGTCTTATTTTGTAATTTTCTTGTTGACTAACGAGACGATATCTACTTTTCAATAAACTCCATTTGCATTTCTTGTATACTGCTTTCTATTTGCTTTATTTGTTCTATCAACCTTTCCTCTAAGTCAAGATTACCGCTCAGCCTCGCTTCGGTTCTTTCTTTTCGTAATGCATTTAACTCTTTTAGTAACACTATATTATTCCACACAATTTCTGCAGATTTTCTCTCGTTCAGTTGGCTATTTAGTACACTAGTTTTTTCAAATACATACTTTATAACGTTAAACTGTTTCAATTCTTGTAACAAAGCCTCTTTATCGAGTTTGCTTTTGTTACTTATTACATCAATTATACGCTGTTGTAATCTTTTCATCTCATTAGTAAATTCAAAATGAGAAAATTGCTCAAAAAATATAGGACGGTTCAAGATTTCAGGAAATTCTACGGCTATACGCAAAATTACGGCCTGATTTTGCTCTGCTTCAATTAGCTCTGGAGATTTGTTATGAAGATACTCACCTTTTGTTGCTCTAGTTTTACTATTAAAAATCTGTTTTTTGAAGCTACTTCTTAGTTCACTAGCCTTATTGTAAAAATAATCTCTGTAATACCTTCTAATACTGCTGTTGCTAATAGTATTTACATATTCCATGAACTTGTGCTCAAGAATTGAATATTTTTCCGGAGCAAGTTTTTCATAATTTTGCAAATTGCTATCGATTATGTGATGCCATAAATATTCAGAATGAAGTTTTGTTGAGTGATCAAGCGCAATCAATACGTCTTCTTTCTTGTATTCCAGTTCGTTACATATATCGTATGGATCTTTATTACTCGGCAAAGTCACAAATTTTAACGTGTATCCAGGCTCTAATATTGGCAGAGCAAGTTCTGCAACTCGAGTAGCAGCATGACGTCCAGCACTATCGCCATCCATACAGATGGAGATTTCTTTAGCAAATCTCCATAGATTTTTTATCTGCTCTGCAGAAATTGCGGTACCAAGCGGAGCAACTGCATTACTAATTCCTGCTTGATGTAGCGCTATAGCGTCCATATATCCTTCAACAACGAGTATGTGCTGTTTTTTACGTATTTCGCTTAAAGCAAAGTTTAATCCGTATAAATTCTCCCTCTTCTTGAAGAGCTGACTCTCTGGACTGTTTAAATATTTCGGCTGTTGCTCAGAACTTAGCGCACGTCCGCCAAAACCAATAACTCTCCCTGCAATGCTCTGTATAGGAAATATCAGCCGGTCATAAAAATAATCACGAAAATTTTTGTTTACTAATCCAATATCAATCAAAATTCTGTCTTCAATACCTGAAGAGTTTAAATACTCTTTCAAACCAGAGCTTGGTGCATAACCTATCTTAAATTTATCTATGATTTTAGGTGAAATCTTACGCTGCTTTAAATAATCTACAACGCCCTGATTTTTTTGTGCAAACCAATTTGCAGCTAAATCAAGCACTAAAAATAGTTTATTGTTCTCTTTTGTAATACTAAGATTTTTGGGCAGTTCAACACCTGTAACCGATGCTAATTTTTCCAATGCTTCTTTAAAGCTTAATCCTTCAGTTTGTGAAATAAATTCAAATGCATCACCACTAGCTGAACAACCAAAACAGTAATATAACCCCTTAGTATTGCTCACCGAAAAAGATGGGGTTTTTTCGTTATGAAATGGACAGAGCCCAACAAAACTATCTCCTCTTTTTATTAATCTGACTTTTTTACCTACTATGTCGGATAATAATAATTTTGATTTTATAATATCTATATGATCCATCTTGTTAAATTAGTAGTAGGATAAAAATTATATAGAATTTATACACATCTGACTCGAAATTTATTTCTATAACTAAAGCAATTTAGATTTACCGACAATGTAGCTATACAAATTCAAGAGCAATCCTGTCATCCAGGTAGCCCACAGAAACAAAAAACTTCCTTGACAAACCTCGCCAGCGCCCTTATCATGAAACTGAAGCTATTTATTTATCTTCTCTGTACAGATTAAATGACAAAAAAACTCAACGTATCTGGCGTCTCATGTTTAATTTTTTGCACTATGTGCACCTTATGTCTTTATCAAATTTCCGGGTTTTGACCTACACAAGCTGAAATACGCTTATAAAGCATTTAAAACATTAAAAAACGCCAACTTAAAAAATGGATAGTGAATAACTAGCTACCCTAGGGTTTCTTTTGCCTTTTTTTCTGTTTAGTAAATTTCTTAACGTTTATAATTTAGATTAGTTGCGGCTTAAAAGCAGCTAAATCGCGGTTATTAAGTGTTTAGAATAAAAAAACGCCATACTTGAAAGTATAATGTAAGTAATTAGCCAACCACGGGGCTTCTTTTGCCTTTTTTTTCGTTTGGTAAATTTCTTAATATTTATACAGAAGGTGTCATTCCAGTGCTTGACACTGGAATCCAGTTCTTATTATACAGCTATCTGGTGTACTTATTTAAAATTAAGTTTTCTGGATCTCAGTGCCAAAGCACTGGGATGACACCCTTCCTGGCGGAGATTATTCTCAAATCACAATGTTCGTACAGTTGTGGAATGAATTGCGGTATGACGTAGGAAAACCTTAGCTATAGCTTTAGAACTCCCAAAAGGTCAGAAGCATTGAATGACTTGACAGAAAGTTCAAACCCATATAAAATGTCCTTATTTCTTATATGTTAGGTATAGTATCAATTGCCTCAGATCATGCTGGTTATGAATTAAAATCAGAAATAAAACCTTACCTGGAAGCCCTAGGTTACAGAGTAGTAGATCAAGGCTGCACTGCTAAGCAAAAGTGTGTAGATTACCCAAACTATGCTGTTAAAGTTGTAGAAGATATAACAAGCAAAAAAGCAAATTATGGGATATTAATTTGTGGTACAGGTTTGGGCATGAGTACTGTGGCAAATCGTTTTGAAGGAATCTACGCTGCTTTATGTAACAGTGTTGAGATCGCAAAATTAGCTCGCGAGCATGGCAACGCAAATGTACTGTGTCTTGGTGCAGGGTTTACTGCGAGTGGATTAGCAAAAGACATAGTCAAACAATTCCTCGAAACAGAATTTTCAAAAGAAAGCAGACATAAAAAACGCCTTGATAAACTCAGCAATATAACCTCTAAGAAAAAAAAAACAAAAACTTATAACGAAGATGAAATATCAAAATTCGCTAAAATGGCAGGCCAGTGGTGGGATGAGAACGGCAAATTCAAACCATTGCACATGATGAATCCTGTTAGAGTATCTTACATTATTGAGAAAATAAAAGAGTTAAAAAAATGCAATTTAAAAGAATTATCATTGCTTGATGTCGGGTGTGGTGGTGGCATTTTGTCAGAGTCAATGGCACGCGTTGGCATTAACGTTGTGGGAATAGATGTATGTGAAGAAAACATAAAAGTAGCTCATTCACATGCAAAAAAAGTAGGGTTAAATATAGAATATATACACACCAGCATTGAAGAGCTAAGCAATGACAAGAAGTACGACGTGGTTCTGTTGATGGAAGTAGTTGAACATGTGGATAATTTAGAGCTTTTCATGAAAAAAGCGATAGAACTGCTAAAACCGGAGGGGTTAATCTTTATATCCACAATAAATAGAACTATTAAATCCTTTTGTCTTGCAATAATTGGTGCAGAGTACATATTAAATTGGCTGCCAAAAGGTACACATAACTGGAATAAATTTCTCAAGCCGTCAGAAATTGCAAATCACTTAAGAGAAAATAATGTAACGCTGCAAAACATGGCTGGCATGGAGTACAACGTAATAAAGCGTGAGTGGAATCTAACTAAAGGCGTGGATGTTAATTATATACTCTGCGGTTTGTTAGATTTAACTCTATAAAAGCACCATTTTCACTTCCAATACTTTGAAGGATCTTGGCCAGCTTTTATACAGTAGCCTTTATTAGTTAGCGCCCAACCGGAACGACAAGCATAACCTGTACCTACACGTTCATATCCAGGAGCAGCAACACACTTTCCATTCTCCAAGGTTTGACCTTTAAAAAGACAACAAACTTCTTTTTCTGTTACCTTTGTTACAATTTGAGGAGCACCAAAAAACATAGCAACAAACATACCCAGTGCGAAAAGTGCAGGCCAAGGCATTCTGCCAAATATTGCAAGTAAGCTTGAACCAATTATTACCACTGTAATCATTGGTCCACCTATTCCATGAACGTAACCTATTACATTACACATTACATCTGTTGCTCCATCAGCGTGTGCATCAAATGCATAGAAAACTATAAATAGAATTACAAGAAAATTTCTCATTGTTCTTTCAATAATCATGCCTGATTGTTTCTTATTTTAATAAAATTTCAGTAAATAGCTTTTTTCAAAAATTATGCTTAACCCAATCAATATTTATTTATTACTGCCTTTTTAATACTATAATTAACTCAGTTGATTTTTATCAAAATGCGAAACCATGGAACAATTCGAGAACTTTTACATCACCACGCCAGTATATTACGTAAACGATAAGCCGCATATTGGTCATGCATACACTTCTCTCTTGTGTGACGTGGTGGCAAGGTTCATGAAACTAGCTGGGAAAAATGTCAAATTTACCACCGGTACAGATGAACATGGACAAAAAATAGAAAAAGCAGCTAAAGCAAAGGAAATGCAGCCAAAAGAATTTACAGATGATGTGAGCGTTTCATTTAAAGAATTGGCTAAGTTCATGAATTTTGAGTATGACGATTTTATTCGCACTACGGAGGAACGTCACAAAAAAGCAGTTATAGCTTTATGGAATAGACTTGAAGAGAGAGGGCAAATATATTTGGATTCCTATTCGGGTTGGTATTCAGTTCGTGATGAAGCATTTTATCAGGAATCAGAGCTGATAGATGGCAAAGCACCAACAGGCGCAGAAGTTCAGTGGATAAAAGAAGAGAGCTACTTTTTTCGCTTGTCAAACTGGCAAGACAAATTACTGGAACTCTATAAAAATCAGCCAAGTTTTATCTTTCCTGAGAGCAGAAGAAATGAAGTGATATCGTTTGTAAGATCAGGGCTCATTGACCTCTCAATCTCTCGTACTAGTTTTAACTGGGGAATAAAAGTACCAGGTAATGACAAACACGTAATCTATGTCTGGATAGATGCATTAACCAATTATCTTACATCAATAGGTTTCCCTAGTACTGAAGGTGAGGAATATAAAAGATTTTGGGCAGAATCCAAAACGCAGATTCCAGCGTCACGCGCTGGAATGACACCAAACCAAGGGAAAACGCAGATTCCAGTGTCAAGCGCTGCAAACCTAGCTGACAACTCTTTCAACGTTCATGTAATCGGTAAAGACATATTGCGCTTTCATGCTGTATATTGGCCAGCGATTCTCCTTGCAGCAGACCTGCCACTGCCAAAACAAATTGCAGTTCATGGTTGGTGGTTGAACGAGGGAGAGAAAATATCCAAGTCCCTTGGTAATGTCATAGATCCAATTGGCCTCGCTCAAGAGTTTGGTGTTGATCAGCTACGCTATTTTCTCCTCAGGGAAGCAAGCTTCGGCCAAGATGGCAACTTTAGTAAGAAAAATATGATCAGCCGGATAAATTCAGAACTGGCAAACAACATAGGCAATTTAGTGCAAAGAACAATTTCATTTTTACACAAGCAATGTTCTGGAATTGTACCAACAATCGATCAAAGCCTACTTAAAGGTGAAGAAAGTCTTCCAGGTTGCAAAGCTATACTCGATCAAGTGATGAATCACCTATCAAAGTATGAATTTAACCATATCATACTTCTAATCATCAACATCTCTTCTGAAGCAAATGCCTACATAGACAAAAGTGCACCCTGGACACTAAGCAAAACTGACAGAGAGCGCATGAATTTAGTAATTTACAAGTTACTGGAATATATCAGGATAATAGGCATTTTATTGCAGCCAATCGTTCCCAAGTCAGCAGAGATGATACTAAATCAACTGCAAATTCCGAAAGAACAACGAGATTTAAAATCTCTGTGCAACGCATGCGTAAGCTTAGGCATTACGCTGCCTAAACCTACGCCGGTTTTTTTGAGGGTTGATGCTAAAGAGGAGAAATAGTGTAAAAACTATTTCTCCTGGATGGGATTATCTTTAGTTAACGACGGTGCACACCGCTGTCTACATATTCAAGTTAGGTGGCAAGTGCCTTAGTTACTTTAGCACAATATGGTTTAGTAACATCAGCACCTATCACTACTACTTCAGTCATTGCCGACTTAACCTTTCCTAGGCTCCATGCAAACCAGCCTTGACCATTTTCTTCTTTAGTTGGCTGACTTTCTGGGCTAGAAATCTCAGTACCTTTTTCATCACCAGATTCTGCATCATAAAATACATCCTGATCCTCAGAAAGACTCATTAAATAACTTTTAGCAGCATCAACATTTAAATGATCAGGTTGCTTAGGAACGTTATCAATATTTAAATAATCCAAACTATTAGCTCGTTGCTTTTGCTCACTGGAAAGAACCTCAAGATTTAAATAATCCAAACGAGTTAGTTCTTGCATGCTAGGTTTAGATCCATCTTCACGCTTAAACTGCTCTTCCGGACTAGAAACCTTAGTACCATAAATCCTACTGTACAAGCTGCTTCCAACGCTGTTAAGTGCTCCTTTTGTATACTCAACTGATGTATCATAAAAATTTTTTAATTTATTTCCAGCATTATTAAATTTCCCTTTTACATACTCAATTGATGTGCCATAAGCATTTTTCGCACTACCTACGATATTTTTTAAGTCATTCGCAACATCACTACAGCGCCGCTTAACAATACCAGAAATGCGCCCACTATTGTACGCTTCTGCTACAGATGTAAATACTTCTTTGATATCCTTTGCTTGCGGAACAAAAGCATTTCCTCGTTTAAGTTCTTCTATTTCTTTTTCTTTCTCAGGTAGTTGAGTATTTTTCTCAGAAGTTTTTTGCTCTTGAGCTTGTACTCCGACCTCTTTCCTAGTAAGCTGCTGGTTTACGCTACCAATTTCTACCGCATCACCTGGCTGAGAAGCATTAATCCTTCTGGTTGCAGCCAACTCATTTTTCATTCTAAAAATCTCCCGATCTTTCTCAGAAATAGTTTTATCTTTATCTTCTATCTCTTTTGCTTGATTAGCCAGTTGAGTATTTTTTTCGGATATTTCTTTTACTTTCTCAGAAATTATTTTACCTTTAGCTTCTACTTTACTTTTTTCATCAGAAAGCTGAGCTTCCTTCTCAGAAATAGTTTTGTTCTTACTAACTGCTGCATACGAAAGTGCAATAGCTACAGCAGAAAATACAGCACCACCAATAATAAATGGAAGGCCAACACTTAATGCTGCAACTGGAGCTAAGAAACCAATATAAGGAGCTGCAGCAAACACTCCAGATGCTAATAAAGTTAAAGCAGCCAGAGTTCCAGCTATATAATAGGGTACATTGTTTTTATTCATCATCTCACGTATTATAAAATATAATACCATTATAAAAGGATTTTTAAGAAGTTGTCAAGCTATCTTTACATAAAAAAAATAATTGATAAACTTGGGAACAAGAAGATTGCTGTCAAGCTATGAACTATGCCTTTCCGTGTAATCTTTAAATGCACCTCTGTTAGAGTCAAAATATAGCTTCATACTGCCAATTGGTCCATTTCTCTGCTTTGCAATAATGAGCTCTGCAATGTTTCTAATTTTTTCCATTTTCTCTTGCCATTCCCGATGTTTATTGTTTCCTTCATTTGGCTGTTTTCTTAGTTCATAATACTCTTCTCTATAGAGAAACATTACTATATCTGCGTCTTGCTCTATGCTCCCTGAATCACGTAAATCAGAAAGTTGTGGTTTTTTATCATCCCTCTGCTCAACAGAACGAGAGAGCTGAGATAGTGCAACAATGGGAATATTTAGCTCCTTTGCAATTGCTTTCAAACCCTGCGTCACTTCCGAGATTTCTTGCACTCTATTTTCATTACTCCTTTTTGTTGTTCCTCTGATTAGCTGCAGATAATCAATGAATACCACTTCTACATTATATAATTGATATAACAAACGTATTCTGGTGCGAAGTGCGCTAATTGATAGTGCAGGGGTGTCATCTATGAGGAAAGGCAGTTCAGATAATTCTGTACTAGTATTGATAAACTCATGCAATTCAAAATCACTAATTCTCCCGGTTAATGCCTTATAATAACTAATTCCTGAATCTATAGTAATCAATCTTGCCGTTAATTGTTCTGCTGACATTTCAAGTGAGAAAAACGCTACATGGTGTTGCTTATCTGCTCTTTTTTGCAACATCTTACAAGCATTAAGTGCGATGTTTAGCGCCAATGCTGTTTTACCCATAGAAGGCCTTGCAGCTAAAATTAATAAATCAGATTTTTGTAGACCACCAAGAAGCTGATTTAGATCTTGAAGTCCGGTTGTAACGCCTAGCGCTTCTGGATTATTTTTCAGTGTGCTGATCTTCTCAACTACATCTTTAATTGAACTTGCAAGTTTTATATATGTTTTCTCACCTTGTTTTTTTACTGCCAAATTGAACAATTTTGTCATTGCTTGTTCAATTTGCGCCTGTGCAGGATTTTCAATATCGTAGTTGTAGCTATCACCAACTATTTCTTGCCCGAGCTTGATTAAACATCTCCTTAAGTAAGTATCACGGATTATTCTAGTCAAACTATAAATATCAAGTGCAATACTTGCCTTCGCTGCAAGCTTTGCTAAGTACTCTACCCCACCACACTCGGTAAATGCTTGGTCGTTTTCAAAAAACATTTTAAGGCTCAGTTCATTGGCAACTATACCGTGTTTCCTGGTTTTAGATATTTGCGTAAAAATACTTTGATGCAGTGGATCATAGAAATTTTCTGCTGTAATTGTGTCTTCAACTGCATCACAGATTCTATTATCACGAATCATTGCACCAATAAGCATCTGTTCAGCTTCTAGATTATGCGGTAATTTACATATTTCCTTGTCTACACTTCTTGAACCCAAGAGACTAGCTAATTCATTCATTTTAAGTTTTGAGAGTAACTGTTGATTATTGTAGAATATTTAGTCCTCATTTGAAAGATGTAAAGGCAAAAAAATTTGACTAATTCCGTGTTGCCTATAGCATTAAAACTTAATGCCCCTGTGGTGGAATGGTAGACACGGCAGACTCAAAATCTGTTGCTTGCAAAAGCATGCTGGTTCAAGTCCGGCCAGGGGCAGGTTAAATATTGGAAAGTGTATATATGTTACATAAATTTTTTGATCGTTTATTTTCTATTTTTTCTTCTATAAATGTTATTCAAAAGGTAAAGAAAGATGAAAATGGGATATGTTATGTAACGGGCCTCAGGCGCTATATATCAGTATTGCTTGATTTAATTATTATCGTTTTGTTCTTGCAGTTTTGCAGCCAAGCCTTAAATCAGCTCTTTATGAACTCAGAGGATAGCAAAATATTAAGTCAAATTGCTGCAAAATCCCCAATGCAAGCACCACTGTCTGCGGAAGAAAAGACAACGCAGAGTAGACTTATAAAATTACTAATCCTAAATCAAATAGTCCAGTTTATTATGCTCTTTTGCTATGTAATATATATGTGGGTAAGGTTTGCTGCTACACCTGGAAAACTATTACTTGGGCTTAGAGTTGTGGATGCACAAACTTTCGAAAAGATAACTTTAAGACAAGCAACAAAGAGATTTTTTTCCTTTATATTGTCAGTTGCACCATTATTCTTGGGCTTTTTATGGTCAAATTTCAACAAACGCTGTCAAACTTGGCACGATAAGATCGCAGGCA
The DNA here is from genome assembly GCF_964026835.1 of Wolbachia endosymbiont (group A) of Dendrolimus pini. Lineage (NCBI taxonomy): Bacteria > Pseudomonadati > Pseudomonadota > Alphaproteobacteria > Rickettsiales > Anaplasmataceae > Wolbachia > Wolbachia endosymbiont (group A) of Dendrolimus pini. Next base: position 366,162 of record NZ_OZ034702.1, on the reverse strand, counting down.
CAGTGGTTGTCACGAGTAAAAGCCTTAGAAGGCAGAGCTAAAAACTACTTGACACCCTTCGCCAGCCCCTTTATCATGATACTGAAGGTATTCATTTATCTTCAATCTGTGCAGATTAAACGACAACAGTATTACGTATTGGCGTCTTATTTTTAATTTTTTGCACTATGTGCACGCACTGGGATGACACCTCTGGGCACTGCCGTCGTAAAGGAACCAGTGTCAGCTACTCGGATGACAAAGGAGGACAGTGTCTCAGCTACTTTCATGACACCATTTGCTGTCTTTAAAAATGAATGTTCTTACAATTGTGCGTCATGCGCTTTATTAAATATTTTACTTAAAAATCTAATTTCTTATTATACAAGAGATAAGCAATTCATTGATGATGAAAAATTACAAAAAGGGGCATAGAAAGCGCCTAAGGGAGAAAATTATTTTAGATAATGGACAATCATTACTTGATTATGAGGTTTTAGAGCACATTTTATATTCAGCATACAGTAGAATTGATGTAAAGCCGATAGCAAAGAGTTTGATAGAAAATTTTGGCAGTTTGAATAAAGTTTTTAATGCTGACCTGGAAGCGCTGCAAAACGTTGATGGTGTCAGCAATGCAGCGATATCTGCCATCTTTTGTGTAAAACAAGCCTTTGTTCGTTCTGCAAGAGAAGAAATAAAAGACCTGCCTATAATCGATAACTGGGAAAAATTGCTTGATTATTTAAGAATAAGTATAGGAAGCCTCAATAAGGAAAATTTTCGCGTCATCTATATGAATAAAAAGTATCGTCTAATAGCGGAAGACCTGCAAAATATTGGTACAGTAGATCAAACTCCTCTTTATGTCAGAGAGATCATCAAGCGCGCACTTTTGATTGGTTCAACATCCATTGTAATATCTCACAATCATCCAAGCAGAGATACACAACCTTCAAATAGCGATATATCTCTCACTAGACAACTAGCAGAAGCTTGCCAAAGTATAGGAATAGAATTAATAGATCACATTATTATTACATTCAGTAGCTATTTTAGTTTCAAGGAAAATAGGTTGTTGTGAAAGCCTTTATAGCTACAGTAACTTAGATTTACCGACAATCGTCATTCCGCTACGTGTTAGCGGGATCTATCTGCGGCGGCATGACGGTAAGTTTTATTGTGGTATGATGGTGTAGTATAATGTTGGTAAACCTCAGTTACTTTAGCTATAAACGATTAAGATGAAGTTATCATATATCTATATACTTACAAATAAAGCTAATAGCACATTATATATTGGTGTAACTGCAAATTTGATCAAGAGGATTTGGGAACACAAAAACAAAATTGTTTCAGGTTTTACATCAAGATATAATGTAAATAAACTTGTATATTTTGAAGAGTTTGAAGATATAAGTTTAGCTATTGCAAGAGAAAGGCGCCTGAAAGAATGGCCAAGGCAGTGGAAAATTAATTTGATCAATCAAAAGAATCCTAGCTGGGTTGACTTATATTACTTAGCTTTAAGATAGCTATGCTGAGATCCCGCTAACACGTAGCGGGATGACGAGAAAGGAGTGGCGGTATGACGGTTCGCGGTGGTATGACGTAGTAGCTATTTCTTGCAATCAAGTTTCGTTAAAAGTCAGATTGAATGGTTAAATCTTCCACCCAAATAACCACGCACTCTACTTGCTTGTTTGGATATATTTCTTGTACTAAGGTTTTATAGATTAACATCTGTTTTTTTATTTCATTTAATAAGGAAACAGAAACGTTACGGTGTGATTTGTAGTCAATTATGATTGCTTTATCTTGCGTTATGCATAGCCTATCTAGTCGTACTAATACTGACTTGCCATCAATTGTTCCACTCAGTGTAATCTCTGATTTGCCTTCCAAGTCAAACAAATAGCCATATTTTTCATTAAAGGCTAATATTTTACTGTAAATTTCATCCTTATCTTCACTGATGTTATCAAGGTATTTTCTGACCCAGTTTTTTCTCCTTTCTTTTTCTATCTTGGGCATATACTGCAATATGCTGTGAATTATTAGGCCTCTTGTATAACCATCTGTCATCCAAGTAGCTGACACTGGGATCCATTCTGCTCCTTCTTTTTCACTGGATTCCAGCGTCACGCGCTGGGATGACACCGAAGAGTAGGCTAAAGCTGGTGGAAGGGAAATGACCGGAACGTCAAAGTAATCACGTTTTTTATAAATGTAAGGGTAGTTTGCGTTCACACATAGCACTTCAACTTTTTCTTTAAATATTGGCTGTAAACTCCTTTGTTTCTTTTCATATGGCTCTCCGTACTTAGTGATTAGATCATACCAAGAGCCCTTTTGCACTGGCTCTTTACTTAAGATGTATAACTCATCTTCAGCACGTGTGAGTGCTACGTATAATAAACGCAAATATTCATTATAATCCTCTAGTTTTTTCTCTCTTTTTACTTGATCACAATAAGCGTTGTTGTTTTTTCCACACCAAAATGGTGCTTCCGTTCCATCAAAGATAATGCTTTCACTGTTTCTTGGCACTGTGTTTGTATCAACCAAAAATACTATTGGAGCTTGCAGACCTTTTGATTTGTGAATTGTCATTATTCGCACAGCATTGCGTTCTGATTGCATATCATTCTTAATCTCTGGGTTATTCTCCTTGATCCATTGAACAAATGCTTGAAGAGATGGGTTCTCAAATTGCAACACAAGGTTCATAAATTCGTCTAGAACCTCGAAGCACTCAAGACCTAGCCTTGCAGCAAATTTCTTCTTACCTGTGCGCAGTATATGCGTGAATAATGCGAGAGGGGATTCTGTGCGAGATAAGTTAATGAGATAGTTTAATTCACTATAGATAACCACACAATAATCCTGAATTCTTTCCCATAGTGAATGCTCTTTACGGTCGTATGCAATGTTAAATAAATCATCCTCGGTGAAATTAAATAGCGGTGATTTTAAAGCATTTGCAAGAGCTAAATCATTTGCCTGGAGGAGTAAAAATTCGGCCAAAGCTATTAAGTCCTGCACGGCTATATAGTCCATAATTCTAAAATAATCTCGGCCTACAACTGGCACGTTTGCTTTTTTAAGTTCGCTTATTATGTAATCAACTAACACGTTTCGTTGTCGTACCAGAACCATAATGTCTCTTGGTTCTATATGGCGATCTTTAGCGACTAAAATTCGCCCTTCATTTAACCAATTGTGAATTCTGTTGGCTATTGTTTGAGCAAGTAATCGGTCTGCTATTATATAATTTTCCCTGCATGTCAGAGGAATTTGTAAAGCTTGCTGTTCTTTCTCTTTGCGCCTTGGTAACGCTGGCCAAATTTCAATATATCCTTGGTCATTTTCTCTATGTGGAACATGTTTTATTTCATTATCATTAAAAGATATTTCTGCGCGGAAGTTATTAAATATTCTATCTACAAGCATCAAAACTTCTGGAGTTGAACGAAATGACTTTTCAAGTTGGCATGATATCCAATCTCTACCACCAGTTTTCGTATGAAAGTATTGTTGCATATAGTTGAATAGATGGGGATTTGCTCCTTGAAATCTGTATATGGATTGTTTTACGTCACCAACAACAAATAAGGTTCGCTTTTCATCATTACCGGCAAAAAATTCATCGCAGAGATTTGTTATAATTTTCCACTGACTGATGCTATTGTCTTGTGCCTCGTCAACAAGGATGTGATCTATTTTTTGATCTAAGTTAAACAATACCCAATCTTTATGATCTGGGTTGCTGAGAAGATTTGTTGCTAAGTCAATTATATCATTGTAATCAAGCAGTGCATTTTTTGATTTTTCGCTACTGTATAGATCAACATATACTTTAAATATACCAAGTAAGCTACTGGTTCTCTTGAATATTTGATAAGAGTTCATGTCTCTTATATGGGTAAATACTACATTCTGAACGCTCTCTATTATTTGCTCTGCATCTTTGAATTTCTCCAAAATACTTTTTGTTGCAATGGATGATATGCTCTTTTTTTCGTGCGATTCTGATTTTAGAAATACCTTGGCTAGGTTTTCTATTTTGGTGTCATTCCACTTTATTCCGGTATCATCCGAGTAGCTGACACTGGTTCTTTTTTTCTGGATCCCAGCTGGGATGACAGTAGAATAAAGTATTTCACTATAACTCTGATCTCTTTTACTGCCTTCACTTAATATCTCGGCTAGTCTTTCCACGTGCTCGATTGTTTCACTCTGTAAGTCATGAATTTCATCTGGGGCGCTCAATTTATCTTTGATATATTTCGAATCATTTGCTGATATCGATCTTTTTATACATAAAGTATAAAGCAAATCGCGTAGTTTATTTTCATCAATTTCAGTTGCAATAAGGTTGAGATCATCCTGCACAGTTTCGTTATGAAGCACTTTATTGAATATGATGGAATGTAATTCTTTACATTCACTCAGCGTGCAATTTGGAGCAATGCCAGCTTCTATAGGAAAGCTGGAGATTAATTTGTAACAGAAAGCGTGTATGGTTTGTATAGTTAGACCAAGATTTTCCAGTTCAGAGAAAAGCCTTCTTGCTTTGGTTAAATAATCTTTATTTTTTCTGGATCCCAGTGTCACGCACTGGGATGACAAGTAGGGATGCTGGGATGACATCGAAGGGTGGGCTACTGGATTTTCACTTAAATCGTGGTTATGTGGTGCTATCACCTCAGCATCATTCTCCGTTATTTCTGCGCCATCCCCTGTCATCCCAGTGCGTGACACTGGGATCCAGGTTTCTTTTTTTCTGATTTGCAATAGGTCTAGTTGTTCCAGATCCATTATTAATTCACTCTCTGAACATATTGCCCACTTACTGAGTATGCTGTGAATGCGATTCTCCATTTCGTTTGCTGCAGCATTGGTGAATGTTAAGCAAAGAATATTTCTTTTGTTTTCTAATAAAAGTCTCAATACTCTGTCTATTAAGATTTTTGTTTTGCCTGTACCAGCGGACGCATTTACCCACACAGAGAAATTAGGATTTATGGCATTTGATCTCATCAGAAGTGCGAGAACCTTATAAAAGTTGACTAGAATAGCATTATACATATAATGTAAAAATAGTGTTAGTGAAGATATATAATGAAAAGTTTTTGTGTAAAGGCGCCTGCAAAAATCAATCTTTTTTTGCATGTTGTAGACAAAAAAGAAACAGGGTATCACTTGATTGAAGGTTTATTTGTCTTTGCTAATCTCTCTAATTTTTTGGAAATAAAAGTAGGTGAGAAGGATTCTAGATACGATAACTCTACAGTTGAATTTATAAACTCCGAGTCTAAAATAAATAACCAATATAACACTGTAATGAAAGCGGTTAATCTGCTGCTTAGGCATGCTCCTGTACGCACTAAAGTCACTGTAAAGGTTGTAAAAAACATACCAATTGCTGCAGGACTTGGTAGCGGATCCTCAGATGCTGGAGCTGTGGTACGTACGCTAGGGAAGCTGTGGGAGATTGATAGGACGATTTTAAATGAAATAGCCTTAAACGTTGGTGCTGATGTTCCCGCAAGCGTAGATAGCAAGCCAGTTTTTGTTAGAGGTATTGGCGAAGAATTATGCCACATTAAAAAATTCTCTTTACCTACAAATGTGGTGCTTGTGAAACCGAAAAAAAGGTTTTTGAGTACACCAGAGGTATTTTCCAAACATGAAGGAAAATTTTCTGAGCCAATTAAATGGAGCGATGACGCTGAAAAGGATTTGTTGAAGCTTCTTAAAGAGACGAGAAACGATCTTCAAGAAATAGCAATAAGCTTTGTACCTGAAATTAAGGATGTGATATCAACACTTGAGTCACAAGAAGGCTCTATACTTTCTCGCATGTCAGGCAGTGGTGTATCATGTTTTGGAATATTCGATAGTGAGGAAAATGCAAAAGCTGCTGCAGTTAATATCGGAAAAAAGCAACCAGAATGGTGGGTATGTGACACTCAATTAATAGTTTGACTTATGCCCTTAATTTCCGAGAATAAAAATCTTATAAATGGTTACAGGGAAGGAAAATTTTTGGTAAACAATCAAGAATATTATGGCTCAATTATAATTTTTCCTGAAAAGGTGATAAAATTGAAAGAAAGTGATATAAACAGCAAGGAGTATTTTGAATCTTTTTTAACAGAGGAAATAGAAATTTTGTTAATAGGTACTGGTAAAACACGCAATATACCAAGTTCTTCAGTGAAGTCCTATCTTATGGAACAAAAAGGTTTAAATTTTGAATTTATGACAACAGGTTCTGCATGCAGAACCCATAACGTTTTAATATCCGAAGATAGATTTGTTGTCAGTTATCTAATAGCCATATAGCATGTTTGAAATGTTTACCCAGGACTTTTTCATCAATAGTCTAGTTGCAGTAGTTGTAATTAGCCTAGTAACAGGCGCTTTAGGATCGTTTATGATATGGCAAAGGTTATCTTATCTTGGTGATAGTTTGTCCCATTCTTCGTTGCTTGGTGTTGCACTTGCTTTAATCTTTAAGATTAGCCCATCGCTTAGCATAATGCTCATTGCAATTACATTTGCTATACTACTTTCTCTTAATTTTAACAGATTATATTCTGCTGATACGATATTGAACATTGTTACCAATGTAGTTTTATCATCGAGTTTAATACTTATGTCTTTTCTTCCATCTGGCAATAATAGTATTATTAGCTCACTGTTTGGTGATATATTAACGCTCGATCAAAGTGATATAGTATTGATTTTTTTAACCTCTGCAGTAGTTACTTTGATATTAATATTTAGATGGCGTTATTGGTTAATGATTTCAATTAATCAAGATTTAGCAGTAGTTGAAAAAATTAATGTTACCTTTGTTAGACTAGAATTTTTAATCACTCTTGCTATATTTATAGCAATTGCTGCCCAACTAATAGGAATATTACTCATTGCTGCATTTTTGCTAATACCAGCAGCATCTGCAAGGCTCATTTCGAAAACTCCAATGCAGATGATTATTGTTGCAACAGTTTTTTCTGTGATCTCTGGGATATCAGGTCTCATGTTATCTGCAAGTTTTGATTTGTTAACTGGACCTGCAATTATACTTGTTGCAGCGGTATATTTAATTATCGCTTATTTTATAAGGCTAGTATTAAGCAGGTTGGCTTAATTTTGATCTCGAATGTTAATAATTTTGTAATATACTCATTATAAAACATCACTATCTTAGCACAAAATAGTTTTTGCTATACTATTATTTATATGCTAATGATAAGTTGTTAATTTTATGGAGTAAGCAATATGAGCGAAGAAGGATTTTTTTCCAAATATATATCTCAACCTGTGAAAAAATTTTATAATTATATTACAGGAAAAACAGAAGAGTCAGATGATGTAGCAGGTGATGTGCATAATATTGCACAAGGAGACTCAGAGTCTTTGGATACTCATGTACAGTCAAATGAGAATGATATCATATAGATAGCATGAGGGTCACACCATCCAAAGTTAAAAAATTCCTAGAGAAACCTGATGCTTTACGTGGTGTGTTAATTCATGGAAGTGATAACAGTAGGGTTGATTTTTATGTACAAGAAATAATTGCTAATTTGGGTGAGTATTCAGTTCAGGTGATGGGTTTTGCAATAGTGAATAAGTCACCCAGTTTACTGTTTTCTGAATTGGCAAACGTTTCGATGTTTACCAGCAAAAAATTAATTAAGCTGATAAATGTGAGTGGAGGTATATCCAAGGAGTTAAAAAATGTATTGGATTATAACGCAAGTGGTCATTATGTAATGATGGTAGCAAATGATCTTCCATATAATTCTGCGACTAAAAGTTATATGGAGAGTTCAAAAATTTTTGGTGTGATTGCTTGCTATAAAGACAGCAACAGCAATCTTTATGATATTATATCAAGTTACTTAAAACAAAATGATATAAAATGCACAAATGAGATAATCTACCATTTGCAATCTTACTTTAATCATAGCAAGCTGCCTATATGTTCAGAACTTGAGAAGTTAGTTTTGTACTTAGGGGAGAGAAAAGACCTAAAACTTACTGATATAGAATTATGCTTTTCAACTTCCGGCAACGACTATGCTACACTTGATGATCTATGCTCTGCCATAGCAAGTAAAGATATGTCGCGCTTCATTAGAATTTCTGATGCATTGATATCGCAAGAAAATTTTTCACCGATAGCGCTAATTCGCATTATATCAAATTATTTCCTACGCCTTGAAAACGTTTTGCTGTCAGTGCAAGGTGGAATGAGTGAGCAGGCTGCGATTGATCAGCTAAGCCCTCCATTGTTTTTTAAACAATTGCAGAGTTTTAAATCTCATTTGAAAAGTTTGCAACTTTCAGAACTTAAGAAGATCTTGGAAAAATTGATAAGCTTAGAAGTTACCTGTAAAAAAACTGATTTAGATCATAAAATGATTTTTCAACATGCACTGACGGGTAGCTGACTACTCGGATCCAGCCTTTCTTATAATTTCATCAAAATGTTGTATTTTAACATAAAATAGCTGCTTTTATGCCTACCAAAATTCATTCTTTAGTGTGTGTCTCACAAGTATTCTTTGCTAATAGGATATTTTCGAATATAATTGAATATAACTAGATAAAAATACAGATATGTTTGACATTTCAAAAATTGTAATAACACCTGAAATGTTAAAATTAGTTGCTGAAATTGATGAATTTAAAGGAACATGGCAATTGTTTGGTAATTTAGCTCCAGAACGTTTACAAATGCTCAAGAAAATTGCAACAATTGAAAGTATTGGTTCTTCTACTCGTATTGAAGGGGCAAGATTATCAGACCGTGAAGTTGAGCAATTACTATCCAAACTTGATACACGCTCATTTCGTTCTCTAGATGAACGAGAAATAGCCGGATATGCGTATGTGTGTGAAGAAGTATTTCAAAACTTTAACAAGATGCCATTTACAGAAAACACTATAAAACAGTTTCACATCTGGCTTTTACAATTTTCATATAAAGATCAAAGGCACATGGGAGAATATAAAAAATTCCCCAATCATGTTGAAGCGTTTGATGAATCTGGAAAAAGCTTGGGCATAGTTTTTGAAACAGCCTCTCCATTTGAGACAGCAACACAAATGCAAGAACTTATTTATTGGACTAGCCAGCAATTAGAGGTGAAATCGTTACACCCTCTATTAATTATTGGCATTTTTATAGTTACTTTTTTAGCTATTCATCCCTTCCAGGATGGAAATGGCAGATTATCACGCATTCTCACAACTTTCTTGTTACTAAAGTTAGGGTATATCTATGTACCTTACAGTTCCCTTGAAAGTAATAAGGAGAGTTACTACTTAGCTTTGCGTCGTACTCAACAATCCTTGAAGACGAGCAGCTATGATTTTAATCCATGGCTTATATTCTTTTTAAGGTCACTACAAAAGCAAAAATTTCATCTTGAACAAAAGGTGTCACATGAAAAAGTGTTAAATCTCTATTTACCACCACTTTCTGCTAAAGTATTAGCACTACTCAGCAAACATGGACGTCTTACAATTAAGGATTTGGAAAATATTACTAAAGCAAACTGCAATACCTTAAAGAAGCACGTATCTAATCTCGTAAAGAGTAATCACATCACTCAGCATGGAAAAGGCAAAGCAACCTGGTATGTAATATAGAGCTCAATAGGATATGTATTCATTTTGAATTGTTAAATTATTCAGCTATAGAATATAGATCACAACTGTACAAACATTGTAGTTTGAGCCCACTAGATCCCAGTGCCTTCTCCTGTCATCCCAGTGCCCAGACACTGGGATCCAGAAAAGTTTGCTTGTAAGCAAGCAAACTAGCATAGAAAAACGTTTTCGATGAGATTGCAGAAAGGCTAGATTCCAGACTGGAATGACATCGTTCACTATGTACCATATTGCAATAGTTGTGGTCAAGGCACTGGGATCTGAAATTGCAGTGTTCGTACAGCTATAGAATATAGATCAGAAGTGACAGAGCTTAAAAAAAGGCCTAACATTCTTAATAAACGTAAAAAGCTTTATGAAAATCAGAGTTGGAGTAATAGGCTGCTTAGGCAGAATGGGCAAAAAAATACTCAATGAATTAATTACAAATACCAAAGTGGAAATAGCAGGTGCTGTTGCCCGTTCAGGCAGTAAGTACATAGATTCAGATATTGGACCAATTATAGCCAATCTAGGAATTAAAGTTACAAGTTCTATTAGTGGCATATTTGAGTCATCTGACGTTGTAATAGATTTTACAACTAAAGAATGTATGTTAGACTGCCTTAAAGCAGCTGTAAAATTTAAAACACCGCTGGTTAGTGGCACAACTGGAATAGAAGGTGTCGATTTGAAAGAATATGCTGCTGAAGTTCCAATATTATGGTCAGCAAATATGAGTGTTGGGGTTAATGTGTTGCTGAAATTGGTAAAAAAAGCTGCTGAGCTTTTAGGTAATGAATATGACGTTGAGATTTGGGAAATGCATCATAACTTAAAAAAGGATTCACCATCTGGAACAGCTATAGAACTTGGCAAAACAATTGCTAACGCTTCAAAAGTGGATTTTCAGTCCAATCAATATTTACATAGTGGTTCAAACATAAGGAAAAAGGGGGGAATAGGTTTTGCAGTATCTCGTGGAGGTGGAGTAATAGGAGATCACAGCGTGATGTTTGTTAATTCTGATGAACGGATAGAACTAAACCACAAAGCAATTGATCGCACAACATTTGCTAGAGGAGCTGTTCAAGCAGCAGTATGGCTATACGAAAATAAAAGAGAAATTCCGGGGCTCTATTCAATGCAGGATGTGATATGAGCAATACACGTGCCTCTGTTAAAGATTTAAATCTCTGGTACGGCTCTAAGCAAGTTTTATTCGATATAAATTTGAATATTTATAAAAGAAAAGTTACTACTTTTATCGGACCATCCGGGTGCGGTAAATCAACATTTTTGCGTTGTTTTAATCGTATGAATGACTATGTACCAGGTTGCAAAACTGTTGGTGAATTAGATATCGATGGGCTGGGTGATATATATTCACGCGATATGGATGTTGTACTACTTAGAGCAAAAGTTGGTATGGTATTTCAAAAGCCAAATCCTTTTCCAAAATCAATATATGATAATGTTGCTTGTGGGCCAAAATTGCATGGTATGGCGAAGGATAAGCAAAAATTGAATGAGATGGTGGAAAATAGTTTAACCAAGGTTGGTTTATGGGAAGAATTGAAGGACAGATTGCAAGATAGCGCACTCAATTTATCCGGTGGCCAACAACAGAGACTATGCATTGCTCGCGCAATTGCAGTGAAGCCAACTATTTTATTAATGGATGAACCGTGCTCCGCTCTTGATCCAATGGCAACCAATGCAATCGAAAATCTTATACAAGAGCTGAAATTAAGATTTACTATAATTATGGTAACTCATTCAATGAAGCAAGCTAAGAAGTTATCTGATAGTGTGATTTTCTTTCATAATGGCAGAATTGTTGAGTCTGGAAGCACTCAAGAAATATTCGAAAATGCTCAATCTCCCTTAACAAAGGAGTATATCCTGGATCATTAAATTTCTGACCTTACCCAGAAAAAGTGGAGAGAAAGAAAGGAGTTTTTTCGGGTAAAATAAAATTTTGGAGGATTAGAAATGGTAAGAGAATATACGGCAGAATTCAAATTGGAAGCTGTTAAGCTGGCAAATGAACAAAGAAAGGTAGGTCAACCAGTTGCAAAAGTAGCAAGAGATCTAGGAATAAGGGATAGTGTATTAGGAAAATGGATGAAGAAATATAACGAAAAAAAGTCAGCGGCAAATGCATTTCCAGATGTAGCACCTTATGACAAAGAGAGGTTTGATTTACAAAGCAAGAGTAACAAGGGAAAGAGACATTTAAAAAAAAGCCCTGGCCAGTCAAAAGGAGTAAAATATTTTTTTATATAGTAACTGCTATAAAGTACAGGAATTATGTAGGATTTTCTGCTAGTGGCTACTATAAGTGGACCACAAGAAAAATAAGCAGTAGAGAATCAGCAAATAAAGAGCTACTCGAAGCTATTCAAAAAATATATCAAGTTTCTAAATGTAGATATGGAGCTCCTAAAATTCATGCTGAATTGAAGGCTTTGGGTAAAAGTTGCAATTTGAAAACGGTGCAAAGTATTATGCAGAAAAATGACATCAGGGCTATACTGAGAAGAAAGTTTAAAATTAAAAAACAACAAACAGATAATAGAGCTGTAGCTCCCAATATACTAGATCAAAACTTTATTGTTGATCAACCAAATAAAGTATGGGATTACTTACATCAAAACCAAGGAGGGATGGCTATATTTGGCAGCAATAATTCTCACGTATGGTAGTTAATGAGTAGTGCAATAAATAAACAATTGGTTATGAACTCTTTATTAATGGCCATTAATAGGCGTAAACCTGTTAAAAATCTACTGCTGCACAGTGACCAAGGTTCACAATATACTGCGCAAGGGTATCAATATCTCTTAGCTGTAAAGAATATAGATGAGTAATAAAGGCTGTTGTTACGACAATTCTGTTGCAGAAAGCTTCTTTAGCTCATTGAAAAGAGAAATACTTATTGATACTTCACAACACTCTGCTCAACAAACTAGAACTGCAATATTTGAATACATAGAAATTTTTTATAACAAACAACGTCACTATTAACTATTGCATTCCAGAACAATTTGATGCATCATTCTTTTTGTAAAAAACATTCCAAACTTTCTCTCCACTTTTTCTGGGTAAGGTCACTTTTCCACTGATCATATTTAATCGCCATAACTTTACTCCTACTTTAACAATATTTTAATTATCATATATTATGGCAAGAAAGTCAACCCTACCTAATTTTGCTTAGTAAGCACACTAACTATGAAACAATCTATATTACCATCAAAAACAGAATTTATATTGCCCACTTCATGTCCGGTTCTTAAATCCTTCACCATTTGATATGGATGCATAACGTACGATCTGATCTGATTACCCCAGCCTATATCGCATTTTTTACCATACTCTTCAGCCATTTTCTGTTCTTTTTTTTCCAGTTCAATTTGGTATAAACGTCCTTTAAGTAATTTTAACGCCTCATCTTTATTTCTATGTTGAGAACGACCATTTTGGCATTGAACTACAACACCAGTTGGAATATGCGTAATGCGTACTGCACTTTCAGTTTTGTTCACATGCTGACCGCCTGCTCCAGAAGCTCGGTAGGTGTCGATCTTTAGATCCTTTTCATCCACAGCAATATCAATTGAATCTTCGATCACTGGAGTTACTCCTACACTTGCAAAACTGGTATGACGTTTACCATTTGCATCAAATGGCGATATTCTAACCAGCCTGTGAATTCCACTTTCACTTTTTGCCCACCCATAAGCTTTTTCTCCAACGATTTTTATCATTGCAGACTTTATACCAACTGACTCTCCTTCTAATTTTTCTACAACTTCAACTTTAAAGTTGTGATAAATTTCTGCCCACCTTATATACATGCGCATCAGCATTTCAGCCCAATCATTGCTCTCGGTTCCGCCAGCTCCTGAGTGGATTTCTAAAAAGCAGTTATTATTATCTGCTTCACCAGTAAATAAGGACTCTGTTTCTTTATACTTGATTAATTTCTCTAGCTTAGCTAATTCATTTTCAACTTCAGAGAAAAATTCTTCATCATTTTCATCAATAGCAGACTTCATTAAGCTGATGGCATCGTTGTAATCGCTTTCCAGCTTTAAAAACGACTCTACGTCATTCTTAATTTTAGAACGTTCTTTTAAAACTTCTTGTGCTTTTTGGTTATCTTGCCATAGGTCATCATTCGACGCTTGGGAGTCAAGCTCTTCAAGACGCAACTTTAATTTTTCTATGTCAAAGACACCTCCTGATAAGAGAAATACTTTTATTTAAGCTTTGAAAGTGTTCAAGAATTTCTGGATAAGTTTTCATTATACTTTAGATTTTAATATATTTACTATCAATAACAATAACAGTAAACAAAATAGAAATTTAACCATATGATAGTTAATTTAAATAATTTCATTATACTTTAATGTTTAAGGAAATCAAGCGCGTATATTTATTAAAAAACAAGGTAAAGTAATGAATATTGAAATAAGTTCCCATTATGGTTTAGACAAAAAGGCTATTGATGACTTAATAGAGTCACTTGATAACGAGGAGCTAGAGAATGTTCGTAATATTGTAAAAACGATAGACAGTGTTCAGTTAGCTTATTTTTTATCTACTTCGATCAGTGATCACAGGGAGAAATTAGTTAATATCCTCGATCAACATTTGTTAAGTGATGCCCTAGTGCATGTAGTGCCAGATTTACAAATAGAGATCATAGAAACATTGGGAATAGAAAATACAGCAAAGTTACTAATGCTCCTTGATGTAGAAGATATAGTAACCATAGTGAAAGATTTAGATAGAAAGTCTGTAGAAAATATACTTTACTATTTGCCCAGCAAAACTCAGAAATCGGTAGAGGAGTTGCTATCATATCCAGAAGAAAGTGCAGGAAGGTTAATACATAAAGATATGGTTATAGCTCCATATTATTGGACAATAAATCAACTGACAGAATTTGTGTGCAACTATAAAAAAATACCAGAAAAATTTCACCAGATATTCATTATCAACTCAAAATTAGAGCCTATAGGCAGTGTTAATTTAAATAAGGTAATATCTCACTCAGGAGACACAATAATAAAAGAGATAATGGATCATGACATAAAAATCATTAAAACTGGAATAGACCAAGAGGAAGTAGCAAGAATATTTAAAGATTACTCTCTATTATCGGCTCCGGTAGTAAATAAGAATGGTAAAATTATTGGTGTGATCTTAATTGAAGATGTGATAAAAGTTGTTCAACAAGAAACAGAAGAGGATGTACTCAAAATAAGCGGTGTATCTTCTAAAGCCGATATAAATGCCCCTATACATAAAACTATAATTAAAAGGCTACCTTGGTTACTGTTTAACCTCTTAGCTGCAACAATGTGTTCCATAGTAGTTGGCTTTTTCGATGATGTAATAAAAAGTTTTATAGTGCTGCCAATAATCATGCCGATAATTGCATCAATGAGCGGAAATGCAGGATCCCAAACAGTAACGCTAACCATCCGGGCAATCGCAACAAAATATCTAACTGAGCAAAATGCAAAAAGAATACTGATGAAAGAATTTTTAATAGGTCTTATAAACGGGGTGATCTTATCTACTATTTCATTAGTAGTGTTAGCAATAAGGTTTCACAACTTCAAAGTGGAGATGATTTTTGTGGTCTCCATGATTATGATGTCAATTATTGCAACGTTCATCGGAACTTTCATTCCTATAATGCTTCACCGTTTAAAGTCTGACCCTGCAGTTTCTTCTTCAATCCTAACATCGGCAACAACTGATATTCTCTCAGCTTTTATATTTCTTGGTTTAGCTACGATCTTTTTATTAAATAGCTAATACTATCTATAGCTATACCGCCGCGAACCGTCATGCCGCGATTCATTCGCGGTATCTCTTAGCATAGATCCCGCTAACAAGTAGCGGGATGACGAGAAAGGGGCTACTTGGATGACATTCTTCCTGGTGTGCCCAAATCACAATGTTCGTACATCTGTGGATTTATTCGCGGTATAGATTCCGCTAACGAGTAGCGGAATGACGGTTTTTCAAATTGTCGTAAGTCAGTTTAGCTATAATATCAAATTTTACCAACTATTTCTTTCTATTAAATAAGAATAAATTGCCTATACAAAAATAGATTGGCAATATTTCAAGTCTGCCAAGCAGCATTAAAAACGATAGAAATAATTTTACTTCATTACTGAAAGAGGAATAATTACCCGAAGGACCTATTAAATTACTAAATCCCGGGCCAGAGTTTGTAAGCGTTGCAGAGACTGAACTGATGCTAGTTATAAAGTCTGCATTGCTTAAGTAAGACATCACTATTGATGAAATGGTAAACGTTAACATGAAAATTGCAAAAAATATAAAGACAGAGTGAACTTCATCATTCTCCAGGGTTTTTCCATTGAATTTTACTCCATTGTCTGCATCAGGGTTTAATAAAAGGTAAAAGTAATTTCTTATAGACCTTAAAAGAACAATCAAGCGGAAGATTTTGACACCACCACTTGAAGAACCACTACATCCACCAACAAAGGTGAGAAAAAAAGCTAAGACTGAAATGAAACTCCAATCTATATGATTACAGATTGCATAACCAGTTGACGTAATCAAGGAAGTGATGGTAAATGTGCTGCATCTAAATGATAATGACACTCCTAAATCAACATTTTTATACAACCAAAAACAAGCAAATAAAGATGAGATAGTAGCTATCTTAACAAAGTAAGAGACTTGCTCATCATAGCAAATGTCTAATCGTCTTATAATTTTTAAATAGCTAAGAAAAGGCAGAGAACCCAAAATCATAAAAATGATCGTTATGACTTCTAACATAGGGTTATTGTAGTGCCCTATAGAATCATTATAGTTAGCAAATCCGCCAGTTGATACAGCGGACATTCCGTGACATATTGCATCAAACAGTGGCATACCAGCTAGATAATAGGAAGATATACATAACAAAATTAGGCCATAATATATTGCCGTAACATGAATTACTACGCTTCGCGTATTCGGCAACTTCCTTTTGGTAGCATCTGAATATTCAGAATAAAGTAAATTATTTAGGCTGAGAACCTTAAACATGGAAAAAACTGCAATTCCTAAAGTGATTACACCAAAACCCCCCATGCCATGTAGCATTGCTCTCCATAGCAGTATTCCTGGAGATTGTTTTTCAATATCATTAAATATAGTTGCTCCTGTGGTTGTGATGCCAGATATCGTTTCAAACAATGCATCAACATAGCTCAGATTATCAAAATAGAAAGGAATAGCTGCAAACAGAGACAAGGCAATCCAGGTGCAACTAGTAATCGCAAAAATTGCTGGCATTCCATGCAATCTACTTAATTTACCGAGTAAAATAAAAATTGCGCCAGATGTGCAGGTAATTATGAATCCAGCGAGGAAATTTTTCCATTCGTAGCTGAGATACTTATTGGTAATAGCAGGAATAAGCATTGCTAAGCTAAACAGCAATAGGAATATTCCCACAATAAATACAATTGAACGCAAATTTTGTAAACGTTGATGATTTTTCATAGAGTTACTTCCTCGCTATACAAAGCCATAAAAGCTACTCTAACGTCAAGCATTTTGTTGGCCTTTATTAACAGTTATTAACAATATACTTGATTTACTTGTAAATATGTGTGATAATTAAATTTTTATTAGAGGTAAGATATGGTTGAATTAACTGATGCACAAGAAGAAATTCTAGGTTCATTAAGACAGGCAGTCAGGAATGACAATTTTCAAGAAGTCCAGAACGTACTCGACAATAAGGAACATAAGGAACATAAGGATATACAAGCAGTTTTGAGCCACGAGGGGACTCTGACTAGTGACAAAGGTACCATTTTAAATGATGTTATTGACTGTTCTAATGCTAGCGTTAGCACTAAAGTAGGGATCATTGAACTAATTTGGCAGAAAGCTAATAAAGAAACTCGTGATTTTTTGTGTTGTCGTGCAATAGATAGTTTTCAAGGATTTGGCCTTTATAACATACCTGCTCTTAAAACAGTTATTCAAGAAATGGAAGAGTGCAAGATGGGAATTCTTGATATGGCACTAAGACATGCAATAAAAAGCCTTGATGTTAATCAAGTTAAAGCAGCATTAGAGAATTGTGGTGAAAATGCAGCAAGGGTTTTAGAGCGATGTGTATATTGGGATGATGGAAGCGTAGATGCCCTTTTAGTTTATCCTCTGCTGGTTAACTATGATAGAGAATTGAACCAAGAAGATGTGAAAAAGATAAAAGAAAGCTTTAAATTAATGTTTGATGCTGCTTCTCCAGGGCTCCTTGGGTTCGAGCCCAATGGAAATAACTATGTAATGGATAAACTTACATGTGCACAAAAACGTTTTGCTAAAATACCTGGAGTAGGTGAGCAATGCTTTCAAGATTTGATTCAAGAATTTGAGGAAAAACTTAGTAAAAATGAACTAGATAATGCCAAGATTAATGATCAGATAGCATGGGATAAAGAGTATGCGACTCGATTTTCACAAGAAATCAATCAGGATCCGTCTGAGAATGATGATCTTAACTTTATAGATGACACTGATCTAGATCAAAACACCGTAAACTCTGCACCAACTGCAGACAACAAAACCCCAGAAAAAAACGATACAAACTTCTGGAGTGAACACAAAGGGAAGATCGCTCTGGGCGTTGTTGGACTATGCGTAGTTGGTGCTATTGCAGCCTATGTGCTGGCATATCCTGTAGTTGCATTAGTTTTAGAAGTTTTAGCAGTTTCAGCATTGGCTGTACTAGCTTATATTGGAGGAGTTTGTGAGAAATCAGAAAGCCCAAATACGAAAAGCTCGGACCCGGTTGTTTCTGGGGTGTTGCAACAACGCAGAACTGTCTAATTAGTAATCCATTGTCATCCCAGCGCGCCGCGCTGGGTCTGACTACGCTAGAACAAAGAATATAAAAGAAACGTTGCCGTCACGTTATATCATAAACCTTTGCTGAAGCTTTCTTTATATCTTCACTTGAAAGTGGAATTAGACCAAGCCTAGATAGGTACCCATCTTCAATGCCGATCGAATCTATAATTTCTTTTATGAATTCTCTTAATCCATCAACAGTATCCAGGTGTTCTTTCTTTATATAAAGGTATAGAGGTCTTGCTAATATATATTTTCCCGATGATATATTTTCGTAAGTTGGCTCAATTCCTGCAATTGTGCTCCCTTGTATTTTATCTTGATTTCTCATTAAAAAGCTAAAACTAAATATCCCTAAGGCGTTCTTGTTACTTTTCAATTTTTGTATTATTATGTTTTCATTAATTCCAACTTCTATATACCTTCCGTCATCCCTTATATTACCACATGCTTGCTTTCTTTCTTCCTGATCTTTATAATTCTCTTTGAAAATTCTCGAGTTCATGCATGAATATTGATCAAGCATAATAGAATTAACCAAAGTTTCGTATGTGCCTGTATTTTGATGTGGACCATAAATTTCAATTTCTGTTTTTGGTAAGGCTTGATTTACATCAGACCAAAACTTCTTATTATTTTTTACTAATTTATCATTTTCTTGAGAATATGCAGATAAAGTTTCAAATAAGTCCTTCTTTGTGAAATCAAATCTATGGCTTTGATTTGAATTTGCAATGACAATTCCATCATAGCCAATGATGATCTCTATCACTTCATTAATTTTATTTCTTTTACATAGTTCTCTTTCTACTTCCTTCATAGGGCGAGATGAAGTGGTGATGTCTGGCGTGTCTTCCCCTATTCCTGAGCAAAACATTTTGAACCCTGATCCACTTCCTATTGATTCCACAACTGGAGTCTTAAAGGAGAATACACGGTTGAACTCTTCGGCTATAAACGAGATAAAAGGAAAAACAGTTGAAGATCCAACAATTCTGATGTATTTCCTGGCATCAGCATTTGATAGCGGCGTGAATAATACGAATACAAAAATCAGGAGAAAGTTTCTAAGCATTATTTTTAGTTAAGAACATAAATCTAATTATTATAACAAAAATCAAACTGAAAAGCTTTAATTGCATGACAAAAGCTACAGTTTACATTTAAATTTTATTTTATATTATTGTAAGTATTACACAACTTTAAGGGGCAATTATGGCAGTTATGCCAGATAAATGGATAAGAGAAAAAGCTGAAAATTTTGGAATGATAGAGCCTTTTGTGAATCACAAAAGCAGCAAAGGTGTTATATCTTTCGGACTATCATCTTATGGTTACGATGCAAGAGTGGATAATAAATTTAAAATTTTTACTAACGTTAATTCAGCTATCGTGGACCCTAAAAATTTTTCTGAGAATAGTTTTATAGATAAGGAAACAGATGTATGCATAATTCCACCAAATAGTTTCGTACTTGCAAGTACAGTGGAATATTTTCGTATACCAAGGAATGTACTGGTCATTTGTGTTGGTAAATCAACTTACGCAAGGTGTGGAATTATAGTAAACGTTACTCCCTTAGAACCTGGATGGGAAGGTCATGTCACACTCGAATTCTCAAACACCACTCCACTTCCTGCGAAAATTTACGCTAATGAAGGCGCATGCCAATTCGTATTTTTAAGCGGCGAAAGTGAATGCGAGAAATCATATGATGATATGAAAGGAAAATATATGAATCAGCATGGTATCACTTTGCCGCTGGTGAAGTGATTGCCATGAGAGTGGTAATTTTTCACTTCCGTACTTTTTCATTGTTGCTTACAATAATTATAGCTACACCATGTGCTTTTCTTAATTAAAAACTTCAATTATTAATTGTAAATTATTGAATTTGCTACTATTTAGTAGCAAATTGTCATCCAAGTGGCTGTAAAATGACAAATTCGTCATTCCGCTACTAGTTAGCGGAATCTATGCTAAGAGATACCGCGAATGAATCGCGGTATGACGGTTCGCGGCGGCATAACGATAAGCTCGTCATCCCGCTGCTTGTTAGCGGGATCTATCCGCTGCGGCATGACGTAGAGCCTACATTAGCTATAGAAACAAAAAGGAGGATCATTATGTCTACAATAATTTTATCATCAATTTTTGGTCAAGCAGGCAGCATTTTTGGGCCAATTGGCCGGATTATCGGCTCAGAACTCGGTGCTCTTCTTGGTGCACAGCTAGATGGGGCAATGTTTGGCCTTGATGCCGAGCAAAAAGTAACACATGGTGCGAGGCTAAAAAATCTGCAAGTTCAAACCTCAACCTACGCCAGAACGATCCCAATTATCTATGGCACTGCTCGTGTTGCAGGGAACATTATTTGGGCGCAGCCAATAAAAGAAGAGGCGATAACCACCAAAAGTAAAATTGGAAGAGGTATGAACGTTACATATAATTACTATGCAACGCTTGCAATTGCGATCTGCAAGGGGAAAGTAGAAAAATTAAACAGAATCTGGGCAGATACAACATCACTTAGCTTTGATGAAATAGATTATACTTTTTACAGCGGCAGAGAAGACCAAAATCCTGATCCATTTATGTCATCAATTGAAGGAGAGGGGAATGTGCCGGCTTATAGGGGAATATCTTACATAGTTATCAAGAATTTTCCTTTAGCAGACTATAACAATCGCGTCCCGATATTTACATTTGAAGTGCGAACTGCATTAAAACCCAGTGGATTTTCAATAGCAGAAAATATTCGGAATATCAATATAATACCAGGCTCAGGAGAGTTTGTATATGATACAAAAATACAGAAGAAAATCGCGCAAGAGAAAATAAGCAGCAACCAATATATCCCATATGGGCTGGCGCAAAGGGTAAATCACAACAACCACACTAAAAAGAGCGATGCAATGCTTTCTTTGGATCAATTAAAGGGAGATTTACCAAATGTTGAGTGGGTATCGGTAGTAGTCAATTGGTTTGTGAATGATCTGAACATTAAAGATTGTAAAATATACCCTGCAGTTGAATTTCAAGATGATTCCGCAATATTACCTGATGATTGGCAAGTAGGAAGTAGTACCAGAGATAATGCTCAGCTAATTTCAAAAGATGCGAGTGGAAACCCAAGATATGGTGGCACAGTTAGTGATGCAGCGCTAATAAGATATATAGAAGAGCTACACAGCAGAGGCTACAAGGTGATGCTCTATCCAATGCCCTTGCTTGACACAAAGAACAAAGAGTGGCGAGGAAAATTGAGCGGGACTCCTGGGGATATAAGTGATTTTTTTGAGAATCAATATAACAAATTTATAGAGCATTATGCAAGCATTGCCAAACAAACTAAAGTGGAAGGGTTTATCATCGGTTCTGAACTTGTGCGGCTTACCAAAATCAGGGATGAACAAGGGAATTACCCTGCCGTTATAGAGCTAGTTAAGCTTGCAAAGCGAATAAAACTTCAGCTTGGAAAAGAAGTAACGGTAACTTACGCTGCTGATTGGAGCGAATACCATTCATATGATGGTTGGTATAATATGGATGAGCTTTGGTCTTCAGAGTACATCGACGTTATTGGCATAGATGCTTATTTTCCACTGACTGATGGGCCAGAGCCTCCTTTTGGTTATTCCGCGGAAGATGTAATGGGTGGTTGGAGCAGTGGAGTGGGGTATGATTATTTCTATGATTACTCAAAGGGTGAGCCTGAAAAAGTAAAGTATAACGACAGCAGGTATGCGTGGAAAAACATAGCAAAATGGTGGAGTGAAACTCACATAAATCCAGGTGGTAGTAAAACGAAATGGCAACCAAAAATGAAAAAAATATGGTTTACTGAATATGGATTTCCCAGTATGAACGGCTGCACTAATGAACCAAATGTGTTTGTTGACAAAGGCAGCATAGAGAGCAAATATCCACGATATTCAAACGGAGAGGTGAGCTTTCTTTCGCAAAAAATTGCAATTGAAGGAACGTTAAAAAAGTGGCAAAGCTCGGAAATGGTAGAAAAAATGTTTCTCTGGGCGTGGGATGCAAGGCCATTTCCTTACTTTCCCAATTTATGTGATATGTGGACTGACTGCCATAATTGGCAGACAGGACATTGGATTCAGGGAAAGCTTTCACAGCTTAATATTTCCGATGTTTTATCGGATCTGTTACAAAAAACAGGTTTAAAAAGCGATCAGTTCGATACAAGCAACGTCAAAGGGTTATTGTCTTGGTATGTGATAAATGACCAGCAATCGGTACGTTCAATTATTAAAATGCTGCAAAGTTGCTATTTTTTTGATGTGGTTGAACAGGACTCTAAACTGAAATTTGTCCAAAAGGGCAGGGGAGTTACGACTGGAATACCAATTGGTGAAATGGTTTTCAGTAACAATTCAAAACTTGTTAATATTAGTCAACTGGATTTAAACAATAAAGTTAACGTCGTTTATTTTAATCGAAATTTTGGCTATCCAATTGATGTTAAATATGCTGAGTTGCCAAAGCAAGGCACTGCTATAACAGTTGAAATACCGCTCATTATGGAGGAGGGAGAGGCGCAAAATATCGCTGAGGTTTTACTTTATTCTTCGTGGCAAGAGAGAAATATATACAATTTCAAGCTACCGATAAAATATGCGTGGCTTGTGCCAAGTGATGTAATAACGATTTTAGACAGTGAGAAAAAACATACGGTGAGAATTATAAAAACGAAATTCGAAAGCATGTCCATTCAAGTAAGTGGTGTTAGTTATGATCGCTCTATATATAAGCTCTCTTTTCCTTCAACAAGGTCACTTATGCTGAAGGAATACCCTCCTTCTCACATCAGTAAAACCATCATAGAAATGATAGATTTACCGCATGTTAAGGGTAATAGCGCAAGCTTTACTTTAATTAACGAGGAAAAGAATTGGAAAGGAGCAACACTCTTTATTTCGTACAACGATAAGGATTATAAGCCTATTGCAAGCACAAACAAGCAGTCTACTTACGGATATGTAATGGAATCTACCGACGAGGGGCTTATAGTAGTGTTACGTTTTGGTAAGCTGCCAAGCACGAGCCCAATTGCAAACTCAAATTTAGCACTGGTTGGAAAAGAGGTAATAAAATTCCAGAATGCTGAACTTATAGATAAAAATAAATATAAGCTTAGCAACCTAATCAGAGGACAAGAAGATACTAAAGAATATGATCATGCCACAGGTGAAAAATTTGTTCTACTTGATGATTCAATAATATCTTTCGAAGTGCAAATGGGGAAAAAGTTTTACCTAAAAGCAGTGACTTACGGTGACTCGCTGGAAAATACGGAAGTGAAAGTGATAAATTCATTTAGTAATTGAAATTTAATAAAGTAAGTGCTAGAATTAATATACAGGTATTAATGGTAGAGATATAACATGTCAAAGGAAATGGTCAATGCGTTGAAAGCTGAAGTGAAGAAGCTCAAATATGCTGATTTCAAAGCTAACACTTGGGACGAAGTAATTTCTGGTGAGGGAACATATAAGGATCTTAATAGAACACACGGCCTTGCTATTAACGGACAAAAAATAACTAACGAATTTATTAACAATCTGTATTCAAACCATAAAAATCTAATTCTACGGGATGAAAACGGAAAAGGGAATTATCGTCCATTTCTCAGACAAATTTTTACAGAAATGTTTAAACACGTTGGTGCAACAATTCCCAATAACTCTATTATTGAGGAGTTAATAAATAACTATTATCAGGGCGGATATACTCATTTTCTTCCTAATGATATGAATCAAGCTCTTGGATCTTTTCATTTGTCAACGCAAGGCAACTGTATGACAAGAGAGTATATTATGGATTGTCGTGAACCCAATTGTATAAAGCTTAGTTTTAGCATGAAATATACAAAAATGCTTAACTATGATGATTGTACATATATCGAAACACCAGGTTTTTGCAGTTCAGCGGAGTTTAAACTGAAATGTGAAGATAAAAATGTAACATATGAAGATGGTAAAGTACTTCTTACCATTCCTAAAGAGTTAGAGGACTATAAAGCTGGTGATGACGGTTTGTTTGATAAGCTTACTTATATTATAAATAAGCTTATTGAGTATTTCAAAAAACTTTGTGAGAAATTGGGCTTTGAGTTTGATACAAGAATAGAGTACGATCCTGAGCGTAATATAAAAATAGAGCATAATCTTGGTGAACCACTAAAGGTAGTAAGTG
Organism: Wolbachia endosymbiont (group A) of Dendrolimus pini; assembly: GCF_964026835.1. Taxonomy (NCBI): domain Bacteria; kingdom Pseudomonadati; phylum Pseudomonadota; class Alphaproteobacteria; order Rickettsiales; family Anaplasmataceae; genus Wolbachia; species Wolbachia endosymbiont (group A) of Dendrolimus pini. Next base: position 341,373 of record NZ_OZ034702.1, on the reverse strand, counting down.
AGGCAAATGCATCTTCTGTTGAAGACTTAAAGCTTAAAGTGAATAATCAAAGATAAGGTATTGAAATTCAGGCTTTTCATGATTTTAGCTTAAGATTTCAGTGTCCGCTACTCGAATGACATCGTTTACTATGTAACATTGTACTTATACTAATGAAAAAAATACATTATAATTAAGCATATTTACCAATAAATCATTAAGTGAAAACAGCTCTTTCGCAAAATATCATCTCTCTTATTATGATATTGTCTGTAGCAATTGTCGATATGGCAACTGACCTATACTCAGTTGCACTACCAAGCATTGCCAATTATTTTAAAGTAGAAGGCAGTGTAGTGCAGCTTACAATTAGCTTAAATCTAGTTGGATTTGCGGTATCTGGCTTAATTTATGGTCCATTATCGGACCATTATGGTAGGCGTCCAATGATGCTGATTGGTATGACAATTTTTACTTTGGCAAGTGTCATGTGTTATATAGCCGACAGCATTGCGCTCTTGATACTAATTCGCTTCATACAAGGAACAGGGGCTGGTGTTGCAGGTGTTGTTGGGTATGCAGCAATAAGGGATATGTACTCGGGTAGTGAATACTCGAGAGTCATTTCAAAATTAAATATGGTTGTGGCACTCTCACCTGGAATAGCTCCAGTGGTGGGCAGTTATATAATTTCACATGGGTATAGTTGGAAATTTTTGTTTTTTATTATATCACTTGCAGCAATTGCTATACTTATTTTTATCTACTTTAAGTTACAAGAAACACTCACTGTAAATAAAAATGAAACCAGTATAACTAACATAACTACTAATATCTTCAAGCAATATATATCAATATTTAGAAATTATCGTTTCCTTGGGTTTTCAGCCATTCATGGATTAACTTTCATGTGGCTTTGGGCATACATTGCTAACTAACCGTTCATATTTGAATCGATGGGCATTGAAGTACAGTATTTTGGCTACCTCATATCGATCATAGTCATATTTTACATAATTGGAACTTTAATTAATAGAAGGTATGTACCAAAAGTAGGGGTTAGCAAAATGCTAATAATAGGTTTGGTGTTACCGATAATATCCGATAGTTTATTGGTATATTTTTATTTCGCGGACAAGTTAAATATATTAATTCTTCAAACTGTTTGGATTCCAGCCAATATCGGACTTGCATTAATAATAAGCAATAACGTAACTTCTGCTTTAGAAACGATCAAAGGTATAGGGCTTGGTAGTGCAGTCCTCTCATTCTGCAATATGATGTTTGGGGCTATTGGAATATATATAGTAGGAAAATTTTTTCGCTATGGTATTTTACCAAATTTACTATTAACAATAGCATGCTCTACAATTGCGATTCTTATGTACAGCCAGCTCAAATGTACTGAAAAACACAGGGAATAACCATTATTTGCGTGATCCAGAGCTCATGGGTTATTAATGACTTTATCATGATAATATAATTTTACAGGGGGTGAGAGCTCATAGATTATTAACGACTTTATCATAACAATATAGTTTTACAGGAGGTATGGGATGAGCAATTCAAACAGAGATATAAATGCTGAATTACGTAAGGCTGCTCTAGAAGGTAATATTGAGAAAGTAAAAAGTCTAATAAGTGAAGGAGCAGATGTTAATGTAGAAAATGATAAAGGAGAGACTCCTTTACACTTCGCTGCTGAAAAGGGCTATAAAGATGTAGTAGAAGCTCTATTGGACAAAGGAGCAGATGTTAAGGTAGAAAATGATAAAGGAGAGACTCCTTTACATATTGCTGCTGTATGGGGCCATAAAGAGGTAGTAGAAGCTCTATTGGACAAAGGGGCAAATGTTAATGCAGAAGATGAAGAGGGAAACACTCCCTTAGTTTTAACTACTGACGAAGAAATAAAAACTCTATTACAAAGCACAGCTAAATTACTTGAGGTTGCTAAAAGCGGTAATATTCAGGAAGTAAACAGTCTAATAAGTGAAGGAGCAAAGGTTAATGTAAAAGATCAAGATAACAAGACTCCTCTACATTTGGCTGCTGAAAAGGGCCATAAAGAGGTAGTAGACGCCCTACTGAAAGTAAATGGAATCAATGTTAATGCAACAGATTGGTCGCAAAAGACTCCTTTACATTGGGCTGCTGTAGAGAGCCATAAAGAGGTAGTAGAAGCCCTACTGAAAGTAAATGGGATCAATGTTAATGCAACAGATTGGTTGCAAGAAACTCCTTTACATTTAGCTGCTGTAAAGAACCATAAAGAGGTAGTAGACGCCCTATTGGGAAAAGATGGAATCAATGTTATAGCTCTTTCCATAAAAGTCCGGATGTGATAGGATAAGGGTAGATGATGATAAGGAGGTTGAATGCCAGCAGCATATAGTTATGATTTAAGAAAAAAAGCAATGGAAGCGCTAGACGAAGGAGAAAGCAGAGAAACAGTGGCAGCAAGATTTAAGATTGGACGAACTACTTTATGGGAGTGGCAGCAAAGAAGAAAAGAAACAGGAGACTTTCAATCAAAAAAACTTGGAAATGGGGGTTACAATCACAAAATTACCGACTGGGATACCTTTGCCAAATTTGCCAGAGAACACGGAGGAAAGACTCTATCGGAAATGGCTAAACTTTGGAACAACGTTAGTATCCAAACGATCTATCGAGCCCTTAAAAAAATTGGATTTACGCGCAAAAAAAGACATATGGATACAAGGAAAGAAACGAAGAAAAACGTGCTGAATTTTTGAAAATTATAGCGACAAAAGAACCTAAAAACTTAGTGTATATAGATGAGTCTGGCATTGATAACACCGAAGACTACCCCTACGGATATTGCCAGAAAGGACAGCGGTTTTATGCCTTAAAATCTGGAAAGAAAACTCAACGAATCAGTATGGTTGCAGCCTTAAGTGGAAGAAAGATAGTTGTTCCGTTAACCTTTGAAGGCCACTGTAATATGGATGTTTTTAATGGATGGTTTGAGCAATTTTTGACACCGATCTTGGAACCTGGACAGACTGTCATTCTTGACAATGCTACTTTTCATAAGTCTGATAAGATTATCGAGCTTGCTAAAGGGGTTGGTGCAGAAATTTTGTATCTGCCGCCTTATTCTCCAGATTTCAACAAAATTGAGCATCATTGGTTTGCTATAAAAAACAGAGCCAGGAAAAACATTCCTCTATTCGAATCCTTTCGTCATGCTGTTGATTCTGCCTTCCTATGACCTGTTCGGACTATTATGAGAAATGCTATAATTTACCAAATAACAAGAAAGATACTCCTTTACATTCTGTTCTTAAAAAGGACAACATAGATATAAATGTATTGAACGCTCTACTGGGAGCAGAAGGAATCAACGTTAATGCACAAGATGAATATGGCGAAACTCCTTTACATTTGGTCCTTAAAAAGGGCAATATAGACATAAATGTATTGAACGCTCTACTGGGAGCAAAAGAAATCGATGTTAATGCACAAGATGGAGATAGGGCTCCTTTACATTTGGCTGCTGAAAAGGGCCATAAAGATGTAGTAGACGCCCTACTGCAAGTAAAAGGGATCAATGTTAATGCAACAGATTGGTCGAAAAGGACTCCTTTACATATTGCTGCTGTATGGGGCCATAAAGAGGTAGTAGAAGCCCTACTGCAAGTAAAAGGAATCGATGTTAATGCAACAAATCAGCAGAAAGAGACTCCTCTACATTGGGCTGCTGAAAAGGGCCATAAAGAGGTAGTAGAAGCTCTATTGGACAAAGGGGCAAATGTTGATGCAGAAGATGAAAATGGAGACACTCCTTTAGATTTAGCCACTACTCAAGACATACGAACTCTATTACAAAACACAGATGAATTACTTAAGGCTGCTGGAAGAGGTGATATCGATACAGTAAACGATCTAATAAATCAAGGAGCAAGTGTTAATGCAACAGATCAAGATGGAAAGACTCCTCTACATTGTGCTGCTAAAAATAGCCATGAAGAGGTAGTAGAAGCCCTATTGGGAAAAGATGGAATCGATGTTAATTTAGCAGATAAGAATAAAGATACTCCTTTACATTCTGTTCTTAAAAAGGGCAACATAGATATAAATGTATTGAACGCTCTACTTAGAAAAGAGGGAATTGATGTTAATTTAGCAGATAAGAATAAAGATACTCCTTTACATTCTGTTCTTAAAAAGGACAACATAGATATAAATGTATTGAACGCTCTACTGGGAGCAAAAGAAATCAATGTTAATGCACAAGATAAAGATGACAGGACTCCTTTGCATTTGGCTGCTAAAAAGGACAACATAGATATAAATGTATTGAACGCTCTACTGGGAGCAGAAGGAATCGATGTTAATATAAAAGATAAACTTGCAGAACAGACTCCTTTACATTGGGCCGTTGTAAAGGGCCATAAAGAGGCAGTAGAAGCCCTATTGGGAAAAGATGGAATCGATGTTAATATAGAAGATAAACATGGAAACACTCCTTTCAAATTAGCCACTGATGAAGGAATAAAAACTCTATTGCAACCAGCAGAAAAATCTGATGATGGTTCAGCGGGTGGATCATCGACAGATAGTGAAGGGGGTCAAGAGGAAGAAAAACGAGTAGGTGATGATACTGAACTACAATCAGATAATAGCAAAGAAGGGGAAAAAACCAGCACCACCAATGCAGAACGAGGAACTGATGTACAAGACAACGATGTAGGTCCTGTTGCTTCCACAGAACCTGCACAAACAGAAGAACAGCCGAGCTCTTTTTTTGGTAGTTTGTTTAGTATACTTATGAAGCCTTTTTCATTAATTGCATCATTTTTTGGTGGTTTTTTTTCATGGTTGTTTGGGTCTGACGAAGAAAAGTCTGACACACAACCTTATGATGATTCTTCTTCACCTGGGGTCGATCAATCAGTTGAACAAAATAATGGTGATCATAATGACCAGAGCAATGTGATTTGATAGTGATCTTCTACCGGAAAAGGTGTCATCCCAGTGTCAAGCACTGGGATGACACCGTCTTGGATGGAAAACTGGATTCCAGTGTCAAGTGCTGGAATGACATCCTCTCTAAGTAGCCTCCTTCTCCTGTTATCCCAGTGTCACGCACTGGGATCTCATTTTACTTTATGATGATGTCATGAAAGTAGCTGACATTGGGATCCAGAAGACTTAATTTCAACCAAATAATAAAGGCTAGATCCCAGTGTCACGCACTGGGATGACAAAAAAAGGAGCACTGGAATGACACCATCTTGGATGGAAATAACGTCACGCGCTGGAATGACAAAGAAGAGTGGGCTTTCATATGGTTATGCAAGAGGTTTACTGAATGCAACCTAACTTCTCACACACACATTTTACCACATGATCAGCGTTGATATTAAAATGCTCATAAAGTGTTTTATAAGGTGCTGATTCTCCGAAGCTTTTCATGCCAATAAATATACCGTTTGAACCTATGTATTTATGCCAACCCATTTCACTTCCGGCTTCAATTGCAACTTTAATGCTGTCATTATTTAATATTGCCGCTTTATATTCATCGCTTTGCTCGTCAAAAAGCCTCCAGCATGGCATAGAAACAATCCTTGTACCTATACCCTTTTCCTGCAATTTCTCCCTTGCTTCAACTGCAATTTCAACCTCGGACCCCGTAGCAAATATCGTCACTTTTAATTCTTTTGAACATTCACACAAAATATATGCACCAAACTTCGATAAATTAGCAGATTGATCGATATCAGAGTAGAACTTGCGCATGTAACTTACGTTTTGCCTTGAGAGCGCAAACAGTGCTGGAGATTCTTTCTTTTCGAGTGCAATGCTAACACACTCCAGAGTTTCAACTGCATCGGCTGGCCTAAAAACATATAGATTTGGTATAGCACGCAAAGAGGCTAAATGCTCTATTGGCTGATGAGTTGGGCCATCTTCTCCCACTCCAATTGAGTCGTGAGTCATGACATACATAACCTGCTGCTTCATCAGAGCTGAAAGACGTATAGCAGGACGACAATAGTCAGAAAATACCAAAAAAGTGCCGCCATAAGGAAGAATCGCGCCGTGAAGTGCCATACCATTCATACAAGCTGCCATAGCGTGTTCTCTCACTCCATAGTGGACATAAGAGCCACTATAATTATTGCTATTTATTACCTGCATGTGCTTATATTTAGTGCAATTTGACCCGGTAAGATCAGCAGAACCGCCGATTAATTCCGGCATATGTTGTGTTAAAAGTTCCATTACCATGCCGAAAGAAGAACGTGTAGCTTCGTTTGGCATTAGCTCACATATTTGTTTCTTCAGGTCAGCTAAAACACCAGCGATATTATCTGGTAGATGTTTATCTAACCGTCTTTGAAGTTCTGCATGATACCCTGTCATCCCAGCATTCTCTTCTGTCATCCCAGTGCTTGACACTGGGATCCATTCTTTTTCTTCTTTCCTGGTCACGCGCTGGAATGACATCGTGTAGTTTTGTTTTGCTCTCTCAACAGTTTTCTTCCAGGCATTTTTCACATCTTCTGGTACATGGAATGGTTCATAATTCCAGTTTAATTTCTCTCTCATCTGTTTTATGTCTTCCTCCGAAAAAGCACCACTGTGAGCAGAGGATGTGCCAGCACGGCTTGAAAATTTTCCGATAATAGTTTTGCAGCAGATCATTGTAGGTTTATCAGACTTTTTTGCTTGCTCTATTGCAAGGGATATGGCATCAAAATCATGGCCATCAATTTTGTCAACATTCCATCCATACGCTAAGAAGCGTTTCTCTACATCGTCAGAACAGGAAAGGCAAGTAGCGCCATCTATAGAAATATCATTATCATCAAAAAGAGCTATAAGCTTATTCAATTTAAGATGCCCAGCAAGTGATGCTGCTTCATGGCTTATTCCTTCCATAAGACAGCCATCCCCTAGCATCACGTAAGTGTAGTGATTAATTAAGCTATCTCCAAATTGTTCTTTAAGAATCGATTCAGCAAGTGCCATGCCAACAGCAGCGGCAAACCCCTGCCCTAAAGGGCCTGTCGTTGCCTCTACCCCGGAAGTCAAGCCAAACTCTGGATGACCTGGGGTCTTGGATCTCATTTGCCTGAAGTTTTTTAGCTCATCTATGCTAATATAACCTGTCAAATATAATATTGAGTATAGTAACATTGACCCATGGCCGTTTGATAAAACAAAGCGATCTCTATTGAACCATTTAGAATCATCAGGATTATGATTCAGATATTTAGCAAACAAAACAGTTGCAACATCTGCCATGCCAAGTGGCATACCTGGGTGTCCAGAGTTTGCTTTTTGTACTGCATCAATTGATAAAAAACGGATGGCGTTTGCCATAGATTTTAAATGTGAATGATTCATGTGTTAATAGAAAAACTTAAAAATGAAGTATAAAAGATTATACCAGCAAAAACAAGTTGACACTGAGTGCTAAAATCCTTAATAATCTAGAGTTGAATCGTGAGAGTTTTTATATGACAACTGTTATCACTAGAAAGTATAGGATTAGCCGTAGACTTGGTGTAAATTTATGGGGTAGAGCTAAAGACCCAGTAAACAAAAGGAAATACCCTCCAGGTCAACATGGTATTCTTGGATTCAAGAAGTTATCCGACTTTGGTAAGCAGTTTGCTGCGCATAAGAAATTTAAGTTTTACTATGCGATTTCAAGTAAGCAGCTCAGACGTACATTTTTAGATGCTTATAACAGAAAGGGTTATACGGCTGATAATTTTATCGGTATCTTAGAATCGAGATTAAGTTCTGTTTTATACCACTCTGGTCTTGTTCCAACAATTTACTCAGCAAAGCAGCTCATATCTCACAAGCACGTTACAGTTAATGATAAGGTGGTTAACATATCGAGTTATCGAGTGAAGCCAGGTGATATAATAAAAATAAGAGAAAGGGCAGCAAAAATCCCTGTAGTAGTAGAGGCTGAACAAAAACAAGAGCGCAAGGCTCCGGATTATTTAGAAGCAGATAGTAAAGAGCATTCAGTGAAGTATTTGAGGTCACCTCAATATTCTGAGGTTCCTTATTCAGCAGACATGGAAGTCAATTTAGTAGTAGAGTTTTACTCTAGATAGATAAAAAAAGCCCGTGTGGCGGAATCGGTAGACGCAGCGGACTTAAAATCCGTGGGTTTTGCGACCTTGGGAGTTCAAGTCTCCCCATGGGCACCAATTTAACTTAGCAGATAAATACAAAAAAGTATGAAATGGCTTGATATAGAAGATATTGTGGAAGCTCTGGAGGAAAAATTTCCAAATGAGAATATAATTAGTATCAGATTCACTGAGCTTAAAAAAAAGGTCTTGAGTTTAGAGGAATTTGATGATGATGAAAAACGCTGTAACGAAAAAATACTCGAAGCTATTCAAGCAGCTTGGATTGAGGAAAGATTAACCGCATAGCAATAAACCATACGCAAACGTGATTTCTATTACAATTTGCATATTGATTATGCTATTTTTTGGATCTAGCCTGGCAAGTTAATAATAATTTAACTAATTACAATTAAAACAGCTATAAGGTTAATTATGAGGCAAAACAAAAATTTTTGAATGGAACGATCTTGACAAGTGCTACGTTGAGATAAGTTTTGCATAAAAATACTGCTTTTACGGTGTGAGGCTAGAGGTTTGTAAAGCAGTTAGAAGGTTGTCATCTAAGTAGCGTGACCAGGGCTAGATTCCGCGGCGGAATGACGACTATGCAATATGCGTTGCGGAGTGACGATTATGGTCATACCGTCACGGTATCTCACAAACATGTAGCAGTAATGACAAAATCTCAAGTTATATGTATACTTTTATATTATCTACCTACTAAAAAAACAGAAAAATGCTCAAACGTAGCGGTCCAAAAAAATTAAAGTCTATAATAGAAAACTATGCATTAAAATGCATGAAAAATAAGATTAGCAAAAATGAAATACGTCTTATTTTAAACTGGCGAAATATAGTAGGGAAAGAAATAGCAGAGTGTACAAAACCGAAAAAGATCTCATATGCACAGAATATAAATTCGGGTGTGTTGCATCTGGTAGTAACAAATGGCAGCAAAGCATTGGAAATTCAGCATATGATTTCTCTTATAATAGAAAAAATTACGATATTTTTTGGTTATAAAGCAGTATATGGTATAAAAATTAAGCAAGAGAGTATTGACTATTTGACTATATAAGGTAATCTAAGTACATAGAATAATTTGGTATATTGAAGTGAGTAGAGTTTGTGAATTAACAAATAGAAAAAAATCTTTTGGTAATAAGGTATCACATTCGAATCGTAAAACAAAGCGTACCTTTCTTTTAAATTTACATAAGGTTACGTTAACAAGTGATATATTGAATAAAAAGTTTAGATTTCGTGTGGCAACAAGAACTTTGAGAACTATAGATTACAAAGGTGATTTAGATGCTTTTTTGCTCAACACAAGAACGATTAAACTAAGTGAGAAAGCGCAGAAGATAAAAAGAAGGTTGAAAAAAGTTTTAGTAAAGCAAGAGGTAGAGTTAGCAGTTTCAGATGCATAGTAAGCCTCCATGGCTCAGAGCAAAAGCTCCGACCGGTGAAGTATTCAATGAGACCTTAAACATCGTTAAACTGCATAACTTGCATACAGTGTGCGAAGAGGCTGCATGTCCAAATATTGGTGAATGTTGGAATAAACGTCATGCTACTGTGATGATTCTTGGTTCTGTTTGCACTCGTGCTTGTGCATTTTGCAACGTTGCAACTGGCATTCCTGATAAACTAGACCCTCATGAGCCAGAAAATTTAGCAAAAGCGATAAAAAAGTTAAACTTAAAACATGTTGTCATTACTTCCGTTGATCGTGATGATTTGCCAGATGGTGGCGCAAATCAGTTTATACAGTGCATAGAAGAAATTAGAAAGATAACTTCAGAAACAACAATAGAGATTTTAACTCCTGATTTTTTAAATAAGAAAGGAGCATTTGAAGCAATCGCTGTTGCATCACCTGATGTCTATAACCACAATATTGAAACAGTGCCGAGATTGTATGCAAAAATAAGACCACGAGCTCGCTATTTTCATTCACTATATTTACTGAAGATGGTAAAGCAGATTAATCCTAAAGTTTTCACAAAGTCAGGGCTTATGGTTGGTCTTGGAGAAACAAAAGAGGAAATACTGCAGGTTATGGACGATTTGCGCAGTGCTGAGGTTGATTTTATTACAATTGGTCAATATCTACAACCAACTCCAAAACATGCAAAACTTGATAGGTATGTTACCCCAGAGGAATTTGAGCATTATAAATATATCGCTTACTCCAAAGGGTTCCTAGTGGTTGCATCAAGCCCACTAACTCGGTCATCATACCACGCTGAAGAAGATTTTAACAGGCTCAAGGCTTGTCGTTGACATTTGTGTTAATTCAAATTAATTTTTACTAATTATAAAGGAGTTTTTACGTAATGTCTACTATAAAAATCAAGAAGAAATCGCAATTAGTTAAAGAGGTATTCGATTCCGTGGCAAGTCGCTACGACACCATGAATGATATAATGAGCCTCGGAATGCACAGATTATGGAAAGATAGGATGGTAAATAGTGTGCATTTTACAAAAAACTCTAAGGTTTTAGATGTTGCTGGAGGAACTGGAGATATAGCAATAAGAATAGTAAGAAAAGAGCCAAGTGCTAAGGTTACAGTATGCGATATAAATCAAAACATGCTAAGCAGAGGACGTGATAAAGCTATAAATTCAAACCAAATTAATTTTGATTGGGTATGTGCAAGTGCAGAAAGTTTACCATTTGAAGACTCCGAATTTGATTATTGCACAATAGCTTTTGGCATTCGAAATGTTTCTGACCGCAAGAAGGCTTTAAATGAGGCGCACAGGGTATTAAAACCACATGGGAAATTTATCTGCTTAGAATTTGCCCCTATGCACTATCAAAATGAGATATTTACCAAACTTTATGACTTATATTCATTTAAAGTAATTCCTAAAATTGGCAGCATAGTTGCTAAAGACAAGAGTTCTTATGAATATTTAGTGAAGAGCATCAGAGAATTTCCAACTCAGGCTGATTTTAAAATGGAAATTGAAGAGGTAGGCTTTAAGAATGTTGAGTTTCATAATATGAGCTATGGAATAGTGGCATTACACATTGGAACAAAATGAATATTAAACTCTGGTATAGAACGCTGGATTATTATCTCATCCTTCCAGTGTTTTTTTTGCTCACTATAAGCTTCATTCTTGTTTATTCAGCAAGCCCTGTAATTGCGCAGCGTCTTTCTTTACCACAAGATTATTTTATACGGCGTCACACAATTTATATAGTCCTGTCACTAATTACCTTGGTAACATTTTCTTTTCTCAACACAAGAACTATACTTAACCTCTCGTTCGCAGGTTTCATTTTATTTACTATTCTAGTAGCAATTGCGATAATACTTGGTATAGAGGTAAAAGGTGCGAAACGATGGTTACATATTGTCAAAATTTCTGTTCAACCATCTGAGTTCGTAAGGCCATTTTTTTCTGTTGTTATAGCTAGTATCTTGGCCAGCGAAATGAAGTTTAAAATACACATATCAATCATAATATTTCTGTTAGTTTTTGTGTTGTTACTTTTGCAACCTGATTTCAGTATGTCTATGCTTTTAACATATTCTTTTATCGGTCAAATGTTTATTGCATGTATACCATTTTTATACTTTCTATGCATAATAGGAATGGCCACAACTGGAACTACAATAGCTTACTTATGCCTCCCGCATATAAAGCAAAGGATTTACAATTTTGTCTTTTTTACGCAGCGCGATAACTTTCAAGTCACAAAATCATTAGAAGCATTCAAAAGAGGTCAATTAACTGGAGTTGGGCCTGGTGAAGGTAGCGTAAAAGCCTCTCTTCCTGATTGCCATACAGATTTTGTGTTTTCTGTTTTAGCAGAAGAATTTGGTTTGATTACGTGCTTAGCCACATTGATGTTATTTGGCATCATTTCCGCCCGCTTGCTTTACATTGCATATAGGGAAAATGAATTATTTAATCTGTTGGTGATTCTCGGTATCTCAATTCAATTCATCACACAATTCATAATAAACATAGGGGTAACATTGAGTGTTTTTCCAACCACCGGCATAACCCTGCCGTTACTTAGCTATGGTGGTTCTTCTCTTTTATCTTCGAGCATCGCACTTGGCATAATGCTGTCTTTCAGTAGAAACCAAGCTATCGCATTAAAGTTTCGTGAGCGTGTTATGCTTGGAAGGTATATGGACTAAACTTGTACCGCTCACAACTATTATTGGTATCCCTCCAAAATGGGTATCTGTTCAGATGAGTGGCAAAATAAGGTAGACGAGAAAAGCAACTATAGGAACAAATGGGTGTCATGCAAGTAGCTGACACTGGTATCCAGTCCTTTTGCACAGTTCCATCAAAAACGTTGTAAAGCGCTTTCGTGTTTACCAACTTAGTGCCCAATCTGGATCCCAGACTGGGATGACAAAAAAAGGAGCACTGGAATTTTTGTTTCAGCATTAGCCATGCATCTGAACAGATACCAGAAAATATTCCACTGACATGCTGAACAACAAATACATCACTATGTCGTTTATCGCAAAAACTTATATTTTTCGTAACCATTCACACTTAATTCTGCAATTCTTTGATCTCACTCATAGAAAGACCAGTAGTTTGAGCTATAATATTAAAAGAAACACCTGCTTTAAGTAGATTCTTTGCGACTTCAATTTCCCTCTCTTTTCTACCTTCCTCTTTAGCAAGATCAAGTCTATATTCAAGAATGGCTTCTTCTTTGCGCAGATCCATTATTCTTTCTTCATAAGCTACTAGATCTTTTTCATTCCAGTGAAACTTATCTAATTCATCATATGCTAGCTTTATTATTGGTGATTTTTCCGCAATTTTTCTGAGATCTTCGTCCGTTGTTTCATCTGCATATTTGAAAAAAAATAGCCAACGGTCTACTACACTTTCTAGTTGTTCTTCTCTACTCTTAGGAAATTTTGGCAGCTCTATGAAGATAAATTGAAAATCTTTTAAGTCATGCTCATTGGTTTTTTCATCTCTTATGGTATGGCTAGATATATAGTCAAGCTTATCAGGGAATAAGGTACAATTTGAAATCGCGATAAAGAAAATCTTCTTTAAATCAACGTATTTACCAGATTTATCAGCTTGTCTTGAGTAAGCCTTAGCAGCATAAAGTTGTGCGCGTTTTTCAAAGCCTTTATCACGAGTGAGCTGCATCTCAATTATATACCTGTTTCCACTAGAATCCCTGCAAAGAACATCAACAATGCTTTGTTTATCAGAAGCAATTTCAGGGTCCATAATGGTGCTTAAGAATTCTACTTCTTGTATAGTGTTGACTTCAGTACATCCTAAAATATCGTTTAAAAAATGGATAAGAATATTCTTATTTTTTTCAGTGCCAAAGATTTTCTTAAATGTTAAATCTAACTTTGGATCGAGAAATTTAGAAAGAGCCATAGTAAAAATACTGAGAAAAGATTAATAATTATACACTATTATTAACAACTATTCAACCATATTTTTAAGTATAGCTATACCGCCGCGGCGCTAACACGTAGCGGGATGACGAGCTTATCGTCACGCCGCCACGAACCGTCATACCGCCGCGGTATCTCTTAACATAGATCCCTTACTTAACCGTCATACCTTAACATAGATCCCGCTAACATGTAGCGGGATGACGATTGTCGTTTAGCCATAAATACTTAAGAAATTTACCAAACGAAAAAAAAGGCAAAAGAAGCCCTAGTCATTGTCTATTTTCAGTATTGGCGTTTTTTAAGTCTTAAACACTGCAATTTAGCTGCTTTTAAATGCAACTCACCTTAGTTTAAATGTTTAAGAAATTTACTAAGCAGAAAAAAAGGCAAAAGAAACCCCGTGTTAGCTAGTTGTCACTCTCTAATCCTGCAAATTGGCGTACTATACTGTCTTAAACGACTTATAAGCGCGTTTCAGCTTATATAGGTAAAAACCTAGAAATGTTGTGAAGACATAAGGTGCACATAGTGCAAAAAATTAAAAATAAGACGCCAACTACGTTGTTTTCTTGCTGTTTAATCTGCACAGATGAAGATAACTGAATACCTTCAATACCATGATAAGAGGACTGGCGGAGTTTGTCAAGCAAGTTTTTCGTTTCTGCGGGCTACTACCCTTTCTTGGTGGACTATAACAGCTGCAGAACCTAAATTGCTTCATACTACACCTTTCCCCTTTCCCCTGAAACTAGAATCTATATACTTAACTTTAGAAACTTTAAAATACGATGCGATCTAATATTAGGCAGTTATTTTACTATATAAAGCCTAATCTATCCTATTTTGTCATAGCTTTTATTGCAGTTTTATTTTCAGCCTTAACGATCCTCCTCTTTGGCAGAGGCTTAAGCAATATAATTGATTCTGGCACAGAGCACGATTTTACTACCAAACTATTAGTTGCAATACTTATAGTTTTAGCCATTTCTCTCACTGCATTTACTCGGTTATATTTCATTGGCATTGGCAGCGAGAAAGTTATCGCAAGAATCAGATATGACTTATATAGCAGTATCACTAACTTGCAACCAAGTTTCTTTGAGAACACAGGCGTACAAGATGTTATCTCAGCGTTAATTACTGATACCTCTGTGCTGCAATCAATAATAAACAGCAGCTTACTAACCATATTACGAAATTTTGTGATTCTGATTGGTAGTGTTGCTATGTTATTGTATACAAATATACAACTAACTGCGTATGCAGCCGCAATAATACCTATACTACTCATTATCATGACCTCACTTGGAAAAAAAGTGCGTAGCCATGCACGCTTTGCCCAGGATAAATTAAGTGAGCTTGCGTCATTTAGTGAGGAAAATTTTAGATCTATAGTGACTATCAAATCGTTTGTACTCGAGGAAAACGAAAAAATCCGTTTTAAGGAACATTTAAACTCAGTATCAAAATCATACGTAAAATTAGTACTCTTGCGTGCTATTTTAGTAACTCTAGTTATCACGTGTGTGATAGGTTCACTAGTTGTTTTGCTCTTTTTTGGTATTAAAGAAGTCTTAAGCAATAATATAACTATTGGAGAACTCTCCTCATTTGTGTTTTATTCAGCGCTTGCGGCAGGAGCTATAAATAATTTGAGCGATAATATCAGTGATTTACAACGAGGTCTTGGAATAGTAGAGCGTTTATTTGAATTTAAAAATATGAAAAGCTCTATAGCAGATCCCGATGATCCTATAAAAATTTGTAGTGTTCAAAAGGGAATTTCGTTTAATGGCGTAACATTTTTTTATGAATCTCAGTCTGATAAGCCAGCGTTAAATAACGTATCATTTTCTATAGAGGCAGGTCAAGCAGTATCAATTGTTGGACCATCTGGCAGTGGTAAAAGCACCATTTTAAAGCTTCTGCTCCGTTTTCATGATCCAAACAAAGGTAGCATTACTATCGATGGGCACAATATTAAGTCAATTGCGCTAAATGACCTCAGATCGTTGTTTGGCTTAGTGCCACAAGATCACATGATATTCTCTTGCTCAATAATGGAAAATATACTATATGGCAAACCAGGTGCCGAATATGAGGAAGTGAAGCAAGCAGCCATCAGCGCTTATGCGATGGAATTTATTGATAAGCTGCCTGATAAATTTGATACATTTGTAGGAAAAAGAGGATTAAAACTTTCTGAAGGACAAAAACAACGTATTGTAATAGCAAGGGCCATACTCAACAATCCTCAGGTTTTAATACTGGATGAAGCAACCTCTGCCCTTGATTACAAAAGTGAGAACCTCGTGCAAAAAGCATTGAGCAAGTTAATGCAAAACAGAACAACAATCGTAATTACACACAGGCTATCAACCGCACTCAAGACTGACAAGATTATAGTAATTAATCATGGAAAAGTAGAAGAAGTAGGCACTCATGACTCTCTAATAAGTAAAGACGGGCTATATGCAAAACTGGCGAAGATACAGTGGAATTGAAAGAAAATTTAAATCATACCGTTAGTTGATATGCTAGATTTATAATTAAAATTATTAAATTTTTAATTTTATTATTTTATAATGGTTCCATAGTTATCCGGAAATTTCGTGATCTGTAGTTTCTTTCATTCACGTTATATTCATAGCTTGTTCTATCTTAATGTAATTCCAATTTTGACTGTATAGGAGGTCTCTATGTTAAAACATAACTATAGTGATAAAATCAATAATCGCTATTCATATACTAACAAATTTTCTTATAGTGATGAGGGTGTAGACGAGACGATCAAGGATAAAATCACAACTGAAGATCAGGTAGTAACTGATGATGTTGAAGAGCCTGATGCTGGTAATGATGGTTACAGCGAAGGTATGGCTTTCTCTTACCATGGTTACGGCAACGACTTAATATAAACTCTGATCCAGGAAGATAAAATAGTTAAGATAAACCTTCAACTAGTCCCACTTATTCACTATACTGCTATAGATTTTATAGCAATATAGTGAATGAACATTTTTAAGCAGATTTCTTCTCTAATCTTTAGTAAATTGAATGAGTTGAAACAAAGGGGTGTTATAAGCACAAGTGCAGCAAACTTTATCATAGAGCCTCCAAGCAATAGAGTCCATGGAGACATTTACACAAATGTTGCTATGGTGCTTGCAAAGCATGAAAAGAAGAATCCCATTGAAATTGCAGAGGTTTTAGCCAAAGAATTTGAACTTTTTGATGAAGTTGCAAAAGTGGAAATAGCAGGCTCTGGTTTCATCAACATGCACTTAAAAATAGAAGTGTGGCATGGAATTTTAAAACAAATAAATGAGCTAAAAACAGAGTTTGGCACCCTAGATATAGGGAACAATCAGGCCATTAATGTTGAATTTGTATCTGCAAATCCAACTGGTCCACTGCATATTGGTCATGCAAGAGGGGCAGTATTTGGTGACGTTCTGGCAAATTTATTGAAAAAAGTTGGTTATAAAGTTACTAAGGAATACTATATTAATGATGCTGGAGCGCAGATAGATACACTAATAAAGTCAGTATATCTGCGGTACAAAGAAGCTCTGGGAGAAAAAATCAGCATCGAAAAAGGTTTATACCCAGGTGAATATTTAAAACCAATAGGGACTGGGCTGGCCAAAAAATATGGCGCAGAGCTTCTAGAAAAGCAAGATAATCAAGTGATTAGAGACTATACTTTAAGTTCTATCTTAGAAATCATAAAGGAAGACATGAACTTACTTGGAGTAAGTCATGATGTTTTTACTTCAGAGTATGAGCTACAAAAAAGTGGCAAAATTGAAGAGAGTATAAAGATATTGTCTGACAAGGGTCTAGTGTATGAAGGGTACTTGGAGAAACCAAAAGGCAAAGAAAGTGAAAATTGGACTTCCAGAAAAGAAATGTTATTTCGCTCTACAAAATTTGGCGATGATGTTGACCGCGCACTGAAAAAAGAGGACGGCAGTTGGACTTATTTTGCCTCGGATATTGCTTACCATTTTGATAAGATATCGCGTGGTTTTAACAATATGATCGTAGAGCTTGGTAGTGACCACGGCGGTTATGTCAAAAGACTCAAAGCAGTCGTCTCTGCGCTCAGTGATGATCAAGCAAAAATAGAGGTAAAACTGCATAATATTGTGAATTTTTTCGAGAACGGCAAACCTGTTAAGATGTCCAAAAGATCAGGAAACTTCCTAACAGCAAGAGATGTAGTGGAAGAAGTTGGCAGGGACATAACTCGTTTTATAATGCTAACACGCAAGAATGATATGGTCTTGGACTTTGATTTTGCTAAAGTTAAAGAACAGTCAAAAGACAACCCTATTTTTTACGTGCAATATGCGCATGCTCGTGCTCATTCGTTAATGCGTAATGCTCCAAAAGAGCTCCCAACAGCAGATCCTTCACTTTTAAGGACAGGTGGAGAGCTCTTCCTCATAAAAACCTTAGCAAAGTGGCCAGATGTGGTAGAAATTGCAGCAAGGCTTTGTGAGCCACACAGAATTACTTTCTACTTACTTGAAGTTGCAGAAGCGTTTCACGTTTTATGGGGGTATGGCAAGAGTGATTTAAACATGCGTTTCATACTGGAAGACAACTTAAACCTCACCGCTGCAAGAATGTTTCTCGTGCAGGCCTTAGCACACGTCATCGCTTCTGGACTTTCTATCTTCAATATAGAGCCTTTGGAAGAGATGAGTTGATTTTTTTATGCAAGATTGTTTTTTCAACGAATAGAGAAGTTGACAAAATTAAGTAAAAATGTTATAGTTTATAGTAGTATTTTCTGGTTAATATATGGCTCACAGTCAAAAAAAGCTCAATGTTAATGTAAGTTTTGACAGTAAATTGGCTCAGTATCTTACAGAAATGGCAGAGACTCAAAATAAAACTATTCCTGAAGTTTTAGTAGATTTAGTGGAAGAAGAGTTCGAAGAAGATGTAGAGCTATCCAAAATAGCTGACGATCGCCTCTCTGAAGGTGAAGAAGAAGTAGAGGATGATGAAAACATCTGGAAATAAAACTTACACTATAAAATTCTTAAAAAATGTTATTGAAAAAGAAATTCCAGCTCTTCCGGCAAAGATTAAATTAATGGTTCAGGAGGCCATAAAGAAACGCCTTACAGTTGATCCTTTTAATCTAGGAAAGCCTTTATGTCATAGCTTTAGAGGGCAATATAGGATAAGGGTTAGCAACTACTGTATAATTTACAGCATAAATCATTCAGAGTGCAGAGTACTTATTACTGCAGTGGGGCATAGAAAAAACATTTACAAACACAGGAGATTACACAATTAAAAATATAAGAAAGATCTCACCGCTGGAACTTGTCCAAGCCTTAGCACACGTCATTGCTTCTGGACTTTCTATCTTTAATATAGAGCCGTTAGAAGAAATGAGTTGATTTTTTTTTGTTACAATATGTAATGATCAAAATATTATTCAAAGTAGGGTAAAGTTATGACGATCAGTTTTAGGGAGTATTCAACTGTATTCACTGAAGTTGCGGAACAGACAGATTTAAATGGAAATAACATAATTGAAAGAATAAAAGGGCATTAGCATAGATCCCGCTAACAAGCAGCGGGATGACGGTTGTCAGGGTGTCAGGCTAGTACCTTCTCTTGTCATCCCAGTGCCCAGACACTGGGATCCAGAAAAGTTTGCTTGTTCACAAGCAAACTAGCATGGAAAGTGGTTACAACATTTTCGATGAGATTATATGGAAAACTGTATTCCAGTGTCAAGCACTGGAATACATCACAGGGGCACTGGAATGACACCCTTTACGGGCTCTTAAATTGTAACTATAAATGTTTAAGAAATTTACCAAATAAAAAAAAGGCAAAAGAAGCCCCGTGGTGGTTGGCTATTTACCATGTACTAAAATACCGGCGTTTTTTTTATTCTAAAACGCTTGATTAAGAGCGATTTAGCTGCTTTTAACTTGCAACTAACCTACACCGCAAGTGTTTAAGAAATTTACTAAGCAGGAAAAAAGGCAAAGAAACCCCGTAGTAGCTAGCATTCAAATTCTCCCTTGTCAATTTGACGTTTTTTGCTGTCTTAAACGCTTTGTAAGCGCGTTTCGGCTTATATAGATAAAAACCTAAAAATTTTTAAAGACATGCGATGCACGTAGTGCGAAAAATTAAACATGAGACGCCAAATACCCTAAGTTTTTTGTCATTAACCTGCACAGATTGCGAAGATAAATAAATAGCTTCAGTTTCATGATAAGGGGGTTGGCGAAGGGTGTCAAGTAATTCCGTTCCTTATGGGTAAAAAAAGAGAAACTCTAAGTTGCAGCCGCACAATGTTTCTCTTTTCTGCTGTTGATGATTATTTCGCCTATTGTAACTGCCGCTAGAATAAAGCAATAATATACCTGTGTTAATAAAGAAATAGGTGATACAGAGGCGATGCTACCTGCTAGCAATAGTTGGGAACCATAAGGTAAGATACCTTTTGTAGCACAAGCAAAAACATCTAATAAGTATGCGCTGCGATGTGGCGCAATACTGTGTTTTTGTGCAAGCCTTTTTGCAATGCCACCACTTAGTAAAATAGCAATGGTATTATTGGCAACTAAGGTAGTAAACATAGACGCAATTCCTGCTATCACAAATTCAGCTTTAGTTTTTGTGATATTGCTTTCATCGATGAGTTTATGCAACGCTTTTTGACCTTGCTTGTACATTATATGGCTCAATCCACCGATAAATAGAGCAAATATCACTATTTCGTTTACTTTTTTGAAACCGTCATACACGTCATGAGGAAATTGAATGATAGCATAGTCAAAAAAAGTTATTCCTAGCACACCAGCAATAATTATGTTTATAGTTATTGTTACTAAAGTGGCGACTTCAAGCAGCCCCATGATTATTAAAGAAATGTAAGGAATAATTTTTATTATAGAATAATAATCTAAATTTGATATAGAAATAATTTTTGTACTATTTGAGGCAACTGCTAGGTAGATGAGTGTTATAATGCTGGCAATAAGTGCAACTTTAGAGTTCATTTTAAGTTTATCTTTTGCTGAAGCTTCCTGTGAAGAAACAGATGCAATGGTGGTATCAGATATCATCGAAAGGTTATCGCCAAACACGGCACCACCTACTACAGTTGCAGTTCCTATTTCGAGACCAAAAGCTCCACTTTTTGCCAGATTAACAGCTATAGGTACCATCAGCGCAACAACTCCCA
Organism: Wolbachia endosymbiont (group A) of Dendrolimus pini; assembly: GCF_964026835.1. Classification (NCBI taxonomy): domain Bacteria; kingdom Pseudomonadati; phylum Pseudomonadota; class Alphaproteobacteria; order Rickettsiales; family Anaplasmataceae; genus Wolbachia; species Wolbachia endosymbiont (group A) of Dendrolimus pini. Next base: position 320,603 of record NZ_OZ034702.1, on the reverse strand, counting down.
TAGATGTGCCAATTGCAGTTGAAATAAAAGCAGAAGCCAAAAATACTCCAGGCAGCAGTAATCTTGCTGGAAGGAAATTAAGAATTAAATTAGCAACAGTGTCTGCGCTACCAATTGATTGAGTAACTGCAGAAAATGCTCCAGAAAATAAAAAAATTAAACACATAGTAAGGGTGTTTTTGTCACCCATGCCCTTGATAACAGTATCGATGTTATGCTGAGTTTTATTTGTACCACGTGAGACAGCAAAAAATAGTGCTGGTAACAAGCATATTACTGGTGAAACCTGATGAAGTGGATTATCAGTTCCGATAAAAGAAAAATAAGCACCACTTCCAAGATACAAGATTAAAAAAATAATCAAGGGGACAAAAGCTGTCATTTTACTGTACCTAAACTTATAACTATAACTAATTAAGTGGTTTTAAGCAAGTTTGGTTTTCACTAGTTCTACAGGAAGTCAATAGCAGAGTTTTAAACTTCATATTTAATCTACTAAATAAATAGCACATGTAGCTTATTGCTTGACAATAGGATCTAATTGTTGTCTAGATTCCAGCATCACGCGCACAACTGTACGAACATTTGTTTGCGAAGAAATGTTATAGCTGGTTTTGCCTCAAACACAAAGATGTCATCCGAGTAGCTGACTACTTGGATCCAGAAAATTTTGCTGCGAGTAAGCAAATTTGTTTGGTGAGCATAGAAAGTGGAATGTGTAAGCGCAGCCTCAACAGGTTGTCATCCAAGTAGCTGACTACTTGGATCCAGCTGAGTTGGTGAGTATAAAAGTATAGCTAACGCGAGCTCTACGTCATACCGCCGCAGAATAATTAACCGTCATACCGCGATTCATTCGCAGTATCCCTTCGCGGTATCCCTTAGCCGCTAACAAGCAGCGGGATACTATCTACACCGTCATACCGCGATTCATTCGCGGTATCTCAGCCGCTAACAAGAGATCCCGCTAACAAGCAGCGGGATGACGAGTTACTATACCGCTGCGAACCGTCATACCGCCGTGGTATCTCTAGATCCCGCTAACACGTAGTGGGATGACGATTGTCAGGGTAGCTGTCATCCCAGTAGCCTCTTTCTCTTGTCATCCTAGTGCCCTGACTACTTGGATCCAGAAAAAAGAATGGTGTCATGAAAGTAGCTGACACTGGTCTCCATCCAAAAGGGTGTCATCCGAGTAGCTTGACTACTTGGATCCAAGAAACTTAATTGCAAGTAATGCATTGGGTTTGGTGAGTATGGGTTTTGCGTTATAGAATGAAGCACTTTTTGTGAATTTGTAAAGAAAACTGGATCCAAGTAGTCAAGCTACTCGGATGACATCATCCTTTTTTTTGGATTCCAGACTGGAATGACAGCAGTCCTACGTCATACCGCGATTCATTCGCGGTATCTCTAGATCCCGCTAACAAGCAGCGGGATGACGGTTGTCGTTTAGCTATAAATATTTAAGAAATTTACTAAACAGAAAAAAAGGCAAAAGAAGCCCCGTAGTTGGCTAATTACTTACATTATACTTTCAAGTATGGCGTTTTTTTATTCTAAACGCTTAATAACCGCGACTCAGCTGCTTTTAAATGCAACTAACCTTAGCTATAAATGTTTAAGAAATTTACTAAACAGAAAAAAAGGCAAAAGAAACCCTAGGGTAGCTAGTTATTCACTATCCATTTTTTAAGTTGGCGTTTTTTTATGTTTTAAACGCTTTATAAGCGCGTTTCAGCTTATGTAGGTAGAAGTTTGATAAAGACATAAGGTGCACATAGTGCAAAAAATTAAACATGAGACGCCAGATACGTGAGTTTTTTTGTCATTTAATCTGTACAGAGAAGATAAATAAATAGCTTCAGTGTTTATGATAAGGGGGCTGGCGGAGTTTGTCAAGCAAGTTTTTTATTTCTAGCGGTTGTTGCCAAAAACTATACAAGAAGTCTATTGAAATTACGTATATCAATCGTTGTAAAATCACACAATTGCTCTGTAGAGCTATGCCCTGTAATAATTACTATACCATTTTGCTCAGAGCGTATTGAGATTAGGTTCAGCACTAATTCACACGTTGCACTATCAAGATTACAAAATGGTTCATCTATCAGCCAAACGTTTGCATTAGAAATCAAGAGGCGAGCAAGCGCAACTCTCCTTTTCCAGCCTGCAGAAAGTTCGCCATATCTAATATTAAGTACAGGTTGCAACTGCAAGCAACAAATAGCTGCCACAATCAATTCTCTAGTATTTCGTATTCCTGCCCAGAATTCTACGTTTTGAGCAACAGTTAAGCTATCTTTACAGGCATTCTTATGGCCTATATAGACCATAGAAGGTATATAGGATTTTGGATCATCATATATATCTTTTCCGCAGTGCCTTATATTGCCTGATACCGGTGGTAAAAGTCCAGATAAACTTCTAATTAAGCTGGTTTTACCACTACCATTTGGACCAGTGATTAGAATCTTTGATTTTAGCTCAGTTTTAAAACTGAGATTCTTAAATAGTACCTTATTATTACGAGCGCAGGATAAATTTTCACATTCAAGCATGGATTATCTGCCCTTCCCCTTATGTTTACCTTGAGTTGAAGCCTGAGCTTTAACAAACAGCTCCCAAAATCCTTTCTGTCCGCCTTCTCTATGTATCAATTGTGCAAAACGCTGCATTAAACCATTACCCATCATAACCATCTTTGTCCATTTACCTACCGGTTTTGCTATGTCAACTATTTCTGGATCTTCTTTATAAACTTGCACATCTTTTTGTTTCTCGCGTAGCGTTTCTTGTTGTTTCATCAACTCTTTTTGCTTATTTTTTTGATATAATTCATTGAATTTTCTGTCTTCTTCCCACTCTTCTTTAAAAACTTTTCTAGGAAATATGATTTTTCTAATGCGATTTTTGTATATTTTTCTCAAAAAGAGAAATACTGCAGCTACAGCAAGTAATGTTACGCTATATAATATGATCTGTGTAAGTGGCATTTCCTGTATCTAATTCATTAAAAATACCCTTACTATTATACCATAATTATAGAAATTGTGCAATTTTTTTGCGGGTAAAGACAATATAAAAGCAGTACTGCTCTATTTCGAAAATTGCGCAAATATCTGACGAACGGGCTTGTATGTAATAAGGTTTATTTCTATACTTCTTAAAGAATTTAGAAGTAAAACAAATATGAACTGCTATAAAACTCATACGTGCAATGAACTGAGGAAGAACGACGTAGAAAAGGAAGTTACCCTTTCTGGATGGTTATATCGTAAGCGCGACCATGGTAACCTAATTTTTGTTGATTTAAGAGACTTCTACGGAATCACTCAGCTAGTATTTAATAATGACAAAGACTTTTTTGATGAGATATCAAATTTAAAATTAGAGAGTGTAATTACTGTTACAGGAATAGTTGAAGCTAGAACTGAAGATACGGTAAACAGCTCTATTTCTACCGGAGAAATCGAGGTGATAGTCAACAATTTGCGCGTTGAGTCGGAAGTTGAGTTCCACTTTGATGAAGAAATAGCAAAAGAAGAAAGAAGTATATTGGCAAGCATTACCGGCGAGCAAGAATACCCAGAAAACATGAGATTTAAATATCGATTTCTTGACTTAAGACGTGAAAAAGTCCGCAACAATATTATTTTGCGCTCACAAATTATTGCAGAGCTCCGCAAGCTCATGATAGAGCGAGGATTTTTAGAGATTCAAACTCCAATACTCACTGCTTCCTCTCCTGAAGGAGCACGCGACTACCTAGTGCCAAGCAGGCTAAATCCTGGCAAGTTCTATGCATTGCCACAAGCTCCGCAGATTTTCAAACAGTTGCTCATGGTTTCAGGGTTTGATAAATATTTCCAAATTGCACCGTGTTTTCGTGATGAAGACGCAAGGGCTGACCGTTCTCCGGGAGAGTTTTATCAGCTAGATCTTGAAATGTCTTTTGTAACTCAAGAAGACATCTTTCAGATTATTGAGTCTACCTTATATAGAGTGTTTGCTAAATTTTCTCGTAAGTCTGTTGATAAAGATTTTCCACGTATTACATATAAAGAAGCAATGCTTAAATATGGTTCTGATAAGCCAGATCTGCGCAATCCACTATTAATCAGCGATGTTACAGAAATTTTTCGTGATTCAGGGTTCAATATTTTCAAAAGCAATATTGAGCGTGGTATGGTAGTGAGAGCCATCCCTGCACCTAAAACAGCAGAGGAACCACGCAGCTTCTTTGATAAAAAGATAGAACATGCGCAAAAAGAATTCGGTGCTAAGGGTCTCGGATATATAACGTTTGATAAAGATGGAACTGCGAAAGGCCCAATTGCTAAATTTCTTGATGAAAATAGGCTAAACCACATAAGAGAAGCAACAAACATAGAGCCAGGAGATAGTGTATTTTTTGCTTCTGACAAAGAGAATGAGGCGGCAAACATTGCAGGAAAAGTACGCACTCTTTTAGGGTCAGAACTCAGTCTTATAGATGATAATATCTTCAAGTTTTGTTGGATCATTGATTTTCCATATTTTGTATATGACGATAAAAGTAAAAAAATCGATTTCTTTCATAACCCATTCTCCATGCCACACGGTGGTCTGAAAGATTTAGAGGACAAAAATCCACTGGATATCCTTGCTTACCAATATGATCTTGTTTGCAATGGAATAGAACTGTCAAGTGGGGCGATTCGTAATAACAAACTGGATATCATGTATAAAGCTTTTGCCATTGCAGGTTATAGCCGGGGAGAAGTTGATACAAGATTCGGTGCACTTGTACGTGCATTCAGATTTGGTGTTCCTCCTCATGGTGGAATAGCACCAGGAGTTGATAGAATAGTTATGCTGCTTGCTGATGAGCCAAATATTCGTGAAGTAATCTGTTTTCCTATGAACCAGCAAGGTGAAGATGTTCTAATGGGTGCTCCTTCCAAGGTGGAGGATAAGCATTTACGTGAATTATCCTTGAAGGTTATTGAATGAAAAATTTTATAGCAAGGAGCACCGGTTAATGATATATTAGGTTATGTTAAATTGAAAGACCATGAATAATATCCAAAAAGCAATACTATCGGGCATGATCTGTAACATGATTGTGTGGTATGAACTCACTCTTTTTGGAGTATTAACAGATACAATCATCAACGTTTTTTTCCCATCAGAAGATCATTATTTGAGTACACTCAAATTCCTTGGTGTTTTTGCAATTGGTTTTGCGTTTAGACCAATTGGTGCAGTAATTTTTGGTTATATGGGAGATAAGTATGGCAGAAGAAAGACTTTACTTACTTCAGTAATATTAATTTCAATATCATCCACAATTATGGGAATTATACCTGGGTATAAAGAAATAGGGTTGCTTTCACCTGTATTGCTTGTGTTTTGTAGAATAGTGCAAGGAATAACTGCAGGAGGTGAAACAAGCATTAATACAGCATTTACGATAGAGCATTCAAAAGATAAAAAAAATCTAGGTTTCTTAGGAAGTATGAAGCCCTTTAGCGGAGCCCTTGGAACGCTCTTATGCATAACAATGATATTTATCTGCAAAAGAGTTACAGGTGAGAACTATGAAATATGGGGATGGAAGTTGCTTTTTTATTTTTGCTTTTTTTTGGGGACAATAGGTTTTTTAACTAGGTACATATTAAAAGAAAGCTTAGCATATAAAACTAATAAGTACGCTAATAATTTAGCACATTCACCATTGTTAGAACTAGTAAGAAACTATAAAAGACCGCTTATTATTTCAATCAATCTGGGAATTGCTCAGAATGCAATTGTCTACGCAGCAATAATGTTTTATAATATATCAATAAAAGAGCTAGTTATTTTATCTATTAGTGTTAAAGATTTAATGAGGATAGTAATACAGGTTGTATTTGCAGCATCTGCGGTACTTTTTGCAATTTTATCTGATAAAGTTGGAAGAAAACGCGTAATGATTCCTGTACTGATTATGCTATCTCTGATTGGTACATGTGTATTACCATTATTATCTTCCGTTAACCACTATGTCGTAATAATAACTTACTTATTGATTACTATACCAGTAGGTGCATCTTTTGGAATATATGGTTCTGTTATTTGTGAACTGTTTCCAACAAAAGTAAGATGCACTGGCGTAAGCTTAGCAAATAATATATCTGCAGGAATTTTTGGTGGCCTTTCTCCATACATATGCATGTGGCTTATAGAAAAAACCGAAACAAAACTTGCAGCAGGCATTTATCTTACTGCCTGCGCATTAATTAGCCTAATATCTGTGCTTCAAATTAAAGCCAAAGACAGAAAAGTTGATTGGTGAAATCGTTTCAGTCGAAAAATAGCGCTTCAATGGATTTTTCGATGTGTTTAGTGATAGGAGCGGTGATAGTGATTTCTTTATTGTTTGGCAGTTTTAAAGATAAAGAATGCGAATGAAGGTGAATTTTATTTGCTATCCCATCAATAAAAGCTTTTTTACCACCATATTTACCGTCACCAAGAATAGGGCAATTTATATGAGCTAAATGTGCACGTAACTGATGGGTTCTGCCGGTAATTGGTTGTAATTTTAAATAAGCAACATTGTGTTTGGATTTTGCTATAATTGAAAAATGCGTAGTGGCATTCTGAGGTGAATTTTCATCAACGACCACTTTTTCTTGACCTGAAACATATTTTTTCACCAATGGATAGTCTATTGTTCCACTATCCTTGCTCGGTATGCCAGAAGTTAATGCTAAATAAGTTTTTTTTACTCTTCGTCCTTTAAATTCTTCCATAAGGTATCTGGCAACATTAGCGTTGCGTGCGAATATTATCACTCCACTCGTATCTCTATCTAGCCTATGGACAATTTTAAATGTTTCTCCCTCTCTTATTTGGTCAAGCAAATCACTCATGCTAATCTTTACTTTTACGCCACCTTGAACGATGACCCCTGCGGGTTTGTTTATAGCTAGTATATATTCGTCTTCATATAATATGTTCTCTCTTAGTAGATTCACTAACTTTTCATTATATTTGCGATCAGAATTAGCGTTTTCAATATAATGCAAGTGCTTCAGCGTTATAGTTTGCCCAGAATTTACTCTATCACTGGACTTTGCTTTGCAATCATCAACTTTGATTAATCCTTTCCTTAAAGATTTTTCAATTACAGATTGCTTTAGATCAGGAAAGATTCTTCTGATGTACCTATCCAGCCTAACGTTATCGTCTTCTATTAATATGGTTTTTATACTTTGTAGCATTCCATTATTTATAATGAATATCTAGGTCTTGTCGACATAAAAAAATAGTGATATAGAGTACTCTTTATTAATAGGTAAAGAGAATGCTATATGATTTAAAAGATGAGCAATGGGAGAGAATAAAAAACAGTCTGCCAGGTAAGGAAGGAGATAGAGGAAGAAGCGCAAAAGATAACAGGAGATTCGTAGCTGCAATAATGTGGATAGGTAGAACAGGAGCAACATGGAGAGCATTGCCGGCTGAGTATGGAAAATGGTCAAGTGTACATAAACGTTTTATAAGGTGGGCAAAATCTGGTGTTTGGCAGATGATTTTCAACACATTAGCTGTTAATGGAGACACAGAGTGGCTCATGATAGACTCAACAATAATCAGGGCACATCAACATGCTGCTGGTGCAAGAAAAAAATGTGGAAACTGGTAGACAAGAACAAGAGCTGGGACGGTGCAAAGGAGGATTTTCAAGCAAATTACACGCTGCTTGTGATGCTTTGGGCAACCCACTGAGATTCTTTGTTACTGCAGGGCAAAGATCGGATTACGTAAAAGCTTTAGACCTGATAGAAGGCAAGAACATGGAGGCACTTATTGCCGATAAAGGGTATGACGCAAATTATATGATTGAGGCTGCAGAAGCTGTAAATGCTGAGCCAGTAATCCCACCGCGTTCCAACAGAAAAACACCAAGAGAATATGACAAAGAATTGTATAAAGAGAGAAACTTAATCGAAAGGATGTTCAACAAAATCAAGCACTTCCGCAGAGTTGCTACACGCTACGACAAATTGGCCATAGCTTTTCTGTCTTTTGTTCACATTGCTGGCATTTATCTTTGGTTAAAATAAATGTCGACACTGCCTAGTGAAATGTCAATTATTGGTGTCATTCCAGTGTCAAGCACTGGAATGACACCGAAGGGGCTACTGCCGTCATAAAGGAACCAGTGTCAGCTACTCGGATGACAGGAGAAGGAAACTACTGAGATGACAGCTAGCCTGACAACCGTCATCCCGCTGCTTGTTAGCGGGATCTAGAGATACCGCGAATGAATCGCGGTATGACGGTTCGCGGCGGCATGACGTAGAGCTTGCGTTAGCTATACTTTTATACTCACCAACTCAGCTGGATCCAAGTAGTCAGAGCACTGGGATGACAAAAAAAGGAGGGCACTTGGATGACGGGAGAAGGAGCTATTTGGATGACATCGTTTACTATACAATGTTTGTACAGTTCTGGATAAAAAAATTAGCTAACAAATTTATAAACATCAGTATACAGCTCATCAACGCTTGGTTCTTTACTATTTTTGGCAAAATCTTCCGACTTTTTTACTAAATCACGTATTTCCTTATCAATTACTTTGCACTCTTCTTCTGAAGTCATTTTATTATCTGTCATGTATTTCTTTAAAGTGCTTATAGGGTCATGATTTTGCTTCATATCTTCAACTTCTTCTTTTAAGCGATAAGTAGCAGGATCTGACATTGAGTGACCGCGATATCGATATGTCTTCATTTCAAGCAGGATAGGCCCTTTTCCGCTGCGTGTGTGTTCCGCTGCTTCGCTTGTAGCCTCATAAACAGAGAAAAAATCCATTCCATCAACTTGTTTTCCAGGAATACCAAAACTTTCTCCTCTTTTATATAACTCTGTTACTAAAGTTGACCTTTGCACGGAGGTTCCCATTGCGTATTCATTATTTTCTATGATGTAAACCACAGGCAACTCCCACAAAGATGCCATATTAAACGATTCATATACTTGTCCTTGATTTGCAGCACCGTCGCCAAAATATGTAAATACCACATTATCTTTTTTCTTATATTTATTAGCAAATGCTATTCCTGTGCCAATTGGAACTTGTGCTCCCACTATTCCATGCCCGCCGAAGAATTTTTTTTCAACGTCAAATACGTGCATCGAACCACCTTTACCTTTCGAGCATCCTGTTTCTTTGCCGGTAAGCTCTGCCATTACAACATTTGGATCAGAATCACATGCGAGCATTAAGCCATGGTCTCTATAACTTGTGATAAAAGCGTCACCTAATTTTGATGCAGCTTGAGTTCCAACTGCAACTGCTTCTTGTCCTATTGATAGGTGACAGAACCCGCCTATTAATCCCATCCCATATAATTGTCCTGCTTTTTCCTCAAATCTGCGTATGAGTAGCATTTTCCTGTAGAATCCAATTATCTGTTCTTTAGTGAAATTTTCTGCTTTCATATCGATTTCTTTTTCATTAAACTAACACAATACCAGGAATTTTAAATTTTTGCTAATGAACTATTACCACTGGCTTGAGGCTTTTCACGTTATCTCTGTTATCATGTGGATGGCAGGTATGCTTTATTTACCCAGGCTTTATGTCTACCATGCAACTGTAAAACCGGGATCGGAAAATGATAGCTTGCTTCAAACAATGGAAAAGAGGCTACTTAGATATATCATAAACCCTGCAATGCTTTTCTCACTTGGTCTTGGAATTACACTAATGGTTATTAGGGAAGCATATCGTGAAGGATGGTTTCATGTAAAAGCATTTGCAATACTTTTGATGTTAATTATTCATATGCTACTTGCAAAATATAGGAAAAATTTTGCAATGGGTTCGAATAAGAAGTCACATATTTATTTTCGCGTTTTAAATGAAGCAGTTACAGTATTGATAATAGTTATAGTTATTATGGTTGTTGTAAAACCTTTTTGACTGACCTTACCCAAAAAAAGCAGAAAGCTCGTATCTGTTCAGATGCATGGCTAATGTACAATACTGAAATAAAAATTCCAGTGCTCCCTTTCTTGTCATCCCAGTGCTTGACACTGGGATCCAGCTTTCTTTACAAATTCACCAAAAGTGCTTCATTCTATAACGCAAAACCCATACTTACCAAACTCAATGCATTACTTGCAATTAAGTTTCCTGGATGCCAGTGTCAAGCTACTCGGATGACACCGTTCTTTTTCCTGGATCCCAGTGTTAGCTACTTGCATGACACCATTCTTTTTCCTGGATCCCAGTGGGCTTTGTTGCATCGCTAGCTATGATGGATAAAGATAAAAAAGGTAGAGAATATCAGTAGCTTATTATTCTGGTATTTATAACAAGAACGGTCAGTGAATACCTAAATTTGAGTAAAAGAAATTTCACTACCACTCACTAATCCGGCTAAAATTCAAGAATTTCAATGCTTTAGCTATTTTCAATAGAATTAAATTTATTAATATAAATAATAAATTACTATTCTTAAATTTGATCAGATTGATTGCAAAAAAACAAGATTTTCAATAGGTTGCTTATAATCCTAACTATAGTTAGCCTTTCATAAGTAGCGATGCAACAAAGCCATCCCAGTGTCAAGCACTGGGATGACAAGAAGAGGGCACTGCCCTCTTGGATGGAAGCCAGTGTTAGCTACTTTCATGACACCCTGACAACCGTCATCCCGCTACTTGTTAGCGGGATCTAGAGATACCGTGATGGTATGACGTAGGGGTTGCCGAGAACTTGTCATCCCAGTGCTTGACACTGGGATCCAGTTTTTCGTATAATTTTGTCAAAATCTATTGTGCTAGCAAGTTCACTAGCGTCACGCGCTGGTCTGTTAGACATTTACGTGTAGGGTGAAGAAATTTTGAAAAAGACATACCAAATATGAAAGGCCTATATATTAAAACTTACGGCTGTCAGATGAACGTTTATGACTCCGTTTTAATGGAAAATGTAATTAAACCTTTGGGGTTCAACGTTGTTAGTGATGCAGGGAAAGCCGATTTAGTGATACTGAATACTTGTCACATTAGAGAGAAGGCAGCAGAAAAACTTTACTCAGAGCTTGGGAAGATTCATTCGTTACGAAAAGAAATGACTATAGTGGTGGCTGGGTGTGTAGCGCAAGCAGAGGGAGAAGAAGTGTTCAGAAGGGCTCCTTTTGTTGATATTGTTGTTGGTCCGCAGAGTATCGCTACCTTACCGGAGCTGATAGTCAAAGCAAGCAGAAGTAAAGGTCATGTAATAAACACTGATTTTCCTGAAGTTGCAAAGTTTGATAAATTGCCAGATGAATGCTATGGCAATAGCCAGGGATCTTCTGCGTTTCTTGCCATACAAGAGGGTTGTGATAAATTTTGTACGTTTTGTGTAGTGCCCTATACTCGTGGAGCTGAGTATTCACGGCCAGTGAATGAAATATTTCGTGAAGCATTGAAATTAGTTGCAAATGGGGCAAATGAGATCAATTTGCTTGGTCAGAACGTCAATGCTTACCATGGGGAGTGCGAAGGGGAAGTGTGGGATTTAGGAAAATTAATTAGTCATATTGCTAAAATTGAAAAGCTAGAGAGGATTCGTTATACAACTTCTCATCCAAGAGATATGCATGAATCTCTCTACTTGGCACATGCGGAAGAGCCAAAGCTCATGCCGTTTGTTCACCTGCCTGTGCAGTCTGGTTCGAATAAAATATTGCACGCGATGAACAGGAAACACACTGCAGAGGAGTATTTGGAAATAATAGACAGATTTCGCAAATTGAAACCTGAAATCGAATTTTCTTCTGATTTTATTGTTGGTTTTCCTGGAGAAACCGAAAAAGATTTTGAAGAAACTATGAAATTAGTAGAAAAAGTTAGATATGCTCAGGCTTATAGTTTTAAATACAGCCCAAGACCAGGCACACCGGGAGCGGAAAGAAAAGATCAAGTACCAGAAGAGGTTAAAACAGAGCGCCTTCTTCGTTTACAGAAATTAATTAGTAAGCAACAACTTGAGTTTAACCAGAGTATGGTAGGTAAAACTATACCTGTTCTATTTAGCGATAAAAAAGGTAAACACCAAAACCAAATTATTGGTAAAAGCCCATATATGCAATCAGTGTGCATTGATGATTCTGAAGATAAATACAGGGACAAAATAGTAAATGTGAAAGTGTTGGAAGCTCGGCAGAGTAGTTTGCTGGGGTGTGCATTTCACTGATTTTAAGCAGCGTTAAATATAAATCTTAAGCAAAGAGTATTGAAAAAATGCAATCATAATCTTTTTCAAAAGTTACAAAGTTTAATTGCTACCTCTGCTGAACGGGTACCTTAAACCTACAAATTTGAGCTTACCTATATCAATTTTTTGTACAAGATGAGTTAGTAACAACTTTATGTATAAAATTGAAGAAGAATAAAAATACAATAACGAGCATTAAATTAAATATTCCCACCTTTAAAAAACCCTCTTTATATATTTCTAAAGATTCTAAATAATTTATTTTACCATTTACTGAAGGAACTGACATAAATTTTGATATTGCAACTCCGGCTAGGTTAGAAAACGCTAATGACAGCATTACTATACCCATCACTACTCCTCTAAGGTTTTTGGGGGCTAGTGTAGTTGCTTGTTCTTGGACTAATGGAGCAATACATAATTCTCCCAGTCCCATAAAGGAGATAGCAATTATTAAATATAAGTATTCTACTTTACCTTCAATGTTAGAGTTTAAACATCCTATGTACAGTGTGAAAAAACACATAGCCATTGTCAGAAGGCCAAGGGTAAACATGGAAGTTGCATATTTTTGCTTAAACTTCATGTATGTTCCAAAAAGAAAGCCAAATATTATAATTGACAAAGGATTTATGGCTTGAGAAACTGAAGCTGGGATTGTTATACCTAATACATTGTTAATAACGTTTCTTTCGGTGAATAAGTTAACCAAAGAGCCAAGCTGCATTTCTAAAGCAAAAAAACACAAGAAAAATACCACAAGAATAGATAATGCCACTAATTTTCGTCTTTGTTCTGCTGATAATTTAGATATTATATAAATAAATATGCCCAGAGCTGTTATTCCAATAAATATGAGCATATTAGTAAAAAATTCACTATGTATAAGCATTTTAGCAATTATTGATGATGACAGAAAGCTTCCTATCAATACTATACCAAAAATTTTAATCCCTAATATGCGCTTATTCATAAGCTCTGGATAAGGAGAAAGGCCGCTATCTCCTAAAAGATTCTGAAATTTGAGAAAAAAGATTAGCCCTATAGACATCCCAATACCAGCTAAACCAAAGCCGTAGTGCCAGCCAAACAAGTGGGCTACATAACCACATGAAATAGAAGCCAATATTGCTCCAATATTCACACCTACGTAAAATAAAGTAAAGCCTCTGCTACGTTCAGGATCGTCTTTGCCATAGCATGAACTAAGTAAGTTAGTTACGTTCCCTTTAAACATACCAGTACCTATGGCTATTAGAGATAAACCTAAATATAATAAACCTGGTTCAAACTTAACCAATGACATGCAAGCATGACCTGCTATCATCACTATCCCTCCAAGCAACACCATGTTGCGGAATCCCATCAACTTATCAGCTAAAAAACCTCCAAGTATTGGTATAGCATAACCTGTTGCAGCAAATAATGAGTAAATAGTAAAGGCCCTCTCATCAGTGAAACCTAAGTGAGAAGTCAAAAATAGGACCAAAAGTGCCCTCATTCCATAGTAAGAGAAACGTTCCCACATTTCAACAAAGCACAACATTTTTAAAAATTGTGGAAACTTATCTGTCTTCTGATCCATAAAATACCCCTAAAGCTTGGGTTAATGTTAAGTAAAACAATAAAAACTGCAAGTAAAACTTAAAAAAAGGTATTGGAAGCTCGGCAGAATAGTTTGTTGGAGTGTGAGCTACGGAAATATTTTTGAATTTGTAATTTTTCAGAAAGCCCTATATTCTTTAGTTTTACATAGCGAACATGAAGTCAAAGCATTATCCTGATACAGTAAGTAGTCCTGATTTTTTATCGTTAGAAAAGGAAATCATAAAATTTTGGCAGGAAAACAAAGTTTTTGAGCGGTCAGTTGAAGAACGTTCCAAGGATAATTGTTTTGTCTTTTACGATGGGCCTCCGTTTGCAAATGGACTTCCGCATTATGGACATTTACTCACTGGTTTCATCAAAGACGCATTTGCAAGATATCAAACTATGCTTCAAAAAAGGGTTGAACGTAGATTTGGCTGGGATTGCCATGGATTGCCGGCTGAGATGGGTGCAGAAAAAGAACTTGGAATATCTGGTAGAACTGAGATAGAGAAGTTTGGTATAGATAAATTTAACGATCATTGCCGTACTTCTGTGATGAAATTTTCATCAGAGTGGGAGAAGTATGTAAATAGGCAAGCAAGGTGGGTAGACTTTCACAATGACTATAAGACTATGGATAAATCATTCATGGAGTCGGTCATGTGGGCATTCAAGCAGCTTTATGATAAGGGTCTGGTGTATGAATCAGTGCGCGTTGTACCATATAGCTGGGCATGCGAAACTCCATTATCTAATTTCGAAACAAGGCTTGATAACGCGTATAGAGAAAAAGTTAGCAAAGCTGTAACTGTTGCATTTGAGCTTTTAGAAAACCCACAGCAATTTAAAAGTGTTAAACGAAAGTGTAAATTACTTGCTTGGACTACAACTCCTTGGACGTTGCCGAGCAACTTGGCTTTAGCAATAGGAAAAGATATTAAGTATTGTGCAGTGTCAGTCCACCCTTTGATGTCATTCCAGCGCGTGACGCTGGAATCTATTTCTGGATCCCAGTGTCTGGGCACTGGGATGACAGGGAGTAGTGAAGGAAGTTCAATGAATGGTGAAATATACATTTTTGCTGAAAGCTACTTAGAGAAATTTATCAGCCACTCTGAACAAAACAATATTCCATATGAAAACTGCAATATAAAACTTAAAGCGAATGATCTTGCAGGTCTTTCTTACAAACCACTGTTTGACTATTTTAAAGACACAAAAAATGCATTTCGCGTTTTTATTGCTGATTATGTGACGGAAGAAGATGGTACTGGCGTTGTGCATACTGCTCCTGGATTTGGTGAGGAAGATTTTTACCTTTGCCAAAGCCATGATATTCCAGTTATTTGTCCAATTGATAACAGTGGAAAATTTACTGCTGAAATTTCAGATTTGGCAGGGGTTCATGTTTTTGATACCAATGATACAGTAATAAAAAAATTAAAAGAGCAAGGGAATTGGTTTAAAACTGAACAATATATTCACAATTATCCACACTGCTGGAGAACTGACACTCCTTTGATCTATCGCACTATGCCTTCTTGGTATGTTGCTGTTACAAAATTCAAAAGCAGAATGGTAGAGCTAAATAAGAGAGTTAATTGGATACCAAACCACATTAGAGATGGTCAATTTGGAAAATGGCTTGAAGGGGCACACGACTGGTCAATTTCACGCAATCGATTCTGGGGTACACCAATCCCTGTATGGAAATCAGACGATGCGAGATATCCAAGAGTAGATGTATATGGTTCAATAGAAGAACTGGAGAGAGATTTTAATGTTAAAATAGACGACTTGCACAGACCATTTATCGATACTTTAACAAGACCAAATCCTGATGATCCAACAGGAAAATCAGTTATGCGCCGTGTACCTGACGTGTTTGACTGCTGGTTTGAATCTGGCTCGATGCCATTTGCGCAAATCCACTATCCGTTTGAAAATAAGGAGTGGTTTGAATCTGCGGATTTTATCACTGAATACATAGCGCAAACCAGGGGGTGGTTTTATACGCTCTTTGTATTGTCCACTGCTTTGTTTGATAGGGAACCATTTAAGAACTGCATATGCCACGGTGTTGTTTTGGATGTAAAAGGGCAAAAATTGTCCAAACGTTTGAATAACTATGCAGATCCAATGGAGGTTTTTGATAGATACGGTTCTGATGCACTGCGTTTTCTTATGCTTTCTGGATCTATTGTTTGTGGTGGTAATTTGCTACTCGATAAAGAAGGAAACTCAATACGAGATGTTCTAAAAAATGTAATAAAACCTATTTGGAATAGTTATCACTTTTTTACTATGTATGCAAATGCAGATGGAATTAAAGCTGAAGTGTGTAAGGACTATAGAAGCACTATTGATCGTTACATGATTTCCAAGTGTTTTGAAGCTGTAGAAGGTATCCAAGCTTCTATGAACAACTATAACTCCCAAGAGGCTTGCAAAATTTTAATGAACTTTTTTGAAGTGCTAAATAATTGGTATATTCGTCGCAGTCGCGAGCGTTTTTGGAAAGGTGATTTGGATCAGGATAAAACTGATGCTTATAATGTTCTATATACGGTTTTTTATTACATACTAAGAGCTGCAGCTCCTTTGTTGCCACTTATAACAGAGAATATATGGCAAGGGCTTAAGTATGAAGAAACATCTGTTCATTTGGCTAATTTTCCACAATTAGAGAAGTTTGATAGTCAGCTCATTGCCAAAATGGATCTAGTGAGAGAGATATGTAACTCTGCACTCTCTATTAGAAACACTTTTAACATACGTATCAGACAGCCACTTGGCAGTATGAGGATTTATCATCAGTCTTCCTGTGGTTTTCTTGAAGGTGAATATCAAGAGATGATAAAAGATGAGGTAAATGTAAAAGAATTAGAAATAGTGGATAAGTTGAAAGAAGTTGCATCACTAGAGTTAAAACTCAACTTCCCTGTGCTTGGAAAGAGAGTTCCAGGCAAGATCAAGAAATTAGTTCAATACGTCAAAGAGGGAAAATGGAGGCAAGTTGGAAATGAACAGATATTTCTGGGAGACGAAACAGAGAACTATACTATAAAAAAAGGCGAATATGAACTATTATTAAAAGCAAACAGTGAATTCTCCTCTGTATTTGATAACAACAAAGGGGTTGTTATCCTAAACACTACTTTAAATGATGAATTGATTCTAGAAGGGCTAGCGAGAGATGTCGTGAGGCTCATTCAGGAAACTAGGAAACAAGCTGATTTTCATATATCAGATAGAATCAGAGTAATAATCAAAACAGAAGATGAGAAAATTAAGGAAGCAATAAATACGTGGTTTGAATATATAAAAGAGCAGACCCTTGCCTTATCTTTGGACATTAATACAGAAATTGGAACTAACTTCTATTCTAAGGAATATCAGGATTTAAGTGTTAGTATTGAGCGTTAAATTTTTAATAAAGTTGCAAGATTGTCAGTATTTATGCTATACTTAAGGTAATTGGATAAGGTTATAATATGAATAAAGCTGTTGCAGATGATTATGAAGAAGTTGTTAACAATAGTGGTGGTTTAGGTAAAGCAGAATCTGTTGTTACTTTGGAGGAGGAAGAAGAGTTTTTTGATGCTATGGAAGCTGTTTCTAATGTAGAAGAAGGGAATAATTTAGGTCTTGCTACTTCAGAAGAGGAAGAAGAATTTTTTGATGCTGTGGAAGAACAAGAGCCGTTAGCTAATTTTAACGTTCCACTCAGTATATTTCATTATAAAGATTATAACTCTGATTTTTTTACTTCCTGGTATAATATATCAAGCGAAATATTTAAGGAAATAAATAGAACTTGCCCAGAAAAGAAAATATTAAATTTAGCTCTGTCAGTTTTAATGCTTCCTTATATTGCTTTTACTGCACTGGGATTAGTCGTATGCAGTAGATTTCAAGCAAACAGCAAGACACAAGACAGTGTAGGGGAAGATAAGACAAAAAAGAGTGAAACTGGCGTGCCAAAAAGATTGGCATATGGTGTTCTTGCTGCAATAGCAATTTTTGTTAATATGGCTGTACTTGTAGCCTTAGTTGTTCCTGCAACAATTGCTTTGGCTACTTTTTATCTTTTAAATAGAGATTTATCTCACTCTTTAGTTACTGCTCTTAAAATAAGTATGGGGCGGTATTCTAATAAGCATCAAAATATTGAGGTGTCTTTTCATGAAAAGGAAGTTACTGGACCAAATATTGCGTGGGATATGGAAATAGAATTTCCACCGCAATTTAAACGATTGCTTAGAGATTTGTATGAAAATGAAAATAACAAGTGGTTTGATGTGACGCGGGATTCAGAGCATAGCATCGTACTGAAATTGTCAACTAACATCAATTTAAAAAATGGTCTTAAGCCCTTACGCAATGAAATCAAGGATGTGCTTGCAACTTCTATTCAGGAATTTGCGAAGACTATGGAAGAACTGATAAAGCTAGAAAAGAAAGAGATTACATATGATAAATTGAAGGAATTATTGAACGAATTCAAGTCGAAAGTGGTAGATAGTATAGGTCCTAATTTGACAAGTCACTTAATACAAAGTGCTTATCAAGTTGCCTTTATACAAGCAATTAAGTTTCAGCGAGATAGACGGGGAGAAGATTTTTCGCTGGAAGATGAGATAAAAAATTCTTTAGTGAGACAGGAATTAGAGAGCCAAGGTAAGGAATTACCAAGTAGAAAAGAGATTATAATAGAAGATTTGAAAAACGCAGGAATGGAAGTAGAAGACTCAAAAGATGATGAATTTTCTGTACATGAGGCGGAATGGAAAAAGCTTATAAAGGAAGGCGAAATAGTTAAAAGGACAGTAATTGATATTTATAAAAATAAGCATCTCCAAGCAACAGAGAAAGCCTTAGGTAATGCGAAAGAAGAAATTGAACGTTTAAGAGGAATAGGTCAAACAAGGTGTAACAATATATATAAGAAATTAAAAGAAATACATGAAAACAGTAGCTTAACAAATGACACCTTAAAAAGGGGGTTAGAAGACCTTTTTAAATTCGAATATGATGATCAAGAGATTGAGCG
Source organism: Wolbachia endosymbiont (group A) of Dendrolimus pini (assembly GCF_964026835.1). NCBI lineage: Bacteria > Pseudomonadati > Pseudomonadota > Alphaproteobacteria > Rickettsiales > Anaplasmataceae > Wolbachia > Wolbachia endosymbiont (group A) of Dendrolimus pini. The sequence goes on along the minus strand of NZ_OZ034702.1, from coordinate 301,713 downwards.
CAGGCTGATAAAATCAGTAATGAAAAAAGTTCAAGGTAAGTTAAGTCAATCAGATATACCGGATAAGGAGAAGCAAAGCCTAAGGAAGCAGCTTGAAGATTTAGAAAAAAAAGTAAAGGTTCCATCGGATAAGGAAGCTTCAGCTAAAATAAATGACTTTATAGAAAAGATGTATTTAGAAATAAAAAAATATAAAGTGCAAAGGTTACTTCGAGAACAAAAAAAGGGTGTTTTACGTTTATGCAAGAAATTAAGAAAATATGGTGAATCAGGTCTAGCAGAAATAATTGAAGCTTTTCGCGTGCAAGATGAAGGACATTTAGAAAAATCTACATTAGAACAAACACTCAAAGATCAAAATAAGCGTTTACAAGCTGAACAAAATAACAGGGAAAAAGGGCATCCGGGTACAAGATCAATAGAAGTGCTCTTAAAAAGGAATGAAGAAATTCTGAAAGCATTAAAACAGTTAGAATTAGGCAAAAAAGAATTATTGATAAATGAAGAAACAAAAAATGATTATAAAGAAGAACTAACGTCTCGTGAAAAAATAAAATTTGCAGTAATAGAAGATGATTTACTGAAGGTATTCAAGCTTGAAACTTTTGATGAAAAAGAAATCAAGAAGTTATTAGAAAGAGCAGAACTGGAGTACTGTTTAGCAGAAAAACGCATCAAATATCCTGTAATTAAAACAAAAGATAATATCAAACATTTTAGTCAAAATTTATTGTCTCCTTTGATAGACAATTTGACAAAAAATATAATAAATAATATACCAGGAAATAGTGAAGGTTGTATACAGAAAGTTAAGAACTGGAGTAAAGTTATGTTTGGTGCAATAAAGATTGGAGCATCAAATGCTTATAAAGAGACTACAGAGAGAAAAGCGTTAAATGTGGCACATAATACTTATAAAGAAGGAGAGACATTTCTTCAATGTTTTCAGTCAAATTATGAAGGTATTGGAGCCTTTTTAGGTAATTTATTTTCTGATGATGGGGTAACATTTAAAAATGATGTGTGGCCTAAAATAGAAGAGCATTTGCATGGAATGTGGGATAGATTTTTCAAGGATATTGAATTCAATATTGGAAATAAATTGGATGAAGTAAGTGTGACACAGCAACGGCAGGAAACTATGATTGTGACTCAACGATAAGTTCTCAAAGTTCCTCCGGTATTTTCACATACTAAATTAACTATAGCACTTGATTCTTTTTGGATCTCTTTTTCAGTTAAAGTGTGGATTGGAGAGCAAAAAGTAACTGACAACGCTATAGACATCTTATTCGGTTCTATATTATTTCCATGGTATACATCGAATATCAAAACTTCTGTGATGAGCTCTGAGCTTTTTTTTATCACATTGATTATGTTACCTACTTCCACATCCTTATTTACTATAAATGCAAAATCACGTTTTACACTTTGGTATTTATAATCGATAAATTTCTTTCTACTTACAGGTAAATTTTCAATATTTTCTAGTATTACCTCAAAACCTACAACTTTTTGCTTGATATCAAAAAGATCTAATATATTAGGATGCAACTCTCCAAAATAACCTGCTACTTTATTCTTAAAAGAGAGAGTGCCTGACTTTCCTGGGTGGTAATGTTCTTTTTCTGCTTTCTCTATCGTTAAATTATCACAATTAACGTTAAAAAACTCCAAAGCTGCTATGCAATCAGCCTTTGCGTCAAAAACATCTACTTTCCTATCAGTATTATAATGGTTTCGCGGTAAATTATTTCCTGACCTAATTCCACTTAAAACATACTTAGACTGAGCTTCACCATCGTAAATCGGCCCGATTTCGAAGATTGCAAGATCAGATATTCCATGGGCAATATTATCAGCAGTAACTTGCAATAAATTTGGCATAATACTTGGTCTCATTATATTAAAGCTATTGTTAAACGGATTATCGATGATAAATAACTTATTCGAGTAACCAAATTTTTCAGCTGTTGATTCACTCATAAACGACCAGGTTAGCACTTCATGAAACCCTCTGTTTGTCATCAAAATACGCAAATTGTCGTATGTACTATCTACTTCTTCAACATTATTTGGTAGTGGTTCTTCTTTTATTTTGTCATAGCCGTATATCCTTGTTACTTCTTCGATTAGGTCAGCCGGTATTGTCACGTCCGGTCTCCAGCTTGGTACTTGTACATTCCAATTGCCTTCGGTTTTTTTATCAATACTAAACCCTAGTTTCGTTAAGATATCAAGCACCTCATCAGGCGATACAGACACACTTCCAAACTTGTTCACATCCTGATAATCAAAGCTCACCTTGGTGTCAGCACTATCTAAACTGCCAGCAGACACTACGCTTGAGGTTTCTCCACCACATAAGTCCAGAATCATTTTAGCTGCAAGGTTGAGTCCATCAAAAGTAAATTCAGGATCAACTGAACGTGCAAATCTGTAACTAGCGTCTGTGGAGATGCCGAGCTGCCTTGAAGATTTAGTAATAGAGATGGGATCGAACCAAGCAGACTCTAAAAAGATATCAGTAGTTTCAAGAGTACATTCACTGCACTTACCACCTATAATTCCAGCAATTCCATGAATATTTTTATCACCTGCAATAACGCTTATGTCTTTGTTTAATAAGTATTCTTTACCGTTCAAACCAGCAAATTTTTCTCCGTCGTTTGCTTTGCGTACTGTGAGCTCTCCTTCTATTTTTTTTGCATCATACGCGTGCATTGGGCGGCTGAAAGATATCATAATATAGTTCGTGATATCAACTATTGCAGAAATGGAGCGCATTCCTATCGATTCCAGCCTATCTTTTAACCATTTTGGGCTTTCTTGATTTTTTACATTGGCGATGTATATTCCACTAATAAAACTTTCCCCGTCAGTAACTTCAACATCGATTGGTGAATTTATGGAGCTGGTAAGTTGTGGAATGCTTAAAGTCTTTAATGTCCCAATTCCAGTTGCAGCAAGGTCGCGAGCTATTCCATAAATGCCTAAGCAATCTCCACGGTTTGGAGTAACATTTATATCAATTACAGGGTCACAATTGAAAAATTTATCCCCTACTTTATAATCATCGGAAAGCTCGATTATTCCTTCACTTTCCTCTTGAACCAGCGCAAGTTCAGAAGCAGAGCAGAGCATCCCTTCACTTAGCATTCCTCGTATTTTTGTGGACTTAATTGTGAGATCACTTTCTGGCAACGTGCTACCAAGAGATGCAAGTACAGTTTTCATACCTTCTCTAACATTGTTTGCTCCACAGACTATTTGTAGAATTTTACTTCCATCATTTACTTTACATAATTTTAATTTATCAGCATTTGGATGAGGTACGACTTCTAATACCTCTGCAACAATAAACCCAGTCAATCTGGAATTATCGATCACATCTTCTACTTCTAACCCTATGTGAGTTAATTTATCGGTAATTTCTTCTAAACTAGCATTGGTTTCTAAGTGTTCTAATAACCAAGATAATGTGAATTTCATGGACCTAAAAAGAAGTGAAAAAGTTATTGTAATATAAAATGTAGTGCTTTTAAAGCTTGTTGTAGTGGAATACTTCTACATCATTGTTTATGATGTAGAAGCTTTTGTAACTTTATATCTTCTTGCGAAGAGAAAGAATTTTTTCTATATCACCTTTTAAATCTATCTCCAGAAAGAATTTAAGACTTTCATAATCCCAGGCATCCTCATCAATGTTACCATCAAAAAAGAAGTGTATTATTGCATTGTTGAGTCCTATGTAATAATCGCGAGTATCTTCGTCAAGGAAACAATCTACTGATTCGATGTATCCGTTACCAAATTCCTGCTCCAAATTTAAAGGATGATTAGTGTTAATAAAATCTATTTCGTTCATTATATACCTCACTAAAAATTAAATTATAATCAAAATAAGATATTAAGTCAAGATATTGAATAATTTAACAAGATTAGTAAATTTTAAAATACAGAGCTGACTGTAATTAACATTCTAATTACATATTTTGTTAATATGTTAATGTTATAATAATACAGAGCCTTATCTTAATTCTTGACTTTGTCCTATAAAATTCATACTTTATTTACTGTTTATAATTCAGATTAAAATGGCATTAAATCCGCTGGAACAGTTTAAAGTATATACGGTAATAGAGTTACCTAGGTTATTTGGGTATGACGTAAGCTTTACCAATTCATCTCTTTTCACGATGATTTCGGTGATATTGGTGATACTCTTTTTGCTTTTTGGAATAAAGAAGGGGGCAGTAATACCAGGATATTTGCAAGCTGCAGTTGAGTATGTATATGATTTTGTTATTTCAATAATAGAAAATAACACTGGAAGCAAAGGCTTGCAGCACATTCCATTGATATTTACAGTGTTTATTTTCATTTTATCGTGTAATTTAGTTGGTGTTCTTCCTTATAGTTTCACGGTCACAAGTCATGTGATAGTCACCTTCGCTTTATCGATGGTGGTTTTTATTTATATAACGATTGTTGGATTTAAAGAAAGGGGAGTAGAATTTTTACGCATATTGCTACCAAAAGGAACTCCTTCGTGGCTTGCACCTATAATAATTATTATTAAGTTGTTTGCTTATTTAGTAAGGCCGGTTAGCCTATCAATAAGGCTTGCAGCAAATATGATTGCTGGTCATACAATCATCAAAGTGATAGCAGGGTTTATTGTAAATATGAACATATTTTTCACTCCTGCGCCGTTTTTGTTCATAATTGCATTGATAGGATTTGAAGTATTTGTTGCAATTTTACAAGCTTATATATTTACTATATTAACATGTGTATATTTGTCAGATGCAGTAAAGTAATTGACTTCCTTGTAGAATATTTTACAATTATATTATAAAGAAATAATTAAAGGTAATATATGGATTTAGTAGCTTTAAAATTTATAGCAATTGGTTTAGCTGTGTTTGGAATGCTCGGTGCTGGTTTAGGTATAGCTAATATCTTCTCTGCTATGTTAAATGGGATTGCGAGAAACCCTGAATCAGAAGGTAAAATGAAAAGTTATGTTTATATTGGTGCTGCCATGGTTGAAATCATGGGATTGCTTGCGTTTGTACTTGCAATGTTATTAATATTTGCTGCTTAACAGATGCCACAGCTTGATGTTTCAACCTTCTTTTCTCAAGTTTTTTGGTTTTTAATTTTTTTCTCTTCACTTTTTTTCGTAGTAAGTTGTTTATTTTTGCCAAAGTTAGATGAAATAATAAGCACTAGAAGTAAAGAAGTATTGGATTCTTTTAATAGTTCTGTTCATCTTTTAAGACTCACGGAAGATCAGGTTGCCAAGTATAATGCCGCTTTAAACCAAGCTAGAATACAGGCAAAAAAAATCATAGATGATGCACTTGCTCAGGTAGAAGAAATGAGAGCTAATGTTAAGAATATATTAGAAGAGGAAGATAAAAAAAAGAGCAAGCTTATTGAAAAAAAAGTGGCAGAATTTAAATCTGAATATACTGATCAGTTAAAACAAATGGCTACTAGTATTGCTTTAATTTATTATACTAAATTGACTAATTCTGAAATTGAAGAGGAATTTATTGCTGACTTGGTGTCCAAAGAATTTTAGGGGTTTTTATGTCTACATCACTGATTATCGGTCTTGCCTTCTTGGTAAGTTTTGTCCTTTCGTATAAATTGCTAAAGAAAGTGATAAAAAATGCGCTTAACAATAAGCGTAACAAAAGCAAATTTTCAAGTGAAGAAACTGAAAAATTCAGGAAAGATATGTTGGAGTATTACAAAAAATCTTCTAAAAAATACAAAGAATTAGATGCAGAAGTTAATAAAATGATGAATGAAGCACTTGATAAAGCTAATAGTATCATTAAGCACAATAGACAGCAGCTAGATCAGACATTAGATGACAATGCCCATTCTAACTTGAAGAAAGTCACTGACCAAGTTGAAAAAGCTCTTGGAGATTTACAGGCTAACACAGCGAATATAGCTGCTGATGCTGTAAAAAAAATAATGCATGAACGTAAAGATGATAAGCGTAGTAGCGAGGTCATATCTTCATTTTCACGTGACTTAAATAAAAAATTGCATTAGGTTCAATGCAACAATTGCCTATACTTCAAGCTGATAATGTAGAAAAAATTAAGTTTGATTCTAGTTTGTGCAAAGAGCCAGAGAAACTTTTTTACTATAAATTTAATATAATTCCTTGGCAAAAATTAAATAATACTACTTTTTTTATGGTTGAAGACACAAGCCGAGATATCAACCGTTGGGTCGAAGCTCATTACGGTATTGACTATGTATTAATAAAAGTGGATAGCGAACAGATTTTAAATCTTCTTAACTCGCACTTTGGTATTTCAGAATTTGCAAGCAACTACTTATATTACAAGAATCCTAATTTTTCAGCTAAAAGCATTAAACTAAGCTCAATATTTTTTGCTTCTTTCTTTATTGTAACTTCAATTTTAACACTAACAGAGAAATATACATATTTTGCTTTGATGTTGATATTTATAATCGGATGTTCTAGTTATTTATTCAAGTTTATAGCTACAATTTTTAACTTATGTGAAACCTCTAATCAAAAAGTGGATTATAGTAAGCTGAATGAAGAAGATTTTCCTATATATACTATTTTATTGCCTGCTTTTAAAGAAAGTGCAGTGATAGAGCAATTGATCGAAAGCATTGAAAGTTTGGATTATCCAAAATCAAAATTAGATGTGAAGCTTCAGGTAGAAAGTGATGACCAAGAAACGCTAGCAGCTATAGAAAAGTACACTTTACCGCAGTATTTTGAAGTAATAAAAGTGCCTCATTCTTTGCCTAGAACAAAAGCCAAGTCATGCAATTATGCTATGAGCTTTGCTAGAGGAAAGTATGCAGTAATATATGATGCGGACGATAAACCAGACCCATTGCAGTTAAAAAAAGCACTGATTGAATTTAATAAGGGCGACGATAAGTTAGCCTGTGTACAGGCGAAATTAAATTACTATAATTGTGATTGTAATTTTCTCACAAAATCCTTTTCTCTGGAGTATATGAACTGGTTTCAATACTTATTGCCTGGATTCCAAAAAATGAACATGCCAATGCCTTTGGGTGGTAGCAGTAATCATTTTTCAGTAAAAATTCTAAGAAAAATGTTTTTCTGGGATGCTTATAGTGTTACCGAAGATGCTGACCTCGGTTTGAGACTTGCGCAAATGGGATATAAAACCAGGATGATTGACTCAGAAACATTGGAAGAGTCACCAATTGCTGTATTTGCTTGGATTAAGCAAAGAGCGCGCTGGATCAAAGGCTATATGCAAACTTATATTGTTCATTTAAAAAATATAAAGTCTCTTTATAAACACACTGGATTTAAGGGAATTTTGCTATTGAATCTTTTTGTTGGCTCTGCAGCTTTTATATTTTTTACTACTCCATTTTTACTGCTTTCATTGATATTAACTAAAGTTTTAAATGAATTATTTTTGTACTACTTTGTAGTGGTATACGTTACTAACCTGATTCTTTTGGTAATAGCTGTCAAACAGCAAAAGATGCCTTTTTATTTTTATATAGTATCGATATTTTTTCCGGTCTATAGTCTGCTACATAGTGTTGCAGCTTTTCTTGCCTTGTGGGAATTTATTCTTTACCCTGAGCGATGGAACAAAACTCAGCATGGTTTATGGAAGCAAAACCTGTAGCTATTTGGCTTTTTCTCTGCTCGGTCATGGTAATTCTCATGGTAGGGATTGGTGGATTTACCAGACTTTCAAAAGCAGGATTGTCAATCACGGAGTGGAAACCAATTACTGGAACATTACCACCACTGAGTGAACAAGACTGGCTACAAGAAAAATTAAAATACGAAGCTACACCTGAATATAAAGCACTTAACTATGGTATTAGTATGGAGGAGTTTCGCGCTATATACTTAATAGAATATATACACAGATTGGTTGCAAGACTAACAGGTTTAGTTTTTGTCCTGCCATTTATATATTTCATATTAAGAAGAAAAATATCTAAAAAGGTAGTAATAAAGCTATTTGTGGCATTATTATTTGGAGCTTTACAAGCTTTTGCTGGTTGGTATATGGTTAAAAGTGGTTTAGTAACTGAACCTCATGTTAGCCACTATAGGCTTGCACTTCACTTATTATTAGCATTAATTATCTTTGCATTATTGTCATATCAATTTTTTGATTACCAAATATGGATCCCAGTGTTACGTACACAACTATACGAACATTGCAGTATAAGAGTAATTTTCACCAAGAAAGATGTCATCCCAGTGCCTAGACACTGGGATCCAGAAAACTTAACTTTAAATAAGTGGCTGCATAGTAAAAGCTGGATTCCAGTGTCAGCTACTTTCATGACACCATTTGCTGTGCAATTTATTTTCAAAAGTAAGCGTTCGTACAGTTGTGTGTCAGCTACTCGGATGACAGGATTTCAATCTACTAACAGTAGTATATATTACACAATACTTATTCTGATTCTAATTGTAATACAAATAATTTTCGGCGCATTTGTTGCGGGATTAAATGCTGGTTTGATTTACAATACCTTTCCACTAATGGACGGACAAGTCGTTCCAGAAGATTTATTTTTCTTACAGCCTATATGGCTGAATATCTTTGAGAACAGAGCGACAGTGCAATTTATACATCGAGCACTGGCATTGCTAATACTAACTTTGGTAGTAATACTCACAGTAAAAAATGCTAGCGTAAAACCGGTATATATTATGCTGCTCTCCATCATCATTCAGATAATTTTAGGAGTGGTTACTCTTTTGTTACACATACCAATAGCCATTGCCATAGCTCATCAAGTGTTTTCATTTATCTTATTTGGGTCAAGTTTGTACTTCTTGTGTTATTTAAGAAAGCAGACTACATCACCGATCTGCACATTTTTTCCTTCTTGAACGGGAATATTTTTTATCACCATTGCTGCTTCAGCACATATGATATTTTCCATTTTCATTGCCTCCACCACAAATAAAGGTTGTCCTATTTCCACCTGATCTCCTACATTTACGTGTAATTTAACTAATAAGCCAGATATTGGGGATTTTACAACATCTACTGAAATCTCTTCTGTTTCATTATTTAGCATTAACTTACTTAATTCAGCTACATGAGGTTTTAATATACAACACTCAGCTTTCATACCTGCATGTCTTATGAAGTACTTGCTGCCTTGTCTTTCTATTTTAAGTGCTATATTGGTATCGTCATTAATTGTGATATATAGCAATCTATAACTTGATTTCCACTTGCCTATAACGGAGTATTTATTGTGATTATATACCGTTATTAATATATTATCTTGGTATTTTGCATTTACGGAGTACTCATTGTCATTTATATTCACTATGAATAAATCTCTTGCACGGTCACCTGCCATCCGAGTAGCTGATACTGGTGCCCCTTCTTTTTTACTAGATTCCAGTGTCACGCACTGGAATGACACCTGAGATGTTTCATTCACTGCTTTATGATGGTACCTTTCTTCATTTTCCAAATGAACATATAACGCAGTGAAAATAAATATTTTAATATACTCCTCTGTAACAAAATCGCCGTGAAACCCACTAGGGTAATGATCTGGAATGAATCTCGTATGGAGCTTTGCTGCGATAAAATTTGGGTGATGGAAGATGGATTCTAGAAATTCTATATTATTTGTTACTCCTTCTATATAGCATTCAGACAATGCTTTTTGCATTCTGCTGATCGCTTCTACTCTATCTTTTCCATATGTTATCACTTTGGCAATCATCGAATCATAGAACATGCTAATTTCTGAACCTGCAGCAACTCCATCATCTATTCTTACATAATCATTTTCACCCGGTTTATCGTAATATTTTATTCTTCCGCTGGAAGGGAAAAATTTCTTCGATGGGTCTTCAGCGCAAATTCTACTTTCTATTGCAGAACCAGTAAGTTTAATATCATCCTGATTGAATCTCAATTTCTCTCCACAGGAAGTTCTAATCATTTCTTCTACTATGTCTATTCCAGTTATAAATTCTGTTACTGGATGCTCAACTTGCAATCTCGTATTTACCTCAAGAAAATAGAAGTTTTGGTCTTTATCTACAACAAACTCAACAGTGCCTGCTGAAAAATAGCCAACTTGCTTTGCCAGAGAAACACATTGAACATACATTTTTTGTCTTACTTCTTCACTAATGAATGGACTTGGCGTTTCTTCTATTATTTTCTGATTATTCCTTTGTATCGAGCATTCTCTTTCTCCAAGACAAACTATATTGCCATATTTATCTGCTATGATTTGTATTTCAATATGTCTTGGCAACTCTATATATTTCTCTATAAAGATACTGCCATCCTTAAAACTTTTCTCTGCTTCATTTGTGGCTGATGTAAATGCTAGTTCAATTTCTTTTTTGGAGTTTACAATTCGCATTCCTTTGCCACCACCGCCTGATGCAGCTTTAAGCATAACGGGAAAACCGATCTCTTCAGCAACTTGAGCTGCATGGGCAGCATCGCTGATCTTACCCATATATCCTGGCACTACATTCACTCCAGCTTTTTTTGCCGCTTCTTTTGCTGTTATTTTGTTGGCTGTAACTTCTATTGTTTCTGCACTGGGACCTATGAAATCTATATTGTGTTTTTGCAAAGCACGTGGAAAATCTGGATTTTCTGCTAAAAAACCATAGCCAGGATGAACTGCCTCAGCACCTGTTTCAACTGCTACTTCACATATTTTTTCAATGTTTAAATAACTGAGGCAAGATGGCGAAGGGCCGATATATCTTGACTCATCTGCTTGTCTTACATGCACAGAATTTACATCTGCATCCGAATATATGCATACACAAGATATACCCATCCTACGAGCAGTTCTGATAATCCTGCAGGCAATCTCTCCTCTGTTTGCTATTAAAATCTTACTGTACTTCTTTTCCGTCATCGTATGAGTATACTTTCTTAAGTTGAGAAAGTAAATTATTGCCTGCAAGTAATTTTTAGCTTCATGCTACAGCTAAATCACTATTTAAAAGTTGCATAACATCAGGATCTGTCACTATAGTACTTTCATCATACAAGCCGTATATCCCGTTACATGCCTTAAACAACAAACATGTAGATCCTCCAGAAGCTATTGTAGCTACTGAAGCTAGTGCAAGAGATTGAGAAACCAAAAATAAAAAGTACAAGGATAAACATAAGGCAGCAATACACGCTATAGCTCCTATTATGTATAAGCACAAATGAAATTTGCTATTACATATAAAACCGCCCTTTATACCTGCAATTTGCTTAGCTTCTTCCCGTTCTGCAGCATTTAAAAAATAAAGAGGAGCTACCGCTACTCTCCCATGAAGAATGCAGCTTTTATCACAGAGTGCTTCTTTAATATATCTCTTATTATCCTTAAGTTTCTCTTTTAATCTTTCTGATTCTTTCCAATTTTTAGCTTCTTCTGCTTTTTTAACCTTACTCTTAGTACCTTCTTCCAAATTTCTCATAATCTCTTTGAGTGCAGGTAGCAGAATTTCTTGACTTGCTGCTATATGAAATGGGTTCCCATTTTCATCAAGCCTATGCTTAGCTGCATAAGCAACATTCTCTGTGCAAATTCTGACAAATTCATCTTTATTTCTTGCTTTTGCAACTTCAAATAAGTCAGCCATAACATACCTCGCTATATTTAACCAACACTAAATTATACAACATAACTTACGAAAAACAAGTAGATTTTATCTCTCAGAATAAATAAATTCCACATTGTTACAAGCATAAATTTTAGCTATCATCATTTACATTACTGTAATAGACAAATATGCCAGACGTAGTCACTAGATTCGCTCCATCACCAACAGGGTTTTTGCACATTGGTGGGGCTCGCACTGCGTTATTTAATTGGCTCTATGCAAAGCATCATGGTGGCAAGTTTTTGCTGAGAATTGAAGACACCGACAGAAAACGTTCAACACAAGAAGCAATTGATGCAATTATAGAAGGGCTAAGATGGCTCGGTATGAGCTATGATGGGGAAATAGTATATCAGTCAAAAAGAATAGAGCGGCATAAAGAAGTAGCAAACCTTTTAGTTGAGAAGGGTAGGGCGTATCACTGTTATTGCCCTGAGGATGAAGTTGCAGAAAAGAAAATAAAAGCAAGAGAAGAGGGCAAGATATACAAGCATAAATGTACTACAAAACCTCCTTCTTGTCATCCAAGTAGCCGATACTGGAAAAATATGTGGTCACGCGCTGGAATGACATCGGGTGTGAGGTCAGTTGTCCGCTTTAAAGTGCCAGATTCGCAAGAGATCGTTATTGATGATAAAATATACGGCCAAATTAAAGTAAATAGCAACCAGCTTGATGATATAGTGATCTTACGCTCTGACAACACTCCAACATATATTTTTGCTGTCGTAATTGACGATCATGATGCTGGAATAACTGATATAATACGCGGTTCTGACCATCTCACTAATACCTTTAAACATCTGCTAATATACCAGGCTCTTGATTTTGACATTCCACGCTTTGCACATGTGCCGCTTATCCATGGGGAAGATGGGAATAAGCTATCCAAAAGGCATGGTGCCACAAGCGTTTGCGATTATGAAAAGATGGGAATATTGCCAAAAGCGATGCGTAATTACTTGCTGAGACTTGGCTGGAGTCACGGCAACGATGAAATTATTAGCGATGAGCAAGCAATAGAGTGGTTTAATTTAGAAAGTATTGGTCGTTCACCTGCACGGCTCGATTTCAAAAAGCTGGAGCATTTGAATAACCACTATATTAGTAATATGAGCAATGAAGATATTCTGGCTCTAATACTTGGAGAAAATACTCTAACTGACAAAAAAAAGAACTATTTATTACAGGGGCTAACGGAACTAAAAAAAAGAGCAAATTACCTGGCTGAACTGCTGGATTTAGCACAGTTTTATATAAGAGATCCGCCACTTGATTTAAGTGAAGAGGCTGAGCAAATTGTCAAATCTAACCTCAATATAATTAAGTTACTCGCATCATTTCTGTCAAAGATCGGTGATGAAAATTGGAATAAGGGTTTTTTATCTTCTCAGATCAAGGAATGTGCAAAATTGCACGATATGAAAATAAGCGATGTATACCACTCATTACGCGCCCCTATAACTGGAGTAATGGATGCACCTGGAATCATTGATATCATGGTGATTCTTGGTAAAGATGAGTGTATAAGAAGGTTACAAGCAATTTAAATGAAATAAGAAAATTTCTTGACAAGCTTTGCCAGCCCCTTTATCATGACAGTGAAGCTATTGTATTTGCTTTCGCCAATCTGCAGATTAAAAGGTAAGGATTACTTAATGTATCGGCGTCTTATGTTTAATTTTTTGCAGTATATAGATACTGTATGTCTTTACAAAACTTCATCTACATCTAGATTTTTATCTAAATAAGCTGAACGCGCTTATAAAGCGTTACAAGACATCAAAAAATGCCAATACTCGACAAAGATAGTAAAAGACTAGCTAACTCGGGGATTCTTTGTCTTTTTTTCTGCTTGGTAAATTTCTTAAACATTTGCAGCGTAGGTTAGTTGCAATTAAAAGCAGCTGAATTTCGCTTGTCAAGCGTTTAAAACATAAAAAACGCCAATATTTTAAAGCGGATAATAACCACGGGGCTTCTTTTGCCTTTTTTTTCGTTTGGTAAATTTCTTAATGTTTATAGCTAAACGACAATCGTCATCCCAGCGGGATCTAGAGATACCGCGAATGAATCGCGGTATGACGGTTCGTGGCGGTATGACGGTTCGCGGCGGCATGACAATAAGCTCGTCATCCCGCTACGTGTTAGTGGCTGAGATACTGCGGCGGTATGACGTAGGATTGCTGTCATCCCGCTACTTGTTAGCGCCGCGGCGGCATGACGTCTTAACTATAGAAAACTTGTATAGATTTTTTCTACTTCTGTGATATCATAAGCCTGTAATGATAAAATAAGTAAATATGGATAAGTCAGCGTATGAGATCATAGAACATGAGTATGACGTGGTAGTAGTAGGTGCAGGTGGAGCAGGGCTCAGAGCAACGCTTGGGATGGCTGCAACTAATTTTTCAGTTGCCTGCATTTCTAAAATTTTCCCTACACGAAGTCATACAGTTGCAGCACAAGGCGGAATTAGTGCAGCTTTAGGTAATATCGGTGAAGACGATTGGCGCTGGCATGCATATGACACAATAAAAGGTTCAGACTGGCTTGGTGATCAAGATGCAATAGAATATATGTGTAAAAACGCTGCTAAAGCTGTTATTGAACTTGAAAATTTTGGCGTACCTTTTTCTCGTACAGAAGATGGCAAAATATACCAGCGTTCCTTTGGTGGAATGACAACTCACTTTGGTAAAGGAAAATCAGCGCAGCGCACTTGTGCGGCAGCAGATAAGACTGGGCACGCAATCCTTCACACTCTATATCAGCAGTGTCTTAAATTCAACGCTGAATTTTTTGTTGAATACTTTGTGATTGATTTAATTATGGATAGCGAAACATGCTGCGGAGTTCTTGCTTGGTCGCTATGCGACGGCACATTACATAGATTTCGTGCGCATAGAGTGGTGTTAGCAACAGGTGGATATGGACGTGTTTATTTCTCTGCAACAAGTGCGCATACCTGCACAGGTGATGGTAATGGCATGGTAGTAAGGGCTGGATTACCACTTGAAGATATGGAATTTGTACAATTTCATCCAACAGGAATATATGGCTCAGGGTGCTTGATGACAGAAGGATGCCGTGGTGAAGGGGGGTACCTCGTTAATTCTCAGGGCGAGAAGTTTATGGAACGTTACGCACCAAAAGCAAGAGATTTAGCTTCCCGTGATGTGGTAAGTCGCGCAATAACAATTGAAATTAGAGAGGGAAGGGGGGTTGGACCAAAAAAAGATCATATGTATTTAACTATAGCGCATCTTGATCCGGAAGTAATAAAACTCAGATTGCCGGGCATCAGCGAAACCGCAAGAACTTTTGCTGGAGTTGATGTCACTAAAGATCCAATACCGGTCATTCCGACTGTTCACTATAACATGGGTGGCATTCCAACCAATTATTATGGAGAAGTGATCACGCTGAAGCAAGGTAAGGAAGAAGTGGTAGATGGACTATTTGCAATTGGAGAAGCTGCGTGCGTCTCTGTGCACGGTGCAAATCGACTTGGTTCTAACTCGCTTCTTGATCTTGTGGTTTTTGGCAGAGCTGCAGCGCTCAGAGCAAGAGAGAAACTAAAATCCGGTACACCACATAAAAAATTGCATTCAGACTGCACAGACTGGATAGTAGATAGATTTAATAAAATGCGATTTGCCTCCGGTGGGCTAAAAGTAGCAAAAATACGCGGTGAAATGCAGAACACTATGCAAAAATACGCATCAGTTTTCCGTGTTGCTGAAGTTTTAGAAGAAGGCAAAAAAGCTATAAAAAAGGTAGCAAAAATGATGCCTGATATTTCACTTGAGGATCGCAGTATGATGTGGAATAGTGATTTAGTTGAAGCACTGGAGCTTGCTAACATGATCCCACAAGCGGTTATTACCATGGAATGCGCAGCTAATCGCGAGGAAAGCAGAGGTGCCCATGCTCGTGAAGACTTTCCTGAACGTGATGACAAAAACTGGATGAAGCACACTATAGCGTGGCTTGAAGAAAAGAAAGGGCAAATTAACGTAAAAATTGATTATAAAAAAGTGGCTGAAAAAACTCTGAGCGGTGAGATTGATTTCATAGCGCCAGAGAAGAGGGTTTACTAGTTACACTATCCCTACACAATTTTTCAACGAGTTTTATTGATATGGCACTCATTTTAGTGTCTGGAGGACTCTCAGTATGCTCTGATTGATTTGATGATTTTTGCACCTCTTGCTCTTCTAAATCGTTGGACTTATTTTCTATATCTTTAACAGAGTTATTGCATTGTGTATCATTTTTTGGTGCATTATCTTGAAGTGTAAGTTGCTTTTCTTCAGTAAACTTTCCTTTAATTTTTCCAAATCCTTCATAAATATTTTCTAAATTCAAGTAAATAAGATAACAAACTCCAATAACTGCTATAATAGATGAGGCAGTTGCAATTGTAATAATTCCTTGAGAAGCACTGAATATTGCTGCACAGGCTAAAGCAGCAAATACAAGCGTTGTCACTGCTTTACAAGCAACATTATTGATGTACTTCACAATATCGCGTGCTTTTAACTTCCTGCCAAAGTTGCACTTCAGTTCAGTTCTCATATCATCTGGAATAAGCGCTCTACCCATTGATTTCTCTATTCCTTTTATAGTTTTATAATACTCTTTGCTCCATAATCTTTCGGGTAGTATTAACTGCTTTGGGTCAACACCATTTTGCAATAATTTTACACAGAACTTGATCGTGTTATCACGGCTCTTAGGATTGACCAAATTATGTTTATCTTTTGTCGTCTTAGTAATTAGCGCTACTTGTAGTGGTGTGCGTTCTTTTTCGTTAGCGGCGTTTGCAGCTTTACTAAATTTCTCTTTTTCCACCGAATTTAAAATCAACTCTAAACATGTAACTTTTTGTTCTCCTTTGAATGAAGCAATATAGTGCAGAGCATTTTTTTCATCTTTATCTTGCACAGTAATATCTGCACCATTTTGTAGAAATAACTCTAAGGTTTTATACCTGCCAGTATCCTTAAATTCTTTTTTTATTACATTCTTTATTTTATTTTTCAATGAAGGTTCTTTACTCTTTTCTTGTATGCGCTGGAGTACCTGATGGAGCGGTGTTTGCCCTTCCTTGTTAGTAGTATTTACAGCATCATCTTTATTTGAAATCAACTCTAAACATGTAACTTTTTGTTCTCCTTTTAGTAAAGCAATATAGTGCAGAGCATTTTTTCCATCTTTATCTTGCACAGTAATATCTGCACCGTTTTTTAGCAATAGTTCTAGGGTTTCATACCTTTTAGTTTTTTCAAATTTCTTAAGTGATCGGTTCTCACTCTTCTCTTGTATGCGCTGGAGTATCTGATGGAGCGGTGTTTGCCCTTCTTTTTTATCATTTACAGCTTTTATAAATTGTTCTTTTTGGCCTGTTTCTAGCAATATATTGAGAAGTTTAAGTTTTTGTTTTGTTTCAGGTTTAACAATCAAGTGTAAAGCATTGTTACCATCTGTGTCTTTAAGGCTAATATCCGCACCTTTTTCCAATAGTTCTTTAAAAAGTTTTTTATCACTATTTTTAATTACTGGATGTAATAGATAATTATCATTACTATCTGGAGTATTTATGGTATGTGCTACAATTTCTTTAACTTTTGCTTCTGTCTTGATTTTTATTTCCTGCTTTAGCTCAGCCTTTTTAGCTAATTTCTTTAAAAATTTACAATAGTATTCATTTTGCCCCTTAGACAATTTTTTTAAGCTTTCCTCAGGTAATTCTAACTGATCATGGCTGGCTCCATGCTCTAACAATTTTGTAAGAAACTTAAGTGTGTTATCGTTATCTTGGATTGTGTGAGACTCATGTTTTTCTTTTGTTATCTTGTTAATTAGTGCCACCTGAAGAGGGGTCTGATTTTCACTATTAATGAGTTGTGCTAGATCTTTCTTGGTGACCGTTTTTATTAGAATACCTAGAAACTTGCGTTTCTGTTTCTTTTCCAACGATACGATAAGGTGTAAAATATTGTTTCCTTTTTCATCTTTTATGCTGCTAATATCCGTACAATCTTTTAGATATTTTTCAAATTTCCTGTTATTTCCATTTTTGATCGCTTTTAGTAATAGAGCATTGCTATTTGTTATTTCGTTGCTTTTCTCTACTTCTTGATCTTCATTTGCTGTATTAGGGTTACTGATTGAATGTTTCTCATAATCATCACCAGCATCGCTACTGTAGTCACTTTCAATTCCACTGTCCCTACGATCATTTTGGTTACAATATTTGCTATTATAAGTAATTTCTGAAATTGCTTGCTTTACTCGCTCTTTTGTTTCATTTGATATTTTTTTCGATCGTTCTATTGCTTTATCTAGCACTGGAAGAAAGCATTGGACATAATACCTATAATATTTTTCTTGTTCTCTAAGTGATTCTTCTAATTTAGTTAATACTTCAGGACTAGCATCTTTTTCAAATAACCTTTTACACTTCTTGAGGGTTCCATCTTGACCTCTTGGTTTTTCACGCTTGTGTTCTTCTTTTTTTACCTTTCTCTCTATAGTGCAGTGCAATTGCTCGTCTTTTCTATCCTGCTCTTGCTTTTTATTTTTATCTATGCATTCACCTAATTTATCTGCATTAGTAGTTAGTGCAGTTATATCTATACCCATACTAAAACCTCAATATTAAAAGCTATTTAAGTTGTCAGCACTAAACTAACAACCAAGAAGTTTGACTTTTAAATTGAGCTAAACGTTGTATATGTGATCAAAATATAGGTGGAAAGGCAGAAAATTAATTTCTGTGAGAAAATTTGCCGTCATAGTTAAACCTCACTTGAACAGTTGCTACTATTTTAACCATTTAATCTTAAAAAATAATAAATATAGCTAAACTGCGAAACGTGCTACTGGCTAAAATAGGATAAGAAACTATAGCTGCAAATATCCAAATTGATGTTTTTATCAGTCTTCCAGACTTGGTTTTTCTTTTAGTTTTTTAAGTCTTTCTTTATTTAGTATGGAGCTTATCTCTTCTACACTTTTATCAATATCATCATTGATTATTACATAATCATATTTATCACGTTTGCTTATCTCTTTTTGAGCTTCGGCTAATCTGCGCTCTATTTCGCTTGCATCATCACTATTACGCTTTTGCAAACGCAACCTAAGTTCTTTCATTGAAGGGGGAAGTATAAAAACACTCACAACTTTTTTTCTCATGAGCTTGAATAAGTGAAATGCTCCTTGCCAGTCTATGCTGAGTAAAACGCTTATTCCATTGCTTAAGTTTTGCTCTATAAAATTTCTTGGTATACCATAAAAATTCTCAAAAACTTTGGCGTATTCAAGCATTTGGCCAGCTTTGCATAACTCGTGAAATTTTTCTTCGGTAACGAAAAAATAGTCTTTTCCATTTATTTCGCCGGGGCGAGGCTTGCGCGTAGTCATAGAAACAGACCTAACTAAATTAGTTGATTGCTCAAGTAATTTTGCTGATATAGTAGTTTTTCCAGCTCCAGAAGGGGAGGATAGAACCAATAATACGCCCTCACTTTTTACGGTCATTTTTCTTTGCATTTTTTAACATGGTGCTTTTTGGATCAGAGTTTAAAAAGCTAGAACCTTCTAAATTAGAATTTGATAAGTTGGTGCCAATGAGAGAAGAGTTATCAAAGACAGTATAGCGCAAATCGGTCTTTTCAAAATTTGCCTTATTCAAATTAACGTTTACAAACTTTGCTCTACTCAATGTTGAATTAGAAAAATCGGCATTTTCTAAATTCATATTCTTAAATTCAAAGTAAGAATAATTTACATTAAATTTTTCACCCTGTGATATTTTCTCTTGCAAATCTTTAATCGAAGTTATAGCATTTTCTGAACCTGCAAGTTTTTTCTGTCCTTTATTGTCAATCAAAATTGAATTATCAAATTTGCAACCTGTTAAGTGAGCATCAACAACTGAACTTTTATATATGCTTGAAGAGAGAAAAGACATATCACTAATTGTTGAATTACTCAAATTGCTAAGAAAAAAACTAGTTTTCCTAAAGGCATTAGCGTGAAGCAAAGAAGATCTGAAATCGCTTTCAATAAAATTTGAATTAGTTACTTTTAAATTGGACCAGCTCGAATTATCAGCTAATAAATTAAAGAATGTTGAATTTTCTATTTCACTGGAATCAATATTATGGCGAGAAAGTGTACTGTTATAAACTTGAGAGTCTTGGATTTTTATCTTATACATTGAAGTTGTAGAAAGGTCTGAATCTTCTATCTTCGCAGAGGTGAATAGTGAATGGTCAAAAAATGAGCCATTCATGTTAGAATTTGCAACTTTAGTATTATGAAACTTTCCGTGACGAATGTCAGCATTAGAGACATTAACTTGATGCAGTTCACTAAAACTAAAATCAATATTGGATAAATCAGCATCATGAAGATTTGCTTCAGAAACATATGCATGTTTTATCTTGGAACCATTTAGTATAGATTGAACAAAACTTGAATTATCGTCATTCACATAGGAAATTTGTGTGTTGCTTAAATTAGCCTCGTCGAAGTTACTGTTAATTATGATAGAAGAATTAATGCAGGCATCGGAAAGATTGCTACCTGTAAAGTCTGATTCTTTTAACTCTGCACCATATATGTTAGCATTTTTTAATGAAGAAAATTGTATCTTTAATTTATATGCATCCACTCCAAAGAAACTTGCATTATCAAGGTTGTTTTTCTGCATAACGGTATCGTTTATTTCACTATCACTAAAATTTACGTAGCTAACATTCGAGTTTGATAAGCTAGAAAAACTCATTTTCACATTCGAGAAATTAGTATGCACACCAATTACATTGTGCATACTTACTTTTTTGAGATCGGAACTGATAAAATCAGCATAACTAACATTAGACTGGTCAAATACGATATCTGTTAAATTTGCAGAAACAAATTTTGTAAAACTCAAATTTGTACCTTTTATTTTAATGCCATGTAAATTAGCATTGGAGAAATTAGCACCACGTAAATCAACATCAATGAAAGACACATCTGATAAATCGGTGTTAGAAAAATCAGCACCAATTAGACTTACTCCATCAAAAACAGATTTATTGAGATATAATTGACTAAAATTAGCTCCATTTAAGTTAGAACCAAAACCTTTCTTAAAATCTTCTGGCACGCCCTCTTTGTGGCACTGCACCAAAAATTCAGCAAAGTCTTTTTTGCTGTAAGATACATATTTTACATCATGCAGAGCGTTTAAAAAATCACTAATCGGATTTTTTTCATCATTTATTTCGTTTCCATAACATAAATGACCAACTAAAATTAATATCAAAAATCTAATCATCTTGCTTATCGCACTGTATTTCTTTCGTTTTCACAGCCCAATCGTACATTGCTGAGCTTTCTTTATTGTCTATTTTTCTATCCTCCAAAAGGTGTGGCATCATTTCGGCAATCGCATTTATTATCTTGACCTGCTTTTTTTCGATTGCTATATCAATTGGGGATTGAAAATTATTATTAACTACTCTAAGATCAGCACCTTGTAATAAGAGAAAGCGCACTATGTCTACCTCACCTTGTTTAACTGAATAAATGAGAGGAGTATCACCCAATTTATTTCTAAATCTTAGTATCTCTTGAATTGTTAATCCAATTTTTTCTAGCTTACTTATTACTCCTCTTAAGCAAGTTAAGTTGTTCTTCTTAATGCAGTAAAAAAATTGCTTACTGTAATCATCAATAAACACAGTTGTAGGAAGATGCTCATTAAGGCTATCATATTGTCGTTTATATATTGACTTGCTTTGTATGTCTTTATGACCCCATTCTTTTATTGGTTCTCTGTTTAGCTTTGTCCATTTTTGTAAACTTTTCTTTTCACTTTGCTCTTCTTCATCTTTTTTAGTTATAGGTTTTACTCTATTGCGGTCCTTGGAATTACTGTTTGTTTCTTTCACTTTTTTTTCTTCAGACTGATTCTCTACTTTTTCTTTTTTTCCCTCTAATAATTGACTCGCATCACTTTTTGAAAGTTCATTATCTTTTATATCGATCTTCTGATCAGCTTGTAGATTTTTTTGCGGGTTAGCTGTATTCTCATTTAAATCAGCACTTAAAGGCAAAGGCTCTGGTTTCAAATCTTTATTCACTTCTTTATTGGCCACATTTGGTAAATTTTGAGCAAATTTGTCTGTGCTTCCTTCTAGCTGGTCATTTGGCAAATCTTTATCAATCCTTTCACCTTCACTTATAGTTTTTTCAACCACGAAAGCTTTGTTCTCGTTGTGTTGCAGTTTCTCTTTATCGGTAGTGCCGTCTAATCTTTTGCTCTCAGCTTCTTGTGTTTGTTTAGCATCGACGTTGCTTTTCAACTCATCTTTTTGATTTGTGCTGCTCAGTAAATCTTGCTTTCTTGCACCTACATTTTCGTTTTTATGAACTGACCCAATTTTCTTTTCTTCAAGCTGCTCTACGGCAAACAGGATGGGTGATCCGAATACGACAGCTAATAATATAAAATATAAAATATTCTTCATAAATATCCCAAGCATAAGCTTAATTAAAATGATACTATAATCAAATGATTAATCTACAGTAAAAAATGCCTTAGGATTTAATTTATAAAAAAACAATAGATTTTTTGTATCTGTTCAGGGGCATCGCAAATATTGAAGCAAAGTGGTCAGTGCTTACTGTACGAACATTGTGATTTGAGAGCAATCTCCGCTAGGGAGGATGTCATCCCAGTGCCCAGACACTGGGATCCAGAAAACTTAACTTTAAATAAGTGGCTGCATAATAAACTACACATTAAACCTAAAGTGCATTATATCACCATCTTGCACGATGTAATCTCTGCCTTCAAAGCGAATTTTTCCTGCGTCTTTACAAGCCGGTTCACTTCCATACTTTATGTAGTCTGCAAAGCCTATCGTTTCTGCTTTTATAAAGCCTTTCTCAAAATCAGTGTGGATTACACCTGCTGCTTTATCGGCTGTTGACCCTATTTTTACTGGCCAAGCTCGTGCTTCTTTTGGCCCTACAGTAAAGAAAGTTATCATACTCAGCACTTCATACATAATACGCGCTACTCCATCAAGCCCTGATTCTTGTAAGCCAAATTCTGATAAAAAACTCTGTTTTTCCTCTTCACTATCAAGATTTGCAATATCTGCTTCGAGTTTTGCTGAAATGCAATAAAATTTGCTTTTATTTTCCTCTGCCATTCTCTCTACCTTTTTAGATAATTCATTGCCAGTTATAACATTTGTATCTTCAACATTGCAAACGTACATAACGGGCTTTGTTGTCAGCAATTGAAGCAACTTCATCTCATCTCCATCGATATTCTCCAAACTTCTTGCAGGTCTACCTGATTTTAAAGTAGCCAGTACCTCTTGCATTAATTCAAGTTGTCTCTTTAGCTCTTTATCACCTTGCTTTGCTTTCTTTTCCAATTGAGGAAGCCTTTTTTCTATGCTATCAATATCAGCTAGGATTAATTCCATTTCTACCACTTCAGCATCTGATATTGGATCTATTTTACTGTGTATATGGCTGATATCGTCATCCGTAAAGCACCTGAGCAGATGAACGATGGCATCAACTTCTCTGATATGGCTTAAAAATTTATTGCCGAGCCCTTCGCCTTTGCTCGCACCCTTTACCAGACCTGCAATATCTACAACTTCTAATTGGTTGTAGATTACCTTCTCTGAGCCTGCAATTGCTGCGATTTGTTTCAAACGTTGATCTTTTATCGAAATCTTGCCTATATTTGGCTCGATTGTGCAAAAAGGATAATTTGCAGCTTCGGCTGCACTTGACTCTGTAAGCGCATTAAATAAGGTTGATTTTCCTATGTTTGGTAACCCAACTATACCGCAGTTAAAACTCATATTTGCTATGTAAAATTATAACTATTGCATAATTTAAAAATTTCTGCTATACTTAGTTAGTCGCTTATTGACAATTTTGTTGGTATAGTAATATATAGCTTAAATTAAGGTAAAACTATGACTACATCTAAGAAACGGAAACTACCAAGTGACTTTCATGGTGTTGAGGTTGGAATAAAAAGGCCCAGGATCTCAGGGCAAGAAATAACTCTTTTAAATAGTAACCCTTACCCTGACAATTTCTATGTAGGGCAAGCAATTGGTAATGGAAGCTGTTTTTTTGACTCGTTCAGGCAAAGTCTAGAACAACAGACAGGAGAGCAAGTTACTGCCGAAAAATTAAGAAATGATTGTAGGGAATTTGCGCAAAAGAATCCACCAAAGTGGTTTACAAATGCAATTGTCAATAGTCATGATAACAATGGCCAGCACCGTAGTGAAACTGTAGATGATTATACAGCAGACATTATGCGTAACAGTAGGTGGGGTGATCCTGACGTTGAAGGCAGAATACTTTGTGAAAAGTATAAGGTAAAGCTACATGTTATAGAGAACCAGACTGTTGATAACCAAGATCTGTCTTTGCATGAATTAATAGACAATTCAGGTTCAAAAAGTGCAGGTGAATACAATAAAGTTGATTATGATGATAGTAGTATTGTGCATATAATAAACAAAGGCGGATTGCATTTCGAACCATTGCTTGATAGAAATAAAAGTTTAGCAAAACAACTGCAAGAGGAAACCAAACTTAAACAAGAGCAAGAACAAGAAGATTTCCTATTAGCAAAAAAACTGCAGCTAGACGAGATCTTAGAATATTGTAACCTTTCAAAGGATATCTCTGAGAGAGCAGAGGTTGAAAAGGGATTTGATAAGTTATTGGCAGAAAATGCTGATGGAAAAATTGGTGATGTTGTAGAGCAGTGCGTTAGTGAGATAAAGCAGCGCATAGAGTGCTCTGAAGAGCAAAACCCTTCAAGTTTACCAAGATGTAGTATGGAGGAATCAAGAACAGAAAAAACATTTCATCAACAACAAATATCATAATTGGAAGTGTAAAATAAATCTTCATAGCCCTGTATATTTTTATATAGGGCTTTTGCAAGCATTTCATATAATATGAGCTTGCAGTACGTACTAACCTAAATGCAAGTTGACCATGAGACTAGTTTAATTATTGATGCCATAGAGGAATTTGGTGGTGAGGCTAGGCTTGTCGGCGGGTGTGTGAGAGACTCAATTTTGCAGCGTGATGTCCACGACATCGATTTAGCTACTAATTTGCTTCCCAATCAAACGATTAAAGCGCTAAAACTCCGTAATATTAAAACTATTCCAACTGGCTTAAAACATGGAACTATCACTGCGGTTCTAAATCAAAGATCTTTTGAGATCACAACACTAAGGCATGATGTGAAATGTGATGGTAGGCATGCAAAAGTAGAATTTACCAATAATTGGCAAGCGGATGCTTCAAGGCGCGACTTTACATTTAATGCTCTGTATGCAGATAAGCATGGCCATATATATGACTACTTTGGTGGTATAGAGGACTTAAAAGCGCGAAGGTTAAACTTTATAGGCAACGCTGAAGATAGAATTAAAGAAGACTATCTACGTATTTTAAGAGCATTTCGTTTTCATGCAAAAATATGTGTCGGAGATTTGAGTGATGAAATACTAAACGTATGCAAAAAGCATTCGCATATGATTCAAAACCTCTCTGGAGAGAGAATAAGAGATGAAATACTTAAATTGCTGGAGTGCAATGATCCTTTTCCAACACTTAAGAGCATGCAAGAATCTGATGTTTTGCAAAAGATTATCCCAAAAGAAGTAAAATGCGAAATTCTGTCTTCGTCACTTCTTTTGGGCACTGATGCACTAGTAAAATTAGCGTTACTCCTTAGGACTACTAAAAAAAATGACAGGCTAAGTCTTGGAGAATATGTAAGCAAATTTTTACGTCTTTCGAACAAGCAAAAGAAAAAGCTGCTATTTTTACTATCCAACGATATCAAAACAGAACTCTCAGAAAAAGAGCAAAAAAAATACATATCTTTATTTGGTAGAGAATTATATTGTGATTTAGTGAAAATTTGTGGTGTTGAGTCTGGAGAAAATGTTGATGAATACATTTCATTTGCTAACACATTCAATATTCCAAAATTTCCTTTATCTGGCGATGATTTAATAAGTATAGGTCACCAGCCAGGAAAAAGTTTAGGTAGAAACTTGGAATTGCTAAAACAACATTGGGAAGATAGCTCCTACACTTTAACAAAAGAGGAGCTGGTGCTTTATGCTAAGGGCCTATTCTAACTGCTTTCCGACTGTTCAATGAATGTATGCTTGCAATATTAGTGTGACTCATCGAGGAATTAGGTGTGTATTCTTTTTTAGCTTTTTCTGTTAATTGATATTCGTTTACTCCTCCTTGAGTTTGATTACACATTCCCTGATCTGGAGATAAAAATTTATCTCTTATGCTTAGGCAGTGTCGACATTTATTTTAACCAAAGATAAATGCCAGCAATGTGAACAAAAGACAGAAAAGCTATGGCCAATTTGTCGTAGCGTGTAGCAACTCTGCGGAAGTGCTTGATTTTGTTGAACATCCTTTCGATTAAGTTTCTCTCTTTATACAATTCTTTGTCATATTCTCTTGGTGTTTTTCTGTTGGAACGCGGTGGGATTACTGGCTCAGCATTTACAGCTTCTGCAGCCTCAATCATATAATTTGCGTCATACCCTTTATCGGCAATAAGTGCCTCCATGTTCTTGCCTTCTATCAGGTCTAAAGCTTTTACGTAATCCGATCTTTGCCCTGCAGTAACAAAGAATCTCAGTGGGTTGCCCAAAGCATCACAAGCAGCGTGTAATTTGCTTGAAAATCCTCCTTTGCACCGTCCCAGCTCTTGTTCTTGTCTACCAGTTTCCACATTTTTTTCTTGCACCAGCAGCATGTTGATGTGCCCTGATTATTGTTGAGTCTATCATGAGCCACTCTGTGTCTCCATTAACAGCTAATGTGTTGAAAATCATCTGCCAAACACCAGATTTTGCCCACCTTATAAAACGTTTATGTACACTTGACCATTTTCCATACTCAGCCGGCAATGCTCTCCATGTTGCTCCTGTTCTACCTATCCACATTATTGCAGCTACGAATCTCCTGTTATCTTTTGCGCTTCTTCCTCTATCTCCTTCCTTACCTGGCAGACTGTTTTTTATTCTCTCCCATTGCTCATCTTTTAAATCATATAGCATTCTCTTTACCTATTAATAAAGAGTACTCTATATCACTATTTTTTTATGTCGACAAGACCTAATGCCAGTTGTAACTCTTGAATCTTATTTGAAAAACATTTCATTTTAGCCTCTGTTAATTTTCCTGTAACAATTTCTTTAAGCAATTCTCCTGAGTCGTTATTATTATTATTCTTGCTATTAAAGCTGTGCAAGATAGAGTCTACAATCTTATTTACCCCTTCTTGTTTGTTAAATTCTAATTTTTTTACGCATTTTCTAACAGAAGGTGACAACTTGGCTTTTAACGTGTCATCTCGTAGTTCTTTACCCATATTTTTTCCAATGTTACAATGTTCGTTGACAACTTCTTTAACCTTAGCTTCTATGATCTCCCTTGCGGATTGTTTCAAATTACTTTCTAATAATTCAAGCAGTTTACTGCTTTCAAATTTGCCATCATCTTGATTTGATAGAGACTTTATAGTTTCATTAAGCACGTTATGGCAAAAGTGTTTCTTTTCAAATTCAGAAAAACTTTTTTTCAACTCTTTATTTTTATCAGATAAAAATTTATCGCAATTCTCATTCCCACGAAGCTTAGATAAACCCTTTGGAATTTTTGACTTCATAGAACCAGTAGTTGATTTTGCAGTAGATACTGTACTCACTGTATCTGGCGCTTTAGTTTTTGTTTGCCCTTGTGTATCTTTCTCTGTTAACTTCCCATTTTGTTGTTCATCTTTAGCTGGTGAACTTTCAATTTGTTGATTTTTTAATGTCAGATTTTCATCAAGTGTTTTTGTACGCTCTCCAATAGAAAATATTGCAACATTTCTTGCTCTTTCTAATTTTGCATTCAGATGTTCAACTTGCTCTTGTAACTCTTCTTTTTTTTTCTTCGATTTTTCTTTCCTGACTTCTTCCACCCTTTCAAAAAGCTCGTTTATTTTATTGGTAAATTCTGCTCTGAGTTCAGTTAATTCTCTTCCCTGGCACCCTATCATCTCAGATTTTGCCTTCAACTTTACTAAAAACTCTTTCTCTTGTTTATCTGTAACTTCTACCAATTCTCTATAATTCTTTTTAAGTCTTATAATTATAGATTGCAATTCTCTATTTTCCTTTTTTAACGAGCTATTTTTTGATTGTAAGTCCGCTTTAAGCCTTATGATTATAGATCGCAATTCTTCAATTTTCACTTCCAATAAGCCATTTTTTGATTGTAAGTCTTCAACCTGCTGTGCTTGATCACTATTTTTATCCGTTGTTTCGACGTATTCGGTCTGCATTGCTATATCGTGAAATGTTACTTTATTAGTTTGAACCTCTCCATCCTTACTTATTACTCCACTTTGGCTCTCTCTTACTGCTACTTCAGGTTTTAAGTCAACTTGAACACTTCCATCTATTGTCTTAAAAGCATCAGTTTGAACTTCATTGTTTGCAGTAGTTTTATCGTAGTACAAAATATTTTCTGCCCATCTGTTCCATCTCTTGGGCAATATTCGTCCAATCGTTTTTAGAAACAACCAAGCAAATACAGTAGACCAACTGTATTTTTTTTCCTTTCGTTTAACATTAATTTCATAATTAGCCGTATTATTAATATTTGGCATAAAATTACCTTGTTTTTTAACTTTAATTTACAGAAAATTTTAACAGTGATAAAGTTATATATGTTAGTGTAAATGTTAAATAAATACTAACGCAGGTGTCAAATTATGGTAAAGTCTTTGCCCACCTAATACACTTTATAGCTAATCCAAGAAAAGTTTTCCTACGTCATACCGCCGCGGTATCTCTAGATCCCGCTAACAAGTAGCGGGATGACGAATTTTTGTTTTTCAAATTATCGGTAAACCAAGTCACTTTAGCTATAAGCAGAAATACACGTGTTTGTAAGTACAGCATTTGCTTTTTCTATCGCTCTTGCTAACATTTCCTGTTCATTGTTCTGATTTTTCACATTGATTACCTGAGCAGCTAAGTTTGCAGGAAAAGTGACCAAACTGACTTCCCATAATTCCACTTGTTTTAACACTCTAGCTCCGCTTTTATGATCAACATCATACTCTATAGGTATATAGCCGATGGAAAGTCCGTTAATTGCTCCAGCTTTGAGCATCAAATACACTTCTTCTGCTTTCTGAATACCCAAAAGTAAATGTGCAATTATATATAGACCAACATCATTTTCGTAAATATCTATGATACTACCTATAGGTTCGTCAGGATTATGCTGCCAAAGGAGTTTTATTTTATTTCTGTTTAAATTTTCCTTAAATGCTCCAGGCAATATCAGATCATTTTGTTTATCAACTATATTAAAAACGCTAGCATAACCAGAAAATACACCGTTTTCTCCTATGCTTTTTATTGACAATGGTGAATAGAGAAATTTCTTATTCATAAAGCCTCCTGTAGTATTGGGAATTTTGTTTCGCAATGCACTGCGATATAATTCTATTATATGCAGTGCTCTAAAAGGGGGAAGCACTTTTCTTAGTTACTAAAAACGCTAAATTGTAATATGGTACAATGTTACAACGATGTCATGAAAGTAGCTGAAACTGGTTCCTTTATGACGGCAGTACCTTCTCCTGTCATCCGAGTAGCCTCCTTTTTTTGTCATCCCAGTGCTTGACACTGGGATCCAGAAGACTTAATTTCAACCAAGTGGCTGCATAATAAAGGCTGGATTCCAGTGTCAAGGACTGGAATGACATCACAGGGGCATTGACCTCTCTTGGGCTCTTTTAGCTATAAACATTAAGAAATTTACCAAATGAAAAAAAAGGCAAAAGAAGCCCTGGGGTTATTATCTGCTTTAAAATATTGGCGTTTTTTATGTTTTAAACGTTTGACAAGCAAGATTTAGCTGCTTTTAATTGCAACTAACCTACGCTGCAAATGTTTAAGAAATTTACCAAGCAGAAAAAAAGACAAAGAATCCCCGAGTTAGCTAGTCTTTTACTATCTCTGTCAAGTATTGGCATTTTTTGATGTCTTGTAACGCTTTATAAGCGCGTTCAGCTTATTTAGATAAAAATCTAGATGTAGATGAAGTTTTGTAAAGACATACAGTATCTATATACTGCAAAAAATTAAACATAAGACGCCGATACATTAAGTAATCCTTACCTTTTAATCTGCAGATTGGTGAAAGCAAATACAATAGCTTCAGTTTCATGATAAGGGGGCTGGCGGAGTTTGTCAAGCAAGTTTTTAGCCCTGTCTCCTTGCTATAATGTTCATATCGATAGAAAAGCAAAAGAATAGAATGAAATATCAAGTGATATCCTCTATAATTAAATTTTTTGAATGAAGAGATGACGATTCGTGTAGGAATTAATGGTCTGGGTAGAATAGGCAGAGGCGTATTGCGTGCTATTTATGAAATAGAAAAGTATAGTGAGCAAATAGAAGTTGTAGCTGTAAATGGATCGCTCAGTGCAAAGCAGCATGCACATTTGATTAAATATGATTCTATTCATGGCAAATTCAGTGGTAATATTGATTTTAATGAGTCTCAAAATTGGATTTCTATAAATGGCAAAGAGTTTTCTTTATATAGAGAACGGAGCCCTGAAAATATTCCTTGGAATGTTGATGTAATACTTGAATGTACTGGTGCATTCAACAAACGTGAAGAAGCAATAAGGCACAATGCAGAGAAAGTGATTGTCTCTGCTCCAGTTTCGGATGCTGATGTCACTATAGTTTATGGTGTGAATAACGATATGCTCGAAAAAGAGCATAAAGTGATATCAGCAGGTTCTTGCACTACAAATTGCCTTGCTCCGATTGTGAAAGTCCTACATTCTGGTTTAGGCATAAAAAGCGGTTTTATGACTACTATACATGCCTACACGAATGATCAAAATGTTCTTGATGGTAATCATAAAGATTTGCGTAGAGCAAGGGCTTGCGGATTATCTATGGTGCCAACTACAACCGGGGCAGCAAAAACAATTGGTTCTGTCATTCCTGAATTAAAAGGAAAGCTAGATGGCACTGCCGTCAGAGTTCCGGTTAGCAATGTTTCTATGGTTGATTTTACATTTACGACTGATAAGAAAGCGACCGTTAAAGAAATCAATGAAATGTTTAAGGATGCAGCTCTCTCCTCTACGTCATTCCAGCGCGTGACGCTGGAATCTAATTTCTGGATCCCAGTGTCAGCTACTCGGATGACATCAGAGGGTACTAGGATGGCAGAGGGTTATCCAATGTCAAATGTACTTTCTATATGCGAGGAACCTTTAGTCTCAATAGATTTTGTGCATAACCCTTATAGTGCAATTGTGGATTTAACTGGTACATATGTTACAGGTGATATATGCAGGGTTGCAGCGTGGTATGACAATGAGTGGGCTTTTTCGCTGAGAATGTTAGACATAGCATTATTGAGCTATAGTAAAGTATGAACTGGAACTCAAGCAAATACGCCTCATTTTATGAGCACTTTGCGGAACTCAGAAAAAGAGTTATCTTTTGCTTTCTATTTTTTTGCGTTGCTTTT
Source organism: Wolbachia endosymbiont (group A) of Dendrolimus pini (assembly GCF_964026835.1). Classification (NCBI taxonomy): domain Bacteria; kingdom Pseudomonadati; phylum Pseudomonadota; class Alphaproteobacteria; order Rickettsiales; family Anaplasmataceae; genus Wolbachia; species Wolbachia endosymbiont (group A) of Dendrolimus pini. The sequence goes on along the minus strand of NZ_OZ034702.1, from coordinate 270,347 downwards.
GGTTTTTGTTATTACTTTAAGGAAAATATATACCGTTTTTTACTCGCACCTTTAATAGAAGCAACAAAAGGTAGCGAAGGTTTTTCTTTAATTTACACAGACTTAACAGAGGCATTTTTTGTGTATCTCCAAGTTGCAATAATGAGCGCACTTTTGTTTTCTTTTCCTGTGTTTGCATGGCAATTTTATATGTTCTTAGCACCTGGGTTATATAAAAGTGAAAGGGCAGTGTTGTTGCCATACTTGATTGCAACACCGGTTTTATTTGTAACGGGAGCTACTGTAGTCTATTACTATATATTTCCTTTAGCCTGGAAGTTTTTCATCACTTTTGAACATAGTGGGAAATCTTTCGGTATACCAATAGAGTTTATGCCATCAGTTAGCGAATATTTAGACCTCGTTCTCCAATTTATGTTTGCTTTTGGCACTGCATTTCAAATTCCAGTAATACTCACATTAATGGTGAGAGTAGGGTTACTCACTACACAAAGTTTGTCAAATAAACGCAGAATCGCGATAGTGGTAATTTTTATTATCGCTGCAATCTTAACTCCACCTGATGTATTAAGCCAAGTAGGGCTTGCAATACCTATGCTGATTCTATATGAATTGTCCATTCTGATATGTAGGTATATTGAAAAAAAGAAGACAAAGATTTAAACAAAGGAATCCCTCTTATCTCCTTTATATCACATTTTTAACTTACAACATTCTTATTCAGGACTTAAATATGGAAATGTTTCATAAATTGATTGTAATACTTTGTTAAGTTCAGCCTTACTTTTGATGATCAATAATACTGTATCATCACCTGCTATAGTTCCTATAATTCCTATGTTGTTGCTACTATTTAGCACATACTTCTTATCTAAAAAGTAAGCTAGACTGCTAGCTTGTCCTGGTTGGGTATGTAGTACTATTAAACCAAAATCCGAAATTTGCATATTAAGTATCAATGGTAATTGATACTGGTTGATATCGATTACTTTATATACACCAGCAACTTTGGCAATTTTAAGTTTTTTTAATTTCCTTGATAAAGTAGCCTGAGGAATGTTGTGCCCTCTTTCTTTAAGCAAGGTCTGTAAATCGCTCTGCTCTAAAATTTCATGATTTTGAATAATATTTAAAATATGTTCACCTAGTGTGTTGTCATGCATTATGCATTTTCCTCATATTGAATATGTAATAAGTATATTTGAAATTATATTCATTATTTCTTGACTATTCAATTTTTAATGTCTATATTCATAAGATGAATAAAATATGAATATAAATTAGTAATATGAAAAAATATATTTTAAATGCTATTATAGTGATAAGTATTCTATTAACAGGATGCAAGGAAGATAAACACGATAATATCATTAGATTTGCAATTTCTGCAGATTATCCACCTTTTGAATATTATGAAAATGGTAAATTTACTGGCTTTGACATTGAGCTTGCTCAATTAGTAGCAAAAGAGTTAGGTAAAGAAGCAATGTTTAAAGATATGCAGTTTAGTGCTATATTTGCAGCATTACAAAGTAATTCTGTAGATGCTGCTATATCTACTATTGGTAGTACAGAAGAGCGTGAAAAAAATTTTGATTTTTCAAATAGTTATTATACAGGGGAATTTGGTATTCTATATCACAAAAATAAACCCATAGCCGGTATAAACAATTTAACTCACAAGAAGATAGCCGTTCAACTAGGAACTGTCATGGAAATTTGGCTAAAAGAGCATGTTCCTACAACAGCTCAAATTATTGCTATAGACAATAATAATCAAGCTGTAGAAGCATTGAAGTCTGGTCATGTTGATGGCGTCCTAATTGATGAATTCCAAGGTAAAGTATTTAGCAAAAAAAATCCTGGTCTATCATGGTCAGCCATCGCTAAGTCAGATAATGGTTATTCTATTGCTGTGAATAAAGGATCTGATTTAAAGGATAAAATAAACGAGGCGTTAAAAAGTTTAGAAAGTAAAGGTGTAATACAAAAGATAGCAGAAAAATGGCTAGGAGATAACTGATGCAAGAATTAATTTCTAATTTCTTGTTTGTTGGAACAGGCCTTGCCTTTACTTTAAAATTATTGATTGGAGGACTGCTTTTAGGTATGAGTCTAGGAGGGTTATTTTCAGTACTCAGATATAATAAGATCTGTATTCCATTAATTAATGGAATTATATCTGTAATACGTGGCACCCCCCTTATATTACAGTTAAGTGTTGTTTATTTTATGACTCCAACCATTGCAGGAATTAAATTAAACATATTTAGTGCTGGCATTATAGCATTTGGTCTAAATAGCTGTGCTTATATTGCTGAGATTTTACGAGCTGGTATTGAAACTATATCAAAAAACCAGTTTGAAGCAGCTAAAACTTTACAAATACCTAGTTTCTATATGTGGAGAGATATTATATTACCACAAGTTATTAAAAATATTCTTCCTGCAATGATAAATGAGATCATTGCACTCCTTAAAGAAACGGCATTAATCTCTACTATTGGTGGTGTTGATATTATGCGCTCTGCGCAAATGCTTGCAGCAGAACAATTTACTTATTTTATACCACTTTGTCTTGCTGGGGCTTATTATTACGCTCTTGTATTACTAATTGAATATATAGGCAAAAAGATTGAACAGAAAGGTATATATGATAAAAATGCATAATGTTTGTAAATTATTTAATAATGTTCCAGTACTTAATAATATTAACCTGATTATAGAACAATCTATAGTTGGTCTTGCTGGTCCTTCTGGTAGTGGTAAATCAACATTGTTACGTTGTATACAAAAACTCGAAGTTTTAGATTCTGGTAGCATTGAATGCAATGATAGTACTGGTTTTGTATTTCAGGATTTTCAACTTTTCCCACATATGACTGTCTGGGAAAATCTTACATATGCTCCCAAACTTAAAAACAAAACTCAGGATCAAAGTGATTCACTACTTGAGTCTTTGGGTATTGCTTCTAAAAAAAATGATTACCCTAGTAATCTATCCGGTGGGCAAAAACAGCGGGTTGCGCTTGCCAGAAGCTTAATGATGAATCCAAGGATTCTATTATGCGATGAGCCAACGTCTGGTTTAGATGTAGCAACAATAGTCGACGTTGTGGAACTACTACAATCAGTTAGAGATATGGGTATTACTATGATTATCGCTTCTCACAATTTGGATTTTTTAACAAAAATATCAAATCGGATTATTCTGTTAAAAAACGGAAAAATAATTGTAGATATCAATCCTAAAGAAATTGATGAACCAACAAACTATTTAAAAAATAATTATTAAAAGAGAATCACTCATATCATACTGAGAGCTATAACAGATCTTAGCATCGAAAATTACATAATATACATTATGGAAAACAAAATTACATAATGTAAGAAGCAATGCTAAAAATAAAATCACATAATATAGCAAACTATAGCTAACCCAAGAAAGGTTTTCCTACGTCATACCGCCGCGATATCTCAGCATAGATTCCGCTAACAAGTAGCGGAATGACGAATTTTTGTTTTTCAAACTGTCGGTAAATCTAAGTCAGTTTAGCTATATGTGTCAAGCACTGGGATGACACCCTCCTGATGGGCCAAAATCACAATGTTCGTACAGTTATGGAATGAATCGCGGTATGACGTGTTGCTTTGATCAGCTATAAAGATGATGCTGCGGAAGTTTTTAGTACTTGCTCGCAACTTTCAACAATTTAATAGCACTGGTGTTTACAACCTCTCCGCCGACACGCTTAGTGACAAAAAACCTCACATAAGGTTTATTCGTATAAGGGTCTCTTAGTATTCTCATTCCTCTGTTATCTACAATCTTATAAGCTTGTTTGAAATCTGCCATCGCAATTACTGGTAGCTGATTGTTTGGCACTGGTGGCATATCGGCAGACTGGTATACTGGCACTCCCATTAAGGTATCTGGAGCTTCAAGCGACAAACTTGGTTGCCAAAGATATTGACCTGTTTGAGATTTTAGCAGCCTAATGTCCTTCAACGTACTCCTGTTCATCAAAAATGATGCATTTTTGGAATAATATTCATCCAGAGAGTAATACAACATCATTATTGAATCACTATCTAATTTTTCAGTTTTAACTTGCTCTATTTTATTATAACTGTTTCCATTTTCATAAGCTAAAATTCCTTTTGGTTGAAAAGTGCCCTCACCCTTAATGAAGGCTTCGCTTTCTTCCTTACTAAAAGTCTCGGCAATCTTTTCCACCAGCCAACTCTCAACATCGACAAACGCATCATCGAGTAACTTTTGTGATATTTGTGGTTGAGCATATAACTCGTAAGTTGTGACGGAAATCTTTTGGATTTTGGGCGTGTCCGTATCTTTTGCAAAATCATACTTAGACTTATTGCCACCATCCTCATCATCTACTGTTTCACTGCTACAACCTGCACCGGCGCGGTCAAAATCTTCTATAATGTAATCCAATGTTTCAGTAGAGATTCTTTGACTGGAGCATATTTGTCGCATTGGGGACGAATCAGTTACGCGCTTGTTTATGCGTTTTACAATATGCGGAGTAACTAGATACCCCCCGATATCACTGTTATCTCCACTGAGGGTTTTGTGTGATAAACCGCTTTCCATTCCCTTGCGGATATAATCAGAAAAATATTTATCGCTTGTGCTAAAATCTGTATTTACTTCTGGACGTTGAGCTGCAGTTTCGATCAAGTCTAAACGCTCTTTGCAACTATCAATGGCATTATTTACCTTGCATAGCTGCTCAATTGTTGCAGAATCAGCACGCCCTTTGCTTTCAATTTCTTTTAGTTTGCGATCATTTATTAATTTAAATTGCTCCCATGATGAAGCGAGTTCATTGATACGGTGAGCGATATCGGTGAGTGACATAATAGCCTCCTTTGAAAATGAAATGAAAATGGAAATAAGGTAATAGGAATGGTACTCATAGATGTTTCCCTACATCTGTACGAACATTGCAGGTGGCAGATGCAAGTAGCTGCACTGGAATCCCAAAAAAAGGATGATGTCATCCCAGTGCTCCCTTTCTTGTCATCCCAGTCTGGGATCCAGATTGGGCACTAAGTTGGTAAACACGAAAGCGCTTTACAACGTTTTTGATGGAATTGTGCGAAAGCCATTGTCAAGCACTGGAATGACATCATCTGTTGTCTTCAAAAATAAATGTTCGTACAGTTATGTGCCCAGGCACTGGCATGATATCATTTGTTTATCTGTTGAAAATGTAAACCGAAAAATAGCGTGGCACTTTGTGCCACGCTTAGTACTGTAAGCTTAATCCAGTAATTAAATTAAGCGAGGTAAAATAAAAGATAACAACACTATATAATGTTCGTTCTTTTATGTCAAGCACTTTTTTGAATTTTTTTGGTGATAATTTTTATCCAGTTATTTTATTATTGTAGTATAATTTCAATGCCAGATACTATCATTATGATCACTATCTAAATTTAAATCGTAATTATCATCAAATTTATATATCCCCTCCATCTCTTCTCTATGCAATTCATGTGAATCACCTAAAGCTTTTTGATTAGAAACGTCAACACAATACTGTAACAGTGCTCTTAATGCTCCAGCACTATCTTGATCTAAATTAAAATTGCTAAAATCAAATTTCTGCATATTCTTCACATGTCCTTCTCTACATAACCTACATATCTTAGCAAAAGCCCTTTCACTTTCTCGACTCCAAGCATTAAGAAAGTAAGGATCTACTACTTTGCTAAATTGTTTCTCTATCTCTTCAAGAGAGCTCTCTGGATTAAGTTCTAATATTACTTTGAAAATCCCACTGCCATGGAATCTATAAAATTTACTAGATAAGCTATCTTTTACAAAATTAACTGCATCATCTATTGTAACACCAGAGCGAGATTCAAATATCATCTCAAATGCTCCATAACAACTATCAATACCAAAATTAATTATTTTTTCCATAAAATCAATTACCTCTTCTAAGGAAATTTGTGGCTTATTCCTCAAGATAACTTCTAAACTCTTGACAAAATTATGCCCATGCTGACCCATAGCATGGGTTTTCCCATTTATTGTATAATGATATAGCTTCTTATTTTCTATTATATGCTTATTGCACTGGTAGATATGTAGCTTATTCAATTTGCCAGAATATTCCTCTATTTCCTTATCTGGTAATTTTGAGCGGAATTCCTTGATTACTTCGCGTATTATTCTATTGATATTACTCATGCTTATTCCTAATTAATATGTTAGTATTTTTATAAATTAAGTTATTATATTAAAATTCTTTCATGGATTTCAATATTAGCTCCGCACTACTTGTAGTTTTCGTAATGGGTCTGCCAATGACGATATAATCAGCTCCTGAATTTATTGCTTCTTTTGGTGTTGCTGTTCTTTTTTGGTCGTCATGACCTGGATCTATACGAATTCCTGGAGTAATAATTTTAAAGTCTTCACCGCATTCTCGGCGCACTTCCTGAGCTTCCAATGCAGAACAGACTATTCCATAGAGTCCAATCTTTTTTGCAAGCTTTGCAAGCAAAATTACCTGTGATTTTACTTCTCTTGCTACTCCAAGCTCGTTTAAATCCTCATTGCTCATACTAGTTAGCACTGTCACTCCAATCAGCTTTATTTTTGTGCCTTGCACTACACTTAGCGCTTCTTCAAGCATTTTTGTCCCACCGCTGATGTGCAGAGTTAACATTTCAACGTTCAGAACTTTTATTACTTCAACTGTTTTAGCTACAGTGTTTGGAATGTCATGCAATTTCAGATCTAAAAAAATTGGTACATTGCATTTTGCAACTTCTTGCACTCCAGAAAGACCTTGAGCAGCAAAAAATTCTAATCCCAGCTTTACCATGCCAACTTTACCACGCAGAGTATTAACTAGAGAAATAGCCTTATTTAAATCTTGTGTATCCAGTGCACATATTATTGGGTTCATTATCTTGCATGATTTATTTTATAATAAGACTATAAGACTAATTGTTGTGTTTTGCAAATACCTTCACTCTGATTACGTTCATAAGATTCTGTCAATAGTGAATTTGGCAATTTGATCGGAGTGGATGAGCGACTTGCATATCCAAGATCCTCCAGTAAACAATCAAACGTTTCCTCTGATGGTGATTCACATCTAGAATCTTCACCTAGCGTGAATTGCATAATTTCCTTCAATATAAACTTTATTTTTTGAGTCTCCTGTAATATTATTTTTCTACTACGATCTCCGATCGCTTCATTATTGTTTACCAATTTTTCTACCTTGTCTACCACAGATTCTAACATTTCCGGTAAATAACCCTTTTTCTCTTCTGCATTTCTCAACAAATCTTCTTCAAGTTGTTCTATTTGACTGTCTCGCTCTAAAAGTAAATTTTTTAAACCTTTTACCTCATTGTTACAATCTTTTCTTATTCCGTCTAACTCAAAAGACTGATTTTCAATTAAACCATTTGCTTCATCTAACTCGTCAAATTTCTTTTCCAATTTTTTAGATAAATTTTCCTTTTCTTTATTGATTTTTCTGATTTCACATTTTAGGTCATCTAATTTTGTATGCAACTTTTTTTCTTCCTCATATAATATATCTCTTTCTTTATAAAGTGTGTCTTCTTTCTTACGTAATATATCTCTTTCTTTATAAAATTTGTCTTCTTTCTCGTATAACTCCCTTATTTCTTTACGTAATTTTTCTACTTCCTCATTCAATTTTTTATTTTCTAATTCTTTGCATTGATTATTGTCTATTTTCCCTTTCAATTCTGTTATACGTTCTTCTTTTTCTTGTAACTGTTCACGTAAACACGAGATTTTAAGATGTAATTCTTCTTCTCGTGCAACAAGCTTATCTATTTCCTCTTTTGTTTTGTCCAATTCATTGTCTATTTCAAACGTACGATTCTTTGCTGTTTCTAATTTTTTCTCTAAAGATTTTTTTTCTTCAAGAAGAGATTCTCTCTCAACTTCTGACTCATTTACTTTCTGATTCAATTTTTTTGCTCTCTTGTCTAAATTTTGCTTTTCTCGAGTTAATTCATGTAATTGATTCTTCACTTCTTTGTTTGCAGCTTCTTCAGCTTCCTTTCCTAGAGTTATTTTATTTTCCAACTCTTGCTCTTTTTGAGCGAATTTATTTCTCTCAATCTCTATTTTCTTATTATTACGAATTATTTTATATAAAAGTGCAAGCACCAAAACAGATAATGTAGCTAAAGCAAGAATTAGAGGAAGAGGCACATTAGAAGTTACAATAAGCGCTAAAGATGTAAGTAACGTAAGAGTAGCTAAGGAACTAGCTACAAAATAAAATGCATTAGCCTCACTAAGCAAATTGCTCATTACTCCCCTCCCCCCCACGTTCAGCAGTCTTGTATATATTTATTAAAATTCTCTTATCTGTGGAGGAATTATAGTGCTGCACCTACAACAAACTTCCCATCTTCAGTCTGCTAGCTAAAAAATGACTTAGACCTTGTGTATCGAGTGTACCATTGTACTTATAATGTCTAGTTAGCTATTGATCAGGGTAGAACATATACTGGTATATCCAGAATCACATAAAGCGTCATTCAGCTTATGTGATGGTCTGGATGTGTATTGCTGTGATTCTCCTATAGAATTTTCAATTTTCCTGTTAGTCTGCTTATTCGACACCTTTTTAATATTATGAGTCCTCTTAAAACTTCGACAAATAGCCGCAGTCTTAGTCTTGTCACGTACTTTACTTGCACAACCTTCTATTTCCTTTAATAAACTAATCAGATTTGCTGGTGAAAAATCCTCACTAGTATTGTTTAAAATTGTATGAGCGATACTTTGCAAATTTTTCTTCTGACAATACTCGTTGATTATTTTTTTACGCGTATCTGTACCTAATGTAGGAATCTCAATGTGATTGCATAAACGACCTCCCCTAACAAGTGCCTTATCTAAAATACCTATATGATTAGTTGCAGCAATCACCGTCACACCTTTTACATGGTCAGAGCCATCAATTTTAGTTAAGAAATGTTTTAAATATCGTATATTATCATCAGAACTATACGCTTTGCCAAAGCCTTCAATTTCATCTATAAAAACTATACAAGGAGCGTTTTCTTCTGCTTTTTTAAAAAGATCATTTATATTTTTTATATTAAACAAACTAGAACCAGAAACACTTATAAATGCAGATGTATCTTTAGTTTCACTCGCAATTGCCTTAGCAATCATAGTCTTACCAGTTCCTGGTAGACCATGCAAAATGTATCCTTCTCCTTTTTTTAGAGCCGCATCTGATTCTTTTTGTGATTCATAAATCTCTTTCAGCTTTTGTTTCTTATCATTTGGAAGTATAACATCATCAAATGTTGTCTTATATCTTTTTTTACCTTTTTCATAAAACTTCATCTGCAGCTCTTCTTTTACTTCAACTTCCTTTATGAGACTACTAAGCCTTTCTTCCACTGCATCTTCTATTAACTTTTTCACTTCATCTTTTGCAGCACCATTAAGCCCTGCCATTAGCTCTTTCTTTAGCTTTTCCACTGCATCTTCTATTAACTTTTTCACTTCATCTTTTGTTGCAGCATTACCAATCTTTACCTCTAGCTCTTCCACTGCATCTTCTATTAACTTTTTCACTTCATCTTTTGCAGCACCATTAAGCCCTGCCTTTAGCTCTTTCTTTAGCTCTTCCACTGCATCTTCTATTAACTTTTTCACTTCATCTTTTGCAGCACCATTAAGCCCTGCCTTTAGCTCTTCTTTTGTTGCAGCACTAGCAAACTCTCCTCTTAGCTGTTCAACTTCATCTTTTGTTGCAGCATTAGCAAACTCTCCTCTTAGCTGTTTAACTTCATCTTTTGTTGCAGTACCATTAAGCCCTGCCTTTAGCTCTTCTTTTGTTGCAGCGCTTGTCCCTAGCTCTTTCACTTCATTGTTAAGCTTATTTAGCTCCTCTTTTGTTGCAACACTAGCAATCTTTACCTTTAGCTCTTCCACTTCATCTTTTGTTGCAGCACCATTAGCTTGCCTTGAAATTTCATCTAATTTTGTTTCGAGATCACTAACTTTCTTATTTAGCCCTTCTTTTGTTGCAGCGCTTGTCCCTAGCTCTTTCACTTCATTACTAAGCTTATTTATCTCTTCTTGTGTTGCAGCACTAGCAATCTTTGCCTTTAGCTCTTCCACTTCATCTTTTGTTGCAGCACCATTAGCTTGCCTTGAAATTTCATCTAATTTTGTTTCGAGATCACTAACTTTCTTATTTAGCCCTTTGATTTGAGGTTCTAAGCTTTGTATTGTATTTTCTTGCTCTGCAGCTAATTCAGTTTTTTCATTAAGCTCCGCTCCTTGAGCAGCTAATTTTTTATTTCGACTAATCATCTTGCATGAAAGTGCGAGTATCAAAGTAGATAGTATAGATAAACTCAAGGCAACAGGAAGAGCTACATTAAAGGCTGCAATTGGAGATAAGAATGCAACATAAGGAGCAACAGCAAGTGTCCCAGACGCAAGCAATACCAAAGTAGCAAAGCACCAGCTATAAGATATGGTGCATTGGTTTTACTATACAAATCCCTCATTATTCCCTCATACTAATAATGATTACAATAGCATGGATATTAAAGGAAGTAAAGCTATAAAAATCAGTATAAGTCTATATTCACTATGTATTTTCCGTCTTCAGTTTCAAGCTCAGACTGCATCCACTCTATCGTTTCCGCATTGCAAACTGCCTGCAAATCATCCTGTGCAGATTGATTCAATTTATCCTCTCGTAGATCTGCTTTTATCATCAACTTTTTTATCAGATGCTTAACTGATACATTATTATCTGCCTTTATCTTTCTGATAATGTTTAATATCTGAATAACATTATCTCCCATTTCCTCTGAATATTTATCGTAGATAAGTTCTTCTTTGCTCGGCCAATTGCTTTTATTGTGTACAGAATTAGAACTATACAATTGGTGGTATATCTCTTCTGTAATGTAAGGCAAGAAAGGTGCAAATAACCGCAAAATAATATTCAGTACATACGCCAAGCTTTGTTTTGCACTTAAACTGCTTCCGTACGCGCGTTTTTTTACTAATTCCAAGTAGTTATCACAAAAATCCTTCCAAAAAAATTCTTCTACTGCGCCCAAAGCTTCGCAGTATTCAAACTGTAATAGGTTATTCGTTGCTTTACCTATTACTTTGTACAGCTTAGACAGTATCCATTTATCCATCGTCTCACTGATGGAATTTATGCTTACTGTTTGATGCTTTTCCATGAACATGGAAACAAACTTGCTAGCGTTCCAAAGTTTTGTAACGAGGCGCTTGCCAATTTTGAATATATTTTCAGAGTAGACTGTATCAACTCCAAGCCTTGAGTTCGCTGCCCAATAGCGCACTACATCAGCTCCATAAGTTTCAAGTATTACATGAGGAGTAATGATGTTACCCTTTGATTTACTCATCTTTTTCTTATCATCTGCTAAACACCAACCGCTGATCATAATGTTTTTCCAAGGTAAAGAATTTGCATGATAATGTGCCTTTAAAATAGTATAAAAAGCCCAAGTTCTTATTATCTCATGGCTCTGGCTGCGCAGATCTGCAGGAAATATCGTATCATAGCGATGATTTGGTAAACTAAACTCACTGTTTACTGCCAGTGCACTCAGTTGAGGAGTAATTGAACTTGTGGCCCAGGTATCCATTACATCTTGATCTGGGATAACCTCTTCTTTGCTATACCCTTTTGGCAAATCTTTGAGTGGATCTATAGGTAGGTCCTTTATCTCAGCTAGAATAATTTTACCTTCTTCTCCCTTACGTTTAGAATACCACGCTGGAAATGGCACACCAAAATAACGTTGCCTTGAGATGCACCAGTCCCAATTTAGCCCTTCTATCCACACTTCCATACGTTTACGCATAGTAGCTGGATGCCAATTGCATTCTTTTACTTTATCTAATACTTGAGCTTTTTGCTCTAAGGTCTTGATAAACCATTGATAAGTAGGTAATATCTCAAGTGGTGCACCAGATCTTTCTGCACACTTAACAGAATGAGAAATGCTAGTGCTTTCTATCAAAAGTCCTTTTTTAGTTAGGATTTCGATCATCCTCTTTCTTGCTGCTGTAACTTTCAATCCATTTATTTCATCGTAGATTCCAGTGTCAGCTACTTTCATGACGCCGGGGTGTGGTGGAATGACATCATCTAGGTCCATCCTCCCATCCTGATCGATGATAATTTTCATCGGCAGATTATGCTTTTGCTGCCAATATATATCGAGCTCATCACCAAACGTACAGCACATAACAAGCCCAGTGCCTTTATCTATTTTGACCTTATCGTCAGCAATGATTAGTACTTTTTCCTTTGTAATTGGCACTACCGCTGTTTTTCCAATCAGGTGGGTGTAGCGCGCATCCTCTGGATGGCAAAAAACTGCAACACATGCGGGAAGTAACTCAGGTCGCGTAGTTGCAATATTGATTTGCTCATTTTCTTGAGTAGAGAAAACTATCGTGTTTAAGGATGACTCAAAAACTTTATCTTCTATTTCTGCTTGCGCAATTGCGGTTTTATCAACCGGGTCCCAAAGGATAGGCTGCATTTTTCTATATGCATATCCCTTATTATATAGATCAATAAACGACATCTGTGAAAGCGTCACAGTTTCCTTGCTGATCGTGTGATATTCCAAATCCCAGTCATAACTAATGCCGACCGATTTAAATAGTTCCTTGAATTCTTGCTTTGATTTTTCAATAACCTCATGGCACATCTCTATAAATTTTTCCCTGCCAACTTCTTTTGCGCGGGTTTTATAGGTTTGCTCAACCAATCTTTCAGTGGGAAGCCCATTATCATCAAACCCAATTGGGTAAAACACATCTTTTCCCAGCATGCGCTGAAACCTTGCAATAAAGTCCGTGTGGCAATAGCTAAATATATGGCCAATATGCAATTTACCCGATATTGTCGGTGGAGGTGTGTCTATAGTGAAAGTGTTATCCTTTTCACCATTCCACCTGTAAACTTTACTGCCTTCCCATAATATGTTGCATTTGTCTTCAACTTCTTTAAAGCCGTATTTTTCTTTTAACATAAATATTTCTCAATTTTAAACCTTAAGCTAGCAACGTTATACCGCCGCGGTATCTCTAGATCCCGCTAACAAGCAGCGGAATGACGATGGTCGGTAAACCTAAATTACTTTAGCTATAGCACAATTAAGTAAATACGGCAATTTTACGCCAAAATTTTTTGTTTACGAACATAAATTTTCTATGCTATGATAAAAATATTACTTGACCTTAGGTTCTAAGGTTATTATGTAATGTTAATTATATATATTGAGGTTTAATATGTTTATGGAGATTAATGGTACAATAAAGGTTATCAATAATGAAATAATGCTTATTATAGCGCAAGATGATTTTAAAAAATTTCAAGAGTATGAAAACATTTCAAGTTCTAAAAAGTTTTATGCGGGTTTTCCACTAGGTAATAAGCAATTATATATTACCGGTTTGTTTGAAAAAGAAAAAAAAAATCAAGGAGATAATATTGTAATCATGCCTATATCTTCAGCTAACAAACAAGGTAACGGAAAAGCTTTTACTACTGCAACAGAAATAAAAACCCTGTTGGGCCTTGATAATACAAAAAAAGAAGTTGAGGTACAGATGCTTCAACATCCCCAAAAACAATTAGAAGAATTGAAACCTAAAATACAAGAATTAGAAGCTGCAAAGAAGAAAGCTGAGGAGGAATTGAGAACTAAAACACAAGAATTACAAGATCAATTGGACACAGCTCAGCAGGAAAAACAAGACTTAGAAGCTGAAGTGGAAAAACTAAAGGCAATAGATTCTACAGCGTTACAGCAGCAGTTAGAAGAGAAAAATGCTAAAATAACAGAATTGGAAGCATTAGATGCTGTGGTGTTACAGCAAAAGTTAACAGAGAAAGAGAATGAAATGACAGCATTAAAAGCTCAACAAAATACACAAGAAGTTGCGAACTTACAGCAACAGTTACAAGCTAAAGACGATGAAATAAAAGATTTACAAGAACAGCTAAACAACCAACCAAATGCTACTCTGTTACAAGCTAAAGACGATGAAATAAAAGATTTATAAGAACAGCTAAACAACCAACCAGATGCTACTCTGTTACAAGCTAAAGACGATGAAATAAAAGATTTACAAGAACAGCTAAACAACCAACCAAGTGCTGCTCAGTTACAAGCTAAAGATGAGGAAATAACACAATTAAAAGCTCAAGTTCAGCAGTTGCAAGCTAAAAATGCTGAAGTTGTGGAGTTAAATAAACAATTAGAAGAGAGTAAAAGTCTTGTTGATAAATTACAGAAGGAAAAACAAACATTAGAAGATAAAAGCAAAACAACTGAGCAACCAAAACAAGGCAATGGAGCGAAGTACACCGCTACTGTTGGTGTTGGTCTTGCTGCTGGACTGATAGCATTTACTGCACTTGAACATACAGTTAGGTTAGAGATGTTAGTAATAATTGGTATAGCAGTAACATCTGCACTCGTAGCTGGTGGTATTACATATGCAGCATTACCTAGTACTCAAGTAGATGGGGCGAAAGCACAAGGAGTAAATGGGAATAAAAATAAAGGGAGGCAATAAGGGTTGAGCCATACGCGTCAAGTAAAACACTTGACGCAAACTTCAGTTTTTATATTCCTTCATTAGCATAATATAATTTTGTGCTGATTGTGTAATATGTTTAATTTCTTCATTCGACATCTTTTTGAAGAACTTTGCTGGCCTACCAGCCCATATTTCTCCACTTTTTATCACTTTTCCGTGTGTTACCAGTGAGCCAGCAGCTACCATAGCTTCAGGCTCCACAACTGCATGGTCCATCACGGTAGAGCCCATACCAATAAACGCCTTATCATGCACCGTGCATGCGTGCAACACACAAAAATGTCCCACTGTTACCATGCTGCCAATAATTGTGTCACCACCTAGGTTTCTATCCACATGAATTACCGTTCCATCTTGAATATTTGTTCCATCACCTATTTTTATTGATCCAACGTCCCCTCTGACCACACAATTAAACCAGATGCTTGCATCTCTTCCTATTTCAACCTTACCTATGATATGCGAACCACCCGCGATGAAAGCACTTTCGTCTATTTTTGGTTCATAATCTTTGTATTTTAAAATGTGATACATATTAAGCCCAAAGTCTTATGCATATGTTAATCAAAATAAGGTAGGCAGTAAATACATACTTAGATTTCAAACTACTTGGGTGACAGATGTTCTTGACTTACGTGCTTTGTACTGCTAAGATTTTTATTTTCAGCCCTATCTATAATGTCAGTAGCGGTATTAAGTATATTTCAAATAATATTGGTTGTTGTGTTAGTAATTTTAGTGCTCTTGCAGCCGCCTGGAAGTAGTTCGTTAAGTGGTTTTAGTAATACACAACAGGGGGTCAATTCGATGATTCCGGTGAAATCTTCTGAAAACCCGCTCAGCAGAATAACGGCTATTGTTGCTGGATTGTTTATTATAAACACATTGCTATTGTCAGGATTATGTTCAAAAGACGTACATAAAAAATCGATCGCAGAAAAAATTATATTAGAAAAAAAGCAAGAAAGTGAATCTACTTCTGTTCCATTTGAAAATTAATGAAGGAAGCTAAATTTATCTTTGTCACAGGTGGAGTTGTGTCATCGCTTGGTAAAGGCTTAGTTGCTTCAAGCGTTGGTGCGCTTCTTCAAGCTCACGGTTTTAAGATCCGTATCAGAAAACTTGACCCGTATCTCAACATTGATCCTGGAACAATGAACCCAACTCAGCACGGAGAGGTATTTGTTACCGAAGATGGTGCTGAAACTGATTTGGATCTTGGGCATTATGAGCGTTTTACTGGAATTAAAGCAACAAAAGATGACAATATAACAACTGGTAAGATATATCATGAGTTATTGAAGAAAGAGAGGCGTGGTGATTATCTGGGCAAAACTGTGCAAGTCATTCCTCATGTAACAGATTTGATCAAATCGTTCATTTTTAATGGTACGGAAGGTTTAGATTTTGTAATATGTGAAATAGGTGGAACTGTAGGTGACATTGAAAGCCAACCATTTTTGGAGGCTATACGCCAAGTTAACTACACATTAGGAAAACAAAGAGTTATCCTTATTCACTTAACTTTAATACCATATCTTACCGCAGCGCAAGAATTAAAGACAAAGCCAACGCAGCATTCAGTTCGAGAGTTAAATTCCGCGGGGTTACAACCAGATATTATATTATGCCGCAGTGAGAAAGAAATTTTCGATAATCAAAGAGAGAAAATAGCTAAGCTTTGCAATGTTTCTTTATCCAATGTGATACCTGCCCCTGATGTGAGTCATATATATGAGTTACCGGTGTTGTATAGCCAATGTGGGCTTGATACGCAAATTTTGGAGCACTTTCATTTAAGTAAGCCAAAACCAAGCTTGACTGAATGGGATCAAATAGTGCATTCCATAAGGCACCCAACACAGGAAGTTACTGTATCTATAGTGGGAAAATACACCGAATTCCCTGATGCATACAAATCACTGGTTGAAGCATTAAATCATGGTGCGATTAGTAATAAAGTCAAAGTAAAGATAAATTGGGTTAACTCAAGAGAGAAGGAAGAAAAACCTATAAATGAAAAACTTATAGGAGAGAAATTACAGAATTCTCATGCAATCCTTGTTCCAGGGGGGTTTGGTGATGACGGAGTAGAGGGTAAAATATTAGCAATAAATTATGCCCGTACAAATAATATCCCATTTTTCGGAATTTGCCTTGGTATGCAGCTTGCAATTATTGAATTTGCTCGTAATGTTGTTAAGCTTGAAGATGTACACTCTGAAGAATTTCGTAACTGTAAACATCCAATCGTTAAGTTAGCTGGCGATCAAGATGACGATCTTGGTGGAACCATGAGACTTGGAGCATACAAATGTAATATAAATGCAAACTCTAAAATGATGGATGCATATAGTAACACTACTATTTCAGAAAGACACAGGCATAGATACATAATCAATTCAGATTATAAAGATGATTTGGAAAAAAATGGGCTGCTATGCAGTGGCATATCAGAAGATGGAACGTGCATAGAGGCAGTGGAGTTAGAGAGTCATCCGTGGTTTATCGGTGTGCAGTTTCATCCAGAATTTCAATCAAAGCCGTTTTCTCCTCATCCTCTTTTTGTATCATTTATTGAAGCAGCAGTTAATAAAATTTAAAAGAAGAAGATTAGCAAAGGAAAGTGTTCAAGTATCAATATATGGAGCTTGCCATAGAGCAAGCCAAACTTGCTCAGAAAAATGGTGAGGTGCCAATAGGTGCTGTAATGGTTAGTGGAGACAATATCATTTCTTCTGCACACAATATATCCAGCGATCCAACTGCACATGCAGAGATGTTAGCGATCAGACAAGCATTTTCAACTCCCACGCTTTGTGATGCTGATATGTACGTAACATTAGAACCATGTCCGATGTGTGCTCAAGCTATTTCCTTTGCCAGAATTAAACGATTGTACTTTGGAGCTTATAATCCAAAAGGTGGAGGAATTGAAAATGGTGCTAAGATATTTCAATTTTGCAGCCATATACCTGAAGTTTATGGTGGGATATTAGAAACAGAATGCTCTTTTTTGTTAAAGGATTTTTTTGAGAAACTAAGGAACATTTGATAAATCGTCATGCTACTTGTTTTCCGATACAAAATCGTCATCCCGCTACTTGTTAGCGGGATCTATGCTAGGAGATACCGTGACGGTATGGCGGTTAAGTAATTCGTCATTCCAGCGCGTGACGCACAACTATACAAACATTGTCCACCAGCAGGGTGTCATCCGAGTAGCTGACACTGCCCTCCTTTGTCATCCCAGTGCCCTGACTACTTGGATCCAGAAGACTTAATTTTAACCAAGTGGCTGCATAATAAAGGCTGGATTCCAGTGTCAAGCACTGGAATGACATTACAGGGACACTGGGATGACATCATCCTTTTCTCTGGATTCCAGACTGGAATGACAGCAGTCCTACGTCATACCGTCACGGTATCTCTAGATCCCGCTAACAAGCAGCGGGATGACGGTTGTCAGGGTGTCAGCTACTTAGATGAAACCCTTTCCCGGTCTATCAAATCACATAGGAGAAAACTAAGACCAATCAAATTTCTTATCTTGCGGTTTTATTTGCAATATTGCTACCACACTGATCAACAAGCAGAAGACTATATAAAGCCCAGCAGCAAGGTTTGTTTGAGGAAATGTTACAGTCAACCAAATACAAACCATAGGAGTAAATCCTCCATGTAACGCATAAGAGATATTGCGTGATAAGCTCACACCACTAAATCTAACATTGGTAGGAAAGAGTTCAGATGCAACTATTCCTATGGGAACTATACCCCTTTCTATTATAGAGAGAACCATTACGCTCAACGCAATCACAAGATAATTTTTATAGTAATATGCAATAGATAACGCAGGACAACACAGTGCCATTGTAATTGCTATAAATAAGATTGCAGTGCGCTCTTTTCCAACTTTATCAGCCAACATTCCAAACGCTATTGAAGATATCGGCATTAATACACTGGTTATAATCAATACAATTTCGTTGATATATGTTGTTACATAAACATCCACTGATGCTATTTCCTTTGCGAGAGTTCGAAGAAATATGGTAAATCCAACAGCAACATTAACAGGTACAGATATTAAAATAGCAAGTATAAGAGCTCTCTTGTGGCGTTTTATAAGCTCTATTATTGGCAAATCAGGTAAATTTCTTTGTTTTCGATTTTTTTCATATGCTGGAGTTTCTCCCAATGTGTATATGCTATACGCGCTAATTAATCCTAAAATAGCTGAGAAAATAAATGGCAATCTCCAACCCCAGGTACAAAAATCAGTAGTTTTTTTGCAGATAATCACTATCACCGCAGAAAGCAAGACGCCAATGGAGCGACCAAAACCCATCATTCCAAAATACATCCCTAAGTTCTCTTTCCTACTGGATAAATGCTCTATAAGATAAACAGAACTTCCTTGTTCACCACCAAGTGCAATTCCTTGTGTTATATGGATTGCAAGAAGCAATATAGTAGAAATTATACCTACTTGATTGTGACTTGGAATAAATGCAATGAGACTTGATGGTATCGATATTAGCAAGATAGTAATTATTAATGCTATCCTCCTTCCATACCTGTCACCAACGTGACCAAATATGAATGCACCAAGTGGCCTTACAATTGCACCTAGCCCTACAATTCCAAATAATTGCAGTATGTTACTGTAGACATCTTTTGCAAAACAAAACTCTCTGCTGATTATGTTAATCAAATCAATAAAAAGCATGTAGTCATACCATATTGCGATTCTGCAGAGTATGGTTGATATCAACACCCTTGTTTGCACTAAATTCAATTCGTAAATGTTTGCTTATTCTATTCTGGCTGCTTTTTGGGATTTTACAACCTAAACATATGGAGTTGACTTTTTTATTATGGTGTGTGATAATTGCAGTGTTATTAAGTTTAGTGGTAAAGTTATAATGAATATAGCTTATTTAGCAGCACTTATAGCAGCAGCTATAATAAAAATAGCAGCAGTAATACTTTGTGCTATAATGTGTATAAGCATTTTCTTTATATTATTTAAGGGAATTAAAGAACATTTAGATTCAAAAGGATTTCTATCTCTTCTGAAAACAGTAGGTGTAATTTCTATAATACTATCAATTATATCTCTCCCACTTATTATATTAAGCCTTACTACTCCGTCACCTCTGGTAGTAGGTATAGTAGGTGGTATCGTTGGTGCTATTTCCATAATACCATTAATAGTAGCTTACATTTTGCTTGTGGCTATATCGAATATCTTTATTACCAAGTCTTTATAAATTTGAGCTAATGTTACTGTCTTCATTTCTTCTTGGTTGTAATATTGCTGAAAGTTATCTATTTCCATAGGTATAACATATAATCTGATTTTATAAGATATTCTACCGGGATTAAAATATCGTAAATCTTAGGCGTTATAAACAAAATTTACAGGAAAAATAAGATGATACTACTCAAAAAGGCAAACAAGACGGTATCTTTCTGGCATAAGTTAGCATTCAGCTTTACCTTTCCTTGCAAGACATTTTAGAGCTATTATGTCTTACTTCTTGAAGATACAAGTTAGCGTTTTTAACCCGAATTCTGGATTGGAGATTAAAAAAAACAAGAATATCAATAGCTTATTGTTTTAGCATTTACGATAAAGCAGTAAGCATTTTAAGACTAGTTACTAATTTAGTAAAATTCAAGACTTTCAATAATTTACCTAAAATCTAATCCAGAATTCGGGTTAATAATAAAATCTTGTTTTTTGAAAATGAATTTGGTAAACTTTAAAGATGTATGTGACAATATGGTGATATATTGTTTTTAGTATTTAATAAATTAAAGTACGTACTTGATAATTTTTCTGAACGCTCTAATCAAGCTAAAATAGGTAAGCTAGATAAAATTATTCTTAGTTTAAAATTGGTATAAGGTATTAAGATGAAAAAAATTGAAATTTCAGAATTACTAAAAAGAATTTCAATCTGTTTACTATGCGTGGCAACTATTGTCTCTATCGCTTTTTTGTTTGCCTATATGCATACAATGTTGCTTAGTAAAGGGTATGAGTTAGCTGCACATTATGTTAGTGAAGCTATGCCTTGTGTGTTACTTGTCGTTCTCCTTTTTATTGTTTGGTTTGTATATGATCAAGTATTCAGCAAACTAAAGGAAGTAGAGCTGCCTATATCGATAGAATTAGCTAATTCAGATGATAAAAGAATAACATTTGCTGATGCTATAATTGATGACTCCTTAAAACAACGGTTGCAGATGATTTGCTGTGACCAAATGACAGAAGAAATGCGCAAGCTGTTTGGAAATAAAAGTATTAATTCACTAAGAGGTTACATATTATATGGCCCTCCTGGAAATGGTAAAACACTTATCGCTCGTGCAATTGCAGGTGAATCAAATATGAATTTCATAAGCATCTCAGGTCCTGAACTTATTGGAGTATATATTGGTCATGGTGCACATGCTGTACGCGAGCTTTTTAAAATAGCAAAAAAATATTCTCCTTGTATAGTCTTTATAGATGAAATAGATGCAGTTGCTCAAAAAAGAAGTACCGCTAATAACTCAGCTTACCATTGTCGAGAGAGTTTAACACAGTTGTTAACTGAAATAGATGGATTTAAGAGCAGAAAAGATATAATAGTAATTGGTGCAACTAACCTTATCGGTGGTATAGATCCAGCACTTATTAGACCTGGACGTTTAGGTCAGAAGGTTTATGTCCCTAATCCAAATATAGAGGTGAGACAAAAGATATTGGCACTTTATATGCGAGGTACAAAAACTGATGAAAAGCTAAGCCTCCAAGACATTGCAGACAAGACTGAAGGCTATTCTGGGGCTGAGTTAGAGCAATTAGTGAATGAAGCAAAAACTAGCGCTGGTGCGCAAAGACAGCTTATAGTGAGTGAGGAAGATTTCAGTTACGCGCTTCACAGGTTAAGTCCAGAACAAGAAAGAGATAGAATAAGGTTAGTTTCAAACGTGGAGACACAGACAGAAGTATCTTATTCTATTTAGAGTATAAAACTATCATAAATTTTTCTGTTATTTCCAAATAAATTGCTATTAATTTAACAACATACATTACTAAAAGCTTAAATAATCCAGCCATTTCCAGCAACAAAAAACAGCAAGCGTGAGAAGATTTTTTTTTGGAATGAGTTGGTCATGATGTTTGTAAAACTTAATTTGTACACTTTACTTACCCCCAGTAATTCTGATATAGTTACTTTAGTTAAAGTCTATAAAAGTTTATAAATGGCAACCTTAAGTGTAAGAGAAGCTTTATGCACAGCAATTAGAGAAGAAATGCAAAACGACTCTGATGTGCTTATCATGGGTGAAGAAGTTGCAGAGTATGATGGTGCTTATAAAGTAACGAAAGGATTACTGAAAGAGTTTGGAGAAAACAGAGTAGTTGATACGCCTATTACCGAACATGGATTTGCTGGCCTTGCTGTTGGAGCGGCATTTGCTGGATTAAAGCCAATAGTCGAGTTTATGACTTTTAATTTTTCTATGCAAGCTATTGACCAAATTGTGAATTCCGCAGCAAAAACAAATTATATGTCAGGCGGACAACTTGGATGCCCTATAGTATTTCGTGGACCAAATGGCGCTGCAGCAAGAGTTGCTGCACAACATTCTCAATGCTTTGCAGCTTGGTATTCGCATATACCGGGGTTAAAAGTAATAGCACCCTATTTTGCCTCAGATTGCAGAGGTCTGCTTAAAGCTGCAATTCGTGACCCTAATCCGGTAATATTTCTAGAAAACGAAATAGCTTATGGACATGAGCATGAAGTTTCTGACTCTGAGCTATCAAACAAAGATTATCTACTTGAGATAGGCAAAGCTGCTGTTATACGGGAAGGAAAGGATGTAACTATCACTGCTTTTTCATTAAAATTAATGGATGCCTTAAATGCAGCAGATTTACTTTCGAGTGAAGGTATAGAAGCTGAAGTTATTGACCTCAGAACCTTAAGACCACTTGACACTCAAACTGTTATTAACTCTATTCAGAAGACTAATAGGTTAGTTAGTGTAGAAGAAGGATGGCCATTTGCAGGAATAGGAGCAGAGCTGTCAGCCGTTGTTATGGAACAAGGATTTGACTACCTTGATGCTCCAGTTGTACGTGTAACTGGCAAGGACATCCCCTTACCTTACGCTGCAAATCTAGAAAAAAAAGCATTACCGCAAGTGGAAGATATAGTTGAAGCCGTGCATCAGGTCTGTTTTAGAAAAAAATAGTTCTTTTTTGTGTCTCCTGTTCCGCATTGGTCCATCAAAGAAGTATTTCCAGTGCCGCCTATACCACCCATTACTTTTATGACGATAGTTTTAGCACCGAAAAATACAGCACAAAATATACCGAGTGCAAAAAGAGCTGGCCATGGCATTCTACCAAATATCGCAAGCAAAGCTGCAC
Source organism: Wolbachia endosymbiont (group A) of Dendrolimus pini (assembly GCF_964026835.1). Taxonomy (NCBI): domain Bacteria; kingdom Pseudomonadati; phylum Pseudomonadota; class Alphaproteobacteria; order Rickettsiales; family Anaplasmataceae; genus Wolbachia; species Wolbachia endosymbiont (group A) of Dendrolimus pini. The sequence continues at coordinate 247,230 of NZ_OZ034702.1, read as the reverse complement.
CTATTATCACTACGGTCATAAGCGGTCCGCCTATTCCCCAAACGTAGCCAATAATGTTACATATTACTTGAGCAGTTGTATCAGTATTAGTGTCAGCGGCAGCACTCCCAACATGAGAAAAAGAAATAAATAATACTATAAAAAGAATATTAAAAACTTTCCTAGGGTTCATCTCTATACCTTAAATTTAGATATTGCAATTATACCTAAAATACTATAATTTTTAGTAAAACTAGCATAAAGATTGAATAACAAACGGTGCCACAAAAGTAGTTGACACACAACTGCACAAATATTGTAATATAGACATAGTAAACGATATTATTCCAGTGCTTGACGCTGGAATCCAGACTTTAATTGTTATATTTATAAATAAGTCTGGAACGTTCATCTCAAATGCAGTATTTTTGTTGAAATAGCTCAACTGGATCCCAGTGTCAAGCACTGGGATGACAGCAGTCCTACGTCATACCGCCGCGGTATCTCAGCCGCTAACAAGTAGCGGGATGACGGTTGTCGTTTAGCCATAAACATTAAGAAATTTACCAAATGAAAAAAAAGGCAAAAGAAGCCCCGTGGTTGGCTAATTACTTACATTATACTTTCAAGTATGGCGTTTTTTTATTCTAAATGCTTAATAACCGCGATTCAGTTGCTTTTAAACCGCAACTAATCTAAATTAGAAACATTAAGAAATTTACTAAACAGAAAAAAAGGCAAAAGAAACCCTAGGGTAGCTAGTTATTCACTATCCATTTTTTAAGTTGGCGTTTTTTTATGTTTTAAACGCTTTATAAGCGCGTTTCAGCTTATGTAGGTAGAAGTTTGATAAAGACATAAGGTGCACATAGTGCAAAAAATTAAACATGAGACGCCAGATACGCGAGTTTTTTTGTCATTTAATCTGTACAGAGAAGATAAATAAATAGCTTCATTTTCATGATAAGGGGGCTGGCGGAGTTTGTCAAGTAAGTTTTTTCGTTTCTAACGGTTGTTGCCAAAAACTATACAAGAAGTCTTTTAAGATCAATCACTTATCTTCAAGGCTTGAATAAAAGCATTCTGTGGAATATTTACGTTCCCTATAGAATGTAACCTTTTTTTACCTTTCTTTTGCTTTTCAAGTAGTTTCATTCTTCGCGTTACATCTCCACCATAGAGTTTAGCTGTTACATCTTTTCTGTATGGGTTAATCGTTTCTCTGGCAATAATTTTTCCGCCCACTGCCGCTTGAATCGCGATTTTATATTGCTGACGTGGTATTAGATCCTTCAAGCGTGCGCATATTTCACGCCCTCTTTTTTCTGCCCTACTTTTGTGAACGATACAAGCCAGTGCATCTACGGGCTCTCCATTAATTAAAAAGCTTAATTTATCTATTTGGCTTACCAGATAGCTGGAAATTTCCCAATCCAAACTTGCATATCCTTTGGAAATTGATTTTAATCGATCATAAAAGTCAAAAACAACTTCAGACAGTGGTAATTTATATCTTAACAATGCTGTTGTTGTGTTACCAATGTAAGATAAATCCTCCTGTTCTCCCCTCCTTTCTTCACATAGAGATAGAATCTCTCCCAAGTATTGGTCAGGGACCATTATGGTTGCGGTAATCCATGGTTCTTCCACAATTTCAATTTTCGTTGGATCTGGCATATCACTTGGGTTATGAATATTCAAAACTTCACCACTTCGTGTTGTAACCCTATATATAACACTCGGTGCAGTTGCTGTTAGGTCTAAATCAAATTCTCTCTCGAGCCTTTCTTGAATAACTTCAAGATGCAACATTCCCAAAAAACCACAACGAAATCCATAGCCTAGTGCATTTGAAGTTTCAGCTTCGAAGGTAAAACTTGCATCATTTAAATGTAACTTTTCTAGAGCTTCTCTTAGATATTTAAAATCATCCGTTTTATGAGGAAAAATGCTACAAAATACCACAGGATGAACTTCTTTAAATCCAGGAAGTGCTTCACTACAAGGTCTCTTTTCCTCAGTGATAGTGTCTCCTACCTTGCAGTCTGCTACTTCCTTCATTGAAGCAGTTATAAAACCAACTTCACCCGCTGAAAGTTCACCCGTCATCACTTTTTTAGGGGTGAAAATACCGATATTATCTATCTGGTATGTAGCATTATTAGACATCATAACAATTCTCATGCCTTTTTTTAGCACTCCATTTTTAACTCGCACTAAAATTACTACTCCTAAGTAAGTGTCATACCAACTATCAACCAAAATTGCTTGCAATGGAGCATTTACATCACCTTGAGGAGCTGGAAGTTTTGCTACTATTGCTTCCAGTACATCTTTTATTCCAAGTCCAGTTTTTGCTGATATTAAAACTGACTCACTTGCATCAATACCGATTATTTCCTCAACCTGGAGTTTTACCTTTTCTGGATCTGCAGCAGGAAGATCAACTTTATTGAGCACAACTATTATTTCATGGTTGTTGTCAATAGCTTTATATACATTTGCAAGGGTTTGTGCTTCAACGCCCTGGCTACTATCTACCACTAAAAGTGAACCTTCACATGCGGCTAAGCTTCGGCTTACCTCGTAAGAAAAGTCAACGTGACCTGGGGTGTCCATGAGATTTAGGCAATATTGATTACCGTCGTTTGCCGTATAATTGAGTTTTACCGTCTGTGCCTTAATTGTAATCCCACGTTCGCGTTCTATATCCATTGAATCGAGTATTTGATTGATCATTTCTCTTGCTTCAAGGCCGTTACATTCCTCTATTAAACGGTCAGCAAGCGTTGACTTACCGTGGTCTATATGCGCTATTATTGCAAAATTTCTTATGTTGTTCATTTATGGCTATTTTACTTAAGTAGAACCATTTTACATTTTAAGTGTTGTGAGGGCAATCCTTTATTAAGAGACTATTTACTCCTTCAACATAGACGACACTTTTTTCGAGCAGGAAATCACTTTATTAACCATATAGTTTTCATGATTATTATCTATTTTAGGCAACTCATATAGATAATTTACCATCATCCCGGCTGACTGACTAATACCCTTTTCAGAAGTATCCGCCATCCAGTTTAATTGTTTTATTGATGCGCCATTGCTTAAATGAAAATGCGCCACCGGGTCATAAGTATTTCCATTACTATTATTCACTTTTAGTAAATAATATGCACATAGTTTAAGCATGTATTGTTTAGTTTCATTTGTACATTCAACATTAGTTTTTAATTGCTCTGCACTTTCTAAAATTTCTGCACTAGATTGTTTTATATTTAGTTTGCCCAATAAAGTGACATCTTGGTTTAGATTGTTTTTTAGCCATTTCGTAAAGCCAGGTATTGGAGAAAGAGTTGCATATGTTTTTATACTTTTAAACTCCTGTGATAGCTTTTCTACAACCCTTTTGATCAAAAAATTACCAAGGCTGATTCCAGATAACCCTGCTTGAGTATTTGATATTGAATAGAATATAGCAGTGCTTGCATTACTCGGATCATTTGAAGGTACTGACTCATCTAAAAGGTGTTGAATGCTATCTGCAATCTTATCCACCAATGCAACCTCTACAAAAATTAGAGGTTCGTTTGGTATCTTGTAATGAAAAAAAGCAAAACAGAGACGATCAGAATCTAGTCTGTTTTTTAGGTCGCCCCAAGAGGAAATTTTATGCACAGCCTCATATTTTATAAGTTTTTCTAACAATGATGCAGGTGAATCCCAGGTGATTTGACGAAGATCAAGTAGATCAACATCAACCCAAGTATAGAGTATATTTTTTAATTCGTTCTCTAGTGGATTCAAGCTTCTATGTTGGTTTTTTAGCTTAAGCACATCAGAACGCATATCAACAATAAACTTAAGGCCTTCTGGTAAAGAAATAAATTGCTTTAATATTTTAGAACGCGGTGATTCAAGAATTTTTATTAAATCCTGTTCAAATTTATAGTTTAACTCGGGATCTTGGTTTTTCTTATACTCTCTAATTTTCTCATCTATTTCCGCTTTATTCGGATTAAATTTTTCTGCCAGGGTTTGTAGAAATTTTATTTTACCTTTCTCTGATAAGCTCAAGTACAGGTTACCAAGAGATACAGCGTTCTTACGTGCTGAAACCTCCCCTCCCTTTGGGTTTAAGCACTCATTCATCTTCAAGACTAAACTATCGATATCGCGACTGTTGCTTAAATCAGGACTGATGTTACCAATCCACGATCTTACAGCATCTGCCACTCCACCTAGTATTTTAAAAAAGCTTCTTACCGCTTTTTTGTCTTCAACTTTCACTATATCAGTTTTTACCAATGATTCTTTTGTCATAGATTCCCTTTATTATACATGGCTAATGCAAGTCAGGGTCATACCGCTGCGATATCTCTAGATCCCGCTAACAATCAGCGGGATGACGAATTTGTCGTTTGTCAAATCGTCGGTAAACCCAAGTTATTTTAGCTACATATAGCTTAAGTTAAAGGAAAATTTTAGCTACATAGCAGGCACTATTACTAGATTATTAATAATTCAGTAATACAATAGACTTCTTGCACTACCTCCCAAGCCACAACTGTCATTCAGTAGAAACAAAAACTTTCTTGACAAACTCCGCCAGCCCACTTATCATGAAACTGAAGCTATTGTATTTGCTTTCGCCAATCTGCAGATTAAAAGGTAAGGATTACTTAATGTATCGGCGTCTTATGTTCAATTTTTTGCAGTATATAGATACTGTATGTCTTTACAAAACTTCATCTACATCTAGATTTTTATCTAAATAAGCTGAACGCGCTTATAAAGCGTTACAAGACATCAAAAAATGCCAATACTCGACAGAGATAGTAAAAGACTAGCTAACTCGGGGATTCTTTGTCTTTTTTTCTGCTTAGTAAATTTCTTAAACATTTGCAGCGTAGGTTAGTTGCAATTAAAAGCGGCTGAATCTCGCTTGTCAAGCGTTTAAAACATAAAAAACGCCAATATTTTAAAGCGGATAATAACCTCAGGGCTTCTTTTGCCTTTTTTTTCATTTAGTAAATTTCTTAATGTTTATAGCTAAACGACAATCGTCATCCCGCTACTTGTTAGCGGGATCTATGCTTTGAGATACCGCGAATAAATCGCGGTATGACGGTGTAATGATGGTTAAGTAATTCGTCATCCCGCTGCTTGTTAGCGGGATCTAGAGATACCGCGAATGAATCGCGGTATGACGGTTCGCGGCGGCGTGACGATAAGCTCGTCATCCCGCTACGTGTTAGCGGGATCTCTTGTTAGCGCCGCGGCGGTATGACGGTTCGTGGCGGTATGACGGTTAAGCAATTCGTCATCCCGCTGCTTGTTAGCGGCTAAGAGATACCGCGGCGGTATGACGTAGGACTGCTGTCATTCAAGTAGCTGAAACTGGAATGACACGTCATAAAGGAACCAGTGTCAGCTACTTGGATGATACCTTTTTTCTACTTAGTTTGGGTTATGCAAGAAGTCTATTTACTTCTTAACTTGACGCACATGATGTCTTGCAGCATCATCTACTGTCTCTAAATAAATCATTGCTAGACATATACCACTGTGTACTTCTACGGATACCTTATTGCCTAAACTTCGATTAAAGCAAGAATTTTTTCCCGGAAAAGCAAGATTACTAAGGTGCAGTTCCCATTTTAATCCTTTGGTTGATATTTGAGCTCTCGGTATACCAAGTAAAGATATTTTAGTATTTTTTGGCAAAGAAAAAAAATGGGTAATACCTTTTTGTAAAGTGTAACCTACCATGGGAGGTGAAGGTGTGTAAAAGATACTGCCCGTACTTAGAAAAATGTTAATATTCTGTAGTATGTGATCAATTGCTCCTCCAGTAATACCCGTTACTATTGATGGCAATAACTTTACTGTTTTTAAGTGAGCCATTGCTTTAGAAAAGTCGCAATAATCTTGATCAGGTAGATATATCGTATTCAAATTAGCACTTAAATCCAGATTTACGCTATCCAAATCTCCTACTACAAGATCAGGTTTTACGCCAATTGATAGAAGCTTGTTTGCTCCTCCATCTACAGCAATAATAGGTATATCTCGTTTAAAAAACGATGAGCTCGGTATTTTTCCATTTAGCACTACAATAGAACGATATTGTTGTTGTGTACTGCAGTGCAGCACATGATCATGGTGCAGGTTTTGCATCGTAGTAACATTTTTGAATAATTGATATTATGCTAATCACTAATCCAGCAATATTGCTAAGCACCACAAAAATTGAGCTCTGGTAAAGACCATAGCCAATCCAAGACAATGAACAAATAAGATAGTTTACTAACATTAACATCGATACATCACGAGTAACTTTAGTGATATATGCTTTATATACTTGAGGTGATAATCCAATTAGAGATGCAATTAACGCAATGAAGCCGAAGCATTCTTCAATATTTATATACATACATTTTCCTACGCTTGCTTTAACAATATCAGGTTCAAAGGGTTGTACTTTATGTACTCTCAGCTTTTCTAGAGCACCCCTAATGCGTGTAATTTATAACATCATTTAGTCTATTAATCAAGAAATTAATAGTGACTTGCATTTATGAAACCCAATCGGCTTCTATGCTAATTATTATCTAAACTAATCGTCGGTTGTGCATCTTGCTCAGAGATTAGGGCAACCAACAAATTATTTATCAATTGAACCTTTTGCTTGCCATCTAATTGTAAGCTTTTGTTTTTTTCAAAATGAGCTATTACTTCCTCGACAATTCCTATTGCATTTTGCACTATATGCCTTCTTGCCGAAGTGATAGCATGTGCTTGTTGACGCCTTAACATTGCTTGTGCAATCTCGGACGAATACGCCAAATGCGATATTCTTGCTTCTGTAATCTCAATTCCTGCAATATCTAATCTTTGTTGTAACATTGACCGCAATTCATCTGAAATTTTATCAGAATTTTTACGTAAAGATTCCTCATTGCTCTCGCTGTCATACGGATAATTGCTCGCCAATTCTCTAATTACCGAGTCACTTTGTACAAAAACAAATTCGTGATAGTTGTTAACATTATAATACGCCTTCGCCGGGCTGTTCACTCTCCAAACAATTACTGCAGAAATCTCTATTGGACTTCCATTTGCATCATTCACTTTTATTTTTTCTGTGTTGATATTTTGAAATTTTAGAGAAATGACATGTTTGTTTGTAAATGGGATTGTGATAAACATTCCTGGTTTAAAATAAGTTCCAATATAATGACCAAAAAATTCTATCACTCTTGCTTCATTAGGATGATTGATAAAAAACCCTGTAGGTAAAATTATGAATAGGATCACGAATAGGATCACAAATGGGATTATTAATACTAAAGCAGTACCATCCATTGAAACCAGGCTATTGTGTATTAAAGCCAGAGTATCATACATCGCAAGTAGTGATAACGGTATTGCCATTAGTATTACCGCTAGTATTAATGCAGGAAAAAACCGAATTTGACTCAAATTTCTATCGTTTATCGTATTCTTATCCATATTGTCTTTAAACTTCTTTTTCACTTGAACCCTCTCTGTTGATCGTTTTATTTATCTTATTTACAAATAGTTTAAACTCTCTTAATTCATGATCAGGCAATTTTACTTCAGTTTTATGTGCTATCGTAAGCGGATCGATGTGTTTGCCGTTATATATAACTTCGTAATGTAAATGGGGTCCTGTTGCAACACCAGTGCTACCAACATAAGCGATGATCTGCCCCTGCTTTACTTTAGAGCCTAACTTTATATCGCCACTAAATCTACTTATATGCGCGTAACAGGTTGAATATTCATTTTTGTGTTTTATTTTGATGTAATTTCCATAGCCACCATTCTTTCCTATATATTCTATCACACCCTCTGCAGCAGCGTATATGGGAGTGCCAAGTTTAGCTGCATAATCCACTCCTTTGTGAAAAGCAATTTTACCGCGAACAGGATGCTTTCTATTGCCAAATTTTGAGGATATGCGATAATCTCCATTTAAAGGATTTGCAAAAATTTCGCCATTTTTTAAGCTTATTCCTTCTTTATTAAAATATCTTTCTTTGCCGTCTTGCGATTTATAATGATATAAACTAATAGCTTTCTTGTTTATTGTCAGTGAAGCATATAAAATTTTTTCTTCAGTCTTCTGATTATTAGGCAATCTCTCAAAAAGAACCTCTAATTTACTCTTCGGCACAATGTCTTTTTTAAAATCAACACCGAAATCTTTATATATGTTGATTAATTTCACCACTGTATTTGGCGCCAACCCTTCCGTGGCAAAAAAGGAAGGTTTTATGGTACTGGATATGAATAACAACTTTCTATCACTTTCTGTCGTCAAAGTAGCTTTTTTTTTTCTGATTCCATGCTGGAATGGCTGTGCAAGATCTGTTGATGTTTCAGCGGTATATAACGGTAAGATAAAGAGCAGCATAAATACAATCAGCTTCATCATTTAAACAGCATCAACAAAAGTAAAATTACCTTCCACATACTGTACATCGTCGTTATCTTCTAGTTCTTCAACCAATGCAGATAATTTATCAATCAACTCTTTATCACTAATTTCAACTAGATCCTTTGGTTGCCACGAAAGACGAGCAAGTTCTGGTTCTCCGAATTTTGCATAAAAGGCATCGCGTACTTTACCAAAATCTTTTATTTCACAAGTTATAACGTGTAATCCTTCTTTGTCATTTTCCTCAATATTCAATACTTCTAATTCGATTCCATGACTGAATAAATCATCAAAATTCACACCCTCTGCTTTATAGACAATTAAACCTACATGATCAAAAAGGTAACTAACACTTCCTGTTTCTCCCAAGTTTCCACCCTTGCGAGAAAATATATAACGTACCTCAGAAGCAGTACGGTTGCGGTTATTAGTCAAGGCATGGACAATGAGTGCAGTGCCAGAAGGCCCATGACCTTCATATTGGATTTCTTCGTAATTTTCTCCAGCAACGTTACCAGTTGCATTTTTTATTGCTGTTTCTATTTTATCTTTTGGTAGATTTTCCTTGCGTGCAGCAAATATAGCAGAGCGAAGGCGCGGGTTGAGTTCGGGATCGGGTAACCCTTGCTTTGCAGCAACTGTTATTTCTCTAATCAGCTTCGTAAATTTTTGAGAGCGCTTTGCATCCTGAGCACCTTTCCGGTGTTTTATATTTGAAAATTGTGAATGACCAGCCATATTCAAATAGTTAAAAACCTAAATTATATATCAAAGCATAGAAAAAGCTAAAGCAAATTTTCAAGCCTCTGGCTTGGCATCTTGCAGGTTTTCTGCTAATAACATACTTTCATACTGCTCAGCTTCCCAATTAAGGCCAAGAGCTGAATGGGCTGCTACTAAATAGTTAATAGACTTAGAAAAATATTTAGAATCTTTATAGCTTGCCATATTCTGGAAACGCTTAATTGCTGCTAAATATTCACCACGCCTCAGGTAAAATTTACCGATAGAGTACTCTTTTGTTGATATATGCTCTGTGATCAGCTTTGCTTTTTCCTTCATCTCGTCTACATATTCGCTGCCTGGAAAGAGATTAATGTACTCAGTGGCTAGCTCTAAAGTTTTATATGCAGTTTGCTGTCCAAGTTGCACTTTATTAATTTGCATGTAATAAGATAATACTCTTAAGTAGTATACATATGGTAAATCTTCACCATTTGAATAAACATATATATAATCAGCCATATCACTTGCAGCACTGCTATAGTTACCCATATTATAGTGAGAGACCCCAGATAATAATTTTGCTTTCATTGCCCAATAAGAAAAAGGATACAAATCCTCTATCTTATGAAATGCCCTAATAGCTTGTTTATATTTTTTCTGGTCAAAAAGTTCAACTGCTTCTTCATATAGTTCAGTTTCAGTTTTTTCAAGATCATCCGCATACGATTGTGTAAAGGAGCAAATTAGGAAAATAAAGCACGTGATTAAAGTCTTATACATAAGATTTTTTTCGATCAAAATAAAGTATAGACCTAAATATTACTTAAATAAATAAATTTCTTAGGCAACAGCCGGTCCTTCTTCTTTATAACTACGGTCAGAACTACCTGCATTTCTTGATTCACCTCGTCCTTCCACTTTTGGATCTTTCAGCGTCTTACTGTAGGAATGTATAGTTAAGACCTGTACAGCCATAAAAATTGCAATACCTACCAAGCCTAAAGTAGGTCCAACAGCAGGATTTAAGGACGATGCTAATGCTATTAACATTATCCTTCTTATTAAAAATACAGAAGAACCAGCAAGCGCCAATCCGGCTACAGATATATTGCTAGTTTTCTTGCTAGATTTCTCATCAAGATCAGACTTTTCTGTTTCCTTTTTCTTATTTTTTTCATGCTTATCAATATAAGAAACAAGAGTTGCAAGAAAAGCAATTGCATTGGCAAGAAATAAAATTGCATCCTCTGCTGCTTCAAGTGAAGATGTTTCACCCATTATCATACCTACAATAACCAGTGCAGTTGTTATAGCCTCAATATAGATCAAACACTGACCTATATCAGAAATATTGTGCTCTTTTTCCTTTACTTCCTCTCCATTTTCAATAATCTCCAACTCTCGTTCTTTTTGTGCTATCTTCCTATTATTGTAAATTAAATATAGCGTACAAATAAGAGATAAGACTGTAAAAGGTAATATAGTGTGGCTTAGCGCGCCACTTATCACGCCAAGTAATACCTGATCGCTATATGTTTTTTCCAGTTCAATCGCCATCAGCAATGTAAATGGGACCATTGTTGCCAATGATGCACATTTTCTATATAGCTCTCTTTTTTTTAGTGCTAATAGTTCTTGTTCTAGCCTTTCTCTTTTGACTTCTTTATCAACTGTTGGCCAAAAATCCCAAAAAAACTCTTCTAATGGTTCAAAATCTCTTTTTTTCTTATTCTTTCCTGGAACCTTTTTAGTAGAAGAAAATTTGCCACTAGGTATTTTCATAATATTAACCTAATTAGTTGTAAGTTAATATAATTATACACCTTTTTGCTTTCTGAGTCAATATCACTAAGATATTAACTACTCTTGTCTATTAACTATTTCCTAGAAGATTTAATCAATCTGTTTGATGCCGGCTAGGATATAATTATAGCCTGACCACATAGTTATAATAGCTGCAACCCATAAACAAATCGCACCTGTATATTGAATCATATAATAATCGTTCATTATTAGCGCTACTACAGCAACCATCTGTAGAAATGTTTTAATTTTTCCAGCTTTGCTTACAGGTAGACTAACATTTGTAGCTATCAAAAACTCCCGCAAACCCGAGACTAATATCTCCCTACAGATGATGATAATCGATGGTACTATTGTAAAATCATTTATCTTCTGCTTATAAACTAGCATAATTATCGTTGAAACCACTATTAATTTATCAGCAATTGGATCAAATAGCTTGCCAAATTTTGATTGGACTTTCCACGCACGCGCCAAGTAACCATCAAAAAAATCCGTAATGCACGCAAATACAAAGATTGATATTGTTATCAGGCCTGCATATTTATTTTCTATATAAAAACTTAATATTATTGCTGGTACTGCAAGCGCACGAGAAATTGTAAGCAAATTAGGCACGTTTTTCTTAAGCATGTAATACCATTCTACGTAGTAGGTAAACTTATACAGAAGTACACCAGAGTTCACAAGCTAATAGTTTACAATTGAACATTTATAAAAACTCCATATACTTAAAAAATACAAGCTTAAAATATAAGGATGTAATGATGAACGATGATTTAGATAGTACCACAAAACAAGAGGCACTTAATTATCACAGTAGAGGTGGTAAACCTGGTAAAATTTCAATCATGCCAACAAAACCTTTATCTACCCAGTATGATTTGTCACTTGCTTATTCCCCTGGCGTTGCAGCTCCGTGCCTTGAAATAGCTAAAAATCCTGAGGTTGTTTATGATTATACGGCAAAAAGCAACTGTGTTGCTGTCATTTCAAATGGCACTGCAGTGCTTGGACTTGGTAATATCGGTCCTCTTGCTGCAAAACCTGTCATGGAAGGCAAAGCTGTTTTATTTAAGCGTTTTGCTGATATTGATGCAGTTGATATAGAAGTTGGTACAGAAAATATAGAAGATTTTATCAATGCAGTAAGGTACCTTGGGCCAAGTTGGGGGGGGATAAATTTAGAGGATATAAGATCTCCCGATTGTTTTATAATAGAGAAACGTCTGAATGAACTGATGGATATTCCAGTGTTCCATGATGACCAGCATGGAACTGCAGTGGTTGTTGCAGCTGGTATAGAAAATGCTCTTGATATTGTCGGAAAGAAATTAGAGGACGTTAAGATCATTATGAATGGTGCTGGAGCAGCCGGTATTGCATGTTTAGAAATACTAAAGTCCATGGGCGCTAAAAATATAGTGCTGTGTGATAAGCAAGGAGTAATATACAAAGGTAGAAACGAGGACATGAATGAGTGGAAGGAAAAATATGCAATTGATACTTCCGAACGTTCTCTACTTGATACAATAAAAGGCGCTGATGTATTCATCGGACTATCTGCAAAAGATGTGTTAAATGAAGAGATGTTAAAGAGTATGGGCAAAGACCCGATTATTTTTGCTCTTGCCAATCCCGATCCAGAAGTAAGGCCTGAGTTTGCAAAATCTGTGAGGCCAGATGCAATAATTGCAACTGGTAGGTCAGATTACAACAACCAAGTCAACAACGTAATGGGTTTTCCTTATATATTTAGAGGGGCACTTGATGTACATGCAACAACAATAAATGATGAAATGAAAATTGCAGCTGCAGATGCAATAGCAAAGCTTGCCCGTGAGCCAGTACCAGGTGAGATATCTGCAGTCTATGGCGGTCGTAAAATGGGCTATGGACGTGAATATATAATACCTACTCCATTTGACCCAAGATTAATTTCTATAGTAGCTCCTGCTGTTGCAAAAGCCGCAGTTGATTCAGGTGTTGCAAGAAAGGCAATACAAGATTGGAGTAAATATGAAAATCAATTAAAATCTCGTCTTTCTAATGTTCTCAGTACGCTGAATTTACTATCTTCACATATGTAATTTATTGGATAAAGTTAAAAGTGATAAACCAACCCAAACTCTAAGCCATATATGCCAAACCTATTGGTAATGGTTGCAGTTGTTGATTCAACACGTGCAGTTTCATCAACTTTACTTCCTCCACCGGCAGGAATATATCCTTCACCAGCTAGTATCTTTATTCCTGGTACAATATCTTTAAATTGGTTATCAAGGATACCAAAATAGCGTAAACCAGCAAATGCTTGAGTTTGTGCTGTAAGTTGGTGATTGATACCAAGTTTTGCTTGGTAAGCCAAGGCATATCTGGTTTTTCCTAGAAATTTAACCCTAGTTACACCTGCACCAATACCAACATATGGGGTGAATGGCATTTTTGCTATATTAAAATCACGATATACATTGACCATTCCAGCTAAGTTATTAAAACCTTCATTTTTCATCTTAAATGCAGCTCTGAACTCTGCTTCAACACTACAATTTTCTTGAATGTGAATATCAACCTTTCCACTTCTCCAAGGTGAATTGCATTCCGCTCCAGTAGACGCATCATTGTGACGACGAAGTTCAATATATCTTGCTTTTTTCTTATCTGAATAATCTTCATCATATAAGTTAGTCTGAGAATATAAGCCTTCAAACTCAACTCTCATATTTTTGAATAAATACCCTATTGCAGCACTACCGGCAAACCCTGGAACATATTTAGGACTGTATCCAGCTTCAATTCGCTCCTTCTTATTAAAACTAAAAACCCCCTCTGTTATATTGTCACCTGCATCTTCTTTTCCTTCTAGAGAACCTATTGCATTGAAGAATGCTCCAAAATAGTTAGCTTTGATGTAAACATTCTCTAAGTTATTTATTTTATCATCGTAAGATAAGCACCTAAATGAAAAAGTTAGCAAAACCAAAGATATGTGAATTTAAATCTTTCGCCCACCACAAAGCCTCCCTGCATAACTTGTCATTCCATTATTATAGTATGCTTCTATTTTTTATGATAGCAACTTTTTATTGCGCTCAATCGTTTTAGATTTATAATGAAAGTATTGTAATTTAAAGCAAATCAATGACTATTGCAATTCACGAATTAGAGAGGATCATCAAACAATCGTTCCCCGACGCTGATATAAAGATTCATGATCTTGCTGGAGATGATGACCATTATCATTTAAAAATAAACTCCAAGTGTTTTCTTGGAAAGACAAAAATAGAACAGCATAAAATGGTATATAAAGCTCTGGAAGGTCAGTCTATACACGCCTTGCAACTGGAAACTAATACTTAAAAATAAGGTGAATTTATGAGCAATTTTGAACAAATAAAAAAAGATATAACAGAAAATGATGTGGTATTGTATATGAAAGGCACTTCTGATTTTCCTCAATGCGGATTCTCTGGACTCGTCGTGTCAATCCTAAAAAAATTGAACGTGAAGTTTAAGTATATTAACGTGTTGGAGAATGATGAAATACGTGAATCTATAAAAAAGTTTTCTGATTGGCCAACAATTCCACAATTATATATAAAGGAAGAGTTTATTGGTGGTTGCGACATCACTCGCGAGATGTACGAAAAAGGCGAACTGCAAAGTTTATTGAAGGAAAAAAAAATTATTGCGGAATAAGTACCAAGAAACCAGTGCCCAGACGCTGGATAACGTAGTATAGCTATGAAAAAGGATCTTATGTCTTAAATCGTATCCGTTCAGGGGAGCGGCAAAATAAGGTAGACAAAGCAAGATAATAATGTTGATGTTAACACTATTGTCAAGTTTACTGGCCTTTCTATTAGTGAGATTGAAGAATTAAGTGTGAGCGGTTACAAATAATTTACCATTTCTTCTGGTTTCACTATCCTTTCAAACTCTTCCTCAGTGAGCAGTTGAAGTTTTGCTGCTGCTTCTTTTAGAGTGATATTTTCTTTATAAGCAAGCTTCGCTATTTTTGCTGCATTGTCGTACCCTATATGCGTATTTAATATAGTGACCAACATCAACGACTGATTCAGTAAATCTTTTATCCTCTCTTCATTTGCTTTAATACCAACTACACATTTTTCTGTAAAATTTAAACTTGCGTCAGCTAAAAGTCTTATAGACTGCAAAACATTGTAAATTATCACTGGCTTAAACACATTCAATTCAAAATGACCGTTTGAACCACTAATGGTTACAGCAACATGATTTCCCATAACTTGAGTGCATACCATAGTCACCGCTTCACACTGAGTTGGATTCACTTTACCTGGCATAATTGAAGAACCAGGCTCATTTTCCGGTAACATTATTTCCCCAATTCCGCATCTTGGACCAGAACCAAGCAACCTTATATCATTTGCAATTTTCATTAAACTGACTGCTACTGTATTGAGTGTTCCACTGAGCTCAACTAAAGCATCATTTGCTGCTAGCGCTTCAAATTTATTGCCTGCTGAAGTAAATGGAAGGTTAGTAATTTCTGCAACTTGGCTTGAAAAATCTTCAGCAAAACCCTTTTTAGTATTGAGTCCCGTGCCAACTGCAGTGCCACCTTGTGCAAGCTCATATATATCACTTAAAGTTGATTTTACTCTCTCTATCCCCTTTTTAATCTGGACTGCATAGCCAGAGAACTCCTGTCCTAGTGTTAGGGGCGTTGCATCTTGCAGATGAGTACGTCCTACTTTTATTATATCTTTAAATTCCTGAACCTTATTATCCAGCACCTTATGCAATTTTTCAAGATTTGGAATAAGCAAGCGGTTTATCTGGTCTGCTGCTGCTATATGCATTGCTGTTGGAAAGGTGTCATTTGACGACTGACCATAATTCACATGATCATTTGGATGTATTGGAGATTTACTACCCAAATTACCACCTAAAATCTCTATTGCACGATTGCTGATCACTTCATTCATATTCATATTAGTCTGCGTTCCGGATCCGGTTTGCCAAACAACAAGCGGAAATTCATTATTAAATTTGCCATCTATTACTTCCCTCGCGGCTGTGCAAATTGCGTCCCCTACCCTATCATCTATAACACCATGTTTCATATTAACACGCGCTGCTGCAAGTTTTACTATTGCTAATGCTTTAATCAGAGGCTCTGGCATTTTTTCTGTGCCAATCTTAAAATTTTCTAAAGAACGCTGAGTCTGCGCTCCCCAGTAATGTTCACTTGGTACTTTTACTTCCCCTAAGCTGTCTGATTCTATTCTCGTCTTTCTATCCATATTTTCCTCCTGGTGTTATGCAAACTGGTTCACTACATAATTTTTTCATGCCTACTTCTTGGTTAATTAAATCATACTAGATCCAAGTAGTCAAGTGTACGAACATTGCAATTTTCAGGTAACTTGCATGGTAGATGCAAGTAGCTGACACTGATTCACTTTATGATGGTGTCATTCCAGTCTGGAATCCAGCCTTTTCATAATCATCAAAACGTTGTATTTTAACATAAAACGGCTACTTTTATGCTTACCAACTTAATAAAATTCCTGGATCCCAGTGTCTGGGCACTGGGATGACACCCTTCTGGTGGACTCAAATCACGATGTTTGCACAGCTGTACGCTTAGTTCTGGTTGCACGCTACCATTCTTGTACATCCATAAATAGAAAATTTACGCTTTAAAAGGATCATATACATCGATTTCCTTAGAATTACTCTTTTTCAATTTTTCACTTAATAATCTTAAAATAGGCTGTAAATCACCATTAATTGATAAGCACAGCACTTCTTTATTGAGATAATTAGCTAGGTGATTCTTCTTTTCCAGAATTTCTGCTTCCCTCAATAAGTCGCATTTGTTTAATACTACAATCTCTTCTTTTTCAACAAGATCACTATTGTAAAGTTCCAATTCATTATGGATACAACTATAAGCCGAAACAACGTCATCGTGAGTTACATCGATTAAATGAAGTAAAATTTGACACCTTTCTATGTGCTTTAAAAATTTATGCCCGAGCCCAACTCCAAGGTGAGCATCAGTAATTATTCCAGGAATATCTGCTATTACAACTTCGCTATCATCCACTTTTGTCACACCTAAGTGGGGTCTTACGGTGGTAAATGGATAATCGCCTACTTTTGTATCGGAATTTGAGCAGCGAGTCAAAAATTTTGATTTACCTGCGTTTGGCATGCCAATAATTCCAACATCTGATAAAACTTTTAGTTTTAATAATACATGTTTTTCTTCGCCAGGCTGACCGTAAGTAAAATGTCTTGGTGCCTTATTAGTAGAAGATTTAAAATTAGTATTTCCAAGTCCACCTTTTCCACCCTGTGCTACTTGAAATTCCATACCAGGCTTGTCAAGGTCTACTATTATCTCTTCACTTTCTTCATCAATTATTTGTGCACCGACTGGAACTTTAAGTATAACGTCTTTCCCTGCTGTGCCAGATCTATCCCTGCCTGCACCATTTTTTCCACTATCTGCTTTAATGTGTCTTCTATAACGAAAATGAAGCAAAGTGTTGAGATTAGCGTCGCTGATGAAAACTATGTTTCCACCCTTTCCTCCATTACCACCATTTGGACCACCAAATTCAACGAACTTTTCTCGACGAAAACTTGCACAGCCATCACCACCGTCACCGGCTTTTAAACACAATTTTACTTCGTCTATAAAACCCATGCTAACCCACGATAATATTTAGCATCCTTTCCTAATGTGCTTTCTATTCTGATTAGCTCGTTATACTTCGCAAGCCTATCAGAACGCGATAGCGATCCGGTTTTTATTTGCCCGCAATTTGATGCAACTGCTATATGAGATATTGTTGTGTCTTCTGTTTCACCTGAGCGGTGAGAAATCACAGCTTTGTAGCCATTTGATTTTGCCATTTCAATTGCAGCAAAAGTTTCTGTTAACGTCCCTATTTGATTTGGCTTGATCAGTACAGCATTTGCCATTTTTTCTTCTATTCCTTTGCCTATTAGTTCACAATTTGTAACAAATAAATCATCCCCAACCAATTGAATTTTACTCCCCAATTTTGCAGTAAGTAATTTCCAACCTTCATAGTCGTCTTCACTCATTGCATCTTCTATAGAAATTATTGGATATTTTTCCACAAGGTCACAATAGTATTCAGTCAATTCTTTTGAAGTAAGTCCCTTACTTTCAAATTCGTAAATTCCATCTTCATAAAAAGTAGATGAAGCAACATCAAGGCCTAGTGCAAAATCACTTTGCGCTGAATAACCTGCTGATTCTATAGCGTATATGATCAAATCAAGTGCTTCTTCAGTACTTTCAATATTTGGTGCAAAACCACCTTCATCCCCTACATTTGTGCTATAACCTTTTTTCTTAAGAATGCTACGTAAGTTGTGGAATACCTCCGCAGATATTCTAATCGCTTCGCTGAAAGTCTCAGCACCGACCGGAAGAATCATGAATTCTTGGAAATCGAGCTTATTGTCTGCATGTACTCCACCATTAATTATGTTAATGAGTGGAACCGGCATAACACTCGTCTGCTTTCCTCCCAAATATCTATATAGCGGCATTTTGAAACTGTTTGCTGCTGCTTTTGCAACTGCAAGAGACACACCCAAAGTTGCATTTGCTCCAAGTTTTGATTTGTTTTTTGTTCCATCCAGTTCAATTAATGCTTTATCAATTGCATTTTGGTCCGCTGCATTCATTCCAATGATTTCATCTGCTATTATCCCATTTACAGCTTGAACAGCTTTCAGCACTCCCTTACCACAATACCTTTTCTCATCTTGGTCCCTGAGTTCCAAGGCTTCTAATTTACCGGTTGAAGCTCCAGAAGGTACAGATGCCCTGCCTATTGCACCATCACAGAGCTCAATTTCTACCTCAATAGTGGGGTAACCCCTGCTATCTAAAATTTCTCTTGCAAATACGTTATTGATTATCTTATTCATTACATTAAACCTTAACTTCCGCAATAAGTGCTGCAGTTTCCTTTGCCAATTTAGCTATATTACTACCAGCACCAATAAATAATACTATATCACTTGGACTTGTCGAATCACTAATAAAATGTGAAATGAGCAAAGCATCATTCATAATTTTTGTGTTATTAAATCCATTACTGATTAAAGCTTTTTGTATATCATCAATCCCACAACCAGGAATAGGCTTGTCTTCTGGGGGATGAACAGGAGTGAGGATGACATAATCAAACATCATGAAAATTCGTATGAATTCATCAAAAAAATTACGAATGCGGGCAAAACGAAGTGGTTCGATAATTCCTATTACTTTTCCTTTAGTAATCGAACGTGCAGCCGTTAAAGTTGCATATATTTCATTTGGATGATGGGCATAATCCTCAATTAACTTAACACCTTTAATATCGGCAATCAAAGAGAATCTTCTTGCTACTCCTTGAAATTCCAAAAGGCCTTTTTTAATATCTGCATCGCTAATTCCGAGCTTTATCGCAACTGATATTGCAGCTAGGGCGTTGCTTACTTTGTGAATTCCAATTGCATTTGATAGTACTATGTTTTTTAAAGGGCTGGATCCCAGTGTCACGCACTGGGATGACATCTCTGTACACTTTCCTTTTGTCATTCCAGCACGTAATGCTGGAATCCAGTTGTTCAACACATCAAATTCTATGCTGTTAGCATGCTGTTTAATGTTGCTGGCTCTTATGCTACCATTCTCAAACCCAAACGTTATAGAATTACCCGCATCATAATCGATGTCTACAGAATCAGGTAAAACTGCAGAACCTGCATTATTCACGAATTGGGAAAATGCATTTTTGATATTATCAAATGTGCCGTAATAATCTATGTGGTCATTGTTGATACTTGTTATGACAGCAATCTTTGCAGGGATTTTTAGCATAGTTCCATCAGACTCATCAGCCTCGATCAGAAAAGTGTCACTCCCTCCAAGTTTGAAGTTGCTCTTATAGGAATTTAATATCCCTCCTACAGTTACAGTCGCATCAATGCCAGAATGATCAAAAATGGAAGCAATCATAGCGGTTGTTGTTGTCTTTCCGCTTGAACCTGAAACCGCTATCACATATTTATCTCTTAAAAGTTCAGCAAGCATGTCTGATCTATGCAAAACGATTTTATTGTTATTTTTTGCCGCAATTAACTCCACATTATCAGATTCTATCGCAGAAGAATATACAACTATTTGAGCTTGGCTTATATTATCAGCATTGTGACCAATGTAAACTTCTATACCCAGCTTTTGTAATCTATCTACATTGTTGTTTGACTGCGCATCACTGCCTTGAACTTTGCAATTGGAATTGTGAAGAATTTCAGCAATGGCACTCATTCCGATTCCACCTATACCAATAATATGTATTATTCCTTTTTGAGTTTTGTTAATATTTAGCAGTAGATGTTTACTCATTACTAAATTTATTATAGTATAATTTAAAATCCTCATAGTATCGAACCCTCTTACCGAATACAATGATAAAAAACCTAACCTTTCTATGTCTAATATTTGTTTTGATAAGTAGCTGCAGTTTTAGCAACAGGTTTAACTGCACTGCAGGTCATTATAAAATTGGCAGCAGCTACACAATAAATGGTATAACTTATTATCCAAAAAACTGTAAACACTATGAAGAGATAGGGATAGCATCGTGGTATGGAATAGAAGATCATGGCACACTTACAGCAAATGGTGAAGCGTTTAACCGTCACTTGATCTCTGCAGCGCATAAGACTTTGCCCTTACCCTGCTTTGTTCTTGTCACTAATTTAGAAAATGGAAGAAAGCTTGTTACAAGGGTTAACGATAGAGGGCCTTTTATTGAAGGCAGAATAATAGACTTATCAGAAAAAGCAGCTCAAGTCTTAGGATTTCATAAATCTGGGCTTGCAAAAGTAAAAGTTCAATACCTAAGAAAGATGTCAGAACAATTGATACAAAATACTCCTCATTACAGAAAGCAATATGAAAAAGAAATGCAGAAACGTCATCCGAAACAAGACAGTGCAGAAAGTAAGGGATATGTTGCATTTTTTAAAAGTGCTCAGGCTGCTAAATCAGCTGCATCAAAGCTTCGCAATCAAGGAATAAAAAATGTTAGATTGCTTTTTAAGAACGATCAATATTGCGTGAAAGTGAGTTATAGGTAGTGGTGAGTGCAGAATTTGAAAGATTTGGTTAATGTAAGGAACGCTGGCTAACTATTGTAAGTTAAAAATGTGATATAAAAAAGATATCAACAATTTATAGCTATACCACCGCGATATCTCTTAGCCGCTAACACGTAGCGGAATGACGAGCTTATCGTCACGCCACCGCTAACCGTCATACCGCGATTTATTCGCGGTATCTCAGCCGCTAACACGTAGCGAAATGACAGCAATCCTACGTCATGTCGCCGCTAACCGTCATACCGCGATTCATTCGCGGTATCTCAGCCGCTAACAAGTAGCGGGATACTTGACCTTTACAGGAATGACAGTTGTCGTTTAGCTATAAATATTAAGAAATTTACCAAATGAAAAAAAAGGCAAAGAAACCCTAGGGTAGCTAGTATTCAAATTCTCCCTTGTCTATTTGACGTCTTTTACTGTCTTAAACACTTTATAAGCGCGTTTCGGCTTGTATAGGTAGAAACCTAAAAGTTTTATAAAGACATGAGGTGCACATAGTGCAAAAAATTAAGCATGATTTACGCCAAATACATTAAGTTTTTTGTCATTAATCCACTGCAGAGATTGCGAAGATAAATAAATAGCTTCAGTTTCATGATAAGAGGGCTGGCGGAGTTTGTCAAGTAAGTTTTTCGTTTCATCCAATGCGCTGCCAAAAGTTTGTTATGCAAGAATGCACTAGCCATTTCTCACAGATTCATTTAAACTTAATCAAGTAGGAGTATTATTAACGCGAAAAGAGTTTAATTAGAGATTTAAGTGATATGGCGCGTGAGGAAGATATAAACCAATTAGTAGAAAATGGATTTGATATTAACTCAAAAGATGCAAGTGGAATCACTCTCTTGCATAAGTTCACAAAAGAAGGCGATTTAGTTGGAGTAAAGTCATTACTAGAGCACGAAGCTGATTTCAATGTCGTAGACAACGAAAATAGAAACCCTCTGCATTACGCCATTATGCATGGACACAAGAAAGTTGCTAAACTTTTTGTTAACCAACTGACAATTAATTCCAAGGATAAAAATGGATTCACTCCACTGCACCTTGCTGCACTACAAGATGACAAGGAATTAATAGATTTTTTGATAACAAAAGGCGCAAAAATTAATGAAAAAGATGTCAAAGAGGGCTATACTCCTCTTCATATAGCTTCACTATACGGTTCTAAAAAAAGTGTTCAAATTTTAATTGATAGCGGAGCAAATCTCGAATGTGAAGATAACAATTTTCGTACTCCTTTGTTTTTAACCATTTATCAATGCACTGCACATTATGACAGCAGAGCAGAAATTATAGAATATCTGATAAAGAAAGGTGCAAATATAGAAGCCAAAGATGCAGAAAATAACACTACGCTTTTCCTAGCAGCGTATAACAACAAAATGCAAATAGTAAAACTTATTGCAAAAAAACAGCAAGCAAGTAACGATAAAATTAAACTTAAAGAGTTTTTTTGCACAAAAAACAACCATGGTTTTGATGCGTTAGATTGCGCTATTGAGCATAATAATAGAAAAATGGTAACATTTCTTGTTTCAAAGGGAATAGAAGCAAACGATCAAGATTTTAATGGTAACGCTAGGCTGCATAAAGCTAGCCATAATGGTAACACTAAAACAGTTAAGCTCTTATTGAAGCTTAAGGTAAACGTTAATGCTGTTACTAAATGTAACAGAACTCCCTTGCTACTCGCAGTTAAAAAAGGCCATACACAAATTGTGAAAATGTTATTGGAAGTTAGAGCCAATATGAACATTTGTGAGCAACAAGGTTTTGCACCTCTACATCTTGCTGTTCAAAAGGATTATTTTGATATAGCTCAGTTGTTAACAGAAAAAGGTGCAGACCTTAACATTAAGTGCAATAACGGTCATACCGCAATAGATATGTTCATTAGCAAGGCTCATAGCAAAAAAAACATCGAAGAAAATTACAAAAAATTTTGTAGATTTTTGATGCTTTACCTGAAAGAGCTACATAGTAAACACAAAGCCTGTTGTATACTTTCAACCCTAGCTCTAAGCTTAACAATTATAGGCTTACCATTTATTTTCAAGCCTATTATTAAATACAGAGAAAGAAGTAAAATATATAAAAAAATTAGGGCTATGCTGGTCTACATTTAAGTACAAGAAGAGTATACAAAAAATACATAGCCAAAGCTAATACACGACAATTATCTGCTCGATGAAAATGAGATTAAATACATTTTTAATATTTTTATAGAAATCTATTAGTATAGATTTTGTATGCTGTTCTAATGGCTATTTTTAAATGCTTAATACTCCTCTTCATTATTTCTTGCACACATCTACCTACCAAGCAATATCCTATTAACATAGACAATTATAAGCACGATTATCCATTGCAACAATATAACACCTCTTTGGAGATTAATGAACCGGCAATACCAGAAATTATGCCTTTACCAATAGAGTTTCCCGATCTCACAATCAGTAATCAGCTTATTTCTATTAATGTTAGTGAAGAAGTATCAGTAAAGGATTTGCTGATTGAGATAGGAAAACTTTCTGACGTTAACTTGGATATGGACCCAAAAATATCAGGTAATATTATTTTAAAGCTAAAAGATAAGGATATAAACGAAGTAATTCAGAGTATAGCAAATAGCGCCAAACTGCGTTACTCAACAAGTAATGGTGTAATTAGAATTGAGCAGGACTTGCCATACGCACAAAATTATTACGTAGACTTCATCAATATTCAACATTCTGCTCAAAGCAGTTTCGTCATTAATAACAATATTACTAACAGTGATGGAAGTAACGTTGATAGGGACTATAACAATGTTATGAAGTCTCAATACAGTAGTGACTTATGGAATTCATTAGAAAAAGGCTTGAATGCAATAATGGATGTTAACGGGGTGGATGATGGCGAATTCCTTTCATCCAACAGAGAAGCTGGTGTTATTATTTTGAATGCTAGAAAAGATATCCACAAAGCTGTTGAAGAATATATTAATAAGGTTAAGAAGTTAGCGTCTTCTCAAGTAATGATAGAGGCAAAAATAGTTGAAGTTGTGCTAGATGACAAATACCTTTCTGGTATGAACTTAAATGACTTACAAGATGGAACTAAGTCTATAATAAATCAAGATAACTCCATTATTAACCTAGCAATGAACTTTGGTGCAAATGATCTAGGAGATTTAGTAAAAAATTTAGACAAATTTGGCACTTCAACTGTAATTTCAAGCCCCAGAGTACATGCTATAAATAATCAGCAAGCGATGATTTCATTTACTAAAAACCATATTTATTTTACCTCCGATATACAAAAAGATACTAGAAACTCTAATCAGACCTTAATTACCAAGATGAATAGCGTCCCAATAGGTGTTGTGCTAATAATCCACCCAAGCATTAACATTGATACTAGTGAAATATTCATGGATATACATCCAACTTTATCAAGAATTAACGGCTACACTAAAGATCCAGATATAGAGTACGTCGCACAGCAGAGTAAAATGAAATTAAATAGCGACATTCCAATTGTTGAAATCAGAGAAATGAACTCTATGTTAAAAATTAAGAGCGGTGAAATTATGGTAATCGGCGGGCTTATAGAACATAGAGAAGATAAGCAAAGCTTATTGCATCAGAAATCAAAAAGGCTAGCGAATAATATTAGAACAGTAGAAACTGTCATTTTTTTAAAAGCAACAATCGTACCAACATTTGGTTTGTTAGATAGAAAAGATAAGAATTTATATATATATTAAATTATCACTAAAAATTAAATATCAAACCAACTTCAATATTGTGAGTAGATATGTCATCTGCAACAGGTATCGGAACGCTAAAGTAACGATAGCCGAGAAAGGTTTTGATTTCTGGGATTATTGAATAATCAACACCAAGTTTTATTTGATAAGCAAACCAAGGAACATTCAGTGGCATTGAATTTTGGGGTGACCCATTAATCCTTTTTAATCTAAAAACTGTTGGTCCTATACCAAGACCGATGTACGGAGCAAATTGTGTATCCTGAACGCTGGGATTATAATAGAAGTTTAACAAAAACGCAAATATACTTGCTGATTTATCAAATACCGGAGGAGAATTACTATCTTCAATATTGGCTATAGAATACGCGGCTTCAAAATCAATTTTACCATTTTCTCCAGCATAGTAACCTAAAGACATGCTGCTAAACCACTGGAAATCAATTTTACCATCAAATTGCTGTATACTTTTAATTTCATCTGCCACTATATTTTTTATTATAAAACCATAATGACTTTCAACTAAAGTTAGGACTCTTTTTCCTATTTCTTGTATACCCTTTACAAATATTTCTGAATTATCATGGTATACCTTACCACCGTTAGCGCTAACATAAAAATCAAGTTTTTTTGATTTTTCTTTTGTAGGCTCAGCTTGATCTGCAATACGTGACCACATATTTTTCTGATCAGCTACTTGGAAAACAGAAGGTGGACTACTTTCAAGTTCTTGATATTTTATTGGTATTTCTTTTGCAGTAACCTCCTCAGAACGTATCACACTTTTATTATTGTCTGTTTCTAATTTTAAGGGTTGTACTTGCTCAATGTGTGTATCATTACTAATATAAGTAATAAAAAAATAGACACATGAAATGAAAATCAAAAATAAAGTAATAGATATTCTAGTTATCATAAATGAATTCACAATTATCATTTACAGTATAATTACTATATCGTATATTTCTTCAATGTACAAAAATTAAGAAAAAATATTTCCAATTAGATAATTATTTTCCACTCCTTTAACATTAACTTTCACAATACTCTTGGCTTGAGCTTTTGATTCAAGCTTTATTAATGCAAAATTTTCTGCTCTACCGACATTATTTTGCTCAACCAGAACACTTTGCTTAGTGTTGATCAAGGATTGACAAAAACTGCTCATAATTTCTTTATTTACTTCTCTTAAATTTTTTACTCGTTCTTTACGCACATTCTCTGGTACTTGTGGCATTCGTGCAGCAGGTGTATTTTTCCGCTCTGAATATGGAAAAGCATGTAGGTAAACTATATTTGTTTTTTTCAGTAAATCAACTGTATCCTGAAACATTTCATCAGTTTCTGTTGGAAATCCAGCAATAATATCAGCGCCAAATGCTATATTAGGCCTCAAGCTCTTCATTTTATGACAAAATTCTATCACTTGTTCTCTGTTGTGACGACGCTTCATTCTCTTTAGTATTAAATTATTACCAGATTGTAGACTCAAATGTAAATGAGGCATAAGTCTTGACTCATTAGCTATTAAATCCATTAATTCGTCGTCAACTTCAGCAACATCGATAGAGGAAAGTCTTAGCCTCTTCAACTCTGGTATATCCTTTAAAACTCTCCTAATCATTGAACCAAGTGATGGCTTACCCAACAAATCTGTACCAAAGTCAGTAATATCAACCCCTGTAAACACTACTTCTTGATATCCATTTTCTACAAAGATCCTGATTTGCTCTATAATACTGTTTATTGGCACAGATCGATTATTCCCTCTTGCCTCAGTAATTGAACAAAATGTGCAGCTATGATTACAACCATTTTGAATTTCAATAAATGCCCTTGACTTATCTTCAAATCCATTAATTAGAACAGGTTCTACTTGGTTATCACTGACCAAGATTTTATCGTCATTTAGTAAGTAATTTTCAGCTTTTAGCTTATCTTGATTACCGAGCACTTTACTTACACCAGGAATGCTACTGTAAACTTCTGGATCCAACTGAACAGCACAACCAACTACGATAATTTCTTTATTTGGATCATTTTTGTAAATCTTACGTATCTTTTGCTTTACCTGACGTTCTGCTTCGTTTGTCACTGCACAGCTATGCACCACAACAACATTTTCTCTCTTTGCTTTTTTTAATGCTTCTTTGATTAACTCGCTCTCGTAAAAATTTAGACGACAACCAAATGTTATCACTTCATTCATGTTAGTATTTTTTGCTTTAATAGACCTAAATTATATCAAATATCCAAGCAAAGTCTCTTGCATGACTATTTTTTTGTAAATAAATGCTATGCAAGCAGCAGACACTGGGATCTCAACGATTTTCACTCAGACACAGTATCACTCCTTTGCTTATTATAGTCTTTTGACCTTTTTAAGATACAATCCGGATTGGATACTGAGTTGGTGAGTATAAAAGTATAGCTTCTACGTCATACCGCTGCGGTATCTCTTAGCCGCTAACAAGTAGCGGGATGACGATTGTCGGTGAATCTAAGTTACCTTAGCTACATTTCTAGCTGTAACTATAAATGTATGGATTTTTTATCGTGCCATGTTATAATTAACGTCTTGCTAAAAATTAAATATTGATGAATGAACTAAGAAAGTTAAGTATTACACAAATGCATGACGGGCTCAAAAAAAAGAGTTTTTCTGCCGTTGAACTCGTAGAGGCGCACATCAGTGCGGTTGAAAATGAGAAATTAAATGCATTTATAACAAAAACCCCAGAGATAGCAATGAAAGCTGCTAAAGCTGCAGATGAACATTTCTCTAGGCAAAAGGATGATTTAATCTCGCCGCTCATGGGTGTACCAGTTGGCATCAAAGATCTATTCTGTACAAAAGGAATAAAAACAACAGCATGCTCAAAAATGCTGGAAAATTTCGTTCCGACTTACGAATCTACGGTGTCTGACTTGCTTTTAAAAAGTGGAGCAGCCATGCTCGGTAAGCTTAATATGGATGAATTTGCTATGGGTTCTGCGAACACAAATAGCTATTTTGGCCCTGTTGAAAATGTGTGGATTAGAAAAAGCGATGGGGAAAAAGTTGTTCCTGGTGGATCATCTGGTGGATCTGCAGCATCGGTGGCTGGATTTTTATGCGCTGGAGCACTAGGGAGTGACACCGGTGGATCTGTGCGCCAACCAGCAGCTTATTGTGGAGTGGTTGGAATAAAGCCAACTTATGGAAGATGCTCGCGTTTTGGTATGATTGCATTTGCGAGTTCTCTAGATCAAGCAGGAGTCATTACTCGTTCTGTCTCTGATTCAGCATTAATGCTGGAAGCAATCTGTGGCTATGATACAAAAGATTCAATATCAAGCGAAAAGCCAGTGCCTAAATTTTCTAGCTTTATAAATGGTGATGTCAAGGGTAAGCGTATTGGTATACCAAAAGAATATAGGATGGATGGAATTTCAGAGGAAATAGTCCATAATTGGGAGAAAGTTGCTTCCTATTTAAAAGAAAATGGCGCTGAAGTTGTTGACGTTACTCTGCCACATACTAAATATGCAATACCAGTCTATTATTTAATTTGTTCTGCTGAAACTTCATCCAATCTTGCTCGTTATGACGGTGTGCGTTATGGGTTCAGGGTTGATGCTGATACCCTTGAAGAAATGTATTCACTAACAAGAGCAGAAGGTTTCGGTAAAGAGGTGAAAAGAAGAATTTTAATTGGCGCTTATGCGCTTTCCTCAGGTCATTACAATGAATATTACGAAAAAGCACAGTGTATCAGGGCATTAATCAGAAATGATTTTATAAAAGCGTTTGAAAAAATAGATTACATACTTGTGCCATCTGCTCCAACAGAAGCTTTTGGCTTAAATGAAAAGCCAGATCCGCTAATTATGTGCATCAATGATGTGTTTACTGTGCCGGCAAGTCTGGCAGGATTGCCTGCTATTTCTGTTCCTGTTGGGCTCTCCAATGAGGGTTTACCACTTGCCTTGCAAGTGATTGGAAATTATTATGATGAAGCTGGAATATTAAATGTGGCAAGTGTGATAGAGCAAAATTGCGGCAGAATAATTAGACCTCTTGCATAATCTATTTTTTGATAGTAATTTTTGCATTAAAATTTGCTTACGCTCCTCAACGTACTCTATGGTTCCATTTTTAGATGAATAGCAAAAACAGGGTATATTAATCTGTTTACAAAATTTTCGTGTAACAGTTCACACTTAATTAAACCATACGCGTCAAGTTAAGAGATTGTGAGCAAATTTAGAGAGGTTAAAGTGGATACTCTAGCCCTTCTACGTTTGTCTTTTAATGAAAATCGCGACCAAGTTATAGTGAGTTTTTTAAGAAATGCTTTTAAACTATTAATTTTGGTTAATACTAAAAATATAGCTCTTTCCATAAAAGTCCGGATGTGATAGGATAAGGGTAGATGATGATAAGGAGGTTGAATGCCAGCAGCATATAGTTATGATTTAAGAAAAAAAGCAATGGAAGCGCTAGACGAAGGAGAAAGCAGAGAAACAGTGGCAGCAAGATTTAAGATTGGACGAACTACTTTATGGGAGTGGCAGCAAAGAAGAAAAGAAACAGGAGACTTTCAATCAAAAAAACTTGGAAATGGGGGTTACAATCACAAAATTACCGACTGGGATACCTTTGCCAAATTTGCCAGAGAACACGGAGGAAAGACTCTATCGGAAATGGCTAAACTTTGGAACAACGTTAGTATCCAAACGATCTATCGAGCCCTTAAAAAAATTGGATTTACGCGCAAAAAAAGACATATGGATACAAGGAAAGAAACGAAGAAAAACGTGCTGAATTTTTGAAAATTATAGCGACAAAAGAACCTAAAAACTTAGTGTATATAGATGAGTCTGGCATTGATAACACCGAAGACTACCCCTACGGATATTGCCAGAAAGGACAGCGGTTTTATGCCTTAAAATCTGGAAAGAAAACTCAACGAATCAGTATGGTTGCAGCCTTAAGTGGAAGAAAGATAGTTGTTCCGTTAACCTTTGAAGGCCACTGTAATATGGATGTTTTTAATGGATGGTTTGAGCAATTTTTGACACCGATCTTGGAACCTGGACAGACTGTCATTCTTGACAATGCTACTTTTCATAAGTCTGATAAGATTATCGAGCTTGCTAAAGGGGTTGGTGCAGAAATTTTGTATCTGCCGCCTTATTCTCCAGATTTCAACAAAATTGAGCATCATTGGTTTGCTATAAAAAACAGAGCCAGGAAAAACATTCCTCTATTCGAATCCTTTCGTCATGCTGTTGATTCTGCCTTCCTATGACCTGTTCGGACTATTATGAGAAATGCTATAACTCTCTAACCCGCCTTTTTAGCTCAATAAATGCCTTTGTTAAGCTAAGTTCTGTATTCTTTTTCACTTCTGTGCAACCAACTATGCCGTGAAATATAAGAATTGCGCACAATTTAGCATATAGTTCACATAATACTCTGCATGGCTTTCCTTTTAGCTTATCAAGCCTGATATGGCTTTTATACAATTTAAATAATAACTCAATTTGCCACCTTACTCTGTAAATCGTTAATACTTGCTCAGCACTAATTTTATTTTCTGGAACATTAGTTATAAATATTGACCAGTTCAACAATTTTTGATTTCTTTTAGAGGATGTATATCCCTGCGATCTTGCTAATCTATTAGCTTTCCTTCTTCTGGCCATAGACTGTTCTTCAGTTAGTTTCTGACATATAATTCTTACTCTAATTTTTGCTTCTTTTCCTAACAATACCTCGTTTTCTAAAAATAACTTATCCTCTAAACATTCTAATAACTCCATTTTTTGATTTGTTTCTACATCATATATGTTGGTATCGGATTTATAACGACTTATGAAATAAGCTCCTATTTCATTGATTTGTTTAAAAGAACTTGGCACAAAATAACCGAGATCAGATATTAGCAAATCATTGCTTAATATATTACTTAAATGTTTCCTATATCCCTGGTCTGATCTTACCCCCTCCGTTAAATTAAGTTGGTCTATTATCTGATTCATGTAGTCGAAAACTAATTGTAACTTTATTCCAGACTTAGTATTGCTTTCATAGCCACTGTAGCTAGTACCATAACCTTTATACATCTCTTCCATACTGTTAGGTAGAGTAATATAGCTACTGTCCAATAATTTAACACTATTAAATTGCTGTAAGATTTTGCAATCAACTTGCAAGATATTTTTAAAGAGAATCACAGATTCATTATACATCCTTTTCATAAATTCCACTGCTTCTTCAGTAAATCTAAAATCCAAACCTTGTTTTGTTATATCTATCGAGTCCTCGTTTAGTAATTGACACATTGTTTCTACGCTACAATTATCAACTCCTATATTACCCAAGACCATGGCTTTTACGAATGATGAACCTTTTAGCTTTCTCTTTCTTTTTATAAACCTTGTTGTAATTGAGATTTTCTCTGCTTTTTCATTAAAAAATTCTTTGAGCTTTTTTGATAAGCAAGTTATTTTATTCATTGGTTCTCTCACTAAAAGTATATCTGGGAGAACTTATACCTTATTATTCTATCTCTTTCATACCTTTATTTCCTTAACTTGACGCGTATGGAATAAAAAACAGTCTGCCAGGTAAGGAAGGAGATAGAGGAAGAAGCGCAAAAGATAACAGGAGATTCGTAGCTGCAATAATGTGGATAGGTAGAACAGGAGCAACATGGAGAGCATTGCCGGCTGAGTATGGAAAATGGTCAAGTGTACATAAACGTTTTATAAGGTGGGCAAAATCTGGTGTTTGGCAGATGATTTTCAACACATTAGCTGTTAATGGAGACACAGAGTGGCTCATGATAGACTCAACAATAATCAGGGCACATCAACATGCTGCTGGTGCAAGAAAAAAATGTGGAAACTGGTAGACAAGAACAAGAGCTGGGACGGTGCAAAGGAGGATTTTCAAGCAAATTACACGCTGCTTGTGATGCTTTGGGCAACCCACTGAGATTCTTTGTTACTGCAGGGCAAAGATCGGATTACGTAAAAGCTTTAGACCTGATAGAAGGCAAGAACATGGAGGCACTTATTGCCGATAAAGGGTATGACGCAAATTATATGATTGAGGCTGCAGAAGCTGTAAATGCTGAGCCAGTAATCCCACCGCGTTCCAACAGAAAAACACCAAGAGAATATGACAAAGAATTGTATAAAGAGAGAAACTTAATCGAAAGGATGTTCAACAAAATCAAGCACTTCCGCAGAGTTGCTACACGCTACGACAAATTGGCCATAGCTTTTCTGTCTTTTGTTCACATTGCTGGCATTTATCTTTGGTTAAAATAAATGTCGACACTGCCTAGTGAAAGCTGGAGGAGAAATAGAGCAAGCGGATAAATTTGGAATGACAGCAATGGATTATAGTAAAGAAGTAACCGAGGTATTAAAGAAAGAAACAGACAGAATTGAAAAGTTATTTATGAAAGGCTAAAAATATGGAGGAAGAAATAGAAAAGAAAGTAATGAATTTAGAGAGAAAACCTTTGGGTGAGCTGAGAAAAACGTGGAAGAAGGTATTTGGGGAAGAGGCGCCTAGATACTCAAAGAAATATCTGATACCAAGATTAGCTTATAGAATGCAGGAAAAAGCGTATGGAGAAATGTCAAGAAAGGGGACAAAAAGACTAGAGTATCTGGCAGATCGGCTAGAGAAGGGAAAAAGAATAAGTAGCGATAAACTGCCAGTAGAGGGAACCATACGCGTCAAGTTAAGGAAATAAAGGTATGAAAGAGATAGAATAATAAGGTATAAGTTCTCCCAGATATACTTTTAGTGAGAGAACCAATGAATAAAATAACTTGCTTATCAAAAAAGCTCAAAGAATTTTTTAATGAAAAAGCAGAGAAAATCTCAATTACAACAAGGTTTATAAAAAGAAAGAGAAAGCTAAAAGGTTCATCATTCGTAAAAGCCATGGTCTTGGGTAATATAGGAGTTGATAATTGTAGCGTAGAAACAATGTGTCAATTACTAAACGAGGACTCGATAGATATAACAAAACAAGGTTTGGATTTTAGATTTACTGAAGAAGCAGTGGAATTTATGAAAAGGATGTATAATGAATCTGTGATTCTCTTTAAAAATATCTTGCAAGTTGATTGCAAAATCTTACAGCAATTTAATAGTGTTAAATTATTGGACAGTAGCTATATTACTCTACCTAACAGTATGGAAGAGATGTATAAAGGTTATGGTACTAGCTACAGTGGCTATGAAAGCAATACTAAGTCTGGAATAAAGTTACAATTAGTTTTCGACTACATGAATCAGATAATAGACCAACTTAATTTAACGGAGGGGGTAAGATCAGACCAGGGATATAGGAAACATTTAAGTAATATATTAAGCAATGATTTGCTAATATCTGATCTCGGTTATTTTGTGCCAAGTTCTTTTAAACAAATCAATGAAATAGGAGCTTATTTCATAAGTCGTTATAAATCCGATACCAACATATATGATGTAGAAACAAATCAAAAAATGGAGTTATTAGAATGTTTAGAGGATAAGTTATTTTTAGAAAACGAGGTATTGTTAGGAAAAGAAGCAAAAATTAGAGTAAGAATTATATGTCAGAAACTAACTGAAGAACAGTCTATGGCCAGAAGAAGGAAAGCTAATAGATTAGCAAGATCGCAGGGATATACATCCTCTAAAAGAAATCAAAAATTGTTGAACTGGTCAATATTTATAACTAATGTTCCAGAAAATAAAATTAGTGCTGAGCAAGTATTAACGATTTACAGAGTAAGGTGGCAAATTGAGTTATTATTTAAATTGTATAAAAGCCATATCAGGCTTGATAAGCTAAAAGGAAAGCCATGCAGAGTATTATGTGAACTATATGCTAAATTGTGCGCAATTCTTATATTTCACGGCATAGTTGGTTGCACAGAAGTGAAAAAGAATACAGAACTTAGCTTAACAAAGGCATTTATTGAGCTAAAAAGGCGGGTTAGAGAGTTATTTTTAGTATTAACCAAAATTAATAGTTTAAAAGCATTTCTTAAAAAACTCACTATAACTTGGTCGCGATTTTCATTAAAAGACAAACGTAGAAGGGCTAGAGTATCCACTTTAACCTCTCTAAATTTGCTCACAATCTCTTAACTTGACGCGTATGGTCATATGCTCTGTCTGCATATAGTGCTTTTATGGCATGCTGAAAATTAACTCCTTTAAGTAAATCGCAAGCTCCATAGTGATCAGACCGTTACTGTATTCTGCAGCTATGGCTTTTTTGCTGTTTATATTCAACATTACATGCAATTTTCTTGTCTGTTCATAGCCACGATATTTTCTGTCAGCGCTATTTTCCTTGCTGTGTGTTGTTATAAATGCTGATGCTTGTGCTATCTATGGCAATTTCGATATCTTCCATATTATTTTTATCAATTCTGCAATCATTGATCTTAATATTAAGTTTTTTTTGAAGCTTGCGAATAGCTGATAACTGCCAAATCTCTTCCTATTTGTTGCAAATATCCTTTTATAAACCCGACTGTTTGTCTTAAGCCAATTCTAAAAAGATTAACGATTATATGCACTAAAATCACAACTTTATCACTATAAATATAGTTGCCGCCCTGCATTTTTGGACTATTTTCATACCAATTTTCGATAGCTTTATCGATGTAACGAAAAATATTTCCTCTTTTTTCTAGAAATTTGTTATATTCATGGCAGTTACTAACTCTCATTTTTTGTGGCATATTTTTCCTTAAGCGGTTAAATGGCTATTTTATAATGAATTTTGTCAGTAGCCACCAGATTTTTTCAGTTGCGATGCAACAGAGCCATCCCAGTGTCAAGCACTGGGATGACAGGAAAAGAGGCTATTTGGATGACATCTTTCTTCTTGGTATAAATTACTTTTATATCTCAATGTTCGTACAGCTATGCACGTTGCCGCATAGTGGATGAGGTGTACTACCTCTAAGAGTATACATTATCTCACATAATAATATAATATTTCGTTCATAAATCAACGTTTTTAACATGCAGCAAGAACATTTCCGTTGTAATTAAGGTTCTTAAGATGTATATTAATGAATCTTGTTTTCAATAAATAATGAAAGTAATAATTGTCATGATAATGTTATTGTGTAGCAGTTACACAATGGCAAGCGAGAGAATAAGTCTAGTGGATAAAAAACTATCTCAAGGATATGTAGCTCCAGTGCTTACAGAAAATAGCGTTATTTTATCAGACAAGCACGGCGCTTTATATTCCTTTGATATTGATAACTCAAAGGCTATGAATTGGAAATTACACCTCTCACACAGAAAAAAAATTAGTAACATGAGCCTATTGCGTCACAGAGGAAACGTTTTCTTTATAGTGGATAACGTTCTACACACAATAGATGCAAAAACCGGCGAGATTCAGTGGGAAAAAGAATTGAGAGCTCCAGTAAGAGGGAAAGCAGCAGTAATAAACAATAAATTGGTAGTATTGACTATTGATAATTATCTGTACGTGTTTGATATAAAAGATGGCAGCTTCGTTTGGACTTATCAAAACGGCATCAATGAGGTTCGAGGTTTGTATTCCATATCGCCAGCAATTTCTAATGATAAAATAATAGCACCATTTTCAAATGGTGAGTTAATAGCTTTTAATGAAGACGGTAAAAAATTGTGGAGCCAAAAATTGGCTACAAACCTTTTGGATACACAGCTCACAGATGTAACTACTACACCGAGAGTGCTTGGCGATACTTTAATAGCTACAAATAATTCTTATATTTATGGTATTGACGTAAAATCAGGAAATATTTTATGGTCAAAGTCACTGCAAGTAAAAAGTGTATCAGACATTGAGTCATATTATAGTCCTCTTATTCCTGCAGAGAAACAAAAAAAAGGCGGAAGAATTTTTATAGTTACTAAAGATGATAAAATAATTGGCCTGGATATAAAAAATGGAGAAATAGTCTGGGCATCTGATTTAATAGAAAATACGCAACTATTTGCTCCAATTATGCATGCCCATACACTGTGGGTGACAAGCAATAAAAGTTCAATGTTTGCTTTTCCGGGATCTGAAAGTGCAGGAAAGGTAGTCAAAGTACCTGGTAATGTGTTTCACACTCCAGTGTTTACTCGCAATAAGATATATGTAACAACTGAGAAGAATGGTGTTTATTCTTTAGAAAATAGGTTTGTTTTTTATGACTGATTATGATTTAATTGTTATAGGTGGTGGCCCAGGAGGCTATAAGTGTGCTATCGCTGCTGCAAAACTTGGATTGAAAGTTGCCTGTATAGATAAAAATAGCATTTTTGGTGGCACATGCCTCAGAGTTGGGTGCATACCCTCCAAAGCATTGCTCCATTCTTCCTATCAGTATGCTCACACGAAAAATGATCTGTCGAAGCTTGGCATAAAAATTAAGGACGCAAGTTTCGATTTAAAAGAAATGCTAGGCTATAAGGATGCCAGAGTTCAGGAACTTGGAAAAGGTATAGAATATCTGTTTAAACTTCATAAAATCACTAAAATCAATGGGCTTGCTTCTTTTGACCAAGGTAATCTTGAAGTTTCAGTTGAAGGTAAGGTGCTGAAGACAAAAAATATAGTAATTGCAACCGGTTCTGACGTTATTTCTTTGCCAGGAATTAATATCGATGAGAAAGACATTATTTCTTCCACCGGTGCACTATCTTTAACTGAAGTACCAAAAAAACTTGTCGTAATCGGAGCTGGGGCAATAGGGCTTGAAATGTCTTCTGTATGGAGGAGGCTAGGGTCTGAAGTCACTGTAGTAGAATTTTTTGACAGAATCGCTGCAGCAATGGATGGAGAATTAAGTAAGTCTCTA
This sequence comes from Wolbachia endosymbiont (group A) of Dendrolimus pini, assembly GCF_964026835.1. Classification (NCBI taxonomy): domain Bacteria; kingdom Pseudomonadati; phylum Pseudomonadota; class Alphaproteobacteria; order Rickettsiales; family Anaplasmataceae; genus Wolbachia; species Wolbachia endosymbiont (group A) of Dendrolimus pini. The sequence goes on along the minus strand of NZ_OZ034702.1, from coordinate 210,448 downwards.
CTTTCTAGTCTACAAAAACAAGGAATAAAATTTTTACTTAGCACTAAAGTTGAGGAGATAAAACAAAGTAGTAATTCTTTGAGTGTGAAAGTTTGCTCTGTAAAAGATAATCAAACAAACACTATAGAGGCGGATAAGGTATTGGTGGCAGCAGGACGCAAACCATGCACTGAGAATCTTGGTATTGATGAAAAAATAGAAAAAGATAATCGCGGTTTCGTTCAAGTTAACAACAGATATGAAACTAATGTGAAAGGAATATTTGCTATTGGTGATGTGATCGGTGGAGCAATGCTTGCTCATAAAGCAGAGGAAGAAGGAGTGGCAGTTGCAGAGATAATAGCAGGACAGTCACCTCACGTTGATTATGGAATCATACCATCTGTCATTTACACTCACCCTGCGGTTTCTTCGATTGGTAAAACCGAAGAGGAACTCAAAAATGCTGGCCGTAAGTACAAAGTTGGTAAATGTCAATTTGCTGCAAACGGCAGAGCAAAAATCACTGATGATGCTGAAGGATTCGTGAAAGTGCTGACTTGTAGCAGGGCAGATACAATACTAGGTGTGCATATCATAGGAGCATACGCTGACACGCTAATCAACGAAGCAGCGGTTGCAATGGCATATGGTGCAGCAGCAGAGGATATATACAGAATTTGTCACTCTCATCCTGATATAAATGAAGCCTTTCGAGATGCGTGCATCGATGCTTTCTTTAAAAAATAATTGTGGACCTCGGTTCAATCATTGAAAAATGGTATGAGTGGCTGAGGTGCAACAGATCTTATTCACCAAACACTTTAGAGTCATACATGAGGGACTTGAAGGATCTTATAAGTTTCCTAAATACTCACATTGGTGGAGAAGTAAATGTTGGTACTCTGAAAAATTTAAGCATACCTGAGTTAAGAAGTTGGCTTACCTCTCGTTACGCAAGAGGTGTGAATGCAAGATCTAACACTCGAGCACTCTCAGTAATCAGAAATTTCTTCAAGTACATAAAAAATAACCACAATATAGACAATGAAGCTGTATTTTCCTTATCAAGGCCAATTCAGAGAAGAACTCTGCCCAAAGCATTATCAATACCTAATATAAAAACTTTATTGAAAGAAATGAAATTATCCGATCTGGGCGAATCTTGGGTGGTAAAAAGAGAAATTGCGATTATCGTCCTGCTATATAGTACAGGCTTAAGAATCAGTGAAGCGTTGAACCTTAGGGTTAGTGATATTAACAATGAAAGTTTAATAGTAACAGGTAAGGGAGATAAACAAAGGCAGGTATTCATTCTTCCGGTAGTAAAAAAATGTATACAGGAATATGTAAAAGCCTGTCCTTATCTTGGCATTAATGATGAAGCACAATATCTTTTTTTGGGAGTAAGAGGAAAAAAATTGGGAAGAACTTATGTGGCCAATCGTTTGCAAAAAATAAGGAGAATGTTAAATTTACCAGAAATTTTATCTCCACATGCATTTCGCCATAGTTTTGCTACTCATTTGCTTCAGGAAGATATTGACATAAGATCAATACAACAACTGCTTGGTCACTCAAGCCTGGAAACTACTCAAATTTACACTCACCTCAATTATCAAGATGTTTTTAACATGTACAAAAATTTTCAGCAGGGCCTGGAGAAGAAATCAAAACTTTAACTTCGTTCTAAACCACCAAGCTGAGTGCTTTCAACATCACTAAGTATTGTGTTTGCTTTATATAAATTACAACATCCTAATAAAAAAAAAGCCAGTGCAACTGCTGTAAAGAAAGCACTTATTATCCCTGGATAATCTTCTATTACTAAACATGCAACAACAGTATATACTCCAAGCAATATAAAACATGCAGAAGCGTAGTTGCTTAGTTTTCTACCAGAAGAAATTGCTTGCGAGGATTTTTCGTTTTTATTACTACGGAGCAGTCTATTTTCTGATAAAAGCCTATCTCTTTCTTCCCTTACTTGTTTCAAATCTCTTTTTAATCGTGAAATTTCGACAGTGTCGCTTGCTCTTCCACACACAATTCTATTAAGTCGAGTTACTTCACTATTTAGATCATTGATTTTTGTTTTTTGAGCCGATTTTTCCTGCCTTAAATCTTCTTCTAACTGTGAAATTTTGTCAATGCCTCTCGTTCTTTCGCGTACGACCCTATCCAGCTCTCGTTCTTTTTCTATGAGTTGAGCTTTCGTTCTTTCAAGTTCACCTTTAAGTTCTTGTATAACTTGCTCAGAACCTACCGGTATATCATTCGTACTTGCCAAAGGTTGTAATGTATTTGCAGGAAATTTTTCATTTAGATAATTTACAATAGACTCGATTGGATTATTAACATTTCTCCATGCAGCAATAATAATTGCATAATTCATGAAGTCATTATCTTCTACTAATTTTTTTACATCATCTAAATCTTTTTTATTAATAGTACCGGTTAATCGCTCTGTAATAGCTTGTTCAATTGTTTGCTTTAATTGTGCATACTGCTCGTAACTAAAATCTAGGTCTTTATGTTTTAAAAGTTTTGTCAATACTTCTTTTTCATCTTCTGTTATCGTTCGTAAACATAATCGAATAATTAAGCTAAGTGGTGTTTTTATTCTTCCATCTTGGGTTCTTCTCCAGCAATTAGGATGAAGCTCTTGATTCAATAGTGTTTTCGCTTGGCAAATATTTCCGCTAGAAAGAGCAGCTAATAATTCTTTTCCTTTCTGTGCTTTTTGTATTTCTATTATCAAATGCCCAGCACGATTTTGTCTAGCACATTCCTCAGGATTTTGATGGTTTTTATTGGTTAGATAAGTGTTTATGTTTGGATGACTTAGTAAGAGTTGTAAAGTTTTCTTTTGTTGAAAGCACATTGCTAGATGCAAAACTGTATTGTTATTATTTTGTTCAGAAATATTAACATCTATGCTCCGGTGCAGTAGGAGCAACCTAATCATATTCTGATATTCTTTTTCTGTTTCAGAGCCTGCAGACAAATTAGTAACTATGGACATCAAAGGTGTCATGCCTTCTTTATCAAACGCATTAACATCCGCACCCTCTGCCAGAGCTTCTTTAAAATCTTCTAGGTTTCCATCATCAATAGCCTTAAATAACAGCAATGTAACCATTTCCTTTAGCACAGGTTGCTGCCTATCATAGACACGGGCCCTAGCAATAATCATTAAAGGTGTCATGCCCTTCTCATCACGTGCATAAACATCCGCACCTTCTTTTATAGCTTGTTTAAAATTTTCTAGGTTTTTATCACCAATAGCTTTAAATAACTGTTTTGTAGTGAGCAATTTAGTCATTTCCTTTAACGTAGTTTTTTGCTTATCACTGCTAACAGCACAGGCACTCTTATTAGATAAAACATTCACTAACTTATCCTTTATAGACTCCAAAGGTCTCATGTTCTTCTCATCACGTGCATAAACATCCGCACCTTCTTCTATAGCCTGTCTAAAATCTTCTAGATTTTCATCATCAATAGCTTTAAATAACTTTTGTGTCGGTGCATCTAGAGTTCTCTGATATCTGTAACCATTAGTATTTGTCCTATTCTCTCCATAAAGCATATTAAACCCATCTAATAATTTACTAACATAATTATGTAAAAAAAAAGGAAAATTGCAAGCAATTTATCTATAGCTAACCCAAGAAAGGTGTCATACCGCCACGGTATCTCAGCATAGATTCCGCTAACAAGTAGCGGAATGACGAATTTTTGTTTTTAAAATTATCGGTAAACTTAAGTCACTTTAGCTATAAAATCCTAGAATTAACTACGACTCCAAAAACTTTTCTGCATCAAGCGCAGCCATGCATCCTGTTCCTGCTGCAACTACTGCTTGACGATATACCTTATCTTGAACATCACCTGCAGCAAACACTCCTGCCCTACTAGTTAAAGTTGTTCCAGGTTTTGTAATGATGTAACCCTGCTCATCCATTTCAACAAAGCCTTTAAAAATACCCGTATTTGGTGCATGCCCAATTGCAATGAACACTCCATCGACTTTCAATTCTTGAGCTTCCGTTGATTTAACTATAATACCAGTAACTTTCTTCGGATTTTCTTCTCCAAGAATCTGCTCTACGGTATGGTTCCACATTACTTTTATTTTATCATTTTTAAAGAGTCTATCTTGCATTACTTTTTCCGCTCTTAATTTATCACGCCTGTGTATTAATATCACTTCTTTGGCAAATCGAGTTAAAAATATTGCTTCTTCAACAGCAGTGTTTCCACCACCAATCACAGCTACAACTTTATTCCTAAAAAATGCACCATCGCAAGTCGCACAAGCTGAAACCCCATAACCCTGAAATTTCTTTTCACTTTCTAAACCAAGCCACTTCGCTTGCGCACCGGATGCAATTATAATTGCATCTGAATAGTAGTCATTAGTATTACCAGAAGATCTAAATCTATACTCATTAAAATCCTCAAGTTGTTCAACGCTTTTTATCTCATCATCTATTATTTTTGCTCCAACCTTTTCTGCATGCAACCTCATTTGCTCCATTAGTTCTGGACCCTGTATTGAAACAAAACCAGGATAGTTTTCAACATCTGTAGTAATTGTAAGCTGACCACCAGGCTGCATTCCCGTTACTACAATTGGCTCTAAGTTTGCACGTGCTGCATATATAGCGGCAGCATAACCCGCTGCCCCAGATCCAATAATAAGAACTTTTGTACTAAATTTATAATTCTTCACTGTATGAGTTTAGATAATCAGCTACTCCTTCATCGCTTGCCTGCATTGCTGGCTTACCTTTCTTCCACCCTGCTGGACATACTTCACCATGCTCCTCATTATGTTTAATTGCATCAACGATTCTAACGAATTCATCGATATTACGCCCTAAAGGCAAATCATTTATCGATTGATGACGTACAATAAATTTATCATCAATAACGAAAGTTGCTCTCAGCGCAATTGAGTCATCATATAAGACCCCATAGTCTCTTGATATAGACTTTTTGATATCAGACACTAAAGTGTAGCTAATCTCTCCAATACCACCATCATTAACTGGAGTGTTTCGCCATTTATAATGTGAAAATTTTGAATCTACACTTATTCCTATCACTTCAACACCACGCTTTGCAAACTCATTTATTCTATTATTGAGCGATATCAATTCAGTTGGGCAAACAAAAGTAAAATCAAGTGGATAGAAAAAAAGGACAGCATACTTATTTTTTATGCGCTTACTCAGACAGAAATCATCAACAATTTCTCCGCCGGAGAGAACAGCTGGAGCAGTAAAATCGATAGCAGATTTTGTTACAAGATTCATAATTGACCTATTCTTTTAAAACAACTCTAATTTTACATCTTGATAAACTTATATGCAAGTTTTCTTTAGTTTTAGTCCTATAAAAACTTCCTCAAGTAGCTCTTCTTTTTTACCGATAAGATACAATCCAGATTGGAATACTGAGTTGGTGAGTATAAAATTCTACATCATGCCGCCGCGAACCGTCATACCGCCACGGTATCTCTAGATCCCGCTAACAAGTAGCGGGATGACGAGCTTATCGTCATGCCACCGCGAACCGTCATACCGCGATTCATTCGCGGTATCTCTAGATCCCGCTAACAAGTAGCGGGATGACGGTTGTCGTTTAGCTATAAATGTTAAAAAATTTGCCAAACGAAAAAAAAGGCAAAAGAAGCCCCGTGGTTGGCTAATTACTTACATTATACTTTCAAGTATGGCGTTTTTTTATTCTAAACGTTTAATAACCGCGATTCAGTTGCTTTTAAGCCGCAACTAATCTAAATTATAAACATTAAGAAATTTACTAAACAGAAAAAAAGGCAAAAGAAACCCTAGGGTAGCTAGTTATTCACTATCCATTTTTTAAGTTGGCGTTTTTTTATGTTTTAAATGCTTTATAAGCGCATTTTAGCTTATATTAGGTAAAAACCTAGAAGTTTTATAAAGACATAAGGTGCACATAGTGCAAAAAATTAAACATGAGACGCCAGATACGTGAGTTTTTTTGTCATTTAATCTGTACAGAGAAGATAAATAAATAGCTTCAGTTTCATGATAAGGGGGCTGGCGGAGTTTGTCAAGTAAGTTTTTCGTTTCTATAGCTACTTGAATAACGGCTACAATGTTTGTACAGCTATGTACATAGTGCTGGAACCCAAAAAAAGAACCAAGTAGCCTTGGCTACTTGGATGACAAAAGGTAATACAAGAAATCTATTGGCTCTCGTATATCTTAGTGAAACTTAACAAGTTTATCTATAGTTTTAGTGATGATTCTTGGAGTATCCGGAGAAACTGCTGAGCTCAGCCTATTTAACCGCTCTATAGCGAACTCGCTATTCTCATTTGCTATGAAATCACATAAAATATTTTCTATATCCTTAGTAACACTTTCATGCTTTCTCAGAGGATGATTATGTGGATACCTACTGATGGTTTTGATACTGGAATACTCAACAAAAGCTTGATCCTTAAAAGCAAGTTGTCTCAATTTCTCTTTGAATTTTCCTTCTTCCTCTTTTGCTAAAAGGCGAGACTTTATCAGTGATTTTATAATCAAATTTATAGCTTGATGTATTTCAGAATGCACTATAACTTTAATGGTATTTTCTTCTACTATACAATCATAAATATTTTTTTCGCTCTGTAACGACTCTATTAATTTCTTGCTACTTTGTGAATTCAATTCCAAATTCTCCTCACTCATAGGAGTTATTATGAAGGTGTTCTTACTCACTCTGATGTTAAATTGTGGAGAGCCTTCAGAAAAGGAAAATGCTACATCCTTAAATTCAAGTGCATGATTGTATGCAGCAAAAAGGGTGTGTGCTATAACACTGCTGGGCACCTTCATTCCATGTTTACTCAGGTGGTTCAATACATTTTCAACCTCATGATATGTAAAGTCTGTATCTTTTAGCAATTCAACAACTTCTATGCCGTTGTGTTGTTTATACTCTATTCTCACTTCTTCTGTAAAAAGTGTTTTAGCTGCTATATGTTTATCAAGCACTGTGAAAATCTTGATGAAATTCTCTAAATCTTGTTTGTTAACTAATTCGATACTAATTAAGTTTCTGCTAATAATTGAAATATTTTTTGTCATTTTTTCCCACTAAAAAAACTCACTGAATGAATTGTATTTTTAATTCATTAAGAATTGTTTAAAGTGAGCATACTAGTTTTCATTTACGTATTACACGACAAAACAAGATAAAAAGTTACATAAAATCATCATGTGGTATAACACACTCTCCACATTCATCATTGCTGTTTGTGTAGGTTGTGACATCAGTGTGATTGTCATTATTATTTAGCATATCATCCAACTTTCCTTCTTTTTCAAGATCCATCAATTTGTCACACCCCCCAATGTGCTTATCGTTGATAAAAATCTGTGGAACTGTTCTAACGTTATACTTTGATTTTATGTCGTTAAATAGATCTGAGTTTTTGAGCACATCAATTTCTTCATACTTCACACCTTTTTTATCTAGTAAATCCTTTGCCCTTATGCAGTATGGACAGCCCTTCTTTACATATATCACAACATTTTTCACAATTTATCTCCGTAGCTTACTAAAATATAGTTATTATATATAAGAAACATGTAAAAACATCAAATTGTATGAAAATTATTTATAATTGTGAGCAAGGAATAGAAAATAATATAGCACTAACCTTCGGAAATTTCGATGGCATTCATTTAGGACACGAGTTTGCAATTTCTACTCTAAAGAAGGTAGCACAAGAAAGAGGATTACCCTCTGCAGTTTTAACTTTTGAGCCTCACCCATCAACTGTTTTATTTGGTAGAAACAATTTTAGGTTAATAGACCAAGAACAAAAAAAGGAACTAATCAGCAGCTATGGTATAGATTACTTATATATTATTAATTTTAATAGAGGTTTTTCTGAGGTTAGCTGCGATGACTTTATCAGTGAGATTTTAATAGATAAATATGGCGCTAAACACATAATTGTCGGAGAAAATTGCACTTTTGGTCATAAACGATTGGGTAATATATTAACTCTAGAGAAATATTCTGAAATATATGGATACTCTTTGACTAAATTAGAGCCATTAACAATTGACGGCAAAATTTGCTCTTCTTCTTCAATAAGGGAGTATGTACAAAGGGGCGAAATAGAAATTGCTAATAAATTGCTCGGCAGGCCTTATCAAGTTTCTGGTGTTGTGACAAAAGGTGCATGTAGAGGTAGAGAAATAGGATTTCCAACCATAAATATTCCTATAGAAGATTGCATGATAAAACCTAAGTTTGGCACATATTACGCTAGAGTGACTTTTCCTGATAGTAATCCAAATTGGTTATATGGAGTAGTCAATATTGGTATGAGACCTACTTTTAAGGATCTGAAAAAGCCTATAATAGAAATGCACATATTCGATTTTGATGAAGACGTATATAGTCATAAAGTCAATATACAACTTTTAAAATTCATAAGGTCAGAAAAAAAATTCCATAGTATTGAGGAGTTAACAAAACAGATAAATTATGATATACTTAAAGTTTATAGGTTAAAGGCAAATTTATGAAAAAGTTATGCTTAGTTGTTATATTAATTATAGTATTGATTGACCAAACGAGCAAATTGTACATAAACTCATTGATTGATGAAGGAGAATCAATTGAGATCGCTAGTTTTATAAAACTAGTTGAAGTTTGGAATTCAGGTATTAGTTTTGGAATGTGTAGCGCTTTACCACATGGCGGTTTCTTTTTTTCAGCATTTTCAATACTAATAATTGGTATACTTGCATATTTGATATACAAGTCTGACGATCAGTCAACTTACCTTGGTTTTTCTCTGATGATTGGTGGAGCAATCGGAAACGTAGTTGATAGGATCTATTGGGGAGCTGTATATGATTTCATATATTTTCATATTGATGATTGGTATTGGCCAGCCTTTAATTTAGCAGATTTATCTATAGTTTGTGGAATGTTTACATTGTTATATAAGTGGTATATATACGATATGCTTATTTCTAAACAAAATGAGGAATAAAATAATTGTTTTTATATTAGGTCGAAATAATGCTTCATAAGTTTTTTAGTTTTCTTATACTACCTGTACTTTTTTTTACTTACCCAATTTCTTCGAATGCTTTAAACATAGAGCACAACATAAAATATACTAAACTCAGTAACGGACTAGATGTTTATGTTGTTTCTAATCATCGGATTCCAGCCGTTTTACATGCAGTAATATACAAAGTTGGGGGAATGGATGATCCAATCGGCAAAGCAGGATTGGCTCACTACTTTGAACATTTAATGTTTGAAACTACAGGGAAGTTCACAGATATAGAAGCCACTATGAGTAGCATTGGGGCTCAATTTAACGCATTTACCACTAAAGAATATACCTGTTATTTTGAGTTGATCCCCAAAAAAGATTTACCACTGGCAATGGAAGTTGAAGCAGATAGAATGGGAAACTTTAATGCTACTCAAGACAAAATAGATAGAGAAAAAAACATTGTACTGGAAGAAAGAAAAATGAGATTTGATAACCAACCTCATAACTTGTTGTGGGAAGAAATGGATAGTGCATTTTACCGTAATGGCTATGGTAGATCTGTTATTGGCTGGGAGAGCGATATCAAAACTTACAATCAGGATGACATAGTGAGGTTTCACGATAGTTATTATCACCCTGGTAATGCAATATTGCTGATTGTGGGTGATGTGGAGTTTGATGAAGTAGTGAAATTAGCAGAAGAAAAATATGGCGAAATTAAAGCTAAGCCTGTAATGAGACATTACCCAAATCAGGATCCAGTGCATAATGCAGGTCTATCGGTGACCTTAGAGAGCACTGAAGTAAAAGAATCAGTTTTATATTTTCGTTATCGTGTTCCCTTATTTGATCACATAAATGAAGCCTCTGCTGCTCATTTAGCGGTTGACATTTTAGGTGGCGGCAAATCCAGCAAACTGTATAAAGATTTGGTTTTAGATAAAGATGTGGCAGTATCAGTGTTTGCTTATTATAATAGCCTAGCTTTTAGTGATGGCTACATTGATATTATGATAATTCCAAAAAGTGGCGCTAATTTAGATATTGTTGAAAGAGAGTTAGATAATGCTATTAATGGCTTCGTATCTAAAGGGGTGACGAGCGAGGAATTACAAAGCTCAAAATATAGGTATAAGGCAGCACAGTTTGATAATCTATCTGACTTAACTCATATAGCGATGTTCTATGTGCCACACCTTGCACTTGGTATTCCACTTGATGAAATAGATATTTCATATAGCAAGATTAATGATGTCAATCTAGAGGATGTAAATAATAAAATCCGTGCTATTTTTTCTGCTAATAAGTTAATTGGTCGTTTATTACCAAAAGGAGATAATAATGAGAATAAGTAAAATTATATTTCTATTTTTTTTCTGTCTAGGCTTTAATTTACAAGCAAGTGGTAACCTAAATATAGAGGAGGTCACTACCCGTAAAGGATTTAAGTTTTTATTTGTAGAAAATCATGATTTGCCAAAAGTTTCACTAAATATATCGTTCAAGGATGCAGATTATGTGTATGAGAATAAGGAAAAACAGGGGCTTGCTTGGTTTACTTCTCTTGTAATCCAAGAAGGGGCAGGAAAAAATGATGCCAAAGATTTTGCGAAAAAGCTTGAAGATAAAGGGATTAGTTTAAATTTTATTGCTGATTTAGAAGCATTTAGGGTTTCATTAAATACTTTGTCTGACAATCTAGAGGAAGCAATTTCATTACTGAGCGATACTATAATGCGTCCTAAAGTTGACCCTGAAGGGTTGAATAGAGTTTTCGAGAAAGCCAAAGTTGATTTTAATAATCTTGAAAAAAATCCTTATTTTGTTGCTGGAAAAGAATTAGATACGTTATTGTTTAAAAAACATCCTTACTCAAAAAGTGTGTACGGTACTCTTGATACTATAATGAGCATTACTAGAGACGATGTTTTAACATACATAAAGCGTAATTTTGCTAAAGATAACATAGTTATCAGTGTTGCTGGTTGTACAAAAAAAGAAGAAATTATTACGCTATTAGATAAATATTTATCTAAATTGCCGTCAAAAAGATCAAAAGTTAGAAAAATACCTGTAAAAAATAATTTTGGTTCTGCAGAAAGTAAGAATATTTTTATGGATATACCACAGAGTGTGATACTTTTTGCTCAAAAAGGTATAGCTTATGAAGATCCTAATTATTATAACGCTGGTGTCTTAATTGATGCACTTGGTGGCATGAGGCTGAATTCAATATTAATGACAGAACTGAGGCAAAACTTGGGTATTACTTATGGTGTTTATGCAAGTATTATTTCCAATAAACATGGAAATATTATATCTGGATTTATAAGTACTGATAGTTCTACTGCTGGCAAAGCTATATCAGCAGTAAAAGATACATTTAGCAGAATAAAAAAGCAAGGAATTGACGAACAATTGTTCAAGGATGCAAAAATTGGCTTGGTAAATAATCTTGTCCTTTTCCTGTCCAATAACACAAATACAGCAACGCTGCTAGATAATATGCAGATAAATGATCGTGATGTTAACCGTATAAATAATTATGCGAATATCATTAATGATGTTAAATTAGAGGAAGTAAACGAACTGGCAAGTTCTTTACTGGAACCTGAAAATTTATTTTTTGTTGAAGTTGGAAAAAACGCTCAAGGTCAATAATTATTACAGTCATATATCTTCTGCTATTGACCTTACTGCTTCTACATAACACTTATGCTCCTCAGCTAGAATGCGTTCTGAGAGGCTTTGAATATCATCAGCTGGTAACACTGGTACAACAACTTGAGCAATTATGGCTCCAGCATCAACTTCAGGAGTGACATAATGTACAGTACAACCTGTAATTTTTACACCTGCTTTTAGAGCTTGCTCTTGAGCGTTTAGGCCTTTAAAAGACGGAAGTAAAGAGGGATGAATATTTATCACCTTGTTATGCCATTTACTCAGAAAATCAGCTTTGAGAATTCTCATAAACCCTGCAAGGCAAATTAAATCAACCTTATGTTGAACAAGTATTTCGTGAATTTTACCAGCATCAAGCGGTTTATCTTTAACAATAAACGCTGAGATTCCTGCTTGCTCTGCTATTTTCAGACCAGCAGCTTCGCTATTATTTGTGATAACACATGCAACTTCTGCGGAAAAATTCTGATCTTGACATGCTTCTATTAAGGCCTGCATATTCGACCCCCTACCTGAAATTAGTATTCCGAGTTTTATCTTTTTCATTATAGCACAGTTAGTTTAGAATTTAGTTAATACTAACAAAACAGCTCAAAAGGAAAACTTATTTTATAGCAAAGAAGGCAGACTAAACTCTTTATATAAGTGGACCTCTAATTTTGGACCTCACTGGACAACACAAAATAACGAATAGCCCCATGTACCCAGCTAAAACTAGCTTTAATGCTTAGATATTGTGCTATTTTTGTATAATATACTACTATAAGTATATATTTTTGTAATCGCGTTATTATTTATTTAACAAAGTATTAGTATAATTTATTACACTGGATTAAATGGAGAAAGTTCAATGAGTAAATTACCGAACAATGCAAAAATAGGTAAATCTCAGGTTACTCAGTGGGAGGTAATAAAAAATTGTGAATATGCTGATAATTGCTTGTCAAAAATAGTAACTTTGTACGTTATTAGAATAACTCAGCTATCAGATTTTTATACGAGTGACGAACCTGAAATTAACACTGTTTTAGCAAGAATAAGCGTGACAAGTGAAAATGTATTTTTAAACAAGGCTACTACTATTGAAGTTATGGAAGGTATTTTTCCGTATAAATTCAACAGCAAGAAGAGAAATAACGTATTAAGGTTAGAAGATTTGTATAATTATTTATGTTCTATTGTTAACAATAGCCTTCCAAAAGAAATGCTTGAAAGTCTTGTAAGGGAATATAAGGATGCTGTTAACTTATTTAAAGCAATTACTTAACTGAACGTAGTATTTTTAAGATTTTATTTTCTATTTCAGAAATGCCGCTTTCAAGATCTTTATCTATCAAATACATGGTAGAGAAATATGTTTTCTGCTTACTTTCAACATTGATAGTTAAAGTTCCGGGAGTGATTGTGACTGAATTGGCAAATAACGCAATGCTTTCATCATTATGCCCTTTGCATTTTCTTAGGATAATGATTGGCTCAAGCTTAGATTTGAGTTGTAGCACCTTTTTTGTTACATAAACACTTGATAAAATGATTTGGTACATTAACCATGGTATATAACTTACTAACTTATAAAACGACAGTCTACTCGTACTATTTAAAATCTGGCTAAGAGCTCTTTCAGCGTTTATCAACCTTCTAAAGATAAACGATGTGAATATACAGGAAAACACTCCACAAAAAATAAAAAACGGCTCAAAATAACCAGACAATACAGTCCATAGAACAAATAAAATTATAAATGACAGAGAAAAAAACTTGATTTCCTTCCTAAAGTTGAGGTTTTTCATAGTCTGTAATATAACTAAAATGACTCTTTAAGGAAAGATAATAACGAATATTTAGGTTCTTGACTTCTATGTTAAAAGATATAACAACTAAGTTATGTATTTTAAGTGAGGAAGTTATGGAATATAATAAATTTATGGAAATATTAAAAAAAATAAATGACCTTTCAGATTTGAGCAAGGACAATATAGTTGAAAAAATAAAAGCTAAGTTACAAGAAGAAGATCCAGATTTATGTCAAGAGTGGGAAAAGAGTAAACCTGACAATGATAGTGGATCTGGCATAAATTACATATTTACTATATCTCGTGGTCAAAATTCTAAGGAAGTCAAATTGTTACATCTTGCTTCTTATTGGAACTGTGCAAATGTAGCAAAAGCTCTGATTGAAAACGGAGCAGATATTAATGCAGAACATGATAATAAAATTACTCCTTTACATATTGCTGCTCACTATGGCCACGAAGATGTAGTAACCATTCTAACTGGAAAAGGAGCAATTGTTGATGCAAAAAATGGTGATGGATGGACTTCTTTACATTTTGCTGTTGAAAAGAACCACAAAAATGTAGTAAACACTCTAATTGGAAAAGGAGCAAATGTTAATGCAGAAAATGATAAAGGATGGGCTCCTTTACATCTTGCTATTACAAATGGCCACAAAGAGATAGTACAAGTTCTATCAAAAGCAGAAGGAATCAACGTTGATGCAAAAAATAGTGATGGGTGGACTTCTTTACATCTTGCTGCTGCAAATGGCCGCAAAGATATAGTAGAAACTCTAATTGAAAAAGGAGCAGATGTTAATGCGAAAGACCATTATAAATGGACTCCTTTAACATTTGCTTCTCAAAAAGGCCATAAAGCGGTAAAAGAAGCTCTATTAAAGGCACAAGAGAACATCAAAGCTTTGCATTCAGCTGTTAAACATAATAATGAGGAGGAGGTGAAAAACCTATTAAATAAAGGAGTAAACGTTAATGCAAAAGATGATGATGGATGTACTCCTTTACATCTTGCTGCCAGAGAGGGCTGCGAAGATGTAGTAAAAACTCTCATTGCAAAAGGAGCAAATGTTAATGCAGAAGGTATTGTGGACGAGACTCCTTTACATCTTGCAGCCAGAGAGGGCCATAAAGATGTAGTAGACATTCTAATCAAAAAAGGAGCAAAGGTTAATGCACAAAATAATAAAAGATATACTCCTTTACATATTGCTGCTAAAGAGAACCGCATAGAGGTAGTAAAAATTCTAGTTGAGAAAGCAGATGTTAATGCAAAAGGTATTAAGGACAAGACTCCTTTACATCTTGCTGCCAAAAAGGGCCATAAAGATGTAGTAGACATTCTAATCAAAAAAGGAGCAAAGGTTAATGCACAAAATAATAAAAGATATACTCCTTTACATATTGCTGCTAAAGAGAACCGCATAGAGGTAGTAAAAATTCTAGTTGAGAAAGCAGATGTTAATGCAAAAGGTATTAAGGACAAGACTCCTTTACATCTTGCTGCCAAAAAGGGCCATAAAGATGTAGTAGACATTCTAATCAAAAAAGGAGCAAAGTTTAATGCAGAAAATGATGATAGATGTACTGCTTTACATCTTGCTGCTGAAAATAACCACATAGAGGTAGTAAAAATTCTAGTTGAGAAAGCAGATGTTAATATAAAGGATGCTGATAGATGGACTCCTTTGCATGTTGCTGCTGAAAATGGCCACGAAGATATAGTAAAAACTCTAATCGCAAAAGGAGCAAAGGTTAATGCAAAAAATGGTGATAGACGTACTCCTTTACATCTTGCTGCTGAAAATGGCAAAATAAAAGTGGTGGAAGTTCTGCTACACACTGAAGCAGACCCTTCATTAAAAGATGTTGATGGAAAAACGCCAAGAGACCTTACTAAATATCAAGGTATAATTCAGCTTTTAGAGGAAGCGGAAAAAAAGCAAACGTTAAAAAATGAGAATAAAAAAACGCCAAAGGATCTTACTGAAAATAAAGATGTAATGCAGCTTCCAGAGAAAAAGGAAGAAAAACAAATTGGAAAAAATGCAATTGTGAAAGAAAAAGAACAATCTGCAAAAAATGCAATTGTAAAAGGTGTTATTGTGTGTTTTGTAACTGCAGTGATAGTTGGTGTTGCACTTGCATTTGCTACTGCCCTATCTGTACCAGCAATAATTGGACTAGCTGCAGGATCTGCGCTCATAGTTGGTGCTGGTCAATATATAATGTCAAAGCCTAAAACTGAAATGAAAGAAGTAAAGGAACTTGTGCCTAGAGAGACAGAAAAAGCACTTACTTGATTTTTGTTATCCTGTTGCTATCAGACTAGCCTGGCACCTTATATTTATTGGGATAACTGTTTTATTATGAATTAAGTCAAAAACTCTGTAATATATTGAAGCTTAAAGATATCTTTAGATATGGAAGTTATTGCAGAAAATAGGAAAGCAAGGTTTGAATATTTCATCTTAGAAGAATTTGAAGCGGGTATGGTCTTATTAAGCAGTGAAGTTAAATCGCTAAGAGAAAGAAAAGTAAATATTTCCGACGCCTACGTTGTTGAAAAGAATAGCGAAGTATGGCTGCACAATATGCATATTGCAGAATATAAAGCTGCGAACCGAAAAAATCATAAACCAAAAAGGGAACGTAAATTACTCTTGCATAAAAAGGAGATAAATAAACTAATTGGTCAAATCAAGACTGCTGGGATAACTGTTGTGCCGCTTTCGGTCTATTTTAACGATAAAGGATTTGCAAAAACTAAAATTGCCATTGTAAAAGGAAAAAAACTCTACGATAAGAGAGCAACCATAAAACAGAGAGAGTGGGATCGTGAAAAAAGTAGATTGTCTAAAAATAATTTATAGCAAAATATGTCTTTAAATCCAGTAATTTTCAGCATCGGTCCTGTTTCTATATATTGGTATTCCTTAGCCTACGTTTTGGGTATAGTGTTTGCATATTGGTATTTACATAGGCTAGATGACCAAAAAATATTTACTAAGAATTTTTACGATTCGTTATTAACAGCCACTATTGTAGGTATTATCCTTGGAGGTAGACTTGGCTACGTATTGATATATGATCCAGTTCTTTATATAAGCAACCCTATTGAGATATTGAAGACCTGGGAAGGAGGGATGTCATTTCATGGTGGTGCTATAGGAGTTTTGCTTGCAGTAATAATTTCGTGTAAAAGACATAATATCCCTACATTTTATGCACTGGACCTAGTTTCTTGCGGAGTTCCCATAGGTTTATTTTTAGGTCGCATAGGCAATTTTATAAACGGAGAGTTATTTGGCAGAGTTACAACTATGCCATGGGGTATGGTATTTCCAGAGAGTGGTGATAATTTGCTGCATCATCCAAGCCAGCTTTATGAGGCACTTTTTGAAGGACTGCTACTTTTTGCAGTTGCAAATTCACTGTTTTTCTTAACTAGAATAAGACTGTATCACGGTGCGTTAACTGGTATTGCAGTTATGTGGTATGGAATAGCACGTTTTTTCGTTGAGTTTTTTCGCGAACCAGACTATCAAATTGGCTATTTGTGGCTTGATTTAACTATGGGGCAGTTGCTTTCTATACCTATGGTTTTGCTAGGAATGCTTGTATATCTAGGCGCATTAAATTTAAAATTTAATACGAAATCTGTCACATAGAGAAAAGGTGAGTTCAATAGAAAAATGTAGCCAGAAGCCCCACATTATGTACAATTGTACGAATTTTCTGCGTTGCAGTAGAATGAATCGGTGGGCTTTGTTGCATCGCTAGCTATGATGGATTAAAGATAAAAAAGGTGGAGAATATCAGTAGCTTATTATTCTGGTATTTATAACAAGAACGGTCAGTGAATACCTAAATTTGAGTAAAAGAAATTTCACTACCACTCACTAATCTGGCTAAAATTCAAGAATTTCAATGCTTTAGCTATTTTCAATAGAATTAAATTTATTAATATAAATAACAAATTACTATTCTTAAATTTGATCAGATTGATTGCAAAAAAACAAGATTTTCAATAAGTTGCTTATAATCCTAATTATAGTTAGCCTTTCATAAGTAGCAATGCAACAAAGCCATCCCAGTGTCAGCTACTTTCATGACACCATTTGCTGTGCAGTTTACCTTCAAAAATGAATGTTCGTACAGCTATGGAATGAATCGCGGTATGACGTAGCTTCGCTATAGGCAATGAAGGAAATATTAACTATACTTCTTTTTACCATTGTTTATATTTCCTATTCACATATATTAATATTTTACTCACTTAAAGTAAGCTAACTACCGTTATTAATATTTTTGTAATAAAAATTGTATATGGTGCATGTAATCAAATTAAGAGGAAGATTGTGGAAATTACGCCATCAATAAAAAAAGAATTGAAGCAAAGTACTCTATATGTTTGCCTAGAAAAATGCAAAAGTGCATTTTGGTTTATCTTTTGGTTTAGTGCGGGAATCAATTTATTAATGTTATTCCTACCACTTTATACCTCTCAAGTGCTTGATCGGGTGATATCGAGCGAAAGTGTATCAACACTAACTATGCTGACAATTATCACTTTATCTGCATTTGCATGTTCTGCAATGCTTGAAACTTGTCGATATTTAGCCATGGCAAAAATAGGTGATTGGATCGATAAAACTGCAACACCAGATCTGATAGTAAGGTCAATCAGGCTAACGTCAGTGCAGAGCTCAACTTCAAGTGGTGAAGCAATACGAGATCTCGGAGTGATAAAAAATTTCATTACAGGAAATGGTATATTCTCACTGTTTGATACTCCATGGTCGTTAATTTACCTTGTTGTGATTTTCATGATACATACCTCCACGGGGTTTATAGCTATTACTGGAATTATTATATTAGTCTCTATGGCAATATGGAATGAACTTGCCACTAAACGAATATTACAAGAAACCAACGAAGAAACTATACGGAATATCAATGCTATAGATGTTGCAACAAGAAATGCAGAAGTGGTTGAAGCTATGGGCATGTCAGAATTCATAGTCTCTGATTGGTGTAAACGAAATGATCAGAACCGAGCAATGCAAATTAAAGCACAAAATCGCTCTAATGTAATTACTGGAATCACTAAATTTTTGCGCTCAACTCTGCAAATATCAGTGATTGGAACAGGTGCATTACTTGCAATCACAGCTCATAAGACTGCCGGTAGCATCATCGCTGCTTCAATTTTAATGGGTAGAGTATTAGCACCATTTGATGCTGCGGTTCATACTTGGAAGTTTTTAAATCAGGCTAGAATGTCATATGGAAGGCTACAAAGACTTATATTAACATCGCCAAAAAGAGAGCAAACGATGGCTCTACCAGAACCTGAAGGAAAATTGGAATTTGATAGAGTATTTTTTACTCCTTATGGAAGCAATAAGCCGACAGTAAAAGGAATATCATTCATTATAGATCCTGGAGATGTAGTTGGTGTTATTGGTGCAAGTGCTTCTGGTAAATCCACTATCGCAAAATTAACTGTTGGTGTATGGAAGCCAATATCTGGTGTAGTCAGACTAGATGGCGCTGATGTATATACTTGGAATCGAGAAAATTTTGGTAATTATGTTGGCTACTTACCTCAGGATATTGAGTTATTTAACACTAGTGTCAAAGCTAATATTGCTCGCATGAGGCCAGATCCAAATCCTGAAGAAATAATCAAAGCAGCAAAAATTGCAGGAATACATGAACTAATACTAAGCTTACCAAATGGATATGATACAACAATAGGAGGTCCTGGAGGAGTAACGCTCTCTGGCGGCCAAAAACAGCTTCTTGGACTTGCCAGAGCTTTTTATGGTCACACAAAACTTTTAGTACTTGATGAACCAAACGCTAACTTAGATAGCAATGGAGAGGCATGCTTAATTAATGCAATTGGCATTGCAAGAAAACAAAATACTACTACTGTTATCATCACTCACAAGCTACCGTTATTGTCCGTAGTTGATAAGGTGATCCTCATGTCAGATGGTGTCATTTACGCTATGGGACCAAAAGATGAGATTTTGAGCAAATTAGTTGCTCCATCATCAAGTACCACAGAAGATGAGCGCTCTTCAGCAAATGGTTAGTTTACTTACAATAAATTCTGTATCTGAAATAACAACTGTTCCAGAAAAATATATATTTCTTTACCATTAGAAATAATATTACAAGAATAGTAAATAGATTAATAACTCTTATTAATTAAAGTCAATCGGCAGATATAGCTAAAGTGGCTTAGGTTTACCTACAATTTGAAAAACAACAAATTCGTCTTAATGAATTTTCTTAATTTGTTATCTAAATAACTTAATATTAGTGGTAATTTTATAAAAAAATTATAATATAAATAATGTTGCTGCGAAAATTTATAACAATATTTCCCTCTAACGTTTAATGAATTTCAATAAATTGCCTTTTTAATTCTAGATAAGTATATGCTTTGTTAATATGTTTAGTTCAAAATCCAAAAGTAAGTTTATGCTTTCTATTGGAGAAGAAGGCATAATGTTACTATATTTTAAAAATAATACTTTAAATAAAAGGTATTTTGTTAAGGGCAAAAACGATAAAGCAGTTTCCGATTTAATTTCATGTCTTTCGTCAGATAAAAAAGCACCTTTATACCTGGTGCTTAATCATGCAGATCAAAATTACTCGCTACAGTTTATTACAAGGGCAAACAAGATTAGTGCCTATCTATCAGCAAAAACAAAGATGGAGCATTTTTCTCGTAATAATGACATAAGTTCAGTTTTTTTGGTTGAGAAGCCAAACAAATTCAATCAAAACTGGTGCTATCTTCTTGTTTCATCAAAAGCAAAGCATTTAGTAGAATATTGGTTGAATGTGTTTATTGAGATAGGCTCCAACTTTAAGGGAATATTAATGTTTCCTATAGAAATAAGTAATATAACAAAAAAGATTCTACATAAAGATCCTAATAATTGGAAAATTATAGTTGCTGCAACTAAAACGGGAGGCTATAGACAAGTGGTTCTTAAAGAGAATAAAATGGTATTTACGCGCTTAACATCATTTACTAATGATAATTTACCAGGAATTATCGCTGGTGGAATATATCAGGAAGTGCAAGATACTATTCGATCCTTAACTAAGTTTGGGTTTGAAAAAAATAACCCTATCGACCTTTGTATCATAGTGTCAGAAGATATCAAAGCTAGTTTATCAGTCATAAATTTTTCAGAGAACAGTGTGAACATATTAACTCCATATGAGTTAGGCAAACTATTAGGAGCAGAACTAGCTATAAGTGAAAAAGATAACTTTTGCGATACCATAATTTTGTTTCATAGCTTTAAGAATAAATTAGCAGCTATTTTTAATACAAAGGAAACTAAAGAATTTTATCTATTCAATTACCTTTATTTAAACTCTCCTCGAATTTTTCTATACTTCGCCCTGGTTTTAGTTATAACAAACACCCTTTGTTTGCTAAATTTGTATTCAAATTTCAATGTCGCTGATAATTTATCAGCAAAGCAGAACACCTTAAATAACCAATTAACAAAACTTAGCCAAAGCTATAATGTAAAAAAAATAGATGAAATTTATGATTTTATTAATATCAATAATATTTTATCAAAAATAGAATACTCTCCTCTTACACAAGTTAAGTATGTAGAAAAGTTAAAAATACCAGGTATAGAGCTTCGATCATTTGAATGGAATTATAATGAGGCAAAAAGTTATATTACCACAACTTTAAAGTTTAATTTTCAATCCGGTAAAAATATTTCTCATCAATACGAGAAACTACGAAAAAATTTAAACGATAATTTTCGTACCTATGACATTAATATTTCTAGCTTACCTGCTGCTAAAGAGCAAAATCTATCTATTGATGTTGAAATAGGAGAGGCAATGTAGATTAATGACTATCTCTCAATTAAAAAGAAAAGCTACAATTCAGTTTATATCGTATTTGTTATTATCTGTTGGATTAATAGGGTTATTAACATATGTTGTTATCTATAACGAAAAGATTTATAATAAAAACCAAATTGCGATTGATAAAATACGTTCTATTAATTTACAGATTACTGGAATTCAAAAAAAGGAAGTTGTTCTAAATAAAAACCTAGATTTATGGAAAAAAATTTCTTCTTCAAATTTACATAGTAGCAGATACATTGCAAATTTAAATTTCGAGCTTAGCAAGTTATATAAAAAGCACTATATATTAGAACCTGAAATATCAATTTCTATACCCGAAGAAGTTGAGCTCCACAACAAAAGTGAACGCACAAAAGTAATAAAAAGTGAAGTGGTCCTAAATTTAAGCTCAATCAGCGATAAGCATATTTTTTTATTTCTACAGTCTATTCCAAATCTGCCCGGTTATGTTATGATCAAATCTCTTATTTTAAATAAGCAGAGAAATATTGATGCTGCAACTATGAATCAGATTTTGAATGGTAATATGATAGAGATAGTGAGAGCTAATATAGTCTTTGATTGGTATACTATATTAAGTAGATAAGGTGATGAACATAAAGCTGTTTTTTATTTTTACGCTACTCATTTCCAATGTTAATGCATATTGCAGTTGTGAAGATATCATAGAAAGCATAGAAATTTGTAAGGAGTATTCTTGCCGACAATATATTGGCAATGAAGATTTTATTGAGCATAAAATATTAGGATTAAATAGTGGAAATTTATGCGTATATATAGAAAAACAAGGTAATGATGAAATGGTTTGTCATCATTCTCAGTATGGAATGATGATAGAAAAAAGATATTTTGAAAGTATTCTTAAAGTTGGCAATCAAGAAATCGACGATTTTATTGATATAGCAAATTTGCGTGCAAAAGAGTGTTTCTTTATCAACAATCAAAAACTAAGCTATACAGATCGGGACGATATAATAAGAGAAGCAGTGGAAAGTGACTTTGACGTTTTGTCACAATATAGTAACGTAAAAAGCATTTTTTTTGATGAAGAGCCAGTTAATAGAATGGTCAATGAAATGGAAAAGTTCAATTTACGATCTTCAAGAGCTGCAAAAGAGGAGGTATCAGATAATTTCAACTGTAAGGTAGTGAGTTTAGACTCAATTTTATATCTTTCTCCCGATACATGGAAAATATGGGTAAATGGAAAGCTGTTTATAAATACCAAGGATTTAAAAGTGCACTCAGTCAATGAAAATTATGTAACTTTTGTATGGACCGTAGATCAAAAAGCAATAAAAAAGCATGCGAATGATTCTCAAAATGTATATTTTGGATATGGGAGTATTATGTTTACGCTTTATCCAAAACAAAAATTTGACTTGGATGGCTTATCTATTAAATAACTTAAATATATATGCGCTTGTAGCTCAGTTGGATAGAGCGTTGCCCTCCGGAGGCAAAGGCCGTGGGTTCGAATCCCTCCAAGCGCACTTTTAATTAAATTTGACAATAGTATTTTCACATAAGATAATAAAAGGATTTATTTAGAGCATAATTATGTCTGGTGGTACCATAAACAAAGTCATACTAGTTGGTAATTTAGGAAAAGATCCTGAAATTAGGACTACACAAAATGGAAAAGAAATGGCAAGTTTTTCAATAGCCACGTCTGAAAGTTGGACTGACAAACTTTCCGGTACGCGCTCTGAAAAGACAGAATGGCATAATATCGTAATTTTTAGTGAAGGATTAGTAAAAATCGTCAAAGATTTTGCACGCAAAGGCAGTAAAGTTTATGTTGAAGGTTCTTTGAGAACTAGAAAATGGACTGACCAAAACGGTGGTGAAAGATACACAACAGAGGTGGTTCTATATAATTTTAATAGCGCTCTTACTCTCCTCGATTCACGACCAAATTCCGATTACAAGCCGAGTGAATACAAGCAAAATGAAACAGAACAAAAAAATAAGCACGAAAGTTTTGACAACGATATAAAAGATGAACTACTCGACGATGAAATACCATTTTAATAACTTCAATTGAAATCTACATTTTTATGGACTGCTTGTGTTACTCCTTTTAATTGCAATGGAGATAGCATAGATTATAACAGTTTGCAGCGTTTACTGACAATGCAAGTTAAAGCTGAAAATGGTGTAGTGTTGCTGGGTAGCACAGGTGAAAGCCTATCGCTTACTGATTCTGAAAAGCGTACATTAGTTGAATTTGTATGTAAGCTAAAATTAAGTACGAAAATTATAATTGGCGTACCAGGAGTGAATCTATATCAGACTCTTGAATGGCTTGATTTTTGCAAGGGTATGCCTATTCATGGCTATCTAATGACAACTCCCATTTATGCAAAGCCCGGAATTATGGGGCAGACTTTATGGTTTGAAAAGCTACTTGAAAAAGCACATGTGCCGGCTATGTTTTACAATATTCCATCGAGAGCAGGAGTGAGTCTTCATGCTGAAACTGTACGCAACTTATCCAGTCACGAAAAATTTTGGGCTATCAAAGATTCAAGTGGCACTGTTGATACTTTAACTCAGTATAAGAAAGTTGCACCAAATATTGAGGTCTTTTGCGGAGATGATAATATGATATCTGATATGGCCGCTTATGGTGCGGCTGGCCTGGTTTCCGTTGCTGCCAATGTTTGGCCACGCATAGCGCATGAATATGTTAAGAAGTGCCTCAATGGCAGGAACCCTCAGGCAGATATCTGGCAACAGGCTTGCGAAGCGTTATTTATTGCCAGCAACCCAATACCCACTAAAGCACTTTTGCATGATATTGGGCTCATAGAACATCAAACTGTCCGCCTACCACTCAGCACAGAAGACTTGCCTTCTGTTGAAAAATTGAGGCAAGTCAATAAAATGATTCTTGGATGGAAAGAATTGGCTACTCTCTAAATAGTCTTGCAACTTTGATTTAATATACAATCCAAGTATCATTTGAACACTCCCGAACTTACCACTTTATGCCACTGGTCTTCATCTAAAATTTCCACACCTAATTCCACTGCCTTTTTATATTTGGATCCTGGTTTTTCTCCTGCAATTAGGTAGTCAGTTTTAGCAGAAAGATGTGAGCTGACCTTTGCTCCTAGAGTTTTGGCTCTTACTTTTGCCTCTCCTCTACTCATAGCAAGTAGCTTACCAGTAAACACTATAATTTTATTATTTAAAACAGAGTTACTAGAGTTGGAGCTCACAGGAAGAATTTGAAGACAAGCAGTAAGATCATTTAACATTTTGATGTTATGTTCCTTAGAAAAAAATGATTCCAAAGATTCAGCCACTTTTTTTCCTATGCCGTCTATACTGACTAGCTCAGTATTATCTGATGACAGTTCAATCATCGAATTATACCAGTTATTATAAGAAACATAATAATCTGCAAGCAATTCTGCTGCAACTTGACCAATAAATCTAATACCTAAAGAAAATATAAACCTATCTAGAGTTATTACCCTTCTGCTTTGTATAGCATTTAATAAATGAGCTATTGATTTCTTGCCCCAACCAGACTGTTCTTCCAGATTAAATTCATCCAATCTTTCTTCTAAAGTAAAAATATCGGGAATTTGTTTTATCAGACCAAGGTCGTAAAAAAACTCTATCTGCTTATCACCAAGGCCAACAATGTCAAATGCATCTTTCGATACAAAATGCTTTAGTTTTTCTATTATTTGAGCTTTACAGGCAAATTCCTCAGGACATCTTACTGCAGCCTCTCCCTCAACCTGACGTACTTTACTACCACATTCAGGGCATACTTCAGGAAACACAAATTCAGGTGTATTTGGAAGACGAGAATCTCTGCTTACTTCAACGATCTGGGGAATTACATCCCCTGCCCTTTTGATTGTTACAATATCTCCCTCTCTTATGTCTTTACGTTTTATCTCATCTTGGTTATGCAGACTTGCTCTACTAACTAGCACCCCACCAACATTGACTGGCACTAAATCTGCAACTGGAGTTAAAACCCCTGTTCTGCCCACCTGTATAAATATCTTGTTTAACTTTGTTTTTGCATAAACCGCAGAAAACTTGTATGCAAGTGCTGAGCGCGGTGCTTTGTGAGTATTCCCTAGACGATTTTGTAGTACCAAATCATTTACTTTATAGACTATTCCATCAATATCATAATCCAAGTTATAGCGACAGTTATAGACTTCATTATAGAACTTCAGCATTCCATCTAAACTACTCGTTAAGGACTGATGCTCATTTACGCAAAAACCAAGTGCCTCAAGCTTATTTAGTACCTCACTTTGACTTTTCTCTGCTCCACCAATCAAAGAATAAGCAAAATATCTAAGAGGTCTGCTTGCTGTAATGTTTGCATCCAATTGCTTTAGAGAACCAGCGGCTGCATTTCGAGGATTGGCAAATTCATCGTTTTCATTTAACTTTAAAAAGTCGCTGTTACTGATGTATATTTCACCTCTTACTTCTAGTCTTCCTTGCACACCTTGCAAAAACTTAGGAAAGCCTTTTATTGTTGCAACATTGTGAGTGACATCTTCTCCTACAAAACCGTCACCTCGAGTTGCAGCTTTAACAAATCTTCCATCCTCATAAATTGCAGAAAACGACAACCCATCAATTTTTGGTTCACATAATATCTCTATTTTGTCCTCAATTAAAAACCTCTTTATTTTAGACAAAAATTTCTCTACACCTTGTTCATCATAAGCATTCTCAAGGGAAAGCATAGGTTCTTGATGTTCCACCTTAGAAAACCTCTCATCAGGTGGAGCACCAACACTATCTTGTGTTGCATAAATTTCTGGCTCTATTTCAGCTAACTTTTTCTTCAGTTCATCATATTCAGCATCACTTATTTCTGGCTTATTTTTTTGGTGATACAAAACATTATGATAATTTATTTGATCTTGCAGTTTTTCTCTCATCTTTTCTAAGTTAGTCATGATACCAATATAATGCTACATTAGCCTTTGTCGTCAAGCCATGAATTTTCTTGAATTCATCATATGGTCTCAAACATCAAAGGTGCCACAATGCTATAGCCATACTTATTCTTCTTTTGCTCAATTGTATTAGCAGATCTCGCTTGCTTTAGCCGTACATTTATATAAAATTAAAATAAATTAGAGTAAACAATATTGCTGTTTAAATGCTAACAAGATTCGCTCCAAGCCCAACTGGCTACCTCCACGTAGGAAACGTACGAACTGCCTTGGTTTGTTGGATGTACACACGCAATCAAAATGGAAAATTTTTACTCCGTTTTGATGATACTGACCTTCAGCGTTCAGATGTCAAATATATAAATGATATCATACAAGATTTGAAATGGATTGGTATCAATTGGGATGCAAATTTCAAGCAATCAGAGCGCTTTGAGCGTTACAATGAGGTGTTTTTGCAGTTAATAAAAGAAGGGCATATTTATGCATGCTATGAAACAAGAGAAGAGTTAGACATTAAACGAAAATTTCAGTTAAAACAAGGACTTCCCCCTGTATATGACAGAAGCGCGTTACTTCTAACTGAGCAAGAGAAAATTAGTTATGAGCAAGAAGGAAGAAGACCACATTTTAGATTTAAGTTGGATAGAAATGAAGTTGTTAAATGGAATGATGAAGTTAAAGGTGAAATAAATATTGCAACAAGTCACATCAGCGATCCTGTGGTAAAAAGAGAAGATGGAATTTACACATACATGTTACCTTCTGTTACTGATGATGTTGACTTTAATGTAACTCATATTGTACGCGGGGAAGATCATGTAACTAATACCGCAGTGCAAATCCAAATGATTAAAGCATTAAAAGCGAAAATCCCTACATTTGCTCACCTTTCTCTGCTACATTTTGATGATAGCAAAATATCCAAGCGAACCGGCGTGCTGGACATTAAATCTATAAAAGAAGATGAAATTGAACCGATGGCACTAGTTAGTTATTTAGTGAAGCTTGGAACATCCAATCCAATTGAAGCTTGCGCCTGTATGCAATCTTTGATTGATTCATTTGACATTAAAAAATTTAGCTCAGCATGTACGCAATTTAGCTTGAGTGAAGCATACAAGCTAAATAGCAAAGTGCTGCAACAAATGCCATTTGAAATTATACAAGAACGTTTAAATCAAATTGGAGTGGACTCCTCAGAGTTTTGGTATTTTATAAAGAACAATATAGAAAGGTTTTCTGAGGTGGCCAAGTGGTGGAAAATATGCAAATCCGATATAGAGCCTGTGATTCTTGATAAGGAGCTTATAAAAATTGCGTTCAATGCATTGCCCCAAGGTGATTGTAATGAAAACACGTTGTCAGAATGGGTCAAAACTATTCGACAAACAGTGGATATAAAGGCAAAAAACCTATTTACGCAGTTGCGTTCAGCTTTAACAGGAACAGAAACAGGACCAGAGCTCGCTAAATTATTAATTTTTATCGGCAAAGAAAATATCATTGCAAGGTTAAAAGAAAAGTGAAAACTAAAGAATTATAGCTAATGCAATCGCTACGTCATACCGCGATTCATTCGCGGTATCTCTTAGCCGCTAACAAGCAGCGGGATGACGGTTGTCGTTTAGCCATAAACATTAAGAAATTTACCAAATGAAAAAAAAGGCAAAAGAAGCCCCGTGGTTATTATCCGCTTTAAAATATTGGCGTTTTTTATGTTTTAAACGCTTGACAAGCGAGATTCAGCCGCTTTTAATTGCAACTAACTTACGCTGCAAATGTTTAAGAAATTTACTAAGCAGAAAAAAAGACAAAGAATCCCCGAGTTAGCTAGTCTTTTACTATCTCTGTCGAGTATTGGCATTTTTTGATGTCTTGTAACGCTTTATAAGCGCGTTCAGCTTATTTAGATAAAAATCTAGATGTAGATGAAGTTTTGTAAAGACATACAGTATCTATATACTGCAAAAAATTGAACATAAGACGCCGATACATTAAGTAATCCTTACCTTTTAATCTGCAGATTGGCGAAAGCAAATACAATAGCTTCACTATCATGATAAGGGCGCTGGCGAAGGGTGTCAAGTAAGTTTTTGTATTTTAATTTTAGAATTTTATAGGCTTTTGTTCTCATGAAAATTATGTTCTCATGAGTAAATTAATGTTATCCTTTTTTGTTGATCTAAAGTTTTTTATGTTCATACACTTGCGTGTTCATAGTGTTTATTCGCTGCTTGAAAGCTCGGTTAAAATTGAGGAGCTGATCGGCCTTTGTTTGCGAAATAAAATGCCAGCGGTTGCAATTACTGATTCAGGTAATTTATTTGGTTCACTTGAGTTTGCAGAATATGCGGCAAGTAGGGGAATACAGCTAATAATAGGATGCAATATTATAGTTAAACATTCAGAACAAAATTTACCTATATTATTGCTTGCAAAAAATGAGCAAGGGTACACTAATTTAGTCACTTTGGTGAGTGAGTCTTTTAGAAAGCGCAAGAATAACAGCGATATTCCTTACGTTGATTTTGATGAGCTATTGAATTTAAGTACGGGTCTGATCGCTTTAACCGGTGGATGTTTGGCTCAACTATTGTTGGGGCAAGATAAAGAAACGGTTGAAAAACTGCTTTCAGCATTCAATGGTCATTTATATGTTGAATTGCAGCGTCATGGGCTGAATAAAGAGCTAGAGCTTGAAGAAGCTTTGATAGACTTTGCTTATCAGCGCAATATACCACTAGTTGCAACGAACGATGTATTTTTTCCAAATAGGTCTGACTATGAGGCTTATGATATATTAACGTGTATATCGGAGGGGAGTTATGCCCTGGAGAATAATAGAAAGAAGTTAACTACCGAGCATTACTTCAAGTCTGTGGCAGAAATGGAGGAGCTGTTCAGCGACATTCCCGAAGCAATTCATAACACTTTAGTGATAGCTAAGCGGTGCTCTTACATGCCAAGAAGCAGGCAGCCTATTTTGCCTAAATTTCCTTGTCGAGAAAATAAAACTGAGAATGAAGAACTGAGGGAGCAGGCAGTTGCAGGATTAGAATTCCGTATTGCGAATGAGACAGACATAGACCTTAAACAATACTACGATCGGCTGAATTACGAACTGAGTGTGATAACTTCGATGAACTACGCTGGCTACTTTTTGATAGTTTCTGATTTCATTCGTTGGAGCAAAGCAAATGGCATTCCAGTTGGTCCAGGAAGAGGCTCTGGTGCTGGATCAATTGTTGCTTGGGGCTTGCAGATTACAGACCTTGATCCAATAAAGTTTGGCCTAATATTTGAAAGATTTTTGAATCCTGATCGTATATCGATGCCTGACTTTGATATTGATTTTTGCCAGGAAAAAAGAGACCTGGTTATTGATTATGTTCAGAAAAAGTACGGTTATGTTGCTCAAATAATCACTTTTGGAAAATTGCAGGCAAGGGCAGTATTGCGTGATGTTGGGAGGGTATTACAAATGCCTTACTCTCAAGTGGATAAAATATCTAAAATGGTTCCATTTAATCCAGTAAATCCTGTAACTTTATCGCAAGCGATAGAGCTTGATCAAAACCTGCAGAAAGAACGAGATAGTGATGAGGTAATTGCAAAGCTTCTTGATATATCTCTTAAGCTTGAAGGGATATATCGTCACGTTTCAACCCATGCTGCTGGAATTGTAATATGTGATCAAAAGTTGGAAAATTTTGTTCCTGTGTATTATGATCCAAATTCAGCTTTGCCAATCACTCAATACAGCATGAAATATGTGGAGAAAGCTGGGCTAATAAAATTTGATTTTCTTGGGCTTGGTACGCTAACGCTAATAGATCATGTATGTCGTTTAATTAATCGTGATGGAAAAAAGATCGATATTTCTTCAGTTTCTTTGAATGATCAAAAAACCTATGAGATGCTCTCTAGCGGTGATTCAATTGGAGTGTTCCAGCTTGAAAGTTCGGGAATGAGAGAAGCTTTAATCAAGTTAAAACCAGACTGCATCGAGGACATCATCGCTTTAATCTCTCTTTATCGTCCAGGACCTATGGATAACATTCCAACTTATGTTGCAAGAAAACATGGACTTGAAAAGCCAGATTATATTCATCCATTACTTGAGGGAATATTAAAAGAAACGTTTGGGGTAATAATCTACCAAGAACAGGTGATGGAAATAGCGCGTATTCTCTCTGGATATAGTCTCGCAGAAGCAGATTTGCTAAGACGTGCCATGGGTAAGAAAATCAAGGAAGAGATGGATAAACAACGTGAACTTTTCATCCAAGGGGCAACGAAGAATGGCGTTGATTATGACAGGGCAAGTTATATTTTTGACCTTGTTGCAAAATTTGCTGGTTATGGGTTCAATAAATCTCATGCTGCAGCATATGCGGTTATATCTTATCAAACGGCTTACCTTAAAGCTAATTATCCATTAGAATTTTTTACAGCACTAATGAATCTGAATATTGATGATAGAGATAAACTGAATTTATTTTATCATGCAGCAAAGTTTAGTGGCGTTACCGTTCTTTCACCTGATATAAACAAGTCTCAAGCTGAATTCTCAATAGAGGATGAACGCATACGTTATGGTATTGCTGCCTTGAGGAATGTTGGTTTTTCTATAGCGGAAGGAATAGTGAACGTACGTTCAAGCGCTTGTAAGGACATATGGGAATTCATTCAAAATTCAGGTCATATAATAAATAAGAGAGCGCTAGAAAGCCTGATTAAATCCGGAGCATTCGATAGCGTGCATAAGAACAGAAAGCAGCTATATGAGTCAATGGACATGCTGATTTACTTTGCAAATAAAAACAAACAGGATAGAGAATCAAGTCAAGCTGCTTTGTTTGGTAGTCTTGATGTCCTCAAACCGAAACTTGAGAATGTGGAAGATTTTGATGAGGAGGAAAAATTAGAACATGAGTTATTTTCACTAGGATTTTATTTAACTAATCATCCACTTGAAAAATTTAGAACTCTTCTGGAAAAGTTAAATATTGGGTTTATCGGAGAAAATAGAACAGCAAAAACTGCTGGGGTAATATTAAATGCACGTATGAGAACTTCAGAGCGTGGAAGGTTTGTTATCCTTACACTTTCTGATCCCCATAACGTTTCTGAAATAGCATTCTATAATAATGAAATAATAGAAGAAAAAAGAGATTTATTTTCACCAGGAACATTTGTGATAATTGATCTTGAAGCTTCGGAAAATACGACAAGATTAGCAGGCAAGGATATATCTGAGTTTACAAAAAGAGTCACTTCTATAATAAAAGAATTAGTTCTCACCACTGAGTGCACGGATTCGCAAAAAGCCGCTATGGAATTAAACACAATATTGAAAGATGAAGGCAGAACCAAAATAATGCTAAAACTTCTTCTCGAAAAACATAAAGTGAGCATCTTATTACCAGGTGCATACTCAATTGCTCCTCAAGTTATTTATGAAATATCTAACTTAAGCTGGATTAAAGGCGTAGAAATTAATACAAATAACTTGCTTATATAAAAAAGCTTTATATAATGAAATATTTAATCGGTATTAAAGGAAGATATAGTGAATCTTTATGAATTTACTTTTATAGCACAACAAGGATTGTTACAGCAAGAAGTAGAGGAGATGGTCCAAGAGCTAGCTGTTTCATTGAAAAATATTAAAGCAGATGTTATGTTCCAGCAAATCAGGGATATTCTGAAAAAAGGAAATGACAAGCTTACAACACAAGAGTTAGAAGTGCGTGCTGAAAACATTAAAGAAGGTCTAGTTGCTTACTCTGATTTCTTGGAAGATCTTACAAAAATTTTATGGGTTGAATTGGAAGAAGATCTTTCAAATTTGAAAGAAGTGAAGTCAAAAATCGATAAAGAGTTGAAAGATGACCTAAAAGATTTAGGAATAATGCAAGATTTTACAAAATTTCTAGGAGGCAGTACTAAAAGTGCGTTTATCCATAACGCAGTAAATGCTTTGAAGAGAAATATTTCAGAACATCTAATAAAGATTTTTCAAGATATTTTGAAAGATTTTAGAATAAACGGTCCAACTCAATCGAGCAAAGCGTTGGAAATGCTTTTGAAAAACATTGAAGCATCAGGATTAATCAAGTATGAACATTGGGGTCTTTTGGATTTTGCATATCACAAAAATAAAATGAAGAGCGGTCATTATTGTATAATGTGCATAAGTTCTACTGCAAGCATTCTGGATGAATTTATGCGTAGAATGAAACTTAATGAGAACGTTATTCGCCACTTTCCTGTGCAGGTTGATAAAATTTTTGAAGGTAAATCTCATATGATGAATAAACAAATTGAGGAGCAAAGCGCATAATGATGAAAAGACGAAATAGTTTTAATAATTCTTACGTATCTGTAAATAATAGGACTGGCTTTAGGCGTTCTAAAGTTTGCCCTCTTGCTGCGTCTAAAGATGAAGACATAGATTATAAGAATATAGATTTATTATCCAAGTTTACCTCTGACTATGGTAGGATATTACCTAGAAGATTAACAGGCGTATGTGCAAAAAAACAAAGGAAGTTACGCTTAGCGATTATAAGGGCACGTTTTTTAGCTCTTATTCCTTACTGTACTAAAAAAGTTTAGGTAATTTATGTTGATAATTTTAAAGGAAAATATAAGGACTTTAGGTAAGCTTGGTGAAGTTGTCAAAGTTAAACCAGGTTATGCACGTAATTTTCTTTTTCCACAAAGAAAAGCGGTGAAAGCTACCAAGGAAAATTTAACAAAGCTAGAGGAGCAACGTTTATTACTGGAAGAAGAGAATATAAAAAGATTAAATGTAGCAAAAGAGCTTGCGTTGTCACTACATGATAAGTTTGTGGTATTAATAAAGCAAGCTTCAGAGGATGGTAAAATTTTTGGTTCTGTAACAACACGTGAAATTGCGAAAATTTTACTACAAGAAGGACATGTGATAGATCACCGTAGTTTATCTTTTGGTGGAATAAGCATCAAAAACTTGGGTGAATACCAAGTAAACGTAGAATTACATAGTGAAGTAGTAGTACCAATTACTATATACGTCGTGAAATCCGAAACAGATGCAAATGAGCTAAGGCAAGTAAAATTGCAAAATCAGAAATCTGAGCAACAAGAGGCAGAGCAAGATGCGAATAAAGAAGCTGCTGATGGTGATGATAGCTGATCCCTTGTTATAGCCGAAAAGAAATGTCTGCCATGGCTAAGCTGGTGTCATCCCAGTGCTCCCCTCCTGTCATCCCAGTGCGTGACACTGGGATCCAGTTTATTTCATCATGGACATTATTTTATGCTTCTAGAATCCGTTGTCCATTGAATAATTTGCAAATACTTTTATATCTGGATTCCAGTGTCACGCACTGGAATGACACCATTATTGGAATAAATCAAAAATGATTCCCCGCTATAGCAGAAAAGAAATGTCTTCCATTTGGGAGGAAAATAATAAATTTAATATATGGCTTAAAATAGAAAAATTAGCGTGTGAAGCTCAAGCAAAGTTAGGAGTGATTCCGAATAATATTGCTGAGAACCTCTCTGGTGCTATTGAATTTGATGTTGAATGTATCAACGAAATTGAATCCATTGTAAAACATGATGTTATAGCTTTTCTGACATATGTTGCTGAAAAAGCGGGAGTTGATGTTCGTTATCTCCACTATGGAATGACAAGTTCTGATGTTTTGGATACATGCCTTGCGGTGCAACTGAAAGAGTCCTGTGATATTTTGCTCGAGAATCTAAAAAATTTACTTGCAGCATTGAAAAAAAAAGCTGAGGACTATAAAGATATTGTTTGTGTTGGACGCAGTCACGGAATGCATGCAGAACCAACAGCTCTTGGAATAAAATTTGCCAGATTTTATGCTGAATTTAAACGCAATTATCAGAGATTAATTAGCGCGCAAAAAGAAATCTCAATTTGTAAAATATCAGGTGCGGTAGGCAATTTTGCAAATGTTGATCCGTTTGTTGAAGAGTATGTAGCGAAAGAAATGGGACTCATACCTGAAACCATATCATCTCAAATCATTCCTCGTGATAGACATGCCATGTTCTTTTCAGTTTTGGGAGTGATTGCAAGCTCAATGGAAAATATTGCAATTGAAATTCGTCATTTGCAAAGAACTGAAATCGGCGAAATTTCTGAGCATTTTTCCACTGGGCAAAAGGGGAGTTCTGCTATGCCGCATAAGTGTAATCCTATTTTAAGTGAAAATTTAACTGGGCTCTCACGTTTAATACGCAGCTATGTGTTTCCTGCGTTAGAAAATGTTGCATTGTGGCACGAACGTGATATATCACACTCGTCTGTGGAAAGATGCATTGCTCCTGATGCTTGTATAACAATGGATTTTGCTTTAGTGCGATTAACAGATTTGATAGATAAATTGGTGATCAATAAGGAAAACATTGAAAAGAACTTAAATTCTTCAAAAGGTTTAGTTTTCTCACAGCGTGTATTGCTTGAGTTAGTAAATAGTGGTTTGGCGAGGGAAGAGGCGTATAAAATTGTTCAGAGCAATGCAATGAAAGTGAAACAAAACAACAGTGATTTTCTGGCCGAATTGAAACAAGATAAACTCTTACTTAAGGTTATTAACTCGGAAAAACTTGAATCTTTGTTTGATTTGAAATACTATACAAAACATGTAGGTCACATGTATAGCAAGGTTTTCAATTAGGCTGAGTAGCTCAGTTGGTAGAGCAGGAGGATCATAATCTCTTGGTCGGGGGTTCGAGTCCCTCCTCAGCCACTTGCACTAAACTATGTTTAGCAAGATAGTGCTATTGGTGAAACCCAGTGTCAACTACTTGGAGTGAGTTGTGTATCCACTCAGGTGAAGAGACAATGGATAAGAAATTGTGAAAAGGGTTTAGCTTTTGGCCTATGATCTCTTTAAATGACAGAATTTCACTACAAAACTTAACTTTCTTCTATGCAGTTAGCTAAGTCAAGAAAGGTGAATCTATCTCTTGTTGTAAACGCAAGATCGACCACTTTACAATATTGTTCTTTATTCCAACTGAGGTGCTCTGGTAAGTGTGGAATTGATAGATCTTCAAATATTTTTTGCAGGTGTTTTGCAGGTAGTAAATTTTGCTTAATTAAACTGGAAATATTATGCCATTCTTTACAAATAATCTCTTGGATTTTTTGCTGCATAATTTGCTTCTGTTCAAAAGTTCTTACAAATTCGATATTATCAAAGCACTGAGTTATATGTTTTACATCTAAAGTGGTCGGTTTGATAATCGGGTTTTGTATTGATAATATCTTTTCCTGCAAATTAGCCATGGTAATCGTCGTAACAGCAATTTTTTCGCCATGTAGTAAGGAATGATCTCTTGTTACCATTTCCATTGCGTGAGCTATCATATGCTCTCCTTGGCTTGCAGAATAGCTGCCTTTTGATATTACCATTCCAAGTCCTGAAATTAGTAGAACTTCCATAAGTAATAGGACCACTTTTCTACTTCTTTTAGTAAGCGCCGTATACTCTCTTAGCAAAATTTGCTCCAAATCGCGAACAAGTGTAAAAGGTAATTCATTGTATTCTGTGCCAAGCAACAAATGAGATAGTAGCCAGTCAGCCTGAACTGTTGAACGACAAATGAAATCTGCAAATCCGCTTAATGTGAGACGCAGTGGTGCATTGGCAAGTATGTCTATATCTATATATACTGCTCTTGGAAGATGTGCTTTGAACGATTTTTTATATCCATTTACTAATATTGAAGCATTTGCAGAGGTATATCCATTCATAGAAGCGGCTGTTGGGAACGATATATAATCTTTTTTCTCGAGGTAGCTTGCATATTTGCAGATATCGTTAACAGTGCCGCTACCAAATGCAACTATTAAGTCACTGTCTTTTGCTTTGTTTCTAACTAGATTTACGGTTTCAAGAGAGGCAGCTCTGCTTGGTGTCATGCAAGTAGCTGACACTGGGATCCAGGAAAACAACTTATGGATTCCAGTGTCACGCGCTGGAATGACAGGTGGAGCTGGAATAATTAAGTTAGGAATTTTATTAAGTACGTTTTTGTTTAAAAGTTTTGCTGTATTTTTATCTGCAACTAGAAAGACGTCATTTCCGTGTCGTGTGCATATTTCATAGATATCATCAGCAAGGTAGTAATCTGTTATTACTTCCCTTAGAAAAGTTTGTTCGGTTTGATGTAATATTTGTTTTAAATAGTGCA
The DNA here is from genome assembly GCF_964026835.1 of Wolbachia endosymbiont (group A) of Dendrolimus pini. Taxonomy (NCBI): domain Bacteria; kingdom Pseudomonadati; phylum Pseudomonadota; class Alphaproteobacteria; order Rickettsiales; family Anaplasmataceae; genus Wolbachia; species Wolbachia endosymbiont (group A) of Dendrolimus pini. The sequence continues at coordinate 173,801 of NZ_OZ034702.1, read as the reverse complement.
TAGAGTGTTTACAATATAGCAGTATAAGTATTTTAAGATTGACATGAAAATTGACCCTGTAGAGCTAACTAGGAAATTGATCTCTTTTGAGAGTATAACACCAGAAGACAGCGGGGCAATAGAGTATATAGCAACAATCTTCAAGAAGAGCGGCTTTGATTGTGAAATTTTAGAGTTTGGTGATAAAGTTAAAAATCTTTATGCGAAATATATAAATGGAGTACCAAATTTGTGCTTTGCTGGGCATGTTGATGTTGTACCACCGGGTCAGTTAAAAGATTGGGCATTTGGTCCATTTAATCCAGAAGTGAGGGATGGTATATTATATGGAAGAGGGGCGGCTGATATGAAAAGCGGAGTAGCTGCGTTTATTGCTGCTATGGTAAATTTGATTGCAGAGAAGTTTCAATTTAATGGTTCGATAAGTGCATTGATTACCAGTGCTGAAGAAAGCACGGAAGAATATGGAACAAAGGCAGTTTTGGAATGGATGAAAAGTAAGCAAAAAAAGGTGGATTTCTGTGTGGTTGCTGAACCAACCAGTAGTGAGAAATTAGGTGATACCATAAAAATAGGCAGAAGAGGTTCTGTAACATTTGAATTAATTTGCCATGGAAAACAAGGGCACGTTGCCTACCCAGACCTAGCAGACAATCCAATATATAAGGTAATATCGATATTGAGTAAGGTAAAAAATACTACTTTTGATCGTGGTAATAAATATTTTCAGCCTTCACATTGCGAAGTTACTACTATCGATGTTGGAAATAATACTAGCAATCTAATACCTGGTTCAGCAACTACATGTTTTAACATTCGATATAACAATGAACAAACACCGGGTGGCCTATATAAGCTGATTGATGAAATATGCTCTAGTGTAACTAACGATTATAAGCTTTCTATGCATAGCAGCAGGGACGTTTTCCTCTCTACTCCCGATAGGAATACTGATATTATGCTTGATGCAATAAATAAAGTTACCAGTATTGATGCTGCGCTGAGCACAAGTGGTGGCACATCTGACGCTGCGTTTATCAAAGATGTTTGTCCAGTGATTGAATTTGGTATAATCAACAAAACTGCACATCAGATAAACGAATGCGTATCAGTAAACGATATACACAAGTTAACAGCTATATATAAGGAATTTATAGAAAATTATTTCAATCCCACTAATAAAATATTGAATCAGGTCAACGTAGTTAGTAATATATCTAGTGGTCCATTGTTAGCTTAGATGTAATCAGATCTCTTGCATAACTGTTGTCTGAATAACAACTGGTGTCATTCCAGCAAAATGTGTCAAGTAAGTTTTTTCGTTTCTATAGCTACTTGGATGACAAAAGAAGAAATACTAGACTTTATACCTTTTGCACTTAAATTCACATAAATCATGAATTATGCACGTTTCACACGAAGGTTTCTGTGCTTTGCAAACATATCTACCATGCAAAACTAGCCAATGATGAGCATAAAGCAGGTATTTTTTGGGAACCACATTTAAAAGAGATTGCTCTGTTTTAAACACATCTTTTTCTTTCACAAGCCCAATTCTATTGCTCACTCTAAAAACGTGAGTATCAACTGCCAATGTTGGAATGCCAAGCCCCGAATTTAAGAACACATTAGCGCTCTTTCTCCCCACTCCAGACAAAGACACCAAATCATCAAAATTAGTAGGTACTTTGCTGTTGTATCGTTCTACCAATATTTTACTAAGCCCGATTATATTTTTTGCTTTGGAATTATATAAACCAATACTGCTTATGCATTTTTTCAGCTCACTCTGCCCAAAGCTCAGCATTTTTTCTGGCGTATCAGCGATATTAAATAGTTCTCTTGTAATTTTATTAACGCTTACATCAGTTGTCCGCGCTGATAAAACTATCGCAACCAGTAACGTAAAATGATTGGTATAATTTAGCTCTATTTTTGGCGCAGGATTTGATTGTTGAAACTTTTCAAATATTAGTTCTACTTTTTTTGAGTCCATTTCATTTACCACACCTCTTTTAAATATTTAAACAAAGAACCCCTCTTTCCCATCATACAAATACAATTTGTCCATTCTCACCACGTCAAAATTGTGTTCTTCGAGTTTGATTAGCAAGTTATTTACATCACTATTTGTAATAGCTTGCTTTTCATTATTTGCGATAAACCTACAGGTTATTTGGTCACTTGAAGGTTTTGAGTTTCCTGGCCAAATCGCAAGTCCTTTTGAGTATATTGCTATCATTTGCAGATTACTTGATTCAAATAATCCTACTATTTGATCAACATTACTGGATTTGTCCCAAGCGAGAGTTATATCACTACCCACTAGCTTTTTAACTTTGTAATCTTGTTCGTAATTGTCTTGTACTTTATTTATTTTACTATCCAAATTTATTTTACTATCCGAACCACTGCCAATTATAAGCTCAGCAGGTTTCTTTCCTAAATTATCTATAACAGCTTCTGCAAATTCTTTGGTACCAACTTTCTGTTTACTTCTTTTCTCCTTATATAAATCGGCAGTGTGTATTCCATCCTCCAAAGTCTTGAGCCATGCATCGTAGATTAGTTTTGCAGTACCCACTTGACCTATGTAAATTAGCATATGCACTGCAGCATTTAAAAGACCAGAAGGATTGGCTATGTTTTTTCCTGCAATATCAGGGGCAGAACCGTGCACTGCTTCAAACATTGCGTATTCATTCCCGATGTTGCTACTTCCGGCAAGCCCCACAGATCCAGAGGTTTGTGCGACTATATCTGATAATATGTCGCCATATAAGTTCTCGGTTACTATAACATCAAAATTCTCCGGTTCTGTTGCAACACGCGCCATTCCAATATCAACTATATAATGTTCTGCCTTTATATCTGGGTATTCCTTTGCAATGCGATCAAACGCGGCATGGAAAGTTCCGTCAGTCATTTTCATGATGTTATCTTTAGTCAGGCAAGTTACTTTTTTTCTGTTGTGTTTTTTTGCATATTCAAAAGCGTACCTGCATATCTTCTCTGAGCCAGATCTAGTAATAATTTTAGTGCATTGGTAAGAGTCACCAGTGAGCCTATGCTCTATTCCGGTGTAAACGTCCTCTTCATTTTCACGTATCACTACGATATCAAACTTATCGAATTTATTTTCTATAACAGGATGATATGAAATGCATGGTCTGATATTTGCATACAACCCTAGATTTTTTCTGAGTGCAACGTTTAAGCTTTTGTGCCCTTTACCTTGAGGAGTTGTTGTCGGAGATTTTAATAATATTTTTGTCCTTTCAATTGATTCCCAACCACTTGGAGAAATTCCGTGAGACCATTCTTTACTGTAAACACGCTCCCCTATTTCAATAATATCTATTGAGATTTCCGCTTCTGCTTCGCGCAATATCGACAGCACCGCTTCCATGATTTCTGGTCCGATACCGTCGCCATATGCAACTGTGATTAGTGTTGACATAACTTCCCTAGTTATAAATGATTTAATATTAATTTAAATAATAGAGTGGCACAAGTAGCTAATATTACCCAAGTTAGTATATTTACGGTTATTTAATAACGTATTTTTATATCATATGATGATATTATGAAATATAGGTGGGGTTATGAATACTGAAATAAATGTTAAAGTAAATTATGTAGGATTTACAAGGCGTATTGTAGCAGAAATACTTGACCTCATCATATTTTCCCCTCATTTTATCTTCGGTTTTATCTATGGTGTATTCATCGTATCATTACAAGATCAAGATAAAGACTCTTTTCAGGAACTTGCACAACTAGCAACAGAAATACCATTTATAGTTTCTACAGTGGTCGCAACATTAGTACTAACAATATCCAAAATATTAATGGTAACAAAACTTGGTGGTACCCCAGGAAAACTATTGTGTGGTATGCATATTAAAGATGCTAATACATTTACAAATGTTACCCTTATGCAAGCAACAATAAGATGTATTTCTAAGGGAAGCATCTGGATTATTTTTCGCTTTTTGCTTCATCTGCATTATCATGGTTATACTTTTCTATATCTTTTAATTGTGCTAATTTTATTTTTGTTTGCAGTATTTGATCAACGCAAACAGACTTTTTACGATAAAATTGCAAAAACAGTAGTGATAGACTATAAATCTAGTTGATATTTTTCTTTATAGGTAGTACATGGATAAAAAAGTAAACTACTCAACGATGACAAGACGTACTCTAGCATTTATAGTTGATTGTATTTTATTTATCGCAATACCATTTGGTTTAATGGCGGTGGGTTTCTCACTTACACACGCAATACAAGGGATCATGGGTGCAATAATTGTAATCACCACGATTGTATTTTCTTTATTTTTAATGATACCATGTATATTTCATATATTCATGCTAGTAAAATTTGGCGGCACTCCAGGACACTTGTTATTTAGCATGCGTGTAAAAGACAAAGATACATTTGAGTCAATCACTACAATGCAAGCAATGAAAAGGACTATAGCTCTTTTTATAATTTATTGCATATCACTTTGTAATCCCATTTTATTCTTAGCTATACTAATCTTAGTTTTAGTATGTGCAGTAGGTGATGAACATAAACAAGCTTTTCACGACAAAATTGCAAACACGGTAGTGATAGATTATAAACCTAGTTGATATTTTCCTTTAGCTGTCTGCCACCAAGGGTGTCATTCCAGTGTCACGCGCTAACTTAAGGTAAATTGCCAACTTAACTATAAATATATTTTGGTAAATCCAAATTATTTTAGCTATAAGAGCGTTTTACTTTTTGCTCAGCATATCCATCATAACTGGCTTACTTTTAGTGATTCATGGAGTTAAAAAAGTCAGCATTGCTCTTTGTTAAAAGTAGTTTGTCACGTAAAAATTCCATTGCTTCAACGGGTCCCATAGGATTGAGTATCCTACGCACCACCCATATTTTATTTAGTATAGCCTTATCAACTAATAGCTCTTCCTTCCTTGTTCCGGATTTTGTAATATCAATAGCTGGAAATATACGTTTATCAGAAAGTTTTCTATCAAGTATGATCTCAGCATTTCCTGTACCTTTAAACTCTTCAAAAATAACTTCATCCATTTTTGAACCAGTCTCTATAAGAGCTGTGGCGATTATAGTTAAAGAACCCCCATTCTCAATATTACGAGCTGCTCCAAAAAAGCGTTTTGGTCTCTGCAGTGCGTTTGAATCTACACCACCAGTTAGAACTTTCCCAGACGAAGGAATAACCGTATTATAAGCACGTGCAAGTCTAGTAATATTGTCAAGTAGAATTACCACATCTTTTTTATGCTCAACCATTCTTTTAGCTTTTTCTATTACTATTTCAGCAAGCTGTACGTGACGGTAAGCAGGCTCATCGAATGTAGAACTTACTACCTCACCTTTTACAGAACGTATCATATCTGTTACTTCTTCAGGTCTTTCATCTATAAGTAACACTATTAATTCTACTTCAGGGTGATTTATAGCTATAGAGTTAGCCATTTGCTGAAGCAATACTGTTTTTCCTGTGCGAGGTGGAGCAACTACTAACGCTCTTTGCCCTTTTCCAAGAGGAGCTACTATATCTATAGCACGCATGCTTAAGCCTTTTTTATCATCACCATTATTACACTCAAGTACTATGCTTTCCTCAGGATAAAGAGGAAGCAAATTATCAAAATGGACGTACTTTCTTAATTCACTTACTTCAGTAGAGTTTATACTTTGAACCTTAGTTAAAGTAAAATATCTCTCTTTATCACCAGGTGGCCTTATTTCTCCATATGCCATATCTCCTGTACGTAAATTAAACTTCTTTATTTGCCCGTTAGAAATATAAACATCATCGGTACTTGGGGCATAATTTGCACTTGCTGAACGTAAGAAACCAAAACCATCAGGCAATATTTCCACTATTCCACTCCCTGTGGTTATGCCTCCTTCTTCACTCATTTTTTTCATTAAGCTGAATATTATTTCCTGCTTTAGCATTCTACCATTGCTTTTACCGTTAGTTGAAATTTTTCTTTCTTCAGCTAACTCTAACAATTCTTCTGCTGTTTTCTCTTTTAATTCGCTCAGATCTAATGTTTTTCTGTTTTTCTCAGTACCTTCATTGACCATCTGTTTTACTGTATCGTTATTGTAAATTTGCTCACTTTTTTCAGGTTGAGCTGTAACCTTTCCTTTTGCCAAAACATCTTCATTGATTGTTGTCATAATCCTCCAAAAATTTTAATTGATGCTTACTAACCTAAAATGTGACTATAAGATAATAAATTAGGCTGAGTTAGTTTCAGTGCGTATTAAGCTTAATTATCATTAAACCCCGTACTTTACTTACATTATACTAATAAACACTAGCAAGTCAAGTTAATTTAATGTTAACAAAACACAAAAATTTGAGGATTTTCAATAGCTATTCTTTATATTTTTTTAACCTTTCTTGCTTCTCCTCTTCTACTTTTGCTTTTTCCACTTCTGCTTCTAAATTTTCTTGACTACATAAGCCGAGTAGTACAGGATCTTGGGGTTTTATATTTTGCATGTTATGATGAGATCCATCTCTTACCTGCTCAACTGTGTAATTTGTTGTACTAATTAATTTAGCTATAACGTTATTGTCCAAGATAGGAAATTTTTTTACTAAATAATAAATCGCATCAGGTTTATCTCTACGTCTTGCCGTAGAGGCAAAGCCAAGAATGCTACCAATCGCTTTACTCCTTTTTTTTATATTTTTTATAATCAAATTTGGTACACGATTTGGATTTTTTTTGCAATCATCGATTTCTTTTTCAGTAATTATTCCAGAAATAATAGGGTTATATTTTTCTACTTCTATTTCCTCATCAGCTATGTCTTGTACTTCTTCAAGGGCCAATCTGCAACATTGTGCTATTTGATTAAAAGTTAAACCAGTGTTGTCTACTAACCAAGCAGCTATTTGCACTAGAAACTGTTTATTTCTATCGTTATTGCCCTTAGAAGATTCCATTGACATCAAAAAAGCATCTCCCATTTAAAGTATCCCTTACTGTTATACAGAGCTAAAATATAAACTATTAAAACTAAAAAAGCATTAATTTTGTCATTCAATAACTTTTTGTTTGTCACTTCCCACCTCTTAAGTTAATTAAATGCGCTTACCTTTAAGCATATTTCAAACAAAATATTTCCCCTTCCTAAGGTATAGTATAACTCAGTTAAACATATGTTCCTATTTAAGATTAGAGAGTTAAATTTTAAGTTAATATATTATATATATTATCTAATAAAGCAACAGGTTTACAAGTATTAAATTATCACTATTCTATAATTAACCATTAATTAACTGAGTTTAAAATGAATGTTAAAAATTTTTTCACTAAAATAACCGTTGTCCTTTTAGCTTGCTTGTTAATCTTTGTGGGAGTTGGCAACCTTTTATCAGGTGATGATGAAAAAGAAGAGGTAGCTAGGGTTGGAAAAGAAGTTATAACGTCAGATGAGTATAAGTCGCTATATCAAAATTATGGAAAACAAATTTCTGGATCTGATGCGAGTAGAGAACAAGTAAAAAAGCTGAAATATGATTTGCTTAACGCACTTATAGAGCAAAAACTATTGTTTAACCTAACTAGTGAGCTGGGGTTGACAGTTGGAGAAGAATCTATAAAAAACCATATTAAAAACACCAAATACTTTCAAAATGATAAAGGTGAATTTGACAAAAATAAATTCTATGAAACGCTAAATGACCTGCATATGACAGAGAAAGAGTATATAGCAAAGCTAGAGAAAGTCCTGCCTGCAATGATGTTCATGACTTCATTATTTAAAGATAATTATCCAGTAACTTTTGGCGAGAAAATTGATGAGCAGATATACAAAAGTCGCTACCAAACTAGAGTAGTTGATATTGTTAAAATAACTGAAGATGCAGTTACAAACATTCCTGAACCAGATGATCAAGCCTTACTTGATTTGTACGAAAGAAATAAATCCCATTTTTATTATCCTGAGTATCGAACTGCGCAATATATTTCCCTAGGCCAAAAGTATTTTGAAGATCAAATCAAGATCTCAGATGAAGAAGTTGATGGTATAATAGAACAACAAGAACTTAAAAATCAAAGAGATATATTCAATGCAATATTTTCTACCAAAGAAGAAGCTGAGACAGCAAGAAGAGCATTTGAGGAGGGTAAAACAAGCTTTGAACAGATAGTAGAAGAGTTTGGCAAAGCAAAACTTGAGGAAACTAGAGTAAATAATATAACTAAGGATTTTTTACCAGAAGACGTGAGAGAGAAGGTATTTGCTCTTAAAGTAGGTGAAGTAAGTGAAGTTTTAGCAAGCAGTTTTGGTTGGCACATAGTAAAAGTGGAAAGTGCGCATCAAATCTCTGATGAAGACTTAGTTGATTTAAAAAAAGACATAAAGTCAGTTCTAACTAACCAAAAGTCTTTTGAAAGAGTCAATGATTTCATAAACCAAGTGAACTATAAGATATACAATGGTTCAGAAATTGAAGAAATATTGAGTGAATATAATTTACCTATACAAACTATTGGTCCAGTAGATGCGAGTGGAAAAGATCAAAGCGGTAATAACGTAGGAGATTCTGGTGATTTGATTTCTTTCATTTTTTCGCGAGAAAAGGATCAGAAAGGTTATTTTAAGGGCGTTGGGGACGCTGTTGTTAGTGTAAAAATCATCGATATCGTTCCACCTAAATCACAAAGTTTTGAAGAAGGCAGGGCATTAGCGGTAGAGCTTTGGCGTAGTGAGTTTATAAAAGAAAGAATGTTTAAATTCGGGCAAGAGGTTGCAGTTCAACTAAGAGAAAAAACAGATTTGGAAGAAATTCAAGGTGTGGAATTAGTTAAAGGTCAGCAGATGCACCGCAATAAAGTGGATCAACAAAACTACCCCTTTTCTTTTGTAGAAGAGATTTTCAATATGAAAACAACTGGTTCAGTGACAGATCCTATTCAATACAATAATGAAATTATAATAGGTGTTCTAAAAGAAATGCATTCATCAAATGGCAAATTAAACATGCTTGACACTGGAAAACGTGTGATGATATCGCTAAAAGAGCAATTAATTAGCTATCTGGAATCAAAGTATAAAGTCGAAGTTAATCACGCTATACTTGATGATATATAGTCAAAAATCTTATAAGTTGCTTCAAACGCATCCAGTGCCCAGACACACAACTGTACGAACATTGCGATTTGAGAGCAATCTTCACTAGAAAGGATGTCATCCCAGTGCCCAGACACTGGGATCCAGGAATTTTATTAAGTTGGTAAGCATAAAAGTAGCCGTTTTATGTTAAAATACAACGTTTTAATGATTAAAAAAAGGCTGGATTCCAGTGTCAAGCACTGGAATGACACCATTTGCTGTGCAATTTACCTTCAAAAATGAATGTTCGTATAGCTGTGCGCCCGGCACTGCCCTACATTATTGGTAATTATATTATAAGGTGCAAAAGTTGTATAATTCATTTGACTTAAAACGGCTCATTGTATAAAATTGTGGCTAATATATGAATAAAGGTTAACATGGCAGTTAAAATAAGGTTGGCGAGGTTTGGCGCAAAGAAACGCCCTTTTTATAGGATAGTTGTAGCTGATTCACGAGCACCAAGAGATGGGCGTTTTATTGAGAAAATAGGACAATATGATCCAATGTTACCAAAAGACAATAAAAATCGTGTTGTGGTGAAAGCTGATAGATTAAAACATTGGCTAAGTGTAGGCGCGCAGGCAACTGAAAGAGTACTGTGGTTTATCAAAAAAGGCATAGTAACTTTAGAAACAGAACCAAAGAAAACAGAAAAGAAGAAAGTAGAGAACGAGAAAGCACAAGGGCAAGAGGCATAAGTCTCTTAAAATGCTAAATACTGATTTAACAAACAGCGATAAATTAGACGATATTGTATCTTCTGATTTGTCAGCTATGAATGACTTTGTCTTCAAAAATGTCAATGATGAAGATGCTAAGCTTGCTACTGATATTATATCTCATCTTGTTAGGTCAGGTGGAAAAAAAATAAGGCCTAAACTAGTTTTTATTATATGTAAAATGCTAAACTATTCTGGGGAGAATAGGATCAACGTTGCTGCATCGGTAGAGTTTATACACAATGCTACTTTACTTCATGATGATGTGCTCGATGAAAGTGAGGCACGCCATGGAGTTAAAACAGCGAATAAGATTTGGGGGAATAAATCAAGCATTTTAGTTGGTGATCTATTGTTGACTCTAGCATTTAGATGGCTTATAGAGTGTGGAAATTTAAATATTCTCTCTATTTTATCTAAAGCATCGCATTTACTTGTGAAGGGTGAAATAAAGCAGATGACAGCACGCTTTGACCCCCACACAGTCAGGGAAAATTATTTTGATATCATTGGAGAAAAGACAGCATCTTTATTTTCTGCATGCTGTGAAGCTGCATCAACAGTATCTGGTGCAACAAATGACGAAACAGAGAGGCTAAAGAATTTTGGTTTTAATTTTGGTATGGCATTTCAAATAGTTGATGATATGCTCGATTATACTGCTAATCAAGGCACTTCTGGAAAGCAAGTCGGAAAAGACTTTTTCGAAGGTAAAGTCACCTTACCTGCTATTATAGCATACGAAAAGGGCAGTCCAGCAGAGCAAAAATTCTGGGAAAAATGCTTTTCTTCAGCTAGACACAATTTTGACCAAGCATTACACTATATTAATCACCATAATGCCATTCAGCTTTCTATGGAAAAAGCTAGACACTACATTAATATGGCACAAAATGATATTAGTACTTTTTCTGATTCTTTTTATAAAACTACTTTAATTAACTTTTTAAATGCGAGCATAGAAAGACGAATGTAGCTGGCGCTTGATATTTTCAGATTAATTGTTATATATTTATTAGATTCTTAAGGGTAATGATATGTCAGATAGCAGTAAGGAGAAAAAGAAGAAGTTTGCTGATATGGTAAGTAGGCAGAAAGGTGACGACCAACAAAGTGATAACCATAAGCAAACTGATGATTTAAATGAAGATCTCAATACATTAAGAGAACGTGCAGCTCAGCTTGAAGATCATTTACGCCGTGCTGTTGCAGATAATGAAAACGTCAAACGTATAATGCAAAAGCAAATTAGCGATGCAAGTGACTACGCAGTCACAAAACTTGCACGTGATATGATCGACTCGTGCGACAATTTAAAAAGAGTAATGGAAATTTTGAAAGACGGTGATCCTGTTCATGAGGGGATTAAAGTAGCTTATCAAAAAATTATAAATGATCTAAAAAAACATGGAATAGAGGAAGTAGATCCACTTGGTGAGCTTTTTGATAGTAATTTACACCAAGCTGTTGTGGAAAGAGAAGACAATGAAAAAAAGCCTGGCACCATTGTAGAAGTACTACAAACTGGTTATACTATCAAAAATAGGTTGCTCCGTCCTGCAATGGTTATTCTTTCTAAGAAATCTGCTGATTGTGGAAGCGATTAGCATGAGGTAAATGTATAATGACAAGTATTGTCTTTTCAGGTATCCAGCCAAGTGGCGTACTACATTTAGGTAATTATCTTGGTACAATCAAACAGTGGATAGACTTACAGGATAAATACAAATCTCTTTTTTGTATTGTCGACCTACACGCAATCACAGCAAATAAGCTTCCCGCAAGTGAATTAAAAAGTAATATTTTCAAAACAGCAGCAGCTTATATTGCATGCGGAATAGATACAGAAAAGTCCATTATTTTTAGTCAGTCCACAGTTAGTGGTCATGCAGAACTGGGCTGGCTGCTTGGATGCTATACACCAATTGGTTGGCTTAATCGCATGACTCAATTTAAAGATAAAGCTGGCAGCGATAAACAAAAAGCCTCTCTTGGATTATATAGTTATCCAGTACTTATGGCTGCAGATATATTGTTGTATCAAACTAAATACGTTCCTGTTGGTGATGATCAAAAACAGCATTTGGAGCTTGCACGTGATATTGCATCAGCTTTTAACAATCATTATAAGCTGGATTATTTCATCGTACCTGAAATCTTAACTTTGGATTGCACATCAAGGATAATGAGCTTAAGGGATGGCACAAGCAAGATGAGTAAATCTGATCCTTCAGAACATTCGTGCATTAACCTTGATGATACGGATGACTTAATTGTCAAAAAAATAGAAAAAGCAAAAACAGATTCAATTCTAGGCTTTGCTACTTTAAAGTGCCGACCAGAAATAAGCAATTTGATAAACATTTATTCAGTGCTTAGTAATGTAAATGCAGAAAAAGTATGTGAAGAAGTGAACAAACATGACATGAAGCACTTCAAAAAAGAGTTAGCTGATTTAATTATCAGTGTTATATCACCCATACGTGAGAAAATGAATGATCTTTTAAAAGACCAATTCCATTTACATGAAATATTAAAAAAAGGCACAAAGAAAGCAGCAGAAATTGCAACCCATAATATAAAAGAAATCAAGGATATTATTGGATTTGCTCAATATCTGTAAGGTTCCAAAGTGTGATGGTGCGAACCGTCATACCGCCGCGGTATCTCAGCCGCTAACACGTAGCGGGATGACGGTTTTTCAAATTGTCGGTAAATCTAAGTCAGTTTAGCTATAGGCAGCAATTTTCTGTATTTATTTTAAGTTGAAGAAAGCTCAAATGAAAAATCGTGTTTTGCTAAAAATCACAGAATGCAGTCTGGTTACAAAATTCTCTAATGGTCTTAAATAAAACTTCCAGTGAATGATTGTCAGACATATTGTGCTCTGCTGATTTTATTAAGTGTACTTCAACATCGGTTGACTTAATTTTTTCAGCTAAATTCAATGAAGTTTGATAAGGAACATCTTTATCATTAATGCTATGCAGCAAGCGCACAGGACAGTTTATATCTATTGTCTTTTTGTTTAAAAGAAGGTTCTTTCTGCCATCTTCGATCAAATTTTTAGTTATTTTGTATGTACAATGCTCTGAAGTAAAATCTATTACACCTTTAGAATCTAGTTCTTCTTTTTGCTTGCCTGACAATTGCTTGAATATCAAATCTTCAGTAAAATCGGGAGCAGACGATATACCAATTAGTGCTGCAATTTTTTCTGGAAATTGAAGGGCAGTGAGCAACATCAGCCATCCTCCCATACTTGAACCTATAATTATTTGTTTATCGCTAGTTAATTCACTCATTACTTTAGCACAATTTTTTTGCCAATCACTTATCGTGTAATCAATAAAATTACCACTTGAATGACCGTGACCAAAATAATCAAATAGCACAAGTGCTACGTCATTTTCTTGGCAAAATTTGTAAATAGCAGTTGCTTTAGTTCCATCCATATTGGATGCAAATCCACCGAAAAAAACTACAGAAGCTTTCTTTCCTTGTAGCTTTCGATATGCTATGTGACCATTATTTCCATCAAACAATTTACAATAATCCATACTACTTTGGCAAAGCAACCGGGCTATCACTCAATTGATGCAAATAACTAACTAGATCTGCAATTTCTTGTGGATTGGAAATACCTGCAAATGCCATACGTGTACCTTTTATATAGGCTTTTGGGTTCTTTAAAAAGGCAAATAGCTCCTCATACCCCCATTTTCCACCTCTTTCAAGCACTGCTTTTGAGTAATTGAATGAGTTACCAAGATGGGCCTTTTTATTTCCAACTATGTTCCATAAGTTTGGTCCTACTTTATTCATTCCACCTTTCTCAAAACTATGGCAGGCTATACATTTTTTTGCTGCTGATTTACCTTTCTCAAAGCTAGCATTCTGCATGAGCGCTCCAATATCAAGCGCCACTTGCTCGATTTTTTGCTGGAACTCATTGCTGCCAGCAGCTACTATCGTTTGGTGTTCAATCTTATATTCTTCTGGACTGTAAAGCATATCAACTACATTACTAACTATCATAATGATTAGCCCAGAAAGTAAAATCGATGCTGCAATCTTATTAAGCTCCATAGTTAATTTTTATTAAGTAATGTTACTTAAATTATGCGAATATTTTCGCAAATAGCAACCAATTACCTTGAAGCTCGCTAAAGATGAGAGTCTCTATAGCTGACCCAAGAAAGGTTTTCCTACGTCCATACCGCCGCGAACCGTCATACCGCGATTCATTCGCGGTATCTCAGCCGCTAACAAGAGATCCCGCTAACAAGTAGCGGGATGACGAGGTTCACTGCCATTAAGTTAAGGAAAGAATGGTTAAAAACTGAACTAAAAAGTCAGAAATAATTAAGGATTTATGACAAATGCTGAAACAGAATAGAGTAAACTTTAAAGCAGATAAACTCTGAAGTGTAAATTACTTAAGAAACAGTTTGTTTAGAAGTCATTTTACAGGAGCTATGGCAATAAGCTACCCAGTTATTATCAGAAGATATGAATACTACCTCTAGTCAAAATATGTGTTTTCTAACCCTTTTTTGGTAATTGAACGAACGAAGATAAGGTACCTTATGACGATCAACTTTCCTTCCCTTTCTTACCGCCAAAGTGTTCATCAAAAATAGCTTTGATAATTGATCCATAATGCAGTCAGTATCTGATTCCGTAGCAAAAATGTCGAAAGCCAAGTTTTTGATCGCGTTAAATGAGACAGATTTGTTAATGCTCCTCTTAAGCTTATCATCGGTTAAGTCCATATTCAACGCTTCTTCTACATCTTCTGTCATAACACTTTCTAGGTTGCTAATAATGATAGCTGACCAAAAATCCTGTTTAACAGACTCAACACTTTTTCCTGTAAAATTTTCTAGACTTAGTCTTCCTTTGAGTTTTGCAAAAAATGTCTCAACTCCCCAGCGTAAAAAATATAACTCCTTAAATCCTCCAGTTTGAAACTTTTGTTCATCCATTAATGATGTAGCTAACACTTCAATTTCACCAGATGGCAGTACCACTTTGAAGCGTTATTCCACTATTTTCTTGTTTTATCTTACGCTGAGCACATATGGTAACCTCAACACTAGATGGGCTTTTTTCTTCAAACATAGCATTCACTTCATTAAAAGATGATCTGGGACATCGAATGACATAAGCAATTTTTCTTTTTGTAAGGCTAGAAAGAAATTTATAAGATAAATATACAAATCAGTAAGTCATTAGTATTTACAACTTTAAGCATTTCATCTGCTAAGTTAATTTCATGAGTGTTACCTCTATCTAACACTGACCTTATGGCAACATTATTTAGCACATCTTAACAAACCGCAAAGGTTGCACTTGCATAATCACCTAGGCAGTGTCGACATTTATTTTAACCAAAGATAAATGCCAGCAATGTGAACAAAAGACAGAAAAGCTATGGCCAATTTGTCGTAGCGTGTAGCAACTCTGCGGAAGTGCTTGATTTTGTTGAACATCCTTTCGATTAAGTTTCTCTCTTTATACAATTCTTTGTCATATTCTCTTGGTGTTTTTCTGTTGGAACGCGGTGGGATTACTGGCTCAGCATTTACAGCTTCTGCAGCCTCAATCATATAATTTGCGTCATACCCTTTATCGGCAATAAGTGCCTCCATGTTCTTGCCTTCTATCAGGTCTAAAGCTTTTACGTAATCCGATCTTTGCCCTGCAGTAACAAAGAATCTCAGTGGGTTGCCCAAAGCATCACAAGCAGCGTGTAATTTGCTTGAAAATCCTCCTTTGCACCGTCCCAGCTCTTGTTCTTGTCTACCAGTTTCCACATTTTTTTCTTGCACCAGCAGCATGTTGATGTGCCCTGATTATTGTTGAGTCTATCATGAGCCACTCTGTGTCTCCATTAACAGCTAATGTGTTGAAAATCATCTGCCAAACACCAGATTTTGCCCACCTTATAAAACGTTTATGTACACTTGACCATTTTCCATACTCAGCCGGCAATGCTCTCCATGTTGCTCCTGTTCTACCTATCCACATTATTGCAGCTACGAATCTCCTGTTATCTTTTGCGCTTCTTCCTCTATCTCCTTCCTTACCTGGCAGACTGTTTTTTATTCCATACGCGTCAAGTTAAGGAAATAAAGGTATGAAAGAGATAGAATAATAAGGTATAAGTTCTCCCAGATATACTTTTAGTGAGAGAACCAATGAATAAAATAACTTGCTTATCAAAAAAGCTCAAAGAATTTTTTAATGAAAAAGCAGAGAAAATCTCAATTACAACAAGGTTTATAAAAAGAAAGAGAAAGCTAAAAGGTTCATCATTCGTAAAAGCCATGGTCTTGGGTAATATAGGAGTTGATAATTGTAGCGTAGAAACAATGTGTCAATTACTAAACGAGGACTCGATAGATATAACAAAACAAGGTTTGGATTTTAGATTTACTGAAGAAGCAGTGGAATTTATGAAAAGGATGTATAATGAATCTGTGATTCTCTTTAAAAATATCTTGCAAGTTGATTGCAAAATCTTACAGCAATTTAATAGTGTTAAATTATTGGACAGTAGCTATATTACTCTACCTAACAGTATGGAAGAGATGTATAAAGGTTATGGTACTAGCTACAGTGGCTATGAAAGCAATACTAAGTCTGGAATAAAGTTACAATTAGTTTTCGACTACATGAATCAGATAATAGACCAACTTAATTTAACGGAGGGGGTAAGATCAGACCAGGGATATAGGAAACATTTAAGTAATATATTAAGCAATGATTTGCTAATATCTGATCTCGGTTATTTTGTGCCAAGTTCTTTTAAACAAATCAATGAAATAGGAGCTTATTTCATAAGTCGTTATAAATCCGATACCAACATATATGATGTAGAAACAAATCAAAAAATGGAGTTATTAGAATGTTTAGAGGATAAGTTATTTTTAGAAAACGAGGTATTGTTAGGAAAAGAAGCAAAAATTAGAGTAAGAATTATATGTCAGAAACTAACTGAAGAACAGTCTATGGCCAGAAGAAGGAAAGCTAATAGATTAGCAAGATCGCAGGGATATACATCCTCTAAAAGAAATCAAAAATTGTTGAACTGGTCAATATTTATAACTAATGTTCCAGAAAATAAAATTAGTGCTGAGCAAGTATTAACGATTTACAGAGTAAGGTGGCAAATTGAGTTATTATTTAAATTGTATAAAAGCCATATCAGGCTTGATAAGCTAAAAGGAAAGCCATGCAGAGTATTATGTGAACTATATGCTAAATTGTGCGCAATTCTTATATTTCACGGCATAGTTGGTTGCACAGAAGTGAAAAAGAATACAGAACTTAGCTTAACAAAGGCATTTATTGAGCTAAAAAGGCGGGTTAGAGAGTTATTTTTAGTATTAACCAAAATTAATAGTTTAAAAGCATTTCTTAAAAAACTCACTATAACTTGGTCGCGATTTTCATTAAAAGACAAACGTAGAAGGGCTAGAGTATCCACTTTAACCTCTCTAAATTTGCTCACAATCTCTTAACTTGACGCGTATGGTTTGGTAGAGCGGCTACTAAATTTAAGAGGGAATCGGTGTTACGATACGTTAAGGAAAGCACCACGCACTTCCCTTCTTTTTCAAAATAAGTTTGCCTACAAGTCTGATTGTATTAAGATTACTTAATACAATCAGATCTATTATATGCGTTTATCCAAGTATTACTTACCAACTCTAAAGGAAAAGCCTGCTCATGCTAAAATTATCTCCCATCAATATTCTTTACGTGCAGGTTTAATAAAGCAGATAGCATCTGGCATCTATACGTGGTTACCACTTGGTCTGCGCGTGCTTAAAAATATTGAAGACATCATCAGAGATGAAATGGATAAATCTGGTGCTATTGAAGTGTTGATGCCTTGTGTACAACCGGCAAATCTTTGGCGAGAATCAGGGCGTTACGATGATTACGGTAAGGAAATGTTGCGTATAAAGGATAGGCATGAGGAAGATATGCTTTTTGGTCCAACGCACGAGGAGGTAGCAACTGATCTAATTAGAAATGTGGTAAAAAGTTACAAAGATTTGCCACTTTGTTTATACCAAATTCAATGGAAATTTCGTGATGAGGTAAGACCACGTTATGGCGTTATGAGGGGTAGGGAATTTTTGATGAAGGATGCATATAGTTTTGATGTGGATTACGAAAGTGCACAGAATTCATACAATTTGATGTACAAGACTTACATAAAAATCTTCAAACGCATGGGACTTACCCCAATTGGAGTTCGAGCTGATACGGGGCCAATTGGAGGAAATTTGAGCCACGAGTTTCATATATTGGCAAACACTGGTGAAAGCACTTTATATTACGACAACAAATTTTCTGAGTTGCTAGAAAGCGAAGGTGTTGAAAGTTTGAAGAGTATATACGCAGTTGCAGATGATATGCATGATCCTGAGACTTGCCCTATATCACAAGAGCAGTTAAATGTTAGTAAAGGTATTGAAATAGGGCATATTTTTTATTTTGGCGACAAATATTCAAAGCCTATGAAGGCAAGTGTTACTTCTCAAGATGGAAAAAATGTCAATATACATATGGGTTCGTATGGCATTGGGGTTTCAAGGCTTGTTGGTGCAATAATAGAAGCTTTTCATGATGATAAAGGAATTATCTGGCCAGAATCGGTGGCTCCTTTCAGAATTGGTTTAATCAATTTACAAACGAAAGTAACGGAGGCTGCAGATAAAATATACAAAGCTTTGAAAAGCGATGAAGTGCTTTACGATGATACGGAAGGGAGTGTAGGAGTAAAATTTTCTAGAATGGATCTGATAGGCTTGCCGTGGCAAATAATTGTCGGAAAGAAAGCAGTAAGTGAAAATATAGTTGAAGTAAAAAATAGAGCAACTGGAGAGGTAAAGGAAATGCAGATTGAGGAAGCAATAAATCACTTTAGCGCAAAATGATACACGGTATCGGCACTGACATAGTATATATACCAAGAATATTGAGAATATTACAAAAATACGGGGAAAAATTTCTCAATAGAATCTACACTGAAAAGGAAATAGAGCTAAGTAGAAAGTATAATAGTCAAGAAATGCGAGCAAGGTATTTTGCTAAACGCTTTGCAGCAAAAGAAGCTTTTGTTAAAGCACGAGGTAGTGGTCAGGGTATTACAATGAAAGATATAGAAATATACAATGATGTAAGAGGCAAGCCATATCTTACCGTTAGCAAGGATTTTATCTCCAAAATTCATCTTTCTTTAAGTGACGATGGAGATTACGCTACTGCATTTGTTGTAATTTGCGTCTAGCAGATATTTTCAATTTATGCAGTTGACTTTGTGCTATCTATATAGCTAAACTGACTTACGACAATTTGAAAAACCGTCATTCCGCTACTAGTTAGCGGAATCTATGCTGAGATACCGCGGCGGTATGACGGTTCGCGGTGGCATGACGATAAGCTCGTCATCCCCCTACTAGTTAGCGGATGAGATACCGCGAATGAATCGCGGTATGACGGTTCGTGGTGGTATGACGTAGATTGCTGTCATTCCAGTGCTTGGCACTGGAATCCAGCCTTTATTATGCAGCCACTTAGTTGAAATTAAGTTTTCTGGATCCAAGTAGTCAGGGCACTGGGATGACATCTTTGTTGTGTTTAACAAAAACAAATGTTCGTACAGTTGTGGAATGAATCGCAGTATAGCTATAGCATACACAAACGACTAGTTTGCCAAAAAAACATAGCGGTTTTTCTATGATTTTAGTATAATTCTAGCTTTACCTAAACAAAAAGATGAATTATTTAATGGACTGTGTTTTAACGTCTCTTTCCTTACCATTTTCAATTACTGAGAATTATTTATTAATTACTGCGTTGATTCCACTTTTAAGTGCGTTAGTTATTTTTTTTACTGGTAAATGGCCCGGAGTGAACAATAGTATTACTGTCACTTCTTCTGTACTTCTGTTTACGTATACGTGTCTGTGCACTTTATATTGGGTATATGGTGATCATTCTCAATTTATTCTCATGGATTTTGGTAATAATTTGCACATTAGTTTAAAGCTAGAGTCTACCGGAGTAATATTCAGTTTATTAATATCGTTTTTATGGGTGCTGACCAGTATATATGCAATATGTTATATGCAGAATAACTATGCTGATAGCAATCACTCAAGTTTTCTATGCTTTTTTTCAATATCGATTGGCTGTGCAATGTTTATTGCTTTTTCTGGAGACTTGCTCACTACATTTGTCTTTTATGAGCTTCTAACTATTAGTACATACCCTCTGGTTACTTACAACTCAACAAATGAATCAATGATTGCAGGACGCTATTACTTTGGCGTGCTATTTTTCTCTTCTTTGGTATTATTTTTTCCTGCAATAGGCCTTTTATATCATGAATTTCATACTTTAGACTTTGTAAGCGGTGGAATATTCAAATTTGATACTTCACTCATCACTTTCATTGCAGTGTGTTTTGCTATGCTGATTTACGGAATAGGAAAAGCTGCATTAATGCCAATGCATTTTTGGTTACCAAAAGCAATGGTTGCACCAACTCCTGTGAGTGCACTACTGCACGCTGTTGCTGTTGTGAAATCCGGAGTTTTCATCATCATAAAAGTTATATTATACACTTTCGGCGTCGATAACATGCAACGTTTTGTGCAGCAAAATTGGTTTGCTGGAGGGTGGCTTCCGTACGCTGCTGGATTTACTATTATTACTGCATCATTGATTGCACTAAAGCAAAAAGAATTAAAGAAGTTGCTTGCTTACTCTACCATCTCTCAATTGTCGTATATTATATTATTCGCTTCAATTTTTAGTGATCTCAGCATGAGGGTTGCAATTTTTCAATTAGTTTGCCACGCATTTGCAAAAATCACTTTGTTTTTCGTTGCCGGAGCAATAATAACGAGAGCAGGTGAGAAATATATAGATAAGATTTACGGTATAGGACGCAGTATGCCAATTAGCATGACAGCATTTGCTATAGGTGCATTGTCTATGATAGGGGTGCCGCCTGCTCCGACTTTTTGGGGTAAATTTCTCATTTTTCAAGCTGTTTTCAACTCTGGCAATGTAATACTTTCTGTGTTTGTAACTCTAGTGTTAATTGTTAGTACTATACTCAACGCTCTGTACTTTTTACCGATAATTTACAATGCCTTTTTCTTAAAACCTTCTCAGAATTACTTTATTAAAAAAACACCAATTCTTCTAGTTTTACCTCCAGTTATTACTGCTATGTGCACTTTGGTTATTTTTTTTAGCTACCAAGTAATATTTTAAAATCTGTATTTATAACCATTAACAATAAATTTAAATGGTATTATACCAGCCAGAGTTGCTTTTATATTCGACAAAGTGAAGCTAATCTCCACAGTATCCTCCTTATTTTGCTCGGTTGTAAAAACTACAGTAGCATTTCCAGCAAATGTAACTAAGTCCTTGGTCGATCGATCAATAGATAATGTTATTACATTTATGTTGGCGATTTTTCTTTTAGATAAAGACAAATTACCAGCTTCATTATTCGTTTTTTCCTGAAAGCCTTGATAGATTTTATGTATAGAATTTTTTCTTATAAAATTTTCTTGGTACTTCGGTTCAACGATCTTAATGGACTCGTATATTTCAATGTATTTACTTATTAAGTACCTCGCTGTGGAAGTGTATTCATCTTCCTTTTTACTGAAACTAAGCTTATGCATTGCAGAGAACTCATCTTCTGTGTGGTTCATATACTTCACAAAATTTAAATCTTTTTTAATAGGAAATAACAGGTATATGTTTAATGTTAATAAACATAAGCATACTAGGAGAAGCGATACTATTAATGCCATCCAAGATCTTTCTGCTACACAAAACAGATACCTATGGCAGTACCATTCGACTGCTTTACTGAAATAACTTTTGTTTTTTACTGATTCAAGCAATTTATCTTCCATAACACAATACTACCAGACCTAATCGGATCATTATAATAACAATAAGCTTAGATACTCTAAAAAAAACTTTAAAATATGTCTAAATTTTCCCAAATAGGATGAATGATTATATCACCTTGTTCTGCAATGAGGTAGAATTTATCGATTTTGCTCACATCTATATTTATCATTTTTACACTGAAATTTTCAGGATCATAAGTATTACTTTCTACACTTTTGTGATAATTATAATAATGTAATTTATTTTGATCATCAAAATAACCAAATTCATCAGCAAAGGTTCCCACTTTTCTACCTTTACCACTTTTGACTAGCTCAAATAGATCAATTACATGGTTTTGGGATCCAGGCTCAATAGGCCCTTCTGCAGCAAAAAATTTAGGTGCATGACCAATGTATTCCTTAAATTTTAGATTATGAGTCTTTTTTACACTACCAAAATCCACAAATTTATATTCATCTGAAATACCAGAATATTGTGGATCATACTTTTTATATTCAAAAAACTCATTACCTAAAAAATTACAAAACGTTAATTTATAATTATCATGATCGGATTTTACGACTTTAAGGTAATGAAAATCTCCAGGAATCTTTACTTCCTCTTCCGTAATATGATTACGTACAACAAGCTCACCATTTAGCATATGATAGCCAATTTTTGGCAAAGTAGCTATATTGATTGTCTTGTTTAGCTTAAAATTTGCTTCATAAATGCCACTTAACAACTCCTTTCCTTTTTCTAGGGTTATGTCTTGATCTGAAGCTATATTCTTAATTAAGCTTAATTTTTTCTGCATGTTCAATATGGCTTTCGTCAAAACTTCTATTGATTGCCATACAGTTAATTTATTATCAGTCAAATTATATACTTCGAGTATTAAATTAACAGAATTTTATCATGAATTTATGTTAAAAGTATTATACTTTGTAAACTTATGTCATGATATTAACTACATTAGCTAAAACATGCTTTTTATCTAAGTGGAGTTGCTTTGCGGCAACGAAAAGTTCATCTATTTTTTTCCACTGACTTAGCAGAATTTCAACACCATTTACCTCTCTCTTTATGCTTTCTAAAATGAAGGCCTGAATTATATATGATGCTAGTTCTAGTTCGATTTCGCTATTAATTACTTTATTAATCATATTGGGATTCTTTAAATCATGAAGAAATTTATAAAAGCATTTGTATGCTTCATAAGCATCACTACTTATTGTATTTATTATCATTCCTGGCATTCCAGGAAATAAAGTAATCATTTCGTCAAACGTTTGATTATCAAATTTACATTGAGATGAAGCAACTTGCTTTGTTTCATCATAAGTTAATGGGAGTAAATTTAGCTGAAAGCACCTACACAAGATAGTGGTTTGTATATCATATGGCTTATGGCTAATTATAAATATCTTAGAATTTTTTGGCGGCTCTTCTAATATTTTCAATATTGCGTTTTTAGCGTGATTAGTCATTGCCTCTAAGCTATCTATTATAGCTATTTTGTGTTCTGATTGAATGGGACTTAAGTGTAGAAAGTTTTTCATTTCTCTGACTTTTTCTATTCCGATAGTATCACCTTCAACAATGTGTAAGTCCAATGCTACTTCATTATAGTTTTTTATGAGTAACCAATTGGAGAAGGATTTTGCAAGTGTTGCTTTTCCTATACCTCTTTTACCACAGATCAGCCAAGACTGAACAGATAAGTTGTTCATTATTTTTTTTTTGGCTTGGTTGTGGCCTATTACTTTTTTCATTCTTTCTCCTATAGATTTTAGTTTGAAAATGCGTTGTTTACTGTTTGTAATGAAATTGCACCTTCCCTTAAAACCTTAATCTTATCTTCGGTTAAGTCAATAATAGTAGATTCTATACCAGAAACTAGTTCGTCATCTTCAATCACTACAGATAAATGTTGCTTAATGGATTGTGGTATATCGTTTGCCTTACATACACTTTCTTTTCCTGAAATATTTGTACTAGTTGCAACTATTGGAACTTTCAGTTTGTTTAGTATTGAAATTGCAATAGGATGCTCAGGAATTCTGATACCTATACTATCTTTAAAGAATTCGTTTGGCAATATGTTGTTGTTTTTAAGTGGTAAAATATAGGTAATTGGTCCAGGAGAAAAGTGGTTTATTAAATCAATATATCTTTCCTTTACCTTTGCTATTTTTGTCAAATTGTAAATATCACTAACAAATATAGACAGTGGTTTATTTTGAGAGCGTTTCTTTATCTGATATATTTTTCCTATAGATTCATTATCTAGTGCATTACAAGCAAGAGCATACACTGTTTCTGTTGGAAAACACACTAATAAATTGTTCTGTATTGCATTTATTATTTTAGATACCATATAGCTAAAAACTTATTCATAACAACTAGATCAGTTTTGTTGCACTGTATCTTATATAGTAACTGCTAGTTTTTGTAAACGTAATGCAACGCAGCTTACCATTTGTTATGCAGATTTGCTACAACCCAAACTCTTCATTGACTTTATCAATTATTGCCTGTGGTGGATCCTCTCCCCATCCTGAATACAAAATCTCTCCATAGTCTGCAACATCTATAGAGCCAGTTCTGCTTTTTGCTAGAAACATTTCTCTTTTCTCTTTATCAACTAATACATAATGCCACGCTGATTTTCCACGATCTTTACCACGGACTAAGTATATAAGATCTGACCTACTTCTTTTTGTTGCATCAGCAAAAGATCTTTCATTGACAGTTCTGCTTTTACTTTTTATGCCGCCACTTTCAGAAAAAGCTTCCTTGGATTCGGTTTTTTTGCCTGCTAATTCAGAAATTTTTCCTTTTTCCCCTAATGCCCGTTCTTTGGTGTTTTGAGACGAATACTTACTGGAAAAACCTTCCCCTGTACCGCCAGGAGTCCTGTTTGTGAAACGCTTAGTAAATGAATTATTGTCGTTGTTTTCTGCCATAAAAATCTCCAAACTTTAGATTGTAGAATCCAAACTTTTACTACACTTTATCATATGTTAATTAAATTAATATAAATGAAAAATAATATAGTAATTATTACAGGAATTACGGCCTCAGGTAAATCAGAATTATGCGATAACCTGATAGAAAAATATGGAAATATTAGTATAATAAATTGTGATTCAAAGCAGGTATATGAAGAAATTCCCATAATTACTGCTCAACCGCCAAAGCAAGAAGAATTTTATAAACTATATGGTTATGTTTCAGCAAAAGAAAATTATTCCGTGGGTCTATGGTTAGAAGATTTAGAAAAAGAAGTTAATCACGCATTAGAAAATGCTCAAATACCTATCATCACTGGAGGAAGCGGGCTTTACATCAGCAGTTTAATCAAAGGCTTATCATCAATGCCACAAATAAGTCAGGAAGTGAGGAAAAATGTAAGCGAATTAAGGAAAAATTTAAGTAAAGAGGAGTTTTACAAATTAGCGCTAAGCAAAGATCCAAGGATTCAAGGTAAAGTGTTCATGAATGACTCGCACCGCCTTTCAAGGGCACTTGAAGTTATCACTGAAACTGGCAAGTCAATTTTTGTATGGCAAGAGAATAGACAGCCTCCTTTATTCAATAATTTTAAGATATATACAATTCTGCCTAAACGTGAAGATGTATACCGAAAAATAAATTCTCGTTTCATTACAATGATTGAAAATGGAGCAATTGATGAAGTAAAAAAGCTACTTAGCATGAACCTAGCCCCACATTTGCCAGCTATGAAAGCACACGGAGTGCCAGAAATTATAAAGTACTTGAAAGGTGAGATTACTTTAGACGAAGCGATACAAATTGCTCAAACAAACACAAGACACTACGCGAAACGTCAGTATACCTGGTTTAAAAAACAATTTCTAAATGCTGAAGTGATTGATTGTGCAAACAAGCTCAAGATATTTTAATTCAGGCCGTGCTCATTACTACGAATAGGGGGTTCCATATTTTCCAGATGGTCGCTTACTTCTAGTGGATCGCCTAAACCATGCTCTATTTTTATTTTAAAAAATCCAAGCCTCTCGCAAAATTTCTGAAAACACTCTTTTATAACGTCAAACAAGTTTTTATCACCTATATTATAGTCCTTCAGTCTCTTAGGAACAGTAAGTGACAATTTACCATCTTCATATGTTACATTTTTATCACCTTGAGACTTAAGTGTGAATTCTAGCGAGCTATCCAATTTACATAATTCTTCTTCCAGTTCTGCAAAAGTGCGAACTGCAATTTTTTCTTCAATTCTGATTGCCGCATGACTTGGATCACTACAATTAATATGTGTTACATGATTAGACTGAAACAATAACCCATATGTTTCAGCTAAATGAAGGATAGGTCCTCCTTTACCATACAATGCACCCACATAAGCAGCCTGGTTACAATTAGTGATTAGTTCTTCTAGAATAGAATCATTTGGAACTTCTGCTTCAGCATATTCAAATAGCTCTGTAAAAACTTGTTTTACAAATTGGCGGTACTTATTTTTGTCATTTGAAATGAGGTTGGTATGTTTATTATATAATTCATCAACAAGCTCTTTTGTTATAACTTTGTTCTGAATAACAAGTTTCATTCTTGGAAGATCTACGTACATAGTTGCACCAGAATTCGCTTCAGCATCATCTTTACCAGCCCTCAACCTGCTAAAACCAAACTTTTCTGCTTGAGCTCTTAGTGTAACTATTGGATTTTCCTTTTCTTTTGGTGTAGAGCTGTTCATCATTAATACCTTGATATAGACTGCTAATGGTATAATAATACATAAAAATGATTAATAAGTTAATAAAATACCTACTATAAGCCCTATGATAGCAAATATAGTTAGGGGTAACTTAGGCTTACCGACGATTTTAAAAACGACAAATCGTCATTCCGCTACGTGTTAGCGGAATCTATGCTGAGATACCGCGAATGAATCGCGGTATGACGTTAGAGAGCTGTGCTAGCTATAGTGCATACCTGACCATAAGGTGACAAGATTTTAAAAAGGCTCTATAACAGTTTTACACATGTATGAATCTCAATGAGCAATCAGATTTTTCTAAATAGCAGGCTGGAGAATATACCTAAGTTCCATTCCGCAATATTGCCTAAACTTTGTGGTGGGGACAAGGTGGTGGATCTGCTGTTTTATAAGCCACTTAGTTATGTGGATAGAAGCAAGTTACTATCTGATGCTCGAGTTGGAGAATTTACAACTTTCATTGCAAAAGTTTATGAACATCAGTCGCCCACTTTTAGAGGTAGACCATATAAAATAGTCGTTGAAAGTGAGAGTCAGTATATATTCATAGTCTTTTTTAATTACTCAGTTAAGTATTTATATAAACTATTTCCAATTGGAGCGAATGTGATCATCAGTGGCAAACTCGAAAAATTTGCTGAACATTGGCAAATTACTCATCCAGATTACGTGTCGCTTGACATCAACCAATTTAAAAAAATAGCTTGCATAGAGCCAGTTTACCAATTATGCCGTGGCATTACCAATAAGCGCATTGGGAACATAATAAGCTCTAATCTAAAGGAATTGCCTGATTTACCAGAGTGGATAGATGATACATTAATCAAGCAAAAAAAATGGTTAAGTTGGAGGGAAAGCATCATAAAGTTGCACAGACCAAGCTCATTGGTGGAAGCTGAGGTTTGTAGAAAAAGGCTTGCTTATGATGAATTGTTTGCGTATCAGCTAGCGCTGAAACTTGCAAGAAAAAATCATGTGAAAGAAAGGGGAAGAGAATTTATAATATTGAGTAAATATAAAGAGCAAGTTTTAAATGAATTGTCGTTTCAATTAACAAATGATCAAACTCGTGCAATAGATGAGATCTCAGAGAGACAAAAATCCAAGTATCGCATGATAAGCTTGCTGCAAGGTGATGTTGGTAGTGGCAAAACCGTAGTTGCACTTTTTGCGATGATAAATGTGGTAGAAAACAACATGCAGGCAGCTCTAATGGCACCGACTACTATCTTGGCGGAGCAACATTATAATTGGATTGAGGAAGTTTTATCCTGTACCGATATAAAAGTTGCGCTGCTTACTGGTAAAACTTCGCGCAAGGAAAGAAAGATTATCATGAACGAACTTGCAAGTGGTGTTTTAAATATAGTGATTGGCACTCATGCACTATTTCAAGCTAACGTTACATTTAAAAATTTAGGGCTTGCAGTCATAGACGAGCAACAGCGATTTGGAGTGATGCAGAGAAATCGCTTGGTAGGAAAAGGAGAAAATGCCGATATACTTTTCGTTACTGCAACTCCCATTCCAAGAACTTTGCAGCAAGCTATGTATGGTGACGTTGAATGTTCAATTTTGAAAGAAAAACCAAAATCCAGATTGCCAATAAAAACTGTAACTATGAACATTAGTAGGGTGCCAGATGTTATTGAAAAGCTAAAAGGTGCTATAAACAGGGGCGAAAAAGCATATTGGATTTGTCCATATATAGAAGAAAACGAAGAGACCAATATTGCTGCAGCAGAGATGCGTTTTCAGGAATTACAAAAAACATTTCTTGATAAAGTCGGGATAATACACGGAAAATTGACTCAGGAGCAGAAAGATCAAGTTATGTTTTCCTTCAAAAGGAATGAATTTTCTCTGCTTGTTGCAACCACTGTGATAGAAGTTGGTATAGATGTGCCAGATGCAACCATCATGATTATAGAAAATGCAGAGCAATTTGGGTTATCACAATTGCATCAGTTAAGAGGCAGAGTAGGGCGAGGAAACAAGCCATCTTTTTGTGTATTATTATACGATAATTTAAGTAAAAGCTCATCTTCAAAGTTAAAGATCATGTGTGAGTCACAAGATGGATTTTACATTGCTGAAAGGGATATGATGCTAAGAGGCAGTGGAGATATTTTAGGCACAAAACAATCAGGATGTATGGAATTTAAATTTGCTGATTTATATCAGGACAAAGAGCTGCTCAATCTCGCGTATAATAACGCAAAAGGCGCAATGGCTGATTTTGAATTACTGCTTGATATATTTGAATATAGGAGTAGATTACATTTTTCAAAATTTCAGTAGGAAAACCAGGTAGCCCGCAGAAACGAAAAAACTTCCTTGACAAACCTCGCCAGCCCCCTTATCATGAAACTGAAGCTATTGTATTTGCTTTCGCCAATCTGCAGATTAAAAGGTAAGGATTACTTAATGTATCGGCGTCTTATGTTCAATTTTTTGCAGTATATAGATACTGTATGTCTTTACAAAACTTCATCTACATCTAGATTTTTATCTAAATAAGCTGAACGCGCTTATAAAGCGTTACAAGACATCAAAAAATGCCAATACTCGACAGAGATAGTAAAAGACTAGCTAACTCGGGGATTCTTTGTCTTTTTTTCTGCTTAGTAAATTTCTTAAACATTTGCAGCGTAAGTTAGTTGCAATTAAAAGCAGCTGAATTTCGCTTGTCAAGCGTTTAAAACATAAAAAACGCCAATATTTTAAAGCGGATAATAACCATGGGGCTTCTTTTGCCTTTTTTTTCATTTGGTAAATTTCTTAATGTTTATGGCTGAACGACAACCGTCATCCCGCAGCGGGATCTCTTGTTAGCGGCTGAGATACCGCGAATGAATCGCGGTATGACGTAGATTGCTGTCATTCCAGTGCTCCTTTTTTTGTCATCCAAGCAGCCTCCTATGGTGTCATCCCAGTGCCCAGACACTGGAATCCAGCATTTCACACAATCCCATCAAGAACGTTGTATTTTACATAACACTTTTATGCTTACCAACCCAGTGTCCAATCAAAATTCCTGGATCCCAGTGTCTGGGCACTGGGATGACATCATAGGGACACTGGGATGACACCATAGGGGCACTGCCGTCATAAAGGAACCAGTGTCAGCTACTTGAATGACATCATGGGGGCGCTGGCCTGACAACCGTCATCCCGCTGCTTGTTAGCGCCGCGGCGGTATGACGGTCCGCTGCTTGTTAGCGAGATACCGCGAATGAATCGCGGTATGACGGTGTAATGACGGTTAAGTAATTCGTTATCCCGCTGCTTGTTAGCGGAATCTGCTGTGGCGACATAAACTCAAATCATTTCAAATTTCAATCCAAAGAGGTATCATTATGTCAAACAACTTCAATTTTAAAGAATTTTTTAACCACTATGAAACAAATAGTACGTCAGATGATATACAAAGGTATTATTTGCTGTGGAAATCAGTAATAGCGCAGGCAATGATTGATGCAGCAAGTAACTGTAAAAAAACAGAAAGCTTGGTAGAAAAACGTAAGGCAATTTCTTGGTTGTCAGACTTTAGTCAAGATTTTGTGCACACATGTATATTGGCTGATTGTGATCCGGTATACGTAAAAAATAAAATACAGCCAACCTTAAAAAGCCTTACTAGATAAAGCCTTTTTATATACTTAATGAGGTTTACTCCTTTTACCGAAAAAAATATAATTCAATCTCCTATCTATAGTTGCCTCTATATCTTTGATTAATAGCTGCTTTATCATGTTTACTTTTCGCTTTGCATCTTGAGCTTGACGCTCATTGTTACCACTGTTATTGCTGTAATTATTCTTATCACTATAACTACTGCCACTTGGTTTGCTACTGTTACTGAACTCACTACCCTTTTTTCTTCTTGTGTTGAGTATCTGTATTATCTTTCCCTTTAAAAAGGACTTCCAGCCTGTGCCAAGTAATAATTTATAGAGAAAATGCGGAGTAAGAAACGCCACTAATATTCGAATAGAAATTCCGTAACCGAGATCTTCCCTATTTTCATAATACCACTTGCAATATTGAAACAAACGGTAAAACGCATTTTTGAAAGAGCAAAATTCTACAGCATACCAAAAACCATTGCTGAGAAACATGAGCACAATGCTGAATGTGTAAAGATACATTGTGAAGAGAAACAGTTTCACAATTATATCTTTTAGACTACCTAATATATAATTCAATAATCTTAATTTATAGAAAAGTGATATCATTTCACACCCACTTCAATATGGCTGGGGTGGAAGGATTCGAACCTTCGCGTGGCGGTATCAAAAACCGCTGCCTTACCACTTGGCTACACCCCAATACTACTTACATCAATAACACTATTAGCCCAATTAGTAAAAGATTTATTTGCTTTTTCTATGGGCATCACAGCAATAGCTGGCTGATCATAAGAATACATTGCTTCGATTTTTTCTACAATTTTATCAACTTGATCATTCCTGCTCTTCATAATTGCCACTACTTCACAACCACTGTTAATTTCACCCTTCCATAAATACAGAGAATTTACTTCAGTTACACATACAATTAACTTCTCGTTTAACAATTCTTCAGAAATAGTTTTAGCCTCATTTAAATTTGAAAAAGTTGAAAACTAAATTATTCATTAGAATCTATATAAACGCATTGCTACTATACTCCACTCAGGTTTATTCATCAAGACAAAATAACGCCAGCGCGTACTGTATGAACATTTGTTTGCAAAGGTAGTATGTTAAGTGTTATAGCTAGTTTGCCTCAAACGTAAAGGTGTCATCCCAGTGCCCCTGTGATGTCATTCCAGTGCTTGACACTGGAATCCAGTTTTCCATATAATCTCATCGAAAACGTTGTAACCACTTTCTATGCTAGTTTGCTTGTAAACAAGCAAACTTTCCTGGATCCAAGTAGTCAAGCACTGGGATGACACCTTTCCTAGCAGAGAAATCACAATGTTCATACGGTTGTACGCATACCGCTGGGATCTAGGATTTTTCTATAGTTTAAAAACAAAAAAGGATGTTACTCAATGAGTAACATCCTTTTGGAGAAGGTGGATAGCTTTGTTTAGTTCGTTTTCACAGCTGTTTGTGCAGCTTGCTGTTGAACGTCAGTGTCAACAGCTACTTTCGTAGAAGGCTGTCCCACCAGTTTGTCCAGATGACCTGTCTTTCTTAAGTCAGCTTGGGTTTTTGCCTTGCCATTTTCAGTAAACATTGTATGTGTTGGAGAAGAAGTTGGTGAATTGAATCCACTATCAGAACCATTACGATTACTAAAAGAATTGTGTAATGTAGATTCAGTTTTAGCACTTAAACTAAATTCTTTTAAGTTTTTCTCCATTGCTGCCCCAACTTCATCTTTACTGAAAGATTGTTCCAATCTTTCTAATGAGCTTGTTGGTGTAGAAGGACCAGATGAACCTCTTGCACTATCAAAAGAATTACTGCGAGTTAGAGTTCCTTTATTCGAATTACCAAGATATTGGTTTACTTTAGGATCACTGAGAACATCTTCACTGAAAGAACTTTGTCCATTTAAGTTAGTCAATGAGGCGCTTCTAGTTGGTACTTCTGGAGTTTCTACCCTAGTAAGGTTGCTAGTACTATTACGTCGTGCAACTCCTGGTCTTCCTCCTATTGTTGCAGTTTTATTAGTATTCTCAATTGGAGTAGGAGTATCAACGTAAAAAGTGCTATTTCCTATTTTTCTAGGCAACGTGTCTGATTCAGAAAGAACTTGATATTTAACTTCAGAAGTTTTTTCTGACTTTTTGCCACTTTTGAAAGGTGATGAAACCTTATCCCAAAGTGAAGTAGCTGTTTTCACTTCTTTATGGTTTGCAGGATTTAACAATTCCGCTTCACTGCTAATGGTACTGTCAGTACTTACAGAATTTAGAAAACTCATTGAACTGCTTCTTGATGAGCTGTTTTCAAAAGATTGCATTGAACCTTTTCTGATACCATACTTTCCTGCTACTTCATTAAGGTTCTCTATGGAGTTAGAAAGTTTATGCTCTATTTTGCACTCTTTAACAATCCTCTTAATTTCATCGTGATGGTCAGAGAAAATTTCATAAAGACTGTTATTATCTTTAGATAACAAACTTTGCAACTTCTTAGCGTATAATTTATTGACAAAATCTGCTTGCTGTTTCAACTGATTGATCAACTGGTCCTTTTGGAAACCTGATTGACCATCAACAGAATAAGCTTTCTCTAATATTTTTTCTCCCAGCTTAGAAAATATTTCCTTAGTTAAAGCAAAGCTATTCACGGCTTTGTCTTCAAGAACTTCCTTAATAAACATCTCCTTTACACTATTGAAATTCCTTGTTTTTTCTTCTGTTTTCAAAACAACAGTTTGACCTTCGTTATCTATTGAATATGGGATGGCGTCTAAACTAGACATACTTTTACTTAAATTACTTAAACTGCGCCCCATTTTTCCTAACGTAGCACCAGTTCTCTCTCTTGTTGCTCGTCCCACAGAACTTATAGCTCCTTTTACTGAATAATAACCTTCTCTTGCTTTTTCTGCAGTATATACTGACGTGTCCTTAACTTTCCCGGCAGTATATTTCGCCCCATCAACTGTTTTTTCTGCTGACCATTTGAGCCCTTTATATCCAGATTGAACTGTTTTTACAGCGACTTTTACAGCGAAATATAAAGCAAGACCAACTATAGCACCTGGTATAGCAAGTGTTGCACCAACTGCCAAAAGTGGTAGTACTGCCGTAAATAATCCACTTGCTGCACTTACTACAAGAATCTTATCTCCTTGTTTCATCTTAGAGAATTCTGTATCCCCTTTTAACAGGTCAGTAATTCTTTCTTTTAGCTTCTTGGGATCCTTAGCAGCCTCTAAATTTAATGAATCTTGCGTCGTTTTATTCAAACCAAGATCATTTCCTTGTTCAGTTACAACAGAATTTTTTTCATTAGGTGACATTTTAAACCTCACTATTAATTAAATATATTATAATTGTATTCCTTGATTCTTAAGTTAGTGTTAAATTGATTGCCAGTATTTATTTGTCTTCAAATAATTTCGCTTGACGTGTTTTTTGATAGTGTGGAAAATTAGGTCAAGAAGCTGCAGCATTTATGAGGTATAGAAAAAGAACACTCATCTTTTTGGCTGTTATAACTTTAATAATAATGGTTTTATTATTCAGCTATCATTTCCATTTTCACGAAGACGTAGTGCACTTAAAGAGTGACAACAAAGAATTCAAAAAAAAGCCAGAAAATTCCATAGAGTCAACCATACTACATAGAGAAAAGGAAGTGTACGATCATGTTTTCCATCCTGATGATTAATTTGTAAATAAAATAGCAATTTATGTTTGCATTTTCTTATTAAAGAAGTAATATTAGCGTATTAATTATAGAATCAATCATTATGTTTGATGATAATAATCCTTGGAATCTGGGAAAGAAACCGGTAGGGAACAAAACTCCTAATAATGAAGATATTTTAAGTAAAGCTGTATCTGATATAAGGTTCTTTCTTAATGGATTAACCAGAAACAGGGGCAAAAAACCTTATTTCATCATTTTCATTATTTTGCTGTTCTATGCTTGCACTGGCTTTTATATTGTCCATCCTAGTGAAGAAAGTATAGAACTTACCTTTGGTAAATATTCTAATACGGAAACACCTGGTTTGCGTTATCACTTCCCCTACCCTATTGGCAAGGTTTTTAAAGTGAACGTTAAGGAAGTAAATCGTGAAGAAATTGGGGTAAGTAGTTCTTATGGGCGAGATACAGATCGCGGTGAAGGCGTGATGCTAACTGGAGATGAAAATATAGTCAACGTTAACTTCGAGGTTCAGTGGCGCGTTAGAGATGCTAAGGACTATTTATTCAAAGTGCGGGATTACAAACCCGGTTTCAGTGTTAAAAATGCTGCTGAAAGTGCCATGAGAGAAATAATAGGTAAAAATACGATCTCTTTTGCACTTGGTCAAGGCAGACCAGAAATTTCTAGAGATACTAGAATTCTATTGCAGCAGATTCTTGATGGATACCAAATGGGTATAGAGATTTTATCTGTTCAAATGAAAAAAATTGATCCACCAGAAAAAGTCATTAGCTCATTTAGAGATGTACAAAGTGCTCGTGCAGACAAAGAGCGTACTATAAACGAAGCATATGCTTATAATAATGATATTATACCTCGAGCAAAGGGTGAAGCGATAAAGATAAAATTAGATGCACAAGCATATGAAAATGAAATAATAAATGAAGCAAAAGGTAATGCAAATCGCTTTTTATCTCTTTATGAGGAATATAGACAGAATCCTTCTCTCGTTAAGAATCGTATTTATCTTGAAACTATGGAAAATATTTTCAGTAAGGTAGACAAAGTTGTTGTAACTGATGATCTGAAAGGTATGTTTTCTTATTTACCTCTTACAAATTTAGGAAAATAACCATGAGTAGTAATATTAAAATTGTTTTTGTTTCTGTATTTGTTGTTTTATTGATTGCTTTATCTAATTCAATATTTGTTGTGCAAGAAACAAAGCAAGCAATAGTTATACAACTGGGTAAAGTTGTAAGGGATGTTAGGGAAAGTGGCTTATATTTTAAGTTGCCATTCATAAATAGTGTAGAGTTTCTTGATAAAAGAGTTTTAGATTTAAGTCCTGATAAGATCCCAAGGGAAGTGATAACAGCGGATCAAAAACGTATTATAGTAGATGCGTATGCAAAATATAAAATAACAAATCCTGTTACTTTTTACCAGGCTGTGAGGAATGAATCAGGTCTGGTTAGAAGATTATATCCGGTTATAGAAGCACACATAAGAGAAAATATAGGCAGATTTTCGTTGATTAGCTTGTTGAATGAAAAAAGATCAGAGGTTATGCAATTGATTCAGCGTGGAGTTTATTCTGAAGCTGAAAAATTTGGCATAGAAATAATAGATGTAAGAATTAAGAGAGCAGATTTACCAGAAGAAAATAGTTCTGCAATATTTCGCCGTATGCAAACTGAAAGGGAAAAAGAAGCAAAAGAAATTAGAGCAGAAGGAGAGCAAGCTGGGCAGGAAGTTAGATCAAAAGCTGATAAATTAAAAAGGGAAATTATCTCCAGTGCAGTAAAAGAATCGTACGAAATAAGGGGTCGTGGTTATGCTGAAGCAACTAGGATTTATAATGAGGCATTTAAAGTTGATGAAGAGTTCTTTAACTTTTATCGCTCTATGAGTGCTTACAGTAAATCATTTGCCGAAAATAATACTAAATTTGTACTTTCACCAAACAATAACTTTTTAGATATTTTAAATAAAGGATGGAAATAATTTATGAAAAGTAAGGCATTTATTTTATCTATATTTGCATATTTTCTAATTGCGTTTTCTTCGTATGCTAATATGTTTGATTGGAATGCAAAAAAGGTCGTTGATGCTAGCACTACTGCATGCAACTGTAATCAAGGACTTGCCGATTTAGTGGAAGAACTCATTCCTGCGGTTGTAAATATTTCAAGCGAACAAATCATCAAACAAGAAAATAACAGCAGAACTAGAGTTCCATCTATGCCAGGAAATAATTTTTTTGATGATTTTAGAGAGTTTTTTGAGCATTTTGATCAGTTTTTTATGGATAGGGGCCCTAGTGTTAACAGAGAGGTGGTGTTGCTTGGTTCTGGGTTTATTATAGATAAAGGTGGAACTATAGTAACAAATTATCACGTTATTAAAAACGCCCAAGATATCACAGTTACTATGAACGATAATACTTATTTCAAAGCAGAAGTTTTAGGCTATGATGCAAGAACTGATCTTGCTGTGCTTAAGATTAATTCTGATAAAGATCTTTCTTCTGTTGCATTTGGTGATTCTGATAAAGCAAGGGTTGGTGATACGGTTATGGCAATAGGTAACCCATTTGGTTTGGGTGGCTCTGTAAGCACAGGAATTATATCTGCAAGGTCCAGGGACATTAGTATTGGCACTATGAATGAATTTATTCAAACTGATGCTGCAATTAATAGGGGTAACTCTGGAGGACCGTTATTTGATTTAAATGGAAAAGTTATAGGTATTAATACTGCTATCTATTCTCCATCTGAGTCTGGCGGCAACGTGGGTATAGGTTTTGCCATACCATCTAATTTAGCTATGTCAATTATTGACACATTAAAAAGTGGCAAAAAAATAAAACATGGTTGGCTTGGTGTGCAAGTTCAGCCTATAACGAAAGAATTTGCTGAGTCCTTGGGTTTAAAAGATATAAAAGGCGCATTGGTTGCAAGTATAGTAAAGGATAGTCCTGCAGAAAAAAGTGGGATTAAAGTAGGTGATATATTATTAGAATTTGACGGTAAAAAAATCGATAGAATGACACAATTACCTCAAATGGTTTCAAGAGCTGGACCTGAGAAAAAAGTGCAAGTTAAGTTACTTAGAAAGAGCAAAGAGGTTAATATTAAAGTTGTGATCGGAGAATCTACAAATGATGGCCAAGATAACAATCAAGAAGAAAATAAATCAACATCTGATTATGTAACCGGTTTAACTGTTTCAAATCTGCCAAAAGAATCAAAAGAAAGTAATCCTACAAAAGGTGTGATAGTTACCAATGTAGATAGTAACAGTAATGCCACGCTGCGTGGTATTAAAAAAGGAGACATTATTATCCAATTAGATGGAACCGATATAGAAAATACTAATGATTTTCAAAAACAAGTTGATTCAGCAGTAAAGAAAAACGGTAAAGATTCAATAATGTTGCTCATTTACCGCAATGGAAATCAATTCTTTACTTCGATAAAGTTGAAGAAATAGCACTCGTAGGTTATTTACTAAATTAGCAGCATTGTAAGCCTGTCATTATAACACCTCAATCTTACAAGACAAATCAAAACTATTAAAGTCTACATTCCATTCACTAAAATACACATATGGATAATATAAATTTTCTAAAATTCATTGAACTGTGCTTTCAAACAGTGGTGCCGGGATGTGAGTATAATGATTATCAGTACATAAAAGTCATAGCAGACAGGCTGGAAGCAGCGAATGCTGGCGAAGTAAGGCGCATAATATTCAATATGCCTCCGCGTTCAATGAAGTCCATATGTATGAGTGTTGCGTGGCCCGCATGGATACTGAGAAATCAGCCAACTGCAAGAATAATAGTTGCAAGTTATTCTAAGTTGCTTAGTGAAAAACATTCGCTCGATACCAGGTGCATAATGCAATCTGATTGGTATAAAGAACTATTTCCAGAGGTAGAACTATCCAAAGACCAGAACACTAAATATAAATTCCAAACAGTGCAGAGAGGATTTAGAATCGCAACATCAGTTGGAGGAACATTAACCGGTGAAGGTGGTGACTTTATTATTGTGGATGATCCGCTTAACCCTGCTCAAGCTTTGAGTGAAACATTTAGAAAACGTGCCACAAACTGGTTCGATCAGACTTTAGTAACGAGACTCAACGATAGAAAAAAAGGAGTAATTGTGCTTGTGATGCATAGGCTCCACCTGGAAGACTTAACAGGGCACCTCTTATCCAAGCCAAAAAACATATGGCATCACATTTGTTTGCCAATGATTTCTGAAAAAGTGGAGATAATCGACTCAATTATAACACAAGAAAAAGGTTTATATTCAAGAGAAGAGAATGAGTTATTATATCCCCTGGAGGGAGGAAGAGAAGAAGTTGAGATGATAAAAGTTGAACTCGGGAGTTACGCTTTTGCTGCTCAATACCAACAAAATCCTCTACCACTTTCAAGCGGTATAATAAAACAAGAGTGGCTAAAGCGCTATAAAAATTTCCCTGATAATCTCTCACATGTAACTCAAAGCTGGGACACTGCAGTTTCAACAAACGATTCCAGCGACTTTAGCGTCTGCACCACCTGGGCAAAAATAGATAATAAATTCTATCTACTTGATGTATATCGAGCAAAGCTTGAGTATCCAAAGCTTAAAGAGCAAGTTCTGTCACTAGCTGCAAGATGGACGCCACACGCAATTTTGATTGAAGCAAAAACAAGTGGTCAGCAATTAACACAAGAGCTAAAGGCAAATAGCGATCTACCGATTATCGAAATAATTCCACACAATGACAAACTCACTCAAAATTGTTCCGGTGATAGAGTCTGGTAGGGTTTTTTTGCCACAGCAAGCAGTATGGCTCAGCGATTTCGAGTACGAAATTTTAATGTTCCCAGAAGCTCGCCATGATGATCAAGTGGATAGTACCGCGCAATATCTGCAATGGACAAGAAAAACTAACACCAGTGCTTTCAGGGTCAAAGACTTTGGCCCCAACCCTAATAAACCATTTAGGTGGTTAAGATATATCTAAAAACCTAAATTTATTTCCCCAAAGCTTCTCACGTACGCTCTACAGAATGTGAGTTTACCTGTTGCACACTACACTCTGTAACCTTTAAAGGGGCACTTCCCTTATGTTGTACAACAGGAGAAGCAGGCGATCCCATAGAAGAAAAACCACTATCTCTATTAGAGTTATCAGGTGACGATAATTGTGCTTCTGCAAGTCGCCGTAACTGTGATTCTTTACTCTCACATAGAAATCTGCTTAGCTCCCTTTTCCCCGAAAGAGTACGCGTCAAATATAAATGCCACTCCTCCCCAGGGGAGAAATAGTTGGAGTTTAGCTTCTTTCGCTCCTCAGGAGAAAGAAATGGGCGTAGTTCCTCTCTCTGATCAGGATTAAGACGTTGTTGCCACTCTGGTCCACCTTCATGCATAGGAGAAGTCACCGCTGAGGATGGATTACTTCTTGCTCTTATTCTAGCTGGGAATGAAGAAAATAGCTTAGACACAGATGATTTTTTAGTTACAGGACCCCCAGGAACACTTACACTTGAAGATATCGAATACACCGAACCACGTCCTTTGTTATTTTGCCTAAAAAGTGAAGTTACACCATCAGACTTTCTTTTACTACAACGCCAACCACCCCCATATTTCTTCTCCGGAGATTTACTATCTTGTGACTTTGCTTCAGAACACTCATTACTACTTTTTCGATCACTTTCATCAGTAACTTGCTGTTTTTCAGGTTCCTTATTAGAAACCTCAGAATTTAAGAATGTTGAACTATCCCATGCTCTAAGAGAACAAGTGGATTGACTTGGATCTATTTCCCCCAGCACCCCCAGAGAAGGCTCTGTTTCTTCCTCTCTTTCTGATCCTTGCCTGGGAGGACTCTCTAACCCTTCACCACGACTTTGCTTGGGACACCCCCGTGTCGGTGATGGTTCAGCTAATAGCGTTCGAGGAAGCTCAGGGTCAATGGACAGTTCATGGTCTTTGTTGATTACAGAGCTTTCCATGATTTTATTCAGCACACAATAAGAAATGTCTTGATTAGCAAAATCTATTCCGTATATTCCTCTCCTGCCAAATACTGGTAGATGTTTTGGTGAAATACAATCTTCAACATTATTTAACACGGTCATACCAAATACTTTATTAATATCATCCGCTTGTTCCTTGCTTAAAATTTTATAATATATAATATTATCAATAATTTCCTTAGCAGCAGGTATAAGAACTGAATTTTCACCACTGCCTGTATAAGAAACATGAAGTACAGAATTAATTGGTATACCTACTTTACGAGACAAATCAATCACTGGAAACTTTAGATTCTCAACAGTTTCATCCTCAGCACTTGTAACCTCAAAATCACGACATTCCAAAGATGCTTTGTGTTTTACTATGTCCTTAATGAACTTAGCCTTATTAAAGATGCTCCCCTTTATATACACACAATTGTCCTTGACTTTCAAGAAACCATCAGTTCTTTTAGGACTATTTTTATAACCTTTTACTGTCGCTGAGAATGACTCTATAAAATACTCTTGTAACCTTTTATCATAGAAACGCATACAATATAGATAAGATTTCCTGTCAAAGCTTTCATCAGATGTATACCCTTCTACATGTTCTAAACCAAAATCTCTTCCCATAGCACCTGTGATGTCTCTCGCAAGCCCATTAGCTAGCAAACATTTTAGATTGAAAACTATACTTTGATCTATCGGCACTGAAAATCTATACTTTCCATTACTATCTACCAATTGGCTCCGATTGAAATTAAAAGGAAAAGATTTCATATCAAAAGATAAACTAGCAGTACTTTCATTTCCACAGAATGTTTCTACTATCCTTCCTTTCATATTGTTTAAATACTTCATGCATTGATCAGCATCCATACTTTTATCAAATGAGATAACAATACGATCTTCCTTCTTAAAAAAAGTTTGATCTGTGCTTTGTACGGTAAGATTAGTAATAGCAACCTCATTATGACAAAGAATAATGTTAAATGCTCTTACTAATTCTTGATTCATTATATTAGGCATAATATCCCTCCCTATTCAAATTACCATAAATTTACTGTTACTTACCACTTCTGCCACTACCTTGACCACTAGATTGATTTTGCTTCCTTCTCTCCTCCTCACGCTTAATTCTCTCTGTAAAGTCATCAACTCTCCTTGGATCTATAGCATCCGCTCTAATTCTTCCTCCTCCTGGTGCATTATTATCGCCATATTTTCGTTTTTCATAACCTGAACCTTTATTACTATCCATATTATCCCCCAGTAAAAATATTATGTAATTAATATACTAAAAATAAAATTAAGTGCAAGCACTTTTTTATATTTTTTTTCAAAAAATTTTATTCACTCTTTTTCATAAAATTCAGTTTTCTAGATTCCAGCGTCACGCGCTGGAATGACACCTGTATTTCTCTTTGCCATCAATCCCTACTCTTTAATGTCATACCAGTACCTCTTTTTCTTGTCATCCCAGTGCCCAGACACTGGGATCCAGTCTTTTTTGTCATCTAAAGCTAACACTAGCTATCCCCTCGATGGTGCTTTTTCTGGTGCCTTTCCTATTGAATCCACATGATTATTAACTTTTACATCATCAATCAATCTTTTTGGTGGTTGAGCAGTACTAGCATTAGACTTTCCATTAGAAGCTTGCTCTTGCCAATCACCAATTGGATAATTGTGTGCAGGAAAGCTATCCCGATTGATTTTTCTTGATTTCCTATCACCAAGTTTAAATTTTCCACCTCTTTTTCGCTGATCTTGTTTTGGCTTCTCCTCCTCCGGAGCTTTCGGTGGACACACCTCTTTCTTCGGTTCCTCCGGCTTCGCTTTTTTCTCTTCTTCTACTTTTGGTTTTGTTTCCTCGCGGTTCTCATTGTTTATAACCTCCTTAAATATAGAAGGCATTATAGGCTTTGGTAAAAGATCAAGCTCTGGTTTGCTCAGAGGGACTGGCCTTACAAATCCTGGTGAAATTTCAAAAAGGAAAACTGGCACTTTAGGTTTTTCTCTTTCGTCTAACTTGATTTCTACGTCTTTACGAACTTCTTTATTTTCTTCCTTTAATGATGTTTTTTCTGCTTTTTTATCTTCTTTTTCTGTAGATGCCTCTACCGCAGCCGCCAACTCAACTCCAAACATCTCTGCGAACATTGTAACAATCCATCCGACAACGGCCATCTGTAACCTGAGTTTCAGATCTTGCAATGCAGTTAATCTTTCTAACGCCCTTGCAAACTCTTCTTCTGATAACTCACCACTGCCTAATTTCTCCTGCAATTCTTTTATCTCTTTGTCCAACCTCTGATTGAAACTTAAATCGCGTGCAAAAATCTTCTTGATTAACTCCTTAAGCTTATCACGCAAAAACTTAATTATCGAAAGAAGCCAATTTTTTTCTTTCTTCTCCTTGAGCATTTGGTAGATTTTCGGATCATCTACATCTACTTCAAAAAGGTTGAAGAGAGATTCAAAGAAATTCCAGAAATCTCCGAGTACTCTTCCTTTTTCACCAGTGAAGTAATCCTCATCATCACCTTCTCCGATATGTAGCTCTGCTTGAGATGAGATTTCATCGATACAAATAGAAGCCTGACGCTCACACTCGAGCCTCCTGAGCAAATCTTGTCTGGTGAGCTCCTCTATGGCTGCTTTTAGTTCATTTAGCTTCTGCTCTGCAGAGAAATCTTGCTCCCTGATTTTTCCTTGGAAGATCGAGCTACCGTTTCCGTTATTATCTGAAAAATTTTCCATTATTTTTGCCTCCTCAATAAAATTACTGCCTTTGTTGTTACCTGAAAAGCTTTCCACCATTTTTACTTCCTTCATAAAACTTAATAATTTAATTCTACAGTACTAAATATTTAAGAACTATTAATGTAAAGATGTCAATAAAATTATTTACATTTTTACACTATATATATATTATATCATGTGCTATTTAACCTTTCAATAATATTTTTTATTTTTACTGCTTCTTCAAACTCTAGCATGCACTTTTCTTAAATTATCCTTATTAATATTTGCTTTTGCCTCTATCCCACTTTTTCTTGTAAAGTATTTGATATAGATTTTATTATACTCTTTGGCATAACATTTGCAACATACTTTATCTATAAATGGAAATTATTATACTTGCAGCTAGACACAATTTGAAATAATTTACACTATAAAGTTAAGGAACGAGATCCCAGTGTCACGCACTGGGATGACAGCAGTCCTACGTCATACCGCGATTCATTCGCGGTATAGATTCCGCTAACAAGTAGCGGAATGACGAATTTTTGTTTTTCAAATTATCGTAAGTCACTTTAGCTATATCAGAGCAATAGAGGCAGTGCGTAGAGGAGCTCACCAGACAAGATTTGCTCAGGAGGCTCGAGTGTGAGCGTCAGGCTTCTAGTTGTATCGATGAAATCTCATCTCAAGCAGAGCTACATATCGGAGAAGGTGATGATGAGGATTACTTCACTGGTGAAAAAGGAAGAGTACTCGGAGATTTCTGGAATTTCTTTGAATCTCTCTTCAACCTTTTTGAAGTAGATGTAGATGATCCGAAAATCTACCAAATGCTCAAGGAGAAGAAAGAAAAAAATTGGCTTCTTTCGATAATTAAGTTTTTGCGTGATAAGCTTAAGGAGTTAATCAAGAAGATTTTTGCACGCGATTTAAGTTTCAATCAGAGGTTGGACAAAGAGATAAAAGAATTGCAGGAGAAATTAGGCAGTGGTGAGTTATCAGAAGAAGAGTTTGCAAGGGCGTTAGAAAGATTAACTGCATTGCAAGATCTGAAACTCAGGTTACAGATGGCCGTTGTCGGATGGATTGTTACAATGTTCGCAGAGATGTTTGGAGTTGAGTTGGCGGCTGCGGTAGAGGCATCTACAGAAAAAGAAGATAAAAAAGCAGAAAAAACATCATTAAAGGAAGAAAATAAAGAAGTTCGTAAAGACGTAGAAATAAAGGTAGATGAAAGAGAAAAACCTAAAGTGCCAGTTTTCCTTTTTGAAGTTTCACCCGGATTTGTAAGACCGGTTGTTCTGAGCAAACCAGAACTTGAAATTGCGTCAGATCCTTTGAAACATCTATTGCGTCTTGCTGAGCTTGAAAGAAAATCTCATGAAAATTCACAAAAACCAGAAAAAGTGAATGAAGAGAAAAAAGCGAAGCCGGAGGAACCGAAGAAAGAGGTGTGTCCACCGAAGAAGC
The DNA here is from genome assembly GCF_964026835.1 of Wolbachia endosymbiont (group A) of Dendrolimus pini. Classification (NCBI taxonomy): domain Bacteria; kingdom Pseudomonadati; phylum Pseudomonadota; class Alphaproteobacteria; order Rickettsiales; family Anaplasmataceae; genus Wolbachia; species Wolbachia endosymbiont (group A) of Dendrolimus pini. The sequence continues at coordinate 129,619 of NZ_OZ034702.1, read as the reverse complement.
CTGCAACGAATGCGACGGAGATGGGGCCAAAAATTGTTCAAAGCACTTTAAAATTTTCTAGTAAGCAGAAAAGGGAAAGGAGTGGTAATGTTAGCAATATTGTACCAGGACCTGAATCTACTGATGCAACCAGGCCTAAAGCGGCTGACCTTGACAAGGTTAAAAGAGAAGAAGCACCAATAAACAAGTCTGCTAATAAACAAGAAACGAATAACCTTTGCGCTGAATTTGCAAAAGAACTTGCCAATTTTAAAGTGGGTGTTTGGAATGGTGCTGAGAATGAAGGTTCTGTAAATAATGCTCAAGCAAAAGTTTCATCAGAACTTACTGGTCCAAAAGCTAATAATTTTGTAGAAGGTCAATCAGTAGGAAAGACATAATCATGGAGGTAGTTAGATCTCAGTACTGGGATGACACCTATGGGTTATTTGTGATGACAAAGGAGGGTATCATTCGAGTAATGGATGCTGAAATCCAGGAGCCAGTGCTTCCTTTTGTCATTCCAGTCTGGAATCCAGGATGTGCATTAGGTTTGATAAATGTAGGGTTTTATGTTAAGAGGGAGTGTTTTTGATGAAATTGTGAAGAATCAGTGTTAGCTACTTGGATGACGTCTTATGGTTATAGCTCTAGGATGATATCCTATGGGCATTTGGTATGACATAAAGAAACACGAGTGTCATTCAGCGTCTTTTTTTGTCATTCCAGTGCGTGACACTGGAATCTAGAAACTCGAGTTTTATGAAAAAAGAGTGAATAAAATTTATACTAAAAAATATAAAAAAAAGTGCTTGCACTACAATTTATTTTTAGTATATTGGTTACATAATATTTTTACTTGGGGGTTAATATGCATGGTAATAACGATAAAAAAAGCAAATCAGGACCTCAACCTGATGGTTCTTGGATTCCAAGCAGCAGGTATGAAAAATATAACGGTCCTAATAAGGAAATACGTGAGCAGTATAAGAAAGAGATGCGGGAACGTGAAAGTAATAAACCTGATACGCGAATGGATAAGTGTAGCTCTACTGGTACCGGTAGCAGTAAAGGTAATAATAAATAATATCATTTTACAGTAATTTTAATAGGAGTGGTTATGCCAACAAAAATTTTTGTAACAGAACTAGTTAACGCGTTTAATTTAAATAATTATTTTTCTGATAATATTTATACTAATTTTACTGTGCAGGGTGGAACGAAAGGAAAAAATGATAAGATTGTCAGTTCATTTGGATGTGATGGAAATATAAAGAAATATTTGAAGGAGGTGAGAGAGGAGATAATAAATCGGCACTATGGTACTGAAGAGGCAGCAGATGGGTTCTATAACTTAAACTGTTTTCCATTTGTTTTTGATGTCGGTTTTAATAAAAAAGGGAAGTTTATAAATAAAAATGTGAAAGTAGTAGAGCTAGCAAATCTTATGGATGGTGAAGTAATCCATAACTTGAAGCTTCATTTTGCTAATGAGTTTCAGCAGCTTGTGGGAACAAGAGCTATTGAGTATCTAGAAAAAATGGCAGGAATGACAGAGGAAGAAGCTTTAAAATGTGTGAGAAGGTCTGTGCAGCTAGAAAGAACAGATAGATCTTCTCCTTATCTATACTGTATATCTTTTAGTGACAGGTATTTTAAGGAGAAAGGGAATCAAAATCCTTCAAAACTTCTTGGGATATTTAAGGATATATATGTTAAAGCATTTAACTCAAGATTGGAGGAATGTGGTTTTAATAATAGTTCAATTTTTTATGAACAAAGAGATAATAAGTTATATATTAAAGATATTACCGACATTAATGTCATCAAGGATATAGTAAGATATGTTAAAGAGCGAATAGCGTTTGATTTTAAAACTCCAGGCAACATAGATTCCAAAGTTGAAAATTGCAAAGATGCTATTAATGATTTAATTTTTAAAATAACAGGAAAGTTTATTGAAGGTTACGAATATGATGTGTTTACAAATAAAGACAAAATAAAGAGTGGTCATAGTTTTGCTCTTATACCTTTAGTAGAAGTAAATGGTCAGGTGGTTCCTTTGAGTGAGGAAGATGCATATAAGGTTAAGAAAAAATTTTACGAGATTTTAGGTGACATTGTTTTAAGTGATATTACAGGTAAAACTGAGAGTACACAATTCACTACTGGAAGATCAATATATGCTTTCTCTAATAAACAGATTGCTCTTTTACTTCCTGTGATTATGCAGTCTCCAATTGCATATAATCAAATAAACGGACATTTTGAATTTGCAGTTAATCTTGAGAATTTTAGAAGTCGGCATGGGTTATTATCGCCTGAGCCACCAAGAACACCGCCTGAACAAACTGGACATAGGTTTTTTGAATCTAAAGAAGATAGAGATAGTGGTCTTGGTGATTCACCTCCACAACTTAAGGATTCTGGTTCTTCAAGTGGTGGTCCAAGTTCTGGCTTAACTGAATTGTCATCACCGAAACAGGAGTTGCCCAAGCGAAGTCGTGGTGAAGGGTTAGAGAGGCCTCCCAGGCAAGGATCAGAAAGAGAGGAAGGAAAAGGGGGGCTGTTTCAGTTGGTGCCGGGGGAAATAGATTCAAGTCAATCCACTGGTGATCAATCACAGCTATCTTCCGGGGAAATAGATCTAAGTCAATCCACTGGTGATCAATTACAGCCATCTTTGACCTGTGGATCATCATCGATTCCTTCTCTTAGAGCATGGGATAGTTCAACATTCTTAAATCTTGAGGTTTCTAATAAGGAATCTGAAAAACAGCAAGTTACTGATGAAAGTGATCAAAAAAGTAGTGATGAGTATTCTGACGCAAAGTCACAAGAAAGTGAATCTCCGGAGAAGAAACATGGGGGTGGTGTTCAAAAAATAAAAAAATTGCTCTCTTCACCTTTTAAGAAGCAATATGGCGTAAACCTTAAGCGACATGATGAAGGGCGTGATACAACGCGAAGTACTCCTGAAACTCCTGTAACTGAAAAACCACTTTTGTCTAAACGATCTGCCTCAGAAAGAAGAGCAAAAAATAATCCACCCTCAGGAGTGACTTCTCCTGTTACTGAACCAGATGATGGCGGATTTCGCAATAGACCAAGAATACGAGTATTACGTTCTGAAACGAATGGTGGTATTCCAGAACCCTTGCCACAAGATGCCGTAAGCAAGCCAAATGTGCCCGGGGACCGTAATTCTAAAATTTCTAAAGATAGTGGTTTAGGATCGCTTGAGCGGGGACAGTCACCGCCGCTTACTGAAGAGTTTAGTGATTCATCTCAGCAGAACCTGTCAATAGGTGTTAAACTTGGAAATATGCTTAGTGAATTATTAAATTCTGCTCAAAATCTACTTAAAAACCCGGCTTCTTCTACGCATAGAGGTGTGCCAGGTGGACCAAAGAGGCAAGCATCTCTTACCTCTAGCCAGAGGCAGGAACTACGCAAAGTTCTTTCTCCTGAGATGAGGAAGAAGCTAGACGCCAACTTTTTTCCTCCTGGGTACGAGAAGTTACTACACTTACTTTATGTTGATAGTGAGGGGCTGTGTTCACTTCTTTCTTCTCCTGAAGCAAAAGAGCAAGTGTGCTCAGTTCTTCCTCCTGAGGAGAAGGAGCAAGTACAATCAGGTTCTCCTGAGGAGATAGTACGCTTACTTCACAAGTTCTTTAGTAATCAAAAAATTAGTGATAACTGTCTTCTAAGTTCTAAGATAGATTCTCCTAAGATCAAGAAACTCTTGCAAGAAGAAATTTTTGTATAAGCGGTTTGTACCTAATCCACCGTCCTAAGCCACCCAAGTGTTTTATTAGGGTTGGAGCCAAAATCCCTGACCCTGAAAGCACTGGTGTTAGTTTTTCTCATCCATTGCAGATATTGCACGGTACTAAATGTTTAAAAAGTATTAATATAAAGATATCAATAAAATTATTTACACTTTCATGCTATGCCCATAGCATCATATATTACTTAACCTTACAATAATTTTTTTATTCTTGCTGCTTCTTCAAACTCTAAATTTTCAGCATGCGCTAACATTTGCTTTCTCAAATCATCCTTATTAGTATTTACTTTCGGTTCTGCTATTGCCCTCTCTTGTAAGGTGTTTGATATAGGTTTTATTATAGTCTTTGGGATAATATTGTGCAATATATTATGTTCTTCTTGTTTTTTTCTTCTTCTTTCGGTCTCTTTTAACGCACGGTCCAGAGAACCAGTGATTTTATCTGCATACAAAATTACTCTACCTTCAGCATTACGCGCAGCACGACCGATCGTTTGAATTAATGAAGTTTCCGATCGCAAAAATCCTTCTTTATCAGCATCCAAAATTGCAACCAACCCACACTCTGGAATATCAAGACCTTCCCTCAGCAAGTTAACACCTACTAAAACATCGATTTCTTTAGATCTTAATTTGTATATAATTTCTATTCTCTCCAGCGCAGCAATATCAGAATGCAAATAACTCACTCTCATATTCAATTCACTCATATATTCAGCTAAATTTTCAGCCATTTTTTTCGTCAATGTAGTGATTAAAACACAAAATCCCTTCCCTATTGTCACTTGTGCCTCGTGAATTACATCATCAATTTGACTCTCTATTGGTTTCACAATGCAGATTGGGTCTATAAGCCCTGTTGGACGGATAACTTGCTCTATAAATACATTATTGGTCTTTGCCAACTCATACTTTCCTGGAGTGGCTGAAATGTAAACAGTCTGCGGCCTAACTCCCTCCCACTCTTCAAATTTTAATGGACGATTATCAAAAGCGGAAGGGAGCCTGAAGCCATAGTCAATCAATTTCTTTTTACGCGCCTCATTACCACTGTACATCGCACCAACCTGAGGAACGGTGACATGACTCTCATCAACAAATAAAATTACGTCTTTGGGTAAATATTCAAACAAAGTAGGTGGTGGATCCCCAGCTTCCATTCCATAGAGATAACGCGAATAATTTTCAATACCTTTACATATTCCTGTTGTTCTCATCATTTCGATATCAAAATTAGTGCGTTGCTCGAGGCGCTTTGCTTCAACAATCTTGTTTTGCGAGTAGTAATAATCCAAGCGTTCATGCAGCTCTTTTTTGACTAGTTCAATTGCCTGCAACAAAGCCTCACGCGGGGTTATGTAATAGCTATTTGGAAAAATGGTGATTTTATTTACGCCTTTGGTAACATTGCCCGTTATAGCATCAACTTCAGAAATTTCTTCTATTTCATCGCCAAATAACGATAAACGCCAAGCTTTATTTTCATAATGGGAAGGAAATATATCAACAATATCGCCGCGCACTCTGAAATATCCTCTCTCAAACCTGGCATCAGAGCGCTTGTATTGAAGATCAGTTAAGTTGCTCAGGAAATCATTAATACGAATTTTATTTCCAACACTAAGCGGTATGATCATGCTGCGGTAGCTCTCAGGCGAACCAAGACCGTATATGCAGGAAACACTGGCAACTACGATCGTATCCCTGCGCTCCAAAAGGGAGCAGACGGTGGAATAACGCAGCATCTCAATTCTTTCGTTAATTGCAGAATCTTTTTCGATATAAGTATCAGTTTGTGGTAAATAGGCTTCAGGTTGATAATAATCATAATAAGAAATGAAGTATTCAACAGCATTATGGGGAAACAATCCTTTCATTTCCTCATAAAGCTGTGCTGCTAAAGTTTTATTGTGTGCCATAATTAATGCAGGCCTGTTTGTCCTTGCAATAACATTTGCCATAGTAAAAGTTTTCCCAGAACCAGTAACTCCAAGCAAAACCTGATCTCTTTTATTGCTATTTAGCCCTGCAATTAAGCTATCGATTGCCTGTGGTTGATCCCCAGCCGGTTGAAAATGTGTAGCGATTTGAAATTCCATAGACTTTACTTACTATCTTTGATTCATTGTATAGTAAACACTATATTGCTTTTAAGATAAGTTGTATAGCTATCGTAAAGCCATAAAACATTAACCAACAATGTCATGCAAGTAGCTGACACTGGAATCTTGTTTCAATGTTAAACAAAATACCATAGAATTCAAGAAGACAATTCCTAAAAAATCCCTACATCCAAAAAAAGGCAAAATGCTGCTTGAATAAGCTAAATTTTTTTAGATGCAAAAACAATAAAACATAGTTGATACTAAAGTTATAGTACTCCTATGACAACGTTACAAAAATTAAGGAAATGGATAGCTCTGATCAATTGGAATAGTATTTTCAGGTACCGGTGGTCAATATGACATTTTTAAAATAAAGATTTAGAACCTGTTTAAAATCTTCTCAATAGAAGAGAAATGAAGGAAAGAACGACCATTTGTAGGCTAGTGTTAAGTTTTCGCTCGCAATTTTTCCACAATCGTCTGCATTTTTCTAACCAAGCGAAAGATCGCTCTACAACCCATCTTTGTGGCAATACAGCAAAGGAATGTAATTCACTTCGTTTTATTACTTCTACAGTTGCTCCAATAATCGTTTTTATTTGAGTTGCAAAATTTTCTCCCGTATAACCTGCATCGACCAGTATATTTTTAACTTCCGAGAGGTTTTCTTTTGCGCTTTCAACCATTCTCACAGCACTGCTAACCCCAGTTGTAAATTAGAAAAAATAGAAAAGGTAAGGAAATAGGGTAAACTCCGAGGTATTTGATATTCATTCCTAAAATAGGAGGTTACCAATGAAAGAAAAAGTAACAGAAATCTTTTGTATAGTCGATGATTTTTGCAATACAGTCGATGAAAATTTTGCAGAAAAACTTCTACCAAGTGGCAAAAAACCAACCAGGACGCCAGAGATTACGCATTCAGAGATTTTTACCATAATATTGCTATATCAAGTGCGACAATTTTAAAATTTTCTATGTGCATTATTTGAAATTATTATACGAATCAGCGTTTCCAAAATTGCCATCCTATAGTAGGTTTATCAGGTTAAAATCGCGGGTTTTATGGTATTTAGCGCTCTTAATGCAATGGTTTTGCGAACAGTCAAAAGTGACAGGGATTTCGTACATAATCTATCGCTGTTTGCCATCCAAAAAGGACCTCGAGAAACAAAGTTTTCAAAGGGTTGGCAAAGATTGGAAAGACTACTTATGGGTGGTTTTTCGGTACATCTAGTAATCAATGAAACTGGCGAAATTCAAGGGGTTACGGTGATAAAAGGCAACGTTGATACCTGTGCCAAATTTAACTAAGAAATTGACTGGATTATTGTTTGGAGATAAAGGATATATCAAAAAAGATCTTTTTCACGAATTATTCGATAGAGGGTTAAAGCTTGTAACCAGTATAAAAAAGGGTATGAAAAACTCATTAATGGCGCTAAATGAGAAGATTTTGTTAAGAAAAAGATCGATTATTGAGACAGTTTTTGGCTCTCTGAAAAACAAATTTGAGATTGAGCATACTCGCCACAGATCACCGATAAATTTTTTGGTACACATTTTTTCTACGCTTGTTTCATATTCCATGCAGCCGCTGCATTTCTAAGCTTTACTTCGTTGGCTAATCCGCAACTGGGGTATATAGGGTTGACACCAAGGCAATATTCTTCTGGAGAAGTTGATCGGCATGGCAGCATATCAAAGATGGGACCAGCGGAATGTAGAAGTATGTTATATGAAGCTGCACAAACAATGCTTACAGTTACCAAGAGGACATTTAAATTAAAAAACTGGGGTTGCGAAGAAAAAAGGAATGAAAAAAGCAATTGTAGCAGTAGCAAGAAAATTAGCTGTAATTATGCATAGGATGTTGGTTGATAAAACAGAATTTTATTATCAATAAACATCAAAAGAGCATAGGACAATAATTTTATTGAAAATAAAGATAGCAATGCCGATGGAAGGGACAAGCAAGAACTTAGTTAGACTTCGTGGTAAACATGTTGCCGTCCACTTCCGCCTAACAAGTATAATGCGGCTTGACAAATTTATTGTCATCTCAGACCGCGGAGAGAACCATATGCTACTTTTAACTTATGTAAAATTACCAAGGATTATGGAGAAGATATGCTGTTTTGATTTGTGTGAAAATTATTGTTGACTTATGTGCAATTAGAGAACCTAAGTCACTTTAGCTATATATAAAAGGTTTAAGTGGTTGTATTGATGTATCTTTGTATTAAAAAACACCCAATAAGCAGAGTTGTAAGTGGAATAAACCACAAAATGTAAGTGCTAGATTTTATAGGCGGTACGATTATAATTGAATTGCCGTAAGAATTTTTTAACTCTGAGATTATCTCTTCATCTGTGTATCCATCATTGATTTTTTTACGAATTGCTTCTCGCATATCATACGCGATCTGAGATCCAGATTCAGACAATGATTCGCCAGAACATATTGGACACCTTATTATTTCAAATAAACTGGTTGCTCGTTTTTCCATGCTTTTATCTCTGAGTTTATTATCCAGAGTAAAAGCGTTTACGCCTGAGTGGAATATCAATATGAAAAGTAAACTAACTACTGCTCTCATCCTTGGTTAATTGGGTTATTTTACTGAGCTGGTTCATAAAATCAGTGGTGGATAACTTTCCAATAAAGCTTGACCCTACATCATCATCGTACTTTATTGAAAATTGAATGCCATCATCAGTTGTTTTTTCTGATAAGGAAGACATTAATTTTTCAAACGCATCTGAAGTTTTTGAGTCACCAATCATAAACGAGATTAATTCTTTATAATTTGATATAGCCACGTTGATTTTGTCTTTAAATGAAGACGTAACCAAATTATAATTTCGCACTCCACCATCTGCAGCAAGAGAAAAATTATTACTTTGAATTAAAAATTTCTCTATGTTGAAATTAATTCTGGAAGCTGAGATGTGGTTTACAAATTCGTAATCAAATTTAGTGTCGATACTAAGGTAACTTTCAGGACTTGCAGTATTTTTATACCGATAAGTATAAAAATCAAATCCTAGTTTAGTATTTCCACTTGGTTCTTTATCGAGGTGAAATTGAATGTAATTGCTTTTATCATTCACTTCAGTTATAACACTTTGCTGATTTTCTAAAACATCACATTTTAATCCATAATCTTCGTAACGAAGTGTATCTATATAGTCTATCACGGTACTATTTTTGTTGAATCGCAATGAAGATGGTAAATCGTTTAGTCTAACAACAAAGTGGCTGCTATCGTTTGTGTGGCATTTTATATTCTTTTTCTCATCACCATGAACAGCAATATTGACTTCATTGCTTGGTATGTAGATATACACTGATTTATCAAACAATCTATTTTTTATCAATAAAGCATCAGATGAGATGGTTAATTGCTCATTGGAAAATTTTGGGTTTGTCACACGGAAAATTAGGTTAGAAGGAAATCCACTAAAATCATGTGAAATATCAAATTTTTCGTCGTTAATGTATAGTATTGTTTCAGCTAAAAGATTTTTTACCTTACATGCAGAAAAATACCAAAAACCACTATACGCTACAGGAATAAACAAAAGTAAAGAGACGATAATATAGATAAAAATCTTACGCATGATTCCCCTATTTATCTAATGATATGTTTCTTGTACCCCTTGGTATGGTTACACACAAGCCGTCGATATCTTTTGTGATTTTTATTTGGCATCCAAGCCTCGACGTCTCTGTTAAGCCGAAAGCTAGGTCTAACATATCATTTTCCTCATCAGATATAGGGTTATGTATTTCTACAGCATTATAAAACTTTGGATCAACAATTACATGGCATGTAGAGCAAGCAAGAGAACCTTCACATGCACCTTCAAGCAGATCTGGATCACTTCTGTGGGCTAAATTGAGCAGAGTTTCTCCCTCTGCAGCTTCATAGCTTTTCTTACTCCCATCAGGTAAAATAAAAGTAACAGATGGCATATTATTCCTATTAAAATCCTTACTAATTTCTTTATATCCTACAGGTAATAACTAATATTTGCAAACTCTTTGCAACTCCAGTGCCTATATTTCTTGTTATCCAAGTAGCTCTTTGTTGTCATCCGAGTAGCTGACACTGGTTCCTTTATGACGGCAGTGCCCTCTTCTTGTCATCCCAGTGCCCTGATTACTTGGATCCAGAAAAAAGAATGGTGTCATGCAAGTAGCCTCCTTCTCCTGTCATCCGAGTAGCTGACACTGGGATGACACCCCACTTAACCGTCATACTGCCGCGGTATCTCTTAGCCGCTAACAAGCAGCGGGATAACGAGCTTATCGTCACGCCGTCGCGAACCGTCATACCGCGATTCATTCGCGGTATCTCAGCCGCTAACAAGTAGCGGGATGACGATTGTCGTTTAGCTATAAACATTAAGAAATTTACTAAATGAAAAAAAAGGCAAAAGAAGCCCTGAGGTTATTATCCGCTTTAAAATATTGGCGTTTTTTATGTTTTAAACGCTTGACAAGCGAGATTCAGCCGCTTTTAATTGCAACTAACCTACGCTGCAAATGTTTAAGAAATTTACTAAGCAGAAAAAAAGACAAAGAATCCCCGAGTTAGCTAGTCTTTTACTATCTCTGTCGAGTATTGGCATTTTTTGATGTCTTGTAACGCTTTATAAGCGCGTTCAGCTTATTTAGATAAAAATCTAGATGTAGATGAAGTTTTGTAAAGACATACAGTATCTATATACTGCAAAAAATTGAACATAAGACGCCGATACATTAAGTAATCCTTACCTTTTAATCTGCAGATTGGCGAAAGCAAATACAATAGCTTCAGTTTCATGATAAGGGGACTGGCGGAGGGTGTCAAGTAAGTTTTTTCGTTTCTATTGAATGACAGTTGTGACCTATGCAAGAAGTCTGTTGTAGTTTGTACGATATCTTTATAAAATGGTTCGCATAAGTTATCTAGCAGTGCAACTAAACAAATACAAAAATCAAAACGTTGCGGTTTTTGGTCTTGGTAAAACTGGTTTATCCGCCATTAACGCTCTAACAAAGAGTGGTGCAAGAATATATGCATGGGATGATCATGAAGAGCAAATAGCAAATGCAAAAATGATGTATAAAAAATGTAATTTTATTCATCCCAAGGAATACAATTGGCATGAGATCAGTGCATTGGTTTTAAGCCCTGGAGTGCCAACAGAGCCACATTGGATAGTAAAACTTGCAAGGAGATTTGATTGCAAAATAAAATCAGACATTGAGCTATTTCTTGAAGCTAAAACTACGAACCAGAAGGTAATAGGCGTCACAGGAACAAATGGTAAATCAACCACTACATCACTAATAGGGCACATATTAAAATCTGCAGGGAAAAAAGTAGCTATTGGTGGAAATTTAGGCGTTCCTGTTTTGGATCTAGAAAGAGATGCAGAAATTTATGTAATCGAACTCTCCTCTTTTCAATTGGAGTTGATGAATGAAATTAACGTGGACATTTCAGCACTGCTCAATATTACACCAGATCACATAGATAGGCATGGAAGTATGGAGAACTACATAGCAACTAAATTAAAACTGATAAACGGTAGTGAGGTTGCCGTAATAGGATGTGACAATGAGATTACTGCTGATATATTCAACAAATTCACTGGAGACAAAATTCCAATCTCAGTAACATATTCCCCGATGTCATTCCAGCGCGTGACGCTGGAATCCAGAAAAGAAAAACCATTGCCAACTACTCAGATGACAGAGGGTGGTGCAAGAGATCTAATATCATTGGCAGGTAACAATTTGCTTGATTATAGTGAACAGATTACTGGTATAGATCGAAATTATCTGGATCCCAGTGTCAGCTACTTGGATGACAAAAGGGGCACTGGGATCCAGAAGATCTCGTTAAAATTAGAGAATCATAGCTTATCAGTAAGCGACGTGAAAATAAACCTAATATCCAACGCAGAAAACATAGCAGCCACATATGCCGTATGTAAGGTACTTGGAGTAGATAGCAACACTATTATCAATGGAATCAAGTCCTTTTCAGGACTGAGGCATAGGAATGAACTGCTTGGCAAAATAAGAAATGTGTTTTTCGTGAACGATAGCAAAGCAACTAATGCAAAATCGAGCGAAAAGGCGATCTTATCTTATGAAAACATAAATTGGATCGTTGGTGGAAGAAGCAAAAAAGGTGGAATAGAATCATTAAGCAAGCATTTTACAAGGGTTAGAAAAGCTTTTCTTATTGGAGAATCAACCGAAGCTTTTGCAAATGTTATGGAGAATAAAGTAGATTATGTTAAATGTTGCAATCTAGAAGATGCATTCAGATTGGCTTTTGAAGAGGCCTTAAATAGCGCAGAAGAAGTAACAATATTACTTTCTCCCGCGTGTGCTTCTTTTGATCAATGGAAAAATTTCGAGGAACGTGGTGAAGCATTTTGTAGAATGTTTGAAAATCTCAGGTACAATCACACATGCTGTTTAGTATGATGTTGCGTGGAACAAAAGTTAATAATAGATAAGCTAATTAGGGTTATTCCATTTGAAGGGATAAGCGATGAAACCCTATTAAAGGTGTGCACTGACCTTAATCTAGCTAATAGCTTTTGCAAATTTCAGAATGGAATATATAGCGCTTTGGAGCACATAGCAGAGGACTTAAATAGCTCAATGGAAGCTGAACTAAGGAATTCTAATTTAGAAGATATGAAAGTGCGAGAGCGAGTAAAGTTAGCCATTCAAATACACCTTTCAAACTATGCTAAGCTACCGAATTATAGAGAACTTTTAAAAAATGTTTTATCATTCTCCGTATCACCAAAAAATACATATTTTTCTAGTAAACTTTTATACAGAACTATTAGTGCGATTTGGTATGGCATTCATGACCAATCAACAGATTTTAACTACTATACAAAAAGAGCAATATTAGCTGGAGTGTACTTAAGTACGATACTTTTTTTTATCAATGATTATTCAGAAGATTTTGCGGATACTTTATCGTTTCTTGATAACCGTATCAACAATGTCATGACATTTCAAAAATTCAAAACTCGCTTAAAAGGAATCATAGGAAATTTCTTATAAGCTATTGATTGTTGGTAGAAAAGTACTTGAGCACGATCCTGAAAAGGTTTGTGAAAATAAAAATATTCATGCTGATCATAAAGAACATTTAGTTTATCGTGAAGATAACGGTAGTATAAAAAAGTATGAAGAAAAAGAAAATAAATTTATTGAAGAAGCACGTGAATATTTGTTGAAACGTGGATTTAATAGCAATTTTAAGCTAAAAGGCTACTATGAAAGTAGTATCTTCAAAAGCTTGACGGAAATAGAACTGAAACCCATCAATGAAAAGCATATACAAGTTTAAGTTGATAGAGAAAGAAAAATTATTCTTGCTATACCGTAAATACGTTCCAAGATTATACTAAAGTCTTTATTGCACTCAAAACCTTCGTTTTTCCTAATCTCTAGAATTATCAATGCATCATCACTTAACCAGCCTGAGTGAGCTAGTCCATTCAACGTTGATTCAACTAGATTGCTATTGTAAGGTGGGTCTATAAAAACTATGTCACATTTTGAAATAGGTTGTGGTAAGCAGTTAGCACTGCAGCAAATTAGCGTAACATTGTCCGTAATTCCAAAATCTTTTGCTGTTTTTTTAGGCAATTGCAAATTGTAATAATCTGAATCTACCATAAATGCATGTTTAGCGCCGCGAGAAAGCGCTTCAAATGAAAAAGAACCACTACCACAGAATAAATCAAGTACATTCAAGTTATAAATAGGTTTTCTTGAGGAAAGCATATTAAATATTGCTTCTCGGACAATACTCATAGTTGGCCGTGCAGCTAAATGCTTACCTGTAGTTATTTTTCTTCCGCGATATTTGCCTGCAATGATGCGTAGCATATTAAATAAGCTCCAAAATAATTAATTATTTATACTATATGATTAATGTCAATATGGCTTTAGCAGTTTAATAGAGAGAAGCTATCGAGTCGCTTGTAAGAAAAACACAAACACAAGACTCATCAGTTATCTTTTTCTGATTTGCCTGCTGCATTAATTGCTTGACCAATCTCATCTTGTAAATCATCATGATCATTTTTTTCATCATGATTTAGCCCTTCAATTCTGCTTTCTAACTCTAACTTAATTATAGTATTGATTTTATCTATATTATCAAGAAAGCCTCTACATTCTTCTTCACTATACTCTTCACCAGATGCTTTTTTTTCAATAAATAGGTTTTTAAATCCTGCTAGATCAGAATTCTGATCGGTATTTAGTACAACATTTCTCTCTATGAAGCTAAGGTCTGATAGCAATAAACTAACCTCTAACAGATCCTCACTTTTCACGCTTTTAAGGTCTTCAAGGCTTTCTAAAATACTAAACACCTTAAGCCTTTCTTGCGCAATTTCTTGGTCTTCCTTATCAAATTCAGACAATAAACCATGATTATCTACAAATTTCTCACTCAAAGCTTTATTTAACCTAGTGAGGTCGATATTGTTGTCTGGTGTGTTGTCTAATAGTAAATCTACCCTTGCCCTACGCGCATTAAAAATATCATCATAGTCATTTAACTTTATATTGCCATTATCGTCTTGCTGCAATTTATAATAATCAAGGCCTTTGAAATTTTTATTAGTCTTCATCTTCAATCCTCTTCTCATCTCCTTTTGCATCTGGTTTCCTCATTGGTTCCGGTAATTTCCTTTCTGGATTTTTTGGTTCTTTAAATAAAGGCTTAAGATTATAAACTTCACCTTCTCGATCTTCTCTTTCTTTTTTTCTTCTAGCTCTTTCAGCACGTTTTTCTACAGCTTCTGGAGTATTCATTTCAAAAAGTGGTGAGAGGTTGTAAACTTTATTTTGATTTCTTCTGCCTTCTCTTTCAGCACGTTTTTCCATACCTTCAAAAGCAGATCCAAAATCATCAATTTCATCTGGGCCTTTTGGTTCCGTGCCTAAATTTCGTGTCACTTCATTTGATTGATTAGGCTTATCTTCTTCTGTTGGCTGATCATGCTGTAGTTGATTAGGCTTGTCTTCTTGTTCTGTGCTTAGTTCTCGTACTACCTTATCTGGCTGACCTCCCCCTCGTAGTCGAAGAGGGTCGCCTTCTTCTAGTGGCTGATCATGGTTATCTCTTACTAGTTCCGTGCCTAACTCTCGTTCTACCTTATTTGATTGATCAGGATTGTCTTTTTCTGGTTCTCTCTTACGGCCTATGGTGTCATCATGAAGCTTATTCAAGAAATCTTGCCTATGCGATTTTGCTCTAAAAAGTAAGTTATTTGGATAACCATCTTTTTCTCCTGTACGGCGGCTAACTCCTATAGAATCAAGGCCATGCTCCCAAGTAAACTTCATAGCATCTTCTATTGTATAGCCCAAATGTGATCCTACGTATCCTTTATAATAATCTAAATATTTACCGATCCTTCTGTGTGTAATATCTTCCTTATCAACTCCAAATGCCCTGTAGATCTTTTCCTCAAGTTTATCAACGTCATTTTTAGGTGATGTTGCAAATTTTGTTGCTTCAATAGTAGCACCTACAAATTTACGTGGCACATCAATAGCGTATTTCAGCACTCCTCCAACTCTTGGTACTCTCCCCAGCAGATTAGCTGCACCTCCGGCTAATCTATCCGGTAAATGAGTAACCCAACTGCCTAAAGACTCAAGTCCTCTACCAGCAAAATTTTGCCACTGCTGTTTGAATCCTTCCATTATGCCAGTCAAAGGCGATGCCTGATACATACTAGATATATTGTAAACGCTGAATCCACCACCAGCGATACTTGAGCCCATTTGTTGTACGAACGTGCGTAAGGAGAACATTAAAAATGAAAGCAAGAATAGTATAAAGATTTCCCCTGCATTGATTAAATAACCTCTCTGTATGTCTTGCACCCTTTGGTAATCACTATTTTCTTGATAGTTTCTATTTACCTTATAAAAATTCTGTGATTGGCAGCTCCCATCTTGTCTAATTATATCTTGCACTAAAGACTTTATTTCACTTTTTAAACTTGGCTGTAGAATTACTTTTTCTATGATTTCCTTGTAATTAGTACACCTGCTTTCATTTCCTGGCTGCTTACAATAGATTTCTGTCTTTTTACTTATATTATTAATCAATAATAAGATATCAGCTTTTTCTGATGCATGGGATAAACTATTTGTTAAACGCACTAAATCTTTTACACTACAGCTATTATCTACTACCATATCACTTTCTGCAATATAATGGTCTGCTGGATTCTCTTTAGTACCAGGAATTGGGTTAAAGAAAGGATAATCTATATAACGAAACCCTTTTTCAATGTAATCCGGTGGAAGAGGGATATACCCAGCACCGCCAGTAAATTTTATTGTACCACCTTCTCTGCTTATCTTTTCTATACCTTCTATGTTCTTATCTACGTTCAGCGGAGAAGCTTCTCCAAGAGTGTAAGGTACGAAAATTTGCCCTGGGGTCCAACCAAAGTACTGCTTATCAACGATACAAAAACCACCAAACACCCATTTTGGAGCACATAACCTTACCTCAAACCATTTATTGTAGCATACAGTAAAACCTAACTGCCTATAAAAGGTATTCATTATAATGGAAGCCAGTAATGACAAGAGAGCAAATATCATAATCGACTGTAAACAAAAGCTGATGCAGAATTTTATCCAACCTTCAAATAGACTTTTCAGCGGTGAAAATAAAATAGAAATTAGAAACAGTGGCATAATGGCTATAAGAAAAGCTATACCCATAAAACCAGAGAGAAATATTATGTAAGCATATAAGCACAGCAAGAAGTATAGCACAATCCCTATGAAAATTGCCGGTATCATAAGAAGGCTTGCCCACATTTGGTAATGTAAAAACGCTGCAAACTTTTTCCAAACAGAATAAGCAAAAAACTTATTGAACATGTCCTCCATGAAGCTAAACAACTTAGCTTCATCTCCTTGAGCAATACTTCCGGTGTTCATGTTGGGAGCAAAATTAGTAATTATACTTATCAATTGTTCAAGACCTTTAACGAATAAAACAAGAAAATGATCATAGAAAAATCTAAAACTTCCAGGAGATATAAGCACTATTACTAGAGTGATTTTCATCATTCTGATGAGCATATCATGCTTAGTTTCTTGTATCATGCCAAAAAGATAAAGAAGCGATGAAATCATTACAAATAGAACAAGCAAGGAAAGAACAAAATTGTGAAAGCTCGTACTTTTTTCAGCTATATTTTCGAACATAGCTTGTGCAACTGCAGGATCATTGCTATTAAAATGTTCTTTGCAATTTTCGTTAATCAATAATACACATTTTAGATAGTTATAAATGTAATCAAAAAACCCAAAACTACTTGGCTGCTGCACTCCACTTAAGAACTCAAAAGAGTAGCCACCTACATTATCTAAGTAATATCTATCTAATATTTTTACATATATTTTCCATCCCTTTTTTAACTTCAACTCATTACAATTTCTGTCTTTTAATTTAGTGCTATCTCTGTCTAAAGTAAAAAGACCGCTCCCATTTTCTGCCACGGAGTTGTAACCTAGATGTACAGTAGGATATTGAGGATCGCGCATTAACTTTAGATTTTCGTTAGGATCATCTTTCCCCGTTTGAAACAAAAGATAAGCACCATGACCATTGGTAAACCAACATGGAGCACCACGTGATACTGTATTTGCGCTATCATCTTCATTAATGCACTTGCAATTTACAGTGCAACTTGTATCAGACTTACTTGAAAATTTTTGTATGCTAGGTTTATAATCATTACAAACTAAGTGAAAATTAGGTAAACTATTATCACTTTGTTTACCTTCAAATTTAGTTGCATATTTTAACTGCTCCAAGCTTTGTAAGGTATAACTGCCTTTTTTAGATTCCTTCTTGTTATTATTACTCCAAGATGTCCATGCACCATTTACTCGCACTATTAAGCTATCTCCATTGGTTTCTAATCCAGTATCTTTCCACTTCACCACTTGGTTATGGTGAAAACCAGAATTAATTTCACCAGTGTCAGGATCAATAACGCTTTCATCTTCACCTTCTGGAATAAAAGCATCATGATCGCTTGAAAAATGAGCGCTTACTGCAATAGGTTCAGGACCAAAATAGTCAGCAGATATGCACCTTGGAAAAGGCATATCGTTCTTACTACAACCTGTGATCAGCACATAAGCTGCAAGAAGTAATACCCTAAACCAACATTTGCCTAAACGTGATTGCATATCTAAACTTTTTCCAAATACAGAATAAATTTCTAAAACTTTACTTAAAATATCTTTTTAATTAGTTACTCCATAACATCATTCATATCTTACTCCTCTCCATTTTCTTCCTTGTTTTTAGCTTTAGCACTAGAATCACTTCTTATTGTTTCATCAGAATTTTTTTGCTGATCTGATTGTTTTAATGTTTTAGGTCTATCACTCGTTGTTTTATCAGAACTTCCTTTAGAATCTTCTTTTTTGTCTGGTTGCTTTGGTGTGTTAGGTAATTTAGCCTCAATTTTTCCCCGATCTTTACTCATTTTCTGCTTGATACTCTGTATCATACTTTGGGTCTTATCATCAAGGCCAACGGTTGACAGCATAGCTTGCGATGCGCTCTTAGCAACTGTACCAACACCGCCAGTAACTCCATAACCAGAGCTAAATAGTGTTTGTACCATAGTTTCCGATATAGAAACAAAAGCTTCCATTGCACCGGCAATAATGAGGTATGTAAACGCCTGGATTAGGTCTATAGGTAATGCTGCAAAGTGTCCACCAGCCCTTTCTCCGGTACTGAGTGCAACATCAACGCTAGTGCCAGGACTGTATCCAAGAGGCAGTATTGATTTCATCAAGCACAGATCATACGATAAGAAATTTACGCTAATTAAACATTGATAGCATGCAGAAAAATTTGTGAGGTTATATAAAACTGAATACATCAACTGATTTAAAAGAGATAAAAATGAAAATAAAATGACTGGTTCTAATGAAACATGAGCCAACGTTTTTATCCAATTATCAAACAAGGGTTTAGTCTTTTGAAATAGAATAAATACGATAAATAAAGGTGTTAATGACAGTAAAAACGCTACTAGAACAGTAGATATTACATATTTCAATGTAGCACTAATAATGCATTTTAAAAACGCATAAGTAGCGCAGAGTATTGCCAAAAATGCAATAACGCCAAAAGGACCAGAAAGCATCAACGATAAAAACTTTAGCCAAGTTTCTGCTGTGAATAATACTCCTGCTGTCAAGTCTAAGAATGCAAATTTTCTCTCCCCTTCTCCTACATAGCCAGAAAAACTATCAACTAAATAAGTGCTACCATCTATAAAAAGTCTGGATAAAGTTGTACCAAAAAGTTCCCAGCTTCTATCGCTAAAGGCAAAAGCTATAAATGCTATCTTGAACATTCTTACAATGAAATCAAATTTACTTAGCTGTATTGTTCCAAGCATATAGCCAACGACAGTAAATATAACGTATAGAGTAAGCAAAGCTCTTACCCCTTGAAGAAGACCTCTTGCATATCCTTTGTATGAATCTTTAACGCTGTCCCCAATTACTTCTTCTTTTATAAGTTTAAATACCCCGTTTACATTCGATGAAATAAAATCATTAATTTTTCTTTTAACAAATAAAGTTACTGTGTACTTATTATTTTCATAATATTTGCCATTTTTATCTGTAATGTCATCTCTCTCTACGTTGCTTACATTGATGCCGAAATATATCTTCTTAGATTCTTTGTTCTGAAAGTGTTCTCCGCTTATTACATCTAATATGGTGTACTCATCTTTTCCGTTTACTCTTTCTCTCACTCCTACCACTTTAAAATCATTAGTTCCCACACCATGCAAATCTTTAGGTGGCTCATCACCTAAATATACATATAATTTTTCGCCATTAATATATTCACATGATCTAGTCACTTTAACATGGTACCCTCCTCTATTATAGTAATAATGACCATAATCTGCGATAGCGAGCATCACACTACTACCGGGCGTTACCTCGTCATTTACTGGATAATCATTGTTCAATTCCAGAGAAAAATCCTCGAATTTATTGTTATCGCCAATTTGCGAACACATATTATCCCCTTTTGCACCCTCTTTCTTTGGAAGACATTGAATACCTTTAGCGGTATTTTTATCATCAGGATCACCAATTTTTGCAACAAGAGCCTCAGCCCAAGATTTATCATCTTCAGTAAAACTACCTGCTTTAACATTCCCTTCCATTTTTTCTAGATAAGAATACATATCACATTTATTTCCTTTATCGTACTTCTTATACCTTATAGAGGAGACACAGTTCCGTTCTCCTGCTTGACCTAAACCATAGTTCCATATACCCTTCTCAGTATAGCATATATTTTGATGGTAACAGTTAAGCTCATAGGAGGAGTACTTTTTTCTCTCATCAAGACTACAGTTTTTTCCATCACATAACTCGTTCAATCCTATTTTAGCGCGGCGTAAATCAAGTAGTGAACCATATACCCATGGTTCGTTGTCTTGAATATAACCTTTATTAAAATGCACCTTATTATCATATGGGGTATACCCATTGCCAACTAGCACTTTGCTTTCCTTTGCTTTTGTTTTATCAAGAGGTAAAAATTGTATTTTATTTTTTGTACCATCTTTACCATCACAAAAAAACTCTCCCCCCTGATGTACTTCACTCACTGTAGCTTTCTTATATACAGTTTCCTTACGATCATTTTCTACAGCTTTATAACAATTGTCATCAAAATTGATGCCTTTCCCTTCTGGATTGTCGTAATCAATTGTTATTTTTCTGGGAACTAAGCTGAAGCTTAACTTGTCACCAGGATTTACTTTAATTCCAGTGTCCACATAACGTCTATTGCTGCCAAATCCTTTGCCACCACATAGTTCGTTTTTACTTTCATTAACACCATAATTGTTAGGTACACTATTAATATCCGCAGCCTTACTATAATTTGGTTCTGAGCCATCAGCACAAAAGCTAGCTGGCACAAGTACTTTCCTTGGATTTTTGTCTTCTTTAAAAGGGCAAAAATTTACTGATCCATCGAGGGTGAATTTGATTTTCTCACCCTGACTAATTACCTGACCAGAATCAACCCAATGAATTTTATCGGCTTTACGAACTGGAACATCCACATTAACGCTGGTGTTTTTGCTCTGCAACCCAGGCTCGACACAATCCATATTACAACCAGTGATTGCAAGACACAGTATCAATAATAGTGATCTTTTACTTATCATTGCTGTCTTCCTGGTTGTGGTATCTGAGGCGTTGACCTTTGAGTCCCTTGTGGTATTTGAGGTCTTGACGTACCTGACTGTTGAGAGGCATCTCCTCTTTCTCTTCTTTGAACACTTTGTTCATCTAACCCTACTGTTCCCATTAAGCTTTGTTGATACTGTCTTCCAGGTTCGCTTGCTACATAAGCACCAAACAACGAGTCAGATATTGCCGAAGAAGCTTCAACTAAAGCTTTCATAGCGTGTCCCAAAATAACAAAAGCCATCATAGCGGTAATATTAGGTGTATATTTGGAAGCATAACCATAAAAAATACAAGGGTTAAAAATCTTTAGGTTAATATTAAGTATACATGTAGAGCAGACCTCAAAATCAAATACTGAATACACAATATAATCCATAACCTGACTTATCAGTGATATAAAAATTAAAAGGACCACTGGATGAATTGCAAATCTTGCTAAATTTTTAACCCAGTTTTGAAACATCTGCCTAGTATACGCAAATAAAAGACAAATAATAAAAATAGGTGCTAAAGAAAGTAATAACGCAACTATTGCTATAGATGTAATAAAAGAAAATAAGGCATTAAAAATAGATAAGCTCACTGTGATTAAACCCCAAATCACCAAGCAAAAAGATACAATGCCCAAAGGGCCAGAAAATATAAGAGATACTATTAACAATACTGAATGCGATGACAAGAACCTATTGAGCGGCAAATCAAGAAACTCAAAAACATTTGAAGTAGTGCCTCTAAAATTTGCTATTTCTATTAGTTGTTTTGGAGTGTTAATAAATATAGAGAATGCGTTGTTATAAAAAAAGTCCCAGCTATTATCCTGCAATAGCTGGGCGATGATTCCTATCTTTACGCATATAATTAAAAACTCATATATAGAAATATGAGTTAATCCAAAAAAGTAATAAAGAGTATATAAGATTATATATAGTACTAATAGTGATATTATAGTAGATCTAATGGTATTTGTTCTGCTTGATTTTATAAAACTTTCGTAAAGAGACTTTACAGGACTAGTATCAGAGTGAATTGCGTTAGGGTCTTTATAATTAGAGCCGAAAAATGCAGTTTTCACTTTTTCATCAAAGAAATTATATATTGCACTAAAAGTTTTTGTAGGTGGCTCTTTAGTTGTTAGGTTAATACTAAACTGACCTTCATTTTTGTAATCGCAGCCATGGTCTCTTATTCCATAATATATGGTGCCTGTTTTGTCTTTTAATTTTCCTTTCAAGTTTTCCATGTCATGAACTTTGCTGATATATACAGATATATCCGCTTGATTTTCACCAGGCTTATGCTCAGGGAATTTATCGGAAACACTTATATACAAGCTATTTTCCAGACTATGGTTCTTCGTTACTCTTATGTTGAAACCACCTTTGTCATTTCTATTGTAGCAGTGCTCGTCATTTCTACTACATAAACTAAAAGTTAAACTTGGTGTTCGATGGTATTTTTCTATCTTATAATCACAGTTAGTACATATGCCACCTGTTGGAATGTGTTCAAAATCTTCACCATCCATGTGAACTTTCAAAAGTGTAATGTCAGTTTTTACCTGTTTTTCTTTTAGTATTTTACTAATAATTTCAGCAACAACAGATTCACCACTAGAATTTAAAGCATTGAATAGCTCAATTTCTATATTATTATATTCAATATACACGCAATCCTCGCCTCTACGACCAGAAGAAAATTTACATATACGTCTACAGAGTGAATTTAAAATGTGCGTATCTATCTTACTTGCACTGCTCTCTGAAAGCTTGCTGCAATCTATATTCTCTCCTTGTTTTATAGAGTTAATAATATTTTCAATTTCCTTTTTTCTTTCATCTTGATCTAACTTCGAAAAATCTGAATCCCAGTACTCTCTTCCACTCAACCATTGCGCATCGCCTATTATATATTTATTAGGACATATCCCATCCTTGCCACCTTGGCATTTCTCTTGATTTAAAACATGTGCAAAATGTTCCGTTTCTTGCTCGCTACACTTTTCGTCGATTTTCAAATACCTGATTTTTGTCTCACTCTCTTTATCTTTACACACTTTACTTCCAATCACACTAAAGCTTATCGTATCGCCTTTTTTAAGTGCAAATGGTAATGCAACGTCATTTCTCCCAGGCCCAATTGCAAAATCTGCATACTGCTTAGGACAAAAATTAACCTTACTAGGCACTATATCAATCTCTGTTACTCTTATTCTATCTGAGATATTAACACCAGAATCAACCCATTTCTGCTCTGTTGACACTATATCTAGTTTTTCACGCAAACCTGATAAATTTTCTGGCTTAATACAGTGATGTTCCCCGCAGCCTGACAGAAAAAAAAACGGTATTATCAGCAAAAATTTTAGCATAAATCCAACTCATTCAGTGCTTTTGTTAACACTCTCGGAGCTACTAGAACCAGAACCTCGAGATTTACTCTTGTCTCCACCACTCAACTTCTTAGCAGCAGCACCAGCAACTCCAGCAACACCCCCAGCAGCAGCTTTGGCAGCAGATAAAGCTTTGCCCACCATTTGTCCAGGTGTCTGACCTGAGCCAAGTGCTGCTCTATGGTTACCAGCAAGTTCAGCAGCCATGCCAGGAAGAATGTTTAAAAAGTGGTAAAAGAGGAATAATACTAAACACAATTTTAATAATTCTCCGATGAGAGAGCTGCCAAACTCCATGTATGTAAAGTCGAATAGACCAAGTATGCTGCTCTTTTTAAAGCTATAATTTTGCATCATACATGCAAGAGTAGTTTCATTTTTATCACATTCCCCATCTTTCAATTTAAACCACTGTTTTTTCTTACTATATGAGATTTCTGCTTGTTTCTTTTCATATGACTTGTCCGGTTGTTCATTTTTATATGACTCGTCCAGTTCAAAATTTAAATTTTTAAAATAGATTTTATCACATGCTATGAACATAAAGGACAAAAACGCAAAAAGGATAACCGGGTATAAGCTATAGGTAATCAACTCTTTCACCCAGCCTTCAAAATATCCTTTGGTGTGTTGGAATAAAACCATAGGAATGAACAAAGGTGATAAAATGATGATTACACTTAAAGCAACTAGAGATAAAATAAATACATAGCACAGCCACAAAATAACCATCATCATCAGAACGGCCATAAATATACAGACAAGAGCTACTAAAATTTGTCCACCAGCAAAAATAATACCGATTACCGAACCTGCAACTAATAAGACAGGAGCAGCACCAAGCAAGACTGCTAACGTTGCAACACCTCCAGTACCAATTTTGCCACCAATTCCATCTAAAGGGGCACCTAAATAAAATAAAATTCTACAATCAAGCCTATCCCAAGGTGCAAGATAACTGTAAGATACCCTCTTTCCTGCACGAGTATATTCATAATCTGTACCTGCTTTATAATTACATATGCCTTTACTTTCAGATGATGCTTTTAGCACTATCTCTGACAAACCATTTGAGAGACGAGTTAATTCTCCATAATAATGAGACATGGTACTGCCTGTTGTGAAGTAAATCACTAAAGCGAATTTTATGATCAACATATACATTTCTTGAGGCCTCTGAACTCCACCAGACATGGCTTTTATAGAGAACAGTATTAAAGCTAAAACTAAAACAGCAGTTACAGTGTTTTTCAGCCTTTTCTGTGCTACAGATATAAAACTCTCACCATTTGGTGCACCTTTACCTGCAACTAAATTATCTAACGATTCCTTAATGCATTGCACTATCATAGAAGTTACGGGAATAGGAGCTAATGATTTACTCCCTGCCTGGTTATAACAAGCTTCAGAAACATACGAGCTAAAACAGCCAGCATTATCATAACCTACAAAAATTTTCCCCCCTTGTCCGTTGAGTCTTTTTTCTTTAGATCTGATAATAGTTTTATAGTCATCATTATTACCAATAGGAACTTTTTCCTCTCCTGTACCATCTTTATTTTTGAATATCATCACAGATTTTTCACACATAGGAGCAAGTGGGTCAGGTGGCAATTCCGTGCACCCCATATCAACCCCTTGCGGCCAAGGAGTCATTTCGATACCAAGCATGCTAACACTGGCTAACTCCACACATAATCTGCCCGTTTTTCTCACTGCTTTGAATGTAGCTCCATGTATGGGTTCGCTCTGTCCTGCTTTGAGAACTCTACATTCCAGACCACCATCAACCTTCGAGGACCATGACCCATCTACGTATCCAGTGTCTTTCTCCCTGACATCAAAGTCTATGTATCCAGGTTTTCCTCTGGAATTAAAGTCTACCTTATTAAAAAGATTACCAAAAGTTAAAGGGTTTCGATGACATACTTCTATATATTCACTGTATTGCACACCATTTTTTGGCCAGTAATAACTCTCTGTACTCTCCTGAACGTTAGAATTTAAGGCTTCTTTTTCTGCTCTTTTCCCGTCATAATCTTTTTTGTTCACGTCTTCCCGAGCTTTATTTTGCAAACAAGAAAAATATTCCTCTTCTGTTTGGTAATTTTCATTGGTGCAGCCACTATAACCTGTGTCTTCTAATTTAAAATTTTTGTATTTTCCATCATGATCACGTGCAACTGGGTGTTTAACAAAACTATGTTCACAAACAACAAGCCCTCCTATCGCTTTCCAGACTCCAACAATTGCAGCTATCATTCCAACAATAACAAGAGCGGTAAACAAACCAGCAGAAGAAACGATCAAAACAATGCCAGTAAATATTGCGCCAACAGCAATCGCTATTCCAGCAAGTGCTGCAGCTGTTTTAAACGCTCCACAATCAGGATTAGAGGCACGACTAAAACTGCCAGTGGAATTAAATCTGCTAACAAATTCTGTCTTGTCAGTACCACTTACTCCATCTGCAAGCACTGGATATGAGAGTAAAAAGTCTATATTTAGTAAAAATATCGCAATTAATAGCAATGACAGCTTAGTCTTAAACATTTTTTACCTTCTGATAAAATATAGGCAACCATACTTTTGGGTTGTCCCCAACTTCATTTAATATATCGTGTAACAATAGAACACTTTCTGCACGTCCGGATAATACGTTGATTATATCATCCAGGCCTTTTAAGTCTATTCTAGCTACTACAGCATTGACTCCTTGTTTCACCAAAAAGAATCTAGTACTCGGATCTGTGTGCTTAATTAATATATATTCACGTTCAGTTAACATAAAAACATCCCGATAGACACTAGTAGCTTTCAGATTTGGTAAAAAAATCTGTGTCGCTGTTTGTTGTACAAGCGTATCGCTAATAGTACTTTTACTTGCATCCTCAACACTCTGAGTAGCAAAAATCACAAAAGCATTTAGTTTTCTCAGTACCTTCAACCAGTCTTTTATCTTGGGTGCAAAAACTGGATTATCTATTAACGCCCATGCCTCATCAAGAACGATAATAGATGGAGTGCCATCAAGAGATATACTAATCCTATGAAATAAATAAATCAAGACCGGTCCAAGAGCAACAGGATCTTTGAGCAAGCTAGCCATCTCAAAACCAAATACTCTTGCTCGTGAAAAATCTAGCAAATCTTCTTTATTGTCAAATATTGCAGCATGAGAACCATTATCATGCCACATAGATATTGCCCCAGCTAGAGTATCAGGACCTGCAAGCCCTAAAAACGGTACGAGGTTTCTCAAGAATCTGTCTTCTTTTCTTAATTTAAAATTTCCTTCAATTGCATCATTAATTCGTGCAATATCTTCTGAAGTAAATTTATCATTATATACCGAAATTAAAGACTTTATCCACTCCATTAAAAATGTTCTATTATCAGAGGTATCATCAAGTTGTAAAGGATTAAAATTTGTTTTAGTTCTTGGTTCTATTACAGTATAGATACCACTAAGTGCTCTTAAGAAAATCTCTGCACCGCGATCTTTATCAAAAAAGAATATCCTTGGAGAAAACTTCATCGCTTGGGCACACAGGAAATTCATTAAAACAGTTTTACCAGCACCAGTTGGGCCAATTATCATAGTGTGTCCAACATCCCTTATATGAAAGTTGAAAAAAAATGGAGTACCAGATGTCGTGTCAAAAACTGTAACGGCATCTCCCCAGTGGTTATTGAATTTATTACCAGTAGGATAATTATGTTGAGATGCAAATCCAGCCAAATTAAGACTACTTATTGTAGCTTTTCTCACTATATAATCGAAATTACCAGGAATTTGCGCCCAAAATGCTGGTTCAAGGTTAACTCTCTCACGT
Organism: Wolbachia endosymbiont (group A) of Dendrolimus pini; assembly: GCF_964026835.1. Taxonomy (NCBI): domain Bacteria; kingdom Pseudomonadati; phylum Pseudomonadota; class Alphaproteobacteria; order Rickettsiales; family Anaplasmataceae; genus Wolbachia; species Wolbachia endosymbiont (group A) of Dendrolimus pini. The sequence goes on along the minus strand of NZ_OZ034702.1, from coordinate 102,177 downwards.
ATAGGGTAAACACCGCAATTAGAAAGCTCTGATTCTACCAACGACAGAGCGTTATCCAATGATTTAGGACTTTTTTCTATACATAAAATAGTCAGGTGATGTTGACCAAACGCAATCTTACCACTCATTGCGTCATCAAGCGCTTGAGAAATTTCTGCTATTTGAGAAATAGCTTTATCTGCAGACTGTATCATTCGATTTTGCTGTATCTGCATTTTTCCAATCGCCATTTGCCTGTTTATAAATTGAAAAGATTGCGTAATTATAAACTCGTAAGGAAGTTGTAAAAACGAATCAAGCATTCCTGCAGAAGTATGATTTCCATATTCTTTGATACTAATTATTCCAGCATATTTACTCTCATTATGAGTCACAACCTGTATCATCTTACGGCCAAAGAATAACCTATGTACTGGTAAGTATCTTGATATTTCAGTTCTTAGCGGAAAAAGCGTATTTGTAACGAAGCCACAATTTACGATTCTAGATAGAAACTCCATTATTTCGCAGAACAAACCATCTGGAGTTTCTTTTACTCCAAGAATTTTAGGCGAATAATTTCTAAGGCTTGTCACTACACGATTTGTCGTTTCCTCTAAATCTTCATACGTGGCACGTATATCACTTTCCCAAGCATGTTTTGAAGTTACATGTCCGAATTTTTTTAGTAGATGTGACAAAAATTCTACTCCTTTTGTGTCCGCTCTACGGATAATCGTAATGTATAGGTCATTAATAAATGATTGCCTTGTTGCGTGTTTTTCTCTCCATTTTAGATTTACGTGATTAGCGAAAAAATTCGGCAAACCTTGACTTGCAAATTCATCAGAAAAAATATTTTTCTTACGTCTGATAGTATGAAAATACAAACTAAATGCCGGAGATGAAATGCTTCTTAGCATCTGATTCCTGATGTTGTTCTGTATGACTAAATCCTCGTCATCGGCAGTTTCAAATGCAAAACCACTTAATTTTATAACCTTAACCAACCAATTTTCTTTTGTCATCAAGGTTGTGCTATTCCAATAGCAAGAATAAGGAATAAATTCAGCAGCGTGAACTTCCCTGTTCAGAGTAGATTTATTCTTTGATTGAATAGCCCTAAACCTCAGCATCACACAACGTTAAGCAATATCATAAGAATTGGCTCCATGGTAAAAACGATTTAAACATTTCGAGCACTTTCCCAATTTTACCATAAATAATTCAATAAACAACGGTTCTTTTGCAGAAGCTATATAACCAAGTCCATGTATACCTGGTAACATTAAGAGAATCACTCTTAAATCATTTGAATTAATGAAAATTAGCATGCAAATCAGGACGTTTAATATTGCAAACATATAACTCACACCAAAGAGCATTGCAGGTCTTGTAAGACCTTTAAATAATTGATCTGTTTGTATACTACCTGTGGACATATCTTTAACCTTCTAATAATAGCTCTAACACTAATACTATATCATTATATTAAAAATCCATTGAAACTAGTAGCACTTTAAGTTAAGATACATTATTTAATCTCGATAATGACAAGTTGGCCATTTCAAGAAGCAGAAAAAATATTGCAAGAGTTTCCTAATAAAAAAGAAATAATATTTGAAACTGGTTATGGACCCTCTGGTTTACCCCACATAGGAACCTTTGGAGAGGTTTTCCGCACTACAGTTGTTGTAAATGCATTAAAAAAAATAGCTCCTGGTATAAAAACCAAAATCATTGCAGTGTCAGATGATATGGATGGTTTGCGAAAAATACCAGATAATGTGCCAAATCAAGAGATGCTAAGAGAGCACTTAAATAAACCATTGACTATGATACCTGATCCATTTGGCACTCATCAGAGTTATGGTCATCACATGAATTCATTGTTGTGTAAATTTCTTGATTTGTTTGAATTTGAATACGAGTTCAGGAGTGCAACAGAGTGTTATAAATCTGGCGTTTACGATGAAAAACTTTTACTACTGCTGAAAAATTATGATAAAGTGATGGACGTAATGCTTCCATCATTTCGGGAAGAAAGGCAGCAGACTTATAGTCCATTCTTGCCAATATGCCCAAAAACTTCTCAAGTTTTACAAGTTCCAGTAATTGAAACAAATACAGATAAAGGAACAATCACGTATGAAGACCCAAACGGGGAAAAAATAGAAGTTCCGGTAACAAAAGGAAAATGTAAACTGCAATGGAAACCTGATTGGGGAATGAGGTGGGCCGCATTTGGAGTAAATTACGAAGCTCACGGAAAAGATTTAACTCCATCTGCTGTGCTTTCAAGTCAAATATGTGAAATACTTGGAGAAAAGCCACCACTTCTGTTTTGCTACGAGCTTTTCCTTGATAAAGAAGGAAAGAAAATATCAAAATCAAAAGGAAATGGCATTTCAATTGAAGAGTGGCTAACTTACGCACCAACAGAGAGCTTAGCATTGTACATTTTTCAGAGTCCTAAAAAAGCTAAACGTTTATATTTTGATGTGATACCAAAATCAACTGATGAATATTTAGAATTTGTAAAGCGTTATCATGAGAACAAAGAAAAGGATATAAATAATCCTGCTTGGCACATTCACCAGGGCAATGTTCCCAGTATAGAAACTTCAGGCATAAATTTCTCACTACTTTTAAACCTAGCAGCAGCTTGTAATGCTGAAAACAAAGAGATCCTATGGGGTTTTATATCCTCTTATGCACCAAACGTTACACCAGAAAATAATAAAATGCTTGATAGACTTTCAGACTTCGCAGTAAAGTATTATCACGATTTTATCAAGCCAACAAAATCATATAAAACTCCAAATGAAAAAGAAAAAGCAGCGTTACTAGATTTGAAGGACACTTTACATTCTCTATCTACAACTGCTACTGCTGAAGAAATTCAATCTCAGGTATTTTCTATTGGAAAAAAATATGATTACACCAACTTACGTGACTGGTTTCAGCTATTATATGAAACGTTACTTGGCCAAAAAACCGGTCCAAGAATGGGATCTTTCATAAAGCTTTACGGAATAGGTAATACGCTTTCTCTCATAGAAAGCGCTACTAAATGTATACTTTAGAGTTTACCTCCTTTCATTTGAGCTCTTTAGTTTTAATAAGAATTCCTTGACAAACTCCGCTAGCCCCCTTATCATGAAACTGAAGCTATTGTATTTGCTTTCGCCAATCTGCAGATTAAAAGGTAAGGATTACTTAATGTATCGGCGTCTTATGTTCAATTTTTTGCAGTATATAGATACTGTATGTCTTTACAAAACTTCATCTACATCTAGATTTTTATCTAAATAAGCTGAACGCGCTTATAAAGCGTTACAAGACATCAAAAAATGCCAATACTCGACAGAGATAGTAAAAGACTAGCTAACTCGGGGATTCTTTGTCTTTTTTTCTGCTTAGTAAATTTCTTAAACATTTGCAGCGTAAGTTAGTTGCAATTAAAAGCAGCTGAATTTCGCTTGTCAAGCGTTTAAAACATAAAAAACGCCAATATTTTAAAGCGGATAATAACCACGGGGCTTCTTTTGCCTTTTTTTTCATTTGGTAAATTTCTTAATGTTTATGGCTGAACGACAACCGTCATCCCGCAGCGGGATCTCTTGTTAGCGGCTGAGATACCGTGAATGAATCGCGGTATGACGGTTCGCGGCGGCATGACGATAAGGTTTATACCTTGTCATCCCAGTGCTTGACACTGGGATCCAGCTTTCTTTATAAATTCACCAAAAGTGCTTCATTCTATAACGCAAAACCCATACTCACCAAATCCAATGCATTACTTGCAATTAAGTTTCCTGGATCCCAGTGTCTGGGCACTGGGATGACACCATCATAAAGGAATCAGTGTCAGCTACTTTCATGACACCATTCTTTTTCCTGGATCCAAGTAGTCGAGCTACTTGGATGACAGCTAGCCTGACAACCGTCATCCCGCTACCTGTTAGCGGGATCTATGCTAAGAGATACCGCGAATGAATCGCGGTATGACGGTTTGCAACGGTATGACGGTTCGCGGCGGCATAGTAATTCGTCATCCCGCTGCTTGTTAGCGGGATCTCTTGTTAGCGGCTAAGAGATACCGCGAATGAATCGCGGTATGACGGTGTAGACGATGGTTAAGTATCCCGCTGCTTGTTAGCGCCGCGGCGGTATGACGGTTCGTGGTGGTATGACGTAGAGTGCTTAGAAGCTGTTATTTTGCTATAAATGGCTGTAATGGCATCATCTATTTTATTGCTATCACAGCCTGTTTGTGCAAGTTCAGCATTCCCACCACAGTTCTTTTCAACTGCTATGGATATTAGTTCTTTTGCGCTAATCTTATTGATTAAGTCTTTACTTACTTTAATAATCAAGACTGTTTTATCTTTTTCTGTTGCCGTGAAAGCTATTATCGTTTTTGGTTTTTGTTGCTGCAAAACAAACTCTCTTATTATATTCGCTGGAATATTGGTAAAAGCATGACTTACAAAATTTATTCCATTTATTTCAGTACTTTTTATGCTCTCTGCGCTTATAAGTTTTTTATATAAATTTTTTATTTTAGCTTCAGATTCTTTGCGCTCTTGATTTAAAATATTTAATCGGTTTATTATTTCACTTGCTGGCGCTTTTACGAATTCTGCAACTTTTTTTAAGTTAATTTCATTATCACGTACATAATTGATTGCTTCTTGACCAGTTAAAGCTTCAATTCTTCTCACTCCAAAAGCAACAGAACTTTCTGTTACTATCTTAAATAAACCAATTTCTCCAGTATGTTCAACGTGTGTGCCACCACACAGTTCTCTTGAATCTCCAATCTTCACTACTCTTACTTGGTTGCCATATTTTTCACCGAATAACGCCATAGCTCCTTCGTCTATTGCCTGATTCATGCTCTGAATTTTTGTAGATGTAGAAAGGTTTTCTCTGATTAGAGAGTTTACCATATCTTCTACTAAGAATAGCTGATCCTGAGTAACTTGAGTGTTATGACTAAAGTCAAATCGTAACTTATCCGGTGCAACTAGGGAACCTTTTTGAGTGACATGGTCACCTAGAATTTTTCTGAGTGTAAAGTGCAGAAGATGTGTAGCTGAATGATTTCTTCTTAAGGTTTGCCTTCTTTCCTTGTCAATGCTTGCTGCAACTGTGTTACCTTTACAAATTGAACCGAACTTAACTATGCATCTGTGCAAATATAGGTCATTAACCTTATTGGTATTCTCGACTATAATAATACTTCTATCAGATTTGATCAGACTGCCAGTATCTCCCACTTGTCCACCTGACTCGCCATAAAAAGGTGTTTTATCAAGTATAATGGTTATCTTTTCTCCCTCCTTTGCAGAATCAATTACTTCATTTTTAGAGGAAACTATAGCTAGTATTTTCGCATCACTTACTTCATTGAACTCATAACCAACAAATTTTGTTTTGCCAAATTTATTGATCAAATCAAACCATACTTGCTCAACAGATTTTTCACCAGATCCAGCCCATTTAGCACGTGCTCTCTCTTTTTGTTCTCCCATTGCATCATCAAAACCCTTCTGGTCAAAATTTATTTTTTTCTCTTTTAAAATATCAAGTGTAATATCCAAAGGAAATCCGTAGGTGTCATATAGCTTAAACGCTGATTCTCCAGGCAAAGTATCGCCCGATTTTAAATCTGTAGTGAATTTCTCCAGGAGATTGATACCTTTCATCAAAGTGTCTTTAAAGTTTTCTTCCTCTGATTTTAACGTCGTTTCTATTAAGCTTTTAGCTCTGACTAATTCAGCTCCCATATAAGCCGAACTCGTGCTATCTATCAACACTGGAAAAATACGATGGAGTAGGGAATCATTATATCCAAGCAGGTGAATATAACGTGTGGCTCTCCTAATTAATCTGCGTAATACGTAATTCCTGCCCTCATTTCCAGGAAGCACTCCTTCTGCGATGAGAAATGCAGCCGCGCGAAGATGATCTGCTATGATCTTATGCGCTATTTTATTTTCCGTTCTTCCACAGTACTCTTGTGATTTACTTATCAGAGCAGAAAATAGATCAATATCATAGTTATCATGGACGTTTTGCATAACAGCCGCTATTCTTTCAAGGCCCATTCCAGTATCGATGCATTTTTTTGGCAATTTGTGTAAATTACCTTCTTCATCTTTGTTAAACTCCATGAATACCAGATTCCAGATTTCAACAATTCTATCGCCCTCTTGTAAATTAGGACTCCCATGGTCATAAAAAATTTCAGAACATGGACCGCACGGACCAGTGCTTCCCATACTCCAAAAGTTATCATCCGTTGTAATTCTTATGATTTTATCACTTGAAAAGCCACTTATCTTACGCCAAATCTCGTACGCCTCATCATCAGTATGGTAGACGGTTATGGATAGTCTGTTTTTATCAAGAGATAACTCTTTAGTGATAAATTCCCACGCAAATTCTATCGCAGTTTCCTTAAAGTAATCACCGAAGCTAAAATTTCCGAGCATTTCAAAAAATGTGTGATGCCGAGTTGTATAGCCAACATTTTCCAGATCATTGTGTTTACCGCCTGCTCTTAGGCACTTTTGACTTGAGACAGCACGTTTCATTTCAGTTTTTTGAGCACCAGTAAAAATATTTTTAAACTGCACCATACCAGCATTTGTGAACATGAGCGTTGGGTCATGTTCTGGAATCAAAGGAGAAGAAGAAACCTGCTCGTGGTCATTATTTACAAAAAATTTTATAAATCTTTCTCTGATTTCGTTTAGCTTCATCGTTTTTATTGAGGTTATCTATAAATAATAAGTTGTAATGGAAATAAAATCAATACCACTCTCTAGATCTCAGAACTTCTAGTGACATGCACCTTGTGGTAAGAAAAAATCAATATATTCACGATAAATTTACCTCATATCTGTGTTTTATATGTGGAAATTGGAATGGAAATTTATGTAGGCAAAGAAAAAAGAATAGCAAATGTGGTGACTCAACACTGGAATGACATAAAAGGATCAGACAGAGATTGGCCAGAAAGGCATGAAATAGACACTGCAGAAATAATGGAATCATGGCAGCATTGTTTTGTCATTGAAGTCAAGGATCAAGGTTATATTTGTGAAAATGCAGGAGAAAAGGCTGTTGAATTCTATGGTTTTGAGAAAAAGACGCGCATTGATAATAAGTATGCAATTGATGCACCATTTTTGCGACTATATAAAATAGATGCAGTTATTGATAAACTTGATACTGTAATAGAGAGTAAATGCCCGATCAATGAAGAGGAAGAAAGTGAAAGTGTTAAAATGAGGCAAGTATTGCTGCCACTTGGGAATAAAGAAGGTATAACACACATATTGGGCGTAATTACTTTTAAACTCCTTTAATATACAATTTTAATTTGATTCTTTAATAAAATTATTTATACTAATGCTTAATTACTATTAAAGAACTCAATAGTAGTGCTTGTAAATTTATTTGGAATATGAAGAAAATAAAATTAAAAACCAAATCTTCTGTGAAAAAGCGCTTTCACCTTACAGCTAAGGGTAAAGTTATTTCTACTCAGTCAGGCAAAAGGCATGGCATGGTAAAGAGAAGTAAATCTAATATTCGTAATCAGCGCGGTACAACGATTCTTGGTAAATCTGACTCGCGTATAGTTAAGCTTCATATGCCTTACGGTATTTAACAAAATGGAGGTAAAATAAAATGGCTCGGGTAAAACGTGGAGTCACTACTCACGCTCGTCATAAAAAAATATTGAAACTGGCAAAGGGTTATAGAGGGCGCGCAAAAAGTTGTTATAGAATTGCATTACAAAGAGTTGAAAAAGCACTGCAATATGCTTATAGAGACAGAAGAAATCGTAAACGTGATTTTCGTGGTTTATGGATAATACGTATTAATGCAGCAGTAAGAGAGCATGGGCTTACTTATGGTAGGTTTATGCATGGTCTTACACTTGCCGGCATTGATTTAAATAGAAAGATTCTTGCTGAGATGGCCGTTAATTATAAGGATGATTTTGCCAAATTAGTAGAAGCTGTAAGTGGTAAATTAGCAGAGAATTCTTAAAGCAAAGACACCATGAGAATTATTTTCATGGGATCACCAGGATTTGCTGTTAATTCTCTGAGCTTGTTACTGAAATCAAAGAGCGAAGTGGTGGCAGTATACACCAAGGCTCCAAAACCTTCGGGGCGTGGACAGAAGCCAACGAAATCTCCAGTACATGTTATCGCTGAAGAAAGTAACATAGAGGTATGTACTCCTATCTCTCTAAAGTTTTCGGCAGAGCAAGAAAAATTTAGAAATTTCAAACCAGACGTTGCAGTTGTAGCCGCGTATGGGTTGATACTTCCAAGAGAAATTTTGAATATTCCAAAATATGGTTGTATTAATATTCATCCTTCATTACTACCAAGGTGGCGTGGTGCAGCCCCGATACAGCACACAATTTTAGCAGGAGATCAAGAAACCGGGGTTAGCATTATGCAATTGGATGAAGGATTAGATTCCGGCCCTATTTTAAAACAGGAAAAATTTCTTATCGAAAAGAACGATAATTACAAGACATTGCATGATAAATTGTCTGAATTAGGCAGTGATTTACTGCTTGAGGTGTTAAATGAAATTGAAAAACAGGTTCCTATAGAGCAGAGCGATAATGATGCATGTTACGCTAACAAAGTGGAAGACTATAAAATTTATGCAAGTGATGCTTGTGAAGTTGCTTATAGAAAGGTTAAAGCGTTTTACCCAAAAGCATTCATTAAGATAGAAAATAAACGTATCAGGATACTTGATGCTGACTTTGAAGCTCTCGCTTCAGAACAAGGTAAGATTGTTAACGATAATATGCACATAAGTTTAAAAGGTGGCACTTTAATTCCTAAAGTTGTACAAATGGAAGGGAGAAATCCTTGCAGTATTGAAGATTTTATTCGTGGCTTGAAATCAAGCATGGTAAAAAAATTTATAGAATAGACTGCTTTAAATTAGTGTAGAAATGTAATAGCTAAATTTCCTTTTCTTAGATATAATCTTAAAAAACTTTCCATATAAAAATGAAAATAAAAAGAGCTTTAATATCAGTATACGATAAAACGAATATAATTGATCTTGCATCGTTTTTAACGCAGCAACAAATAGAAATTCTTTCAACGGGCAATACTTATAAAGTGCTATCTAGTGCAGGAATAAAAACACAAGAGGTCTCAGATTACACACAATTTCCAGAGATACTGGGTGGTAGAGTGAAAACTTTACACCCTAAAATTCATGGAGGAATACTTTATGATCGAGAAAAGCATAAAAAGGAAGTGCAAGATCTAGGTATTGAGCCAATAGACCTGCTTATAACTAACCTATACCCATTTTGGGAGACGGTGAATAGCGATTCAAGTGAGGAGCAAATTATAGAACAAATTGATATCGGCGGGGTGGCGTTAATTAGAGCCGCAGCAAAAAATTTTCATTTTACTTCAGTTATTTCTAGCATTCAAGACTATGAAGCACTGAAAGCTGAGATGATAGAAAATAACAATAAAACAACATTGGAATATAGAAAACACTTAGCAACCAAAGCATTTGCTCTCACTGCACACTACGATTCTAATATTCACAGTTGGTTTTTATCCCAGAGTAAAAATAATGAGTTACCAGAGTTTTTTGCTCTATACGGGCATAAAGTACAAGAACTCAGGTATGGTGAAAATCCCCATCAAAAAGCTGCATTTTATAGTAATCAATTTACAGAATATCCGTTGGAAAAACTACATGGAAAAGAGTTGAGTTATAATAATACAGTAGATATAGAATCCGCACTTAACATAACTTCTGAATTCGAAGAACCTGCAGCAGTGATAATCAAGCATAATAACCCATGTGGCGCTGCTATTGGTAATAATGCTTTGGAGGCATATGAAAAAGCTCTATCGTGCGATGAAGTAAGCAGTTTTGGTGGTATAGCTGCCTTAAACCGGGAGATAGATTTAAAGCTAGCAGAAAAATTAAACGAGATATTTTTGGAAGTAGTGATAGCACCATCGGTAAACAATGAGGCACTAAAAATTTTACAAAGAAAGAAAAATTTAAGAGTGATTATTCATAAATCTTTTCAACAAAATGTGAAATACCAAACTAAAAATGTTGTTGGTGGGTTTTTGGTGCAAGAAAATAATGACCACACAATAAAAGCAGAACAAGTAACAGAATGCACTGCAACAGAAAAAGAAAAGGAAGATCTTATTTTTGCCTGGAAAATATGTAAACATGTGAAATCCAACGCAATAGTTATAGCAAAAGATGGTTGTGCTATTGGCATCGGCGCAGGGCAAACAAGCAGAATAGATAGTGTGAACATTGCAGTGAAAAAAGCAGGTGAAAAATGTAAAGGTGCAGTGCTTGCTTCAGATGCATTTTTTCCATTCCCAGATAGCATAGTAGAAAGTGCAAAACATGGAATTACAGCTATAATTCAGCCCGGCGGCTCGCTGAAAGATCAAGATGTAATAGCAACCGCAAATGAAAATAAAATTGCCATGTTTTTCACTGGCGTTCGCAGTTTTTTCCATTAGGCTTTGTGTCTTATCGTCATACCGCCACAAACCGTCATACCGCGATTCATTCGCGGTATCTCTCAACATAGATCCCGCTAGCGGGATGACAAATATACCGCCGCGGCGCTAACAAGAGATCCCGCTAACAAGCAGCGGGATGACGGCTGTCGCTTAGCCACAAACGTTAAAAAATTTACCAAATAAAAAAAAAGGCAAAGAAGCCCCGTGGTGCGAGTTTTGACCCTCTAATACTTTAAATTGGCGCTGTAATAATGTGCTAACGCTTAAAATAAGCGCGATTTGGCTGAATGTAGAAAAAATTAAAAAGACATGCAGCCGCTATAATTTTATGTAATCCGCCAATAGATACTCCAAGTTTTTTACTGAATTTTTGTTATTGAACCCGCGCGGATCAAAAACAAGTTTTGAGTCAGAAACACCCTTAATACTACAATAAGGGGGCTGGCGGAGTTTGTCAAGTAAGTTTTTTCGTTTCTGTGACCAGTTGGACTTAAAGTCTACACAAAAAACGTTTACAACCAACGTTCAACATGGTAAATTAAAAACGGTTTATTCCTCGGTAGCTCAGTGGTAGAGCAGTTGGCTGTTAACCAATTGGTCGCTGGTTCGAATCCGGCCCGGGGAGCGTTTCTCTGTGAAATTCTAGTGTTGATTTTATATGAACATTAAATCAGTGGTTTTATGTATACTAGATGGCTGGGGAAATGGAATAGAGAATAATAAATACAACGCTATCAGCAACGCAAATCCACCCTGTTGGCAATATATTAGCTCTAATTATCCAAAATGCAGTTTATCCGCCTGTGGAGCTGATGTGGGGTTACCTGGTGGTCAAATAGGTAATTCAGAAGTTGGCCACATGAATATTGGCAGTGGTAGAGTAGTAATGCAAAGCCTTCAGCGCATTAATCAAGAAATTGGAACAATAGAAAACAATGCAAATCTACAAAGTTTTATTAGTAATCTAAAAAGTAAGAACGGAGTATGCCATATAATGGGATTAGTGTCAGATGGCGGTGTTCATTCGCATCAAAAGCATATTTCAACTTTAGCAAATAAAATATCACAGCATGGAATAAAAGTGGTGATACATGCATTTTTAGATGGCAGAGACACATTGCCAAATTCAGGAAAAAAATGCATTCAAGAATTTACAAAGAGTATAAAGGGAAATGACACAAGAATTGCTACTGTTTCTGGGCGTTACTATGCTATGGACCGTGACAACAGGTGGAAGAGAACAATCGAAGCTTATGAGGCTATCGCATTTGCAAAGGCACCTTGTCATGATAATGCAGTATCGTTGATTGAGAATAACTATCAAAATAACATAACTGATGAGTTTATCAGGCCCGCAGTAATAGGTGATTATCAAGGTATAAAACCAGAAGATGGAGTGCTGTTGGCTAACTTTCGTGCTGATCGAATGATACAATTAGCAAGTATTTTGCTTGGCAAAACAGATTACGCTAAGGTAGCAAAATTCTCTTCAATTTTAAGTATGATGAAGTATAAAGAAGATCTCAAAATTCCTTATATTTTTCCTCCTACTTCTTTCGCTGATACTCTAGGACAAACAATAGAAGACAATAAATTACGACAATTACGTATCGCCGAAACCGAGAAATACGCTCATGTGACTTTCTTTTTCAATTGTGGAAAAGAAGAACCTTTCTCTGGTGAAGAAAGAATACTCATTCCCTCACCAAAAGTTCAAACTTACGATTTGCAGCCCGAAATGTCAGCCTTCGAGCTCACAGAAAAGCTTGTAGAAAAAATTCACTCCCAAGAATTCGCACTGATAGTTGTAAATTACGCTAATCCTGATATGGTAGGACATACAGGTAATATAAAAGCAGCCGAGAAAGCTGTGCTAGCTGTAGATGATTGTCTTGCAAAAGTGCTGAGTGCTGTTAAAAAGTCAAGCAACACCGCGTTAATTGTCACTGCAGACCATGGTAATGTGGAATGTATGTTCGATGAAGAAAATAATACACCTCATACAGCACACACTCTAAATAAAGTGCCATTTATTGTGTCTTGCAATAATCTAAAACTAAGAGACGGAAGGTTATCTGACATTGCCCCTACTATTTTACAGCTACTTGGAATTAAAAAACCAAACGAAATGACAGGCAGTTCGTTGATTTCTTGCATTACCCTCTGTCATTCCAGCTAGGCAGCGTTATGCACCGGAATGACATCAAATAGATGTGTTTTAACTTAATCCAACTTTTAAATTTTTCGCTGTTAGTACTAATGATTCATTAAAGAAGCTGTCAATATCACCAATACTATCTATATTTTTTGTACTGATAGATTGGTCAATTCTTTTGACCAAATTAGATAAAACTTTATTAGGGCCAATTTCAACAAATTTGTTAATGCCACGGCTTGACATATACAAAACCATTTCTCTCCATTTCACTCTGCTTACAACTTGCTTGGCGAGTAAAGTTTTTATAACTTTGGGATCACTCTCCTCTTTAGCTGTAACATTTGATATCAAAGGAACTATAGGACGGGTTATTTTAATACCCTTCAAAAACTCCAAAACTTTTTCATCAGCAGGTTTCATAAGAGATGAATGAAAAGGCCCACTAACCTGTAATTTAATTAGTTTCCTCACACTCGAGTTTTTGAATAAATCGGGTAACATTTCAAGAGCTTCTCTAGTGCCACTTATAACCACTTGTCCGCCACCGTTATCGTTTGCAATTTCACAAATTCCGTCAATTTGAACTGATTTCAATATATCTTCCACTTCATTTATCTCTGCTCCAAGCAACGCAACCATTCCGCCTTTACATTTCAGTGAAGCTTCATGCATTGCTTCGCTGCGAACTTTCAGCAGCTTGATTGCAGACTCAAGCGTTAACGCTCCTGCAGCACACAGCGCTGTATATTCGCCAACTGAATGCCCACAAACATATTTAACATTGTGATCAGTGAAAAGAGATTTGCCAAACACATGCTCCATAACACGTAGCATTGCAATTGATACTGCCATTATAGCTGGCTGAGCGTTTTCTGTAATGGTTAATTCTTCAATAGGACCGTTGAAGATTAAATGAGACAGCTTTCTATCCAATATGCTATCTACTTCATTAAATACTTGTCTTGCAACGGAAAACTCACTATATAAGCTCTTTCCCATTCCTACAAACTGAGAGCCCTGACCAGGGAAAGCGAAAATCATGATAATTATTACTTATTCCTTATTAAGTATAAGATTTTATTTATTTTTTGTCAATATTTTAGAATAATGATTGACTTAGTGAATTAAGTTCACTAGAATGTTAACTGACTAAAAGTTTATAAACAACAATGAATTATCATAAAATTATTATAGTTATGACAGACGGTCAAGAGTTTGAAACTCGTTCCACTTATGGAAAGGAGGGAGATAGGGTAAAACTTGATAGAGATCCTCTTACTCACCCTGCATGGACTGGAAGTTTGACAAGCGGGTTAGCAAGTAAAACTAGCAAATTAGCTAAGTTTAACGATAAATATGGAAGCATTTTCTAATTCTCCTCCTCTTTAAGTTTTAGAGAGTTTACTGAAGCATGCATAAATACAAAAATATAGGCTATGTTGCTTCTCCATCACCAAAATCGCAGGAAGTATCTAAACTATTAAAGAAACTTAATTTTATCAATATAACAGAAGAAAATAAGTCCGAAATCGATCTATTGATAGTTGTTGGCGGTGATGGCTTTATGCTACGCACTTTGCACAATTACGTCATAGAAAATAAAAACATGCATGTGTATGGGATAAACACTGGCAATGTTGGGTTTTTGATGAATAAATGCTTTAGCTGCAGTGAAGATTTAATTGATCATATAGAGCATGCAACTTCAACTCAGTTAACTTTGCTAAAAATGGAAGCAACAGACACAAGTGGCAAGAGATATCATTACATAGCAGTAAACGAAGTATACGTTTTTAGAAAAGCGAACCAAATAGTAGAGATGAATATTACTATTAATGATAAGCTAAAAGTAGAAAAATTTAGAGGGGACGGAGTAATATTATCTACCCCCACAGGCAGCACTGCATACAACTTCTCTGCCGGTGGCCCAATCTTGCCGCTAAATTCAAATTTACTTGCATTAACCTCCATCAATAGCTATTACCCAAGGCATTGGAATGGAGCGCTAATTTCAAATGATACGATCGTACAAATTGACATTAACGACACAAAAAACCGTCCAGCACTTGTAGTATCAGATTACAAGGAGTTTCATAATATATCACAGATAAAAATACAAAAAGACCACGAAAACACAATAACTTTGCTTTTTGACAAAGATTACCCTCTGAATGAAAGAATCTTTGATAGACAATTTCTATACTAATAATTATCCGTAAATTGGTATTTACTATATCTTAATAACTATAGCGTAATCAATGCAGCATAGTAATTAACTTTGGAGTGAATATGCATGGGTCAGTCGAAAAATCAACAGTAAAATTAACTTCTTACGAACAAACAGGTGACAATAGCAAGATAACACTAAAAGATCCACCATCGCCTGAAGAAGCAGGAAATGCTATCTCAAGTGTACTGAATGTAGTACCACGTGTGCAGGGAATGTCACATGAAGAATCAGATGATGAGGAAGTGGATCCTACTTATGCATCTGTAAATCGACAAAAAGATGGTGATGGAGCACCACCGATTTTGCCAAAAGCTCCAGGTTTACAAGACAAAGAAGACAAAAATTTGTTTGGTCTTAGTACTGAAGTACTACCTCCTTCCCTAGAAGAAACAAAAGGTGAGACTCATGATTGGGTATCACAAACAGCAAGTTTAGGTTTAGAAGGATTATCTGGTAATGGATCAGAAGAACATATTTATGCAGTTATAAACCCAAATACAAAATCTTCGAAAAAGAGTTTAGACAGTGAAATAGGTGGTCAAAACTCAAAAGATGATTTAGGTGCGTCTTCAAATACTTTACCATCGTATAAAAGCAAAGATGACTCTGAAGAGTCTTTGTCACTAAATTCTGATATAGGTAGCACAACAAATAAAAAAACAAACAGATTCTTGCCAAGAGCAAAATATGCCATGCAGCAGAAGGGCTTTATAATTTTTACTGCAAGTGCTATTATACTCAGTATATCTGCAGCTTTATTATATTTACAAGATAAAGCAAAATTTATTGCATTTTTTACAAACAGCCCAAAATATATCACTATACCAGTTATCGTACTTGCTGCATTGCTTGCAATTGGTCCAATATTTTTTGCAACAAGGCAATTTATAGATACTGAAGAACATTCCATTCAAAAAAAAGATGCGGATAAAATTTTAGCTGAGGTGTTGGAGCACCAGCCAAAAGATAAAGCTATAAAATCTGTAAGACTGGAATATAGCAATGGCACTCATTCAAATTTTGTACTTAATGCTTGGGAAGCTAAACAAGGCTTCACTAACATTGACGAAAAAGTAATTACTAGAACTAATAAAATAAAATCAGTAATTAACGACAGACCAATATTTACTGCATTATTTACTGGTGTAGTTGCTGCAAATATAGCGTTTCCTCTAGGGCTACTTGCAACACATGGTGTTAATGGTGTACAAAAATTTTACCAAAACCCTTTGACTAATAACATAGGATTATCATTACTTATAGGTTCTGGTATACTTGCATTATCAATTATATGTCTTGGCGTGCATTATTATAGAAAAACAAATTGCACTAACCTTATATATTCTGAAGAAGAGATTGATCCTAAAGATGTTAATGGGAAATTCATTGAGGAAATAAAACGAGAAAGAACAAATGTTCTTGGGGAAAATCACAGTAAAGACGCTAAACGCAGCAGCTTAACGCTTGAGCAAGTTGTGGTTCAATCTCATAATTGTAAGGATATTGTTTATAGTGTCGGTTAATAAAATGCATGATATAGCTAGTGCAGCCCTACGTCATACCGCTGCAGACCGTCATACCGCGATTCATTCGCGGTATCTCTAGATCCCGCTAACACGTAGCGGGATGACGATTGTCAGGGTAGCACCTCCCTCCCCTGTCATCCAAGTAGCTGACTGACCTTACCCAGAAAAAGTGGAGAGAAAGTTTGGAATGTTTTTCACAAAGAGAATGATGAATCAAAATGCTCAGGAATGCAATAGTTAATAGTGACGTTGTTTGTTATAAAAAATTTCTATGTATTCAAATATTGCAGTTCTAGTTTGTTGAGCAGAGTGTTGTGAAGTATCAATAAGTATTTCTCTTTTCAATGAGCTAAAGAAGCTTTCCACAACAGAATTGTCGTAACAACAACCTTTATGACTCATCTATGTTTTTTATGGATAAGAGATATTGATAACCTTGCGAAGTATATTGTGAACCTTGATCACTATGTAATAGTAGATTTTTGGCAGGTTTACGCTTGTTAACGGCCATTAATAAAGAGTCCATAACCAATTGTTTATTTATTGAACTGCTCATTAACTACCATGCGTGAATATAGATCGATTATTGTTGCCAAATATAGCCATCCTTCTTTGGTTTTTATATAAGTAATCCCATACTTTATTTGGTTGATCGACAATAAAGTTTTGGTCTAATATATTGGGAGCTACTGTCCGTTTGTTGTTTCTTAATTTTAAATTTTCTTCTCAATATAGCCTGAATACCATTTTTCTGCATAATACTTTGCACTGTTTTTAAGTTGCAACTTTTACCCAAAGCCTTCAATTCAGCATGAATTTTAGGAGCTCCATATCTACATTTAGAAGCTTGATATATTTTTTGAATATCTGCTAATAACTCTTTATTTGCTGATTCTCTACTGCTTATTTTCCTTGTAGTCCACTTATAGTAGCCACTAGCAGAAAATCCTACATAATTCCTGTACTTTATAGCAGTTACTATGCTCTTTTATAAAAAAATATTTTACTCTTTTTGACTGGCCAGGGCTTTTTTTAAAATGTCTCTTTCTCTTGTTACTTTTGCTAACTCTTTCTGTAAATCAAATCTCTCTTTGTCATAAGGTGCTACATCTGGAAATGCATTTGCCGCTGACTTTTTTTCGTTATATTTCTTCATCCATTTTCCTAATACACTATCCCTTATTCCTAGATCTCTTGCTACTTTTGCAACTGGTTGACCTACCTTTCTTTGTTCATTTGCCAGCTTAACAGCTTCCAATTTGAATTCTGCCGTATATTCTCTTGCCATTTCTAATCCTCCAAAATTTTATTTTACCCGAAAAAACTCCTTTCTTTCTCTCCACTTTTTCTGGGTAAGGTCAGTCTGTCCAGGTTCCAAGATCGGTGTCAAAAATTGCTCAAACCATCCATTAAAAACATCCATATTACAGTGGCCTTCAAAGGTTAACGGAACAACTATCTTTCTTCCACTTAAGGCTGCAACCATACTGATTCGTTGAGTTTTCTTTCCAGATTTTAAGGCATAAAACCGCTGTCCTTTCTGGCAATATCCGTAGGGGTAGTCTTCGGTGTTATCAATGCCAGACTCATCTATATACACTAAGTTTTTAGGTTCTTTTGTCGCTATAATTTTCAAAAATTCAGCACGTTTTTCTTCGTTTCTTTCCTTGTATCCATATGTCTTTTTTTGCGCGTAAATCCAATTTTTTTAAGGGCTCGATAGATCGTTTGGATACTAACGTTGTTCCAAAGTTTAGCCATTTCCGATAGAGTCTTTCCTCCGTGTTCTCTGGCAAATTTGGCAAAGGTATCCCAGTCGGTAATTTTGTGATTGTAACCCCCATTTCCAAGTTTTTTTGATTGAAAGTCTCCTGTTTCTTTTCTTCTTTGCTGCCACTCCCATAAAGTAGTTCGTCCAATCTTAAATCTTGCTGCCACTGTTTCTCTGCTTTCTCCTTCGTCTAGCGCTTCCATTGCTTTTTTTCTTAAATCATAACTATATGCTGCTGGCATTCAACCTCCTTATCATCATCTACCCTTATCCTATCACATCCGGACTTTTATGGAAAGAGCTATATTTTTATCAATTCTGCAATCATTTATCTTAATATTAAGTTTCTTAAACCTTCTTGATGCTTGTGAATAGCTGATAACTGCCAAATCTCTTCCTATTTGTTGCAAATACCCTTTTATAAACCCGACTGTTTGTCTTAAACCAATTCTAAAGAAACTGACGATTATATGCACCAAAATCACAACTTTATCACTATAAATATAGTTGCCGCCCTGCATTTTTGGACAATTCTCGTACCAATTTTCTATGGCGTCATTGATATAACAAAAAATGCTTCCTCTTTCTTGGAGAAATTTGTTATATTCATGGCAGTTACTGACTCTCATTTTTTGTGGCATATTTTTTCTTCAACAGTTAAATGGCTATTTATAATGAATTTTGTCAGTAACTGCCAGTTCTTTTCACTTGAGCGATGCAACAAAGCCCACTGGGATCCAGGAAAGTTTGCTTGTAAGCAAGCAAACTAGCATGGAAAGTTTATACTAAATGAATGTTTTTGATGAGGTTGCACAGAAGCTGGATCCCAGTGTCAAGCACTGGGATGACATCATCCTTTTTTGGATTCCAGACTGGAATGACAGCAGTCCTACGTCATACCGCCGCGGTATTTCCAGATCCCGCTAACACGTAGCGGGATGATGGTTGTCAGGGTGTTGTCCAAGTAGCCTCTTTCTTGTCATCCCAGTGCTCCTTTCTTGTCATCCCAGTGCCCAGACACTGGGATGGCTTTGTTGCATCGCTACTTATGAAAGGCTAACTATAATTAGGATTATAAGCAACTTATTGAAAATCTTGTTTTTTTTGCAATCAATCTGATCAAATTTAAGAATAGTAACTTGTTATTTATATTAATAAATTTAATTCTATTGAAAATAGCTAAAGCATTGAAATTCTTGAATTTTAGCCGGATTAGTGAGTGGTAGTGAAATTTCTTTTACTCAAATTTAGGTATTCACTGACCGTTCTTGTTATAAATACCAGAATAATAAGCTACTGATATTCTCCACCTTTTTTATCTTTAATCCATCATAGCTAGCGATGCAACAAAGCCCACTGGGATCCAGGAAACTTAACTTTACACCAGGTAATAAGAACTGGATTCCAGCGTCACGCGCTGGAATGACAGCAGTCCTACGTCATACCGCCGCGGTATCTCAGCCGCTAACAAGAGATCCCGCTAACAAGTAGCGGGATGACGGTTGTCGTTTAGCCATAAACATTAAGAAATTTACCAAATGAAAAAAAAGGCAAAAGAAGCCCCGTGGTTATTATCCGCTTTAAAATATTGGCGTTTTTTATGTTTTAAACGCTTGACAAGCGAAATTCAGCTGCTTTTAATTGCAACTAACTTACGCTGCAAATGTTTAAGAAATTTACTAAGCAGAAAAAAAGACAAAGAATCCCCGAGTTAGCTAGTCTTTTACTATCTCTGTCGAGTATTGGCATTTTTTGATGTCTTGTAACGCTTTATAAGCGCGTTCAGCTTATTTAGATAAAAATCTAGATGTAGATGAAGTTTTGTAAAGACATACAGTATCTATATACTGCAAAAAATTGAACATAAGACGCCGATACATTAAGTAATCCTTACCTTTTAATCTGCAGATTGGCGAAAGCAAATACAATAGCTTCAGTTTCATGATAAGGGGGCTAGCGGAGTTTGTCAAGGGATTTTTGACGAAATGATTTTGAAAGCAAAGAGCGGGAGAAGGGGTTCGAACCCTCGACCTCAACCTTGGCAAGGTTGCGCTCTACCAACTGAGCTACTCCCGCAATTAAATTAACCTAAATTTACTTAATTATAGGCATATACAGCAATTTGTAAACCCCCGTGTACACGAAAAATGTGAGAGCCCATAAACTTGCGTGGTTCCTTCTATGATCTTTTCGTATACTTAAGGCTTATTTTTGATTATCATAAGTTTTTAATTATTCCACAAAGCTTTATGGGAATATTTTTATATAAAGACGACTTGCCAGCTAGTTCAATACCAGATGATGTAAGGTCTATAGCTGTTGATACCGAGGCAATGGGGCTACTTCATAGCAGAGATAGATTATGCCTTGTGCAGCTCTCTTTTAATGATGGCAACGCTCACTTAGTTCAACTCAAGAACGATTATACAGCGCCAAATTTGAGAAAAATATTAGAGGATAAAAATATAACTAAAATATTTCACTTCGCGCGATTTGATGTGAGCATAATACGTTATTACTTGGAAACTTGGGCACTTCCGTGCTATTGCACAAAGATAGCTTCACGTTTAGTTCGCACTTACACAGATAATCATAGCTTAAAAGAGTTGTGCTTAGAGCTGCTTGATACCAAACTAAATAAGCAGCAGCAATCTTCTGATTGGGGAAATGAAAATTTAACAGACAAACAAAAAAGTTATGCTGCATCTGATGTTTTGTATCTCCACAGGATAAAGGAAAAGCTAGACTTAATGCTGGAACGTGAAAATAGAAAAGAATTGGCCCAAAAGTGCTTTGAATTTCTTCCTACTCGTATTGAGTTAGACTTAATGGGTTGGGAAAACGTGGATATCTTTAACCACCAGATGTAATAGAAGTTTTTTGTTTGTGCAAAACACTTTAGGGCAATTTTTCAAGCTCTGCGGTAAGAATTTAGTTGATTAACTGCTAATAGATACGCTATATTTTACAAAAATTTAGGTATTTTATGAGTGATGATATTACATCGGTAAATGATCAAAATTTCAAATCTGAAGTCACTGACTATAAAGGGTTCGTGCTGGTAGATTTTTGGGCAGAATGGTGTGGGCCATGCAAAAGTCTAATGCCACGTATAGAACAATTGGCTAAGGATAGAAAAGGCAAGATTAAGATCTGCAAATTCGACATAGATGAAGGGACTGAAGTGCCAAGTAAGTATGGAGTGCAATCTATACCTACTTTAATCATATTTCAAGATGGTAAGGAAATTGCACGCAAAATTGGTGCAACAAATGATTTGTCAAGTTGGGTTGATAGTGAAATAAGCTAATAGACAAATTTGCTTTTGTGTGTATTATAAATATTGATAAAAGGGATTGTAGCTCAGTCGGTTAGAGCAGTTCGCTCATAACGAATTGGCCGTAGGTTCGAGTCCTACCAATCCCACCATTGTGTTGATCTTAGCATGATCGTAACAATGAGAAAGCTGTAGTATATGAACTATATGTTGATATAATGGAGGAAATAATGAAATTTACTAAGTCTCTAAATAACAAGTTAGATGAATTGCACTTACTAAATCATCCATTTTACCAGTCATGGAATACAGGAAGCTTAAGCTTGCAAGCTTTACAAACCTATGCTAAAGAATATTATCACCACGTTGCTGCGTTTCCTCGTTACATCAGTGGTATACATTTTTTGTGCCCAGATCTAAAAATGCGACAGGTTTTACTTGGTAATTTAATAGAAGAGGAACAAGGTGATGAAAATCATCCAGAATTATGGCAACGTTTTGCTGAAGGGCTTGGCGTTGCGCGATCTGATCTTCGTGAAAGTGCACAGATTAAAGAGACACAGGAGTTAGTTGATGGTTACTTTGATATTGTAAGATCAGGTTTTGCGGCAGGTCTTGGAGCCTTGTACGCTTACGAACGTCAAACTCCAGAGGTTTCCAAGTCTAAAATTGAAGGTTTAAAAAAACACTATTCAATAAGTGATGAGCGTTCTCTTCAATTTTTTACGGTCCATATGCATGCTGATGAGTGGCATTCTGAGGAGTGTGCAAATCTTATTGAAGATCTAGATGAAAAAGAGCAAGATAAAGTTATGCAGGGTGCTCAAAAGGGAGCAAAGCTCTTGTGGGGTTTTCTTGATGGGATGATGAATGCCAGTGTGTGTTAGTAGTTTAAGTAGCTTCAGAGTTAAAATTCAGTGATATTGGAATGCAATGTCTGCATGTAATCTTCTTATATCTAATCTGCGGCTTTGGGTTCATTTAGGATGTAGCGCAGAAGAGAAGTTTGCTCCCCAATTGGTGAGTATTGATATTGGTTTCACTTTTAAATCTCCTCCTTTAGGGCTTACAACTGATCAGCTTAAAGATACTCTCTGCTATTTGGAGGTAGTACGGAACATTCAATATTTCGTTCAAGGCAAGCAATTTAATTTAATCGAACATTTAACTCATGGGATATACAGGATGATTAACGACTTTTTGCTGCAAAAAAAGCATATTATTTCTTCTATCAGGGTGACTACTCACAAAACTGCACCACCAGTTCCTGGTGTGCATGGGGGCGTCTTTTTTACCTATTGTAATGCACTGCAAGAACAGTAATGATCTATATTTCTATTGGCTCAAATATGGGGAATCGCTTTTTCTATTTACAAAAGGCTGCTCAGTTACTGCAGGAGCGCTATTTTAAAAATTTAAAATCTTCAATTATTCTGGAGACTAAGGCTATTTTACCAAATGATGCTCCACCTGAATGGGACAAGCCATTTCTAAATATGGTTGTGTATGGAAGTTGTTCTTCTTCTCCTGAAGAGCTGTTAAAGGGCCTTAAACAAATTGAGTGTGACATTGGCCGCCCGCAGGTCTATGAAAAATGGGCACCTCGCATTATTGATTTGGATATTTTGTTATGGGATAACCTGACACTTGATACATCCTACCTTAAGATTCCTCACCCAGAATTGATAAACAGACCATTTTTGCTTCACTTGATGGCAATGCTGAGTCCCATGGCAGTAGTTAACAAAACGTTTGGTACTATTAACCCTAACATTAAGGATTGCTTTTTAAGGAGTTTTACGCTTTCACCAGAGCTTGTAGGTATTGTTAATATTACTCCTGATTCATTTTCAGATGGTGGTCTTTATTATGATGCAGATCAAGCAACCAAGCAGGCACTGCGGCTGTTATCAGATGGTGCAAGCATAGTTGAACTTGGTGCTCAATCAACAAGACCTGGCTCCTCAATACAAACTCCAAAAGCAGAATATGCACGCTTAAAACCAGTGCTTGATGACCTTAATCAATATATGAAAGTTGGTGACATTAAAGTCAGCATTGATAGTTTCTGCCCAGATGTTATTTTGAATGTTTTGGAGCACTACAACATTGCCTGGGTAAACGATCAGAAGGGAGATCTAGATGATAATACCTTAAAAGCGATTGCTAGCAGTGGATGTAGTATCGTTATTATGCATTCACTCTCCATACCACCACATAGTGACAACATTATCCCAAGTGACATTGATCCAATTGATACCATAAATAATTGGGCAGAAAGGAACATTAATAGATTACTAGCTCTAGGTTTTGATCAAAGCTCGATCATTATTGATCCTGGTATTGGTTTTGGCAAATCTCTATATCAGAATATCTGGCTTTTATGCAATATAGAAGCATTGCAAAGTTTTGGCTGCAAAGTTCTGGTTGGCCATTCTAGAAAGTCATTTATTTCTTCTTTTTCTACAGAACCTGTCTTTAACCGAGATTTAGAAACAATTGCTTTATCATCTGCATTGCACAACAAGGTTGATTTCCTTCGAGTGCATAATGTGCGTGATCACATGCGATTTTTTGTAGCTCAAGCTGCTTTACAGGGATGATAGTTATCGGAATTATGGCTGTTGATCCCAAGGGGGTAATTGGAATAAATAATAGATTGCCCTGGCATTATCCAAGTGAGTTAGATCATTTTCGTCAGGTGACTGACAAACAAGTTATTGTTATGGGGAGAAAGACATTTGAAACTATGCCTCAAGACATATTAGGGAATCGTATTCCTATTGTTTTTTCTCGTGACAAATTAAATTCTTGTTTTAACAGAGGAGTAAAATGCACTATTATTTCTTCTATGCAAGAGTTTTTGTCAATCCAAAGTAATTGGAGTTACCCTCAAATCTTTGTGATTGGTGGAGCACAAATAGCGCATCTTTTTTTAGAATATAATCTAATTTCAGAGTTCATCATGACAGAAATTTACAAACCCTATAAAGGTGATGTATATTTCAACTTAACACTTCTTAGTGGATGGAATAAAACTATTCTCACCAAAACAAAAGATTATACTATATGCAAGCTAACACGTTAATATGCATATTGAAGCAATTTATACCCACCGCATTGAATATGGAGAAGTATTAGAGCAGGTTCTTGATCGCTATGTTTCAGAGCTGCTAAGAGAGGAAGTTGTTCTTGCTATCACATCAAAAATCATTTCAATTTGTCAAAAACAAGTGGTTTGCAAAACTGCTTGTTCTAAAGAAGAGCTAATCAAAAGGGAAGCTGATGCAATTGTTGATGTGGCTCACAGTATCTGTTTAACGATTAAAGATAATATCTTAATTCCATCTGCTGGTATTGATGAATCAAATGGTAATGAGGTGTATATTCTATATCCAAAAGATGTTCAGAAAACAGCTCTGTCAATATGGAACTATCTCAAGACAAAACACTGCATAAAACATCTTGGTATTTTGATTACAGATAGTAACATAACACCTATGCGCCTTGGGGTTACGGGCGTTGCTCTTGGTTGGTGTGGATTTGAACCATTTTATTCCTATATAGGCAAGCCAGATCTTTATGATCAACCACTGCAAGTAACACAAGTCAATCTTCTTGATGCGCTGGCAACGTCTGCTGTTTTAGTTATGGGAGAAGGGGCGGAGCAAACACCAATGGCAATAATTAGTGGTGCACCAAAGATTCACTTTCTTACTCGTCCGCCAACTACAGAAGAAGAAAAAAGTGTGAAGATATCTATGGAAGAGGACCTTTACTCTCCTCTCCTCATGCGAGCCCGCTGGTTAAAGAGTTAAAGAGGAACTTAAAAATTTGCTATTAGACTTCTTATACCAATTCCCGCTACACAAGTAACGGATAGACAATAATAGAAAAAAAGCCATACTGAAGTAAGTAAAGTAGCGAGGTTTAAATGGCATTAAGATCAAAATTATTGGATGAAAAAGTGGTGGAATCAGCAAAAGAAATGCTGAAGAAAGTAAGAAATAACGCATATGTTGCAAAAAAACTAAATGCTGTAATTGCAGCAAAAAAGCACAGTATAACAGCCGTAGCAAAGATATGCTGCATTTCAAGAAAGGCACTTACTGCATGACCTAAAATTTGGCAGAGAAGAAAAATTATTTGCTCCGCCTCAACGCCGTAGAAAAACTATATTGAATCAAAGTCAACGTGAACAAGTTGAGGTGTGGATAGAGGAAAACCCCAATATTACTATAAAAGAAATGAAAATAAGAATTCAAGAAAAGTTTGGTTTGAATATCAGCAAATCTACAGTACACCGTAATATGCAAAGAATGAAATTCTCATATATCACACCAAGACCAGTGCATAACGGACAAGATAAAAGTAAACAAGAGGAATTTAAAAAAAAATCTTAATGAAACTATTGTCATGTATCATGAAAAAGAGCTATTTTTCTTCGATGAATCGCGGTTTGGCACACATTCAAAGATTGGACACGGGTGGTTTAAAAAAGGCATTAGGACACAGGTTAAGGTAAAACTAGGTAGGCAAAATTTTTATCTCTATAGTGCAGTTAATCCCAGAAATGGAGAAAGTTCTAGCTCAAACGTCAATACTGATTGTATGAATATATTCCTTGAGCAGATGTCACAATATTTAGGAACAAGGGAGGCATTTCTTATCATGGATTGTGCTAGTTGGCATAAGTCAAAAAATTTAAAAGTACCTAAAAATATCGACATTATATACCTACCACCATACTCACCTGACCTCAATCCTGTTGAGAGGTTTTGGTTATATATAAAACAGAACATTTTGCGTAACAAAATCTACGACACAATTGCTTTGCTTGAGAGCGCTTTGTGCAAATTTATTACCTCTCTTTCTCACTCCACAATTAAAAAACTCTGCAATGCCGCTTATTTGATTCACTAGTAATGAGAATTGGTATTACATAACCATATAACATTGGGAATAGAAACAAAAAACTTGCTTGACACCCTTCGCCAGCCCCCTTATCATAAAACTGAAGCTATTGTATTTGCTTTCGCCAATCTGCAGATTAAAAGGTAAGGATTACTTAATGTATCGGCGTCTTATGTTTAATTTTTTGCAGTACATAGATACTGTATGTCTTTACAAAACTTCATCTACATCTAGATTTTTATCTAAATAAGCTGAACGCGCTTATAAAGCGTTACAAGACATCAAAAAATGCCAATACTCGACAGAGATAGTAAAAGACTAGCTAACTCAGGGATTCTTTGTCTTTTTTTCTGCTTAGTAAACTTCTTAAACATTTGCAGCGTAAGTTAGTTGCAATTAAAAGCAGCTTAATCTTGCTTGTCAAGCGTTTAAAACATAAAAAACGCCAATATTTTAAAGCGGATAATAACCCCAGGGCTTCTTTTGCCTTTTTTTTCATTTGGTAAATTTCTTAACGTTTGTAGCTAAACGACAACCGTCATCCCGCTACGTGTTAGCGGCTAAGAGATACCGCGGCGGTATGACGGTTTGCGGCGGCATGACCTCGTCATTCCCCTACGTGTTAGCGGGATCTAGAGATACCGTGACGGTATGACGGTTCGCGCGGTGGCATGACCTCGTCATCCCGCTACGTGTTAGCGGGATCTATGCTTTGAGATACCGCGAATGAATCGCGGTATGACGGTTCGCGGCGGCGTGACGATAAGCTCGTCATCCCGCTACTTGTTAGCGGGATCTAGAGATACCGCGAATGAATCGCGGTATGACATAGGGAACCCTTTCTTGGGTTAGCTATAGATTTACTTCGCATATTCAGCTAATTTTTATTACAATTACAACAAAATAATTTTGGCTTTGATGAAAACTGTATATGTATGTCAATCCTGTGGTCATAGCACTGGCAGGTGGGTAGGGAAGTGTATTGCATGTGACAATTGGGATACAGTTGTTGAGGAAATAGCAGTAAAAACGAGCAAAAGAAGTATATCTGCACCAATTTTAATAAAGACGTTATCGGGTAGCGAAATTATCACTCCAAGTCGTTTTTTAACAGGAATAGAAGAATTAGATAGAGTTTTTGGTGGGGGTATCGTTCAAGGTGCTAGCATTTTAATTGGTGGCGAACCTGGAATTGGGAAATCCACCCTTTTGCTTAGAATTGCAGCTAATGTTGTGCAACTTTCCTCTTTTGAATGTCTTTATGTATCTGGCGAGGAATCTTTAGAGCAAGTGAGTCTCAGAGCAAAGCGTCTTAAGATAAATGAACCTAAAATTAAGCTTTTATCTACAGTGTCTTTAACTGATGTAGTAGCAACAATAAAGGAAAATAAAAGTATTAAATTCTTAGTAATTGACTCTATACAAACAATGTATGATAGCAGAATTACATCAGCACCAGGAACTGTAACTCAGGTCCGCACTTGCGCACATGAATTAACCATTCTTGCGAAACAATATGGTATTTCCCTCTTAATAGTTGGCCATATAACTAAGGATGGACAAATAGCTGGACCTAAAACTTTGGAGCATATGGTGGATACGGTATTATATTTTGAAGGTGAAAATAGCAATCAATACCGCATTTTGCGTACTATTAAGAATAGATTTGGCCCTGCAAATGAAATTGGTGTTTTTGAGATGTCTGAAGCAGGACTTGTGCCTGTTGATAACCCATCATCATTGTTTCTGATGGCCCATGACAGAGAAGTAGTTGGCAGCGCCGTATTTGCAGGAATTGAAGGTTCAAGACCAATTTTAATGGAAGTGCAAGCATTAATAGCAGGAACTAATATGGCAACCCCAAGAAGGGCAGTAGTTGGGTGGGATATTAATAGATTGGCTATGATCATCGCAGTGCTAAATGCTCGTTGCAAAATGTTTTTGCATGATAAAGAGGTATACCTAAACATTGCAGGGGGACTCAAAATACAGGAACCATCGGCTGATCTTGCTGTTGCTGCTTCCCTTATTTCAAGTGTAGTAAATTTACCGCTGCCAACTTCTTCAATAATCTGCGGTGAAGTTGCACTTTCAGGAGAAATTAGGAATGTCTCGCATGCTGATCTCAGACTAAAAGAAGCACAAAAGTTAGGATTCAAAAAAGCAATTATGCCTAAAAATGGTAATTACTCTTCTCACGATATTGAGATAATTAAGCTTGGTCACGTAAGGGAATTAAGAGAAATTTTTAATTACAATTAAATAACGCTTCAGCAAATTCTTTGCTAGTAAACTCCCTTAAGTCCTCTATATTTTCGCCAATTCCTATAGCATGTAACTTTATCTTATAAGCTTCTGCAAGTCCAATTACCACTCCACCCTTAGCAGTGCCATCTAGCTTTGTTACGATTAGCCCGGTAACATTAACCATTTTGCTAAATGCTTCTAATTGGCTATAAGCATTTTGGCCGGTAGTTGCATCAAGAACTAAAATAACATCATGAGGGGCAGTGTCATCCAATTTCTTTATCGTTCTATATATTTTTGATAACTCCTCCATAAGGTTCACATTATTTTGCAGCCTTCCTGCTGTGTCAATTAGAACAACATCAACGTTGTCTTTTATAGCTTGACTTACAGCTCTGTATGCCACACTTGCAGAGTCGCTACCGTACTCTCCAGTAACAATTAAGCAATCAGAACGTTCTGCCCAAATGTTTAATTGCTCACTAGCAGCCGCTCTAAATGTATCGCATGCAACAAGCATAACGGATTTTCCCATTTCCTTATATTTATATGCAAGCTTACCTATAGTTGTGGTTTTACCGTTACCGTTTACTCCGCATACCATTATTATATGTGGTTTTTTATTTAAAATTAACGGCTGTACAACTGGGCTCAATATAGCTTCTATTTCGTTCATTAACTGCTGCGAGATAATATTATGTTCAACTTCCTTGTCAAACTTGATGCTTGTGAGCCTATCGATAATCAACTTAGAAGTTTTATGACCAATGTCCATGCTAATTAGCAATTCTTCTAGCTCGTCTAAAAGCGACTGGTCTAATTTTTTTTTGCCAGAGAAAATACTTTTCACTCCGTCGCTAAAGCGAGAAGAAGTTTTTAACAGGCCTTTATAAAGATTACCAAATAAACTCAAGGGAATGCTCCTTTTAAAATTACAATATAAAGAATGACATGCACTGAGTGTATTTGTAAAGTTAAATACACTCACTTTTGTGTTATTCTGTGAGTAAAATATACCGTTTGCTAGTGTATTTTACTTTAGTTTTTAACCTAAATATGTTATAATGTAGAATAGCGGTTCACAGGTAATTTTATGAGTTATAATGAGAAAATTTTAGATCATTACGAAAATCCAAGGAATGTTGGCTCTCTGGATAAAAATGATCCAAGTGTTGGCACTGGTCTAGTTGGTGCACCATCGTGCGGTGATGTAATGAAATTGCAGATAAAGGTCAATGACAAAGGTGTTATTGAAGATGCAAAATTTAAAACTTTTGGCTGCGGTTCTGCCATTGCTTCAAGTTCCTTGTTAACAGAGATGATAAAGGGAAGAACCATCAGTGACGTTACACAGATAAAGAATACTCAAATAGTGGAAGAGTTGTCTTTACCTCCAGTGAAGATACACTGTTCGGTACTTGCTGAAGATGCTATAAAGGCTGCTATTCATGATTATCAAAGTAAGCAAAAGAATTAAGAAGCATGAGTGAATATCAAGAAGTAGGCGGAGGTGAAACTGTAAAAAAGAATAAAAAACTTATCACTATAACTGCGGAAGCAGTAGAAAGGATAAGGTATTTATTGGACCAAAAGAAGCATACTAACCTTGAGAAACCGGAAGAAGCAATAGGAATAAGAGTGCTAATTAAGCAAAAAGGATGTTCTGGTTTAAAATATGATATTGAATATGCATATGATACTCGTCCTTTAGAGTCGGTAATTGAAGAAAACTGTAGTGATGGCCAAAAAGTTAAAGTGTTGATCGACCCAAAATCCGTCATGTTTATTCTTGGCTCTGAAATGGATTATGTAGAAGAAAAATTTTCATCGGGTTTTGTTTTCAAAAATCCTAATGAGAAAGGAAAATGTGGTTGTGGAGAGAGTTTTCATGTCTAGCAACTATTTTGCATTGTTTGAAATTGAACCAGCTTTCAATATCAGCTTTGATGAGTTAGAGAAAAAATATATTGAGCTAAGCAA
This sequence comes from Wolbachia endosymbiont (group A) of Dendrolimus pini, assembly GCF_964026835.1. NCBI lineage: Bacteria > Pseudomonadati > Pseudomonadota > Alphaproteobacteria > Rickettsiales > Anaplasmataceae > Wolbachia > Wolbachia endosymbiont (group A) of Dendrolimus pini. The sequence continues at coordinate 71,515 of NZ_OZ034702.1, read as the reverse complement.
GACTGATATAAATGAAAGACAGTCCAAAAACATGGAAAATATCAACAAAGCTTATCAAGTGCTAAAGTCACCACTAGAACGTGCTGAGCATTTGTTGAATCTTTTTGGTGTGGGAAGCCCAAAGGATCATCCAAATTCTGAAATATTAAATGAATCAATGGAAATAAGAGAGTACTTACTAGACTGCGATGATCTACAATTTGCAAGCAGGATAATTGATGAAAAAATAAAAGATTGCGTTAAAAACCTAATTAACACTTTTGCTGTAAAGAATTTTGATGGAGCTGCTACACAAGTCTTAAGATTGAAATATTTATATAAGTCATTTGAGGAGGTGAAAAAGAATGCAACCAATTCAAATTTCTGAACCAAATTCAAGTGAAGTAGTTTTTGGTATAGACCTTGGCACCACCAATTCTTTGATTGCTATGGTGAATAAAGCTGGCAACGTGGAGATATTTAAAGATAAACAAGGAAGAGAACTGCTGCCTTCTGCTCTTTCATATGAAAATAATACATTGAAAACTGGCTACGATGTCGGTCAAAATGCAATCTACTCAATAAAGCGTTTAATGGGTAAAAGTGTTGAAGAATTAAATAAAGAAGGCGTCAATTTTGAAATAGATCATGAAAGCGAAAAAGTTATTAGAATAAAATGCGCAGAGGAAAAGTATCTTACTCCTATTGAGATTTCTGCTGAGATATTAAAAGCTTTATGTGAGAGGGTAAAAAAGTCTAAGGGACTGGAAGTAAAAAAAGCAGTGATTACTGTGCCAGCTTACTTTGACGATTCAGCACGTAACGCAACTAAATATGCGGCAAAATTAGCTGGAATAGAAGTTCTTCGCCTCGTTAACGAGCCAACCGCTGCAGCGCTTTCTTACTCCATTGAAAAGAACAATAGCAGTGGAATATATGCAGTGTATGACCTTGGTGGCGGAACGTTCGATATTTCGATATTGAAATTGCACCAAGGAGTGTTTCAAGTCCTTGCGGTTGGTGGTGACACCAAACTCGGCGGTGATGATTTTGATCATTTGCTAAGCTTAATTGTGCTCAATAAGTATAGAGAAAAAGTAGGTTTAAACAAAGAATGCTCTAGTGTCATCCCAGTGCTCCGACACTGGGATCCAGAAAGTTTGATTACAAATGAACACACCAGAAAGTTATATAATAAGAACTGGATTCCAGTGTCAGCTACTTACATGACAGGGCTATTATCATTCGTTGAATTACGTACTGTGAAGGAATATCTGAGCAAAAATACTGTAGGCACTTTTAAATTCAACATTAACGGCGAATTATTTAAATGCGAAATTACTAGAGAAGAATTCGAGCAGGCAATCAGTTCTTTGGTCAATAAGACTATCAATATAGTCACTCGTACTATAAGCGATATAGATCTTAAAATTGATGATATAAAAGGAGTAATTTTAGTTGGTGGTGCAACTAGAACACCATTGGTTCAAAATTCACTAGTCAAACTCTTTGGAAATAAAGTACTAAATGACGTGGATCCAGATAAAGCAGTTGCCATTGGGGCAGCTCTGCAGGCTCATGATTTAACTTCGAGCTCAAAAGATAGGAATATTCTCCTGGATGTTCTACCTTTATCACTTGGCATAGAAACTATGGGAGGTATAGTTGAAAAAATCATACCAAGAAATACGCCACTACCAGTTTCAGAGATAAAAGAGTTTACAACTTATGTTGATGGGCAAACAGCAATGAAAATTCACGTTTGTCAGGGAGAACGTGAAATGATAGAGGATAACAAATCTCTAGCGCAGTTTGAACTGAAAGGTATACCGCTACTGCCTGCAGGTTCTGCAAGAGTTGAAATAGAATTTACAGTTAACGTTGACGGAATATTGACTGTTACTGCAAGAGAAAAAACCACCAGAATCGAGCAGACAGTTGAAGTAAATTCAAGTTTTGGCTTAAGTGAAGCCGATATTCAAAATATGGTTAACCAGTCAATAAACAGCTTTGATGAAGATATGAAGGCTCGTTCCCTTGCAGGCGCTAAAATTAATGGAAATAAACTCATACACTTGGTTGAAAACAATAATAACTTTTCCACTGATCAAAAGTTGAAAAACCTATTACAAAATGCAAAAAAAGCTTTACAAGGCAATGACTTGAATGAAATTAACAACACTATCGCCGAGTTAGAAAATTCTTCTTTAGAGTTGTGTGAATTAACAAATAGGTAGAAAAAGCTTACACAACCTTGTGCAATACCCTATTTAATCTCAAAGCAACAGGTAACCTGAAATTAAATGGTAACCAATCGACCTTTTCTAATTTAAATGATAAACCAACTATGCTTACACGCCCAATGATATTTTCCATTGGTACAAAACCAACTTCAGGAAACCTGCTATCTAAAGAATTATTTCTATTGTCTCCCATAACGAAAAATTGATCGTTAGGTACATAATAAACCGGAGTGTTATATGATAGCTTATTAGAAATGTCATCTACCAAAATCTCATGTTCCTTGCCACTTAAAAGCGTTTCTATATATCTTGGTATGTTACGATTTGACTCATAATCAAAAAAACTTTCAATTTGCCTTCGCTCTACTTTCTGATCATTTAGGTATAATTCTCCCTCTATCATTTGCACTTTGTCACCTGGTGTTCCTATTACTCGCTTAACAAACCTGATGCTGTCATTTCTTGTGGGTTTGAAAACTACTATGTCGCCACGCTTTGGAGGGGTATAAAAAATCCTGCCGCTAAAAATGTTTGGAGAAAATGGAAATGAGTGTTTACTGTAACCGTATGAATATTTACTAGTAAAAATGTAATCCCCTTCAAGTAGGGTGCTTTTCATTGAACCAGAAGGTATATGAAATGGCTCGAATAAAAAACTACGTATTGACAGCGCAATCAACAGTAAAAAAAACAATGAAGATAAAAATCTTCCCGTTCTTATCACCCAGTTTTTGCTTAGTTCTTCCAACTTTTCCAACTTTGTTTTTCTTATAGATTAAGCTTATTATAATACATAAATTAAAAAATGGTAATATGAAATTTTACTTGTGAATGTTATTCCTCTATTCAAAACAATTTTGAAAAGGCGGTTCATTTCTTTCAACGGTGTCATCCAAGTAGCTGACACATAACTGTACGAACATTGCAATTTGCAGGTGGCAGATGAAAGTAGCTGATGCACATCTGTACGAACATTTGCTTTTGTTAAGGTAATATGGTGTTATGAAAGTAGCTGACACTGGAATGGCTTTGTTGCATCGCTACTTATGAAAGGCTAACTATAGTTAGGATTATAAGCAACCTATTGAAAATCTTGTTTTTTTGCAATCAATCTGATCAAATTTAAGAATAGTAATTTGTTATTTATATTAATAAATTTAATTCTATTGAAAATAGCTAAAGCATTGAAATTCTTGAATTTTAGCCGGATTGGTAAATGGTAGTGAAATTTCTTTTACTCAAATTTAGGTATTCATTGACCGTTCTTGTTATAAATACCAGAATAATAAGCTACTGATATTCCCTATCTTTTTTATCTTTAATCCATCATAGCTAGCGATGCAACAAAGCCCACTGGAATCCAGGTTGTAACCGTTCACGGATTGTGAGAATGAATAAAGAACTAAGCAGTCGTAACTTTTGGAAGGGATTTTGGCCATTGAGACGTGATGTCAAAAATATCGACAACATTCTTTCCACAAATCTTTCTCCATGTTCCGACCAGGTGAAAAAGCTGTTTTTACGATAGCCGTCTAATTTGCCGTTCTGCAAGGTTGTTGATTGACTTCAGGCTTTCGTAAAAACTTCCACACCATATCCTCGGCCTTAACATCTTAATGGCCATTCTCAAACCATTTACAAGCCTTGTCATTTCATGCCCCCCCTTTTTGCATTAGTTGTGTAGCATCTTTTAATATTAGCAAGGCCTATAATAGTGCAACACTGCCTTACGTATTGCCAATCCAAATTCTACTTGCTGTAAAATAACACAATCTGCTACATCGCTGCTAATCTCAATCCCTCTGTTTATTGGCCCTGGGTGCATAACAATCGCATCTGGTTTTGCGTATGATAGCTTTTGTGAATCAAGTCCATACAAATAAAAATATTCTTTCTCTGAAGAACTATTATTCATGCGCTCTTTCTGCAATCTCAAAAGCATAATTACGTCAGCATCCTTTATACCTTCAATTAATGAATAATGGACTGAATCTACTTCAGGAAAATGCTTACAAATCAAAGTTGGTGGTGCGACCAAGTTTATCTCTGCTCCAAACATTTTTAGCAATCTTATATTTGATCTTGCAACTCTACTGTGCAGAATATCTCCACATATCACAACTTTGAGGTCCTTTATTTGCTTTTTGTGATTGCTGATTACAAGATAGTCTGCAAGAGCTTGAGTTGGATGTTCACTACTTCCATCGCCTGCATTGATTAGCGAGCAGTTAACATACTTTGCCAGTGTATTAATGATACCACTACTTTTATGCCTGATTATTATGTAATCAGGATTCATTGCATTTAATGTTTTGATCATGTCTTTTAGATCTTCTCCCTTGTTAATAGAAGAAGATCTTATTGGCAAAGTTACAACATTTGCTCCAAGGCTTTTTGCTGCTATTTCAAAAGACGCAAGTGTACGCGTTGAATCTTCAAAGAATAAATTTATTACTGTCTTATTTTCCAAGATATGACTATTTGCAACTTCTTTTTTAAGGTACTGGTTGGCCAACTTAGTTATATTTTCTACATCATCGACTGTAAGGTCTGAGATGTTTAACAAATTCCTTCTCTTGTTCATAGTTTCCTTTTCAACTACTTGAACCTATTCTACTTTCTTATTACCTTTTTTCAATAGACTTCTTGTGCAGCAATTGTTTTGGTGAAAGAACGGAAAAAGATAGTAAAGTCAAAATTAAGTTAGAAGGAAGAAAAAGTTCAGCGAGTCAAGAGTAAGGTATATTAGCATAAATCTTTCATCCCAATGTTTAGTGGCGCTGGGGATTACTTCCACTTACACTCATCCGCTATCATAACAGCCTCAAAAAGATGCTTCTCAAGTTCACTTAGAGGCAAATCACTTTGTGAATAATTTCCCCAAGATTTTAGTATATCGGAAGTTTCAACGCCTTCAATAATAGGATATTCTTGGTTTTTTTTAGCGTATAACTCTTGAGCCTGCTTGCTTACTAAAAATTCCAATAAGACTATAGCATTTTCCCTGTTTTTTGCGTTTTTTGTTACTGCTGCACCACTGATGTTTACCATTACACCGTGATCGTTGCGATTAGGAAAAAAAGCCCCTAGCTTGTCTGCAACATTCTTTTTATTTTCTGATGAAAGAATTCTCGCAAAGTAGTAGCTGTTTACTATTGCAACATCTCCCTCACCCGCTGCTACGGCGTAAATTTGATCAGTATCACCACCACTTGGTTTTCTTGCCATATTGCTCACAATTCCGCTTACCCATTCTTTCGTCTTTTCAAAACCATTATTTGCAATCATAAAAGCAATTAACGATCTGTTATATGGACTTGTAGAAGAACGCACTAATATTTTTCCTTTCCATTTTTCATTTGCTAAATCTTCATAAGTACTTAAGTCCTTAGGGTCTACTGACTCTTTATTGTAAACCAATATCCTAGCTCTTTTTGTAAGACCAAACCAATAATCTTCACTGTCTCTAAATCTTGCAGGTATAACACTTTTTAAAACCTCTGAATCTACTTGAGATAAAAGTCCTCTTTTTTTTGCTAGAATTAAGTTGATTGCATCAGCAGTCAAAAATAAGTCAGCTTCACCACCGTTTTCCATTCGTGAAAGTAGCTGAGAATAATCATCAATGATGTAACGTACTTTAATACCTGTATTTTTCGTGAATTCATCAAACAAAGTACGTACTAATTCTTCTTTGCGCGATGAATAAACATTTACCACTTGTGAGTCATTAGTTCCGTCGTTTCTGTATAAATAAGTAATAACTATCAATATAATTGCTATTAAGGATGTGAATATAAAGGCTTTTTTCATATTGGATAAAAAATAACTTCTTTCAGTTAAAGTTACCAAGATGGTACAACTTTAGCAAGTGTAAAGTTCGTTAGATAAATCATAAAAACTTGCTTGACAAGCCTTGCCAGTCCCCTTATCATGAAACTGAAGCTATTTATTTATCTTCTCTGTACAGATTAAATGACAAAAAAACTCACGTATCTGGCGTCCCATGTTTAATTTTTTGCACTATGTGCATCTTATGTCTTTATAAAATTTCTAGGTTTTTACCTAATATAAGCTGAAATGCGCTTATAAAGCATTTAAAACATCAAAAAACGCCGATTTAAAAAATGGATAGTGAATAACTAGCTACCCTAGGGTTTCTTTTGCCTTTTTTTCTGTTTAGTAAATTTCTTAATGTTTATAATTTAGATTAGTTGCGGCTTAAAAGCAACTAAATCGCGGTTATTAAGCGTTTAGAATAAAAAAACGCCATACTTGAAAGTATAATGTAAGTAATTAGCCAACCACGGGGCTTCTTTTGCCTTTTTTTTATTTGGTAAATTTCTTAATATTTATAGCTAAACGACAACCGTCATCCCGCTACGTGTTAGCGGGATCTAGAGATACCGTGACGGTATGACGGTCTGCGGCGGTATGACGGTTCGCGGTGGCATGACGATAAGCCTCGTCATCCCGCTACGTGTTAGCGGGATCTGCCGAGATACCGTGGCGGTATGACGTCTCGCTTGCAACCTATAGCCTTGTCATTCCAGTGCTCCTTTTTTTGTCATCCCACCGTCACGCGTTGGTTTCAACATTATATCATGAACTTTCTAAAATTCATTGAACTGTGCTTTCAAACGGTGGTGCCGGGGTGTGAGTATAATGATTATCAGTATATAAAAGTCATAGCAGACAGACTTGAAGCGGCAAATGTTGGCAAAATGAGGCGAATAATATTCAATATGCCTCCGCGTTCAATGAAGTCCCTGTGCGCTAGTGTTGCGTGGCCCGCATGGATACTGGGAAATCAGCCAACTGCAAGAATAATAGTTGCAAGCTACTCTCGGCTGCTTAGCGAAAAGCACTCGCTCGATACAAGGTGTATAATGCAGTCTAGTTGGTATAGAGAGCTGTTTCCAGAGGTAGAACTATCCAAAGATCAAAATACCAAATACAAATTCCAAACAGTGCAGAGAGGATACAGAATCGCAACGTCCGTTGGAGGGACGTTAACAGGTGAAGGTGGTGATTTCATCATCGTGGATGATCCACTGAGTCCCGCCCAAGCTTTGAGTGAAACGTTTAGAAAGCGTGCTACAAATTGGTTTGACCAGACTTTAGTAGCCAGGCTCAACAATAGAAAAAAAGGAGTAATTGTTCTTGTGATGCATAGGCTACATCAAGAAGATTTAACCGGGCACCTTCTCTCCAAACCGAAAAACATATGGAACCATACTTGTTTACCGATGATATCTGAAAATAAGGAGATTATCTATTCAATCAAAAAGCCAGCGCCTCCTTTTCTTGTTCCTGTCACCCGAGTAACTACAAATGAGTACAAAAGCTGGATTACAGCATCAAGTGCTAGAATGACACCACCCGTAATATTATACTCAAGAGAAGAAGGTCAGTTGCTATATCCCCTCGATGGAGGAAAAGAAGAAGTTGAGATGATAAAGGTTGAACTTGGAAGTTACGTTTTTGCTGCACAATATCAACAAAACCCTCTGCCACTTTCAAGTGGTATAATTAAACGAGAGTGGCTGAAGCGCTATAGAAATTTTCCTGACAATCTCTCGCATGTAACTCAAAGCTGGGACACTGCAGTTTCAACAAGCAACATGAGCAACTTTAGCGTCTGCACCACCTGGGCAAAAATAGATAACAAATTCTATTTACTTGATGTATATCGTGCAAAGCTTGAGTATTCAAAGCTTAAAGAGCAAGTTTTGTCCTTAGCAGCAAGATGGACACCACACGCAATTTTGATTGAAGCAAAAACGAGTGGTCAGCAATTGGTGCAAGAGCTAAAGACAAACAGTGATTTACCAATTATCGAAATAGTACCACATGATGACAAACTCACTCGATTTTATCAAATTGTTCCGATTATAGAGTCTGGCAAGGTTTTTCTGCCGCACCAAGCAGTATGGCTGAACGATTTTGAGTATGAGATTTTAATGTTTCCTGAAACTCGACACGATGATCAAGTGGATAGTACCGTGCAATATTTGCAGTGGGTGAGAGATAGTAGCTCTAGGGTCGCAGCTTTACGGGCATTGTGATTTGAGTCTACCAGATCCAAGTAGTCAGCTACTTGCATGACACCCTGACAACCGTCATCCCGCTACGTGTTAGCGGGATCTAGAGATACCGCGAATGAATCGCGGTATGACGTAGAAGGATGATATCATCCCAGTGCTTGACACTGGGATCCAGTTTTCCATATAATCTCATCGAAAATGTTGTAACCACTTTCTATACTAGTTTGCTTGCTCACAAGCAAACTTTCCTGGATCCCAGTGGGCTTTGTTGCATAGCAACTGAAAAAATCTGGTGGCTACTGACAAAATTCATTATAAAATAGCCATTTAACCTTGAAAGAAAAAATATGCCACAAAAAATGAGGGTCAGTAACCATAGCGAATATAACAAATTTCTAGAAAAAAGAGGAAATATTTTTCATTATATCAACGAAGCCATAGAAAAGTGGTACGAGAATGGTCCAAAAATACCAGGTGGCAACAATATTTATAGCGATAAAGTTGTAATTTTGGTGCACATAATAACTTGTTTATTTAGAATAGGCCTGAGGCAAACAGTTGGGTTTATAGCAGGATACCTTGAGCAAATTGGGAAAAATTTGCAAGTTATCAGCTATTCACAATCATCAAGAAGGTTTAAGAAACTCAATATTAAGATCAATGATTGCAGAAAATAATATGGAAGATATCGAAATTGCTATAGACAGTACAGGAATTAGTATATACAACAACACTCCTGGTCATAGCAAAGAAAATAGCGAAGATAGAAAGTATCGCAGCTATGAACAGACAAGAAAATTGCATGTAATGTTGAATACAAACAGCAAAAAAGCCATAGCTGTAAAATACAGTAACGGCTGATCACTATGGAGCTTGTGATTTGCTAAAAGAAGTCGATTTTCAGTATGTCATAAAAGTACTATATGCAGATAGGGCATATGACAGAGAAAAGCTCTATAAGCTGTGTAATCAATATGGTATAAAAACGAAAATTCCTCCGAAAAACAACGCAGCAGAGCATCCAAAGTTAGACTATATGGCTGAGAGAAATTCTGCAGTCAAGCTCATAAAGTCATATGATGAAGATGGTATAAAGAAGTGGAAAAAAGAGATGAGTTATGGAAAAAGATCTTATATAGAAAGTTTTTTCTCGCGACTGAAACAAACATTCGGGTTTAGTTTTAGGAATAAATCTGAGACAAATAGAGAGAAGGAACTACTTGTTAAATGCTATTTGCTCAATAAGTTCACTGATATTGGTATGGCTAAATTTGAGATAGCTTCATAAATTTATTGTGCGTTACCTACTATCCGAAGAGCGATGCAACAAAGCCATCCCAGTGTCAGCTACTTGGATGACAGAGGGGGGTGGGATGACAGAAGATGATGGAGTGACAGGGAGTAATACAAAAAGTTTCGTCATCCCCATTGAATCGGCTTTAAAATCGATGTTCAAAGTTGAAATTTCCCTAGAAGATGCGGGGAAAATCAGAAAAGGTCAGGAAGTTGTATTAAATAACTTGCGTAATTTAAAGAATCATGATATTTGTTGTACGGTGGTGGGTAGTGTACCTATTGCAATCTGCAGTTTTATTTATGGTTGTGTGAAACCTATTCGTGTTTTTAATATTTAAAATGAGGTTTAGATGTCGATAACATCCGAAAAGAAAAAGAGTTTGATAAATATATATGCAATTAAAGAAGATGATACAGGTTCATCTTTTGTACAATGTGCAATTTTGACCGAGAGGATCAGTAATTTAACTGAGCACTTTAAAGTGCACAAGCATGACCATCACTCTAAGCGTGGTTTACTTATATTGATAGGTAGAAGACGCAAGCACTTAAATTATATAAAGCGTAAATTTGGTAATGAAGCCTATCAGGAATTAATAGAGAAGTTAGGCATTAGAAAATAATCGAGGAATTTAATATGTTTAAAATTATAAAAAAATCTATAGAGTGGGGTGGTCGTGCCTTATCTTTAGAAACAGGAAAAATAGCACGCCAAGCTCATGGTTCAGTAGTTGTAAATTACGGTGATACTTCTGTTTTAGTAACTGTTGTACGTAAAAAGAAGGAAGAAAGCGTTGATTTCCTACCTTTAAATGTGCAGTTTATCGCAAAAAGCTATGCCATGGGTAAGATCCCTGGCGGGTTTTTTAAAAGAGAAGGCAAGCCATCTGATAGAGAAACTTTAATCTCAAGAGTAATAGATAGAAGTATAAGACCACTATTCCCAGAAGGATTTCATGATGAAATTAGTGTGGTGTGCAATCTATTAACTTATGATACAGTCAATCCTCCTGAAGTGCCAGCATTGATTGGTGCTGTTGCAGCTCTTGCAATTTCTGGTGTTCCCTTTCACTTTACTATAGCTGGAGTGATGGTTGGTTGTGATGAAAATAATAACTATATACTCAACCCTTCTGTTCAAGAGATGAAAGCAAGCAGCTTGGATCTGTTTTTGTCTGGTGATGAAAATTCAATTTTAATGGTTGAATCAGAAGTGAAAGAGCTCTCTGAAGAAAATGTTTTTAATGCAATAAAATTTGGCCATGAACACCTTAAGCCTGTCATTAAGCTCATAAAAGAGTTTGCTGATACAATTGGCAATAAACCTGAGAGCTTTGCCCCTATTGATGCATCAGATATAACACAAGAGCTCGAAAAATACGGTAAAGATTTTGAAAAAGCATATTCGCAAACAGTAAAACAAGAGCGAGTTCAAGCTCTAGAAGCGATCAGAGAGAATATATTGAATACTCTTAAAGAAACTGGAAAAGACGAAAAGTTAATTACGTATGCAGTAAAAAACTTTGAAAGATCTTTAGTACGTGAAATAATTAGGAAGAAAAGTGTAAGGATAGACGGTCGTAAGCATGATGAGATACGTCAGATAGAAGTTGAAGTTGATATTCTGTCCAAAACTCACGGTTCTGCACTATTTACAAGAGGCAATACTCAGGCACTGGTTGTTACTGCTCTTGGCACCACTCAAGATGAGCAAATTGTGGATGATATTGAAGGGGATAGACGTGAGCATTTCATGTTGCATTATAACTTTCCCTCATTTGCTGTTGGAGAAACTTCTGCTGCGCGTGCACCAGGAAGAAGAGAAATCGGTCATGGCAAACTTGCTTGGAAAGCAATTCATCCTGTTTTACCCGATAAGTCTGAATTTCCTTATACAATAAGAGTAGTGTCCGAAATTTTGGAGTCTGATGGTTCTTCTTCTATGGCAACAGTTTGTGGGACTTCTCTTGCTTTAATGGATACGGGTGTGCCAATAAAGGCCCCTGTTGCTGGAATTGCTATGGGTCTCATCAAAGATAAAGACGAGTATGTAATACTTTCCGATATACTTGGTGATGAAGATTATCTTGGTGATATGGACTTTAAAGTAGCAGGAACTAGTGAAGGGGTTACGGCGCTACAAATGGACATGAAAATTTCTGGTATAAGCTTTGAAATTGTTGAAAAATCTTTAGAACAGGCAAAAGCTGGAAGATTACATATTTTAGAAAAAATGAATGCAGTGATTTCAGAACACAGTGATGATGTCAAAGACCATGCACCAAGGATGTTATCATTTTACATAGATAAAGACAAAATTTCTGCTGCTATAGGTTCTAAGGGGAAAAATATACGCAGTGTGTGTGAAAGAAGTAATGCAAAAATTGAAATAGGAGATGATGGTAAAGTTTCTGTTTTTGCTACGAGTGGCACTGAAGCTGAAATTGCAAAGAGTATGATGATTGATTCAATAACAGAACTAGAACAAGGTTCTATAGTTGATGTCAAGGTTGTAAGAATAGAGAAGTCTATTGTAGAGCTTGAATTTCTTAATGGCAGAAAAGGAAAAATGCACATAAGTGAAGTAGCTAATGAACATATAGATTCTATAGAGAGCGTACTTAAACAAGATGATACTTTCAAAGCACTAGTAATTGACTTCGAAAAAGGTGGGTGTCCAAAGTTGTCAAGACGTCGGGTTGACCAAGAGACGGGAGAGTTTTTTGAAGGTGAGCTTTACAACGAGGAAAGGAAAGATGGTCCAAATGACAGGGATAATTATTACAATAATTCATTTAGTAGAAAACCTGGAGGAAGTCACCATAAGAGGCCTCCTCGTCCTCGTTCTGGTTTCAGCAACAGAAATAGGCCGAAATTTGGTAATAATGATTCATCATCAGGTTTTTATTAAGAGTAAACTTCTTGCGTTACCTCTCGTCATTCCAGTGCTTAACACTGGAATGACACCCTTTCTGGTGAAGGTTGTTCTCAAATCACAATGTTAGTACAATTGTGGTGTTAGCTATAGCTAACCCAAGGTATCCGTTCAGCGGAGTGGTAGAATAAGGTAGACAAAGTGATCTAAAAAGATAATCATAGAGCAAAAGTGAGGTAATGTGGTAAACCTTTTAGAACTTTGCAAAAATTTACAGCAAAAAATAGAAAAACTGAAAGCAGAGATAGAAAACTTAAAAGCAGAAAATAAAGTTTTAAAGATAGAGAACGCTGAATTAAAGGAAAGGCTTGGTTTAAACTCGAAAAATTCATCTCTACCGAGCTCTAAAGAATTGTACAAAACAAAAAAGGATAAGCCAAAAAGCGAAAGGAATGTTGGCGATCAGGTTGGGCATAAAGGAAATTTTCATGCTACAATGGAAGCGGATAAAGTAGTAAAAATAGAGTTGCCTAATATTTGCGAATGCGGAGGAGAGCTTGTAATATGCGAAAAACCTTATGTTCACCAAAAAGTTGATCTTCCGGAAATTAGGCCTTATGTAGTATAGCATTTCTCATAATAGTCCGAACAGGTCATAGGAAGGCAGAATCAACAGCACGACGAAAGGATTCGAATAGAGGAATGTTTTTCCTGGCTCTGTTTTTTATAGCAAACCAATGATGCTCAATTTTGTTGAAATCTGGAGAATAAGGCGGCAGATACAAAATTTCTGCACCAACCCCTTTAGCAAGCTCGATAATCTTATCAGACTTATGAAAAGTAGCATTGTCAAGAATGACAGTCTGTCCAGGTTCCAAGATCGGTGTCAAAAATTGCTCAAACCATCCATTAAAAACATCCATATTACAGTGGCCTTCAAAGGTTAACGGAACAACTATCTTTCTTCCACTTAAGGCTGCAACCATACTGATTCGTTGAGTTTTCTTTCCAGATTTTAAGGCATAAAACCGCTGTCCTTTCTGGCAATATCCGTAGGGGTAGTCTTCGGTGTTATCAATGCCAGACTCATCTATATACACTAAGTTTTTAGGTTCTTTTGTCGCTATAATTTTCAAAAATTCAGCACGTTTTTCTTCGTTTCTTTCCTTGTATCCATATGTCTTTTTTTGCGCGTAAATCCAATTTTTTTAAGGGCTCGATAGATCGTTTGGATACTAACGTTGTTCCAAAGTTTAGCCATTTCCGATAGAGTCTTTCCTCCGTGTTCTCTGGCAAATTTGGCAAAGGTATCCCAGTCGGTAATTTTGTGATTGTAACCCCCATTTCCAAGTTTTTTTGATTGAAAGTCTCCTGTTTCTTTTCTTCTTTGCTGCCACTCCCATAAAGTAGTTCGTCCAATCTTAAATCTTGCTGCCACTGTTTCTCTGCTTTCTCCTTCGTCTAGCGCTTCCATTGCTTTTTTTCTTAAATCATAACTATATGCTGCTGGCATTCAACCTCCTTATCATCATCTACCCTTATCCTATCACATCCGGACTTTTATGGAAAGAGCTATAATATGGAAGATATCGAAATTGCTATAGACAGTACAGGAATTAGTATATACAACAACACACAGCAAGGAAAATAGCACTGACAGAAAATATCGTGGCTATGAGCAAACGAGAAAATTGCACGTAATGTTGAATATAAACAACAAAAAAGCCATAGCTGTAAAATACAGTAACGGTGTCTACTCTGATCACTATGGAGCTTGTGATTTGCTAAAAGAAGTTGATTTTCAGCATGCCATAAAAGCACTATATGCAGATAGAGCATGTGATAGGCACAAGTTTTATAAGTTGTGTAACGAATATGATATAAAGACAAAAATTCCACCAATAAACAATGCGGCAGAACATCCAGAAATAGATTATATGTCTGACAGGAATGCTGCTATTAGGTTAATAAAATTATACGGTGAAGATGGCATGAAAGAATGGAAAAAAGAAGTAAATTATGGGAAAAGATCTTATATTGAAGGGTTTTTCTCAAGATTAAAGCAAATATTCGGATTTAGTTTTAGGAATAAATCTGAGATAAATCGAGAAAAAGAACTGCTAATCAAATGCTATTTGCTTAATAAATTCACTGATATTGGTATGGCTAAATTTGAGATAGTTACATGAATTTACCATAAATCACCATCTCATAAAGTGTGATGCAACAAAGCCATCCCAGTGTCTGGGCACTGGGATGACACCCTTTTGGATGGAAACCAGTGTCAGGTACTCGGATGACACCATTTACAACCACTCTCCTACCCTTTCTAGCTGTTTATAGCTGTTAAATCTCAGGAATTTATCAAAATATGGAGAGGCAATAAAGGGTGTGGAATTACTTAAATAGTTAGATAAAAAACCAGGCAGATCATTTTTTAATTCTTGCATTTTGTATCTATAATTTTGTATAGAAATAACTTTTATTTTATCATAATCAAGTTTCCAATAAGCAAGTTCTGAGACTTCTCTTTTTGTTATATGTTCTACCGCTAAGGCTTGTAAAATTAATTGCGGAAAAAATCCCGACATTACTTCTTCATTGGAAGGTGGTGTACCAAGCTTATAGTCTATAATTGCCACTTGCCCACTTGGTAGATACTCAACTCTATCACATCTTGCTATCAGTGAAATTTCTTGTGGCTTATTTGTCATCCAAGCAGTTTCATACTGATCACAAGAACCAGTGTCACGCGCTGGAATATGAAATATCGGACAGGAAAAGTTCTTTTCCAACTCAACATAATTGCTTCGAGTTTCATCAAATTCGACAAAAGATTGAATTATCTTTTGTAGTCTTACCCACCACATATTTGAAAAATTAAACTGACTAGTCGAAAATGCTTCTCGTGCAATGCTCATTGGAGATTTTTTGTTGCGTAAATATCTTGCAAGAATGTTGTGTACCATAGTGCCAAATTCCAATATCGATGGCTTAAAATTCAAGTCTCTTAATTGTTTAAGACCCAGTATATATTCAACGTAAAATGAATAAGGATTACGAATTAGCTTTTCTATTGCACTGCAAGACATCACCTGCATTTTTTCTTTTCTAACTTCGGTTTGAGGTTTTGGCATAGGCTGAGTACATGGAACAATACATTCAGGCGTATTTAATATCCTTAGCCAATCACGATACGGCTGCTTCCCCTCCTTGAGTAGAATTTCCAAACGCTGCAATAGAATTGGCTTTCTATGGCTTAGCGATCTTGTAATATAAACCTTACTTGCACAAAACAAATTGTGTAAAGTATAAAAAAAATACCCCTGCTCTTCTTGCACGGAAGGAAGATTAAATTTTTCTCTCGTAAATGCATTCAAAAGCGGATTTTGAAAGCTTGGCGCTTCATTAAATCCAGCAAGTATTACAACTTTGTTGTGATATAAGCTGAATTTATTCAAGTCACTTGCTACAGAGAAAAACTCTTTCTCTAAAAATAAGGTCAGAATTTGGCTATATAACTCTAAGGAGCACTTAATTTCTACACCCTCACATGCATTCAAGAAATTACAGGTGAAATTACCTATTTCACTATTTAGCTCTGAAAAATTTATACCAGATAATATATTAATACACTGCAAATGAGTTGCTACCACATCAGAAATAGAGTAATTTATAGAATTAAGCAAAGGATTAAATATAGCCTCTAACTTATTGATAATAAGTAATATATCTTCTTTATGTTTTAGCTTTTTATGGGCATTGATAGCATTTATAATATCGCTCAGGCCATTTGTACTAAAGTTGCGTAATATCTCTATTTCAAATTCAGATAAAATCCGAGTGTACTCTTCTTGAGTGTAACCAAAAGTCACTAGCCTATGTTTAAGGAGCGAAAGTAATGACACACTGCTCCAATTTGAGGTCAAAACTTCGATACTATAAAGCAGAAGCGTTATATAAGGGTAATTTTCCGGTATGGCACTGTGTTGCCTTGATAAACATGCTATACGAGCTGCAAGTAATTTATCAAAGACGACCAAAGAAATGTTTTCATAACCTTCATTTTCTATAATTAATGATGTCACTTGTGCTTCTTCCTCTCTGGAATCACAAGTGATGACTTCAATATTGCCAACATGTCCACTACTAACTTTGCTTAGATCGGCAGTTGTATCAAAGACGTAATCTAGATATTCCTCAGGACTTCCTGTTATCCCAGCCCTTTCTTCTGTCATCCCAGTGCTTGACACTGGGATCCAGTTTTCATTATACAGCCACCTGGTGCGCTCATTTAAAGTTAAGTTTTCTGGATCCCAGTGTCTGGGCACTGGAGAACACGCTTCTGGCAGAAAACTTACATCCTCTCTGCCTATACTTAAATAACCTAGCAGATCTTTCAGACAATATTGATAGTGTTTTTTATCAAGCAATTTCCAGTCTTTCTCTTTAATTTTCAAATTCAGGTTAGGCAAAATTATTTCTCCAAACGGCAGGTCATATATAGCCTTAATTAACGACTTATCCTTTCCAATTCCAACAAAGATTATATGTTGGTCTTTTTGTAAAGAGATTATCATATTGTTTATGTAATCACTCTTATGTTTTAATATATCTACTACTTCTAAATCTTTTAAAGTTTTACTCCAAGTCTCAGTGAGTAAGCTTATGAAATTCTCTATTTTTTTTGAATGTTCATCAAATTGATAACAATCCGTTGTTTGGGTAGATTGAATTTTATCAAGCAGTGATGGCAGGCTATAAGCTAAATCAATTGGAAAATTATCATTATTTTTTCTATTCCACTCCAATATGAATTGAATGAGTAGCAGTGTCCTTTTTGTTGGCTTGATAACTTTAACCCTATCAAGATTTAATATTAAATCTTCCTCATCAATATTCTCTAGCGAAACTATCTCTGGCAAAATTATGCATTTTTTAGCGTTATGATTCTTGAATGCACTCAGCAGCGCTATCACATCCCTCTTGCAAGGAAGTATGATTTTTACTTCAGGAATTTTTTCTCTTTCATATTCAGAAAATATGTGCTGAACCAGCACATCAAAAAGAGATTCATCCACATTAACGGTAAAAACTCTTCCCACTAACAGTAACAATTAATACAATATTTTATTGTATAGAAATTATTCAAAATATAAACGTGCTTGTATGCTATTATATATTAAAATTTTTTATAACATTACATGGCAAACATTAGAATAGAAGTTTTAAATAAATGCGAGCAAATTGGCCGCAGATGGTTAGTCAACGTTTACTCGATTTACATACGCAAAGGATTACCATCCAAATTATATGAAGAAATTTGCGGGCTATTTTATAATAAAGTCATACAAGACTGCCGTTATTATTCCTACAATGAAAACCTTGAAGAAGTTCCGTATGATTTCATAGAACCACAAGCAAAGTGGGGCTTGGAAATAAGCTTCTTACCTGGCATGACCGATAATGTAGGCAACACAGTGAAACAAATTGTTAGAGAATATTTAATAAACAAGGACTACATTGATGAAAATGTTTGTATAAAAGCAAGAAGTTCAAAATTGATTCTAAGTCAAGCAACTGAAGATGATATAAAACAAGAATTTAATCCTATCACTGAGTATTGCATTCTTGTTTATAAAGAAAACGGCAATTGCTATTGGAGGCATTACGGTAAATTAAAAGGTGTCATCCCAGTGCCCAGACACTGGGATCCAGAAAACTTCAAGCAATTGTATAATGAAAACTGGATTCCAGTGTCAAGCACTGGAATGACAGAGGGGGAAACAGGAATGACAGAAGGGAGAGCTGGAGATACCCACTCCGGTGTCATTCCAGCGCGTGACCAGGAAAAAAAAGAATGGATCCCAGTGTCAAGCACTGGGATGACAGAAGAGAGCACTGGGATGACATCAAGTAGTAATGGGGCTAAGTCTGTTGACCTCAATGTAAGTGACCAAGAGCTTGAAAAAATTAGTAGAGATGGAATCGATGGCAATGGCACTTTAGGTCTCTCCCTTGCAGCAATGAAGGATATAAAGGATTACTTCAATAAACTTGGCAGAAATCCATATGATATCGAACTTGAGTCTCTGGCACAGACTTGGTCTGAACATTGTAAACACAATATTTTTTGCTCCCCTATTGATGAAATAAAAGACGGTCTATATGCTCACTATATTAAGCGTGCAACGCGTGAGATAAATTCTGACATATGTGTGTCAGTTTTCTCTGACAACGCAGGAGGAATAATTTTTGATGACGATTACTTGATTGTAGATAAAGTTGAAACCCACAATAGCCCTTCAGCTCTTGATCCATTTGGTGGAGCAATGACTGGGGTACTTGGAGTAAATCGTGATATAGTTGGTTTCGGGAAAGGCGCGGAGCCTATAATGAATACCTATTACTTTTGCTTTGCCAAAGAAGCAAAAGGCAAATTTTATAGGGATAAAGAGCGCACTGATGAGATCTTACCGCCAAAATATATAATGAAAAAAGTGATCCATGGTGTTAATGTTGCTGGTAATTGCTCTGGTATTCCAACACAACTTGGATCGGTATATTTTGACGATAGATTTTGTGGCAAGCCGCTGGTTTTTGTTGGCAGTGTCGGAATTATTCCGCGCAACATAAATAACGCACCTTCTCACATTAAAGGACCAAAAAATGGCGATAAAATCGTAATTATTGGTGGAAGAGTTGGAAGGGACGGAATTCACGGCGCAACGTTTTCTTCAGAGGCTTTGTCGGGAAACAGCCCTTCAACGATTGTGCAAATTGGTGACCCTATAACACAAAAAAAACTATCCAATGCCGTCATAAAAGCAAGAGATCTTGGTCTTTATAATGCAATAACGGACAATGGAGCAGGTGGGCTGTCGTCGTCTATTGGTGAAATGGGAAAAGACGGATTTGAAGTTGATTTGAGCAAGGTTCTCCTTAAAAACGATGGTATGGCTCCGTGGGAAATATGGATATCAGAATCACAAGAGAGAATGACCTTAGCAGTGCCAGAAGAAAATCTCCCTATGTTTAAGCAAATCATGAAAAAACATGATGTGGAGGTTTGTGTGATTGGAGAGTTTAATGAGAGTGGTAAAGCCGTTGTTAAATGTCCTAAAGGGACAGTAATAATGGATATCGGAACTGAATTTCTGCATGATGGTAATCCTAAAATGCATTTACAGACAAAGCCGTGGTCTAAGGGGCTTCCAGCGCCACGCGCTGGAATGACAACAAGTTCGCCTTCTTTAGAAATTGAATTAAAAGAAATGTTAAGCAGACCAAACATTTGCAGTAAAGAGTTCATAGTGGTGCAATATGATCATGAGGTTCAAGGATCGTCAGTGTTAAAACCACTGCAAGGCAAGGGAAGAATGTGCAGCGAAGCTATTGTCTCAAGGCCTGTTCTTTCTTCAAATAAAGGTGTTGTAAAATCGCAAGGATTTGGCTCAAGTTATGGAGAAATTGACACCTACCACATGGCAGCATGTGCAATTGACACCGCGATACGCAACTATGTAGCCGCAGGAGGAAATATAAATCATCTAGCGTTGCTCGACAATTTTTGCTGGTGTGATGCTTATAATCCAGAAAGGTTGTGGCAACTAAAGAAAGCTGCAGAGGCTTGTTACGACTTCGCAACTGCATTTAAAACACCATTCATATCCGGAAAAGACAGTATGTTCAATGACTTCAAGGGATATGATGAAAATGGCGAGAAAGTGATAATCTCTGCACCACCTTCATTACTCATCTCAGCAATTGGAATTATAGAAAATATTGAAAATGCGGTATCGCTTGATGTAAAAATGCCAGGGGACTTGATATATGTGCTTGGAGAAACACTTGATGAACTTGGTAGATCTGAATATCAGTTATATAGTGGAATAGGTAATAACAACGTACCAAAAGTTGATGCAAAGAGCGCTAGGAAGTTGTATGAGCGTTACAACCAGGCAATAAAAGATGGCATAATTGCCTCTGCAATTGCACCAAACTTAGGCGGATTAGTTATTGCTCTGGCAAAATCGCTAATTGCAGGAGACCTTGGTGCTGAAATCGATCTTTCACTAGTGCCAATAGGAAAAATACAAAATACAGACATAATAAACAAGATAATAATGTTTTCTGAATCGCAAAGTAGAATTTTGGTTACTATTGCACCACAAAATCAGAAGAGGTTTGAAGAATTGTTTGAAGGTGCAGTTTATTCATGTATTGGCAAAGTAACAGAGAAAAAGGTGCTAAACATAAAGGATGTTTTAAAAGTAGATCTGAAAGATGTGGCATGCTAATATAAAATATTTTTCTTATTATGCTAAATAACTCTTTTACTATATGTAATGTTTATTTAGAATGAATGTATGTTATTAATTTTGGGTAGGTAATTATGTCTATTTTATCGATACTCCTGTTTATCAGTCTTTCTTTACTCAACACTTCAAATAAATTGATGATATGTGCTGCCTTATTTGTGGGAGCTGCTTTAGTTGTAAATTCAATGGTTGAATTTTATGGCAGAAGCAAAGCTACGTACAACTTAATAGTGTGTACAGCGCTATGTTGTGTTTTTAAATGGCAAAGTTTTAATTTGATGATATTGATTTCATATACTGCAATTTTAGTATCTCTTCTCTCAAGCATAATTATTTTTGAAAAATTGAAGTCCAAGTTGAATTTTCATATGGCAAATTTCATTACTTTAATTATAGCATCAGTGGTTGATAGTGCCGTTGTATGTGTTGGATTACTATACAAATTTTCTGCAGGTAAATGCTTATCAATATACATTAGAGATTTAATTTTTAAGTTTTCTTATGTGTCAGTATTGAGCATCTGCTTGTTTGTAGGAATGTATTTATTTTGCTTGGCGAACAAGAAGTATTTTAAGATTTCCACATAACCTGTTTTCTGATATAGCTAAACTGACTTTGGGTCCTGGGGGTGTATTTGGTGGTCCTAATACGTAACAACAGTTTAGAATTTATAGGTAGCCTAAACCCACAACTGTACAAACACTATGATTTGAGCCTATCAGGGGGGTGTCATTCCAGTGCCCAGACACTGGAATCCAGAAAAAAGAATGGTGTCATCCCAGTGCTTGACACATAGCTGTACGAACATTCATTTTTGAAGGTAAATTGCACAGCAAATGGTGTCATTCCAGTCTGGAATCCAGAAATTTTGCTTATAACTGAGCTGATGAGCTAAAGGTAGTTGTCTTACGCTAAAACAAACGTTTTTAATTAAGTTGCATAGAACCAGTGTCTGGGCACTGGCCCACTGGTGGGAATTGCTCCTAAACTACAACGTTCGTACAGCTATGTGCTTGACACTGGGATGACATCATAGGGGCACTGGCCTACTTAACCGTCATACCGTCGCGGTATCTCAGCCGCTAACAAGTAGCGGAATGACGATTTATCAAACGCTGCTTAATTTTCCGTAACAGTTGAAAAAATCAATAGAAAATCAATATATCACTATAAATTCACGTATTTTGAGGCTATAATGGTTAATACGCTATATGGTATAATATGGACGATTTTATCAGAGTTAAGGGCGCAAGGGAACATAATCTGCAAGGTGTAGACGTCAATATACCGAAAAATAAGCTAGTTGTTATAACTGGGCTAAGTGGTTCTGGCAAGTCTAGCCTTGCATTTGATACGATTTATGCAGAAGGCCAACGCCGGTACGTTGAAAGCCTGTCAGCTTACGCGCGTCAATTTCTCAACATTCAGGATAAACCAGATGTTGAGTCGATTACAGGTCTCTCTCCTGCAATATCTATCAACCAGAAATCGATCTCAAAAAATCCAAGGTCAACAGTTGGAACTGTTACCGAAATTTACGATTACTTGCGCTTAGTATATGCACGAATAGGAGTTCCTTATTCACCTGCAACTGGATTACCAATAACAAAACAAACGGTGTCTCAAATTGTAGATACTATAATTGCGTTACCTTTAGAAACTAAGATATATATACTTGCCCCTGTTGTGCGTGGTAGAAAGGGAGAACATCTTAAAGAGATATTGGAAATTAAAAGACAAGGTTACGTAAGGTTCAAAATAGATGGTGAAGTGTACAATGTAGATGACTTGCCTAAACTCGATAAGAACAAGAAACACGACATTTTTGTGGTTGCAGATAGAATATCAATATTGGGCGATATAGGAAATCGACTGCCAAGTAGTATAGAATCCGCACTAAAACTTGGTAATGGTCTAATGTATGTAGAAATAGTAAACCTACCTGACAACCATAATTCCGAGTATAAAAATGGTCAAATTCTGACTTTTTCAGAGAATTTTGCATGCCCCGAGTCTGGTTTCACTCTTGAGGAAATAGAACCAAGATTATTTTCTTTTAACAGCCCTTACGGTGCATGTGGTTCGTGTAATGGGCTTGGTAAAAAGCTGGCTATTGATGTGAAGCTGATAGTGCCAGATGAAACTCTTTCAATATCTGAAGGCGCTTTAAAGCCAGTGGGATCAATGTTCCGTCAAGTGCACACAGGTTATGGATTTTTAAAAAGTGCAATTCTATCACTGGCTGAAAATTGTAAATTTAGCCTTGATGTTCCGTGGAAGAACATAGATCAAGAAGTAAAAGATATGATACTCTTTGGCTTCGGTAAATTTCAAGGTTTGGTCAGTATCTTAGAAAACCAGATGGATTATGATGAAACGCTTGTTGAGCGATATTGCTCTGTTACTCACTGCAGAGAATGCACTGGCTATAGATTGAGAAAAGAAGCGCTTACAGTAAAAATTGATAGCAAACATATAGGTGAAATATCAGGGCTTAGTATCGATGAATCCCTTAAGTGGTTTGAAAATTTGCCAGACAAGCTCACAGAACAACAGAAGCAAATCTCAAATAAAATACTAAGTGAAATAATCAAGAGGCTAACATTTTTAAAGAATGTAGGGTTGAATTACCTAACGCTTGATCGAGAATCTAGCACTCTCTCTGGCGGCGAGAGTCAGAGGATCAGACTTGCTTCGCAAATTGGCTCAGGATTAACGGGGGTTTTATATGTTCTTGATGAACCCTCGATTGGCCTTCATCAATGTGATAATGATCGGTTAATTGCCACACTAAAAAACTTAAGAGACATGGGTAACACTGTAATCGTTGTTGAGCATGATGAAGATACAATAATGGCTGCTGATTATGCGATTGATATTGGTCCTGGAGCTGGCGTAAATGGTGGAAAAGTTGTTGCAGAAGGAACACCAGACCAGGTGCAAAGAAATTCGGGGAGCATAACAGGGCAATATTTGAGTGGAGAGAAAAAAATTTTAATTCCAAGGAGAAGAAAGCAAGCAACTCAGTTCATAAAAGTAATAAATGCATGTGAAAATAACTTAAAAAATGTGAACGTTAAATTTCCTATAGGGAATCTTATTTGTGTTACTGGAATATCAGGAGGGGGAAAATCAAGTTTAGTCATAGAAACGTTATATAAATATTCAGCACATAAGATACATCATTCGTCTGCAAGGTATGGTCAGTGTGATAGAATAGAAGGCCTTGAATATATAGATAAAGTTATAGAAGTTGATCAGTCGCCAATTGGTAGAACTCCTGCGTCAAATCCAGCAACATATGTTGGTATGTTCACTCATATAAGAAATTGGTTTGCAGGTCTTTCGGAGTCAAAAGCAAGGGGATATAATATAGGCCGGTTTTCATTTAATACCAGAGGGGGAAGGTGTGAGGCTTGTAAAGGTGATGGGCACTTAAAGATAGAGATGCATTTTCTACCGGACGTTTATGTGAAGTGTGAGCAATGTAAAGGGCGAAGGTATAATCGGGAAACATTGGAAGTTACTTATAAAGAAAAATCAATCTCTGATGTCCTTGATATGACGATAGATCAAGCTTGTGATTTTTTTGAAAACCTTCCAATGGTAAAAGAAAAGTTGATTTCTTTGCAGGAAGTGGGGCTTGGCTATATAAAACTCGGACAGTCGTCAACAACGTTGTCTGGGGGTGAAGCACAACGAATAAAGCTGTCCAAGGAGCTATCAAAACGATTTACCGGAAGAACATTGTATATTCTTGATGAGCCAACAACTGGATTACACTTTGAAGATATAAATAACTTACTAAAAATACTCCATAGATTAGTCGATCTGGGAAACACTGTTATAGTTATCGAGCACAATTTGCACGTTATAAAAACTGCAGATTATATAATAGACATCGGACCAGAGGGCGGAATAAAAGGCGGAGAAGTGATTGCTACTGGAACTCCAGAAGAAGTGGTAAAAATTCCAGAAAGTGTTACAGGCAGGTATCTTAAAACGTATTTATTATAAACTATTTCTTAATTATATTAGGCTAGGTTGCATATTTATGATTTGGAGATAAGAATGTCAGTATATCGATACTTTAGAAGGTACGTTGAATATGGAGTTGTACCTGCTAAGAAAGCAGAAGATAACACACTAGTTCCAGAAAATAGTTTCTATAAATCTGTACGTTACGTTGATAATGTGCTAGGACCTGTGAAAGATGTAATTTGTGGAGTTGAGAGTAAAGACAATTATAACAAGTATTATCAAGATAATGATAAATGTGAATACGTGGGCCACAGAGCAGAGGGAGTGTATTCATTGTGTACACTGGGTGCTGTTTTAGCAGCCAACATAATATTGCAACCTTTATTTTTGATAGTGGCATGTTTGTCATACTTTCCAGTCAAGTTATTGTCAAAAATAACAGGGGACTATTGTTTTAAAACAGATACAAAATCATTCGTTAATTATTCAAACATATTTTTAGAAATGGGGCAAGATTGTGCTAATGCAGTAGCTAGAGTATTTAACAAGATTGTAAGTTATGCTTGCGCTGCTATCATTTGGGCTGCCGCGTCAATCATAACGCCACTTGTGTGGGCTTGTGACAAAGTGCAAAGTAAGTTGAGTGAAGTACAGAAGCCAGAAAAACATCAATTTTTATCTAAGGATAATTCAAAGACTACTTCAGTCAATGGTATACCACAAACTGAGTTATAAGTTCTGCTTTTCAGCAGCATGAACTATATTGAAATGGAATAAAAAGTGAAAGAGTGTAAGCTTAAGTTACTTTAGTTATACTATATAAATTATTTTATAATATATTTAATGAGTTGTGAACCTTCTCTTACTAAAAAAAGCTACAAATCTCATATTTCCAAGCGTATGCGTAAGTTGCGAATGTATCATTGATGAAAATCTTAATCTGTGTAGTGAATGCAACAAAAAAATCAATTTTCTAACTAAGCATTACTGCAATGTTTGTGGCGTAGTAATCTCAGACAATATTTATACGTGTGGTAAGTGCATCATCAATCCTCCACCGTTTAAAGTATTAAGATCAGTTTTTGCTTATGATCAACATAGTAGAAACATGATTATAAATTTCAAATTTTTTGATAATTTGAATTACGTAAAAATCTATGCAAAGTGGATACACCAAGCTAATCAGGATACATTTCAGAACGCAGAGATCATAATTCCTATACCGTTACATAAAATGCGCTTGTTTAAACGTAAATATAATCAAGCAGCACTGCTTGCAAAAGAATTGAGTAAGTTGTCCAATTTATCCTATACGCCATTTGCAATAAAACGCCTTCGCCATACTGCGCCTCAAGCTGGTCTTTCACTTAAACAGCGTGAAAAAAATTTAAAGAAGGCTTTTAAAACAAGCAACAAGAAAATTATCGAAAATAAAATCGTGATATTAGTTGATGATGTGGTAACAACCGGAGCAACTGTAAGATCTTGCTCTCAGGAAATTTTAAACTCCGGTGCAAAAGAAGTGAGAGTGCTATCACTTGCAAGAACGGTGAATGATTGGACCTCTTGCATAAAAAATTAGCAGTCAGTATCATCCAAGTAGCTTGACTACTTGGATCTATTTTTTTCTAGATTCCAGCGCCAGCGTCACGCACATAGCTGTACGAACATTGTTTGCCAAGGAGGGTGTCATCCCAGTGCTTGACACTGGGATGGCTTTGTTGCATCGCTCTTCGGATAGTAGGTAACGCACAATAAATTTATGAAGCTATCTCAAATTTAGCCATACCAATATCAGTGAACTTATTGAGCAAATAGCATTTAACAAGTAGTTCCTTCTCTCTATTTGTCTCAGATTTATTCCTAAAACTAAACCCGAATGTTTGTTTCAGTCGCGAGAAAAAACTTTCTATATAAGATCTTTTTCCATAACTCATCTCTTTTTTCCACTTCTTTATACCATCTTCATCATATGACTTTATGAGCTTGACTGCAGAATTTCTCTCAGCCATATAGTCTAACTTTGGATGCTCTGCTGCGTTGTTTTTCGGAGGAATTTTCGTTTTTATACCATATTGATTACACAGCTTATAGAGCTTTTCTCTGTCATATGCCCTATCTGCATATAGTACTTTTATGACATACTGAAAATCGACTTCTTTTAGCAAATCACAAGCTCCATAGTGATCAGCCGTTACTGTATTTTACAGCTATGGCTTTTTTGCTGTTTGTATTCAACATTACATGCAATTTTCTTGTCTGTTCATAGCTGCGATACTTTCTATCTTCGCTATTTTCTTTGCTATGACCAGGAGTGTTGTTGTATATACTAATTCCTGTACTGTCTATAGCAATTTCGATATCTTCCATATTATTTTCTGCAATCATTGATCTTAATATTGAGTTTCTTAAACCTTCTTGATGATTGTGAATAGCTGATAACTTGCAAATTTTTCCCAATTTGCTCAAGGTATCCTGCTATAAACCCAACTGTTTGCCTCAGGCCTATTCTAAATAAACAAGTTATTATGTGCACCAAAATTACAACTTTATCGCTATAAATATTGTTGCCACCTGGTATTTTTGGACCATTCTCGTACCACTTTTCTATGGCTTCGTTGATATAATGAAAAATATTTCCTCTTTTTTCTAGAAATTTGTTATATTCGCTATGGTTACTGACCCTCATTTTTTGTGGCATATTTTTTCTTTCAAGGTTAAATGGCTATTTTATAATGAATTTTGTCAGTAGCCACCAGATTTTTTCAGTTGCTATGCAACAAAGCCATCCCAGTGTCAAGCACTGGGATGACATCACTTTTGCTTCAATATTCGCACATTAGCGGAGGTAAGCCCATTGCGAAAATCAGTATGTTAAGGCATGATTTTTAATAACCTCAACATCGCTAAATTCAAAAGTTTGGTTGCCTATAATTTGAAATTTCTCATTTCCCTTTCCTGCAACTAGCAGAATCATACCCTCGTTATAGGCAATATCTACGCCTTTCTCTATAGCTTCTCTCCTACCTCCTATCTCCAGTGCATCAGGGCAATGTAGCAAAATATCGTGGCGAATTTTTGCCGGATCTTCATCACGCGAATTATCATCTGTAATTATTACTTTATCTGCATACATTTGTGCTATTTTGCCCATTTCTGAACGTTTCGTCTGATCGCGATTTCCACCGCATCCAAAAACTAGAATTATTTTTTTGTTGATATGCCATTTTAAAGACAATAGGGCTTGTTTAAGCGCACTTGGAGTATGAGCGTAATCCACGAATGCAAAAGGTTTCACTTTTTCCATTCTTCCTGGTGGAGAAACGAGTTTTTCTACGCATATTTCTCTGTAATTTAATCCAGATATACCAATTGCACATAGCAGATTATATGCTTGAAATTTTCCTAAAACTGGGAAAAATGTATTGTAAATTTGGTTATCAATTTTTACTGTAAGATGTTGACCATTAGGGGTTGATGTTTGCTCTAATAAAGTAATATCAGAGCCTTTTTTTCCATAAGTCACAACTTTATTACTGCGTTTTTCAGCTATTTTAAGCAATGCGCCGTATTCATCTATATCCGCATTTAAAATCGCTGTTTTTCCTTCTGGTAATACTTCGTAAAATAACCTTTTTTTAGTTTCTAAATATCCACCAAGACTTTTATGGTAATCTAAATGATCTTGCGAGAAATTAGTAAAAGCTGCAGCACTCAACTTTAATCCATGGATTCTATATTGATCAATCCCATGACTTGATGCTTCTAACACTAAGTGCTCTACGTTTTTATTATCTATATCACGTAATGCTGCGTAAAGGTCATCTGCACCTGGAGTGGTAAGACTGTTGCTATTACCTTTTCTACCATTATTGATGCATGTTCCAAGTGTTCCAATAGACGCAGCATTATAGCCAGCGTTTTGCCAGATCTGGCGGCAAAATTCTACTACTGAAGTCTTGCCATTTGTGCCTGTTACAGCAGCAACATATTTTGGCTGTTTGAATTGATAAAACCTGCTGACTATTTCGCTGTATATTTCTTGAGGGTTTGGGTGGAAGATACAGATTCCAGCATCACGCGTTGGAATGATACCAAGGCTTGAAGCTTCTGTTATGCAATCACTTGCAATTATCGCTTTAGCTCCACAAGATAATATCTGATCTATGTAAATCCTATCCCTTTCTGACACACAAACAAAAAGATAACCTTCCTTGATTTTCTTGGGATTACATGTGACGCCTTTGATTTCAATATCAAAGTTAACATCAATAATGTTATGCAGTAATTCTCTCAGTTTCATGTCCTACTTCATCGTTTTGAAAGTCTAAACATGGTAACCTTTTTAGTGCGTCATTAAGGTCAAAGATCAAATCTTCAGGATCTTCCAGTCCACAAAATATCCGTATAAAACTTCCACCATAATCTGAATTCATTACAGATCTTGACATAGATCTACGATCTATTGGTAATATCAAACTGTCGCACCCTCCCCAAGAAGCACCGATACCAAAAATTTTCATGTGATCAACCATGCAGCTTAGTTCTTCACATGAATATTCTCTACCCAATACTATACTGAATACGCCGCTTGCTCCTTTAAAGTAACCTTTCCATAATTCGTGTTGAGGATGGGAGGGAAGTGCTGGGTACAAAACTTTTTTGATTTTTAAATGTTTTTCTAGCCACTTTGCCACTTCCATTGCTGTATTTTGGTGCCTTTTTATACGTGTGTGCAGTGTTCTTAGTCCCCTATGTGCAAGGTAGCAGTCGTGCGATTGAATGGTTACCCCATAATTTTTATGGCTCTCATAAAGCAATTTAAAAGTTTCACCTTCAGCAACCATAGCTCCCATCACTAAATCTGAGTGACCGGCTAGATACTTTGTTACCGCATATAGTGCAACATCAATTCCATAATCAAGCGGCTTAAATAACAAAGGAGTGGCCCATGAATTGTCGCAAACGGTTACGATTCCACGTTCTTTAGCAACTTTTACTATATGCTCTATATTCGAAATCTCAAACGTTACAGAACCAGGAGTCTCGATCATTATCAATGAAGTATTACTCTGAATTAAATCAGTTATATCCTGTGTTGGATCATAAAAAGTTACTTCTATTCCCCTGTTTGGTAACTCATTTTCGGCAAATCTCTTGAGTCGGTAATAACTGTTATCCTGAATTAAAACATGAGAACCTGCTTTAGTGAAAGTCAAAATAGCAAAAGTAAGTGCAAATAGTCCGGAAGGAAAAATAAGCGCTTGT
The DNA here is from genome assembly GCF_964026835.1 of Wolbachia endosymbiont (group A) of Dendrolimus pini. Lineage (NCBI taxonomy): Bacteria > Pseudomonadati > Pseudomonadota > Alphaproteobacteria > Rickettsiales > Anaplasmataceae > Wolbachia > Wolbachia endosymbiont (group A) of Dendrolimus pini. The sequence goes on along the minus strand of NZ_OZ034702.1, from coordinate 41,505 downwards.
CCACTTCCTTCAATTTCAGCCAGTGCATTTGAAAAATAATGAACAGTGGGAGTACCAACATTACTATAGCTGTAATCTCTTGCAACATCATCGTTGATTACATCGTATATACTTTCTCCATTTGCTGCATTTAAGTAGTCCTTGTAAGTAGGGAATAATATGGTAGAAGAATGATAAACTGGCGGGTTCATAGAACCTTTATAGTCATTAAATTTTCTTCCTGCTTTAACTAATATAGACTCTTCCTTCACATTTTTATTATTTATTTTTTAAATTGTACTCATCTTGCGTATACAAGTGAAGAGAAATTGCATGTATTAGCTCTATCTCACCCTTCAATAACTCATAAATCAACTTGTGTCTTTTTAGAACGCTCATTCCAATAAAGCCGTCAGATATTAATATTAATTTAATGTGCGAAGGTAATGTTGAAGATGAAGCAAAATAATGATCAGCATGCTTTGCTGATTCATCGATAATGTTGATATCAATTACATCTATCGAATCGCGTATCTTTTCTTCTATTGTTTTAATAATATCCATAATGGTTTCTTTAAGCAACAATATGCTCCTCTTGTCATCCCAGTATCAGCTACTTGGATGACAATCGCAATTACTTATTCTCTTCTTTATTATCTATGTCTTGATAATCAGAATCTACTACTTTTTCCTCTTTATCATTTGGATTTCCTTCTGATGAAAAGCCATTTTCAGCACTATTTTGTTGAGATGCTTGATACATAGCTTCTCCAAGTTTCATAGATAATTGAGAAAGATTAGTGACTTTCTGCTGTATTGAATCAGCGTCATCAATGTTATCAGATTTACTAACTTCTTTTAATTCGTTAACTGCATTTTCAATAGCAGATCTATCTTCTGGTGAAACTTTATCACCATACTCTGTCAGAGACTTTTCTGTAGAATGGACTAAGCTATCCGCTTGATTCTTCACTTCAATAAACTTTTTGCGCTTTTCATCTTCTTGCGCTTTTTCTTCAGCTTCTTTTACCATGCGATTTATTTCATCATCAGATAAACCACCTGAAGATTGAATGCGTATTTTTTGCTCTTTTCCAGTAGCTTTATCTTTTGCAGAAACGTGTGCTATTCCATTTGCATCTATATCAAATGTCACTTCAATTTGTGGCCTTCCGCGCGGAGCAGGAGGTATCCCTTCCAAACTAAACTGACCGAGTAGCTTATTATCAACTGCCAGTTTTCTTTCACCCTGATGCACCTTAATTGTAACAGCTGTTTGGTTATCTTCTGCAGTTGAAAACACCTGAGATTTTTTAGTAGGAATTGTAGTATTACGCTCAATAAGTGGAGTGAATACTCCTCCTAGAGTTTCAATACCAAGAGAAAGTGGGGTCACATCAAGTAGTAACACATCTCTTACATCACCTTGAATGATCCCCGCCTGTATTGCAGCTCCAATTGCTACAACTTCATCAGGGTTAACTCCTCTATGTGGATCTTTGCCAAAGAATTCTTTAACTTTCTCTATGACTTTTGGCATACGAGTCATGCCACCAACAAGAACCACTTCGCCAATTTGACTAGCAGATAAACCAGCATCCTCAAGAGCTTTTTTACAAGGAGCCATAGTTCTTTCGATTAAATCATTCACTAAGCTTTCAAGTTTTGCTCTCGTTAATTTCATATTTAAGTGTTTTGGACCACTTGCATCAGCTGTAATAAACGGTAGATTTATTTCCGTTTCCATTGCACTTGATAATTCAATTTTCGCTTTTTCAGCAGCTTCTTTGATTCTTTGCATAGCCATTGGATCATTTTTCAAATCAATGCCATTACTTTTCTTGAATTCATCTAGTAAATAACTCACTACTCCATTATCAAAGTCTTCACCTCCAAGATGGGTATCACCGTTTGTTGCTTTCACTTCGAAAACTCCATCACCTATTTCAAGTATTGAAACGTCAAATGTACCACCACCAAGGTCATATACTACTATTGTGTGCCCATGTTTCTTATCAAGACCATAAGCAAGTGCTGCAGCAGTCGGTTCATTTACTATTCTGAGTACATTTAATCCGGCAATTTTTCCTGCATCTTTTGTTGCTTGACGTTGAGAGTCGTTGAAGTATGCTGGCACTGTTATCACAGCATCTTTTACTTCCTCTCCAAGATAAGCTTCTGCTGCCTCTTTCATGTTTTGTAGTATAAATGCACCAATTTGACTAGGAGAATATTCTTTATTATCAGTTGTTTTAACCCATGCATCACCACTTTTTGCTGCAAATACTTTGTATGGTACACTTAGATTTTTCATCTCAGGATCACTATATTGACGGCCTATTAATCTCTTAGTAGCAAAAAAGGTATTACTTGCATTGGTGGTTGCTTGCCTTTTTGCTGGAGCACCAATCAACCTTTCTCCTGAAGAAGTCAATGCAACTATAGATGGAGTAGTTCTTGCCCCTTCTTTATTTTCTATTACCTTTGTATCCTTGCCCTGCATTATTGCAACACAAGAATTTGTTGTTCCGAGATCTATGCCTATTGCTCTTCCCATAATGAGTACCCCATTGTAAATATTATCTGATATAAGAATATATAAGTATAGGGCTCATTAATTACAAGCCCAATTTAGGTTTCTAATTAGTTATTAGAACTTAAAAGGCGCGAAAGCCACTTAGTCAGCCAAAAATTGCCTCGTAGTTTATTTGAATTATCAGCTTCTTCATTGCTGCTATCCCCAATTTGGTATCCAGAGTTCTGTAATGGCTTATAACCGTTTAAATTAACATCATCTCCTTGTTTTAAAACAAATGTATTTACATCTAAACTGTTATCAATACTAACGTTCAATGTAATATTAAACTCTTTTTCGATTGTAGAAACTGTATTGCGTTTGTTATTAAAAATGTGCGCTATAACTGCACTGTGTGCTACTAAATCAAAAGACTTATTTCGATTCTTGTTAGCAATATGTTGTAAATCCCTTAGTATTGATGAAACAATTACTTCGTTTGATTTTACTCTTCCAGTACCTTTGCAGTGTAAACACTCTGTAGTATTAATTTCTTGTATGTTTGGTTTAATTCTTTGTCTTGAAAATACCATTAAACCAAAGTCATTTATGTAGCTAAATTGAACTTTAGCTTTATCATCTTTAAACGCTTGCTTTATAGCAGACTCAACAGCTCTGCAATACTGATATTTCAACATATCAATAAAATCGACTACTATTAATCCTGATAGGCCCCTAAGATTCACCTGTCTTGATATTTCAGGTACTGCTTCCATGTTGGTTCTATAAGCTGTTTCTTCTATGCTATCTTCTCCTGTCATCTTTCCTGAATTTACGTCTATTGAAACAAACGCCTCAGTTAAAGTTATTATCAAAGACCCACCAGATGGCAATTCTACTCTATTGCTATATAACTCAGAAATTTGATCTTCGATTCCGTAGTAAGTAAAGATCGGAGCATAACCTCTATACAATCTATAGCGCAACTTACTACCTTTTAGTGCATTGTTAGCATATTGCCTAACTGCCTCAAAAGCTTCCTTTCCAGACACTATAACTTCTATACCATCGCTACAAAAATCACGAACAGATCTCATAATTACATCTGCTTCATTGTAAATTAATGATGGAACGTTTACAGAGAAGGCATTTTTTTGAATGCTCTGCCATAATGAGGATAAGTAATTGTAATCCTGCTCAATTTCTTTCTTATTTTTTCCTGAACCAACAGTTCTTACTATTAAACCTGATCTTTTTGGCAAGTTTATTGAACTCAGTATCTCCTTTAACTGCTTTCTGACATTAGCATCTTCAATTCTGCGAGACACTCCACCTTTACTCATGGAATTTGGCATGAAAACACAGTATCTACCCACTAAAGTTATGTATGTTGTAAATGAAGCTCCTTTATTGCCTCGTTCCTCTTTAGTTAGCTGGACCAATACTTTTTGATTTACTGAAATAACATCTTGTAATTTGTATTTTTTATATAAAGGTACCTCTCTTACAAAACCACTACCTGATCCGTTGACATTCTTACTAGCTGCAGAATCTGAAGAAACATTTGCTGAGGCTTCTTCTATACAATCGTCATTTGAGTAGCCCTCAAAGATAGTTTCCTTTTCTTTTTCTGGAATGTTGAAGTAATCTAGAGATATCTCGGAAAAAGACAAAAAACCTTGCTTATTTTTCCCATATTCAATAAATACGGCTTGCAAAGAAGGCTCTATACGCTTTATATAAGCAACGTATATATTACCTCTTAATTGTTTTTTTTCCTTGAATTCTTGTTCAAATTCTACAACCTTGTTATTAATTGACAAGGCAACTCTTACCTCATTAGAACAGATAGAATTTTCTATCAATAATACCCTTTTACCACTATTTGTCACTTATTTACCGTTTGCTTTTTATTCTGAAGTTAACTTTATGCTACTTAATGCACTGTTGATTGTCAAGGATTTTGCAATCTGCATTATTCGATTGACTTTTAGTATTTTGCGTAATAAACTCGCATAGAATTTATTATATCATTATAAGTATGGCGAAAAAAAATGCTTCTTTGCTCGTTAAGTTAGTCAGCACTGCAATCAAGATAACAAAAACTGGTGAAGAAAAATCAACTGGCTATTTTTATGTAAAAAAGCGTAATCCAAAAAAGCTCACCAAAAAACTGGAGTTTAGGAAGTATGACCCAGTAGTCAGAAGGCATGTGTTATTTAAAGAAGAAAAACTAAAGTAATTTTTTTATAAGGAATTTTATTATTATGCAAAATTTACAATTAAGTTATCCTATAATAGTAGAGTTGGGGGATGTGAAAGATACAAAACTGAAATTAATAAAGGTCATTGCACAATTAATAAGTAAGAAGTACACAACACAGAAAAAAGCAGCAAACGCTCTAAAGATTGATCAACCTAAAGTATCTCAAATCAATAGGTCAAAAATCGAAGGGTTCTCCTTAGAATACTTGCTTAACTTATTGATTGTATTGGGCCAAGACATAAACGTAAGAATAAAGCATAATTCTAAACCTGCATAATATGGTATCCGTTCAGCGGAGTGGCAAAATAAGGTAGACAAGATAAATCAACCCCGGTGTCAAGCACTGGGATGACAAGGTATAAACCTTATCGTCATGCCGCCGCGAACCGTCATACCGCGATTCATTCGCGGTATCTCTAGATCCCGCTAACAAGTAGCGGGATGACGGTTATCAGGCCAGCACCCCTACGATGTCATCCCAGTCTGGGATCCAGGAATTTTATTAAGTTAGTAAGCATAAAAGTAGCCGTTTTATGTTAAAATACAACGTTTTGATGATTATGAAAAAGCTGGATTCCAGACTGGAATGACACCATTTGTTGTAAACTCACTTCTTCTTGATTTGTAGAACAATAAAACAGTAAGCTAAAAGGGAACTTATTACTCAACAAAACAAGACTTAAAATTTTGTGCAATGCTATTGATTATAGCTAGATATGCATCTTTTCCAGGCTCTATGTCTGATCCAATAGGATCAAGAACTACCATTTTTGCGTCATTAGAAAGGGCGTTAGGCTTTATGCTATCTTCCTGTGAATGAGCAAATATACATTTAACGTTTTCTTCCTTCATTATCTTTTTTAGCTTCATTAAACTCTTCATACCTATGTAAGAATCCTCTTCTATGGAAAGAATAGCGCTTGGATGATTTAGACCGAAATATTTTTCAAAATATTGATAAGCATCATGAGTAACGATGTATTTTTGATTTTTAAAATCATTCAGTTCTTTCATGATTTCTTTTACTTCTTGGTCTATTTTTTTTATAGCTTTTGTTGCATTAGAACTGTATCGATGGGAATTTCCTTTATCTATGTCAGACAATGTTGCACTTATAGAAAGTATCATGCTCTTTGCATTTTCGGGACTCAGCCACATGTGTAAATCTTTTTCATCTTGAATGTGAGTGATTTTTCTAGAAAATGAATGTGGCCGAGTAGGAAGTAGGTTGATTGCCTTTGACAATTGCACTAGTTCTTTATTATTTTTGGCGAAAGTTTGAACAAACGTCTCTAAGTTATCGTCAACATAAAATATAACGTCACTTGATTCTAAATTACTCGCATCAGATGGCTTTAATATATAATTATGTGCAGATGTTGCATAGCCAAGCAATTCCGGTTCTAAAATCCCTTCTGTAACAGAAGCTACAAGTGAGTGGATAGGTTTGATTGTAGCTACAACTTTTAAATTGGATGAAAAGGCGATATTATAGTATAGTGTAAATGAAAGTAATAGAAAAAAAGTCAGTAAATGTCTCATATAAACGTTGAGAAGAAGTTAAATTTTGTCAATAAATTGAATAATGTCAATAATCGTGTTCTAAAAATAGAAAATCTTGCTCTCGCATATGATGGTAAAAGAATCCTTGACAATATCAATATGTTCATGGAAAGAGGAGACATAATTACAATACTTGGTCCAAATGGTGGAGGTAAAACCTCTTTAGTGAAAGCAATTGCTGGTATAAATAAAAATTATACTGGAAATATTGTGTTAGCTGAGAACACAAAAATTAGCTACATGCCGCAAAATTTTAGTATTAGTAATTTGATGCCAATAACAGTTGAATATTTTCTTTTAAATAGCTCCTTGAAAAGACTAAAGAAAAATCAATCCATTATTACAGAAACGATAGAGTTGGTTGGTATCGGTAACATTTTGAAGAATCAAGTGTTAGAAATTTCTGCAGGGCAAACACAATTATTGCTACTTGCACGTTGTTTAATTGCAGAGCCTGACTTGATCATTCTAGATGAACCAGTTAGTGCAATGGATATTAACGCGCGGGCTAAATTTTATGATATTATAAATAAAATAGCAAAAAAACGATTGGTATCGATTCTTATGACTTCTCATGATCTTAACTCTGCTCTACCATCCTCAGATTACATAATTTGTATAAATAATACTATCTATTGCCAAGGCAAGCCTGATGAGATTATGAAAAATAGAACCCTAAATGAAATATTTAGCAGTTACGCAGCGAAATGATTCAAAATATTTTGCGTCTTCTGCACATAACTACGGTGCTGACGCGTTACAATATATTACCTTATTTACTTCCACCATCAAAAAAATCAATAAATAAAATACAAGGCCACAAGCTAAAGTGTGCTCTTGAAAAATTAGGTCCGGTGTTCATTAAGTTTGGGCAGTCTATCTCATCACGTACTGATGTTTTAAATGAAGATATAACAAATAACTTGTTATTGATATGTGATAGATTGCCATCGTTTTCACATAAAATAGCAGTTAAAACTATAGAAAGTGAGTTTAATTGTAAATTGAGCGACATTTTTTCAAGCTTTTCTGAAAAGCCAATTGCAGCAGCATCGATTTCTCAGGTGCATAGAGCGGTTACAACTGAGGGTAAGGAAGTTGCTGTGAAGGTTTTAAGGCCAAATATTGAGAAAACATTCTCAAGGGATATAAAAATGCTTTCTTGGCTCGCAGAAATTGCAGAAAAATTTAGCGAACAATCAAAAAGGCTGAGGCCAATTGAATTAGTTAAAACTTTTGCTGAAATTTGCCGATTAGAGTTAGATCTACGTTTTGAAGCTGCTCACTCTTCGGAACTAAAGGAAAACACAAAAAATGACAGAGGTTTTTACGTACCTGAAGTAGATTGGAATAGAACTTCGAAAAAGGTTTTAACATTAGAATGGATAGAAGCAACGCCAATATACGAAGTTGAAAAACTGAATAATCATAAGCAAATAGCTATCAATCTTATAGAATCGTTTTGTAATCAGGTATACAGGGATTGTTTTTTTCATGCTGATATGCATCCTGGAAATCTAATGGTTGATAGTAATAACAATATTATTGCTCTGGATTGTGGAATCATGGGTAGAATAGATCGTGAGACATGCTATTACGTTATAGAGATACTCAAAGGCTTTTTAAATCGGGATTATGATCACGTTGCAAAAATGCACTTTAAAGCTGGTTACGTTTCATCACAGCATAGAAATTTTGTCACAGCTTGCAGGGCAATAGGTGAACCCATTATTGGGCAGCCTATACAGAAGATTTCATTTGCTAGTTTACTTGCTCAGCTATTAAAAATAACTGGTGATTTTGATATGAAAGTTCAAACACAATTGTTATTGCTGCAGAAAACTATGATTTTACTGGAAGGGACATGTAGAAAGATCTACCCAGAAATCAATATGTGGAAAGTAGTTGAAGCGTGGATAAGCAGTCAACATGAAAGTAAAATAGGGTATAGGGAAAAAATTAGAAGTTCTTATCCTGTAAAAACAATCCAAGGGATATTTAGCCTTATAGAAAAATTAAACCTAATAGCTGATAAAAAATTAGAAAACATCCAAATTAAAAATAAATCAAATGGAAAAGTCTATTTTTTATTGTGGTTTGTAATTATAATTCTAATCGTTAAACTTTTAATTTCTTAAACTATGGGAAAAAACTGCGTCAAATCCAATTTTTATTCAACTTAATTTTTAATCTGCAGGAGCCGAGTTGAGAATGTCCAATTTTCCACTTTCTTTATGTATCTGTTCAGCAGAGTGGCAAAATAAGGTAGACGAGAAAAGACAACTATAGGAACAAATGGGTGTCATGCCAGTGCGTGACACTGGCCTCTTGTTTCAATGTTAAACAAAATACCATAGAATTCAAAAAGACAATTCCTAGAAAATTTCTACATCCAAAAAAGGCATAAGTTATGTTAATGCTGTTTGAATGAGATGATATAAAGATAAGCCAAATTTTTACAAAGAAAACATTTCAAGCAGCAAGACACCTTTGATTGAAAGAGAGCACCAAATTTATGGGGTGAGTAACTGCGCTATTTCAACTATAGTATTTTCTAAAACGAATGATAAACGTCTAAAATGGTATTACCAACTAAAAGGTGTAAGTCTGTACATTGATGCATTAGAGGTCTGAGGCAACTTTTGATGGTGTGCCAACAATGCTCTATCGGATTTAGATCAGGTGAATATGTTGGAAGATAAAGCAAATGACAGCCAAAAGACTCTATTAATGACTTTGTTTTGGGAGTTTTATGGAATGTAGCATTATCCATAACTATGGTTGTATCACGCTGTAATTGTGGAAGTAATCTTCGCTCTAACCATACATTAAATATATCTTTATTACACCCTCCTGTGAAGGTCATTGGTGCAATAAACTTCTCATCCACCTATTATACTCACTCTTTCCCGCTTTTTTCCTGGAACATCAGCATATATTTTTTCTCCTCTTGGAGCTCGTGCATATTCTCGGTATAGTCTATTATCAACTCCTGCTTCATCTATATATAAAATGCTACAGTGGTCTATTTTTGAGACTTTATCGATAAATTGCTGCCTATCTTCTTGATTGCGCTCTTGATAGAATGTGACTTTTTTTAAAGGTTATTTTTAGCTGTCTTAATCTATACCAAATTGCACTTATCCCAAAGCCAAGGTTTTGTTTCATTTCTGCTAGTGTGTGATCTGGGTGTTTTTTGACATATTCTTTGAGTATTTCTGGATCTATTTTTCGAATAAAACCAGTACTTTTTACCGCTTTGAGACCTTGGCCAGTAGCTTTCTTTTTTAGCCATCTATATAGTGTCTATCTCAAAAACCTCTGCAACTTCAACCTTTGACTTTCCTTTTTCTACCAAAGACACTGCTTTTTCCCTTAAATCTACACTATATACCATCGCTTTCCCTACTTTAAAAAAACATATTATACCTTTATCATTCGCTTTTGAAAATACTATAGTTAGCGGAATGACGGTTTTTCAAATTGTCGGTAAATCTAAGTCAGTTTAGCTATAATTTCCTAAATTTGCTCACAATCTCTTGACTTGACACATATGTTTTTTTCCCAAATGTTACTATCTTCCTCCTTTTCCTTTCTCAATTTGTGCAACCATTTCCTTTACATTTGCATGCGTGAGAAGGGAATTTTTGCTGATATGAGATTTTGGATCAGATTTTGCTGTTACGTGTTTCGTTGCAGATCTTTTATTCTCTGTTAGAAATGAATGAGATTGTTTTTTCTTCACACCGATATCCGCTTGTGCTGCTGGAGTGGTTTTGCTTTCAGCAAGCTGTACATTAGCATTTCCTTTTGCTTGATTTTGCTCAAATTTTTCTTTTAATGCCTTTACTTTACTGCCCATCTCGCGATTAGCTCCTCCTTTCATAGTAGCTGCTGCTACTTTTGGTATCGCCTTACCAGCAGCTTTTTGTGCTGATTTCCTATTGTCTTGATTTTCAGATTTTAGTGGTACTCTTTCAGCTGATTTTTTAAGAATTACTCCTACTACTTTTGGCTCTGTGCTTACTTTTTGATTAGCACGGCTTAGATTTTTAGGCTTTGGCGGTACTGCAGGTTTATCTTTGATTACCACTTTCGATTCTTGTCTAACTTCTTGACCAGTAGTAAACATTTTTTTTGGCACTTGCGGTGGTTTTGGTGGTACGAGGGATTGAGGTTGTTGTTTCTGCTTACGTTCTCTTTTTGCTTCTATATGTTCTTTAGGAACTGTTGCATAAATTGGCTCTTCTTTGGGCGATTTTGAACTCTGCGAATTTTCTATTAAAATTTTACTCTTCTTCTCTTGATAATTTGATATCTCTTTGTATACAGACTCTTCATTTAATGAACTTCCATAGCCTGAATCTTCTCTCTGCTCATATAAAGGATTTTCCTTTTGCTTTTTCTCTTGATAATTTGATATGTCTTCATATTCAGACCCCTGATCTAATGAACTTTCATAGCCTGAATCCTCAGAAGGATTTTCCTTAGCATCAGGCATACTAAAACTATTAGCTCCTTTTAGTAAAGAAGATGTAGACTTTGCCTTGCTTTCTCCATCTGAGGATATTTCTGATTTAAAGCGTACCTTCCTCGAATCTGGAGCAGCCGGAGGTGCTGTTGTTGGTCGCTTTATTTGCCTCATGCGATTACCACCTAATTTTTCTTTCGGCTGTTCTTCTTTTCGCAGCTCAAAAGTACCTTCCTTTTGCTTTCTACCTTCCAAACTCACTTCGTGTGATCTATCTTTTCCTTGACTCTTTTCACTTTGTTCTAAATTTAAAGAATCTTTTAAAATATTATTTTTTCTGAAATCTTTTTCTAATTGTTCCAAGAGATCAATTTTTTTTAAAATTCTTGTATACTTAGCTGCTGTTTCTAAAGTGAAACTTGACAACTCATCATTTACAAAATTACTTATACTACTGTTCTTGGTTGGAAAATTTTTTCCCAAAATTCTATTCATTAATGTTTTAAAAAGACCTAATGGCTGTTCTACATAATTGTTCAAGTCAGTATATATAACAAACTCAGCTATACCTTTTGCCTCACCTGTAAAACCTTCTAATGCATGAGATAAATCCCTTAACGTTTTGTTATATTGTTTCTCTGCATTTCCTAGCTTTACAGCTTTGATCAGAGAATCGAGATTTTTTTTATAGTTCTCACTTTTAAATGGATTATTCATACTAATTACAGCTCATTATTTATTAAAATATAGATCTAAAATATTAAGATCTAGTAAATATTACTTTTGTAATTCATGTAGAACTATAGCTATAATAAGTAAGATTCCCTACGTCATACCGCCGCGGTATCTCCAGATCCCGCTAACAACTTACTATTACCCACAAATATGAGGTTCGTGAGCAAGTCGCCATCCTTCTGCTAAATCAAAGAGACGTTTATATCCTTTCCAAAGAACATAAGGTCCTGGTTCTGGGTCATTTTTTCTTGCTAAATGGCCTCCAAGTTCATGAAACAGCTTCTTTTATGTTGGGAACTACACTTGGACATGGTTTTCTGTGTATTTTAACGTATAAAACTTTCCATTCCTCTTCAGCTAATAAGGTAGTACATGGTAATGTTGGGTTAGCTCTTGCAATTGATGTAATAAAGAAGATCCTCCAAGCAATAATACTCATAACTGTTAGATATCTCATTAGTCTTTCTGCTATTCCAAGCCTACATTCTTCAACTTTGAGACCGAATTTAAAATTTTATGTAATATCTCTATTTTCCATCTAAGGCAATTGTAAGTTAAAAACGTGATATAAAAGAGATAAGAGAGAAAGATAACCCTGCTCACTAGGAATAGCGGGCGTGCGCGACCGAAAGGAAATTGGTATTACAACCGTTGGTATCAAGGTACGCTAGCCCTATCTCTCGATACGTTTGAATAGTTGCTTGGGACATATATATGCACCCGTTTACAATCTTAAATTAACTAAAACTATCGAGGTTTATTATGGTTACATCTTATCAAAATTTTATTGGCATTGACATCGGAAAATTTAAAAATGTCGTTGCAATTCACAAACAGAAGAATGCTGTCGAATTTGATAATAATGCTTCTGGTTGGCAACAATTATTTCAAGAGTTTTCAGATATTCTACCTAATGCTTTAGTGACTTTAGAAAATACAGGGAAATATGAGCTTGGCTTATCACATTTTCTTACCGACAAAAATATTGCCGTGCATCGAGCTAATACTCGTAAAGTAAAAAGCTTTATTTTATCTCACGGAACTTTAGCAAAGTCTGATAGATCAGATGCAAGAGCTCTTGCTCAATATGGATTTGAACGCCATAGAACTATCTCTCTATTTGTACCTACCTCTACAGAACAATCAACTTTGGCTGCACTTTGTCAACGTCGTGATGATATTACGCAAATGAGAACTCAAGAAAAATGCAGACTTGAAGCACCGGAAAATGATCATATAAAAGAAAGCTGTCAAAAGACCATTGAGTTTTTCGATAGTCAAATAAACGAACTCAATGATACTATACAAAAGATTATTGATGAAAGCCGCGAATTACAACAACGCCAAAAAATTCTTAAAACAGTTCCTGGAATAGGTAAAAAGTTATCACAAGATTTTTTGTGTTTAATGCCAGAGCTTGGTTACTTAAATAGAAAAGAAGTAGCAAGTCTTGCCGGAGTTGCACCGCATCCAAAAGAAAGTGGTAAAGCTGTTGGTTACCGAAGGATTACAGGTGGTAGAAGTAACGTTCGTTCAAAGCTCTTTACAGCCGCTATGGCTGCTACAAGGTCGAAATCTATACTTGGCGCCTTTTATTCTAAGCTTGTTGAAAGTGGTAAGAAGAAGATGGTGGCTATAACAGCCCTAATGCGTAAAATTATAGTAATTGCTAATACAAGACTTAAAGAAGCAATTAATTTGCATACTTAAAAATCTTCACAACGGTAACTGAAATTGGCTAATGAATATGTGCGTCCACACAGACTTAAAGCACATATTCATTAGCTTAAGCAGAAATTGCTGTGGTAGCTGTTTGATATAAAATTCTATTTCTATGACAAACGGGTTTTTATTGCCCATATAATTTGCAAAATTACACAAATAAAAAAATTTTTAAAAAACATAGTTGATACCATTAATTATTAAAAATGCAATTGATGTGAAGGATACTAAAAGAACTCCTAAGAGATTTGAATAAGAAGAATATTTTACATAAGCAGTTACATTATTGTTAATTGACTGCTGCTTATTATAGAGTTTATTTCTGCACTTATCATCTAAGTATTTTTGCAATTCTTCATAACTGCGACTCCACAACTTACCGCGTAATTCTTTTATTAAATTATTTCTTTTATTGAGACCTTTCTCCAATGGCTCTATTATAAATTCTTCAAAAAATGGCTTATTTAATGCAATAACCTTAAATTTCTCCTCCGCTTCTTTATTGTTTGGGTTTTTATCTGAGTGATATTTTAACGATAATTTACGGTATTGTTGACTAAGCTTTTTCTTAATATTCTTAATGTCAGAATTTACCACATCCTCCTTTTGAATATTAAATGTTAAAAACAACTGCTTTAAAGCGTGGTACTCATTTTCATTCAAAACATTTCTAGCCACATTACACCTACAAATTAACTAACTATTAATGTTCTATAATATACATATTTCCAAACTATGTCAATTATTTCATAAATATCTTTGGTAAAAATTATTTCTGTTATGACTAGCATGATAAGTGTATGAAGCGACTAAAATTGTCATTACAGCGCTTAGTGTACGACAGTGCTCCAACATTTAGGGTTGCAGTTTTCATGGCAGATCTGAGTAGCTGACCCATCTAAGAGGTGTCATTCAAGTAGCTGACACTGGAATGGCTTTGTTGCATCGCACCTTATACGGTAGTAATTTACAATAAATTCATGTAGCCATTTCGAATTTAGTCATTTCAGTGTTGGCTACTTGGATGACACCACCTGCTATGCTGCAAATTGCAACGTTCGTACACTAAAGTATAGTGTGTTACTAACGAAGGCAAACAAATATCTGCTTTATGAAAACGTTAATATTTTTCATTGAAATAATACATAAATACTAGAAAAACCTTGGCAGGTTATTCGCGTTTGATTATCATAGAGAATTATATAAATTAATAAATGATCTATGGCAAGTAACCCAGAAGAAAGAAATAGTGATAAACAAAAAGCGCTAGATAACGCAATAAGCCAGATTGAAAAAGCATTCGGTAAAGGTGCAATAATGAAGTTGAAGCAAAACCCTGTAGAAAAAATAGACACAATATCCACAGGATCAATTGCGCTTGATTCGGCTCTAGGTGTTGGAGGTCTGCCAAAAGGGCGTATAATTGAAATATTTGGCCCCGAGAGTTCTGGTAAAACCACTCTTGCCTTGCACGTGATTGCTGAAGCACAAAAAAAAGGAGGATCATGCGCATTTATCGATGCAGAACATGCATTGGATGTCTTATATGCTCGTAAACTTGGGGTAAGCACTGATGATTTAGTGATTTCACAACCAGACACTGGAGAGCAGGCGTTGCATATTGTTGAGTATTTAGTGTGTTCTGGTGCGGTTGATGTGATAGTTATTGACTCTGTCGCAGCATTAACTCCAAGAGCTGAAATTGAAGGTGATATGGGTGATCAACATATGGGGCTGCAAGCAAGGCTTCTAAGTCATGGGCTACGGAAACTAACCTCTGCCGTTTCAAAAGCGAACTGTATATTGATATTTATTAATCAAATTCGTATGAAAATAGGAGTAGTGTATGGAAATCCTGAAACTACCACGGGTGGAAATGCATTAAAATTCTATACTTCTGTAAGGCTTGATATAAGAAAAGTTGGTGTAATAAAAGACAAAGAAAATATTACAGGTAATGAAACAAGAGTTAAAGTTGTAAAAAATAAAGTTGCTCCTCCATTTAGAGAAGCGAAATTTGATATAATGTACAATGAAGGTATATCAAAACTCGGAGAAATAATAGATATGGGAGCAAAGCTTGGTGTGCTTGAAAAAGCAGGCGCTTACTATTCATATAACAACACACGTCTTGGGCAAGGAAGAGAGAATGTAAAAACTTACCTAAAAACAAACAAAGAAGTCGCAAATGAAATAGAAACGAAAATCAGAGATTTACTCAGAAATCATGATAATTCTATCATAATAGACGAGGATAGTGAGCAACTTTTAGAAGAATCAGTTTTCTGATCTAAACTTAGGCATTAGATTTTGTGTTGGACGGGTTGTTACAGTATGACGGTAATTCTATGTGCTAATATAACAATCTGTAATGTTACCTTGTATCAAAAAGACTTTGCTGAAGCAGTTAAAAAAAGCTTTTCATGAGAAATTATAAATGATAAATTGTTAACAATAGGTTATTGTTAATAAGATTATGTGTTTTGGTTTACCTAATATAAACAGGGAAGGTTATTCATTTATAGTAGTTTCCTTTATAGTAACGTGTATAGCATTCTCTATATCTTGGGGGTTTGGCGTTACGTGCTTGTTTCCGACATTATTGTGTACTTATTTCTTTCGTGATCCAGCAAGAGCTGTGCCAAACAATAAGAATCTTATATTAAGTCCTGCTGATGGTGTGATTTCAAAAATTGAAGAAGTTAATTATCCTTTATCAGCAGAAAACGGAGAGGAGAAGAAGTTTACGCTTGTTAGCATATTTTTAAGTGTTTTGAACGTCCATGTGAACCGTATACCAATATCTGGTACGATAAAGGAAATGAGTTATAAAAAAGGCAAGTTTGTATCCGCAATGAGCAATAGGTCTAGTAATGAAAATGAAAAGCAGGTTATTGTAATTGAATACGAAAAGGGGAAAGAAATTATTGTGGAGCAAATAGCTGGATTAATTGCACGTCGTATCGTTTGTAATTTAGGAATATCCCAGAACGTAAAAGCAGGTGAAAGGTTTGGAATTATAAGGTTTGGCAGTAGAGTGAATATCTATGTTCCTGCTGATACAGAAGTCAGAGTTTCAGAAGGGCAAACTGTTATTGGTGGTGAAACAATTATAGCAAACTTAAATAAGGAAAACGTTCAAGAGAAGCTTACTTTTGACGTTATATGAATAACGATGGAAGTAACAGTAGATTCTTACCTATTACTAAATTATTCCCAAACTTTATAACTTTATTGGGTTTATGTTCTGGTCTCACTTCACTTAAATTTACATTTAATGAACAATGGGAATTCTCAGTAATTTTTATCATCATTGCAGCAATAATAGATGGAATGGATGGCAGAATAGCTAGAATTCTAAAATCAACTAGCGATTTTGGAGCCCAACTTGATTCTTTTGCAGATTTTCTAAATTTTGGTGCAGCGCCTGCATTTCTTTTGTATTTTTGGAAGCTAAACGAAATCAAAGTCATAGGTTGGATTTTAGTAATGATATACGTAATCTGCATATCAATAAGACTTGCAAGATTTAATGTTTCGCTACACTCAGAACAACCATACTGGGAAAAATTTTTCTTTTCTGGTGTTCCAGCTCCAGTGTGTGCTTTACTTTCTTTGTTACCAATAATTATTACCTTTCAATCTCATGAGAGTGAATACTTACTTCTCATAGAGCGATTTTTTAACACAAGAAACGTAGCTTGTTACTTTCTGGCCATTTCATTTTTTTCGATAAGTCACATTCCAACTTTCTCTGCAAAATATATTTATATTCCCAAAAGCCTATCCTATATATTTGTGTCATTTTTTGGAGTACTTATTGTATTTTTCATCAGTAAGCCCTGGATGACTCTACCAATTTTAGGTATAGTGTATACACTTACTATTCCAATAAGCATCGGGTTTTACATATATTTTACATATAAAACTCGTTAGCTAACAAAAAATAGAAAACTGCATGATTTTGAAGATAAGTGAACTATTAAATTCATTTCTGTATATAAAGATATTCAACATTCCATTTATAATTATTTGGGTAATTGCAACTGGAATCTTTTGTACTGCCCAGTTCAAATTCATTAACTTTAGGTTACTTAAATATGGAATACAGACGCTATTCAATCTAAAGTGTAATAACAGCAACAATGGCATAATCACTCATATTCAAGCGTTTGCAACAGTAATTTCAGGAACAGTTGGTCTTGGAACAATATCAGGAGTTGCAATAGCTATCACAATAGGGGGCCCAAGTGCAGTTTTTTGGATGGTAATTACCGGAATACTTGGTATGTCGATAAAGTTTGCCGAGGTGGTGCTTGCATTTACTTATCGCTCTGAAAATACAACTGGCGGGGCTTTTTATTACATGAAGTACGGGCTTGCAAAAATTGGATTTGCAAAAACTGGTAGATTTCTTGCCTTCACTTATGCGATTATGCTACTTATTGCAATGATTTTGGGCGGTATACCATTTCAAGCAAATCAAATAGCAGCACTATCAAATAACCTCCTAGAATACAACGCATCCATTATTATATCCCTGCTTGTCTTTATTGTAATATTGGGAGGAATAAAGCGCATTGCTTTCGTTTCAACGAGCTTAACACCAATTATGATAGTGCTATATGTGGGTATGTGTATATATTTAATTTATGTAAACGGAAGTAATTTGCTGAATGCTCTATCCATAATATTCCAAGATATCTTCAATAAATCAGCTATAGGAAGCGGAGTATTGAGCGGATTAATAGCCGGAGTGAGAAGATCAGTGTTTGCTAACGAAGCAGGTACCGGAACAGCAGCTATAGCACATTCAGCTGTAAAAGAAGAAGATCCAATTAAAGTTGGGTGCGTTGCAATGATTGCACCACTTATAGACACAATATTAATCTCATTTTTGACTGGTATTGTGATAATTATCACTGGTATGCATAGCACTGATAACGTGGGTGATATTACACTAATTAGTTCGATATTTTCAACAGCTTTGCCCTTGTTCAGCAAGTTAGTTTTTCCGCTAATGATGTTTTCCTTTGCATTTTCCACAATAATAGCTTATTGTTACTACTGTGAAGTTGCTTTGCTGTATTTATTTGGTAGTAAAAAAATACTGATACCGTTCCAAATTCTTATAGTGGTTTCAGTGTATATCAGCTGTATGTCAAAGAATATAGAATTTATATCTTATCTAGGTGACAGTTTGTTTATGTGCCTTATGATTCCAAATGCTGTTGCAATATATCTACTAAGAAGGGAAGTTTTGAATACAATAGATTCTTATTACAATTCTAAAGGGTATTAACATGATTTATAGATTGCTTTGTATGGTGTTATTTTGCCTATTGTTTAATGATGTGTACGCTGCTTCAGGTTTTTACGAAAGTTATGACGCTGTGTTGAATGGAATAAATAACTTCATGAATGAAGTACTGTTTTTCAAGATCCTTTACGTGCCATTTATAATCCTTCTACTAGTTTTTGGTTATGTGTTTCTAACATTACGTTTTGGATTTCTCAACATAAGAATGTTTAAGCATGCGTTTGCTATTTTATGTGGAAAATATGACACGAATCACCATGATGGTCATATTACGCATTTTCAGGCATTTATGACTGCACTTTCAAGCACAGTAGGCCTTGGAACTGTTGCTGGAGTCGCAATTGCAGTTTCAATGGGTGGACCAGGAGCGGTGCCTTGGATGATGATTACAGGTTTTTTTGGTATGTCAGCAAAATTTGCTGAGGTAACGTTGGCGTTTAGACATAGAACAGAAGATCAGGACCAATTGTTTAGTGGTCCCTTTCAGTATATAAGGAATGGTCTGGAGGAATTTGGATTTAAAAAACTTGGTATTGTGCTGGCTGCCATGTATGCAGTATTCTTTGTATTATCAGGTCTTGGTGGAAGTGTAGCGTTTCAAACCAACCAAATGGTTTCAATATTATCTGGCTATTCAAGTTGGGTAGATGGTCACTCTTGGTTTCTTTCTTCCATAATTTCTGCGCTGCTTGCTCTAGTGATTATTGGCGGAATTAAAAGGATAGCTAGAGTATCTTCTGCACTAGTGCCTATTATGTCACTTATATATATCTTTAGTTGTATTATTATTATTGCATTTAATATTCATAACCTTGGTTATACGTTGAAAATATTATTTTCCACTATGATAGATTTCAATGCTGTTGGCGGAGGGATGGTAGGAGCATTTGTTGCTGGAATTCAAAGGGCAATCTTTGCCAGCGAAGCAGGTGTTGGTTCTGCTTCAATTACTCATGCAACAACTAAAGATGAAGAACCAGTAAGAACTGGACTAGTCGCTATGATAGAACCATGCTTTGACACAATGTTAATTTGCTGTTTAACAGGAATAACAATAGTAATAACAGGTGCATACCAAACAGGTGTTGGTGAGGGAATATTAATTACTCACAAAGCATTTGAGACAGTTTCTCCATGGTTTCCTATCCTTCTAACAGTAGCTGCTCCTTTGTTTGCATTTTCTTCAGTAATTTCGTTTGTATATTGTTGTGAAATGGGGTGGCTATATTTATTCGGTGCAAAAAGTATAGTGATATACCGCATAGCGGTAATAATTGTGGCGTTTTTCTCTGGTCTTTCTAAAGATATAATGGCTATTGCCAATATCGGTGGAACTTTATTCTCTTGTTTAGCTCTCATCAACATGACAGCGCTTATACTGTTTAGTAATCAGATTAACGATGAAGTTCAGTGCTACCTAAAAAGGCTGAGGAATAATAAAATTAATTAGGTTCTTGGTATAATGGAAAAGTATGTAGTCCTTATACTGTCCTACATACTCGGTTCAATACCGTTTAGCTTAATCATTACAAGAATAAAAGGGATAAACTTAAGAGAAGTAGGTTCAGGAAACATTGGTGCTACAAACGTTGCAAGGACGGGAAATAAATTTCTTGCTGCTTTGGCATTATTTCTGGATTCCTTTAAGGGATTTATTGCCGTTTATATAGCACAACAATTTTGTGATAATAACGATTTTTATATATATGTATCTGCAATTTTAGCAGTTTTAGGACACATGTTTCCTATTTGGCTAAAATTCAGTGGAGGAAAGGGCGTTGCAACCACTCTAGGGATACTGATAGCATTTAACATCGATATTACTTTAGTATTCGTAATAATTTGGATAATAGTCTTTCTTGCCTTTAGATACTCTTCCCTTGCTTCACTCAGTGCTACTTCAACGGCTGTAGCATGGTCCTTTTTTTTTCAGAGGAATTTGTTCTTAACATTACTAATTATAGGAGCACTGGTCTTCCTAAAACACCACAGAAATATTGTGAATCTTCTGCAAGGTAAAGAGTATAAATTTTATAGATAATGTACTGCCAAATTATTGACACTTAAACTACGAGACAAATTGCTTGACGGTATGATTTTGTCCTCTTTGTTTAAGTCTATGATTTTTGCTTTTGTTATATTCTCTACTTCTTGAGGTGTTAAAAGACCATCTTCAATGAATTCCTTTTTTGTTTCTCTTATTTTTTCATAAAGTTGAGTAACGTGATCTTTATTTCCTTCATATACACTTTCAATTTCTAACTCTAGCTTATGTGAAGCTCCTTTTTTTAACATTTCATCCATTGCTGCTTTTGTTACTTTTAACCTTTCTTGCAAAATTTTCTTTATTTTTTCCTTATCATTTTCGTTATTTTTACTGAGTTCTACATATACCCTATAACATCTTTTTTCTCTTGGGAGCATTCTTAACCCATCTAACATGCTAATTATCTGACCTTCAATAGTCTTCTCAGCCTTTAATTTAAATTCTGCTACTTCTTCTTCTATTATCTTATTAGCTATTCTCTTAGCTCCATCCAAAGATGAACCCTTGAGAGAAAAATCTGTCTCGAGTAGATCTCGATTTAATAGCTCTAAGAATACTTTTTTTCCGATGTTTTCGAGTAAACTTTCTTGGTCATCTAAATCATGCTCCTGCAGTTTATTTCTCATGTGCTGAACCAGCTCACAACATTGTAATTTATTTAACTTTATAGAGCTAATATTTTTCATTAACGTCAGCACAATTTGTTCACTATATTGAGAAGTAATACTCAATAATTTTCTCATTAAAGGAATACTTACTTCTGAAATAAAATCATCAACTATTTTTTGACTTTCATCGTCTTCATAACCATTTTGAACGTCATACCAAGCCTTAAGAATTTCTTTATTGTTTTTCTTGTTTTTTAACCTGTCTAACATAAACTCACGTGCTTTATTTTGTGCTTCTGAGAGCAACATTTCCCTTGGGGGAGTAAATCTAATTTCTGGATCAGGATGAATACCCTCTAGCGTGCTTAACATTCTATAGATAATACCGGTGAAGCAAGTGTTAGGAATTCGCTCTTTTCTAGAGAAAGTTTGGCTATCAATTAAATTAGAAATCAATGCATCCTTTTTACTCTTAACGGCTTCTCCGTCTCCATCATTGCAAGCCCTTAAAACTAAAAGCAGAACCTGCCCACCTGTAAAGCCGGAGCTATGCTTTTGATCATCTTTGCAAAAGTCATCTAAAAATGCAATTACTCTTCCTTTATCCTCATCACTAAACTCATATGAATTGTTTATATATCCAATGAATTGAATATATTCATCATTTTTGATTACGTCTTCAGGTACTTGTTCACTATACTTACCTTTTAATTTATCAATATTTTTAATGATATCATCATTTAATTGATGGGGCAGTAAATGTTCAAGCTTAACATCAAAACTATTAACCATACCACGTAAATTCTCTTTTATACCTTCCAAAAAGAAATTTATAGAAGCTTTAAGCAGCGTAAATGGGTTAAAATCTTTTGGCCTTAGTTCACTCTGCAATAAAATTAATAGCATTGTAAGTGGTATAGTTCCCAGTAACGAAATAAGCAAGAGAGTGGTAGTGAAAGTTAGATATGTTATGAAAGCAGAAAACAAGAGGAAGGCTGCTACCTTGATTGTATTGTTTTTAAAAAATATTTCCCAATATTCCCTTTTGCTCATTTTTTGCTGTTTTGCCGTTTTTATTTCTTTGTAGATATAAAGAGTTTTAATTTCAGACCTGAAGAACATAGTACCAAGAGAAAAAAGAACATTAACAGGATTAGTGATAATGCTTAACGAGACAAAAGCTCCAAAGTAGCTAACAAATTTTAGCTTACTAGAATCCTTTGAAGGAAATTGTATTTGAGAAATACCTATCATAGCTTACCTTCAACATCATTACACTCTAGTAATAGCATAATAATTTAAAACGTCAATGTTTAAGTATCTTATTATCCGCACACTCATCGTATTCGATCTCGACTGTAGAGTGTGCTATCTCGAACTTATCTAGCAATATTTTTTTTATTTCATATAAAACATTGGTGTGCTGCACATTTTGCTTTATTTTAGCATGCATGGTAATTATAAAATAATTATCAGACAGCGACCATGTATGTATGTGGTGCACATCTATCACTTCAGGTAATTCTGATGTGATCTTACTTTTTATCTCTTCAGCAGATATACCCTCAGGCGTACCTTCAAGGAGTATATGGCAAGAATTTTTGAGAATTTTATAGCCGCTATTTAGAATTATCACACTAACAAATACTGATAAGATTGGATCTACTATTTGCCATCCAGTAAGCATGATAATTATAGATGCAAGTATAGCAGCTACAGAACCTAAAATATCTCCTATAACGTGTAGTACAGCACTTTTTATGTTTATATTGCTCTCGCATTTACTATGTAATATAAAAAAGACTATTATGTTAGAGACAAGACCGAGTGTAGCAATTATTAACATTACTTTCCACTCAACATTGACTGGAAAAATAAACCTCTTTATTGACTCAATTATAATGATTACTGCAATGAGGAATAGAGTTAAACCATTAACAAATGCTGCAATTATCTGCAACCGATGATATCCGTATGATCTCTGCAAATCGGATTTCTTAGCTGAAAACCTATGTGCTAACCAGCTTAAAACCAAGGCAAAGAGGTCAGTGAGCATATGCCCTGCATCTGATAATAGAGCAAGCGAATGTGAAATTATTCCACCTACTATTTCCATAAACATTGTTATCGCAACTATTATTATGGAATAGATTAAGCGCTTGGACTGCGCTGCTGAGTGTTTACCGTTATGCACTGCTGTCATATAAAATCTTTTCATAAACAAAAACGTGGGTAACACTGGGTTCGAACCAGCGACCGCTTGCACGTCAAGCAAGTGCTCTACCAACTGAGCTAATTACCCATCGTGGTTTTAGTATAGTGCTTTGGTGGAATGAAAGTCAATAAACCACTTTGCTTTTGTCCTTGTCCAATGTGATTCCGGAATATAGCTGTATAGAATTTCAGCCATATTCTAAATTTTACATATTAAGTTAACTATCTATACTTTATTTATTAAGATATAAATTATATTAATACAGGGATTTACGTTTTTTTTAGGGAAATTACTTTATGCTTGATATTGAAAGATCAGCAAATTAGAGGTTAAAATTATGACAATTAGTCAACAAGTAAATAAAAATATAACTAAAGAAGGATACTTCAACAATAACGGCAAAGGGTTTAATTCGCCACATGTTACAGAAGTTGAAGATTTAAATATTAAAGTAGAGGTTTATTCTCACAATTTAAGAGCAAGTAAAGTTGCTAACATTGAAAGTGAGATAAGAGAAACAGCTACTAGTTTTAAAGATACATTCAAGTTAGAACGCGGCAGTTCAGAACAAACATTTAAAATTTATATGTTTGATGACAAGGATGATTACACTCACCTTGGCGGAAGCGAGCGTTTCGGTTCTTACCTTGGAGACGAAGGTGGTAAATGTTACTACAAAGGGAAAGCTGATGTTTTTGCTGAAATGTACGTCTACCAGCAAGGTGGCGTTCATAACCTTCAGCATGAATTTGCACATGGTTTAACTTACTTGGCTACAGGAGGCGAATCTTTACCAACAGTATTAATGGAAGGAATTGCAGATTACTTTGAGCACCATTCAGATCATAAATTCAATTCTCAAGGATCAAGTATTGACAAGACCGAAGCTGCAAATCTGGATTTAGATAAAATTTTAAGCTTAAAATATTCAGATGACAGCGAAGCAAATAGCCTAGTTTATAAAACAGGTCATGCGTTGATAATGTACTTACAGGAAAAAGATCCTAGTTTATTAAGAGACTACCTAGGCAGTGTCGACATTTATTTTAACCAAAGATAAATGCCAGCAATGTGAACAAAAGACAGAAAAGCTATGGCCAATTTGTCGTAGCGTGTAGCAACTCTGCGGAAGTGCTTGATTTTGTTGAACATCCTTTCGATTAAGTTTCTCTCTTTATACAATTCTTTGTCATATTCTCTTGGTGTTTTTCTGTTGGAACGCGGTGGGATTACTGGCTCAGCATTTACAGCTTCTGCAGCCTCAATCATATAATTTGCGTCATACCCTTTATCGGCAATAAGTGCCTCCATGTTCTTGCCTTCTATCAGGTCTAAAGCTTTTACGTAATCCGATCTTTGCCCTGCAGTAACAAAGAATCTCAGTGGGTTGCCCAAAGCATCACAAGCAGCGTGTAATTTGCTTGAAAATCCTCCTTTGCACCGTCCCAGCTCTTGTTCTTGTCTACCAGTTTCCACATTTTTTTCTTGCACCAGCAGCATGTTGATGTGCCCTGATTATTGTTGAGTCTATCATGAGCCACTCTGTGTCTCCATTAACAGCTAATGTGTTGAAAATCATCTGCCAAACACCAGATTTTGCCCACCTTATAAAACGTTTATGTACACTTGACCATTTTCCATACTCAGCCGGCAATGCTCTCCATGTTGCTCCTGTTCTACCTATCCACATTATTGCAGCTACGAATCTCCTGTTATCTTTTGCGCTTCTTCCTCTATCTCCTTCCTTACCTGGCAGACTGTTTTTTATTCTCTCCCATTGCTCATCTTTTAAATCATATAGCATTCTCTTTACCTATTAATAAAGAGTACTCTATATCACTATTTTTTTATGTCGACAAGACCTAGATGCTTTACGTCAAGGTGACTCACATAAATCAGGAAGCTTTTTAGATCAAATAAAAGGGCATGATAACGCCTTTAAAGGCTGGCTTGCTGAGAATGATACAGAAACTGCAATGGAACATCTCAACGCTTTGCAAGTTACAAAAGGAGATTTCATAGCAACTGGTCAAGAAATAGTGGGTGGAGAAATTAAAAACGTATCCTACTATAAAGCAAATATAGAAAAAATGGATGGAGAAAACGTTGGAAGTTTTTCTCCTGTAGAACACGTTGCGTTTTATGATGTTGCTCGTGCTATAAATAGAGCAACAAATGATACACTTGATATATCAAAGGAATATCATTTCCTTAAGGTAGTAAAAACTTCCGATGGACAGGATAAACTAACTTACTCTGACCAACAAGGTAATGAATATCAAAACAGTCAAGAGTATAAAAATCAGGCTTTAAGGGTATTATCAAAATATGATACAGAAGTTAAGAATCAGGTAGATGAATTTGATAATTTGAATAAAGAACGTGGTGAAATGTATCAAAAATATCATAAAGAAGAGATTACTATTGAAGAGTTACGTAATGAGGAAAATACAAAATACGGACCAGCATTTTTAAAGTTTGATCAACTAAAAAACAAAGCCGTTGATGAAATTGAAAATAATTCCCAAGCAGCAAAAATATTAGATGGGCTGGTCAATATCGATTCAAACTTAATCAGAGGTACTCACATTAATCTACAAGAAGGTAAGATTTTTTCTATGCAAGCTCATGGTCAAGGAGATATGGGTGCACTGTCTATATATGACGGAAATACAAAGCTTGGAGAATTATTGAGCGAATCAGGATTTTTTAAGCAAGTTGAAGGCCAAACTAAAGAAACTTTCGTTTTTGAGGATATATTGCACAACTTAAATGTTTCATACGAAGGCGGTGCTTACATGGCAGTTACAAAAGAAAATGGTCATTATAAAGCTTCCCTAATAGATGGCAGAACAGTTGAACGCGATGAATACTTTGATGAAGCGCATTTACATGAAAATGAATTGTTGCATCCTAGCACTGGACACATCCAAAAAGATTTAGATTCTCTGCTTCTTAGAGGTACCAAAATTTTGAATCATCAGGATTCAGAACATGCACAATATTCTGATGAGCAAAAGGCAAATGGAGTAATCGTGGAAAAAGGAAAATTACTGGATAATAAGGGAACAGATAGGACAGACGATGATGTATATGAAGCTGTCGTAAAGCAAGGAGACGAGCGCTTACATGAATTTAAAAATATGGGCTTTTATATTACCGAGAAAGGTGATCTATTTATTCATGACCATGGAGCAAATGTAAGGTTTCAACTACCACAAAGTATTACTCATCTAAAATTAGTGGAAAAAGATGGAGCATATAAGCTTGTTCCGGTGACGAAAGATGGGAATGAACATCCAGTAGGTATGCCAAATATATCAGACGAATATAGATATATAGATCCAATATTTGCACATGAATATGAAAAGAGAGATTATTCCCATAAACATGTAAATGTGGGCCTTATAAACTTAGAGAAATATGGCTCTGGCAAACTTTTTGCTATAAAGCACGACCCAAATGATTACCACATACAAAGAAACTCTAGCGGTGAAATAGTTAGAATAAAAGATCAAACATATTTCACTAAAGTAAAATTGTTTGATGGCGACGAAGAAATTGGAATGTTATCTAATAACTTCCATAACTTCAAAGGTAAAATATTCTTTTCTGCTGACTACAACTACAGTTATAACGATTTCCTAGCATCTGTTTCTCCTCAAGTTGAAATTGAGGATATGGGAAATGGAAGTAAAAAAATAACTTTCGATCAAGGTAGTGGTGATATCGGTGATACTAATAGAGGCTACACGGACTATCAGAAAATATTCACAAAAGAGAAACAAACCGAAAGTCCAAAAGGGCAAGTAAGTGAAACTAAGACAGAAGTTCATAGTACTACTAATGTTGTTGCACAAGCTGCTGAAGAGAAAACTGCATCAAACGACAATAGTGAAATGCAGTCTGATCAGCCACAAATTCCAACAAGGGCAAAAAGGTCAGCTTCAGTGGAGGAGAAAGAGCAAGAACAGGTAGTATTAAAAGACACAATTCTCAAAATAGAAAAGAGCTACGAGCAGGACTCAGAAGGGAAGCATAAGGCAAATGTAACGATAAATTATAATGATGTGAAAGCCTTGTATGATAGAGCGGAAGGAGCAGAAAAGCAATCTGTGTTAGATTTTTGGAACAAACTGCACACATCAGATTATAAGGTTGGTGCTTTGCCGGAAGACAAATACTATTTTGAAAAAGGCAAATTCGTAATCCACGATAGTGGCACAAAGAAGCTTATAGTGTTACCTGAAGATAAGGTGTCCATCAAGATAATGAAGGATGGTGATAGTTATAGTTTAGCTATATCAAGTGGTAATGGCAAAGTAATAAACAGCATTAGTAAAATAGATAATCCAAATTACGAATTGCTGTCAGATTCAAGTCATTTCAATTCAGGGGAGCAAGATAATATTGTATTATCAGATCAACATCACGAATATAATCTTTATCTAGAGAATGGTTTTGTGAAAATGTTCGATTGCGCAAGCGATCACATTTATCACGACCACAACTCGGCCTATATCTAATACATACAAGGAGGGCAGTGCCCTCTTCTTGTCATTCCAGTGTCAAGCACTGCCGTCTTGGATGGAAACCAGCGTCACGCCCTGGAATGACAGGGTTTGTCATCCGAGTAGCCCCTTCGGTGTCATCCCAGTGCCCAGACACTGGGATGGCTTTGTTGCATCGCTACTTATGAAAGGCTAACTATAATTAGGATTATAAGCAACCTATTGAAAATCTTGTTTTTTTGCAATCAATCTGATCAAATTTAAGAATAGTAATTTATTATTTATATTAATAAATTTAATTCTATTGAAAATAGCTAAAGCATTGAAATTCTTGAATTTTAGCCGGATTGGTAAATGGTAGTGAAATTTCTTTTACTCAAATTTAGGTATTCATTGACCGTTCTTGTTATAAATACCAGAATAATAAGCTACTGATATTCCCTATCTTTTTTATCTTTAATCCATCATAGCTAGCGATGCAACAAAGCCCACTGGGATCCAGAAAACTTAACTTTAAATAAGTGGCTGCATAATAAAGGCTGGATTCCAGACTGGAATGACATCATCTGCTACACACTTGAATGACAAGAGAAGAATTCTGAAACAACAAGTTTCAAGGAAATCTTATGTAAAATCTAGCATTAACAAAAATTATACTATTTTCATGCATGCTATGGTTTTTGTAATTAATGGAGGGTGATATGGCGTTGAGTGAAAAATTGAGTACAATAGATACAATAGAAAACCTTGCAACTAACAAAAATTTTTTAGGAAAATTGATAGTGGAACTCAATAAAGGTGCTAATGATAAAGGTATATATACTAAAAAAGGTGTGGATGATGAGTTGAGAAAGAAAGCTAATACTGCAGATGTTTACACTAAAAGAAATGTAAATGATGAGTTGGCAAAAAAAGCTGACAAGAATTACGTCGATGCTGAGCTAGGAGAGAAAGCTGGTGCAGCTGATCTAGCCAACAAAGCTAATACTGCAGATGTTTACACTAAAACTGATGCAGACACTGCTTTTGTCAAAGCTACAGAGCTTAAACCAAAAGCTGCAGCGAAAGATGTCGTGGATGCTATAATTGCTTCTACTGATTTTACCGATAAAGTATACACTAAAAATGATGCAGATACTGCGTTTGTTAAAACTGCAGATCTTGCAACAAAAGTTGCAAAAAAAGCTGTTGTGGATGCTTTAATACCACAATTAGCAAAAGGTGATGATGATAATGGTATCTATACTAAAAAAGGTGTTGATGACACGTTTCTTAAAACTGCAGATCTTGGAACAAAAGTTGCAGAAAAAGCTGTTGTGGATGCTTTAATACCAGAATTAGCAAAAGGTGATGATGATAATGGTATCTATACCAAAAAAGGTGTGGATGATGCATTTGTTAAAACTTTAGGACTTACAGATACGCTAAAAACAGAAGTAGTAAAACAGCCTGTTGTGGATGCTATAACTGCTTCTCCTGATTTTACAAATAAGGTATATATTAAAGCTGCTCCAGCCGATGAAGTTTACACTAAAACTGCTGCAGAGACTGCTTTTGTTAAAGCTACAGAGCTTAAAACAAAAGCTGCAGCGAAAGATGTCGTGAATGCTATATTTGATGCAAAAGACGGCGACAAATCAATTTTAGTGGATAAATTAGGAGGATTTCTTGATGCTACTGACACAGCGTATGGTGACAAAAATGATCAAACAGCAAAGGTGTTCTTAGGAGGTAAAGGGCTAAAAGGGGAGACAGGAGCCACTGGTCCTAAAGGAGCAGATGGTAAAGATGGAGCTCAAGGCCCACAAGGAGAGACAGGGGAGACAGGAGCAGATGGTAAAAGTCCAATAGCTGCTGAAATAGCTGCTGAGAAAGCCTTACAAGAGCATGTAACAAAGATAAGCATACAAAGTCCAGAATTTAAAAGAGCTGTGCAAGAGGAAATGTCACAACCGTATTTTGAGCCTCCAACAAGTGATGATGCTGCACTTAATTGGACTTGGTAATACAGCTTAGATCCAAGTAGTCACGCTACTTGGATGACGTCATATGGTCCTCTGATGACGGAAAAAGGACTCGGATAACACCCTACAATGTCATTCCAGCGCGTGACGCTGGAATCCAGCCTTTTCATAATCATTAAAATGTTGTATTTTAACATAAAACGGCTACTTTTATGCTTACCAACTTAATAAAATTCCTGGATCCCAGTGTCTGGGCACTGGGATGACAAAGGAGAGCAGTGTCAAGCACTGGGATGACACCCTACTAGCAGAAGTTACTCTCAAATGTTTGTTCATGTTAGCTACAAACATTAAGAAATTTACCAAACGAAAAAAAGGCAAAAGAAGCCCTAGGTCTTGTCGACATAAAAAAATAGTGATATAGAGTACTCTTTATTAATAGGTAAAGAGAATGCTATATGATTTAAAAGATGAGCAATGGGAGAGAATAAAAAACCATACGCGTCAAGTTAAGGAAATAAAGGTATGAAAGAGATAGAATAATAAGGTATAAGTTCTCCCAGATATACTTTTAGTGAGAGAACCAATGAATAAAATAACTTGCTTATCAAAAAAGCTCAAAGAATTTTTTAATGAAAAAGCAGAGAAAATCTCAATTACAACAAGGTTTATAAAAAGAAAGAGAAAGCTAAAAGGTTCATCATTCGTAAAAGCCATGGTCTTGGGTAATATAGGAGTTGATAATTGTAGCGTAGAAACAATGTGTCAATTACTAAACGAGGACTCGATAGATATAACAAAACAAGGTTTGGATTTTAGATTTACTGAAGAAGCAGTGGAATTTATGAAAAGGATGTATAATGAATCTGTGATTCTCTTTAAAAATATCTTGCAAGTTGATTGCAAAATCTTACAGCAATTTAATAGTGTTAAATTATTGGACAGTAGCTATATTACTCTACCTAACAGTATGGAAGAGATGTATAAAGGTTATGGTACTAGCTACAGTGGCTATGAAAGCAATACTAAGTCTGGAATAAAGTTACAATTAGTTTTCGACTACATGAATCAGATAATAGACCAACTTAATTTAACGGAGGGGGTAAGATCAGACCAGGGATATAGGAAACATTTAAGTAATATATTAAGCAATGATTTGCTAATATCTGATCTCGGTTATTTTGTGCCAAGTTCTTTTAAACAAATCAATGAAATAGGAGCTTATTTCATAAGTCGTTATAAATCCGATACCAACATATATGATGTAGAAACAAATCAAAAAATGGAGTTATTAGAATGTTTAGAGGATAAGTTATTTTTAGAAAACGAGGTATTGTTAGGAAAAGAAGCAAAAATTAGAGTAAGAATTATATGTCAGAAACTAACTGAAGAACAGTCTATGGCCAGAAGAAGGAAAGCTAATAGATTAGCAAGATCGCAGGGATATACATCCTCTAAAAGAAATCAAAAATTGTTGAACTGGTCAATATTTATAACTAATGTTCCAGAAAATAAAATTAGTGCTGAGCAAGTATTAACGATTTACAGAGTAAGGTGGCAAATTGAGTTATTATTTAAATTGTATAAAAGCCATATCAGGCTTGATAAGCTAAAAGGAAAGCCATGCAGAGTATTATGTGAACTATATGCTAAATTGTGCGCAATTCTTATATTTCACGGCATAGTTGGTTGCACAGAAGTGAAAAAGAATACAGAACTTAGCTTAACAAAGGCATTTATTGAGCTAAAAAGGCGGGTTAGAGAGTTATTTTTAGTATTAACCAAAATTAATAGTTTAAAAGCATTTCTTAAAAAACTCACTATAACTTGGTCGCGATTTTCATTAAAAGACAAACGTAGAAGGGCTAGAGTATCCACTTTAACCTCTCTAAATTTGCTCACAATCTCTTAACTTGACGCGTATGGAATAAAAAACAGTCTGCCAGGTAAGGAAGGAGATAGAGGAAGAAGCGCAAAAGATAACAGGAGATTCGTAGCTGCAATAATGTGGATAGGTAGAACAGGAGCAACATGGAGAGCATTGCCGGCTGAGTATGGAAAATGGTCAAGTGTACATAAACGTTTTATAAGGTGGGCAAAATCTGGTGTTTGGCAGATGATTTTCAACACATTAGCTGTTAATGGAGACACAGAGTGGCTCATGATAGACTCAACAATAATCAGGGCACATCAACATGCTGCTGGTGCAAGAAAAAAATGTGGAAACTGGTAGACAAGAACAAGAGCTGGGACGGTGCAAAGGAGGATTTTCAAGCAAATTACACGCTGCTTGTGATGCTTTGGGCAACCCACTGAGATTCTTTGTTACTGCAGGGCAAAGATCGGATTACGTAAAAGCTTTAGACCTGATAGAAGGCAAGAACATGGAGGCACTTATTGCCGATAAAGGGTATGACGCAAATTATATGATTGAGGCTGCAGAAGCTGTAAATGCTGAGCCAGTAATCCCACCGCGTTCCAACAGAAAAACACCAAGAGAATATGACAAAGAATTGTATAAAGAGAGAAACTTAATCGAAAGGATGTTCAACAAAATCAAGCACTTCCGCAGAGTTGCTACACGCTACGACAAATTGGCCATAGCTTTTCTGTCTTTTGTTCACATTGCTGGCATTTATCTTTGGTTAAAATAAATGTCGACACTGCCTAGTCATTGTCTATTTTCAGTATTGGCGTTTTTTAAGTCTTAAACACTGCAATTTAGCTGCTTTTAAATGCAACTCATCTTAGTTTAAATGTTTAAGAAATTTACTAAGCAGAAAAAAAGGCAAAAGAAATCCCGTATTAGCTAGTTGTCACTCTCTAATCCTGCAAATTGGCGTGCTATACTGTCTTAAACGCTTTATAAGCGCGTTTCAGCTTATATAGGTAAAAACCCAGAAATGTTGTGAAGACGTAGGGTGCGCATAGTGCAAAAAATTAAAAATAAGACGCCAATTACGTAATACTGTTGTCGTTTAATCTGCACAGATTGAAGATAAATGAATACCTTCAGTTTCATGATAAGAGG
Organism: Wolbachia endosymbiont (group A) of Dendrolimus pini; assembly: GCF_964026835.1. Lineage (NCBI taxonomy): Bacteria > Pseudomonadati > Pseudomonadota > Alphaproteobacteria > Rickettsiales > Anaplasmataceae > Wolbachia > Wolbachia endosymbiont (group A) of Dendrolimus pini. The sequence goes on along the minus strand of NZ_OZ034702.1, from coordinate 8,558 downwards.
GCTGGCGAAGGGTGTCAAGTAAGTTTTTTCGTTTCTACCAGCTACTTGGATGACACCACATAAATTAATAAATAGGAAAATTACTACAAATCTTTTCAACTTTAGTTTTCACCGTTCTTTCAATATCAGGGCTATTTCCGCTGATTAATCCTTGAATTACTTCATTCATTAGACCAGCTATTTCTTTAAAATTTTCTGCCTCAAGTCCGCGTGTTGTCTCAGCAGCGGTGCCAAAACGGAGCCCTGAGGTGATGGTTGGCTTTTCTGTGTCAAATGGCACAGAGTTTTTATTGCAGGTAATGCCAGCCCTCTCAAGGCTATCTACAACGTCTTTTCCAGTTAATTTCTGCGATCTTAAGTCAACTAGCACTATATGAGAGTCAGTGCCACCGGTTATAATGTCGAGTCCATGCTTTTGCAATTCTTGAGCTAGTACTTTCGCATTTTCCACGACTTTCTTGCTATAAGTTTTAAATTCTGGCGCCAATGCTTCTTTAAATGCAACAGCTTTTGCAGCTATCACATGCATAAGTGGCCCGCCCTGCAATCCTGGAAAAACTGCAGATTGAATTTTTTTGTGTAATGCTTCATCATTGGTCATCACTATTCCACCACGAGGACCACGCAAAGTTTTGTGAGTCGTGGAAGTCATAACATGTGCATATTCAGCAGGGGATGGATATTCACTTGCTGCAACAAGCCCCGCATAGTGGGCAATGTCTGCAAGCAAATAAGCACCAACTTTATCTGCAATTTCGCGAAAGCGCTTGAAGTCCATTTTTCTCGGATAAGCAGAAGCACCAGCTATGATCAATTTTGGTTTATGCTCCAGCGCCAGCTTTTCTATCTCATCCATATCCAGCAAGTAAGTGTCTTTATTCACTGTATATTGAATCGACTTAAACCATTTACCAGAAAGGCTTGGCGCCGCACCGTGAGTTAGATGCCCACCGCAATTCAGTGACAATCCAAGTATTGTATCACCTGGAGTAAGCAGTGAAGCAAACACTGCTTGATTTGCCTGAGAACCAGAGTGAGGCTGAACATTTGCAAATTTTACACCAAACAACTTACAAAGTCTCTCTATAGCCAGACTTTCAATTTTGTCCACATGCTCACAACCACAGTAATATCTTTTACCTGGATAACCTTCTGCGTATTTATTAGTCAGAAAAGAGCCTTGTGCCTCCATTACCGCTTTGCTTGCAAAATTTTCTGATGCAATTAGTTGCAGTTGTGATCTTTGGCGTTGCAATTCTTTTTCTATAGACTGATAAACCTCGTTATCAAAAGACTTTAAACTATTTTTAGAGCCACAGATTTTTTTTAAAACACTCATCATAGATCAAACCTCGCTTTAATTTTAAGATGCACAAGCAATTTTAAGACTGCTTGTCCTGCTTTTTTAACCATAAGAGCCCAAAAACAGCCACCAGCAAACATACAGGAATAATAGATGTTGCTTTTATCAGCAATTCAGCACTATAAATAGGACTTCCATGTATAATCGCTTTATCCCAATAAGAACCTATTACCTTCGCAATTCCAGTGTGAAAGAGGTAGCCAAAAACCATAACTATCATATTTGATACAGCTGTAGTTAATCCTATTAAGTTATTATTTACATAACTTAATGCTTTGTACAGTGTTACTATTTGATATCCAGAAGCGAAACCTATAACAAGAAGTGCAGGCAATACAATATACAATCCGCCAGCCCGTGTAAAAAGTAAAAGGAAACTAGCAATCATTGCAAAGGAACAGACAATAATAACTTCATAATGTCTATTTGGGTATTTTTCTAATATGTGAGCAAAAGAGAGCAATCCAGCTGCAAATCCTACATATATAACAGAAGAAATTGAAGACGCTAGATCACCGGCCATTTGATATACCTCACATAAAAAAGCTTTTGTCCAAGCATCAGCAAAACCTTCTAGTGGACCTACCATTAAGCCACCAAAAAAACTAATTAGAATGATATATTTATTGAAAAGCACAGTTTTTAGATCCTTCATGCTAATTTTTTCTTTTCGAAAGTCGTAAGCATTGTAAGGAATAACTAAAAATAAAGATAAAGCAAGTAAGAAACCAAACCCTGAAAGAATATAAATTACGTAATTCCAACCAAACTCATCAAGCAAAAGTTCTATTGGTAGACCACCATATATTGCCCCTAATAGCCCTATAATAACAGATATGCTTGCCATTTTTGCTGATTTTTCTCGCGAAAAATACATACTGGCAACTTTAAATACTCCTATTGCTGACGCAGACGAGCCAATCCCAACAATTATTCTACCTAATACTGAATAATACCACTCATCAAAGCACACAAGAGGTAATGTTCCAATAGATACCAAGACAGCACAAATAGGTAAAACAATTTTTGGACCGAATCTATCAAAACAAAGACCAACAGGGATATGAACTAGTGTAAATCCCACATAGTAGAGACCATTAAATTGCCCTAAATCTGCAATGCTTATATTAAATTTTGTTATTAATACAGGCGCAATTATGTTTGGCATGACACGTAACACATACTGGTATGCATAGAAAAGAGATACTATCAACCATACAAAAAAATTACTTTTCGACATACCTACCACCTAATAAAACCCTATTACAATTAAAACAAAAATATCAAAGTAAAATAAAGTATTATATTTCATAATAACAAGAGCCTTAAATTAGTACATCTAACGATTTTATCATACGAGCCTTCGATAAATTATCTACTTATTACAATCAACTTCTCTAAAATCTTTATTTTTTAACCATAAGAGCCCAAAAACAGCCACCAGCAAACATACAGGAATAACTGATGTTGCTTTTATCAGCAATTCAGCACCATACACAGGATTTCCTTGTATTATTGTTCTATCCCAACACAAATCTACTATTTTTGCGATCCCAGTGTGAAAAAAATAGCCAAAAACCATAACTATCATGTTTGACACAGCTGTAGCCAGGCCTACTAAGTTATTATTTACATAACTTATCGCTTTGTAAATGGTAACCACCTGATATCCAGATGTGAAGCCAATAATAAAAAGCGTAGGTAATACAACATACAAGCCACCAATCTGAGTAAAAAGCAAAAGAAAACTAGCGATCATTGCAAATGAGCATGCAATTATTACTTCATAATGCTTATTTTTATATTTTTCCAATAAATAAGCCAAAGAGAATGATCCTGTTAACATTCCTATCAATATTACGGAAGAGAGAGAAGATGCCAAGTCTTCATTCATTTTATATACTTCAAAAAAGAATGCTTTCACCCAACCATCGGCAAAACCTTGCATTGGACCGACCATGAGTCCACCAAAAAAGCTAATTAGAATAATATGCTTGTTGAAAAGTATGTTTTTTAAGTCTCTAATGCTAACTTTTTCCTGTTGAGCATTGCTTTCAGGCGTTACTAAGAACAGCAAAAGAGCAAGTAAACACCCAAATGCTGAGAATGTATAGATAACATAATTCCAGCCAAATTTATCGAGTAAGAAGTCTAAAGGTAACCCGCCACATATCCCTCCCAAAATTCCTATAATTATAGATAAGCTGGCCATTCTTGCTGATTTTTCTTGCGCAAAATACATGCTTGCAACTTTAAAGATTCCAATTGCCGAAGCGGATGACCCAATTCCCACAATTATTCTTCCAATTATTGAATAACTCCACTCATCAAAGCATATAAGCGGTAGTGTTCCGGTAAATGTCAAAACGGTACAAGCAGGTAAAACAAACTTTGGTCCAAATCTATCAAGGAAAAGACCAATAGGTATATGAGCTAGCGTATAGCCTACATAGTATAACCCACCAAAATGGCCAACATCTGCAATACTTATGTTAAATTTTGTTATTAATTCAGGCGCAATTATGTTTGGAATTACGCGTAATATATATTGGTATGCATAAAACAGTGACGTCAACAACCAGATTAAAAAATTCCTCTGCAACATGAATCTCAGCTAAAATTTAGGATTATAGATACTTTAGTTATAAAAAACAATACTATATTAATCATCTAAATCTGCTTAGCTCTTTTTACAGCTTATAACTTTAAGTAACCAAAAGCCTATCATTCCTATTAGTAGGCATATAGGTATTATTAACATAGACTTAACCATTACATCAGTTCCATAAAATGGCTTTCCATCGATAATTTCACCGTTCCAATAAAAATTCATTATATTTGCAATAATGACGTGAAAAAAATAACCAAAACTCATAACTATGGAATTACCTACAGATCCTGCACTTGCTACTGCTTCGTTTTTTACACAACTTACAACTTTAGCAGTAAAAACAATTTGGTATGCAGAAGCAAGACCAATAATGAATAGTAATATACATGCCAGGAGTTCACTAATATTGCATATAAAAAGTAATAAGAACACAATTATCATGGCCATAGCACAAGAAATTATTATTTCATAGTGCTTGGTTGGATTTTTTGCTAATATGTAAGGAAGTAATAAATGCCCAAAGCCAAAGCCTATTAGTATCCATTTTGAAATGCTATATGCAATGTGTCTATCTATAGCGTACATCTCATGCAAGAATGTTGCGGACCACGCATCTGCAAAGCCTTCTAATGGTCCAACCATAAAACCGCCAAACAAACCTATCAATAAAATATCTTTATTAAATATAACTTTGCTTAAATTTTTAATATTTAATTCTTCGTCTGAGGTGCCAACTTTAGGTATAGATATAAAGGTAGTTAAAGCAAGCAATAATCCAAGCATTATACACACAGTAAATAAATAATCCCACCCAAACTTATCAAGTAAGACATGTAATGGTTTGGTGGCAAATACACCACCTGAAATGCCAATAATAACCGATATGCTGAACATCATGGCAAATTTTTCTCTATGGTAATAGATTCTTATTATTTTAAAGAGTCCAAGTACTGAAGCAGAGGATCCAATACCAGTAATTATTCTTCCAATAATAGAATAACTCCAATCATTAGAACTGACTAAAGGTAAAGCACCTAAAGATGTTAATGCAATACAAATCGGTATAACAACTTTAGAACCAAATCTATCTAAAAGAATACCTACAGGAATATGTGCTAACACATAACCTACATAATACAGTCCACAAAATTGTCCTATTTCTGTTGTTCCTATATTAAACCTTACTACCAATTCAGGAATTATAATATTTGGAATTACGCGTAATATATATTGGTATGCATAAAACAGTGACGCCAACAACCAGATTAAAAAATTCCTCTGCAATACTTTACCCCAAAGCTAGCATTATAGATACTCTGTTTATAGAAAACAATATTTTTATGAATACTTATTTTAATTTACCGGAATTTTATACAGTTGAACTCATAGCCAACATAAGTAGTTTATGCATTAACTAAATTTTCCAGGTTCAAGTTTGGATGATGGAAAAAGTTCACTTTTTCTATTTTTAAAAGAGACCTTTTATTTTACTTATAATTTTTTCTACCATATCTACAACTGGCTCATGAATAAGGTATATGAAAAAAATTACACCACAAATGATAAGTATATTTATGATTTTACCCTTATTCATCTTTATCTTGAGCTTCACTTTTGTTACAAGATCCATTTTATTTATGTTTTTATTTCATGCTGACAATTATATCTTAAATACCATAATTTTCAGTAAAATTTGACTTCAGAAGTATTCTATTAATTCAATATTAACCTTTTTATGTGTAAAATAGTTAATATAATATTAAAGCAGGCTGATGAATATAAGCACGATAGATAATACGCCGCAAAATTACATAACAAAATACATTGAACAAACATTCGCTACACACGTGCTAGGCAATAGATACGACAAATTGTATAGGAAACTTCTAAGTGGTATAGAAGAGATAATAAAGCTTGCTGTAAATGAAGCAAAACACTACGATGAAAATTTAGAAGATCTATATAACGATTCAAGATTTAATAAGAAATTTATTCAAGCTGTTGCTAAACATCAGGTGTCGGAATTTTTAAATACTTATCCGAAAAGAAAAGAAATTGTTGCAGAATTTTACAATGAACATCACATTAACGAAAGTGATTTAAAGACTCTGGAAAAGGGGAAAGATTTAGTAAATAAAATAAATAACATTAACTTACTGCAACAAAATGAAAAAAATGAGGAATTCAATATTAGAAAGACACTTGCTCAATCAATAAAAATGCCTTCCATAGAAAAACACAAGTTAGAACATTCAAAATAACCTTGGCGAAGTATGGCAAAATATACAACTTATGGATAGTCTATTTCATTTTAACTCCTGGCACGCTTTAGTAATACTATCACATCCAATTTCTAATTGTTCCTGAGAGGTTGCATAAGAAATTCTGATAAAATTTTCTAGACCAAATGCAATTCCTGGAACCACAGCAACCAAATGATCTCCCAGTAAGTATTCAGTAAAATCTAAATCATTATTTATTATCTTACCACTTTTTGTGCTTTTACTGAGCAATCCTTCACATGAGACAAATAAATAAAACGCACCTTGTGGAACAGACGCTGATAATCCCGGGGCAGAATTTAGCTCTTTCACCATAAAATCTCTACGACTCTTAAAAATCCTTGTTCTTTCTTTCAAAAAACTATGATCACCGTTTAATGCTGCTGCTGCTGCTGCTTGTGCTATCGAATTTGGATTAGAAGTGCTTTGAGACTGCAGCGTAGAGATAGCTTTTACCACATCACTTCTACCTGCAATATACCCTATTCTCCAGCCTGTCATTGCATAGGCTTTTGATACTCCATTGACTACAAAAACTCTATCATAAAGCTTCGGCTCAACCTGAGCGATAGTAAAAAACTTTTCGTCGTATATTATATGCTCATAAATATCATCTGTAACGACATTCATATGTGGATATTCAAGCAATATTTGTGCTATGTCTTTCAATTCATCACATGTGTACACAGCTCCTGCAGGGTTGTTCGGTGAGTTAAGAATTAACCATTTAGTTTTTTTAGTTATCCTGCTTTTCAATAATTCCGCTGTCAGTTTAAAATTTTGTTTGCATTCTACTACAACTGGCAAGCCGCCAAAAAGACTTACCATATCAACATATGAAACCCAATAAGGAGCTGGAATAATAACTTCATCTCCAGAGTTAATTGTTGCCATGAACAAATTGAATAACACCTGCTTAGCACCTGTACCAACACAGATTTGGTTAAGCGTGTACTCGAGGTTATTATCCTTTCTTAACTTATTAATTATTGCTTCTTTCAGCTCACGCGTTCCATCAACAGCAGTATATTTAGTCTTACCTTCACTTATTGCTTGAATAGCTGCTTTTTTTATATGATCTGGAGTATCAAAATCCGGTTCTCCTGCAGCTAAAACACAGATCTTTTTTCCTTCATTTTTCAACTTATTTGCCTTATCAGTTACAGCAATCGTAGGTGATGGTTTTATTAGGGACATTCTTTTTGCAAGGTCTGACATATCTTACTGAAGCTAAATTCAAATGATAAACCCCGTACAACAAAAAAGCTAGAATTTTGTGTATTGTATTAGTAGCTTTTTACCAGGTTTACCAACGCAGCAATATTTTCAACTGGAGTATCAGGGAGTACTCCATGTCCGAGATTAAATATGAAGGGTAAATCTCTAAAGCAATCTATTATACGTTTTGCTTCTTTGATTGCTTCCGTTTTATTATAGGCTAAAAGATTAGGATCAAGGTTTCCTTGTAGAGGGATGTTTAGATTCGCTTTCGCCCATTTTATTGGAACATTATAATCTATACTTACTGCAGATACACCTGTTTGTTCGCAGTAATCTTTATAAAGATTTCCAGCAGACCTTGGAAAACCTATTATTGGAAAATCAGAAAATCTATCCTTTATTGCCAAGATAATTCTCTTTGTTGGTTCGATAACATATTCTTTAAACAATGGTTCCGACAACGCACCAGCATTACTGTCAAATAGCTGAATAACATCTGCTCCAAATTCTATCTGTTTAATTAGATAAATAATCGTTACTTCCGTTATTCGTTCAATTATTTCCTTCAAACACGAAGGATAAAAATTTAATACTTTGGAAAAAGTTTTGCTGCTCCCACCTTCTATGATGTATGAGGCTACTGTCCATGGTCCACCAGCAAATCCTATGAGAGATTTTTCTTTTGGTAATTGGCTTCTGACTTTTTTTATAGCGTTTAGAATTGGTAAGGTTTTAGTTTCAATTTCTTGTGGACCCTTCAATTCCTTAGGACTTTCCACGGGTTTTATTATTGGACCTACACCGCGTACGAAATTCACGTCACAACCCAAAACATCAGCTATTATTAAAATGTCTGAAAAAATTATCGCCGCATCCATGTCAAATCTTGTCACCGGCTGTAACGTCAATTCTGTCACTAAATCTGTGTTGTAGCATATCTCCATAAAATTATTCATATTTTCTACTGCTTTGCGGTACTCAGGAAGAGACCTGCCAGCCTGACGCATTAGCCAGATAGGCACTCTTCCACCCGGCTCATTTCTCTTAATAATTTTCGCTATTGTTGTTTTGCCGCTTTCCA